>CANHGO010000001.1 GCA_947460975.1 Cytophagaceae bacterium
GAAGAATTTGTAACCAAACAATTTACCAATGGCATCGTTGAAGATAATTTTTATAAAACTGTCAAAGATGCAGAGCAAGCTTTAACTGGTGTGTATGATCCCATCAGTAGAAAAGGGGTTTATCGAGAATCATTTGTCGTTTTAGGCGAGTGTTCATCTGATAATATTGAAGAGCAAACGGGTGATAATGGTGACTATGGATTTCAATTCAAAGCCGTTAGTGATTACCGTTGGTTGCCGGAGAATATATTTATTTGGTCTCGTTGGTATGATTGTTATGCGGGTATTTTTAGAGCTAATACATACTTACAAAAGGTACCGACAATTGTCATGGATGAAAACTTGAAAAAACAGTATTTAGCCGAAGCAACTTTTTTACGAGCCCTTTATTATTGGAATTTGGTCATTACTTTTGGAGACGTGCCTTTAGTGAATAAAGTTTTGACACAAAGCGAATACCGTAAACTAGCACGTACGCCGATAGCAGATGTATACAAACAAATAGAAGCGGACCTAAATGCTGCTATACCGAACCTGCCTGTAACTAATAGTAATCCAGTAGGTCGGGTAACAAAAGGTGCTGCATTAGGTATTTTGGGACGTGTGTATTTATACCAAAATAAATGGCAACAAGCTGCCGATGCATCAAAACAAGTTGTTGATTTAGGTAGATACAGATTGGTTCCCGATTTTATTTCCTTGTTCAACGGAAAAAATGAAAATAGCGTAGAATCTTTAATGGAGTTTCAATCGGTTACATTTGCACCTGCTTATTTTGCAGCAGATAGTAAAAACTCGATCGCTGCTATGTGGAGCCCTGTTATAGGTTGGGCAAACTGGTACACGCCAAGTAAAGAAACGGTCACTATATTTCCAAAGGGTGATCAACGCAGAAAGTCTATTTTAGTGGTTGGCGCAGTACCTGCCGATTCTATCGATGTAGATGGCAAAGGGCCAAAACCCTTCCCTAGTGCACCTATGCGCCCTACGCATTTCAACAATGCCAACGTTCGTAAATTTTTACCTGAAGGTAAGGATATGAATAACGCTAATTCTTTTGATGTTAATAATCATATCATTCGATATGCTGAAGTTTTACTCAATCAAGCCGAAGCGTTAAACGAAGTAGGCAAAGGTTCTGAAGCCCTTGTTCCGCTTAATCAAGTTAGAGAAAGAGCAAAAATGCCGGCTGTAACGGAAACTAATCAAACAGCATTGCGGACAATTATTCGTCAAGAAAGACGCTTAGAGCTTATGTTTGAGGGACATCGTTTCTTTGACCTGGCTCGTTGGGGAATTGCGGAAACCGTATTGAAATCAAAAGGTTTTGTTAAAGGTAGAAATGAATTTTTCCCTGTACCCCAAGCTGAATTGGGTGTAATGCCAAATCTGACGCAGTACCCTAAATAATTTATCAAATTATTTAGGTGATAAAATTTAAATGTCGGCTCTAAAACTTAATTGGTTTGAGCCGACATTTAATTTTAAGGCATATCTAAAATCCGATCCAACCCTAACCTGATTCATCCAAAAAAAGAAAAATGGATTAATCAATTCAGGCAACTGAAAATCAATCCTTGATGCGCTTTTACATGTTGCTTGAATTAAAAATGTGATTTGTTTTATTTATAATAAAGTTAATGCTACATTCAAATCAGCGCATGAAAACTAAATGAAAAGACTTATTCTACTGCATTGCTTTTTGATGATCGGGTCTTATACCTTCTCTCAATCCATATCCTTCGACTTTCGTGAACGATTGAATGGAAAATCAATTTATCGGAACGGGTATATTGATCAACCCTATGTAGTGGTTTTAAATACGAAGGAGTGGCTATGTGTGTTCACAACTGGAGCAGGAGCAGAAGGTTCTGGAGGACAACATATCGTTTCCTCCGTCTCCCATGACAAAGGAAATACTTGGTCAAAGCCTGTTTCTATTGAAGAGTCATCGGCAGAATCAGCATCATGGGCAATACCCTATAAGACCCATTTTGGTCGTGTCTATGTATTCTATAATTACAATGGGGATAAAATACATAGGTTGAATTCTATTGAGAATATCAGAGAAGATATGCTTGGTTGGTATTGTTTCAAATATTCGGATGACCAGGGTGCAACTTGGTCTAAACGGTATCGATTACCCATAAGAACTACGTTGGTCGACCGTAAAAATGATTGGGCTGGCAAGGTGCAAATTCTATGGGGAATTGGGAAACCAATTCAAGTAGGTCAAAAAGGAATGATGCTAGCCTTTACCAAACTAGGGAAATATTTGCAAGAGGAAGGGGAAGGTTGGTTTATGCGATGTGACAATATCAATAGTGAACGTGACCCTGAAAAACTTCATTGGAATAACTTGCCAGAAGGGGATCAAGGTTTACGTAACCCTGATTTTGGTTCAGTACAAGAAGAGCAAAATATCGTGGAGCTTAGCAATGGGACCTTATACTGCATGTATCGCACTGGGATGGGACACCCTGCTGAATCATATTCTTATGATGGAGGGAAAACATGGACTACACCACAAATTCCCACCTATTATACGGGAGAGCTCATTAAGCACCCAAGGGCCTGTCCACGCATTTTCAAAACAAAAAATGGGAAATACCTTTTTTGGCATCATGTAAATGGCGGTACTACTTATGAGAATCGCAATCCTGCTTGGATAAGTGGCGGGATCGAGAAGAATGGAAAAATTATATGGAGCCAACCAGAAATTTTATTTTATACGCCCGACCTATTAAAGGAAAGAATGAGCTATCCTGACCTTATCGAACAAGACGGAAGGTATTGGATTACCGAGACTAACAAAGAGCAAGCTTTGAGTCACGAGATTGATTCTGCTTTTTTCAATCGCTTATGGAATCAGTTAAATATACGTGAGATATCAACCAAGGGGATTGCTTTAAATGTAACGGGAGATAATTTGATAAACAAGGAATTTAAACTCCTCTCCATTCAGGAGCCTTCGAAAGGGGAAGGTTTCACTGTCAATTTAGTTGCTAACATAAAAAAGCTGAAAGAAGGGGAAGTGATCTTTGAAAACAGGGATGCAGGTAAAGGTTTTTGGCTTGAAATGTCTGCAAACAACGCCGTTAAATTTACGATGACTGATGGGGTTAAAACTTCATCATGGACATCGGATACTGGGGTGGTTAAATTATTTGGGTCAACCGAAATTTCTCTTATTGTAGATTATCGTTCAAAAGTTATCAGTTATGTAATCAATGGTAAGTTCAACGACGGAGGCAAAGAACGGGTATTCGGATGGGGCCAATTAGACAATACAATGAATGCGATAGGTACGAATAAGATAAAGATAGGTGACTTAGCAAATGGCGGTGATTTAAGTGCAAAAAATAGTGTGAAGGCATTTCGATTTTACAATCGACCCCTGACAATAAGTGAATGTATTGGAAATTATAGGCAAAACCATTGAATGATAAAATAAACGAGTCAGTTAAAACCTCATGGATACATGATACAACACTCTTAGCAAAACCAGATATAAACAAGCCCCAAATGCAATTTATTTTCAATTGTGGCTCCCCTTTTCCTAGAAAGAGACAAATATGTTAAAAATGAAATTTCAATTTACTTGGTTACTTATTGTTTTATTTCTTGCCTCATGCGAGAAAAAAAAACATCTATTTATTAAAATTCCAGCATCTGAATCAGGCCTAAATTTCATAAATAAAATTGCAGAAAATGAGAAGGAGAATTTTACCGAATTTTCTTACATCTACAATGGTGGAGGCGTGGCTGTGGGCGATATAAATAACGACGGCTTACCTGACTTATATTTTTCAGGAAATCAAACGGGAGATAAGCTATTCCTAAATAAAACAGAAAAAAATGGTGAAATAAAGTTTGAGGATATAACGAAAACCGCCCATATTCAACAAGGCGGCTGGAGTACTGGTGTAACGATGGCTGACGTGAATGCGGATGGAAAACTTGACATATATGTTTGTAAATCAGGCGTTCATGGGGCAAAATCCAGAGAAAATCAATTATACATCAATCAAGGAAATAATACATTTTTAGAACAGGCTAAGGCATATAACCTTGCCGACACGAGCTTTTCAACTCAAGCCGCATTTTTTGATTTTGATCATGATAATGATCTTGATGTTTTCATCATAACCAGCGAAAACAACACAAAAAATCCGATGGAATTAAAAGAAATATCGGAATATGACCATATGGTTTCGGGAGATAAACTTTACGAAAATCTGGGAAACAATACCTTCAAAGACATTTCAAGGCAAGCTGGAATTTTTCATCAAGGAATGAGTTTAGGCTTGTCTATTGCAGATTTTAATAACGACGGATGGGAAGATATTTTTGTAGGGAATGATTTTTTAGCCAATGATCTTTTGTATCTCAACAATAAAAACGGGACATTTTCGCAAACAGCCAATCAATCCATGGCCCATCATGGACAATTTACAATGGGTTCAGATGCTGCCGATATCAATAACGACGGACTTTTAGATTTGTTAACCGTAGACATGATGCCATCCGATTATTCGGCGCTCAAAAAAATGGCCAATCCATCGAATAATTATTATTTTGAAAAAAGTAAAACCTTGGGTTTCCATCCACAATTTATGAGAAATATGCTTTTTCTTAATCAAGGAAATTATGGTCTTAATAAGCTCAATAGTAGTGTTCCGCGATTTTCAGAAATTGGGCAATTTGCCGACATTCATCAAACTGATTGGAGCTGGTCCCCGCTCATTGCCGATTTCGACAATGATGGCAAAAAAGATATATTTATTAGTAACGGATACCTTAGAGATATCACCGATTTAGATTTTATAACAGGGAACATAACTTTTGCCGAAAAAAATCAAGGACAAAATGTTAAAAATTACATGAAGGAAAATGCTAAAAAAATGCCTTCTATATCGAAGAAAAATGTTTTTCATAAAAACATTGGTGACAATTCATTTGAAGATATGAGCAATTTTTGGCTTGAAAACGAACCTTCATTATCTAATGGTGCTGCTTACGCAGATCTTGACAATGACGGCGACCTCGATATAGTCGTTAACAACATGAATCAATTGGCTTATATTTATCAAAATCAATCAACGAACAACTATTTGTCTGTAAAAATCAATGGCTTAGATCAAAATCAACTGGCAGTTGGTGCAAGGGTAGAACTTTACAGCAATCATACCAAACAAGTTTTATACCAGAATAGCACAAGAGGCTTTCAATCCTCAAGCACCAATATACTTCATTTTGGATTAGGCCAGGCTACCAAAATCGACTCTGTGTATGTTCGTTTAGGCAACAAGAAAATTTCGGTAAAGAATCCTAAAATCAATCAACAGTTGACAATTAACCTATCTGATGCTCAGGAGGCAAATGAAATTCCATTTAAAACTGAATTTTTATTCTCAGAATCTTTCTTCAAAAACAATTTTAAACACGACGATATTCCATTCACAGATTTTTCTACTGAACCATTGTTGCCACACAAATTATCTCAAGAGGGACCAAAACTGACAAAAGGCGACGTCAACGGGGATGGTTTAGATGATTTTTTTGTGGGCGGGGCCTACAAACAAAGTGGCGTATTTTTTATTCAAAAGCCCAATGGAGAATTTGAAAAAAAACCACTTCTCAATTCTGTAAAAACCAAAGAGGAAGAAGATACAGATGTAGAATTATTTGATTTTGATAACGATAAAGATCTTGACCTATACATTGTCAGTGGTTCGAATGAATATTTTGACGGATCAGCGTTTTATCAAGATAGGCTTTATACAAACGATGGAAAGGGTAATTTTAAATTATCCTTACTCCTTCCCGAAATCAGAAATGCTGGCTCGGTAGTGGCAATGACCGACTTTGACAAAGATGGAGATCAAGATATATTTAGAGGTGGTCGGGCTATTCCTACCCAATACCCTAAGCCTGGCATTAGCAGATTGCTTACAGGCAATAATGGTCGTTTTGTTGACAATACAAGTACTATTTGCCCTGAATTACGAGAAATTGGGATGGTTACAGACGCAATCTGGGTTGATTTAGATAATGATACTTGGAAAGACCTCGTAATAGTAGGAGAATTAATGGAAATTTCCATTTTCAAAAACGTAAGGGGGAAACTTCAAAAAAGTGATTTTGGGAAAAAAACCTCGGGTTTTTGGCGATGCGTTAAAGCCCATGATATAGATAAAGACGGAGATTTAGATTTGATTTTAGGTAATCTAGGAACCAATATCTCGGTCAAAGTTTCCCAAGAAAAGCCTTTTAAAGTTTATGGAGGAGATTTTGATTCTAATTCAATTTGGGATGCCATATCAACGAATTATTGGGGCGAAGTAGAATATCCGGTTCATGCTTTTGATGATTTACGCCGACAATTACCTTCACTTCGAAAAAAATTCCAAACATTCTCCTCGTACTCAAACGCCAGTATCTCTGATATTTTATCAGAAAGTGACATTAAAAATTCGATGATTAAGAAAGCGGCAAACTCTCAAAGTTTGGTTTTGATCAATCAAGGCAATTTCAAATTTACGTGGGTAGCTCTTCCGCAAGAAGCTCAATGGGCGCCCGTGAATGATATTTTGGTTATAGATATCAATGGGGATGGTCTTGATGACCTTGTAACCCTAGGCAATGATTACGGAATTGAATCTTTTACAGGGCAATACGATGCTTCCTATGGCACTGTCCTTTTAAATGTTGGGAAAGGTCATTTTAAAAATATATCTTCTAATAAATCGGGATTATGGATACTGGGGGATGCAAAATCAATTATTCCTATAAATAGTAAGGGGAAAAATAAAAAGTTAATCATAGCCAGAAATAATCAAGATTTACAATTTTATTCGATCAAAAAATAGAGACTCTTTATTTAGGAATTCTAAATTTTATCGAGTAAAATAATTTGACTAAACTTGAACTGAAATATCATGCAAACCTTCAATTTTGAAAATAAAATGAGACTATTAATCAAACCATTTTTAATCCTATTTATTTTCACAAACCCATTTAGTGTTTACTCACAAGTTCGACCATTAGAAAAGGCTAAGCAGCAAAAAGGATATTTTGTTCCTGTGATCGATGGGGATTATGTCCACATCTATGATCCCAAAGGGGATCTATTCACAGGTCCGGACACAAAAGATTTAAAAGCGGGAGAATATTATCCCCTATGGCAAACCAATGATCATTGTTTTATAAAAGGGCCAGATAAACGCTGGCATTCCTTCGGGATCACACACCCGGCATCAGCTCTAGGTCAGTCTCGTCATCAGGGTGAATTTGCCTCTTTCCATGCGGTATCAGACACAAAAACGCTTGAAAGCTCATTCAGGCAGAATTCATGGATTGATAAGCCCAAAGTGCTTACTCCAGCCCAGCGTCCCGGAGAGGGTAATTCCAACCATGCCCCAACCATTGTCAAACAAAGTGGGCTTTTCAAAATGATCTATGGACCTATCCCTTTTCGAATGGCAATTTCAAAGGATTTATTTGACTGGAAGCCGCAAGGACCTATTCAGATCAATGAAAAGTATGGCCGCGATCCGAGCTTAATGGTCTGGAAGGATACGTACTATTTAGTTTATTGCTCCGGTAACGTCGTTAAGGCGTCCACATCCAAAGACTTGAAGAACTGGTCAGAACCGGTAGAAATTTACAAAGGGGACGTTGAATCATTCCAATGCGAGTCACCAACCATTGTACCATATGACGGTAAATTTTATCTTTTCTGGTGCCTTTGGGACACCGCTAATAAAAATGGTAACGGATATGATGAGCGTTCATTTGTGTATGGTTCTGATAATCCCCTTGATTTCCATGGGAGCCCATTACTTACGGAACTAGCTACTCATGCACCGGAAATATTTCAAGGAGAGGATAAACAGTGGTATATTTCGAGTGCTCAATATCCTAACAGGGGGGTAAATGTCGCCCGCTTATCCTGGAAATGATTGTAATGATTAGTTTAATTCGACTCACATGAATTTTAGAATTGCTTTAATTTTAATTGCTTTTTTTACCCAATTAAATGTTGGAATTTGTCAGCGCGCAGATATAAAAAATGCTGCCCAATCTGTGAGTCATTTAACAGATGACCTGAAAAAGCCAGAGGCGAATAGATTCACCAAAGTGGTGTTGGCCAAGAATCTCGACGAGCCCATGCAAATGGAGATTTTGCAAGATGGTCGGGTATTTTTTGCTGAGAGAAAAGGGAGACTAAAAGTTTATGACCCGACGACTAAACAGGTTCATATAATAGCCGAAATTCCCGTTCGGCACACGTTTGATGGAATAAGCGCTGGAGGGACAAACGAATCTGAAGATGGCATCCAGGGCGTCTTACTAGATCCAAACTTTACGCAAAACCATTGGATCTATTTATATTATTCACCGCTAAAGGGCCCGCCCAGAAATGTATTATCCCGCTTTGAGTGGAACGGCGGCAAGTTAAATAAGGAATCAGAAAAAATATTGCTCGAAATTCTGGTTGACCCTTCTGTTTGTTGCCATATTGGCGGAGGAATGGCATTTGAAACGAAGGGAAATCTTCTTCTTGCTACCGGGGAAAATGGACAGACCAGTGGTGGATTTTCGACGATTGATGAACGTCCAGGACATAGCAATGCCGATGCTCAAAAATCATCCGGTAACACGAATGATCTTCGGGGAAAAATCATTCGCATTCATCCAGAACCGAATGGCACCTATACGATTCCAGAGGGAAATCTTTTTGCGATAGGCACCCCTGAAACCCGTCCAGAAATTTATGTCATGGGAGTCAGAAACCCATGGCGACTCAGTGTCGACAGCAAAACCAGTTGGCTCTACTGGGGCGAAGTGGGTCCGAATGGCGCCAACGACGTTGAGGAACGAGGTCCTAGAGCATACGATGAATTTAACCAGGCCCGGAAAGCTGGAAATTTTGGATATCCTTATTTCGTTGGCGATAATAAAGCGTATCGACGCTATGACTTTGCATCAGGAAAATCAGGGGATAAATTTGATGCGAATCATCCTGTCAATCATTCTCCAAATAATACCGGCTTAGTTAATCTACCACCTGCACAGCCAGCTTTCATCTGGTATCCTTACGCAGTTTCAGATACATTCCCCAAATTGGGGAGTGGAGGCATGAGTGCTGTTGGCGGACCCATTTACCGACGAGCTAATTTCCAAAAGGCCAAGCGACCTTTCCCTAGCTACTACGAAGGAAAATGGTTTATAACGGACTGGGTGCGAGGCTGGATCATGGTGGTCACCATGGATGAAAATGGGAACTATGCCTCCATGGAACGGTTCTTGCCTGAGGTAAAACAATATGGAGATATCGACATGGACTTTGGCCCTAATGGGGACTTGTATGTGCTGGAATATGGCATAAACGTATTTAAAGGTAGTCCTGAATCCCAACTAGTTAAAATTGAATATAATAGCGGTAACCGCGCGCCCATTGTACAGGCATCCGCAAATAAAACCGCAGGGGCAGTTCCACTAAAAGTTCAGTTATCTGCCGATGGGTCTAAAGATGATGATTTGGATCCCATTACGTATGAATGGAAAATAACATCCCAAGGCAAAAAAATTCAGACATTTAAACAGGCTAATCCAACGGTTACATTTACAAAGCCAGGGATTTATAAAGTTGCGCTACATGTAAGGGATACACAAGGAGCAAAAAACACTAAGTATATGGAAATTGTCGCAGGGAACGAACCTCCTTTAGTCAAATTTGATTTTAAAGGGGCAAACAAAAGTTTCTATTCCCCAGGCAAAACAATTAATTACTCCTTAATAGTTAGCGATAAGGAAGATGGAAGTCTTAGTAACAATCAAATTAATCCTTCCCAAATATCAGTGAGTATTGATTATCCAGAAGGATTTAATCTTTCTGAAATTCAACAAATGCGATGGGATAGTAACGTACCCATGAAGTCCGTATTGGCTAACCAACTAATTAATAAAAGTGATTGTCAGTCTTGTCATTCTGTTCTATTAAAATCCATGGGTCCCTCCTATTCAGAAATAGCAAAAAGATATCAGGGAGATGTTAGTGCACAAAATCGATTAGCAAAAAAAATCATTGCTGGTGGCAATGGCTCCTGGGGAGATTTTATGATGCCAGCCCATCCTGCACTGTCAGAAACGGATGCAAATACCATTGTAAAGTACATTTTAACCATTGGAGAACAAATTAAGACTAAATCCTTGCCATTGACAGGAGCCTATAAAACAGATGCTCCTGAGGGCGAAAAAGATAAAGGTTTCTTTGTCTTTAGAGCGGCTTACACGGACAAGGGAACTAAACTAGCTTCTGCACAAACTTCAGAAGATAAAATAATTTTGCGAAATTCTTTAGTTCCTATATCGCGGGTCGATCAATACAAGGGCGTTGAATTTAATCGGCAAATTTTCCTGGACAAATCAGATGTTACAGCCACAGCTTCTGGTTCCTTTTTGGGGCTTAACCAAATTGACCTAACGGGTATAAAACAGGTTGAGTTTACTGCTTCATCAATTTCAAGTACGAGCAACCATTCAGGATGGAGCATTGAAATCCGGATTGATTCTCCAACAGGGAAATTAATAGGCCAAACGTCAAATATTTTGTCTGAAAGTTATTATTTAAACCGGAAAGGGGAAAGAGTTAATGCGGTTCTGGGCCCAATTAATGAGGTGCATGATGTCTATTTTGTATTTGCAAATAAAGAATCAAAGGATAAAAAAGAGCAAATCAAAGTGAAGGATATTAAATTTATTTGGTGATCATTCAAGGTCTAATTAGTCTTAATAAGGCCATGAATAATTATCTGAAAACCACTAACAATATTAAGTTAGGAGAAAACTTCTCAGCAAAAGTGTATGCTGGTAAAGGCGATTTAATCATCGATTCTGACTTAAAAGGACTGAAAAAATAAACCTATTTAGCTTTTAAAAAATGAAACAATACCAAGCAGGAATTAATCGACGTAATTTTCTGAAAATCACCTCGATGTCGCCCTTTGTTTTTGGAGCAAATTCAAATCATGGTGCGTCGCTGCAATCCATGCTAGCACCCGTTCGCAAAATCACAAAAGGCTCAAAATTTCATTGGTTTGGGTATTATGATAAACTGCAGTTTGACCCGACAGGCCGCTATGTATTAAGTATGCAAGTTGATTTTGAACATCGTACACCAACAGCTCAAGACATAGTAAAAATTGGGATCATTGATTTGCAAGAGGGTGATCGTTGGACTGAAATAGGAACTAGTAATGCATGGGGGTGGCAACAAGGTTGTATGTTGCAATGGGTTCCCAAATCAAATTCGGAAATTATTTGGAATAACCGAATTGATAATCAATTTGTCAGCCATATTTATAATGTAAAAACAGGACTTACTAGGACATTGTCTAAAGCAATATATACCATTAGTCCGAATGGGAAATGGGCTATTGGCACCGAGTTTTCACGTATTCAAGATCTTCGACCTGGGTATGGATATGCGGGCATTCCTGATCCATTTTCGGAAGAGAAAACTCCCAAAGACATAGGATTATATAAAATAGATCTTAAAACCGGCAAAAGTAAAATGCTTTTTTCCATTGCTGATATAGCCAAAATTCCTAGTAAAGGGCAATCCGTTGAAGATCAGTGGCATTGGTTTAATCATCTCTTAGTTAGTCCAGATTCAAAGCGATTTTTGTTCCTAAACCGATGGAGGGCTAAAAAAGATGAGCGTCAAAAAATGGCAATAGGAGGTTTTGTCACAAGAATGTTTACATGTGATTCAAATGGCAAAGACCTCTATTGCATAGACCCCTCGGGCTTCAGTTCTCACTTTGTGTGGAAGAATAATGAACAAGTAAGCGTTTATACCAAACCTGAAGGAGAGGAAATGGGATTTTATGAAATTGAAGATAAAACAGGGAAATATAAAAGAATTGGAAAAGAAAAAATGCCAGTAAATGGCCATCAGACCTATTTACCTGTTGGAAACAAAATGGATTGGATTCTAAATGATAATTATCCTAATAGAGATCGTTTGCAAACACTCTATTTATATCATATTCCGACCGATAAACGAATCGACTTAGGTCAATTTCGTTCACCCATCGAATATACAGGTGAATGGCGCTGTGACTTGCATCCCCGATTTAGTCCAGATGGCAAGAAAGTGGTCATTGACTCAACTCATGAAGGCGATGGAAGACAATTGTATTTAATTGATATTAAAAATTTGATTTAATAATTAATTCAAAAAAACATGAAAAAAAGATGTTTATTGATCCTTTTAGTTGGGTCCTTCCTATTGGTTTCTTTGGGAAATGTAATGAGTCAATCTGCATCCAAGACATCCTTTAAATTATCGCAGTTTAAGCCAAATGCAAATGGGAAATCAGATGATACGCCTGCATTTCAGAGACTTTTTGAAGCTGTTTCAAAGGTCGGCGGAGGAACGGTAACGATTCCAGCTGGTGAGTATTATGTATCAGGCTTAAGCTCGATTAGCCTACCATCTAATACTACGGTGTTTGCTTACGGTGCCAATTTTCATTTACCCATAACCTTGGGTGATCAAGCCAGGATTGTCGTATTTAAAGGCGAAAATATTAAAAATTTCACTTGGTTTGGGGGTCATTTTGAAGGCTATTGTTTTGATCATCGCAATCCGCCAAATACGTGGGAGCCTAATGTGAATACTCGGATTTTTGTTATTTCAACGAGCGAATCGGGAAAAACAGATCATATTCTTTTTAGGGATGTTTCATCCAATAAAGTCGCTGGTGCAATTGTCAATATAGAGGGCTTTAAGAAAGTTCATGATTTGCCGACTGTTGAAAATTTTGCAACTAATGTATCCGTTGAGAATTGCACATTTATTGACTCAGGTAAATTCATGTGGGATTATGGCCTGCTATGGCAAATAATTGTTTTTTCGGATGAATATACACCGGCCGATCTAGCGATGGCTAAAAAATATTTTAGGAATGATTTAATTAGATCGAACTTGAAAATGAATGATGGGGATAATAAAATTTTGTTCGACAATAAACTAAACCCCATTTCAATCAGTAACTCTAATTTACCTAAGGATGCTGTTTGTTTTTTTGGTGATAAACTACCTGAAAATATAATTAAGGGGAAACAATATTTTATTGTGACATCCAATGAACAGTATATACAAGTAAGTGATCAACCCAAAGGGGAACCTATTACTTTCAAGGGGAGCGCTTCGGCGACTCAAACCAATTTAATCTACAACCTACAAGATGCGTTTTATGTACTTTATGCACCCATAGGTTCAGGACCTGGTAAAGGATGTATTGATTTAGTTGCTTGCAAAAATACTAGAATTACAGGTTGCAAAATAAGTGCTTTAGGTGATGCCATGCATATACACAGTTGCCACAATAATATTTTCTCTAATAATCAAATATTAGGGGCCAGAATGGGTGCATTTTTTTTGGCAGAATATTCTAAAAATTCAAGCATTATAGGAAATACGGTCAATGGAACCAATGGTTCAAGAATCATGAGTATCGAACGTTCAAATGAAGATGTAACAGTCATAGGTAACACATTTAGAAATGGAGGAAGAGGAAGTTGGATAAACCAACCCAAAAATCTGATCATGCAAGGAAACATTTTTATAAATAATACGACAAAATGTGATCCTGGTCCATGGATAGGGAGAAAAACCTTTAAAACAGGCACTTGGGAAAGTTATTCTGAAATTTACTTCACTACCTATCAAAAAGGAGGTAAATACGGTCCAGTCATTTTAAAAGACAACATATTTGAGACAGGTCCTGGGGCCGCGGCAGCCATACAGTTTGAAAAAAATGGGGAAGATGTATTAGTAGAGGGCAATTTTTTTAAAGGCAATACAGGTGTCATTAATTTAGATGCAGATGATAAGACCATTACGATTGGTAGGAATTTTGGTGCAAAAGTGATGGAAAGTAAAGATGGGGGGAAGTCTAAGTATAGAAATGAATAATCAAGTCAATTTAGGGATAGACCTTTTTTAAAGAAAAACGAAAATTTTGACCCTCATAAGATAAAAATAGATTTAGAGGATTTGAAAATATTTTAAAAACATAAGAAATGAGAGAAATCATTATTATATATGCGTGGATTCTTACTATGACCACTTATATATGTGCACAGACGGCAGTTAGCATACAGCAACAAGCCGACACTTCTTATTCAAAAGATGACCATCATTCCCTATTTCTGGATCAAAAGTACTATTCAGGTTTCCGCAAAGCTGAATTTGTTGTTGATCCTGAGATATTTATTCATCATACCGCCGAACGTGCTTTTATCGGCCCCGGAAGCTTTTTGTTTGACAATGGAGATATCCTTATGGCCGCTCCATGGGGTAGACCTCCAACTAATTTCGAACAGCTTGCCGCAAAATTTCCGGTACCCATGTTCTACCGAAGCAAAGATGGCGGACGCACCTGGAATGAAGAAGGACGGATGAAAATGGCCTGGAATTTGCCGGGTATGATCAGTGATGGCGGGATTTCGTTTTTACGTTTAAAAGATGGTCGTCTGGCATTTTTGGCACATCGTCATGTGCAAGATTTAAAGGGGGGTGGATTACCCATTATTTCATTTTCAGAAGATGATGGAAAAAACTGGACTCCAGCAAAACTGGTTGGCGAGCCCGAAGGAATTTGGTATGTAATGAACGACCGTCTAATTCAGTTGAGTAATGGCCGCCTTATTGTACCGGTCAGCCATATGACTCAGGGTTTGGGTAAATCCGAAGGCGATCATAATCTTGGACTTTGCTTTTTTAGTGATGATGGTGGTAAAACATGGGAAAAATCGCAAAAGCCAGCCGATTTAAACGATGGCCGAGGTATGGCAGAGCCATGCGTTGCCGAGACAGGAAACAATCAATTGGTGATGCTGGCACGAACCGGAAGTGGGAGTGTATTTTGTTCACGTTCTAATGATGGAGGTGATACATGGTCCTCTCCGTCTCCGACAACTTTAGTTTCGGCATGCTCATCATTAACGCTTAAAACCTTACCCGATGGCCGTTTAATTGTTTTTTATAACCATGCTAAACCCATCAAGCAGGGAGCATTCTTCCCACGTACACCACTCGTGTATGCTGTATCTGAGGATAAAGGGATGACATGGGGGGAACCGGTAATTATTGATGATTCAGGAATGGACAAGAAAGACCGGCAGAATATTTATCCTACAATAAGCTTCACAAAGGAAGGAATGCTGGTGATATGGTCGAACCATGGTGCCGATCCCGGTGGGAGTTTTGCTGGTCAATATGATGCCAATATTGGAGGTGGGAAACGTGCTATAATAGCAATGCCTGCCAAGACTTTTCCTAAAAATACGTCTAAGTCGAGTCTAAAATCCGCACAACTCTCCGAGCTTGCAATGCCTGCAGAAGAGCACGGAAAGTCCTATGACATCGTTGTTTTCGGCGGCACCTCCGGTGGTGTGGTCTCTGCTGTGCAGGCGGCCCGAATGGGAAAGAGTGTGATCATCGTAGAGCCGGGAAACCATCTCGGCGGGATGATGGCTAGCGGATTGAGTTGGAGCGATGTTGGGTCGGCCGAGCGAGCAAAACTTTTCGGAGGACTAGCGCGTGAGGTTTTTGAGCGCATCGGTAAATATTATGGTCAGGATCCGAAGACTGTTTACGATGTCACAGTGCCAATGGATGCTGAGCGGGCGAAGTCGGGGGTAGATTTCAACCGCCCACCGTCGCTAGCCTTTGAACCTAAAGTCGCGGAACAGGTCTTTATGGAAATGGCACGTGAAGCAGGAGTTGTCATACGATATGGCGCGCATCTGAAGTCCGTGCAAAAACAAGGTGCGCGGCTAACTCAACTCACGCTGGAAGACGGCACTTTCTTGAAGGCACAGATGTTTGTGGATGCTACGTATGAGGGCGATTTGATGGCTGCGTCTGGCGTTAGTTATACACTTGGTCGCGAGTCAAATGATCAATACAGTGAGACAGGCAACGGCGTTCGCGGACCGTCACACGGACCGGCTAGTGGTCGCTTTATAGCACCTATCGATCCTTATGTGAAGGCAGGTGACCCCAATAGTGGCTTGCTTCCATTAATCTCCCGTGAAAAACTGGCACCGCTGGGATCGGCTGACAAACACCTACAGTCCTACAATTACCGACTCTGCCTTACGGACGACCCGGCATTGCGTGTGCCACTCGATCCGCCAAGCGACTTCAATCCTGCACATTGGGAACTACTCGGTCGCTACATTGTATCCCTTACGAACATGGGGCAGAAGATTACATTAAGCTCATTTTGCAAATACGATCCACTGCCGAACCGCAAGTTTGACTTCAACAACCGTTGGCCCATCTCCACCGACCTACTTGGTGGTGCTGACGGTTGGCCAGAAGGCTCGAAAGCCGAACGTGCAACAATTGCAAAAACCCACGAGGATTATCTTCGTGGCTTATTTCATTTTTTGCGTACCGATTCCCGCGTGCCAAAGAATGTGCGCGAGGAGGCTTCACGCTTCGGTTTACCGCGCGACGAGTTCCCCGACAACGGACACTGGCCTCATCAAATCTATGTCCGGGAAGCACGACGCATGGTTAGTGATCTCGTGATGAACGAGCACCACATTCGCAATGAATTTGTAGCACCAAACCCTGTCGCTCTAGCTACCTACCCGATGGACATCCACGCCGTACGCCGATTGTTTCATGACGGTAAGCTTTTCAACGAAGGTTTTGGTGAAGGCTTTGGCAAGCCTGCTCCCATCGGCTATGGTGCCATCGTTCCTAAGTCCTCCGAATGTGAGAACCTGTTCGTCACCTTTGCACTCTCCTCATCGCATGCAGCATTTGGCAGCATACGTATGGAGCCGGTGTTTATGGTCACTAGTCAGTCAGCGGCAACCGCTGCCAGCCTTGCAATCGATGAAAGGGTGTCCGTACAGCAGGTTAATCAACTCAAACTCCACACTCGCCTCCTCGCCGATGGTACTATCCTTGAAAATTCTATGAGTCAGACAACTTTTCCAGTTGCTTCGGACCTGAGTAATAAGGGGATTTCTGATGAAACTTTAAGCCATGTTATTGTACCGGCTTCAGAGCAGTGGATGAGAAATGGTGAGGCATCGATCATTGAGCGACGCGATGGATCACTTTTGTTAATATATGGTGCACATCAAAAAAACGGAGATTGGGATCAAGGAGTGATTCGGCAGATTCATTCCACGGATGGTGGCAAGACTTGGTCAGCGCCCAAAACGGTTTTTTTCGATGAAAAACGTTCATTGTTTCAAGTATCATTAGTCAGATTAGCCAACGGAGAACTTGGCATGACACATACGTCACTGGCAAATGGCCGGGATGCTTTTAAGGTTTTTCGGCGCTCAACCGATGAAGGCAGTTCATGGTCGGAACCAATAAAGATAAGTTCTAATTTACATCCTTATACAACTGGTCCCTGGGATAAGCTCTATGTGCTTGCGAGTGGGCGAGTCATCGCATTGTTGCACTGCAACCTTAAGCCGGATGCAATAAAGCAAGGTGGTCCTCTAGGAAGCTATGCGGTTTATTCCGATGACAACGGTCACTCCTGGCAACAAGCTCTTGCCAGCAACGTACTTTATGTTTCAGACAATCCAACAAATAAGCATGAATGGGGTTTTTGGGAACCATCGCTCGTGGAAATTATGCCAGGAAAACTATTAATGATGGCACGCACTGCTACGGGGTGGATTTGGGAAAGTCGCTCAAAGGACAATGGTAATACATGGAGTAAACCGAAAAAAACGAATATACCAAATCCACTAGCTCCGCCAGTGCTGACCCGCATACCAGGCACAGATACCTTAATGCTTATCCATAATCCCGATGTTAATCTTCCAGAAAGCTGGCATGGTGGACAACGCTCGGTTCTAGCCTTCCGCATTAGTACTGATGGCGGTCGTAAATGGTCTTCTGCAACCGATCTCTTCCAGTCATCTGATGAGCAAGATTGGGTGGATTATCCTGCAGTACGTTGGATAAATGGTCAATTACATTTGGCATGGCGGCAATGGCGTCAGGATAAGTATGGCGGAAGAAGCATTTATTACCATGTTCTGAGTAGTGAATCAACCGGACGAATTCTTAAAGTGATAAAAAATGAGGATGCTTCATCCACCAATAAATCTAAAGTTCTTCGCATCATGCCATTAGGAGACAGTGTCACACGCGGCACCTACTTGACAAAAAAAGAGGGACAAGCTACTGGCTTACCCAACCCCGATGGTGGTGGTTACCGTAAGCCTTTGCAGGATAAACTTCGTGCCGCCGGAATTGTCTTTGATTTTGTGGGTGACTTAAACTACAATGCATTTGGGAAAGATGGTATTATTGACCCTGGGTTTGATCCGGATCACCATGGGTTGGCAGGTTTCGGCAATTATTCGATTTTGCGCGGAGGCGTTGTCCCAACCCCTAAAGATGTTCTTGCCGAAAAAAAGCTAGAGCAGATTATCGTTCCGGGACTTGTGGAAGTGCTGAAAAAGCATAATCCTGATATTATTCTATTGATGTCGGGAGCCAATGGGTTCGACGCCACAGGTCGTGATGAACTGATTCGAACCATCGGGGAGAATAGCCAAGCGCATCTTTTAGTTGCTACAATATTACCGCAAAAAATACCTAGAAATGGTTGGGAACAGGTAGACAATTATAACGCATCGCTGCAGGCTGTTGTAGATGCTCTGCAGAAAGCTGGCAAACATATAACACTTGTCGATATGAATAAAGCTATAAGTGTTGAGAATCTGATGCCTGATGGTGTACACCCTGACAAGTTCGCAATGGGAAATATTGCAGAGGTGTGGTTTGAATTAGTTATTCAAGAATTAAATACTTTCAAATCATTGAGGCCAAAGAATTATAAAATTAAAAAACAGGCTTATAATAAATTGAGTATTGAATGAATGATTATGAAGTGCATGAACGGCTGATTGAAGAATCATAAGAAAATGAAAATCTACCATCCGCAAGCACGCCAAGAGCAGGCTTTAAGTCAAACGTACGCCAATATGGAATAATATATCATAATTAATGGCTAAGATTTGCCAAATTCCGCATTACTTTTTCGTCTAATTTTGAGTAATTAAAAGAGCGAATTAATCATAAATAATTTAACTGTATGCGTCCTAAAATATGTCTGTTCTTTAGCTTGTTTTTATTTTATAATGAGACTTTTTCTCAAACCAGTTATCCAATTATCCCTTACCCGAACAAATTGGTAGAAGCAGAAGGTGAATTTGAATTTAGAGGAAAATTAAGTTCCAATTTTGACATTGCCTTTAAATCCGAGATGAAAACAGTGGGTAAAATATTCGAAGAAGAATATTTTACCCGATTAGTCCCGTCAAAAAACGGCAATTTGGTCGTAAGGCAAAATAGCTTTTTGGGAAAAGAAGCTTATAAATTAACAGTTACCAAGAATAAAATACTTGTTGAAGCCTCAACCGGAACGGGATGTTTCTACGCTTTCCAAACCATCCGCCAACTGATGAAACTGACAGTAAATGGCAGCTACAAGATTTCCTATTGCACCATTGAAGATAGCCCTGCCTATCCCTGGCGTGCCTTTATGCTCGACGAAGCCCGCAATTTTAAGGGAATGAAAGTAGTAAAAGATATACTAGATCAAATGGCCTTACTCAAGATGAACATTTTCCACTGGCACTTAACAGACGATCAGGGCTGGCGCATCGAAATCAAAAAATATCCCTTATTGACCGAAGTAGGCGCATGGCGCGACAGTACCCGGTTGAGGCAAATGGTTTGGCGCAACGATCGCTGGCATTGGGACGATTCGGGGGTTTATTCAAATCAATCCCAAGGAGGGTTTTACACGCAGGAAGATATTCGCAATATTGTGGCATATGCGGCGAAAAGGCATATAAGCATAGTTCCAGAGATCGAAATGCCTGGACACGCAATGGCCGCGATTGCAGCCTACCCTTGGTTGGTTTCTTCGGGTGAAAAAATAAAAGTGCCTTCGTCTCTTGGCATTAAAAAACTGGCTTATAACGTAGCCAACGAAAAGGTTTATACTTTTTTGGAAGATGTTTTGACCGAAGTGATGAATTTGTTTCCTGGAAAGATCATTCACATTGGGGGCGATGAAGTAAAGTACGACACCTGGAAGAATAATTCGGATGTGGAGAAATTGATGAAGAAACAAGGATTAAAAACTTACCCTGATGTGCAGATATACTTTACCAACCGGATAGCCTCATTCATCCAAAAAAAAGGGTTTCGGATGATGGGTTGGAACGAGATAATGGGCAATGTCCATGTGGAGGAAGGTGAAAAAGTTGCCGAATCGCAGTTGGCAAAAAGTTCGATTATTCACTTTTGGAAAGGCGACTCGCTTTTGGTTGCAGAAGCATTGGCTAAAGGATATGATGTTGTCAATGCCCGCAGTGTATATACTTATCTTGATTTTCCAGGAAAGCGTACGCCTATAAAAACAGCCTATCAGTTTTCTCCGGCGCCCAAAGGATTAACGGCCGAACAGAGCAAACACGTGCTTGGTTTGGGTTGCCATATGTGGGGCGAGACATCTCCAACGGTCAAATTGATGCAAGGCTTTACTTTCCCTCGAATTGCAGCTTATGCTGAAGTAGGCTGGACAAAAGAAGCAAATAAGGACTTTGAACGATTTTCAAAAGTACTTTCAAATCTGAAATTGTATTGGGACAGAAAAGGTATTTATTATTTGGAGGAATAATTCCCAAAGCGAATCAATAAATATAAGATAAGTAGACTGAATTGTTTAAAACTAACACATATGAGTGAACTGAATTAGAGGTTTGGAAACGAGATGTCGTTGAAAATGGATATTTTAAAAATGAGTACTGTAAATTATTATAATTTATCAACAATATCCCCTTTCAATTTTCGATAATTGGTCGGATTTGTCCCCGTAATTTTTTTAAAAATATAGTTGAAATGGGTGAGATTGTTAAAACCGCAATCATAACAAATTTCAGAAATATTACGTGGGCTATCAAGGAGTAGTCGACACGCATAAGCGATGCGAATGTCATTGAGCAATTCGATAAAAGTCTTATTGGTTTTGGATTTAATGTATCTGCAAAATGCTGTTGCATTCATATTGGCTAAATTTGCGACCGTTTCAAGCGTTATTTTCTCCTGTAAGTGCTTATGGATATAACCCAACACTTGATTCATTCGATCAGAATCATTGATTGGCTTGGACTCTCCGAATATTTTCGTAGAGAGCGACCGGCCATCTTTGGCCTGCGCAAGAATTTTAAATAATTCTAAAAAATCAATGACTTGATCAATACCTCTCGCCAAATGTATTTTTTGTAAAATAGGTGTAACTCGATCTGAGGTAATTTGGCTAAAAGAAATACCATGTGCAGCATCCTCAAATAATTGCTTAACCTCACGCATTTCAGGAATCTGTAACCATGGCTTTCCTAAAAAATCGAGTCGAAAACGGAGGATCATTGCTTCTGCCTTTTCAGTCGACTTGGGTTCATAATATATGGAATCATTTCGCCAATAATGTGGCAAATTGGAGCCTAATAAAACCAAATCTCCTTCATTGAACCGTTCGATATTATCCCCGACAAACCGAGTCCCTTTACTTTTTGTAATTAACGTAAGTTCAATTTCAGGATGATAGTGCCAAGGATTATCAAAATAGGGCACTTTCTCATATCTGATATCGAATGATGCCGCATTATTTTCTAATACCTTCAACAACTTTGGCCTATTCATTTGCTTTTTATTTAAAGACAATGCAAATATATCTAAAGTATTGGCAAATTTCTATGAAACATCAGGCAGGAATTATCCCATATTTTTGTTCAATTAAGTATTTTAATATTGCTATTTACCTGTTCATTCGTTTCTATTTATAAAAGATAAAATTCTATGTTTTCCTACCTTAAAAAAATTAGTATTTCCCTGTATTTCATTAGTTTCCTGCTGCCCAATGCTTTAGCAAAACCTAATCAAAAAGGAAAATGGGTTTTACTCTTTGATGGCAAAACGACAAAAGGTTGGCGCGGAGCCTACCGCAAAGATTTCCCTAAACATGGTTGGGTGGTAAAGGATGGAGAACTTCGAGGTGAATTACTAGCCGGCGTAGAATCAAGCGATGCGGGCGACATCGTGACGCTTAAAAAGTACCGTAATTTCGAATTGGTTTTTGATTGGAAAATAGGCCAAGGGGGTAATTCTGGTGTCAAATATTTTATCGAAGAACGTTTGCCCAAACCCCAAGGATCACAGCCTGGATATGAATATCAATTAATTGACGATGCCGAATACATTTACAATGAAAAGCATTTGCCACAAGATCTAAAAACGGCCTCCATTTATGATGTCATTGCAGCAGATAAACCCGATACCAAAATAGATATCTGGCACACTTCTCGAATCCTAATTAAAGATAGTTACATTGAACATTGGCTTGACAACAAACGCGTGTTGGCGATTGACAGATCAACAGATGTTTTCAAAAATGGAGTTTTAGACAGTAAATTTAAAGACTATCCCAATTTCGCTACCCTTTCAGAAGGACATATTTTATTGCAAGATCATGGGCATCATGTAGCGTTTAAAAATATTAAAATAAAAGAACTATGAAACGTCGAGATTTTTTAAAAAATACAGCATTGACAAGCGCTGCGATTGGTATTCCCTCCATTGTTCCTTCTTCTGTTTTTGGTAAAAATGCACCATCGAATCGAGTTACGGTAGGTTTTATTGGCACAGGCCGACAAGTTTTTGCGTCTAATTTACCTCAAATGTTGGCAGTAGAGGGCGTCCAAGTGACGACTGTTTGTGATGTGGACATCTGGCGACAAACGGAGGCTCAAAAATTTGTCAATGAATTTTACACCAAAAAAAATGGCGTAAATGCTTACAAGGGTTGCCAAACGGTAGGCGATTATCGGGATGTCATCAACGATAAAAAAATTGATGCGCTGATGATTTCTACTCCTGACCATTGGCATATTCCCATGGGCTTACTGGCAGCAAAAGCTAAAAAGCATTTTGCGATTGAAAAACCTTTGAGTTTGAGTGTCCAACAAGGAAGACAGCTGGCCGATGCAGTCAAAAAATACGGTGTTATTGCTCGGACAGATAGTGAATTTAGATCTGTTCGCAACCAAAATATTGCGGTAGAATTAGTTCGAAACGGATATATAGGGGATTTAAAGCGCATCGAGATTACATTTCCATCTGACCCTACACCCGTGGCCACGCAAGCGGATATGCCCGTTCCTACTGGATTAAATTATGATATGTGGCTAGGGCCCGCTCCTTTTGTGCCTTATACGCAAATGCGGGTGCATGACCTGAATCAAACCAATAAACGCCCAAATTGGATGCGAATCGATACCTATGCGCAAGGAATGATTTCCAATTGGGGTGCGCATTATTTTGATATGGCTCAGTGGGCCAATAATAGTGAGCATTCAGGACCGGTAGAGGTTGAAGGATCCGGCGTTTTTCCTAAAAGTCTTTGGAATTCGATGATCAACTTCAAGGTACTCTATAAATATGCCAATGGGGTTGAAATGACATGCGAACAATCGCCCACCAGCACGCCTTCAATTACGTATTTCGGTTCGAAGGAATGGGTGAAAATAGATGGCTATCCGGGTAAGGCAACGAGCAGTAATCCCGCCATATTGGATCTTAAACCTAAAAAGGGGGAAATGGATTTATCAGGTGTTTTGTGGGACAAAAATGATTTTATTCAAGGGGTTCGCAACCAGCAAGAAACACTTATACCTATTGAAGTCGGCCATCGGGGCATAACGATTTCTCAAATCGGTTTAATCGCTTGCCAACTCGGGGAAAAACTAATTTGGCAGCCAGAAAAAGAGCTTTTTGCTGGCAATAATGCGGCAAATGCCCTTTTAGCAGCACCTATTTTGAGGGATAAATGGTTGTAAGGATTACGTCGACTGGTCGAAATAGACATAAAAATCTATGATTTTCAAACGATAGATCCATGTGAAAATTCAAAATTATAAATCACAATAAACCATGCGTACCTACCTCTTATTGATTTTGATTTGTTCCAATAGTCTTTTTGCTCAAAAAGTAAAAAATGAGTTTTTCGCCTTGCACAATATTATCAGAGGCGATAGCACGTATAATACTTTTTACAAGCAAGTTGAACTAGTGAAAAATGCGGGTTTTGACGGAATTGAAATCAATCAAATTGAAAGCTTTGACGGCATGAAAACAGCGCTTGACCATTTTAATTTCAAGGGGTCCTATTTTTATGTAAAACTCCAATTGGGTGAGCCCATTGACAATCGACTAGAAAATGCCATCCATCAGCTTAAAGGCACAAATACCATCGTTGCTCCTTATATTCTGGCGGATACCAAACGTTTTAAACCAAATTCTCCTGAGGGTGATTCGGAGGCCATAAAGCTTTTGCAGCTCATTTCCATGTGGTCAAAAAAGTCTGAATTGCAGGTAGCCATTTATCCACATTTGGGTTTTTATGTTGAGCGCACAGATCATGCCTTGCAATTGGCCCGAAAAATAAATCGCAAAAATGTAGGATTATCTTTTAACCTGTGTCATTGGCTGGCCACAACTAGTTTGACTGAACGCGTTGATTTGAAAAATCATTTAAAGGAGCTTAAACCCTACTTAAAAATGATAACCATTTCTGGTGCAAACGACATCATTTCTCAGAAAAAATCAGTATTTGACGATTATATTTTACCCCTAGGTACCGGCAGCTTTGACACATATGACCTGTTGAAATACATGGTCAAAACAATCAAATACAAAAAGCCCATTGGCGTGCAGTGTTACAATATTAAAGGAAATAAACCTCAATTGATTAAAAATACCATGGCGGTTTGGAAGGGTTATAAAACACGATTGGAAAATGAAAATAAATGATAAATAGCCAACCAAATATTGATCAAAAGCCTACGATGATTCGTTGGTGGATATGTGCGCTATTGTTTTTTGCCACGACCATCAATTACATTGACCGACAGGTATTTGCTATTTTGGCTCCCCAACTACAAACTGAAATTGGTTGGTCAGAAATTGAATACGGTTACATCGTGACGGCTTTTCAATTATCATATGCCATTGGATTGATGTTGGTGGGTAAATTGATTGATTTTTTGGGTACGAAAAAAGGATTCATACTTTCCATAATCGTGTGGTCATTTGCAGCAATGGCACATGCTTTAGCTCGCACACCTGTAGGATTTGGGGTGGCAAGATTAGCACTAGGAATTGGAGAATCAGGTAATTTCCCTGCTGCCATCAAAACCATTTCAGAGTGGTTTCCTCGAAAGGAAAGGGCTTTGGCGACTGGTATTTTTAATTCCGGCTCGAACATTGGCGCGATCGTTGCCCCTTTTCTTGTACCTATCATTGCGCTAAACTTTGGTTGGCAAGCAGCCTTTATCATCACGGGTTTATTAGGTTTTATTTGGTTGTTTTTCTGGCTTAGATTAATGAACCGCCCCGAAGAACACCCCGGAATTAATGCAGCTGAATTGGAATGGATTAAAGCAGATACGGAAGAGAGTCTTGAAAAACCGACATCCATTTGGAAAATCATTCGTACACGAAAAGTGTGGGCAATCGCGATTGGAAAGTTCTTGACTGACCCAATTTGGTGGTTTTTTCTCTACTGGCTCCCCAAATTTCTTAATACCACATACGGGTTAAAATTGGATAAAATTGGCTTGCCACTCATTGTCGCTTATTTGATTGCCGACATTGGGAGTATTGGAGGCGGTTGGCTTTCATCCTATTTTCTAAAAATGGGTTGGAGTATAAACGCGGCTCGCAAAACTACATTACTCATTTGCGCCATCATGGTAGTACCCATTTATTGGGCTTCGGGCATTGATGACTTATGGCCAGCGGTTATATTAATAGGCCTAGGAATGGCCGCGCATACGGGTTGGTCTGCCAACATGTACACGTTGGCAACCGACTTTTTTCCTAAAAAAGATATGGGAACAGTCGTTGGATTTATTGGAATGGCAGGTGCTGTGGGCGGGATGCTCATGGCATCAGCCACGGGACATTTGCTTGAAGCTACAGGTAGTTATAAAATTCTTTTTGTCATTGCTGCGTCTATGTACGGGATAGCATTGATGATTATTCATTTATTAGTACCCAATATTGATGCTGTAAAATCTTAAAAAATAGATCATGAAATTTACAAAAGAACATCTAGAGGCCTATCACCGCGATGGATATGTGGTAGTTCGTAATTTCTTCACACATGAAGAGGTTGATTTATTGTATAAAATCGCCATTGATGATGACTTAATGAGCAAAAAAAGTTTTGACCGTACAGATGCATCTGGACTTAAAACAAAATTAGCTTTATGGTATTCATTAGATGAAAGCTTATATAGTAAGTTTGCTCGTTCTGAGCGTATTGTAAATGCTGTAGAGCAAATTTTGAATGGCAAAGCAGCACATTACCATTCAAAGCTCATGCAGAAAGAACCTAAAACGGGTGGAGCTTGGGAGTGGCATCAGGACTATGGATATTGGTACAAAAATAATGGATTTCTATTCCCTGATATGCTAAGTGTGCTGACCGCACTTACTCCAGCAACTAAGGAAAATGGGTGTTTGCAAATGATTCGAGGTTCGCACAAAATGGGAAGAATTGAGCATGGTTTTTCGGGGGAGCAAGTTGGCGCAGATATGGAAAAAGTAAATGAAGCGCTCAAAATCATGCCCTTAGAATATTTGGAGATGGATTTCGGGGATACGGCGTTTTTCCATTGCAATACACTACATGCTTCTGCGGCCAACCTATCGGATAAGCCTCGCTGGTCTATTATTACAGCATACAATTTGGTCAGTAATAAACCCTACAAAGACGTACACGCCAGTAGCTATATGCCAATAGAATCCTTTAAAGGAGATTTATTGACTCAAGACGCGATAAGTATTACGGATGATGCCGAGTTTTTGATAAAATAAGTTTCGAACCGATCAGGAAAAAGGTTCATGGTTGAATTGGATACGCTTGCCTAGAGAGGTGAATTCCGTTTACCCAATTAACCATTCATTTTTGCCTTCTTACACGAGTAGAACAAGACAATTAAACCAAAAATTACCGAGGGTATGGATAGTATTTGGCCCATATTAAGCGCCATTTGATTTTCGAAATCGCTTTGGTTTTCTTTCAAGAACTCATAGAAAAAACGAAGTCCGAACAACACTACCATAAACAATCCGGTCATTAAACCTTCCTGAGTTTTCCCTTTCTTTTTTGACCAAAACCACAATAATAGAGTAAAAATCACCAGACAAGAAAGTGCTTCATATAATTGAGAGGGATGTCTAGCCGCAACCATGGCAGGATCACCCAAGGGGTTAAATTCATAATCCCTAAAAAATTTAAATCCCCAAGGAAGGTCGGTGGGCTTTCCAATGATTTCAGAATTCATTAAGTTCCCCATACGAATAAAAAATCCGGCCAATGAAACGACAATCACCATCCGGTCGGTCACATATAAATACGACTGGCCTGGATTTTTTTTTACGTAGAGATAAAAGGCCGAAAAAAGACCTACTGCCGCCCCGTGAGAAGCTAAACCTGAAAAGGGAGGCGTAATCATTTGAACAAAAAACCGCAAGGGATCCGCTTGCAATAATGGAAATTCATAAAAGAAATAATGCCCCATTCGAGCGCCGACCACCGTCGCAACCATCGCATATAAAAGCAATTGGTCCGCTTGCTCAATAGGCCTGCCCTCCTTTTTAAATATATACGTCATTACTTGGAACCCCGCCAGAAATGCCATGGCAAAGAAAAGACCATAATAACGAACAGGGAATTCTAAAATTTTAAAAATTTCAGGATTTGGATTCCAGTCAATTGAACAAAAGATCATAAAAATAGAATTTCGATATCTTCAAAATTAAGTATTTTCTACAATATTCACATGAATACTAGGACTTAGGTGATTGATCCTTTGAGTAAAATGGAAAAATTGATCGAATCCTATTTTGTCCACTGTAACTTAATTTTGGACAGAAAACACATGTTCTTAGTGCGCAAGTAATATTTATCTACAAATTGTTTTTAGTTTCGTAGAAAACATAGCTTAATGCAGGAAATTGAACCCTCCTATCAGTGGGAAAACATATACGAAGCAGCCAAAGACAAAAAGTCGCCATTTTATGGAAGATCCTATTCGCAAACCGAATATGAGCATGATATTTATGGCTATTACATTCATCCAAATTGGGATGAAATTGACTCCGAGACCCTTTATTGCAAGATTTTATTTACCGATTACGAGGCCAAATTCACTATCATTGAATTATTTGGCGAATGGAATGACACCCTTCATAACGATATTATGCATTTGAAGCGAAATGTCATTGATCATTTGTTAGCCGAAGGAATTAAATATTTCACTTTGGTTGGAGAAAATGTTTTTAATTTTCACGGAAGCATCGAAGATGATTATTACGCCGAATGGTTTGAGGAGGTGGAAGATGGCTGGATTACTGGCATTAATTTTGCTGAATTTGTGGAAAGGGAATGGGAAAAATACCACATTGACTATTACATTAATTTTGGCGGAAATTTACATCTACCGCAATGGAGGACACTAAAACCAGAACTAATATTTTTGTCCATTAACCACATTATTTCGCATCGATTAGGTGCTGTGTAAAAAAAAATATTTAGCTTTGCCCACTTAATTACACATATTTAAACCTATCAAATTGATGAAAAAATTTATGCTAATGTCTCTTTTATGTTTGTCCTTTTTAGGATTTTCTAAAAAGCCTGATACGCGTTATTTTGAATTACGCGTTTACTATTGCCATCCAGGAAGATTAGATGCTTTAATTCAGCGTTTTACCAATCATACAACTAAGATTTTCGAAAGAACGGGGATGACTAATATCGGCTATTGGATTCCGAATAAAAATGATGAAAATGCACTTTATTATATCTTATCCTATCCAAACCAAGCGGCAAGAGATTCCTCTTGGAAGCAATTTAGCCGTGATCAAGAATGGAAAGAGGTTGCTAAAAAATCAGAAGAATCAGGTAAAATTGTTGCCAAAGTTGTTAGTACATTCATGAATGCGACTGATTTCTCTCCCAAAATCAAAGCGTCAAAAGGCTCTGTAGATCGTACGTTTGAATTACGTACTTATACACCCTCAGCTGATAAATTACCGAATGTATTAAGTCGTTTCAGAGATCATACCTTGAAATTGTTTAAGAAGCATGGTATGACCAATATTGCTTATTTTTCAACGATCGATAAAGACCCGACGAAGCAAGGGAAATTATTGTATCTATTAGCTCATTCAAGTGAAGATGCGGCAAAAGCATCATTTGACAATTTCAGAAAAGATCCTAATTGGATTAAGGTAAAAGAAGCCTCTGAAAAAGATGGAAAAATTGTTGACAAAGTAGAATCTGTGTTTATGCACCCAACAAGCTTTTCAACTATCCGATAAAGTGATATCTTTGTGGCGTAATTAACTCATACAATTACGCCACAAGATTCCATGGAATGGATTAAAAAAGGATTGATTTTTTGCCCAGATGGCAATGAATTTTGGAATAAAAAAGGCTACGCACACGTAGTCTGTGCGGATACATTTGATCCAGATAAGCTCCGTTTATATTACTCGGCGAGAGATGAAAAGGGAAGATGTCAGGCTTCCTTCATCGATTTAAATCCTCGAAATTTATCAGAAGTTCTTTATGTTCACCCCACTCCTATTTTGGATTTAGGACAGCCGGGTACTTTCGACGATTGTGGAATCATGCCAACCTGGTTCCTACAAAATGGAGATGAAAAATGGCTTTATTACATTGGCTGGACCGTAAGAAATACCATCCCCTATCACAATGCTTTAGGTTTGGCCACATCAGCAGACGGAATCAATTTCACCAAAAAATTCGAAGGTCCCATCATTAGCACGACGGCCACAGAACCGTATTTCAACGGATCTGCCTGTTTTCTCATGCATGAAGGAAAATTCAAAGTATGGTACTTAAATTGTACCCATTGGATCAAAGATGGCGATTTAATGGAACCTAGCTACCATATAAAATATGCTGAATCAGTCGATGGAATACATTGGGAAAGAGAGGGAAAAGTTGCCATCGAATATCGTGATTCAACCGAAGGTGGTATTTCCAGACCTTCGGTGATTATCGAAGATGGAATCTACAAAATGTGGTTTTCTGCCCGCGCAAAAACAGATTATAGGACGAATAGAGACCGCTCCTACCGCATTTATTACGCTGAGTCCGCGGATGGAATCGAATGGACCCGAAAGGATGCGGAAGCGGGAATTGATGTCAGTGAAAATTCGTCCGATTGGGATTATGAAATGATCGAATACCCATTAGTCATCAATCATCTTGACGAGAAAATCTTATTTTATAATGGAAATCATTTTGGTCAAAGTGGAGTTGGATATGCTGTTTTAAAAAAATAAAATGAATTTCTCCTACCTAAATAATCAAGTATATCCCGGGCATAATGTTCCCTTAAAACCTAAGGTGAGCGTTTGTCTGATCACGTATGCCCATGAAAATTATTTAGATACTTGTTTACAAAACATATTAAATCAAGAAGTTGACTTTGCCTTTGAAATAATAATAGGCGAAGATTGTTCGCCAGACAAAACCGCGGAAATAGTTAAAAGATATGCGGAGCAATTTCCTGAAAAAATAAAGGCTTATATCCGACCCAAAAATACAGGTGCCAAAATCAATTTTTTGCATTGTTTTTTTGAGTGCCGAGGAGAATATATTGTGCATATTGAAGGCGATGATTATTGGACCGATCCACAAAAACTTCAGACGCAAGTCGACTTTTTAGATGCCAATCCAAACGCCTCAGCATGTTTTCATAATGCAGAAATCATTTTTGAGGATGGCAGTGGATTCGCACCTCAATTGATCAACAAACCTGATCAAAAAAAATGGGTACATTCGGCAGATTTTTTAGGCGAAAAAGAGACATGGTTTATGGCGACCGCCAGTGTAATGATGCGCGCCAAATATGTCCAATCATTACCAGAATGGTTTTTAAAATCTAAAAGTGGCGATATTCCCCTCTATGTAATTTTGGCAGAACAGGGACCCATTGGCTACATAGACAGAATCATGTCAGTTTATCGAAAGAACGAAGGAGGCATGAGTTATACGGATAGCGAACAATCTGAGGCGTTTTTAAATAACCGAATTTTCATGTATTCAAAAATTAATGAACATACTCAGTTTAAATACAAGGCGCTCATTCAAAATATCGTCTACGAATACTTGTTATTAAAAGTTCAAAGTAGGAGAAACCAAAAAAATTATTTGAGAAAATTGGCCTTTTTCATGAAAGCCATAGCCTACCAAAATCCATCGAGCTGGAAACAGCTTAAGACCTTAGCAAAAGAATACTTAATCTCTCCCAAAACCTTACTCACATACTTGAATTTCAGAAAAAAAATCAACGATTTTTTACGTTTTTCATTCAAATAATTCAATAAATTTTCCTTCTGAGTAGGATATTAAATAGAATTCATAGAAATTTAGGTTAATACAACATAAACCTTTTGATACTCATGAATAAATTCGCTAAAAAGCCTTGGCTTTTTCCTAGTATACTATTAATCGGGGTACTTGCAATCAGCTCAGCGTTTAACAAAAATCAAAAAACCATTTGGGGACAAAATCTATTAGATTCATTAACTGATTCGCAAAAAAGGGAAACCCAAAATTCCTTAAAGGGATTAAAAATTCATCCCGATTTAGAAATTACCACTTTCGCAACAGAACCTATGTTGCAAAATCCTACGAACATTGACATCGATTCAAAAGGCAGAATATGGGTATTAGAGGCGTACAATTATCGGCCTGCGATCACAGGAAACCCAAGCAACCCAGCGGGTGACAAGATATTAATTTTAGAAGATACCAATGGCGACGGAGTTGCTGACTCAAGAAAAATATTTTATCAATCTCCTGATTTAAATGCACCGTTGGGAATTGCGGTGTTAGATTCGATGGTTATCGTCGCTCAAAGTCCATATATGTGGAAAATGTTTGATGACAATCACGATGGAAAAGCAGATCGCAAAGAAATTTTATTCCAAGGAATTGGAGGTGAACAACATGACCATGGTGCGCATGCTTTTGTTTTTGGCCCAGATGGAAAATTGTATTTCAACTTCGGAAATGAGGGAAAACAACTTTTAGATGCCAAAGGAAAGCCTGTTTTAGACCAAGATGGCGATATTATTGGACCCAATAAATACAAGCAAGGCATGGTGTTTCGATGCAATTTAGACGGAAGCAAAGTGGAATGTTTAGGTCATAATTTTAGAAATAATTATGAAGTAGCTGTTGATTCATATGGTTCTCTTTGGCAATCAGATAATGATGATGATGGAAACAAAGGGGTTCGCATTAACCATGTTTTTCCATACGGCAACTATGGATACAAGGATGAAATCACGAATGATGGTTGGCAAGTCAATCGGACCAACATCGAACCTGAAATACCCAAAAGACATTGGCATCTAAACGATCCAGGTGTGGTGCCCAATTTATTACAAACGGGCTCAGGTTCCCCTACAGGAATTTTGGTCTACGAAGGAAACTTGTTGCCTGCGGCATTCCAAAATCAAATTATCCACTGCGATGCGGGACCGAATGTTTTAAGAAGTTATCCAGTGAAAAATAATGGTGCTGGTTATTCAGCAGAAATTTTAAATATTGCCCAAGGAGTAAATGACCAATGGTTTAGACCTGCGGATGTTTGTGTGGCACCGGACGGTTCCATCTTTGTGGCCGACTGGTATGATCCAGGAGTAGGTGGGCATCAAGCGGGAGATCAAACGCGTGGTAGAATCTATCGAATAGCCCCTAAAAATCACCCTTATAAGGTTGCCAAATTAGATTTATCTACACCTGAGCTAGCATTAAGCGGCTTAGAAAATCCTAATTTAGAAACGAGGTATTTAGCCTATCGTAAATTGCAAAAATTAGGTGCAGGAGCCACAAAGGTTCTTGAAAATAGCTTTGCAACTAATTCAAATCCAAGATTTAGAGCAAGAGCGTTTTGGTTGTTGGCCAACGGGCCTCAGGGATTTAATTACATTCAAAAAGCGGCAGAGGATGCTAATCCTGACATACGTATGACGGCTATTCGTGCGATGAGCCGATTATTTCCCATTGGCCAATGGAAAAAATTAGGAGATAAATTAGTGGATGATTCTGACCCACAGGTTAGAAGAGAATTGGCCATAGCTTTGAGGCATAATTCAAGTCCAAATGCGGATAAAATGTGGACAAAATTAGCCTTGCAACACAATGGTCAGGATCGTTGGGCTTTAGAAGCTCTAGGCATTGGTGCTGATGGCGTTTGGGAAAATAGATTGGATCATTATTTGGAATCCGTCAAAACCTTGAGCGCAAAGCCTACCGGATTCAATGATTTAATGTGGCGTGCAAGAAGTGAGAAAGCCCTTCCATATATGGCAGAACTGATTAAAGCCGATGGAAATTTGGAGGGAAAGTTGGCTTATTTCAGAGCCTTAGATTTCATTCCAGGGGAAAGCAAGCATACGTTGCTGGTCGACTTGATTTCAAATCGGTTCAAAAATGACCCCGCAAGCCAATTGGTTGCCTTGCGACATGTAAAACTTTCAGTACTTCAATCCAATCCTGCAGCTAAGAAAACGTTGTTAGCTTTGATGGCTAAAACAAGCAATGAGTTAGATTTTTTAGAGTTGGTTGAAAAATATGAACTGACGGAAGCCAATCCAAAATTGCTAAAAATGATTCTTGAGGGCAAGCAAACTAGAAAAGCTGGCCAGATTATTTACAAGCTACAAGGTGGATCGGAATTAATTGACAAAACCTTTAGAACAGGAAATGAAACAGCTCAAAGAGCCATCATCGAAAGTGTTCGTTGGCAAGGTAAGAACGAATCCTTGAGCCTTTTAAATGAGGCGATGACGTCCGAAAAATATAGTTTAGCCATTCAAAGAGAAGCTGCTAGATCTCTTGGCAATTCGTTAGCGGGAGAAAATTATGTTTTAGAGGCCTTGAAAAACAAAAAGGTACCTGAAAAATTCATTCCTTCCGTAGTGGAATCTGTGAGTAGAACTTCAAGAAAAGCGATCAAAGCAGAAGCTTCCACTTATTTAAGCTCCTCTCAGAAGTCGGCAAGTCTCAATAAACACCCAGCCTTAACTGAACTGGTAGCCACCCGTGGAAATGCCAAGGATGGATTAAAAACTTTTATTAATCAATGTTCTATGTGCCATCAAGTATATAATGAAGGCATTGACTTTGGTCCAAAACTTACGGAAATCGGCAGTAAATTGTCAAGAGATGGACTATATCTTTCTATTTTACATCCGAATGCGGGGATAGGTTTTGGGTATGAAACCTATGAATTAAAGACCAAAACTGGGGACACCTATCAAGGCATAGTCATTTCAAAAAATGAGACTGATGTGATGTTAAAATTACCTGGTGGTTCCACTCAAAGTTTTAAAACTTCAGCGTTGAAATCCATGAAGCAATTACCGGATTCGTTGATGCCTGAAGGATTAGCTGATCAAATGAATACACAAGAATTTACCAATTTAATCGAATATTTAGCAACATTAAAAAAGAAATAAGATGAATCGAAGATCGTTTGCCAACATGCTTGGTGGAAGTTTATTAACAGCTGGGGTTGGCTCTCAAGCATTAGCATCCACAACCAAAAGTAAAAGTTTATATGCCTTAGCGGAAGCTCCTTATAAAATGTTGTACGCTCCGCATTTTGGTATGTTCAAAAATCATGCTGGAAATGATGAGATAGACCAATTGAAATTCATGTATGACATGGGCTTCAGGTCTTTAGAGGATAATGGACTCATGGGCCGCACGCCAGAATTACAAAATAAAATCGGCGAAACCATGGCGAAATTAGGTATGACGATGGGCGTATTTGTCTTGAATCATGAAGGATTTCCAGACAGACTGACCATGACCACAGGTACCAAAGAATGGAAAGAGGCATTCAAGAAAGCTTGTAAAAACGCTATAGAAACATCTAAAAGGGTAAATGCTAAATGGTGCACCGTAGTACCAGGAAATTACTACAGAAAATTACCTATCGGCATTCAAACAGGACACGTGATTGATAGCTTAAAAATTGGCGCTGAATTATTGGAACCCCAAGGATTAGTTATGGTGCTGGAACCCTTAAGTGATACACCCGATTTATTTTTACGCTTTTCAGACCAAACCTATGAAATATGTAGAGCGGTAGGAAGCCCATCATGTAAAATTCTTTTTGACATGTACCACATGCAAAAAAATGAAGGAAACATGATTACGAACATCGATTTAACTTGGGATGAAATTGCTTACTTCCAAATAGGCGATAATCCAGGTCGAAAAGAGCCAACTACCGGAGAAATAAATTATGCGAATATCTTCAAGCATTTGCATAAAAAAGGCTATAGAGGTGTATTAGGTATGGAACACGGCAATTTCTACCCTGGCAAAGAGGGTGAAATTAAAGTGATGGAAGCCTATCGAAAATCAGATCTTAGCTAATTATTTTTGGAAATTCAATTAAATATTTAGACATTCGTTTAAATATTTAATTGAACCATGGAGATAACATTTAAAGCAATCAATGATCCAACTCGGCGAGAGATACTTGTTTTTTTAATTGGCGGCGCTCAAAACGCCGGAGAAATTGCGAAGCAATTTTCAATGTCAAAACCAAGTATTTCTCATCATTTGGACTTACTTAAGCAAGGAAATCTTATCCTTGCAGAAAAAAAGGGGCAATACATTATTTATTCATTAAATAGATCGGGCTTTGAATTAGTTCATGCCTGGTTCCAGGGATTTGCTCAGTATTTTGAATTTCCCAAACCCAAAATTCGTTTATAATGAATGTTCCTAATGAATTTGGGAATCCATTTGCTTTACATTAATTTCAACAAAAAATTTAGATCTGATGAGTGAAAAATTGCAAAAATCGTTGGCCTTTTTAAATTCAGAAATGCCAAATAACTGGCTCAGTTTAGCGGTAACAACTTTACCTAAGCGAAATATATTTCAATCCATAGGAGATTTTTTCGCTAGTAAATCAGGCAATCATCGAATTTCATATTTTGCCGCGTCAGAAAATGAGGTTAAAGTCATTCATTATCAAGGTTCAACTGTATTGGGGACACAATCCATTCCAGTGAACTCGATGGAATCATTTGAGATTTCAGATGGTACTACAGAGGATGGAGTTGTCGCTATATATCAGGTAAACATTGAGGAAATAATCTCCGTAAATAAAAAAGGAGTAAAAAAACTGCAAAGTCACTATTTCAAGTTGATGCCCCCATTATTAGGATTAAATGCCTCTCCTATTCAGGCGGTAGACGAAATTTTATGGGCTCAAAATGCAAGAAAAAATATGCTTGTAGCGCTAAAACCATATGCTGAAAAAATTCAAGCGCGCTTAGCTGAAGAGTTTAGAATTGCAGAAGAAATTAGAGTGGCCGAGGAGCTTAAAATTGCGGAGGAATTACGGATTAAGGAAGAGGCAAAGCAAGCGAAAATAGATGAAAAAGAAAGAAGGAAAGCGGAGAAATAGGGCTTATATAAATTTGAATTTCCATTGACATTACTCACGCAACTTCAATTCATCCTCTATTTTCAAATTAAATAAGTCGCCAGATTTAATGGCGACAATGCTGACCAATACTAAAGTAACGCAACCTCCTATAATCACGGATGGAATTGTACCAAAAAATTTAGCAGCCACTCCAGATTCAAAAGCACCCATTTCATTCGATGTACTAACAAATACGCCGTTGACCGACGAAACTCGACCTCGCATTTCGTCCGGTGTATAAAAACGTAAAACCGTCTGCCTAATAACCACTGAAATAGAATCAAAAGCCCCGGTAAAAAATAGCGCGCCCACGGAAAGCCAAAAGTTGGTCGACAAGGCAAAAACCAGCGTAGCCACCCCAAAACCAGCAATGGCCAGTAATAAATTGCGCCAAGCTTTATTCAGCGGAGGAAAATAAATAAGGGTGACCATCGTAATCACAGCTCCTATGGATGGAGCGGCCCTTAATATTCCTAATCCCTCAGCCCCCACATGCAAAATATCTTCCGCAAAAATGGGCAAAATGGCAATAACACCTCCAAAAAGAACGGAAAAAAGATCTAATGAAATGGCGTATAAAATTATTTTAGTTTTAAAGACATATGAAATGCCTTCAGCTAAACTTTGCCAGATGGATTCATGGATCACATTTTTGATAGGCACAGGCCTACTTGTAATTTGTAGAATACAAATCATAACCACAAGCAGCAATAGAATTACGATAAATAATGAGCCTTCAATTCCGGCATAGGCGTATAAGAATCCAGCAACTCCCGGACCAATAATTGAACCAAACTGCCAAAATGAACTGTTCCAGGTGGCTGCATTGGCAAAAACTTCTTTGGGAACTAAAAACGGATTTAAAGAAGAAGCTGCTGGATTAAAAAAACCTTTGGATAAGCCAATTAAAAAAATGACAAAATAGATTACATAGATGTGCATGTGAGCATTTCCAGACCTCAACTGACTACTAGAGTAAAGTAAAATGCAAGAAGCCAAAATAATAATGGATAGGGTAACCTGCATAATCCTTTTTTTATTATGGTTATCAGCAAAATGACCCCCAAACAAAACCAATGAGATGAAAGGAACAGCCTCAGCAAGACCAATTAAACCTAAGGCTAAAGGATTATGCGTGATTTTATAAATTTCATAGGCAATCAATACTTCTTGAATCAGCAAAGCAATCGTAAAAAACGTATTACCAATCACATAAGCACGAAATTCAGGAAATCCCAATGCGCGATAAGCTTCTTTATTTTGAAATAACCGCATATAAATAATAAAATAAGGGACTAAAAAAGGCTATTTCACCTACCCATGCCCACTGTTTACTTTTAGAAATATAATGAATCCAAAGGTGTATTACAAAAGTAAGTAAAAAAGGTAGTAGCATAAAAATAGATAGATGGGTAAAAAATAATAGGGCCAACCATAAACTTATCCATATAACTTCAATACCAATTAGCATCGATTCCCCCTTAAGTTCTGAATTAGACAAACATGTAAATACCACTAAATTCTGCAATGCCAATAGGAAAAACAAGAATACCATGAGGGCTAACAACACCATATTTGAATTCGGAGCATTCGAAAACACGTAAAGAAAAATTCCCGTCGTATAGATAATGGCTGTGGAAATTTCCTTACTAAACTTTACCCGTTTGAAAAATCCAAAAATTAAAAAGGCCCAATAAACGAGCATAAAAATGCCAACGAGCAATCCATTTATAATTAAGTATTTAGGTAAACATGCAACTAGTAATATCAAAACAAGTATATTCCCCCCAATCAAGTATTTGATTTGATGTACTTGTTTAAGGTGAAAGTCATGAAGGGCTGAATGAAGAACAGGCTTTTGATTATCAATGAATCGGTCGACCAAATAGATAGTCCAAACTGCAAAAGCTAAGGCAAGTGTTACCAATAAGGGCGGAAATTGGCCCGAAAGAAAAATAGTCGTCAATAAACACTGAAAAAGGCAAGCACCCAAAACGACGTCCAAACTTAAAAAATGCAAGGTTTTAAAAAATCGCATCCTTGAGCTTATCAATATTGATCCTGTCACCTACTTTAATTTCACCCAAAGAGATGGGAACAAATTGCTGACCAAAATAAACCTTATTTTCAAATTTTCTCGTTTGAGATAAGGACTTCAATATAGTTGAATCTGAGGTTCCGTCATTCGGGTCCACATTAATTAGTTGGCACCTAGCACAAGGTTTAGCCCCAAACAATTTCACTGAGTTTCCAATCGATATTTCTTGCCAAGTATCTTCTTCGAATGCCATTTGATTTGATACAATGATATTGGGCCTAAATCGGCGCCAATCCAGCGGCTGATCCAAGAGAGAATCTACATGATGAAAAGAGGCTTCGGAACATAATAATATGGGCAAAGAGTCCGCAAAAGAGCTAATCTTTGATTCTGCTGTTTGGTATACTGGTTGAATGTACCTAGAAAAAAGAGATGACAGTTGAAACAAGCGAACCTCCTCTCCTATTTTTTCTGAAAACCAAACCGACCAGTCGTCAAGGACTTCGTGCGCCATCACTTGATCATCCCAAATCTGAACTTCTTCCGTAGATCCCAACGGCGGGTTGAAATCTAAAAATTTGACACATTGATTCCTTTGGTCTTTCACTTCAAATCCTCCCCCTTTAGCTTCCAATTGGAAACGAGTTAATTCAGGCCGAGTTCGTTGCGTGATAAACTTGTTCGCAGAATCAACTAACATAAATCGCCTATCATACTGCAAGCCTGCTGGCTCAACAGTAATTTGGGAGACATTGATACCTCCCAAAGATTTAATGGGATAAATGATGATGGAATGAATTTGGAGCAACGACATGCCGCAAATTAAAAAAAAGGATACAAATTATACTATAGGTACTTATAGGTATTAGGCATAGAATTCTTAATCAAAATCATTAAATTTGTTATTGATCAATCGAAAACCATTTATCATGAAATTTCTTTACCTCTGTTTAATCGTCTTATTTACCTTTTTCTATAGCTCAGTTTCAGCACAAAAACTTTTAAGTTTAGAGGAATCCATCCAATTAGGAATACAAAATCATTACTCGATTCAAATTTCTAAGAAAAGAGAACTGCAAGCATTAAATGACAATACACCGGGCAATGCAGGTTTTTTGCCAACCATCACAGGTACCTTAAATAAAAACTATACCATTTCTGGTTTAGATCAAGAGTTTTTTGGTGGCTTAAGACCACCCTTGGTTCAAAGTGGTGTAAACTCAAATTCTGCCAATGCAGGTGTAGCGATGGTTTGGACCCTATATGATGGCAAGGGAATGTTTATTCTAAAAGACCGATTTAAGGAATTACAAAATTTAGGCGCGAAGCAAACCGAGACCGCCATAGAGAACTTGATTTCACTTATATCATCCTCATACTATGATTTAATCAGACAAAATTTAAGGGTTAATAATTTCAAAAAAGGACTTGAAATTTCAAATGACCGCTTAAAATTAGCCAAAGATCGATATGAGGTGGGCCAAGGATCCAAAGTAGACTATTACTCTGCGCAGGTGGATTATAATGAGGATAAAGCACTTTTAATTGCCCAGGAACAATCTTATTTAAACACTAAAATTAGCTATAACACTTTATTAGTCAGAAATCATCAAGAAGAATTTAATGTAGATTCAAAAATTGATTTGTTGCCTAAACTAAATCTTCCCGAGTTAAAAGAATTCGCTTTAAAACAGAATCCCACATTGATTAGCGCGCTCCTAACAAAAAAGATTACTGACTTGGACACTAAAAGCATTCAGAGTTTACAAATGCCACAAATTGATTTATTAGCCGGTTATAATATGAGCCAAGTAAATAATGGGGCGGGATTTGGAGTTCAAAGAGGAAGTAGTGATGTATTAAACTATGGATTAAGGGCTACGATTAACATTTTCGATGGTTACAACCAGAAGCGCCGTGTTCAAAATGCAAAAATCAATGCTGAAATTGCACAAATGCAAATTGACGACTTGAAAAATTCGCTTATTTCTACCTTAGAAAGAGCCTTTGTGGCTTATGAAAATGCATTGAATTTAATTTCTTTAGAGACCGAAAACTATGCCATAGCCAAGCAAAATATTGACATTGCATTTGATCGATTTAAAGTAGGTATCGCAACCTCATATGAATTGAGGGAAGTGCAACGAAATGCAGTATCAGCTGAAACTAGGTTGATTGAAACTAAATTTGCCGCTAAAGCTGCGGAAATAGAGTTGATCCGACTAAGCGGAAACTTATTATAATTCGTTTTCCTCCTCGTTCAATTGATTTTGGTATAGCTCATAATAATAGCCCTTTCGTTTCATGAGTTGGACATGATTTCCTGTCTCAACAATCTGACCATCTTGCAAAACCATAATCCGATTGGCCAATTTCGCTGAAGACACGCGGTGTGAAATGATTAAACTGGTCTTCCCTACCATGATTTTTTTCAGATTATTCAAAATTTTATGTTCCGTATGAGTATCGACGGCCGATAAACAATCATCCAAAATCAGCATACTTGGATTTTTTGCTAGGGCGCGCGCAATAGATACTCTTTGCTTTTGACCACCTGAAAGCGTTACACCACGTTCCCCTAAAATCGTTTCAAATTGGTCAGGAAATTCCATGATATTTTCATACACATCCGCCATTTTAGCTGCCTGCATTATTTGTTCGTTGGACATTCCATCTTGACCAAAACTAATATTTTCGGCAATCGTCGTAGAAAACAAAAACACATCTTGGGGTACATAGGCAAGTGCTTTTCGCACATGTTTAATATCCCAATCTTTTAGCGAAACACCGTCCAACAATAGATCACCGCTGCTAGGATCATAAAATCGAGCCATCAACTGGGCCAAGGAACTTTTTCCAGATCCGGTGGTCCCCAATAGGGCGACAGATTCGCCTGATTTAATTTCAAATGTAATTTGTTTTAAAATTTCGCGATCAGATCCGGGATAGGTAAAACTTACATTCTTAAATTCCCAATTTCCAGAGATGGGTTTAGAAATTTGTTGGCCTATTTCCAATTCAGAATGGGCTTGTAAAAATTCGTTAATCCGTTTTTGGGAGGCAGCTGCCCTTTGGATTTGAGAGCTAGTCCAACCCAACGCAGTCACGGGCCAAGTCAGCATAAATACATACATAATGAATTCGGTAATATTACCCACAGTAATTTCACCGGCCATGACTTCCTTTGAGCCTATATAAACAACTAATAGCGTACTAAATCCAACCAGCAAAGAAATTAAAGGCGTGAATAAAGCATCTACTTTGACTAAATCCAAAGACTTCTTGCGATAATTTGTAGATGCCTCAGCAAATTGCTGGCCCGAATGATATTCCCTGACAAATGACTTTAGTACTCGGATACCCGAGAATGCTTCTTGGGCTAATGTAGAAATCGAAGATAAACCAGCCTGAATTTCCTCCGATTTTTTCATCACAATCGAATTAACGTAGTAAATACTGAGAGATAAAATAGGCAATGGCAATAACACATACCACATTAAAGTCACATTTACTTTGGCCATATAATAAATCACCAGGGCAAAAACGGTGATCAAATTAAACCCATACATGATGCTGGGGCCCACATACATCCGAACTTTACTAACATCCTCGGAAATCCTAGCCATTAAATCTCCGGTGTTTTGCTTTCGATAAAAGGATAAGGGTAAGGTTTGATAATGGGCATAAATCTCATTTTTCATTTCATATTCAATGTGTCTGGACATGACAATTAAAGTTTGTCGAATCAAAAACAAAAATATACCCTTAATGAAAGCCATTAAGACAATTAAACCCCCATAATAAAATAAAGTGGATGCAAATACTTCATAGAAAGCAGATTGCAATGCAAAGCCTTTGAATAAAAAATAAACATCGATCGTTTCTGTAACTAGGTCCAAGGCATATCGGACCAATTGGGCAGGGACTACCCCAAAGAAATTAGAACAAAAAGTAAAAAATATGCCAAGAAATAAATGCCATTTATACTTCCAAAAATATTTATTTAAATGACCTAATGCTCCCATGCTAATTTTATAGACAACAAATATAGGGGCTTTATAAATTAAAATCCTTAATTTTGTGCTTTCAAATTATTAGAACGCTCTTTATTTACGGATGGTAAACAGAAGATTACTTCGGGTTAAAGCATTTCAACAAATGTATGCCTACTGGACCCAAGAACGGGCACAACACCAATTGGCGTTTGACGAGTTGACGTATATTTTCTTACCCGACCTATCCTTAATGATTGTCAAAGAGGAACAAATGCCTCGTTTAGAAGGTCTTAGGAAATTAGCCGAAATCCAATTAACCGAATTTTTTCAAGGTATTCCTACCGAAGAATCGATCCCGGAAGAGTCCATGAAAGCTGCTCAGTCAGTGTATAAGAAATACCAAATCAATACAAAAAAGATCGCTGAAAAGCTCAAAAAAGATATGGTTTCAGAAGTAGAAGCCATCAATAACACGTATCTGAAAATTTTATTTTACTTGCAATCTCTTTCTGAAATCGCCCAATGGGATGAAAACAGGAGGCTTTTAGAAAACAACACCAAAACATCTTTATTTAAAAACAATAAAATATTAGCCGTATTTCCTAAATGGAAATCTTTGCAAGTTGCATTTAAAGACAATCATATCGGTTGGTCAGAAGACGAAGAAACAAGATTGAAAAAATTATTTATTGAAGCGATTCTAGTCGACCAAACTTTTTTAGATTATTTACCCAATGCCGGTAAAAATTTCGAAGATGATTTAGAAATCATCAAATATATTTTGAAAAACTTTCTGTTAAAACATCCTAGTATGACAGAATTTTTTGAGGAAAAAGATTTAAATTGGAATTTAAATAAGGACGTTGTTAAGAGTATGTCCACCAAAACTTTCAAAATTGAAGCTTTGGAAGATTTAAGTTTGCAACCATTAGCCCTACAGTGGGAAGATGATAAAAGTTTTTTTGAAGATTTATATGAATTCACATTAGATTCAGATAAAGATTTAAATGGCTGGGTGGAAGCGCAAACTAAGAACTGGGAATCAGACCGATTGGCAATGACCGATTTTATACTACTTAAAATGGCCATTGCTGAAATGATTAAATTCCCCAGTATACCCGTTAAAGTGAGTATTAATGAATACATTGAATTAGCAAAAAACTATTCCACTCCTAAGTCGGGGCAGTTCATCAACGGAATATTAGATGAAATCTCGATTCGACTCATGAGCGAAAAAATTATACAAAAATCAGGTCGAGGATTAATCGACATAGCCAGTAAATAATATGAGCAGATCTTCTAAAACCCTATGGGCATTTATCGTGGGTGCTGCAGCCGGAGCGGTTGTCGGAATTTTATATGCACCAGACAAAGGTGAAAACACACGAAACAAACTGTATTTTCAATTGAATAAATACAGGGACCAATTAAAATCATTGATTAATGACATTGTGGATGGCAAAGAAATACCCGATTCAATGGCTAAATCTGAAGGCAAAAAAGTAGTTAACGACACAAAGGTGAAAGCCGAGAAATTATTAGAGGATGTCGAAAAAATGATGAGTCAAATTAAATCGAAACCTTAATTCAATGCGAGGATATCTTTTTTTGATCATTTCATTTTTCTTTTTCGTTTCATCTTGTACAAACAAGCAAAAAGAAAGCTTAAATGCTTCAGAAAATGCCATACCTATGGACTTACGTCCATCTCCTGAGAAGAAACCAAAAATGGTTTTTGAGCAACCCACTGTTTATTTAGGGAGAATTACCGAGGGTGACTCCATCACGTATACATTTCATTTCAAGAACAAAGGAAACCTTCCTTTGAAAATCTTATCGGTTAATGCCTCATGCGGTTGCACAACACCCAAATGGAGTCAAGAATTAGTTCAGCCAGGAAAAAAAGGATTTATAAAAGTTATCTTTGATTCTAAAGGCAAGCAAGGAAAAGTTCAAAAAACGGTCACCGCATATTGCAATACATTGCCATCAGATAACACAGTCGCATTTAAAATAGAAGTTTTACCTAAAAGAAATTCAAACTAATCCCTTACCTATATGCTAATCTTACAAGCAGGAAACCCCCAAATGATGCAAATAATCCTTTTTGGAGGAATATTTGTTGTATTTTATTTTTTTATGATTCGTCCGCAACAAAAAAAAGCGAAGGAAGCGAAGAAATTTATTGAAGAATTAAAAACTGGAGACAAAGTGGTAACCATCGGCGGTGCTCATGGATCCATTGTAACCATCAGAGAAAAAACAGTTATCGTTGAAGTAGATTCAAGCAAAGGTGTTAGAATTGTTTTTGAAAAAACAGCTATCTCTAAGGATGCCTCGTCAAGATTAACTGAGGAATAAAACATGACAAATAGCCTGATCCCTTTTATTGGTGTTACAGGTGGAATTGGATCCGGCAAATCGATGATTTGTCGGATTTTTTCTTGCTTAGGGATTCCTGTTTTTGAGGCTGATAAAGAAGCTAAAATCATTTTAAATGAAAATGAAATGGTCAAAAAATCAATCAAAGAGTTATTAGGAAACCAGGCTTATTCAGATAATGAAGTGTACAATCCAACATGGGTACGAGCAAAAATCAAAGAAGATCCTACATTAATTCCTTTAATCAACTCCATTGTACATCCAGCCGTCAGACAAAAAGCTATTGAATGGCAGTTAAGCCAAAAAAACAAGCCTTTTCTAGTATATGAGAGTGCCTTGATACATGGTAAAAATAAGCCTGAAATAATCACTAAATTAATTGTAATCAAAGCCGACAAAGCGGACCGAATAAAAAGAATTCATATGAGAGATACATCGCACACAACAGATATTAACACAATAATGAATGCCCAACCCAGCGAAGAGACCTATTCGGAGCATGCCGACTTCATCATTGAAAATAGCCATAATGATGTAATTTGGCCACAAATTGAAAAAATATACAAATCCGTTACTGGCCTAACATTGGCTTTATATCTCTTATTAAACGCTTGTTCCATTCCAGTGTTCGGCCAAATAAAAGCTATGACGTTTAACATCCGAATGGATACCCCCTCAGATGGAGTTAATCAATGGAAGTTTAGAACCAAAAATTGCGCTGCACTGATCAAGTACAACCAAGCTGATTTCATAGGCATGCAGGAAGCATTTATTCATCAAATAAAAGACATTTCTGCAGAATTGCCCAATTACGCTTGGTTCGGGAAAGGCCGAGATGACGGAAAAGAGTTAGGTGAATTCTCCCCTTTATTTTATAATAAAATTAAATTTACCCTCATCAAGGAAAAAACATTTTGGCTTTCAGATTCATGTGAAAAAGTGGGTTTCGGTTGGGATGCCGCTTGCCGAAGAGTGGTTACATGGGGATATTTTAAAGAAAATAAAACAGGTAAAAAATTCTATGTCTTCAACACCCACTTTGATCATTTAGGAAAAATTGCGAGAAGGGAAAGCGCTAAACTCGTTCTCAAGAAAATAAAAGAAATTGCCGGAAAATCTCCCGTGATATTAACCGGTGATTTTAACGCAACACCAGATGATGAACCCATTAAAATTATCCTAAACCCAGAAGATCATGATAAATTAATCGATGCTGAAAAGATTAGCAAAAATGGACACTATGGACCTTATGGAACATTCAATGCCTTTAAATCAGAACAACTAGGGAAGCATATCGACTACGTATTTGTCAAAAATGGGGTTTCATGCAGCCAGCATACCACCCATTCAGAAACGTGGGAATCTAAATTTCCCTCAGATCATTTTCCCGTGAGCGCGGTACTACATCTACCCTAATTTGATTTTGGAATTATAGGCATATACCTTAACTTGCACCATGGAAAATTTTATTGTTTCGGCTCGAAAATATAGACCCACAACCTTCGACTCGGTGGTAGGTCAAGCGCACATAACCACTACATTAAAGAATGCGATCAAGTCAAATCATTTAGCCCAAGCATTTCTTTTTTGCGGACCAAGGGGAGTTGGAAAAACAACCTGTGCGCGAATTTTAGCGAAAACAATCAATTGTGAGAATTTAAACCAAGAAGGTGAAGCTTGTGGAAAATGCGCTTCATGTCATTCTTTTCAGGAAAGCACTTCCTTAACGATTCACGAATTAGATGCCGCATCCAATAACTCGGTGGATGATATTAGAAATTTAATTGACCAAGTAAGGTACCCACCTCAAAGTGGTCGATACAAAATATACATCATTGACGAGGTACACATGCTATCCCCAGCTGCCTTCAATGCCTTTTTAAAGACTTTAGAAGAGCCGCCATCCTATGCTATTTTCATCTTAGCTACGACGGAGAAACATAAAATCATCCCAACGATTCTTTCTCGTTGTCAAATTTTCGACTTTAATCGGATTCAATGGAAAGACATGGCCCAACACTTGGCCCATATTGCCGAAAAAGAAAATATTACAGCCGAGCCTGCCGCATTAGAATTAATTTCGATTAAAGCAGATGGAGGACTTAGAGATGCGCTGTCGATGTTTGACTTGAATGTCACATTTTCGGTCGACAATTCATTAAGGCATAAAGATGTTTTAGAGAACCTGCATATATTAGATAGCGATTATTATTTTACCCTAACAGACCATTTAGTAGCCCAAAACCATACTGAGACACTTTTATTAGTGGATGAAATTATGCGAAAAGGTTTTGATGGACATCAATTCATTAGTGGTTTAATGGAGCACTTCAGAAACTTACTTTTCGCAAAAGATCCAAAGACGCTCGCGTTGATGGAATTAAGTGATGAGTCTAGAAATAAATTTGCCGCCCAAAGTGAAAAGACACAAACCTCCTTTTTACTTTCAGCCATGAGTATTTGCTCTCAATGTGAAATTCATTACAAAAGTGCCAAAAACCCTAGACTGCATTTAGAACTTAGCCTTTTAAAAATAAATTACCTACCCTCCTTATTCAAACCAAATAACCTAGTTGCCACGGAGGGCTCATCCGGAAAAAAGTCTGAGTCCCCAGTTGGCACAACGGGGACTTCAACCAATGAAACTTTAGTAACCCCCAGTGTTACCGTTCCAGCGAAAGAGGAAATAGTTGCTATTGCGCCTACAGAAATCCCTTCTGATTTACAGTCGGAAGCCGCCATAGAAATCGAAGCGACTTTGGAGCCGATTGCGCCTTCACCTATTTTAGCGATGGAGGAGGACATTGATTTATCAAATTCAATATCACAAGAAATAGTAACCGTTACCGCTGATGCACCTGCATCAGAAACTGCAGTACCTAAAAATCCTAGCCCCACTTCAGGATTAAGAAGTGCAAGAAATATTTTAGACTCAAAAATTGACCCGAGTGAAAAAAACGTAGACTCTGAACATCATGCAGGTCAGGAAGTAAAGGAAATTACACTAGAAGAATTGCAAAGTGAATGGACAGAAATTGCCGATAATTTCAAAAAAGCCAATCTCATCAATAAATATGTCATGATGAATAGGCCCATTCAGGTGTTAGGAAACTCCATTCATATATCTTTTGAAAATGAAGTCCAAATGCAGCAATTCAATGAGAACATTAGGCTGGAAGTACTGACTACGTTGAGAACTAAATTGAAAAATCATTTGATTGACATCGAGCTAGATATGGTCGAGCAAGAAAAAAATGATAAAAAGATGTTGTATACTCAATCAGACAAATATAATTTCTTAGTTGAAAAACACCCTGTTATTTCAGAATTAAAGCAACGATTTGGGCTTGACCACGAATTTTAGTTTAGCGAATTTGCCCATTTCCTTTCACCACCCACTTCTCTGTGACTAATTTTTCAAGTCCAAAGGGCCCTCTCGCATGTAGTTTTTGAGTAGATATACCCACCTCGGCACCCAGTTCAAAAACACCTCCATCGGTAAAGCGCGTGGATGCATTCCAGTATACGGCTGCTGCATCCACAGAGGCTAAAAATAGATTTGCTTCGGACTCATCCGAACTGATTATGGCTTCAGAATGCCTTGAGGAATACCTTTCGATGTGAAGTAAAGCCTCATTTAAATTTTGAACTACTCGAATAGAGCAAGCAAAATCCAAAAATTCTCGACCAAAATCAGCCTCTTCCGCCTTCTGTAAAAAAGGATAATTTAGACCGGCTAACACGTTAAATGAAATTGCATCCGCATAGATCTTCACCTTATATTTAATTAATTCATTGGCAGATTTTGTCAAAAAATCAAGGGCAATCGATTCGTGCAATAAGATAGTATCCAGCGAATTACAAACAGAGGGGCGACTAACTTTAGCATTGACAACGACGGAAACAGCCATCGCGATATCAGCTGTTTGGGCAACATAGGTATGGCAAACACCAGCTCCAGTTTCAATGGTAGGCACCAACGATTCTCGTCTCACCCGTTGAATTAAAGCTTCAGATCCTCTCGGAATAATGACATCTACATATTTTACAGCACTCAATAAGGTGGAAACATGCGTGCGGTCGGTAGGTAATAGACGAATTAAATCAGGTGAAAATCCTGCCGAAATAAGCGCCCGGTGAATCAATTCAACTAAAATAGAATTTGTATGCCAAGCATCTGAACCTCCTCTTAAAATAGCTGCATTGCCCGACCTAATACAAAGTGCTGCAACATCCACAGTGACGTTGGGCCTAGATTCGAAAATTACGCCAACTACCCCCAGAGGCACGGAAATTTTTGTCAATTTTAAACCATTGCCAATTACTTTATCGCTTAACGTTTGTCCTGTAGGATCCGTAAGTTTCGCTACTTCGTGTAAACTTTGGGACAAGTTAATAATTCGATCTGAATTCAAAAGTAAACGATCCCTCATAGGATCATCCACGGAAATTGAGGCTAAATCTTTTTCATTTTCAGCAACGATTAATGCTGAGTTTTCAAGTAATAACTGGGCTAAAGAGAATAAAATTTCGTTTTTCTTTTCAGATGTAGCCAAAGCCAATGAGGTGGAGGCTGCTCTAGTTAAAGCTAATTGTTCAATAATTTCATTCTCAGAAAAAGACATAGTCAATTATTTATTGATTAAGATTTGACCCAGCAACATCATTAAAAATCATATCCAAAAGTCAAATAGGTAATCGGAGTTTTCACTTCACCATTATCAACTCCAAAAGCATAATCAAATTTGATGAAGTAGCCTAGCAAATTAGCCCGTGTACCGACCCCATATCCAAACAAAAACGGATTTCTGAAATCAGTCACCGTCGCCTTAAATGGATTCGTACCACCTCCATAAACATTGGTGTTAAATCCATTTGTTCGAGAAAAAGGATTGGTTCCCGTCCAAGCACTTCCTATATCGGTAAATCCAACAAACTGAAAAGAATTCATGAATCTCGACTTTGAAAAATCTGGACTTAATAAAGATTTAAGAGGAATCCGAAGTTCTAAATTGACCAATAAATGACTATTTCCCGATAACTTATTCATATTAAAACCCCTTAATGACGTAGCAAAATCACTCATAAATACATCCCTTTGTGCAATACCTTGCATGCCTAAAGGATTTTCTTTATTTCTAGAATCTGTGTTAATAAATAACCAATTATCCATGCCACCTAATATGGTTTGTCGGGCCGCCGCACCAACTGCATGCGAAGCTGAAATTCGACTGGCTATTAAAAATGTATTCGACAGTTTAAGGTAATGGCGCGCGTCAATTTTAAATCGATTAAAACCTAAACCATTCGTTAATCCCAATTGGTTTTCTGCTGACACATTCATCCTAAAGCCAGTTCTCAAATTTTCTGCCCAATGAATCGTATTGTCAAACGTATACTCCAATTTTGTCCCACCATAAGTAGCTAAATCTTCTGGCGTGGCTAAATTAAATTGATCAAAAGCCCTATTTGATGTAAATATCCCTGAAAATGACAATTTATTTGACAGGTCAAATGGATAAACTCCTTTAATTTCCAACCGATTAAATCGTATTTTTTGAGAATATGTTTCAGTCTGCTGATCTAATACCTTACGATCAATCCTAACAAACCAATCAATTTTATTAGCCAAATAGGAATACTCTCCCCACAAATCCGTGTTTTTCAAATTTGAAGTAACAAATATCCCCGTGCGTACTAAATGATTTTCTAGTAAATCATTCATCTTAACCTCAAAAGAATAACCTAAGCCCCTCACTGGGTCAACTCGAAAATTGCCTTCCGAATTGTTTATAACAAAAGAATTTTGATATTCAATTGGCCCTGTCAATTTTCCTGTTTCCTTCCGAAGTCTTAAACTCGCTTGGCGATCTAAACGCGCCTTTTTCAATTCTGCATTTCGCTTATCACGCGCCGTTAAGTTCTGATTTAACGTACTATCTGCTACCGAGTCTTGAATAGTTAGGTCCGCACTTTGATTGTTATCTAACGTAGGAATCCATTGACTCGTCTGAAGATTGGAAATTACGTCTGTTGGCATGTACTGTATTTTATCCGTCAAATTATCCCGACTTTTAAAAACAATTTTGTCCTTGACCCAATCAAAACTATCCCAAGTACCCGTACGAATGGGATTAAAAGAAAATTTGTTCGTATTGATGTGATAGGAAACTAATTCGTTTCCAGAATATTGCTTGACCAAAAGATAGATTAAACTATCAGAAACAGCCCTAATATTAAAATAATCCCCTTTATGAGAGAAGACTCTTTGTACTTTTGAAGGCTCATCAGCTCGCCAACAGTACAAAGATTTGATCCCATCTTTGGCCAAATTATTTTGCAAAGTATCATCATAACGCTCAGAAACATAATATACATCCCCAGTAGTTCCTACCCAATGCGCCTCCGTTTCATCATATGCATCTTGAGTAATAGGAGAAAAACGATTTCGTTTTAAATCATAAATCCCCACATCCACTTGGCCATTTCGTAGGGTACGTACCAGCATTCGCTGCGCGTTACTAGATAATTCAAAATCTAAAAATTGCCAATCCCCTAGGCTCTTTCGAGCTTCCATCCGAATGGAATTTCTTTTCTCGGTTAATGGAGCAAAAGTCTGCAACCATGATTTTCCTTCATTCTGATATAAAATAGATAGGCTATTCGTCTTTGACCAAAAAACAAGAGGCCCTCTCCCATTTGAAATTCGCAATGGATCCTTTAACCCCGTTTTAAATATTTCATTCGTCTTCTTAGTCTTCAAATTCATGAGTTGAATTTGAAATTTACCTGACTCATCAATCACATAAGCCAACCAATTTCCATCGGAACTTACTTTGAAATCGCGCAACACTTCTCCTCGATTCAATTCTTTTTGAATTAATTCAGTGATGCCCTGAGTCGCCACCGTATTTACCTCATACTGCTTGGATTCAGATAAATAAAATTCATACCATTCCTTCAAAAACTTGGCAAATGGCCTACGCAATGTGCTTGAAATACTAGATTGATCATTCCGAATGATGCGCGTTAAATTCAAAATATTACCAACGGGCTGCTTGCCATATGTTTTGGCAATATAATTCCAAATCGATTGACCCAATAATTCAGCCTCTTTACCTCTAGCCAAGGAAGGCTTCCTTACTTTATTCGATGACACAACCTGATACATATATTGATTCATCTCAGGGGAGTCACCATAAGCAACGTAGGCTGAAATTCCAGCTAAATACCATTCAGGAAGACTTAGCAACAGTGAATTTTGCAAAACATCCTTTATGCTACCCCCATAAAGCATATCATGCACATATACTTTAGAAATTTCTTTGATTAAGTTTTTTCGGAAGTTCGTTAAATCCTCACTGAAGGAAATTTCAAGCCTAAATTTGGATAAATTTTCACTTTCCACTTCATCCGGATTGTCCAAACTGATTCCACTATTTGACTGCAAAAGTTCAGACTGAGACGGATAAACAAATATTTTAGTTTTCTGAAAAGGAGTATAACTAAGCAATTGTGTAATTTTCTGAAAATCACTTTCTGCAAATTGAATAGTCGTTTTGGCTAAATTTTCATTTTTCCCAAAATAATACACTTCAAAATTTTGGCTTGAAAAAAAATGCCATACAAACTTTTGGTATTGAATTCGAGTCTTGTCAAATGGTCTTTGAGATGGGTAAAAATCTTGCGCAATTAAACTTGTACAAAAGTTCGCCAACAATAAAACCAATATGTATTTAAATATAAGACGCATTTAGGGAAAGTCGGAAAATCAAATTTAACGATTTAAATGTAAAATAAATGATTAAATCGCCGAATTGATGCATCAGGATGAACCATTTTTTTTTCTTGAAGTTCACTTACAAATTCATTAGCAAAATAAGGAATTAAAGAAGCCCCTTTAGAACCAAATCCATTAAAAATACCGACTGGTTTTTCGGGATGCATGCCGACAAAAGGTCTTCGATCCTGTGTAGCTGGCCTAACACCGACCATTTTCTCTATTTCAAGGTAATCGTTTACTTTGAATTGGGCCAACTTATCTTTCAATTCCTCATGGGCAGAGACCGTAGGCTCGGATCCAAATTCATCCCAACGATAAGTTGCACCTACTTTAAATGAATCCTGTCCAATGGGCAACAAAAATCCATTTTTATTTAAAATGAAAGATGGGTCTGCTTGTGCCGTTTTAACTTTAAGTAATTCTCCCTTAGCCGGTAAAAAATTTAGACATGACCACAAAGGGTTTTTCATCCCATGAAATCCCTCACAAAATATAACATGAGAAAAAGTAGAAATATCTGTTTGGCCCTCAACAAACTCCTTGTCAAAAAACACACCCATCTCACGAAAAAAGCATTGAGATGAACGTAATAAATGAGGCACATCCACCCAGCCAGCTTTTTTTACCCACACCCCATCTGATTTCCAATCCAAAAATACATTGTCTATGTCGGCTCGCCGAGCGTTCAACCAATCCGCCATTTCTGAATTAGCAAAGGGACGAAATAATGGCATTGGGAAAAAGAAAGAGGCGTTTAGTTTTTTTTCAAGCGCCTGATAATAGGGAAATAAATACGTAAAGATTTCATCAGATAACCAGGTAGTTTCTAGTTTTCGACCTGTAATCGGATTAAAAATACCGCCTGCAGCATTAGAAGATGTAAAATGCGTAGAACTAGAATCCCAGATTTGGAATTCAATATTTTGCTGATGTATATGATGGGCTAATATCGTGCCGGCCAAACCATGGCCCACAATCAAAATAGGTTTATTAGATTTCACCTTGAACTCTCCGTACATGTGCTAAAACAAACTCTACTTGTTCATCCATACTCCTAAAAGAAGTATCAAGATCAATCGCGTCCACTGCCCGCTTCAGTGGGCCTTCACTCCGATTCGAATCTATTTCATCACGCTTCACCAAATTTTCAATAATTTCTTCCAATGGTAAATCTTCCCCTTTTTGCAAAAGCTCTAACTTGCGTCTTTGAGCGCGTATATGTGGTTCAGCGGTCATAAATATTTTCAATTCCGCATTTGGAAAAACAACGGTACCTATATCTCGGCCATCCATCACAATTCCTTTTTTCTCCCCCATTTTTTGTTGGAGCGCAACCATCGCATGGCGAACGATTGGCAAAGCACTCACTTGGCTAACCATATCCGAAATAAACATCATTCTTATTTCGTTTTCGACATTTTCCCCATTTAAATACGTGTCGGAAGATTGTTTAGCAGGATTAAAAACAAAAGTTATTTCAATTTCTTTAAGCGCATTCGCCACTTGGTTCAAATCCAATAAAGAGATTTCATTGCGATGAAAATACAAGGCTACTGCTCGATACATGGCACCAGAATCCACAAAAGCATAATGCAAAACAGCTGCTACGTGACGAGCCGTTGTGCTTTTTCCACAAGAAGAAAATCCGTCTAATGCGATGACTATTTTTTTCGACATAATTAAATAAAAGCATTAATGGCCTCAAAACAAGCGCTGGGAGCTTCATATGGCCCCTGATGACCTACGTCTTGTAAAATTACTAATTTATGTTGGGCTTTATCTTGTAAAACCGCTTTAATTAAATCGGTGGAAATTAATGCATCCTCACTCCCCTGAATAAATAAAAAAGGGATTTTAGTTTTGGCTAAAAAAAGCTGATAATCAGGTCTGTTTTTCATCGCTAAAGAAGAAGCAATTAAGCCTTCCTTTAACAAATTTTGATACCGAACAACCAAACTACTTAGTAATTCGGCATGAGTTTCGGCAAATTTTGGTGCAAACAAATTAGGTACAAATGGACCTAAAAAATCTTTTACTGAATATTTATTCAAAAATTCAATGGTACGATCGCGCCCCAGTTTTTTCTCCTCCGTATCAGCCCAAGGACTTGAATGAAGCATCACGACTTGATGAATTTGACCAGAAAATTGTTCGGCCATGGCTAACGCGACATAGCCGCCCATTGAGTGACCAACTAAAATGAATTTAGTGTTTCCTGGTAAATCCGACATGATTTTAATGGCATAATCTTTAATATCTAGACAATCCGTCCAGGTAGAATAGTCGACGACAATGTATTCAAAAGGCCAAGAAAACAAGGGTAAAAAATCTGACCATACGCGTTGGTCTTCCCCAAATCCGTGTAAGAAAACGAATTTAGTAGACATGTTAATAATAGGTATTTAACAATCCCAAAATGGTGAAAAGCAAACCGATAAAGGCAGAAATACCTCCGATTAAACCTAGTCCAAACACACTAAGTACGATACCAATCACTAATAATGTAACCCCTATTTTCAATCGAGGTTCCCAATGATTAGCACCCGCCTTTTTTTCAGCCCTTTTATTTTGAGCCTTAAATTTTCGAATAGTTTGAACCACTTCTTGTTGATGCAAATACTTTTGGATTTTTACATTTCTTTTAGCAGTAGAATTCCTTGATGAAGCTTGAATAATTTGAACATCACTCAATTGATTTTCAGACGCAATCTCCAAGGAGGGAGTCAAAAAAGAAGATTGAGTAGGTATGAACATAGAACGACTGGCCAATAATTGTGGCTCTTTTTGGTTGACGACAACACTCCGACTCCTAAAATTTGAAAAGTAACCTTTGGTGCGCGAGCAAGAGCTTACACTAAGAAAAAGTAAAAAGGGAATGATTAATAATTTAAATTTAAGCGACATGATCAATCTGATGGAAAACTGTGCGTTCAAACTTAGTTTTAGCATATGTTAAATCAACTTTGAAATCCTTCAAATTTTCTTGAGATGGAATTTCGTACATTGCGTCATTCATGATGGCTTCCATGATAGACCTTAAACCTCTGGCTCCTAATTTAAATTGCATCGCCTGCTCCACTAAATAGCTCAATGCTTCCTTAGAGAAGCTTAATTTAACACCCTCCATATCAAAAAGCTTGCTATATTGTTTGACAAGCGCATTTTTGGGTTCAGTTAAAATGGACAATAATGCGACACTATCTAAGGGATTCAAATATGTAATCACAGGAAGTCGCCCTAATAATTCAGGAATCAATCCAAATGATTTTAAATCTTGAGCCGAAACATATTTCATGATTTGATCTTGTTCAAAAGACTTATGAAACGTATCATCTCCTGAAAAACCAATCGGCCTAGCGTTCAATCTTTTGGCAATATGACGTCCAATTCCATCAAAAGCACCTCCACAAATAAATAGGATGTTTTCCGTATTGACCGCAATCATTTTTTGATCCGGATGTTTACGTCCCCCCTGAGGTGGAACATTAACGATGGAACCTTCCAATAATTTCAATAAAGCTTGTTGGACCCCTTCGCCAGAAACATCACGAGTAATCGATGGATTATCTGATTTTCTAGCAATTTTATCAATCTCGTCGATGAACACAATGCCGCATTCAGCTTTGGCCACATCGTAATTAGCCGCCTGTAATAGTCTGGTTAAAATCGTCTCCACATCCTCACCTACATAACCAGCCTCCGTAATCACGGTGGCGTCAGCAATACAAAATGGCACTTGAAGCCGTTGGGCTAATGTTCTGGCCAAATATGTTTTTCCAGTACCGGTCTCCCCTACCATTAAAATATTTGACTTCTCGATCTTCACTTCGTCATTTGACGCAGGTTGCATCAAACGTTTATAATGATTGTATACAGCCACAGAAAGATGTTTTTTTGCTTCATCTTGTCCGATTACATACTCATCTAAATACGCTTTTAAGTCTTTAGGTTTGACTAATTCAAACTTTTTATCTGATGTTTTTTCCTTGCCTTCTGGACCCAACTCCTCTTTAACAACCTCATATCCTTGCTGCAAGCAATTATTGCAAATATGGCCTTCTATTCCAGACAATAGCATGCCCACTTCATTTTTGGAACGACCACAAAAAGAGCAATTTATTTTTTTAGTTGCCATGAATTAGACAGTCCGAGTTAAAATTTCATCAATCAAACCATATGCTTTGGCTTCTTCTGATTTCATCCAATAATCTCGATCGGAATCTTTTTCAATTTCTTCAAAAGATTTACCTGAATGTTTCGCTAAAATTTCATACAATTCTTGACGTATTTTAACAATTTCTCTAGCTGTAATTTCGATGTCACGTGATTGTCCTTGCGCCCCACCCGATGGTTGGTGAATCATAATTCTTGCATGCTCTAAAGCTGAACGCTTTCCGGCAGCACCACCTGCCAACAAAACAGCGCCCATAGAGGCTGCTAAAGAAGTACAAACCGTAGAAACATCTGGACGTATGTAATTCATGGTATCATAAATACCTAAACCTGCATAAACAGATCCTCCTGGGCTATTAATGTACATCACAATGTCTTTTTTGGCATCAGTAGATTCCATAAAAAGTAATTGGGCCACGATGATGTTGGCCATATAATCATCCACAGGCACGCCCATAAATATAATACGATCCATGATTAACCTAGAAAAAACATCGATTTGAGCGAAACGCATTGGACGCTCCTCAATGATGTACTGGGTCATATCTTCAATTTGATGAATGGGGCGATCGCCAATATTATTCATGTATTGGTCAACGGCAAGGCCATTTAAACCTCTATGATGCACGGCATACTTACGAAACTCTTCTCCAGATAAATCCTTAGGAATCATGATATTTTTATTTAAGATTCAAATCTACAATTTTTCGAGTTAAAATTGATATGCACTAAACCGAAAAACCATTAGGTTAGTTCACAGAAAACCCCGCAAAAACGGGGCTTCCTAAAAAAAAAATAAAAAACTTATAGTGCGGCAGCTATTGCTTTAAATTTATCCACATCTATTTTACTCGTTTTGAAAGAAATATTTTCTACAATTGCATTGGATACCTTGTCCGCAAATGCTTGATTATATAAATTCATGAAATTATCAGATTTAGACTTATCACTTAAATAGCCCATCGCAATTTTTTCAATCATTTCTTCGATGCCAGGCTGATCCGATGACAAATAACCACCAAATTGCTGACGCACCATATCTTTAGCTTTTTCTACAACCTCCGCATATTCTACTTTAACTTCAAATTTATCCGCTACGCTATTCTTAATTAAATTCCAGCGAATATCCTTCTTCACATTATCAAAATCTTTCTCAATATCATCAGCAGTAAATTTACCCTCATTGATACGAATAAGCCACGTCTTTAAAAAAGCATCTGGAAGGTCAATTTTAATTTGATCCAATAAAGCCTTCTCCGCATCTATTTTCAATAAATAATTAGCTTCTCGCTTATAATTTTCATCTACTATTTTAACCAACTCTTCTCTAAACGTTTTTTCATCTGAAGCCTTGCCAGCACCTAATACTTTATCAAAAAATTCTACATTTAATTCAGAAGGAATTTGGCGAGTAATATCTTCCACCACATAGGTCACCTTTCCTTTTAAATCAGCAACTTCATCTTCCTTCTTTCCCGTGGCCAATGCCAAAGACTTATCATCCACAAACACCTTATCGATTTCAAATTTCAATGTATCGTCTTTTTTGGCACCCAAAAATATTTTCTTAGACTTGTCCTTAATGGCATGCAATGGAATGGCAGATTTCTCAACCCAATCCCCTTGCGTAAATGTTCCAAAAACTAAATCACGATCTTCTACCGTATCTGGATGTGTTTGCTCACCAAATTGCTTTTTTAAATTTTCAATCGTCTCTTCGATTTCCTTTTTCTCAGCTTTGATTTCGTAAGAAGTAAGTGATTTGATTTTTGACAAGTCAACCGTAAAATCACCATGAAATCCTAAATCATAATGAAAGGTGAATTCAGTGTCTTTTTCCCAATCGATGGAATCGGTTTCCTCCACCGCAGGAAGTGGCTCGCCGACTAAATTCAATTTATTTTCTTTGATATAATCACTTACCGTATGACCTAATAAATGATTGATTTCCTCGACAAGAACGGATTGACCATATAATTTTTTGACTAAAGCCATAGGAACCATTCCGGGACGAAATCCCTTTATGCTCGCCTTCTTGCGATAATCCTTTAATTTGGCGTCAACTTTTTCTTGATAATCGGCCTCTGATACAACAACTGACAAACGACCTTGTAAATCCTTTGCGTGGTTGAGTGAAATATTCATATGATTATATTTTAAATTTCTATTAAAAAAAGCCCCCAAAACCTTAAGAGTGTTGAGGGCTTGCTATTGGTACGGGCGAAGGGACTCGAACCCCCATGCCTCGCGGCGCCAGATCCTAAGTCTGGTATGTCTACCAATTCCACCACGCCCGCGTAATTTGGAGTGCAAAGGTAATTAGCAAAAATAACTATTCCAAAATGATTGATATATTTATGAATAAAGAAAAATCTGATTTAAATTTGACTAACAAAACCGCTCCAAAATGGAATCTGAAGAAATAAATCCTCGTTGGGGTAAATGGTACATCGGCCTTATTGCATTCCTAATTTCGGTGATTGTTTTTTTCGTGATTATATCCAATCAATTTCAATAAAATATGGAATATTTAGATTGGATTGTATTGATTTTAACCATTGGCGGAATTGTCGCTTATGGTAGTTGGCAAGGAAAACAAACCAAACAATCGTTGAAAGGTTTTTTATTGGCCGACCGAGAATTACCTTGGTACCACATATTGTTGTCGGTCATGGCCACACAGGCTTCGGCAATCACCTTCTTATCAGCTCCGGGCCAAGCCTACACCGATGGCATGAGGTTTGTCCAATTTTATTTGGGTTTGCCCATCGCCATGATCGTTTTGTCAGTTACCTTCATTCCGCATTATTACCAATTAAAAGTATATACTGCCTACCAATTTTTGGAAAAAAGATTTGATTCAAAAACTCGGATTTTAACAAGTTTATTTTTTTTAATCCCAAGGGCTTTGTCGACAGGAGTAACAATCGCCGCCCCGTCCATTATTTTATCCACTTTATTAGGCTGGGATTTATCCTGGACCAATGCCATTACAGCGGCCATCGTGACTACTTATTGCATTCTAGGGGGATCTAAGGCCATATCCTATACGCAAATGCTGCAAATGTCGGTTGTATTAGCAGGTATGGTTATGGCGGGAGTCCTGATTATTTACAAGCTACCCGAGGAGGTTGGCTTAAAAGAATCCCTGCACATTGCGGGAAAAATGGGTAAGATCAATTTGATTGATTGGAAGTTCGATTTAAATAATCGCTACAATATTTGGTCTGGGATTATCGGAGGTTTCTTTTTACAGTTATCATATTTTGGGACGGATCAGAGCCAAGTAGGCCGGTATTTAACTGGTCAATCGGCCTCAGAAAGTAAAAAAGGGTTGCTTTTAAACGGATTTCTGAAAATTCCGATGCAATTTTTCATCTTGCTCGTTGGCATTTTAGTGTTCGTTTTTTACCAATTCAATGAACCACCCATGTTCTTTAACAAGAACTCAGAAGCAAAGTGGGTCGCGACGAAGGGGTATGAAAAGTTTGAAAAAGAAAAATCAGCCATCTTTCTGGCTAAAAAGGACTTAGATATCCAGTTAATTCATTCGTTAGATAAGCCAGGCGAAACCTCAAAAATCAAAAATGAATTACAAAAATTACAGGTAAGGCAAGATGAAGTCAGGAAAGAAGCGGTGGCATTCGTCAACAAAAATGAGCAAAAAATAGAGCCTCAGGATACTAATTACATATTTTTGCGATTTATTATAGACCAATTACCCATTGGAATAGTTGGATTTTTAATCGCCATGATTTTGTTGGCCTCCATGGGATCTATGGCATCGGCATTTGGCTCTTTGACCTCGACCAGTATGGTGGATATTTATCAAAGGTTTTTAAATAAAAATTCGACCAACAAGCATTATTGGATTGTATCGAAATTGATTACCCTAGGCTGGGGAATTTTATGTTTAATCGTAGCACAGTTTGCCGTTAATATGGGAAGCTTGATCGAGGTGGTCAACATCCTAGGCTCGTGGTTTTATGGGACTATTTTAGGAGTTTTTCTATGTGCATTTTACTTGCCTAAGACAAAAGGAAGCCATGTATTTTGGGCTGCTTTGTTGGCAGAAGCATTTGTCATTTACGCTTGGAAAGTAGATTTGATGGCATTTTTGTGGTTAAATGTCCTAGGGTGCTTATTGGTCATGATCTTTTCGCTAATTTTACAAAACATTAGCAGCCTTTACCAAAGAATATCATCTACAAATAATTAATGCTTTTTAATTCCATATCTTTTTTGATTTTCTTACCCATCGTATATGGACTTTATTGGTGGATTCAATCTTGGGAAAATTTCAAACATACGATATCCGTACAAAACATTTTACTACTTGTAGCCAGTTATTTTTTTTATGCATATTGGAACATCTGGTTCTTAGCCTTACTCATTTTCTCCACTTCCCTTGATTATTTTTCTGGACTAAAAATTGAAAGCTCGGCTAATCAAGGTAAAAAAATATGGTTTTGGCTAAGCATTTGCATCAATCTGGGCTTACTTGGATTATTTAAATACTTCAACTTTATCTCAACGAACATAAATGAATTATTTGAGAATTTTGGTTGGACATACCAACCTATGCTCTTATTAATCACATTGCCAATTGGCATTTCGTTCTATACATTCCATGGCTTATCCTATGTCATTGACATCTACAACGATAAAATAAAGTCAGAAAAAAATGTCCTAAATTATAGTCTATTTGTTTGCTTCTTTCCACTATTGGTGGCCGGGCCCATTGAAAGAGCCCAACATCTTATCCCACAATTAGTCCGAAGAAAAGTTTTTAATCGGGCTCAAACGATCAATGGTTTACAACAAATGTTGTGGGGTTTTTTTAAGAAAATCGTCATTGCCGATAATTGCGCTGTATTTGTCAATCAAATTTTTTCTGATTACGAAAACTTAAATAGTTCAAGCTTATTGATAGGTGCAATTTTCTTCTCATTTCAAATTTATGGGGACTTTTCAGGGTATACAGACATCGCTTTGGGAACTGCAAGACTTTTTGGCATCGAATTATTTAACAACTTTTCATACCCCTATTTTTCAAAAAGTATTAATGAATTTTGGAAACGCTGGCATATATCTTTAACCTCTTGGTTTAGGGATTACATCTATATTCCCATGGGAGGCAATCGCGTGAACCCAATCAGGAAAATTATAAATACCATTTTTGTATTTCTGATTAGTGGATTTTGGCACGGAGCCAATTGGACTTACATCACCTGGGGTTTCTTGAATTCCATTTTCATCCTGCCAAAATCATTTTCAGAGAAAAGAGCATTAATTCCTACGTCTAAAATATTTAGGACATTCTACAGTGGATTTCAAATACTAACAACCTTTTTAACCATTAGCATTTTGTGGGTTTTCTTTAGATCAAAAAGTGTTTATGATGCATGTCAATATTTAAAGAGTTTAGTATTCAAATGGGATGGTATTCTCCCCGATTTCAGAGGACGAAAAAGTGCATTAGTTATATCCATCATCATTTTTGTTTTTATGATTCTTGAATGGATTGGGAAAAGTTACAATTGCCCATTGGTATTTACGAATTCATTTAAAAACAAATGGCTTAAATGGGGATTTTATTATGCGATTATATTTAGCATATTGTATTTCTATAGGGGAAACGATCAATTCATATATTTTCAATTTTAAATAGATGAAACATTTATCTCGTGATATTTTTAAGTTTTTGGTGATATTTATGATTTTATTTCATGTATATCCGGAATATAAATATTGGACAAATAAATACCAGGAAGAAGTAAATGGCGGCGAAGTATATCAAGTCATTAATGCGAGTAAAAAGAAAGGCAAAAAGAAAAAGTTGATTTTAGGAGATAGTGTAACAAAGCAATTTTCAGAATCGGATATTGACACCAGTATTTATTTAAATTTAGCTTCAAACCAAGCCATTTCGCTCGTTGGCCAGTTTTGTCTTTTATCCAATTATATCCAAACCAAAAATGAACTAGATACCCTTTATTTAGTTTATCATCCACTGAGCTTTTCAAATAACTTAGATAATTCATTCACTTTTCACTATTTCGAAAAGCCGTTTTATGGAAATGAATACATGAATTTATTTACGGAAGAAGTAAAAACTCAGATTGAGAAAATTCCATTCCATTATCTAGCAAAATACCACCCCGTATTAACAAGTAATTGGTCGCCTACTTTTTCAAATGAAGAACAAAATAAGCCCTTCATTTCAAATATTTCTAAGGTCTATTTGGAGAAAATTGAACTAATCTGTCGGGCAAATAATATTCACTTGATTATTGTTTCCCCTCCTGTGAATCAAAAATTCAAAAAAGAATTTTCCGAAATCAAAAAATCAAATGAAAGTTTGCACTTAAAATCTTATTTTGAAAACTTGAAATATTATCCTGAATCTTATTTTTTCCCTGATCACATCCATTTAAATAAGATCGGTTTAACTAGCTTTTCGTTTCAAGAACTACTTACTAATTCAGCACCGTAATAGAGAATTTTACGGGCAATACAGGTTTTTCATCATACGACTTTTCGGCTTTAATGGAATCCACTACAGCCATTCCCTTCGATACCTTTCCAAAAACTACATAATTTTTATAGAAGGGTGCTGCCTGCTCAGAATCTGTTACGATAAAAAATTCCGTAGGCGATGATGATTTCTCCGGATTTCCCTCATCATAACGCGCCATCGCAATAGTTCCTCTCACAGGTTTTAGCCCATCCACGTATTCAGCGGGTACTAAATAGCCCAATCGATCCATAAACTCTCCGCCCCCTTGAATACCGGAGTCATAAATATTGCGGTAAAAATATCGATCATCAAAGTATCCCATTTTAACCAAGCGAATAAAATTAATTCGGTGCATGGGAGTCCTTGGGTCTAATTCAATTTCAAAATCTCCCAATCGAGTCGTGAATAGGATTTTCGACTCTTTGTTTTCCGCTGCAGCTCGATTTAATTGATCCGCAACATGAGCTGGATCTAATTTCCAATCGGGCTTGCAACTACCCATGAAAATTGCCAATGCCATCAAACAATAAAATCGAATCATCTTTTTAGACTTATTAATCGTTAGGAAAATAAAAAAGGGAACCGAGGCTCCCTTTTTTATCAAATTTAAAAACTTAATTATGCATGATTCACTTTCTTTCCTAAGAAATATAAACCAATGAAAGCAACGATTAAGATCGCTGGGAAAATCAACATATTAGATAATGTTGCTTGCCCTGCTGCCAAATCAGCTGCATCGCCAACTAAACCATTACTTAAGGCAACTGTTTTGTTTTTATCAATCCAGCCTCCGATGATCGGTTGGAACATAGACGAAGAAAACATACCAATTCCACCTAAAATAGACAATCCTAATGCACCCGTTTGAGGCATTGTTTCGCCCACAAAACCAAGCATGTTTGGCCAGAAATAACAGATTCCTAACGCATAGAATACAGCAGCTACGTAAAGCATAGAACCGTCCATAGTACTCATCATGTAAATACCTATTACACCAAATACGGCAGAACCTAATAAAACTCCAACGGTATTTAATTGCTTAATAATAGGTCCAGCAAAATAACGGCCAACCGCCATCAGACCTGTTACCAACGCTAAAATAAGCATAGGGCTAGCACCTGCTTTCGCCAAAATTGGGCCAACCCATTGCTGAGGACCGAATTCAGAAATTGCAGTTAAAGCCATACAAGCAGCCATAAATAAATACAATGGATTTAACATCGCTTTGAAATTATCTAATGTGCTATTCTCTGCAATACGAGGCTTAGGGAAAGTTTGACCAAAGAATAAATAAGCATAAACAACAGTAGGGATAATAATTACCCATACTTGTGTTTGCCAAGCCATTCCTGAATCCGTCATAAATTTAGAAATCAAAGAACCGATTACAATTCCACCTGGGAACCACATGTGGAAACGATTCAATTTGCTATTGAAATCTAGTCCAGAATAAGAATCTGCAATCATAGGATTACAAGCAGCTTCCGTACATCCATTTCCTAATCCAATCAATAGAGTAGAAATCAATAAAGTGTTGTAATCAACTGCATAAATGGTCATCAAAATACCAATAGCGTGCGCAATTAAAGCAATTTGCATGATCAATTTTGGACCAATGGCAGAGTAAAATACACCCCCTAAAATCATAGAAATTGGAAAACCTAGGAACCACATTTGATTGATGTGACCTAATTGCTCATTAGATAAGCTTAATTCAGTTCCTAATTGGGGTAAAATACCTGCCCGAATACTAAATGAAAAGGCAGTCGTGATAAGTGCAAAGCAACTTGCCAAGAATAGGCGATTTGCATTAATGGGTTGACTCATAGTTGTTTGGATTTAGTTAAAGGTTTAAAAAATAGGTTTTCTTTAAAAAATTAAAAATGAAATAGAAAAAATTATGTCAAAAAAACAAAAAGATTTTCATTTTTTATTAAAAAATTCTCATTTTTTTTATAAAATTCAGTAAATTCAAACTCTATTTATGGGCAATTTGATGAAATTAAGCCCTATTTTTGTGTAATTATAAATCTATTAATCATTATGATACAAGGTGGTACTTCTACGCAGGCAAAAAGCCGACAAGGTAGAAAAATTAAGATGGGGATGATCGGTGGAAGTTTAGAGGCATTTATAGGTGCAGTTCACCGTCGGGGTGCTCAATTAGACGGCGAAATCGAACTAGTTTGTGGAGCATTCAGTTCAAGTGCACAAAAATCAAAAGAAACAGGTGAAGCGTTATATTTAGATCCAGCTCGCGTTTATGCAAGCTATGAAGACATGATTTTAAAAGAAAAGGAGCTGCCGGAAGGGGAGCGAATGGACTTTGTCACCATTGTTACTCCCAATCACTTGCATTTTCCTGCTGCCAAAATGGCTTTGGAAAATGGGTTTCATGTCGTTTCTGACAAACCAGCTACCTTAAACTTACCTGAAGCGAAAGAATTAAAAAAAATAATCGATAAATCAGGTTTGATTTATGCCTTAACGCATAACTATACGGCCTATCCGATGATCAAAGAGGCTAAGGCGCTTGTGGACGCAGGCGAATTAGGTGAAATCAGAAAGGTCATTGTTGAATATCCGCAAGGGTGGCTCATTGATTTAGTCGAAGCCACGGGTCAAAAACAAGCGACCTGGAGAACTGACCCTGAGCGATGTGGGGCGGCAGGTGCGATTGGTGACATCGGGACACATGCTGAAAACTTAGTTGAATATATCACAGGTTTAGAAATAGACGAGCTATGCGCCGATCTAACTATTTTTGTCGAAGGACGTAAATTAGATGATGATGGAAATATTTTAATTCATTATAGCAATGGTGCTCGGGGTGTTTTACATTGTTCTCAAATTTGTAATGGGGAAGAAAATGATTTAAATATCCGTATTTACGGAAGTAAAGCGGGTCTGGTATGGCATCAAATGGATCCTAACACGATGATTTTGAAATCTAGAGATGGGGGCAGCCGAAATATACGTACGGCGGTGGGCCAATTAAGTGATGCGGCGAATGCGCATTGCCGCCAACCCGCTGGTCATCCAGAAGGATATGTCGAGACATTTGCGAATATTTACCGAAATTTTGCTTTTGCCTTGCGAGCAAGATGGGAAGGAAAACCGCAAAACCCTTTATACGATTTCCCTGGAATCAATGAAGGAATAAAAGGAATGGCGTTCATTTCCAATGTGGTTAAATCAGCACAAGACAATAAAAATAAGTGGGTTAAATTCGAAATTTAATTAATAAAATCAATCATGAATAAAATTAAAATTGGCATCGTAGGTACAGGATTTATAGGACCCGCGCATATTGAAGCATTAAGACGTTTACCCAATGTAGAAGTGGCCGCTTTATGTGAAGTGACTATTGAATTAGCTGAGGCTAAGGCAAAACAATTGGGAATATCGCGTTGGTATACATTTGAAGATTTATTGAAGCAAGACGACATACAAAGCGTACATATTTGCACACCCAATTTCCTACATTATTCGCAATCAAAAGCGGCTTTATTAGCAGGCAAACACGTGATTTGTGAAAAGCCTTTAGCCAAAGATTTGCACGAAGCTGAGGAATTAGTCGCTATTGCTGCCAAATCAGGTTTAGTCAATGCCGTTCATTTCAATTTACGCTATTATCCTTTGGTACGCCAAATGAAAACTATGCGTGAAAAAGGAGATTTAGGCGAAGTTTATTCGATTATAGGTTCTTACCTACAAGATTGGTTATTCTATGCGACGGATTATAATTGGCGTTTAGAGCCTGATAAGTCGGGGGATTCTCGGGCCATTGCCGACATTGGATCGCATTTATTAGATGTCATTGAATACATCACAGGTTTAAAAACGGTAGAGGTTATGGCTGATTTTAATACAGTCCATAAATTCAGAAAGAAGCCATTGAAGCCAGTGGAAACGTATTCGGGCAAAATGTTACAACCTGAAGACTATGCGGATGTGCCGATCAACACAGAAGATCATGCCAATGTATTGTTGCGTTTCGATAATGGAAACAGGGGTTCCGTGACCGTTTCTCAAGTTTCAGCTGGACGTAAAAACCAATTGAAATTAGAAATTTCAGGTTCCAATAAAACCTTTGCATTCAATTCAGAGTCACCCAATGAAATGTGGATTGGTAACCGCGACCAAGCAAACCAAGTGTTAATGCGCGACCCTTCGCTGGCCTACCCAGAGGCAACTGCCTTAATGACATTCCCAGGAGGACATAATGAAGGATTTTCAGATACGTCCAAGCAATTATTCAAAGAAGTATACGCGGCCATCGAAGAGGGCAAGCAACCGAAAAATCCGAAATTCCCGACTTTTGCGGACGGATACCGAGAATTATTAATTTGTGAAAGAATTTTAGATAGTACACGCAAGCAAGCTTGGGTGAAAATATAAACCTTATTATTATGCAAACGATTAAAGGACCAGCTATTTTTCTGGCACAATTCATGGGGGATGAAGCCCCGTTTAATTCATTAGATGGTATAACCACATGGGCGGCATCACTGGGATACAAAGGAGTTCAAATTCCTTCTTGGGATGGTCGCTGCATAGATTTGCAAAAAGCTGCTGAATCCAAAACTTATTGTGATGAGTTGAAAGGAATGTTAGCCGCAAAAGGCTTACAAATAACGGAGCTTTCTTCCCATTTGCAAGGTCAATTAGTTGCCGTAAATCCAGCATATGACTTAGGATTTGACTCCTTTGCACCAGATTCAGTTAAGGGAAATCCTAAGGCTAGAACAGAATGGGCGATCCAGCAATTAAAATATGCGGCACAAGCTTCTAAAAACCTAGGATTAACTGCGCATGCAACATTCTCAGGTTCATTAATGTGGCACACCGTTTATCCTTGGCCTCAAAGACCGGCTGGTTTAGTTGAGCAAGGATTTAAAGAATTAGGGCGCCGCTGGTTACCGATCTTAAACGCATTCGATGAAGCGGGTGTAGACCTTTGCTACGAAATTCATCCAGGTGAAGATTTGCATGATGGAATAACGTTTGAGATGTTTTTAGATGAAGTGAAAGGACATAAGCGTGCTAATTTATTGTATGACCCTTCCCATTTTGTTTTGCAAGCATTAGACTACAAACAATACATTGATTTTTACCACGAACGCATCAAGATGTTACACGTAAAAGATGCTGAGTTTAACCCAACGGGCAAACAAGGTGTTTATGGTGGGTTCCAATCTTGGATCAATCGAGCAGGTAGATTCCGTTCATTAGGAGATGGCCAAGTGGATTTCAAGAGCATCTTCTCTAAACTTACTCAATACGGGTATGATGGTTGGGCTGTTTTAGAATGGGAATGCTGCATCAAAGACCCTGTTCAAGGAGCTACAGAAGGAGCGCCATTTATTGCAAGTCACATCATCAAAGCGACCGAAAAGGTATTTGACGATTTTGCAGGAACAGGTGCAGATGAGGAATTTAACAAGAAGATTTTAGGACTTTAATTCCCGAGATTTTTAAAAATAAAAACGCTAACATTTTGAGATTCTCAAATTTGTTAGCGTTTTTTTTATTGAGATATAGCGTCTAAAAACGATGACTGACCGTCGCTGAAATAAAGTAATCAGCAAAAGCAGCATCTCCATGTCTCAAGCTAGTAGGATCCTTTATATCGTAGGCGCTTTTAATTCGATTTCGAACAAGGGCCAAAGGCATGGTTAAAGAAAACATATTTTTCGACTTGGAATAAGAAATTCCAGGCTCAATAGAAATGATATACCCTGGACGTCTAAATCCATCGCTTCCCCCTACTAAATCATATGAAGGTATTCCCTCAATTCTAGTACCTAACATGACTTGAAAGCCTTTTGAAGGGATTAAATCGTATGCCACTCCCACTCGAGCAGCAAACTGATCTGCCACCGAATGGTAGCGAATCATCAAATCAGTAATTTTTCTATCAGAGGCAAACTGTTCCGTTTCATTCACATTTTGTGGACTTAAGAGATAAAAACCATTGTAATACAATAGTGATTTTGTACCCAATACCTTATATCCTTGTACCTCAAAATTATATCCGATCGCACCATCACCTAATTGAATGGATTGGTCAACTGGTTTTTCCAAGGTATAATCTGATCCATCTGCTTTACGGCGATGCACCACATCTTTTACATTGGAATTTCCCGTAGGTAATTTAATTCCTAAGCCCAACATAACATTCGCTTTAGGGTGCTTTAATGGATCTAAAATCCAGTAATTTGCTGTAAATCGAGCATCGCCCAATCCGACGGATTTTGTTTCAAATCGATTTCTTCCCGGATTTCCCGCTACAGCGTTCCCATAATGCTCATACATCGAGGAGCGATCATTGTATGTAAAAGGTATATTGGCACTCACCGATAAACGATCAGTCACCGAATAACTAATCCCCAAATCAGCACTATGTGTATTATTGATGACGTTTGTCCCCTCCGTTTCCCTTTGTGCCTGATATTCTGTACCTACAAAATGCTTGTAAGAATGAAGACTGCGCATGCCTAGGGCAACTTGCCATTGACCTGGCTGCATTAACGTATTTGAATTAGGTCCTGATCCTACGGCGCAACTCATGTGACGAACCGCAATACAACCCTGAGCCTTAACGAGCGAAGGCATTAGACCTATTAAAAATAATATAAATAACTTTTTCATTTTGCTTAATATTTTAAATACGAGTGTTAGTTAAGAATATAGAATCCTAAACTTTAAAAAAATGTATCAAAAAAATTATGCTTTCCTAGGAGGCGAATACACATCTGACTGAAAATTTATAGTTGATAAAGTAAGATGTTGATTTATTAATCTTTTTAATGGCCATTCAACGATATAAAAGACCCAAGATTCTGCCAACTCACAATATTCTGAAATAAGCGTAACGATTAACTTCTTATTTGCAGGTCCTGATGAGTTTTCATCTCCTAAATACTCGTTCACCTGTTCCGCTAATTGCAAAAATCGATCTCTAGCATAAGGATCAGCGTCCATATTGGTCTGCACATCTACTTCATTACTTATTTTATGATCTGAATTAGGAAAATCTTGGTTCCCAACAATTACCCTTTCAGGTGTTTGCCAATCATTTTGATAAGGCATAGCAATATTCACGTAAACTTCAGTATTATCACGATTCAAAGTTGAATGACGCTCTATTACAAAATATCGCAAAGCAAATCCCCCGGCTTGAAAGAGTAAAATCAACATGGAGAATATAGCAACTATTTTTTTCATAGATTAACAATCGAGCAAAATTAGCTTATTTTTCAATGACGGTTCCTAATTCTTGGGAAATATTTTTCTGAACTTCTTTAAGCTTGATGAAATTCAACAGCAAATCATTCATGTCATTAGGATCACCTTGAAAATTAGCCATTAAGTCCAATGATTCTTGTAGCCGCTGATCATTGTACACTTTTCTTAACCTTAACACATTTTTATAGGCTAAATCCTCCAGCATTTCAGCTTCATTCGAGACTTTAATTTCATGCCGATCTTTCCAGGTAGTCGATAAATTATGCTTCTCCGATGAGCAATCGATCGCAAATCGTTGGATTTCCTCGTCGGTGTGATGTAAATAAAATTCAGGTTTTAAGCTATTGCTATTTTTAAATTCATTTTTGCAAATCTCCATTAACTTATTAAACAAAGGCATTTGGAATAATACCCCATCTAATTCCTCTAATAAATACTGTGTAACAGAAACACCTGGAGCTTTTTCTGGATTTATTTCCAGATGGCCGAAATTGACCAACAAACGAATGCATTCAGATTCTTGATAAAAAGCTAAATTTTGGTAGGATTCACCGCTCGTTTCCGCAACGGGTTCAATCAAATGTTGGACCTCCGTAAACGCTTGGCCCGAAATTGGCGCAAAGCCTCCTTGAGTTTGAGTGCCTGATCGTTGCTTTAAGTTCTTTAAATGAATTTTATTCATTTCGGCCAACAACACATCTTCTTCCAAGCGCATCAAAGATGATGTTTTCTGAATAAATAGACTTCGCTGAATGGCATCAGGAATCTTAGAAATGCTTAAGACCATTTCCTTAATCAATTCCGATCTTTTGAACGGATCATCGCCGGCCTCCTGCAAAAACAAATTAGCCTGAAATGAAATAATATCTTTGGACTCTTTTTTGATATACTCAATGAAAGCCTCAGAGCCTATTTTCCTGACATAGCTATCAGGATCTTGACCTTCCGGGAAAACGACCAAATTAACTTGCAATCCCTCTTCTAAAATAAGGTCCATCCCTCTTAGCGCGGCTTTTATACCGGCAGAATCCCCGTCATAAAGAACAGTAATATGTTGAGTAAAGCGACCGATTAATTTAATTTGTTCAATGGTCAGGGAAGTACCAGAGGAAGCCACAACATTTTTTATGCCCGCCTGATGCAAAGAAATCACATCGGTATATCCTTCAACTAAGTAACACACATCCAACTTCCTTATTTCATTTTTTGCTTGGTGTATGCCATAAAGACTCGATGATTTATGGTACACTTCCGTCTCTGGAGAGTTGAGGTATTTTGCCTGGCTTGACTTCGCATCATTTCTTAAAATACGTGCACCAAAAGCAATAATTTTACCTGAAACATTATGAATCGGAAAAATAACCCGATTTCTAAATCGGTCATATACCTTACCCTCCTCGTTTTTTTGAGTAACCAAACCCGCCTTTTCAATAATCTCTTGAGAGAATCCTTGTTTCAGCGCAGATTTCAATAAAGCATCCCAAGCCTCTGGACTATACCCTAAATCAAACGCTTGTAAAGTTGAATCTGAAAAACCTCTTTCTTTGAAATATGGCAAGGCAATAGACTTCCCTTCCTCCGTATCATACAATTGCTTTTTGAAAAATTCTTTGGCATAATCCAGCATGATGAACAAACTCTCACGCTCATTTTGACGCAAAATCTGATCATCCGTCATCTCCTCTTCTTGGATATCGATGCCATATTTTTTTGCCAAATGTCTTAGAGCTTCCCCATAGCCTAGCCCTTCAATGTCCATGACAAATCGAACCGAATCACCGGCTTTGCCACAACCAAAACATTTATAAATTCCTTTGCTAGGGGAAATCGAAAAAGACGGAGTTTTTTCACCGTGAAAAGGGCAGCAAGCCCAATAATTAGCTCCTTTTTTTTTAACGGTCACATAATCCCCGATGACCTCAGCCACCGCTGCTGCTTGCTTAATTCGCTCGACAGTTTCAGGATCAATGCGCATATTACAAAAGTAGACCAGCTAAGGTGGCAGATAAATAAGAAGCTAGAGTTCCGGCAATTAAGGCTTTAAACCCTAATTTGGCTAAGTCGGACCGGCGAGATGGGGCTAACTCCCCTATTCCGCCAATTTGAATGGCCACAGAAGAAAAATTAGCAAAGCCACACAGGGCAAAACTAGTAATAGCAATAGTTTTGGGGCTTAGTGTATCTTTGATTTTAACCATATCCAAGTAAGCCACAAACTCATTAACAACCATTTTCTTTCCCATTAAAGCACCTGCCACTTCTATGTCAACCGCCGGAACCCCCATAGCAAATGCAAATACGGAAAATACTTTGCCCAAAATTAAATTCATCGATAAGGTTGGCATATTAATTAATCCACCCAATTGGCCCAAGCCTAAATCCACCAAGGCAATTAAAGCAATAAAACCGATCAACATGGCGATCACATTTAACCCTACTTTTAACCCTTCGCTTGCGCCGGCTGCAATCGCATCTACCAAATTAGCATGCGTTTTTTCAATGGACAGTTTTACTTCACCCTCTGTTTCCGACTTCTCAGTTTCCGGAAATATTATTTTTGAAATGACTAAAGCACCTGGAGCAGCCATTAAACTAGCGGCCAATAAATATGCTGCAGGAACTCCTAAAGATATATAAACGGCCATGACTCCACCCGCGATGCAAGCGAAAGAACCTGTCATGGAAGCCATTAACTCTGATTTGGTCATGTTTTTCAAATAAGGCTTAATCATGATTTGAGCCTCCACCTGTCCTACAAAAGTAGATGCCACATTTGATAAGGCTTCAGCACCACTGACTCCCATCAGCCAATGAACTCCTTTTCCCATGGTCGAAACAATGCGTTGCAAAACGCCCAAATGATAAAACATATTCACTAAAACGGCCACAAAAATGATGGTGGGCACCACTTTGAAAAAGAAAATATAATCATTGCCAGGACCAAAAGCCTTTGTCATTAAATCACGGTCGACGAGCGAACCAAATACAAAAAGTGCCCCCTTGTCTGCTTGACCTAAAAGCGTATTGATGCTATCGCCTAACCATTGGAATAAGGATTGCCCCACTTCGGTCTTAAGAATAAAAACCGCGAGGAGTACCTGCAACAATAAACCGACGCCCACCGTTCGATAATTAATCGCCTTTCGATTATTTGACATCAAAAAAGCAACTCCTAAAATCAGCACTATGCCCAAAAGCCCAGTAAAACGTTCCATTTATATAAAATTCATTGGTGTATTTATTCCTTCTTACTCTCTAAATTTAAAGTATAATTCTCAAATGGAACCACTTCCACTAAATCTTCCTCTTTTAAATGATAAAATTCTTGATGAATATCAAAGGGCTCATCGCTTTCCACCTTCCAGTAATTCCCATCTTCTTGCATCTCATAAGAATTAACCGTATCTCGCAAATTCCAATTTAAAATGGTTATGGCCAAGTTTTTTGCCCTCGAATTAACCAACTCAAATAAAGATTCGATGCGTCGATCAAAACTTCGCACCATCACATCAGCGGAACCACCATAAACTTTGGGATCTTCATTATTGTGAAAATAGAAAATTCTAGTATGTTCTAAATAATTACCAACGATAGATTTGATGTATATATTCTCCGACAAACCGCTTCTTTGCGGCCTTAAACAACAAATTCCACGAACAATTAACAAGATGGGAACCCCAGCTTTGGATGCTTTATAAAGCGCCTCCATCGTTAGCGTATCTTGCAATGAGTTGATTTTCCAACAAATTCCTGCAGGCAATCCTGCTTTATGATTGTCGACCTCATGTTCGATCATTTCAATCAATCGGTTTCGCATGTCACGAGGAGCCGTAATTAAATGTTCGTAATGAGTGGGCATGGAATGTCCCGTGATTACATTGAAGAACTCGGCGATATCTTGAGTAATTCGAATGTCAGTCGTTAACAAGCCTAAATCAGTGTATAATTTGGCCGTATCTTCATTGTAATTTCCAGAAGATAAATGCGCATAACTCATGACATGCGTTCCTTCATTCCGAATCACTTGCAATAATTTGGTATGCGTCTTCAGACCAGGTATCCCATAAATCACAAAGCACCCTGCTTTTTGAAGCCTTGTAGCCTCTCGTATATTATTCTCTTCGTCAAAACGCGCCTTCACCTCAAAAAGAACTGATACGTGTTTACCCTGTTCCGCAGCGCGCAATAAGGCATTCGCAATTCTCGAATTCTTTGAAATACGGTATAAGGTAATTTTAATGGCCAACACATGGGGATCATCTGCTGCTTGCTCCAATAGCTGAACGACCGGTTCAAAATTATTATAGGGATGATGCAAGAGGATATCACCGCGCTTCATAGTCTCAAATATATCGCCAATTTGAATGGACTTTAAACCCAAAGGTGGCACTACAGGCGGGTTAACGGCCATCTGACCTTTAAATTCTGAATGCTTTAATATCTGCCAAAAAGAAGTGAAATCTAAAATGGCTGTCTTAACAAATATATCAGACTTTTCTAATGACCAGCGTTTCAGCATTTCCCCAAGCAAAAATTCGGAATGCTCCTGCTCCACCTCGACTCTTGTAACTCGACCTAAACGACGGTCTTTTATTTTCTTTTTAATCTCATCCACAAAATCTGTTTCCGTATCCTCATGCTCAACTAAATCAAAATCCCCATTTCGAGTAATCCTAAAAAGGGTCGTGGATTCTATTTCTACATTGCGGTAAAGGACTTGTAATTGTTGGCGTATCAATTCCTCAATCGGCAAAAAGACAATTTTATCCTCCCGCTCAATCACATAGAAACGAGCTAAATTTAATGGGATTTGAACAAACGATATTTTACGATCACGCTCAGATTTCCCCTTACTAACTTTTTTTTCTGGCCCACCGATAGTCACAACTCCAAAAATCAAGGTCTTTGCTAATAAGCTTGGAAATGTATGTGTGTGGTCAAAAACCATGGGAGTCAACATCGGATAGATCGTCCTATTAAAATAGGTTTCCACCTCCGATTGTTCCAACGTGGTTAAATCAGCAAAAGAGGCTAAAATTAATCCGTTTTCAGGAAATAATGGGAGAATCTCATCGACAAATAAGCGATGTTTTTCCTGACTAAATTCCTGCGCCGATGAAATAAGCATTTGCTTAAATGGCACTTCACGTAAGCCTGAATAATCCGTTCTCTCCTTCCCAAAATCAATGTAATTATACAAAGAACCAATTCGGATCGTAAAAAACTCATCTAAATTAGACGCCGTAATGGCTAAAAATTTCAATCGATCAAAAAGGGACTTGGATTGGTCTCGAACTTGGTCTAACACGCGTTCATCAAACTTAAGCCAAGAAAGATCTCGTGATATAAACTTTGCCTTTAACTGAATTTCATGCGACTTCTGCAAGGATTTATCCAATTTCCAGGTAGGATTCTTAGCAGCCAATAAATTGATTTTCCAATTTTTAGGCCTCAAGAAAGACAAAAGATTCCCAGGTTGAGAATCTTTGTCATTCGAATTTGAATCGTTATTTTGATCTGTTTGTACCATTTTTTCTATTTGGTTGACACTTGATTTTTAATCGCGTCATAGTCAGAACCTAATCTACCTACTTCGGTCATCAAAAACTTTTGAAGTTCCAAATTAAATATTTGCTTATCGTCCGGGGTTAAGGAATCGTAAAGATTTTTCAGCTCTACGTTGATCAGCTTACGTTCTTGATCAGACTCTGCATGAATACTCCTTAAATGAAAAGATTTAAAATCAAAAATCATTCCCTAAACGTCTACATTTGCGTATTTAGCATTTTTCTCAATAAAATCTCTACGCGGAGCCACTTCGTCACCCATCAACATGGAAAACAATAAATCAGCTTCAATCGCAGATTCCACATTCACTTGTTTCAATGTTCTGGATTCTGGATTCATAGTTGTTTCCCATAATTGCTCCGCATTCATCTCTCCTAAACCTTTATATCGCTGAACACCCACATTGTCCTCTTTTCCTCCTCCAGCTAGCTCTTGTATCGCCTGTTCTTTTTGCAATTCAGTCCAAACATAACGAACATTTTGACCTTTTTTAATTTGATACAATGGAGGCTGAGCGATGTAAATACACCCTCTATCTACCAATTCTCGCATATACCTAAAGAAGAAAGTCAAGATTAACGTACGTATGTGACTTCCGTCAATATCAGCATCGGTCATGATGATCACCTTATGATATCTCAATTTATCCATGTTTAACGCCCGCTCATCTCCATCTTTTCCAAAGGAAACTCCTAGCGCAGTAATCATATTTTTAATCTCCTCATTCTCATAAATGCGGTATTCCTGCGCCTTCTCAACATTCAAAATCTTTCCTCTCAAAGGCAAAATAGCCTGAAAAGCACGATTTCTACCCTGCTTGGCCGTTCCACCCGCCGAATCTCCCTCGACTAAATATATCTCGCAAGTCTCTGGATCCGAATCCGAACAATCGGCTAACTTACCTGGCAAAGAATTAGAACCCAAAATGGTTTTTCTTTGAACCATTTCTCTTGCTTTTCTAGCCGCATGACGCGCCTGAGCTGCCAATATTACCTTCGCGACAATTTGACGAGCCTCTCTTGGATGTTCCTCTAACCACGCTTCTAACATATCAGACATTGCAGATGAAACCGCTCCTGATACTTCGCCATTACCCAATTTTGTCTTGGTTTGACCTTCAAACTGAGGCTCAGCCACCTTAACCGAAATAACCGCGGTCAATCCTTCACGGAAGTCATCCCCCGCAATATCGATTTTTAACTTCTCTAAAGCACCCGACTTATCCGCGTAATTTTTCAAAGTCCTTGTTAATGCACCCCTAAATCCAGCTACGTGTGTTCCGCCCTCAATCGTGTTGATGTTATTCACATAGGAAACCACATTTTCTGAATAGGATGTATTGTACATCATGGCCACCTGAACAGGCACCCCATTTTTATCGCCCTCCATGTAAATAGGCTCAGACAACAATGGCTCACGAGTCGCATCCAAATACATCACAAACTCACGCAAACCACCTTCAGAGAAAAAGTCATCAGAACGTGGATCACCATTTTCATCCAACTCACGTAAATCCTTTAATTCAATACGGATACCCGCATTCAAAAACGAAAGCTCGCGTAAACGACCCGCTACCGTCTCATACTTATATTCGGTCACCGTAAAAATGGTATCATCTGGCTTAAATAAAACAGATGTTCCCGTACGATCCGTAGTTCCCACTTCCTTAACTGGATATTGCGGAACCCCTATTTTGTATTCTTGTTGGTAAATTTTTCCATCCCGACTATAAACCGTCACCTTCAAATCCGTCGACAACGCATTCACGCAGGATACACCCACCCCATGCAAACCTCCAGAAACTTTATAAGTATCCTTATCAAACTTACCCCCCGCATGCAAAACCGTCATAACCACCTCTAAAGCAGAACGCTTTTCCTTTGTGTGCATGCCCGTTGGAATACCCCGACCATTATCCTCAACCAATATCGAGTTATCCGTATTAATCGTCACTTTAATATTATCACAATGACCAGCCAAAGCCTCGTCAATGGAGTTATCCACAACCTCCCATATCAAATGGTGAAGACCTTTAAATCCGGTATCACCAATGTACATGGATGGCCGCTTACGAACCGCCTCTAATCCCTCTAAAACCTGAATATTATCTGCACCATAATTTGCCCGATCTTCGGCTGATGAATCTTGTGCTTCTGACATAATTTATTTATAAATGGTTAAATGGACTTTGATCCCTAAAGAATCTCCATCCGTAAAAATTTTAGAATTTAATGTTTAAAAATAAAGATTTTTCCGCTGAAAAACTAATAAATTTAAACGAATAATTTTAGTGCTTAAAGTGTCGGATTCCCGTCATCACCATAGCCATATTATTTGCATCACAATAATCAATCGAATCCTGATCTTTGATCGATCCGCCAGGCTGAGTGACCGCAACCACACCCGCATTTCCAGCAATTTCCACACAATCCGGAAAAGGAAAAAATGCATCCGAAGCCATCACAGAACCCTTTAAATCAAAACCAAACTCCTTAGCCTTATCGATCGCCTGTTTTAACGCGTCCACACGAGAAGTTTGACCCACACCTGAAGCTAACAATTGACTATCATTGGCCAAAATAATCGTATTCGATTTGGTATGTTTACAGATCTTCAACGCGAAAGCTAATGCGCGCTTTTGCTCATCCGTAGGCACAACTTTAGTCACAGTCTTGAAATCACTAACCCCCTCCATCACTAAATCCTTATCTTGTTCCAACACTCCATTGAGCAATGTTTTAAACATTTTTTTAGGAAATTCCACTTGATTTCGCTTCAACAAAATTCTGTTTTTCTTGGTTTGCAAAATAGCTAAAGCCTCCGTCGTAAAAGACGGGGCAATTAAAATTTCACAAAATAATGGATTAATAGACTCAGCAGCCAATTGGTCTACCTCACGATTCGTTGCTAAAACACCTCCAAAAGCGGAAATTGGATCACAAGACAAAGCCTTGTCATATGCCTCCCTAACCGTTTTGCCCGTCGCCACTCCACAAGCATTCATATGTTTAATTATCACAAAAGCCGTTTCCTCAAATTCATCCAATAAGGATAAACATGCATCCACGTCCACTAAATTATTGTAGGACAACTCCTTGCCATGTAATTTGTCAAATAATGTATTCAAATCGCCATAGAAGGTACCTTGTTGGTGCGGATTCTCTCCATATCTCAACGAGTTAGACGCCAGGCTCGTGTAATTAGCTAAATCTGCCGACTCACCCGCAAAATATCGTTGAATAGCGCCATCATAATGCGAAGACACATAAAATGCCTTTTGCGCAAAATTCCGTCGCTGCTCTAATGTCGTCGCCACTCCATTCGTCTTTAAAATCGACTCCACTTCCCCATACTGCTCGCGAGAACTCACAATCAAGACATCATTGAAGTTTTTGGCAGCTCCCCGAATCAATGAAATACCACCGATGTCGATTTTTTCAATAATATCATCATCAGACGCACCCGAAGCTACCGTTTCCTCAAAAGGATATAAATCCACCATCACCAAATCCAAGGCTGGAATTTCAAATTGCTTAGCCACCTCTACATCAGCAGGCAAATCCCTCCGATATAAAATCCCACCAAAAACTTTTGGATGCAATGTTTTAACGCGCCCTCCAAAAATAGAAGGATAGCCCGTCAAATCTTCCACGGCAATAACCGGGATGCCTAATTCTTCAATAAATGATTGAGTTCCACCCGTTGAATATAACGTAACGCCTTGTTGGTGAAGCAATCGAATGATAGGTTCTAAACCATCTTTGTAATAAACAGATATGAGGGCTGATTGTATTTTTTTTAGAGACATTGGAATTGTAAAAATGAAATATAAATTTACAAAAAATGTCACAAAAAAGGTAGCTTTCCTCCATTTTTAAATGAGAAAAGCTACCGATGTAAGTGGATAAACGCTTATTTCTTTTGCTTATAATTCTGCAACCTCAACAAAGCCTCCAAATAATAATAATCCGCATAAATTAAGGGAACGTCGATCTCAGAATTTAAGCCCTTAGCTCCCACACAATGCTTGATCAAGAAGTTGTTATTTTCTCCTAAGGCTGCCCGATAAGCAGGGCTGGATAAAGATTCCATCATCGTTACCGCATCATTGTAATATCTTTTTCCTTTAGCTCCTGAATATTTACTTAATTCCAATAAAGCCGAAGCCGTAATGGCACCCGCCGAAGCATCTCTTTCCTCATTGGGAATATTTGGCGCATTAAAATCCCAATACGGAATTTTATCCTTTGGTAAATTCGGATGATTCAAATAATAATCGGTGATTTTTTGAGCAAAATCGAGGTATTTTTTATCCTTCGTTTCACGATACATCGCCACATATCCATAAATCGCCCAAGCATGTCCACGCGTCCAAGTTGTTTCGTCCTGATATCCCTGATGCTGTTTTTTAGCTAACACTTTCCCTTCAGGATCATAACATATCACATGATAACTTGAGTAATCGGGTCTAAAATGATTCTTGATCGTATTGTCCGCATGCGTGATGGCGATGTCATGAAAACGTTGATCTCCCGTCTCACGAGATGCCCAAAATAGCAACTCCAAATTCATCATATTATCAATGATCACCGGATATTTATAACCTCCTTTAAAGCTATTCCATGATTTAATTAAGCCAATCTTGGGATCAAATCGAGTAGCCAATGATTTAGCCGACTGAATCAAAACTTTTTTATACGCTGGATCTTTCGTTAAACGTAAACCATTTCCAAAAGAATCAAACATCATAAAACCTAAATCATGCGTTCCTGTATTGTATTGTTCTTTCCTAACCGCTTCAGTCCATAAACGAGCCGCCTTTGACCATTTTGGATCTTTTGTTTTTTCGAATAAATACCAAAGTCCGCCTGGGAAAAATCCCGAACACCACCAACTAGATGGCAAGTTTCGATAAGTCCCATCAGGTTTAGCTGAATGTATCGTTACCGAAGTATCTGGATGATCTGCCAACATCCGAAGGTATTGTTGGCCCGCCAAAGCAAATTGTTTATTGATATCTATTTTTTGAGCAAAAGCCCCAGACGTAATCAGCGTAAAAATGAATAAGATTTTTTTCATTGTAAATTGGTTTTGTTTTTAATTTGAAATTTTATCGATTAACGGTCAATCCTATATGTAATCAGGCAAAAATAATTGCCAACGAAAATAACAAAAAATAAATTCGAATTCAAAATACAGCTTTGGCCTAAAACGGCCTTCATTTAAATTCCAATGACTCTCTAAATAGGATAAGGTTATCGTCCCATCCAACCTCCATCTACCGTCAAAATAGTTCCATGAACATAGTTGGACGCCTCGGAGGCCAGAAACACAATAGGACCTTTGAAATCTTTCGCATCACCCCAACGACCCGCTGGAATTCTCCCTAAAATCGAAGTACTTCGTTCTTTATCTTCTCGCAATGCCGTGGTATTGTCCGTTGAGATATATCCAGGCGCAATGGCATTTACATTAATCCCTTTTCCAGCCCATTCATTAGCCAAAGCCATTGTTAATCTCGCAATTCCTCCTTTGCTCGCTGCGTAACTTGGCACATTAATGCCCCCTTGAAAACTTAATAAGGAAGCCGTAAAAATAATTTTGCCAGAACCTGCTTTTAACATCGTACGGCCGATTTCCCTACTCAATATAAATTGGGAAGATAAATTTACTTCCAGCACCTCATCCCAATATTCATCTGAATGTTCTGCTGCTGGATCACGCAAAATAGTTCCTGCATTGTTAACCAAAATGTCAACTTTGGGATAATCCCTTAGGACTGCTTTGATGAAATCATATAAAGACTCACGATCAGAGAAGTCGGCCTGATAGGCTTTGAAATTTCTCCCTAATGCTTTCACAGCTTTTTCAATGGCAGAACCCGCTAATTCCAAAGAAGCTGAAACTCCAATAATATCGGCTCCCGCCTCCGCTAGGCCAATGGCCATTTCCATGCCAATTCCACGTTTGCAGCCCGTTACAATAGCTACCTTACCCTTTAAATCAAATAAATCCTGCATCGTTCTGTGTTTATTTACAAAGTATTTGAAACTTCTTTTTTACTCATTTTTTTAACACTATTCGTGTTGTGAATTATACAAACTTACTAATTTGCAAAATCATAAAGGAATTAAAGATGCAAAACAAATCCATGAACCCGACCATGACACTTAAAAATGAGCATGAGGATATACCCGGAAACCCATCCATTTCTAAAAGCAGTATCACCAAATTAAATGATCGAAGTAATGGAAAACCGCTGCGAGCGCTAAGCGAAGATGAGTTTGCTTTTTGGAAAGAAAATGGTTTTGTCATCGTAAAAAATGCCATTAGTAAAGAGGCTGCTGCATTAACAGCAAAAGCCATTTGGGATTTTGAGGAAAAAGATCCAGGCCAACCCGAAACTTGGCACACGGAACCAAGAGCCGAAATGCAAATGAAGGAACTCGTCGGATCTGGCATGGTGGAAATGTACAATCATCCTTTGTTATGGGAAAATAGGCAATCTCAGCGCGTTTACGATGCCTTTGTGGATGTTTGGGGAGTGGAAGATTTATGGGTGACGATCGATCGTTGCAACTTAAATTTTCCTGTGCAAGCCGACAAACCATTCAAAGGGTTTATTCACTGGGATTATGACCCCGAAACAAGACCGGTTAACGTGCAGGGCGTCTTAGCCTTAGCGGATCAAACGGATGAAAATATGGGTGGTTTTCAATGTATTCCGGAATTGTATAGAAATTATGATACCTGGAAAAAAACTCAACCTGAAGACCGAGATCGTTTTAAACCAGATATTTCAGGATTCCAATTGCATAAAGTCAAATTAGAGGCGGGAGATTTATTGATTTTTAATTCCTTGCTTGCCCATGGGATTAGACCTAACCTGACGGCCAACAAAGTCCGGGTGGCACAATATATTTCCATGATGCCCGCGGAGCAAAATAATGAAGCATTGAAACAATGGCGTGTCAACTCATGGCAACATAAAATTGCACCTGAAGGTTATGCCTTTCCAGGTGATCCGAGGCAATTAGAAAAATCCCAACCTGTTGCCGTACTTAGCGATTTAGGAGAAAAATTACTGGGTTTGAAGAGTCATTAGAAACCGATTCGGCCGGATTAATTTTATTTTTCAAGCCCTCAAAAGCAATTAACCAAGATTTCCCACCCCATTTGATCGCTGGATAAGAACAATCAAAGTTGACATCTGAAATATAGGTTTTGGTCAATCGTCCACGAACATCTTTTTTAATCAAGCCAATCTGCTTGAAATATCGATCACCCATTTGCTTAATCTCCGCAAAAACTAAAGCTGTTTCCCCTTTGGAATTGGAGGCGAGCTGGGGCATTCGAACCTTATCTCCTTTCAAATGAAGGATCATTTTTTTTGAAGATTGATAAGCCCATTTAACCCCTGAAGAACCCTCCGCTCCTGTGTACCAAGTTGCTTCAAGGCCTTTCACACCACGAGCTAATGAAGGACCCGCATGAGGACAAGCATTTACTAGCCAATGATCCTCATAAAGTGAAACAGGCTCCGAATAGGTTTTACCAAAATCGGATGAATGAAGATAGCCCATATCGCGCTCCCCTTGATCATTTAAATCGCGGTAAATGACATCCACATTTCCTTTCAAATCTGCAAGCGCATCAATTCGACAGCATTCACATGTTTGTTGGTCTATTGTTTTCATAACCCCAAAACCATTACCAGGACTCGTGTCAGCCGTTACAAGCGTTCTTCCTTTCGGACCTGCTTTGACATCGAGCCAATAAGCCCTCACTTCCCCATTGGGTAGTGAAATAATTTTTCCAAAGGAATGGCTTAATCCAGCCGCGGTATCCTTGTGAATGTATTGCGGTTTTTGCCAAACCCCATTTACTTCCATGGCATAAAGCAAGTCCCCATTAAATCGAGAGGCCGACGTAGGACGATTCATTTCATACAACAAAATACAGGTTCCATCGGCTTTATAAGCAAGTTTAGGCATTCCCTCGGCATGAGTAGACGCTTTTTTATCAATAGGGACCTGCTCGGCAGGCCCCTGGTTGACTTTTCTAAAAAACAAAACTCCATTGGCCGATTTCTCCACCCAAGACAAAACAATATCGCCATTTGACTTAACTGCAAATGAAGGATCCATGGCCTGATGAGTAGGATTGGATACCGTTTGCGCGAAAGAGACCTGCGCAAAGAAAACAAGAGAAAAGATTAGTTTTTTCATTTTTTGAATAGTTGGAATACATCAATTTGAACACCTACGACCACGGTACGGGGCGCAGCTGGAGTATAGGTAGCCTTATCGGTGGCGTTATTTCCACGCGTAGCCGTCGTTGCATACAGCACATCACCTATGTTCAAGATATTAGTAAAGAATTGATACGCTTTGTAATTATACCCCATACGAACATTGAATACAGAAACGCCTTCATAGCTTTTGGTATTTACCTGATTCTCGAACCATGGGCCAATTTTTTGCCATTCAACTGCAATACGAGCACCCTTGTATTTGTAGGTTACCTCTGAGTTTGCAATGAAATTAGGCGCTTGTGGCATTTCTTTGCCATTCACATTCTTTAATGCATCTGCCGCACGTGTACTTAACACAAAATCAACGAAGGTATGTTTTGCATTTGTTCCTCCAAAACGGAAGTTCCATGAATCGTTTGGTCGGTAGGTGATTTGGTACTCAATGCCCTCATGTAAGGTTCTACCCGCCGACAAATAATCTGTCGTGTTATCAGGTTGGCGAATACCTAACAACTCATTATTACCCGCTAAACGATAAAATGTATAATCGAAAAACAATTTATGAGCAAGCAAAGATGCCCAGCCACCTACTTCATAATTCGAGAAAACGGCCGGATCGATGCTTAAGTAAAATTTCTCTCCCGTCGCGGCTGCTTGTGCTGCTGGACGCACGCGAAATACCGCCGAAAGAGCTGGAGGCGAGAACCCTTTGGAGAAATTACCATAGAAACCTAGTTGCGATGAGGCTTCATAGGTTAAACCTAACTTAGGCGAAAACTGTGCATAGCTTTTCGATCCCGTCGAATTATCGATGAAGTTCGTGTAATCAAAAGACATCTGATCGAAGCGACCACCCAACGATAATCGAATTTTTTCAATCGGATGTAAATCCAATTGCGCATAAGCCGCTTTGTTCCAAATCACGGCCGAATAATTACCTAGGAACGTCGATGGCAAGACTTGTGTGATCGTGAATTTCTCCACTGATTTTTTATCCGCACGTAATGTAGCGGCTAAATTGATTCTATACGCCCAATAGTCATTAGGCGAGCGATCTAGTAAAAATCCCGCCACCAATTTCGAATTCAGAAATTCAAAGCTCTGCGTGTGTTGCCCCATCAAGCCAAAGCTTTTGAAACTATTTTGGTTGATTTGTCCTGAAGCCGTCAATGATGGTGTCGTCCAAGAGATCGAATAGGAGGGGTTTTGGCCTAAAGCATTATCTCTGTAAAAGGCCGTCAAACTTGAATTCGCATGCTCAGACCATTTATGCTCAAAGGTCAAACGAGAACGAGACGAGAAAGAAGAACGGTAAGTGAAATCCGCTGGACTTTTATAACTACGGGAATAAAAACCCGTACTATCAATGTTTCCACCCGTTTGAGAAAAATAATCGTTGTAGGCAAATGAGCCCCATAATTTCGTCTTAGGCGTAAATTGATAATCCAAACGAACGTTAATCGAAGACTTGTCGAAGTCGGAATTAGAAGCCCAAGAACCTTTTTGGCGAGCTACATAACCACCCGTCATAATCGACCATTTCTTCCCTAATTGTGCTCCAGCCGTGAATTGAACTCGTTTATAGCCCCACTCATCCATCTGATAACCCACCTGTGCTGTCGGAATCCCCGGCGCCGTTTTTGTAATTAAATTAATCGCACCACCCACCGCTTCAGGGCCATAAAGTGAGGACGCGGGCCCCTTTATCACTTCCACGGAATTCAATCCTTGTAAATTCGTTTCGATCAAGGCATTGTGGTTGAATACGCCAAGTGGACGCAAGGCAAGACCATCTTCTAGGTAAAGGAAATAGGCAGACGTTCCAAAAGGCTGGCGAATACCCATCCCATGCTGTTCATTGCGGTAATCTAACATCACCACACCCGGAACCTTATTAATAATTTCCGTTAACTGAAGCGCCTTCGTATCTTGAATCAAGGCAGATCCAATTTTATGAATAGCCACTGGCGTCTCTGCGCGAGTCGCCGCTTGACGAGAGGCCGTCACCACCACCGATTCCAGCGTTTGTGTAGCTTCTTCTAAGAAAATTGTGCTTTCAGCCTTCGTTTTCGCTGATTTATATCCTAAGGCCGACACCGTGAATTCCCCTTTTTCTTTGAGGTCAAATTCCCCTCTTTCATTCGAAATGGAAATGATTTTATCGCCTTTTTTTAGGCTAGCGCCGAGAATAGGCTCATTGGTTACTGAATTAAGTACTTTTACTTTTTGCGCTTGCGCTAACGTTGTCATGCACAGCAACACCGCCAATAATAGCTTTTTCATGAATAATTAATTAAAATGAAGAATGCCCACGATGAGAATCGCGAGTAAAAAAATCAAGAAAAATTAATTACACTTGAGGAGGATGAAAGAAACCCTTAGTGGAGAAATTCGGATGAATTTCAGAAATTTGAAAATTATTTTCTAGCACATATCGTTCGAAGTAGCGTGCCTTGAAAAGACTTGAAATGGATTGAAAACCTAGGACAACTTCTGGCATTTTATTCAAACGCTCAGCGTTCGATTTTTGCTCCTTTTCCTCTGAGGCTTTCAATTGCTTTGATAAATAACATTGCCCGTTGCAATTCAACATGGGCTTATCTCGATTCACACATAGATTTTTGGCTATAAAATCACGGTTTACTTGATAATATGCAACGGCCGACCACTGATTTAATAGGGGGACTTGCATAACCATGAATAATAAAAGAGCAATGATGCGATTCACGGAACAAAGGTAATGAATTAAACAATTCAAAATATGATTAATGTCAGCGTAGCGTAAAAATAAATTTTATTGACCCTTTTCCGATAAATGAACCGCTGAATCGTTGATTTCAAAGGAGTATTTTTTCAACATTTCCATCATCGCCGAACCGGCCAATAAAGTTGGCCCATAGCCATGAGCCGCAAATGGAGAAATAGGTCTGAAATAATAAAATGCGGGATCCCAAGCTAAGCCAGTTCCCACGCAAGTTCCTTCTACTTGCCCTTGCGCATTCACACGAGAATTAACGGCATTCCATGATAAAATAGCCGCAGGGGCATAAATTTTAGGATCGAGCCAACCATTATTTACACCATTTGCGATGACATAGGCATAAATAGCCGTGGCCGAAGTTTCTAAATACGAATCGCTTTTATCTAATAATTGATGCCAAAATCCCGTCCCATCTTGTAAACTCATGAGCCCTTTTAAGTGATTTTTTAAATGCGCCAACATAAATTTCCGACCCGGATGGTTGGCTGGTAAATACATCAACATTTCTGAGGTGGTCAACAAAGCCCAACCATTTGCCCGAGCCCAATGAAATTCCGGATGGGCCTCCGCTCCTTCCAAATATCCATGCATAAAAACGTTCAACGACGGATTGTACATCCGCTTATGATAAGCAGAAAACTGCTTGAACGATTCGTCAAAATACTTTTCATCGTTAGACGCAATGCCCAATTGGAGCAATGCCGGTATCGCCATATATACATCGTCCAACCACATCGTATTTTTTAAGGGTCGCACACGAACCAATGTTCCATCGGGCAGTCGATGCTCTTCCTTCAAAATAAAATCAGAGGCTCTTCGTGTCACATATGACATGTCGGTTGGGAAACCCGATTTTTTAGCCTTTAAAACAGCCATGGCCATGGCTCCGATATCATCTAATGCTTTGGGCTGAATTAATCCCTTTAAGACATGTGGCTTCAACCGGTTTGCTTCGTCGTATTTTCGAGCCGATTCAATAGTAGAGGCAATCAAACCCAAACGCTTGAAAACATAATCAAGGTATTTTGACTCACGAGTTAATTGGTATAAATTCAACATGCCCGAATAGGTAACACCCCATTCATAGGATATGGGCCTAAAATCTCCTTTCGCGAAAACCACTTGGTCCGAATATCCGAGTTCAGGCATCCATGGCCTACCGGAACTTTTGTCCACAAAATTTGAAGGCGTTGCTCTGTCTAAATAATTGAAAACACGATCAATCGTTTTTTGAATGTCAGCTAACGCAGGTACTCCGTAAGTCGTGGGATAATCAGGCTTTAAAGCGTGTAAAGGAGCGGTGGCATCCGAAGCAGTGGTAATATTTTTCTGTGCCTGTGCCCAAAAACTTAAAAAAAGAAAACCCAAAATTATTTTTTTCATACCCATAATGCATTTGCGTATTCGCAATTTAAAACATTATTTTCAAATCATTTTTGGTCACTTTTCCCATCGCGTTTCGAGGTAATTCTTCCACAAATTGATACAGTCTAGGAACCTTATACCCAGGCAATCGCTCGCGCAACCAGGTATTTATTTCTTCTTTTGAAATGACATTTCTTACCACTAAAACGACGGCAACCACTTCGCCCCATTCATCATCAGGCAAACCCACAACTCCGCAATCTTCTATATCAGGATGGAAACGTAATACTTCTTCAATCTCTAAAGCAGAAAGTTTATATCCGCCTGACTTGATAATATCCACGGAACTACGTCCCAAAATTTTATAATATCCAATATCCAAATGGGCGACATCGCCCGTTTTAAACCAACCATCTTCCGTGAACGTTTCTTGGGTCGCTGACGGTTTATTCCAATACGATTGGAAAACGTTCGGGCCTTTTATTTGAATTTCTCCAGGTTCCAATTCTTCTGTAATTACATCGTTATCACCCATTAAACGGACTGAAACTCCTGGCAAAGGGATACCGACATGCCCAGGTCTTCTTTCCCCATGAAAAGGGTTACTGATGGCCATAGCTATTTCGGTCATCCCATACCTTTCTAAAAGCCAATGCCCACTGATTTGGTGCCATTTTTCCATAACAGAAACGGGTAAAGCAGCAGATCCAGATACCATTAGGCGAAATTTAAGCAAGGTGTCATATATGACATGTTGGTCTGCCGTCGACAGAATATCCCAATGAGAAATGAGTTTGAAATATATGGTCGGCACCGCCATAAAAACGGTCAATTCACCTGAAAGCAGTCGACTAAACACTTCAGCCGCATCAAATTTGGGCAAAAATTCACAAGTGGCTCCTACCGACAAACTACAGCCGATCACATTAATAATACCATGAATATGATGCAGAGGTAAAATACAAAGGGTCCGATCTGAAGCTTTCCATTCCCAAGCTTGCACAAGGCAAGCGATTTGAAAATCAATATTTGCATGCGTTGTGACTACGCCTTTGGGAAGTGAAGTGGTTCCAGACGTATACAAAATCATGGCGGGTCGTTCAGAAGAAATTTCAGGCAAACTGATTTCCTGTAGCTCAACTTCTTCATGAACCAAATGATAGGTTATTTGGCTTAACTGCACAAACGGCAATAAAACTTCTTGGAAATCGGTGTCGATCACCACTTGGCTTGCCCCCGTATCCTCCAAAACATATTGCAAAGAAGCGATGGGATAACTAATACACAAGGGAACGGCCACTCCGCCAGCTTTCCAAATTCCCCATTGGACCGCCACATAATGAAAACCCGGTTGGACCATAAAAGCCACTCGCGCACCATGTAAGTCAGTTCCCCCTAACAAAAATCGACACGCCCATTGGTTGGACGCATCGATTAATTGTTGGTATGTAAAATCCCCATTCGGGTCTGAAATCGCTACCGAGTCAGCAAAAAGATGTGCACTCGAAGTAATTTTGGGCATATTATAATTTTGCTTCTATTCCTATAATTTGTACCACGGTTTGTGCCACAGCTGCTTTTGGATTAACTGCTACAAAATACAAATCTTGCATACCTGTTGTCGGTTGGATTTCTACCTTTATCGCCGGCATAGGTGCACCACGACGCATTCCACCCCCACCACCAGGTTGAGCTGGAGTAGTTGGCGCGACCACTGGAGTTCCTAAAGGAGCACCTTTTTGAGCCGCATTTGGATTAGCAGCCGCTGGAGGGCCCCCAAAACTTGCTTGGGAAACCGCGATGAAATTCGTTTTACCAATTACCGGTCCTGTAGGAGAACCCAAGTGTACCTCAATCACTCCACCAGAAGCGCTTGATCTACCAGGGGCTGTTGCCGTAATATCCAACGATTTGATTCCGGTTAAATCGATTGCCTTAAATCCAATATATGGATTTTGGCCAATCATATTCGTCGACTTAGACGGGGTAATCAATTGCTCGATGCCTGATTGCACATCTGCCTTTTCTGGATTTAAAAATGGATGACGCAATAATACCCACTTTTCAGATTGAACGGGAGCCATCTTTTTGTTTCCCTTATCTAAGTAAGTAGCACGAAGAACAAACACGCCTTTTGTGGAAGCATGTTCTTGAGGGATAGTAGGCGATAAATCTCCTTTTAAGGCAATTGAATTATTTGCTTTAGGATCTGACAAACTCATGATATAAGTCACCATGGTTTTCGCATCTGCTTTTGAAATTTGTGGATGGGCAGCCATCGCATGATCACCCCAAACTCCATTTCCACCGGCGATCACCTTATTGGACAATTGATCAATCATGTTTTGTCCTTTATATTTATCGGCCACTTCTTGGTAGCTCGGTCCTACCGAACGTACATTTTTGATGTGGCAAGATTTACAGTCACTTTGATTGATCAACCGCAAACCAGCGGACGCAAACAAATCACTGTCGGCCTTCCGGTGCGACTGCGCCATTTCAATCGGATCGTAACCAGAAGGAATATAATCGAGCGTAGTAGCTACCGTCTCTTCTTTAATTCCATTTCCTAACATTCCGTCTTCTTTATCCTTAACAGTCACCTGGTAATTGATTTTTTGACTTGGGAAATAAAAGGATTTATTGGCCGAATTTAATACGATGTCCACTTCAGGTGCTTCGTTCCCTACTAATACTTCTAGTGAATTCGTATTGCTCGCTCCTTTTGCATCAGTAGCCTTCAAGGTTACTTGGTAGGTTCCAGGATTTGTCAACAACAATTCTGGGCTGGCGCCTTTCAAGGTTTTAACTAAAGTGCCTAATTTTTTAACGGTCCACGTATAGGTTAAGGCATCGCCATCAAAATCTTTTGTGCCTTCAGCAGACAATGTTGATTTGAAAGGAGCCGCACCTTTTAATTTAGATGCGGATATTTCTACTTGAGGTTTACGGTTTCCTCCTTGGTATTCAACTTTCACTAAGCGCGCATTGTCGTTTCCTTTGAACCAAGCCGAACCATATTCCAATACATATAAATCGCCATCAGGACTAAAGCTCATGTCAATAGCAGAGCCGAAATTTTGATTAGGAAGGAAGCGCTCCATGGATTTATAATTTCCTTTTTCGTCCATAGTTACGGCCATAATCCAACCGCGCATGAACTCAACGATCAACCATTTTCCTTCATAATAAGCCGGGAAAGCTCTTTTGGCTGTTGGGAAATCAGAACGGTGATATACGGGTCCACCCGTTGCACTTCTACCCGCAGCTCCCATCAATGGAAACTCTTCAGAATTAGCATAAGGGTACCATAAGAAAGCATTTTGTGCGGGAGGCAATTCACGTAAACCTGTATTATTAGGTGAATCGTTGATTGGATTCGCCGGATTGAACTTAGGCCCCATGGCTAACGTCTCGAAATTAAAGTCGGTATATGGAATGTTATTTCCGATAAAGTAAGGCCAACCGAAAAATCCAGGACCTTTTGCTTGATTAAATTCATCATATCCGCGAGGTCCTTTAGGCCCATCCACAGAAGCATCTGGTCCTACTTCACCCCAGTAAATAAATCCAGTTTTTGAGTCAACACTCACGCGCCAAGGATTTCTGTGACCCATCGTGTATATTTCAGGCTTTGTTTTTGGTGTTCCTACCGGGAATAAGTTACCCTTAGGGATTGAATACGTACCATCTTTTTCAGGATGAATACGTAAGATTTTACCACGTAAATCATTGGTAGAAGCGGCCCCTCTTTGATCATCCCAATAGGCTTGACCTGGGCGTTCGTCTATCGGAGAATATCCATCATTGTTACTGTTACTTGTGTTGTTACCTATGGTTAAAAACAAGTTTCCTGATTTATCAAACGCCATTCCACCGCCAGTATGGCAACATTCCTCACGTTGAACAGGAACGTCTAACATGATTTTTTGTTGGTCTACTAACAACTCCTCTCCCTTTAACTCCATGCGAGACAACACGTGCTTTTTCTCTGTTGGATGTGCATAGTACACATAAAGCCAATGATTTTCTTTAAAATTGGGATCTAGGATTATGCCTTGTAAACCTTCTTCGGCTTCGCGAACGGTTCCGATCCGATTGGTATATTTCGTGTTTACATTAATATGAGCAAGCACTTTTGTTTGATTGGTTTTGGGATCAAACTGTTTCACGTCACCCTTACGTTCGGCCAATAAAATTCGACCATCGGGTAGAAAAGTCATCATCATCGGCTCGTCTAGCTTTTCAGCCAGAACTGTTTTGACAAATCGATTTTCGTCAGGGGCTTGTGCAAAGGAACTTGATACATGTATAAAACATAAACAAGCTAAGAGAGCGTAAATTTTGTTCATAAAACAGGTTGATTTAATTATTTAACAAAAATGATACAATAATCAATCAATTAAAAATTTAGCATTTATATTGCTACCAAAATTGAATATTTGTCGACAAATTTGTTTTAAACTAACCTAAAGACCTATGAAATTGTTTATTCTATTATTTTTATTGCCTTTGCATTCCTTATTTAGCCAGAAGAATACGGAACAAAAGGAAATTGAGCTCGTACTAAAAACACAAGAAAACTTATGGAATAAGGGGGATGTTCCAGGATTCATGGAATACTACGAAAAATCGGAAGACCTCAAGTTTATTGGCAAAAATGGTATTACAAGTGGTTGGAAAGCAACTTTACAACGATACCTCACTACGTATCCAGATCAAGAAACAATGGGGAATTTAACGTTTGACATCAAGGAAATCGACGTCACGGCTGGTAAAACGGCATGGATTTTGGGTAAATGGCAATTAGTTCGACCCAAAAAAGGAGATGTGGGTGGATATTTCACAATTCTAATGAAAAAAATTAAGGGCCGTTGGCTCATTGTCAGAGACCACACTAGTTAATTTAAACCCTCGAAAAAACGTAAAACATTTCGCTGGCGATTTGTTTGGAACGTTCGTCATATTTTTGAGACTCAAGATTAGTATCGTCAAACTCCTTAGGATCCTCATATCGTACGGGGATTCTTGCTTCGGCGCCAGGGATAAATGGACAATTTTCATCTGCATGTGAGCAAGTCATAATGGTGGCAAAAATACCATGGGGATTAATGACATCGTCGTACAATTTTGAAAAGACAATGATGGGTCTGGCGTCTTTTTGATGTAAAATAAAATAGATGGGATTTGAGTGGCCATGCTTGGAAATGATAAAGCCTGAACGTTCTAAAGAATGAATCGTTCGTTCATTGCATACCGTGACTTCGACACCCCCCGAATAGCAAAAAGCTGGTATTTCAAAATAATCTGCAGCTGTTTGTGCCCAAATTTGGGAAAATTGTGATCGACGTGAATTATGCGTGCAAATGAAATTTAGTCGGATGGGCTGACCCTTCTCACGCTTTGATTTGATGTAATCGATCAAGGGTTGAAGAACAGATTTACGCTCATCAGATATTTCAAGCGATAAAATTGATTCTATGTTTTCGTTTAACTTAGTATTCATCTTCTATTCAATTAGCAACAACCGGAACCTGGTGCGCATGTGTTAACGGTCGTTAAATCAGATAAACTTATTTTTTCTTTTGGGGAAACGGGCGGCATGCAACAAGCAGCAGCATCTTCTAAGGCATAATGTGGATCATTAAATTCGGCATCTTCATGAAAGTAATAAACTTCCCACTGAACACCATCAGGATCTGTGGCCCAAAATTTATCTTGTATCGCATAACAGCATGATGTACCTATTTCCTCTTTAGAAACTATTCCTTGAGCCCTTGCTTTTTCTAATAAATTAGACATTTCCTCAAATGTTTCCACTTGAAAACCTAGGTGACCAAAATTTGATTGAACACGATCTGAATTTTCGATAAATGAGATAATTAAAGAAGGTTTATCTAAAATATATTTTGCGTATCCTGGCTTTACCTTGTTAGCAGGCTGACCAAAAAAAGTTGAATAAAAATTCACGGAAGCCGCTAAATTGCTGACATAAAGTGAGACATGCATACGTGGAAAGCTCATAATTAACAACAGTTAGATTTTTGTGTGATATAATAATCGTCAAAGAATGCTCCAAATAGGTTTCTAAACTCCGCCCATTTTTCTGGATTAATGCAATAGCAAATTGACACCCCTTCGATTGTACCCTGAATAAACCCTATTTCTTTTAATTCGCGTAAATGTTGGGAAATAGTTGCCTGGGCGAGTCCCAATTCCTGAACCAAATCCCCATTAATACAGGTAGTTGACCTAACTAAATACTGTAAAATCGCAATTCGCGCTGGATGTCCTAAAACTTTAGCCATGTGTGCCATGGCATTCTGTTCTGTTGAAAATAAATCGGTTTTGGTAATCCCCATGACATATTATTATATTGCAATATTACGATCAATAATTTTGTATTACAAGAGGCATTTGAAAAATTGCAAAAAAATTAATGATCTCCCTTCCTTTTGAGCAATACGCCTCCAGCAGCTTCTTTGATGATATTCGTAAAAATGAAGGCATTAGCATCATATTCAAGAACCAAATTCCGTAAATGCCGAACCTCGAAACGGGTCATGATCGTATAGAGAATGTCGGTCGGATGACTCACATCAAAACTATCTTTCATGAATCCTCGTTCCCCTTTGTATACGGTAATTCCTTTCCCCATCTGCATGACAACGGCCTTTTTGATCTCTTCATGGTTTTTGGAAATAATCGTTACGCCGATGTATTCTTCCAGACCTTCGACGACATAGTCGATGCACCGAGTTGCAATAAAATACGTCAGCATGGCATAAAGTGCGGTCACCATTCCTAAGCCAATCGCGGCAATTAAAAACAAGATGACATTAATCCCTAAAATGATTTCAGAAATGGTGAAACCGGAGCGTTTCAAGGTATATAGGGCTAAGACTTCAATCCCGTCGATGGCACATCCGCCCCTCATCCCCAAGCCGATACCCAAGCCTAAAAAGACTCCCCCAAAAATCGAAATCAATAATTTATCAGAGGTAATGACAGGATAGGGAATAAATGAAAGTGCTAAGGCCAATCCTATGACAGCTAATAAGGTTCGAATCGCAAAGTTTTTACTAATTAAATATCCGCCCATGATAATAAATGGCACATTACATAGTATCACCAACATAGTGATCGGAATATGATAAGTTTCATGAATCAAAAGTGCTACTCCAGTCACCCCCCCATCCAAGAAATGATTGGGGACTAAAAAACTTTCTAGGGCAAATCCGGCAAACAAAATGCCTGCGACAGCATAGAAAAAGTCTTGAACATTGTCTTTGATTGAATGAGTACTCATGAATATTTAGATTTAATAATTTGTAAATGTTTTTCTTTTTGCGCTGCTCTTAAATTGCGAGCCGTGTCTGTAAAATAATGATGATTTTCTAAGAATTTAATTTGTATTTGATCCCAAACAGATTCTTCATTGACCACATTTCTAGCTTTTAACTCGTTGAATAATTGGTCGCCAATGGTAAAAAAATCATCCCGACCTAAATAATCCAAATCTGCATCGGCAATAATTTCTTCTAATTTATTTTGGGGTTTTTGGGGGATTTTAGTGGCCATAATCATCCCGCAAATGATTTCTATTTCAGGCAAAGTAAATCCGATATGAAATAAATGATCTTTGGCATATTGGCAGGAAATCTCTTCATGCCCATCGGCCTGAACTAAAAAACCAGTATCATGAAAAAGTGCAGCTACCATAACTAGCTCTAAATCGCTCTCTCCTATTCCTTCTAAAATGGTAATTTTACGGGCACTTGTAAATACGTCGAGCGTATGAGAAATCGAATGATAAAATAAGTTGGGAGATAAGTCGACAAGCAATTCAGATATCACCAAATCATACACTTCCAAAACTTTTGGGGTACAAAAACATTTTGAAAGGGCATAAATCTGCACCTCATTTTCTTTGCCTTTGACCTTAATGGCATCCAATTTTTGAAAATCAAAAAGTCCTGAATGATCCACATCTGAAACAACGGATTCAGAAACCAGTATTTGTCCTGGTCCGGCATTTGAACATAGTCGGGCTGCTAAATTAACCGCATCACCAATCACCGTATAATTCATTTGATCCTTAGACCCTATATTTCCAGCGATGGCCTTTCCTCGATTGATGCCTATGCCGATTTCAATGGGATCCATTCCTTTTTCCCCTCTAAGCACATTGAAATCGATAAGTAATTTCTGCATTTCGATGGCGGTCAACAAAGCCCTTTTAGTATCATCGTGGCCAAAAATAGGTGCGCCGTAAATGACCATTAAGGCATCGCCAATAATCTTATCCAAGGTACCGTTGTACTTGAAAACCACCTCGATCATCAAGTCAAAATATTCATTCAAGGTTTTGACCACATCGATCGGATCCATGCGTTCACTCATATTGGTAAAACCGCGGATGTCCGTAAATAAAGTGGTCAGCGTTAATTCTTGTCCGCCAAGATTCAATAAATCTTCATTTTCTAAAATCTTGTCGACAATCTGTTTGGATACGTATTTCTTAAAAGTACTCTTTATTTTATCCAGGTAGGAAATATCCTCCATGGCAATCACTGTACCAATTTGCTCCCCGAGATCATCGATCAGTGGAGAGATGGTCAGATTCACATTAACTGATTCATGTCCTACTTTGATTAAAAAGTTTTGTTCCGAATAAACCCTGACTTCCTGCTCAACTTTTTCTAAAAGAATCAATAATTCAGGATCCTTTTCAAATACAATTTGATAATGATTGCCCATGCATTCTTCGGCTGAAATGTGTGCGATTTTGACCGCCGTTTTATTGACGTAATCTATTTCACCAAACAAATTGGTCGTAATAACACCCGTATGAATCGACTCCATGATGTTATCATTAAATCGTTTCGATTCTAACAGTGTATCCAATAAAAACGTATTGTTATAAGCTACGCTAGCCTGAACAGAGATGGCTGAAAGCATCGCGGAATCCTCTATAGAGAAATCTGACATACCATTTCTAAGTTCCTTGTCAAAAATAACAATCGAGCCCAGCAATTGATTTTTCCCGGTGATAGGCGCAGCAATAGCAAATGATTTCTCTAATTTTTCTAGAAGATTAGTCTCAATAGGAACACAAGCATGCTTCTCTTTTTGAGTAGCTAAGGTATTTAAAAAACCTCTTTTTTTGTTGAAAATTATCTTTGACAGAACTTTTTCATCCAAATTAAACACAGCCTTCGGGACGAATAAATCTGAGTTCTTTTCCTCAATTAAAACAAAACCACAGGAAGCATCTAAAATTCCACAGGTTCGAATTAAAATATCATGCAATAAATCATCCACATCCTCATGTTCAATCAGGGTATTGGTGATTTCAAGCAAAGTCTCTAATTCGAGCTGTTTGAAAGCAATATTATTCATGTCTTTGTTTTTTGCCCTCAGAATTTAATTCCATCGCTTCATAAAATAAACCCTTCTAAAAGCTTAAAAGGGTAATATTTCATACATAAAAATGTAAACCTCAAAGGTAAGACTTATTGGTAATTAGGAAAAAGAAAATTAAAAATCAGCTAATGCTTCTTCTTTAGTCGCATAAACCGATGAGTATTTCGTTAAACCCATAATTTTAAAAGTCTTGTCAACGATAGGTGCCAAATTATAATAGCCTAATTTCCCATCTACCTCCTGCAATTTTTCAATGATTTCAATCAGGATAGAAACCCCGATACTGTTGACCACTTTAGTCTGGGCCATATCTAATAAAAATCGGGTCTTTCCATTTGAAATGTTTTCGTAGCAAATGCCAGAAATCATTTCCCCACCTTCATTATTCAAATATCCCTCAGTTGTTAAAATTACTAAATCGTTCTCTTCTTGTATGCTTACGTTAAATTGGCTCATGATTCTTTCTTTTTTGTCATTGTTACAGTTGTACCTTCTTTAGTGGATTCGAACTCTACGGTATCCATTAATTCTTTTATAAGTTGTAAACCCCAGCCGCGTTTGCGTTCATCGGTGCCCAACTTATTTTCAATTTTAGGAATTTGAACTTTTGATTTATCAAATCCAATTCCTTGATCAATCACTTTAATGACTAAGGTGTCTTCTTCCAAGATAAAATGGATGAATACATTGTTTTGAGCCTGTGAGTGCTCAAATGCATTAATGCATGCCTCGATAAGCGCCATACTGATTTCAGCGGCTTTATCTTCGCTCAAATCCATGTGCTTCGCAACTACCTCTGCCGTATTGATAGCCACCAGCTCCATGTTGGCTATAATCGGGAGTTTTAATTCAATTTTCGGTTTATCCATTTTTTCTCATTTTATTAAACATCATTTATTTTTTTTGATTATTACAAACGTTATATCATCTGGGTTGTGCAAACCATCCAGCCATTTATCTGCCTCTAAAATAAAAGAATTTTTAATTTCATCCGCAGATTTAGATCCTACAGCTTCTAAATGGTCTTTTACTCGATCATAATCATACATCTCCCCAGCTGGATTCGGTGCTTCAGGCAAACCATCTGACAACTGAATCACCACATCTCCTGACTCAAAATCCCTTTCAATCAGGTCGAAATCTTCATTTCCAAGACCACCCAAAGGCAAATTTGTTTGCAAGATTTCTTCCACTTTTTTAGTAGCTGCTTTGTATAAAAATATCGGAGGCATAGCAGCAGAGGTCATCCGTATCTTGTCATCTTTAACCTCAACGATGTTTAAGCTCATCCTTAAAGTACCTAAATCGATCTTGCGAATGACTTGATTTAATTTTTTCAGGATTAAATTGATGTTCGTTTCTGTAATACTAATTAAACTAGCCTTTGTTACAGAAACCATCATACCAGAGGCCACCCCATGTCCGGTTGCATCTCCACAAATAGATAAAATCGTTTTATCTGGCTTGACTATAAAATCATAATAATCTCCGCCTACTTCAGTAGAAGAACGAATAAAAGTTGCTATTTCCAAATCAATGTTTGTTGGCAAAATTTTGGGCAAAAAGCCTATTTGCATTTTTTTCGCCGCTTCTAATTCTTTTGTTTTTCGAGTCTCTTCAATTTTAGCAAATTTGCGCTTTTGAGCACTAGATTGTACCATCATTAAAACAAAAATGGCCAAGACAAATAAAACACAAATACCTCCGATCAATAGTTTTGTTTGCTCTTTTTGGGCATCCAACGCATCATTTTTATCCTGCTCGACGAGCGCAAAATTCTGTGCCTGATTAACCTGCTTATCACTGTAAAGGCTATCGCGTAAATCATTTGCTTTCTTTAAATACAAAAATGCTTGGCTATCTTGCCCCAAACTTCTATAGACTTTAGATAGAAGCTTATAATTATTTAGAGCTCCTAACGTATAAGAATACTTTTTAGAAAGCTCATTAAATAAGTTACCATATTTCAAACTAGAGTCTGGCATATTGAGTTTATAATAAGCCTCCGACATACCATAATATGATTCCAACGCACCTTTTAATCTACTAGTATATAACTGAATGGGAATTGCTTTGTGATAGGCCTTGATCGCTTTTTCAAAATTTCCCAATTGTATATTTAAATTTCCCTCTAATATATATGGGTATCCCCATTGTTCTAAATAGGGATATTTATTATTGATTTTTTGTCCAATGATGAGAAATTTTTGTGCTTTGTCATATTCATTGATTAATAAATATATATCGACTAAATGTATCACTCTCTGCCTAGTAGTATTTGTCAATTCGGAATTTTTGACAGAGTTTAAACTCAATAAATCCTGATCTATTTTATTTAAATACTCTAAGCACTTGTCTTTATTACCTAAATGCGCATATATATAGGCAATTTGATAATTTATATCATTGTAAGGATTTGAAAAATAAAAAGTAGATTTTTCTGTAAGAGCCGTTTTATATCCCTTATCTAAATTAATTTTTCTATATTTTAAAGCATCAAATGCATGGTAAAGTGCAGAAGTATAGTTTCCAGAATAAATATTCTCTGCATTAGCAAATAATAAATTAATTTGTTCAAGCAGTTCGGTTGAATTAACTTCTTTGGCTTCAATTTCAGCCTTCTTAAGAAAAATTACTGCTGAATCTAGTTTACTTTGAACTAAATTGACAGCCAAACTAATATAGATTTTTGCCTTTACCGATTTATCACTTGTTTTCTCGATTTTAAGCAATGAATCTTTAACACTTACTTTAGATTGGGCATGTAATACATTCATGCTTCCCACAAATGCTAACAATAAAATAAAGAATGATTTAATAAAGTTCTTCATAGATTTAATTCGTACGTTCCATAAACAATCTTTTCGTTTTATAATATTGATCAAACGTGCTTAATAACGACTATCGTAATATCGTCTGGGGTTGTTTGGCCGGCCAACCAATCACTTCCTAATACCATCAATGCATCCTTTATTTCTTCCGCCGTTTTGTCTGCATTCAGTAAAATACAATCCTCAACAGCCTGATAACCCAGTTGCTCTCCTTTTAGATTAGGAGCTTCTGGCAAACCATCCGATGCAATGACAAATATGTCTCCTTTTGAAAATGAACGTTCCTCCATATCAAAAGTAGCTCCATACAAACCACCTAGAGGTAATCCACTGATTTGTATTTCTTCGATCTTTTTCGACTTAGCTACATATAAATAACACGGTGGCATAGCCGCTGAACTAAGTTTCAATTTGTTCTTCTTAAAATGAACGATATTTAAACTCATCCTTAAAATTCCTAAATCCACTTTTTTCACAAGTCGATTTAAGTCATACAGCATTTTATTTGGTTCATCTAGAGGAAGACCGATTAGACCGGCTTTGGTGATGGACACCAACATACCCGCTGCCGTTCCATGACCTGTGGCGTCTCCACAAACTGCCACCAAACTACCATCGGGCTGAGGATGAAAATCGTAATAATCACCACCTACTTCCGATGATGTTTGTAAATAACTAGCTATATCTAAGCCATCGACCTTAGGTAAGGTTTTAGGCAACATCCTATTTTGCAAATCCTTGGCCGCCTCTAATTCAGCCATTCTTCGCTCGTCTTCCGCCTTACCTCTTGATTTTTTAGCTTGGTATTTTCCAAATAAAATGAAAAAATACACTAACAATCCCAGGTAAACCAGGTAAGCAAAAATGGTTCGATACCATGGTGGAGAAATTTTAAATTTAACGCTAGTTTCATCACTCACATGGCCTGAAGCGTCCATGGCTCTAACATGAAAGGTATAGGTGCCTTCATGTAAATTGGTATATTCCTTTTTGAAATCTTTGATATATTCACTCCAAGTATCATCCTGGTTTTCGAGCCAATAACTAAAAGTTGTCTTACTCTCTGTTCCATATAAAGGATAGGCCACCTCGAAGACCAGGTTGTTTTGAGAAAAAGGAAGTGTTTCAGGCACAATGGGAACAGGTTCCCCATTGGAAGAGATCGATCGAATTAAGGCTTTAAATTGTTGGGCTGGCTCCTTTAACGCCAAAGCAGGAAGGTAGCGATACAATTTGCTTTCCTGCGAACCAAACCAAATGACCTCATTATCTCCGCTTCCTTCCGGAAATACATTATAACTTAATTCATCCAAATCTACTTTGTAAAAAGGGTATTTTTCATAAGTAAATCCTTTTTTAATGTCAAAATACGTTTTGAATAATCCTTTTTTACAGACTAACCAACCATACCCTGCATCTTTATTATAAGTGTAATTCCATAGTCCATCCGAAACCATTTCATCTAAACTGAAGCCTGAATATTTTAGTTTTTGAGCTTTCGTGTCAATAATAAAAACTTTATTAGAAGAATCACAAGTAGCCAAAATATCATCTTTCAAATACACTATTCCCTTCTGCTGCTTGGTTTTAGCGAATGATTTATCTTGCGGCAGAGGAGTAAATGCTCCCTGACCAGATACATCATATTTGAACATGACAATTCCCTTCCGCGTGGATATCAATATTTTTCCAGGCTCAAGTTCCGAAACATTAGAGCCACGACATTGATCACCACCAATAATTTTAATTTGCTTCCAAACCTTGCCATTAAATTGATGTAGTAAAAGTCCATAGGCACTATTACTACTAAATAAAAGGGAAGGATTTAACTTGGACTGAATGGATTTGTTGCTTCGATAAATATCCGAAATTTTAATCTTCTTCCCATTTAAAACAGCGTTTATCGAATAGTTGTTTGTACAAACAATTTGATCATTAAATAAAACCAAGGATCCACCCAACTCTTTTACATCCAAAGACTTAAATACCGAAGTTTCGGTTATCGACTTTTTAGGGACAAATTGAAATAAATCATCATTTGTACGGATGATTAATTTTCCCTTGTGCCTTAAGATGTCAGAAACTCCACCTACAATTCCATTTAATGTTGAAAAATTAGTCAAAGACGGGTCAAAAGAGATTTTAGTGGCTCCTGAATTTGCCCCCCAAATATCTCCCACTCGGTCTTGCATGACGAATCCTAAGCCAGTTTCAGGTAAGCCCGAACTCAAGCCAACTTCCGCGTTGGTACTTAAGTCTTGATTTAAAAATAAGATTCCCCTGTCATTAGTAATGATCGCAATCTTGCCATTTCGCATGACCTTGTCATTGATGTATGACTTGCCTTCCATGACGTATTTGTTGGCATACGGATTATCCACCGGCAAAAATTCGCCTTTCTTGGTCATCCTAATTAATCCAATGTTTCGCGAAACCAACAGGTGATCCCCGTTGTCCAATTGGTAATTTGCCTCGATCCGATTTTGAGCAAATAACTTTTCAGAACCTTTGATGACCGAAAACCCATTTTTACTAGAATACTTGAATAAGCCTTTCCCCCAAACTCTTAAGTAAACCCCGTCCGGTGAACCTAAAATAATATGCACATCATCCTTAAACTTGTATGAGCGTAAATACTTTTTATCCTTAAATAAATAAACTGCATTTTCTGTTTGAAAAAATACGGTGTCTTGACGAACAACCAATCCCCAAAATGTAGCTGAAACCTCATCCTTTTTGGGCAATTTATCAGAAAGAGATATATACTCATTTTGACCAAATTTATTTTTTTCCAAATACCCGAAATTGGTTCCATTAAATCCTAAGTAAATCGTATTTTTTGAATCTGTTTCCGCATCACGAACAAAAGCACTCATTGGCTTTCCATTCTGCAATACCCGCCTAACCCTTTGTCCATCAAATTCGATTAACCCATTTCTAACATTACCCACATAAATGACCCCTTCTTTATCTTGAAGCACTACATAATTACCAAACATAGACCTCAGAAAATCCCTTTTGTAATGCGAAATGAAAAAATTACCTAGCTCTAAATCTTTTGAATCAGTATTTTGAGAGACTACACCAAATGGAAGAAATAGCAGTAATGCAATGACAAATTTCATCGGATATTATTTTTAAATAGGTAAGTTTTTGAACTGTAAAAGATTAACCACTGAATGAATTTAGATTCTTTTAGAAACTAATTTGTGAATATAATAAAAATATTAATACAAAATTATCGTGACGGTAGTGTATATATGTTTTTTAATTATTTCTTGAAATGAAAAATGGCTCCCCAAAAAGAGATAAAATATTTTTTTTGCATTCAGAACGTACCAACAAATAATCAATCCGTTAACTTAATTATCCCGATAGTTTAAAGCGGGCTTACGGTTTCCTAGCAGGGACTTATATTGAAAATCCACACCTCTCTTTTTAGTCCATTCATCCGTCGCTTCTTGAATCATTTTAGGATTTTTGAATAGGTCAATAGCCGTCAAAGCAATGGTTTTTGCTGCGACCATCATTCCTTTTCGGCCTATGCTGGTTCCGCCGGAGGCGACGGCTTGCCAACTATGTGCCGATGTTCCCGGTACCCAAGTAGCGGTTCCTAAACCGATGGTTGGCACCACCCAAGAAACATCCCCTACATCCGTGGACCCACCCGAACTAGGATCTTGTCGATTCAAAAATACTTGATTCGTTGTATTTAAATCCATGGGCTCCATTCCGGGAGTTTGTTGGAGCTGCTTCGCGAAAGCAGTTTCTGTCGGCGAAAGAGTGTAGCCTCCTACTATCTTTAAATTAGCTGACATCGTTTCCGCTAAACGTTCATTGGGTAAAATCTCATATACCCCACTGATCAGTTCCACTTCAAATTTAGTTCCGGTACCTAGCGCAGCCCCTTCGGCAGCCTTTTCAACTCGGTCCCAAACATCAAAAACAATATTTCGATTTGGTGAGCGAATGTAATAATATACTTCTGCAAAATCGGGAACAATGTTAGGAGCTTTACCCCCATTCGTGATGACATAATGAATTCTTGTGGACGCAGGCACATGTTCACGCATCATATTGACCATATAATCCATGGCCTCCACCGCATCTAGAGCAGAACGCCCCCTTTCAGGTGAAGCAGCCGCATGAGACGATAATCCATAAAAACGAAATTTACCTGCTTTATTGGCCAACGAAGAAGAAGCCGCCACCGTATTTTCATCATTGGGATGCCAGTGTAACATGACATCCGCCTGAGCAAATAAACCTGCTCGGACCATGTAAACTTTCCCAGCGCCCCCTTCTTCAGCGGGACAACCGTATAATTTAATGGTACCTTTTTGACCCGTTTCTTTCATCCAATCTTTGACCGCTATGGCCGCAGCCACAGAACCAGTGCCAAATAAATGATGGCCGCAAGCATGTCCTGAATTCCCCCCTAAAGAACGTTTAACAGGGATACTATCTTGCGATAAACCAGGCAAAGCATCATATTCTGCCATGATCCCAATGACTGGTTTTCCCTGGCCAAAAGTTGCCACAAAGGCCGTTGGTATATCAGCCACGCCAGCTTCAATAATAAATCCAGCTTGTTTCAAAGTTTCCTGAAGCAATAATGAACTTTGCTTTTCCTTATAACCCACCTCGGCCAAACCCCATATTTTTTGTGCCATTTGGCCGTAGGTTGATTCCAATTTGGCGATGCGAGCGATGGCCTTTTTTTTGTCGAGATCCTGAGAATTAGCTACCCATGAAAGAGTAGACAATAGAATTAAAATTAAACTTTTACGAATCATGTATGTGAAATTTATGCGATTAATTGGGGACAATATAGTTGAATTTAGCAGGAAGAATTTTAAAATCAAATGTATCCGACTCCAAAACTTCCCCATCCACTTGCGCAATAAGGACCCGATTGCAATGGATGCGAGTTGCTTGAATAGTAGAAAATTCCAAAAAAGAATAGTTAACATGTTTTCCTTTTTGAATGAGTGGCATATAAAAAAGACGCTTAATCACAGCTATAGGATTGCATAACATCATATTTAATGCACCATCTTGAATGGAGGCCATTGGGAAAAAATGGAATCCACCACCCGCTCGGGAGGAATTAAAAATCATACACAAAAATACTTTCTTAACGATTGTTTTTCCTCCGCGATCAAAGCTGATCTCGTAGGATTTAAACTTTAATAGTTGGGGTATCGCCGCCAAATAATACCCTAAAGCACCTCCAATAAATCGAATGGCCTGCATCGATTTCAACACATCCCCCTCAATACCAATCCCGACCCCATTTAAAAAAATCATGTCATTAACCTGTCCAGCGTCATAACTCGCTGTATGGCCATTCAAAATATGGCCCAAATGTTCTGTTTTTGAAATTTTGCCAAAAACTTTCCAATGAAAATCATTGCCAGTCCCACCTTGAAATAAACCAATAGGAATGGAGCAATCAGGGTATTTATTGACAAAATAATTAAAGGTACCATCGCCCCCCATGACCCACACTTCATCAAAATTTTGTAAGTCGGCAGGCCATGGTAGATCAAATAACTGGATGGACCAACTAGGCCTTTTTTCAGCGACTTCAGCCAAAACCCAATCACGGTAAGCTTTAATGTTACTTTTATGAGGATTTACTAAAAAACAAATCTTTTTAAAGTCAATGTTAGTCTTCATTTAGGCATGAATGTAATTCTTGAGATGCTCAATCGTTTCCAAATGTTTTTTTATAGTGGATCGAATTAAATCATTAATCGAAATGATTCCCATCAACTCCCCCTCTTCAACGACCGGCAAATATCGAATATTTTTTTCTGACATAATAATCATGCAAGATTCAAGGCTGGTGGTTCGATCGATCAAAGGCAAATCTGTCGTCATAATTTCAGCCACCGAAGTATCCGAAGAGTTCTTGTCCAATAAAACAACTTTTCGCGCATAATCTCGTTCCGTCAAAATACCCACATATTTACCCTGATCTAATACCACAACTGAACCTATGTTTTTTTCTTGCATAATTTGCAAGGCCGAAATAATCTTGGAATCTGGGCTGACCGATACGACATAAGACCCTTTTTGGGCCAATATGTCAATGACTTTTTTCATGGCTTTAGATTTAAATTTATTGGAATTATTTAAATTAATAAAAATATATTACAATTAAATACATTTTAAATATTTAAATCAATTTGCTGTATCAAATCATTTATTGAAATTAAATCTGATAATAAAATAATAAAACAATAAATTTATACATCCTCTATTTAATCCCCATTAGAAAATGCAATCCCAGATAAAAACCGCCATCATCACAGGAGCCTCCAAAGGAATTGGACGTGCACTAGCGCTATTGTTAGCCAAAAATAATTTCCAATTATCCATTGTCGCGCGAAGCCAAGGTGAATTAAAAGATTTGGCAGCCGAGATAACCGAAATAGGACATAGACCCTTATATTTTGTGGGCGATGTTTCGGATGAGGCATTTGTCCAACAAACCATCGACAAAACGGCACATACTTTTCAAAAAATAGATTTCTTAATCAATAATGCGGGGACTGGGACTTTTGGCCCCACAGAATCTTTTTCAGGCCAGTCTTGGGATACCATTTTTGACACCAATGTAAAAGGCACGTTTCTTTTCTCTAAGGCAGTTTTGCCATGGATGAAAGAAGCTAAAAAGGGACATATTATTTCTGTGGCATCTGATGTCGCGAAACGCGTTTTTGATGGGGGAGCCTTGTATTGTTCATCGAAATATGCCCAACATGCATTTACCGAAGCACTAAGAAAAGAAGTTAGAAGAGATGGCATAAAAGTATCTACCGTCTATTCAGGCTTGGTTGACACGATGTTTCACCCAGAACCCCAAGGTTCAGAGTCACATAAAGATTGGTTGTCATGTGAAGACATGGCCGACAGTATTTTTTACATTATGAACCAACCCGCGCATGTGGTCATCGATGAATTAATGATTCACCCACTTTCCCAAGAATACTAAGATTAATACGCTTTACATACTCAAAATTCAATCAATCTTTGAGTCAAATTTAAGCTGATTCATTCTGTAATCATCAAAAAAAATCCTGGTCAAAGGCCAGGATTTTTTTGAATTCTCCAATTTACTTCATCAAAATGTTCTAAACTCTACAACATATACCACAAGTTAATGTATAATTTTGATACATTAAATCAATTACTTTTATTTTTAAATTATTTTTACAATAGCTGATCATAAAAGATGTTAATTCTAATCATTCTTTTTAATTTCAAGCGATAAAAAATTTAATATGACTCAATCAAAAAATATTCGTGTATTGGTAGTAGGATGTGGTAACATGGGCGCTTCACATGCAAAAGCCTATCATACCATTCCAGGATTTGAAATATGTGGACTCGTTTCCACCGGTGAGAGCAAGGAAAAATTAAATCAAGAATTAGGGGGTGGCCAAGCATTGTATTCTGATTATTATACAGCGCTTCAGGAAACAAAACCAGATGCTGTTTGTATATCTACCTACCCCGATACCCATGAGGCTTTTTCAATCGCAGCTTTGGAAGCCGGATGCCATGTATTTTTAGAAAAACCCATCGCAGATTCCTTAGCTGGAGCAGAAAATGTGGCAAAGGCTGTATTGAAATCAGGTAAAAAATTAGTTGTTGGTTATATTTTACGCCATCATCCTTCTTGGATTAAGTTCATTGAAATCACGAAAAACCTGGGAAAACCATTGGTTATGCGAATGAATTTAAACCAACAAAGCCACGGATACATGTGGGATGTGCATCGTAATTTAATGAAGAGCTTAAGCCCTATTGTTGATTGTGGGGTTCATTATATTGACGTTATGTGCCAAATGACCCGTTCTAAACCTGTGCGTGTTTCGGCCATTGGCGCTAGATTGACGGAGGATATTCCGGCCGGGAATTACAATTATGGCCAACTTCAAATTTATTTTGAAGATGGATCAGTGGGTTGGTACGAGGCGGGTTGGGGTCCCATGATTTCGCAAACTGCTTATTTTGTCAAAGATGTCTTTGGGCCCAAAGGTTCCGTTTCTGTCGTGGCGAAAGAAGCCGGTGGCGAAGGCAAATCTTCCTCCATCGAAGCTCATACAAAAACAGAATCTCTTCGCGTTCATTGGGCCGACTTAGATGCCAATAATGATTTCAGCCGGGATGATGAATGGGTGAACCTAACCGACGAGCCAAATCACCAGGAATTATGTGATCGCGAGCAACTGTATTTCTTAAAAGCCATTCAAGAAAATATGGATTTAAGGGATCATCTAGATGATGCCGTCAACAGCCTGCGCATTGCTTTTGCTTGCGATGAATCTATAAAAAAGGGAGTTATGGTTCAGCTTTACTAACTTTTGGAAAGTTAGTAAAGCTAGGGAAATTATTTTAAATAGGTACTTAACCAGTTGCCAACTTCTTGATAATGAAACTTTGAATTTTCCGGATTTAAAATCCAGTGATTTTCGCTTGGAAAAACAATCAATTTGCTTGGAATTTTTAGGCGCTGATGAATGCTCCAGTTTTCCAAGGTATTATTGATCGGCACGCGGAAGTCATTCTCCCCTACGGTTAACAGCATTGGCGTTTTGAAATTAGCTGCATAGCGCATTGGATTCTGCTCTTTCCAAGTTTTTGTAGGTACCCAAGGCGCACCTCCATTCATCAATTCACGACCCCAAATCACATCTGATGTACCCCATTGTGCCTCTGAATTCACCAAACCCGCATGCGCAATTAAACATTTGAAATGTGAAGTAGTCGCCTGCATCCAGTTGGCGAAATGCCCCCCATACGAAGCACCCCCCGCCGCTTGACGTGTTCCGTCAATAAACGAAAAGCGTTTAATCGCATCCGCTGCAGCCTCCAAAATCTCATTTCCAGGTCCGCGGAAAGGATCCAACTGAATATCTTGTGTAAATTTTTCGCCATATCCCGTGGAACCTGTGTAATCCGTCATAATCAACACATAACCGGGTGCACCTAAAATATGTGCATTCCAACGATACCCAAAATTATCCTTGATTGAAATCGCAGGACCTCCATGCATTAATACAAACAAGGGATATTTCTTATTTGGATCAAAGCCCGCTGGTTTCAGTACAAAGCTTCTCACTTTTTTACCCCGACTCGTTGTAGTCCAAATTACTTCTGGCCTAGGAATGTCTAAAGCCAAAAGCACCTTGTCATTGCTTTTTGAGATAGGTATTTGTTGGCCTTCAGCGAAAGCAAATACTTCTGGTGGAGCACCTAAATGTTGGTATGTAAAGGCAAAATTTCCTCCCCTAGCCGCCGAAACAGCAGTGTAAGAACCCATTTGACCACCTAGCACCGGATTTACTTCACCAGAAGCAATCGAAATTTTAATGATTCTGTCCACACCCTGATCTTCTATACTTGCCAAAATATCAGAACCTACCATTTTAAAATCGTTCATAGGTCGGTCTAGCTTTGAGGCTAATTCCATTTTAGCTGACATAGAAGGCCATGAATATCTAAACATTCGATTGATGTAATACAGCTTATTTCCATTTTCAGATCCTGTCGTAATTAAATAACGACCATCGCTAGAAAAATCAACGGTGGCATAATCAATTCCATCGGAGGTTAATTGGGTTTCCTTACCACCTTGAATATTGACTTGAAATAAATTGGACGTTGACGATTGATATGCCGTCGTATTATAATCCGTGCTTGCAGAAAAAACAATGGATTTATTATCTGGTGCAAATGAAAACGAGCCTAAGTTAAACCCTTGAGATTTTACTAGGGAAACATCTTTAAATAAATTTATGGGTTGAGCGCTGCTAGTTGACAAATCTAAAGCGTAAATGTGCGCTTGTTTCTCGTCTAACCAAGAGTCCCAGTAACGAACTGGAAATGAGGTGTAAACACGTGCTTTTGCTTTGATTTTTTTCTTTTCATCTGCCATTTTTTTACTCAAAGAATCCGTAAACGCTGAAGGGTATACGCGAGAAGTGAAGGCTAAGCAACGGCCATCCGAGGATAATTTTGCGGCAGAAACACCCGTGGAAATAGATGTTATTCTTTGTGCCTCTCCCCCATTTAAAGGCAGTGAATACAATTGGGCCGCTTCATCTCCATCTCTTTTGGCTGTAAAATAAATTTTATCGCCGGATGGTGACCAAAAATAATTATCCTCACCACTTTTGGAAGAGGTAATTCTTCTAGGACTTGTTTTCCCATCACTTGGGGCCAACCACAAATCTGTGGTTTGTTCGTCTAGGTTATAGGAAGTTTCTACTTGGCTATAGACAATAAACTTACCATCAGGTGAAATTACTGGAGCACCTACTTTTTTAAGTTTCACCATTATTTCATGGGTCAAAGGCTTGGAGGCTTGGTTTTGTCCGAATGAACTTTGGAATAAAAAAAATAGGCCGCTAATAATTAGTAACAATTTCTTCATGTTGGTAGTTTTAAAGTTTTAAACCTGTTAATTTAATCATTCATTAACTCTACTAAAATATGAAGAAAAAGTTTTCGTTGTTTGCATTATCTGTAGGAATATTATTTTCGAACACCATTTCCGCACAAAATTTCAAGTTTATTGACCGAGGGAATATGAATTTCTCCGTTAAACCGGGGGATGATTTCGTTGAATATTCCAATGGAACCTGGGTAAAAAATCATCCAATTCCTGCTAAAGAAACCCGATGGGGCAGTTTCAATGAAATTAGAGATTTTAATATTAAAGCAGTTAAACTGCTATTAGAAGAAACGGTAGCCAAGCAAAAATCGCTAGCGAAAGGGTCTGTAGAAAGAAGGGTTGCCGATTTTTATGTAGCGGCAATGGACAGCCTTAGAATTGAATCTTTGGGATTTGATCCCATCAAATCAGATTTGAAAAAGGTACAGGATGTACAAAATAGAGAAGATTTAATTAAAGAAATAGCTCGATTCAAAACGCAGGGCCTAGGTTCTCCATTCTTTGGGTCTTATGTTGGCCAAGATCGGAAAAACGTAAAAAAGATGGTACCTCAAATTGGACAAGGAGGGACTTCGTTGCCCGATCGCGACTATTATTTAAAAACGGACCCTCGGACATTGAAGATCCAGGAAGCATTTAAAAAATACATAGCAACCTTATTTGAATTGATTGGCACGCCTACAAATCAGGCTAAATCAAATGCCGAGCAAATTTTCTTATTAGAGAAAAGGCTTGCTACGGCACAAATGGCGCGCGTTGAAATGCGTGATCCATACAAAACATATAACAAGTTCTTGTTGGCCGATTTTCAAAAGAAAACACCGACCATCAACTGGTCAGAGCAATTCAAATTATTAGGCATACCTCCTCAAGATTCCATCTTAGTAGGAGCACCTAATTTTTTAGTTGAGGTCAACAATACGTTGACGGATACGCCCATTGAAAATTTGAAAGCATATTTAACCTGGAATATTTTAAAGGGATCAGCATCCTATTTAAGTAGCCCGTTTGTTAAGGCAAGTTTTGACTATGCAAAATTCTTAAGCGGCCAAGAAACCCAAACTCCTCGTTGGCAGCGCATGTCCACCCTAACCGATGGAACAATTGGTGAACTTTTGGGCCAGTTGTATGTGGCCAAACACTTTAAACCTGAGGCAAAAGAGCGCATGAAGGAATTATTGGTTAATATGCGGACAGCCTTCGCCAATCGAATCAATAGACTAGATTGGATGTCGGAGCCCACTAAAAAGAAGGCATTAGATAAATTAAATGCGTTTACGCCTAAAGTTGGCTACCCAGACCAATGGAAAACCTATGAAGGGCTAGACATCTCGGCGGATTCATTTTACCAAAACATGAAGAATGCGAGCATTTGGGCTTATCAAGATAATATAAACCAAATAGGGAAACCGGTAGATCGGACTAGATGGGGCATGACACCGCCGACGGTAAACGCTTATTATAGCCCAACGATGAATGAGATTGTCTTTCCAGCTGGTATTTTGCAATTCCCATTTTTCTCAGCAGATGCGGATGATGCGATTAATTATGGAGGAATTGCAGCGGTTATTGGACATGAAATGTCACATGGATTTGACGATTCAGGAAGCCAATACGATAACGATGGTACGTTGAGAAACTGGTGGACACCTGAAGATTTGGCTAAATTTAAAGCAAAAACGGTCCAATTGGGAGCTCAATTTGATCAATATACGGTGGTAGATACGATTCATGTGAATGGAAAGTTTACGATGGGTGAAAACATCGGTGATTTGGGTGGATTGAATATCGCTTACGAAGCATTTAAGATGACTAAGCAGGGACAATCTAAAAAGAAAATTGATGGTTTGACTCCAGACCAACGATTCTTTTTGGCATGGGCGCAAGTATGGAGAGGATCATCTAGACCAGAGATGGCAGCTCAAATGATTAAAACAGATCCTCACTCGCCTGGCCAGTATCGGACGATTGGAACTCCAGTTAATATGGATGCTTGGTATGAAGCATTTAATGTGAAACCAGGTGATAAGTTATATAAGAAACCTGAGGACAGAATTAAAATTTGGTAATCAAATCATTTAATGTTTAGGGTTTCAAAAAATAGACCTTAAATTTTACACAAGCAAATCCATAAAAAAAGGTGACTCTTCGAGTCACCTTTTTTTATTTGACATATCCATAAGGACATGTGCAAATCTTATTTTCCAATCGCAGGATTCGTTTGAATTTCTGTTAATGGAATTCCATAAATGTAACGTGGGTCAGATGGTTGAATCACCGCTCCAGCACCAAATGAATTTAATGGCTCACCGCGGCGAAGAACATCATTCGCACGGAAACCTTCCGCTAAGAATTCAATTCTACGTTCCATTAAGATAGCTTTGATTAAGTCCGCCTTTGCAAGGGTACCAAAATCATAACTCGCATCTGAACGCTTATGTACCGCAGTCAACAAAGCTAAAGCACGCGTCGCGTTTCCAGCTTCCGCTTCCGCCTCAGCTAAGTTGAGCAATACCTCAGCATATCGAATGTTGGGTACATAGTCAATATAAGGATTCACGCCACTGAATTTAGTACTAGAAGGGAAATTAGCTACTGCAGTTCTAGGTACAGTTAATTTCGTCTTACGATCATCCGTGGCAGAAAACTGAGCCTGATTATAAACACCCGTAGCTCCTATATTTAAATAATATTCTACGTTTCCTGCATTGAAGTAGAAACCCAATTGGTTTTGAGTACCTGGAGGGTTTGTTGCATCCATAGGAAATGAGAAAATAGACTCAGTTGTCGTATAAGGTGCTTTGAACACGGCAGATACATCAGCCTGCAAAGCATGTGCCACACGAGCAGTAGCTCTAAAAGGTGCAGCCGCAGAAACAATTTTATTCGCTTCCGTGATTACACCTGCGTAATCTGCTTTGGCCAACAATACTCTTGTCTTTAAAGCAATCGCCGAATTCTTGTGTGCACGTGTTGTGTTTAACAGGGCAGATGCATAGGAATCAGGTAATTCAGCTTCAGCTTCATTCAAATCTTTTAAAATTTGATCATAAATCTGTGCGACAGAACTACGCGCTAACGCGTTGTTTGCAGAAGATGTTTCTCCTTTTAAACGCAATGGCAATCCAGCAGAAGCTCCCTTATCTAAAATAAAAGGTTTTGCAAAATACTGTACCAAAGAGAAATACGTTAAAGCACGTAAAAACTTAGCTTCTCCTCTATAATTCGCAGCTAAAGCAGCTGGAACTGCGGTAGGATTTGCAGCCAAACCTTCTAAGAACAAATTAGCACGGTTGATCGTCGAGTAACCTACTACCCAAAAATTAGCCAAATACGAATCCGAAGGATCTTGGTTACCTTGGTACGTAGAATATCCCGTTACCGAGTTCGTCGTACGGTTAACCCAATCCTCTCCACGGATGTCATTATAAATTAAATAACGACCTCCAAATAAACTTCCCGATTTAGCTGAACCATAAAGTCCATTAACTTGGGATAAAACACGAGCTGGTGTATTAAATACCGTCGCATCAGACAAATCCAATTCAGGAACTGCGTTCAAGAATTCCTTATTACAGGAAGAAACCGTCATCGCTAAGGCGATAGACAAGATTCCAATTTTGTTTGTGAATAATTTCATTTTCTTATCTCCTTTAAAATTATAAACCTATGTTAAGACCAATTGTAAATGACCTAGCTTGTGGAATTGAGTTACGCTCAATACCTGATGCTAAATTTGTATCTCCATTGGTTGAGATTTCAGGGTCAACCCCAGCATATTCCGTCCATAAAAAGGCATTGTTTGCCTGTGCATACACACGAAGGCTATTAATACCCAATTTAGTCAAGTTGGCAGGAATCTTATATCCCAAAGTAGCCGTTTGCAAACGAATGAAATCTCCTTTTTGAATATTGGCATCAATTAAGAAAGATGAACCATTCGAAACGTTATCACCATATACAGCACGAGGAATATCCGTAATTTGTCCTTCTTTAGTCCATGAATTTAATACATCCACTGAATTGTTCCATACACGTTGGTCACGTAAACCTGCTTGAGAACCATTGTAAATCAAGTTACCTCCAGAGAAAGTAAAGTTCATTCCAAGGTCAAAACCTGCATAGCGGAAAGTATTATTAAATCCTCCGTAGTAGGTTGGCATTGTGTTTCCTAAGATTTGTTGTTCTGATGAAACAGATACTGTACGCGTTCCATCTAACAAAGTCCAAGCATCAGCTCCACCTAAGTGTTGGTATTGTACTTTAACACCATCTTTTCTGACATAGATACGACGTCCGTTGGCTGGGTTAACACCAGCCGTCTTAACTCCGTAAATTTGTGCAGCTGAATAACCAACTTTCGTGATGGACGTAGTCTCTAAACCAGATGTTGCCGTTAAAATAGGCGTATTCGCATCTACTAAAGAAGTAACCATATTTTCATTGGTTGCAAAGTTGACACTAGTAGTCCAAGTAAATCCACCGTTATTAATCGGAGTCGCCGTAATCGCTAACTCGTAACCTCGGTTATACATCGAACCTACGTTGGCCAAAATTGAGTTTCCAGGAATACCTTTTGAAGGTGCTTGTGGAACGTTCAAAATCAAATTATTGATATCCTTGTTGTAGTAGTTGGCCTCTAACGAAATACGATCATTTAAGAAACTAATATCGATACCAAAATTGGTCTGCTCACTAGTCTCCCATTTCAAATCCTTATTTCCTGCTTGGTTAAACGCCAATGTTGGCGCCGCACCATACAAACCAGAACCAAAAGTAGAATAAGAACCATAGGCATTTGGAACGTTACCGTTACCCACTTTACCCCATGATGCCTTCAAACGAAGGTTAGAAATTTTGTTACCTAGGTTGGTATTCTTGAAGAACTTCTCCTCAGAAACAGTCCAACCGGCTGATACTCCACCAAAATCACCCCAACGGTTATCCGCAGAAAGAGCAGAGTTTCCATCACGACGGTAATTAGCACTTAAGAAATATTTACCTGCATAATTGTAACTGAAACTTCCCAAATAAGCCTCATAAGCCACTTGGTAAATTCCATTTCCAGCTGCTAAGTTAGTTCCAAAGTTTCCTTGAAAATCAGTGAAGAAAAAATCAGCTAATCCTTGACGTTGAGCTCCCCAGTTTAACACACGAGTTTTTTGAGAATCCGAACCTAAAACCGCTGAGATGTTGTGGTTTTCGCCCAACTTCACATTGTATTGTAAGGTGTTAATCAAGTTCCAGTTGTCAGAACGAGCGGTATTGTTGTAAGCATCACCACTGGCAGCCCAACCGTCTCCATTGTATGGATTGAAGAAACGAACATTTTCTGTGTTTCTACGATCCCATGAATAACTTGTCCTAAAATTCAATCCTTCTGTAATTTTAATCTCAGCACCTAAATTTGCAATTAAACGCGTGTTTTCAGAAGTAATTTTATCTAAATCACGTACAACCGCTGGGTTAGGGAACTGTGCTGGAAGCAAGTTATTCATACGACCTACCGTATTGTTCTCTAGGTTATAATTGCCATCTGGTAAATAAGCTGGCAAGTTAGGAACTTGAGCCACCGCAATACGACCTAATCCTGACGTATTAAATGCACCACCAGGATTTGAACCTGACATAGGTGCCATATTATACGTATTAGAATAATTGAAATTAGTTGTAAACTTCAACCAGTTTGTTGCTTGGTGGTCCATGTTGAAGCGACCAGAACGACGTTGGAAAGTATTGCTACGTAAAAAACCTTCTTGGTCTGAAAACCCAGCAGAGAAGTAATAAGAAGTCTTATCAGTTCCCCCTGTTATCGTCATGTTATGATTTTGAGAGAAGGCTGTTTGATAAACTACTTTAGACCAATCTGTATCAATCAAAGATCCATCTGGATTATAATTTGGCAAGAAAGATTGGTTAGCTGAATTTCTTTGAGTCGCAGATACTGCATTTGGATTCAATTTCAATGCATTTCCAATGGCCATATTTTTATGGTACATATATTGCTCAGCATTTAACACATCTGGCAAACGAACTGCGTCACTAACACCAGCCCAAGAATCTATCGACACCTTCGCTTTTCCTGATTTTCCACGCTTCGTAGTAATCAATAAAACTCCAGCACCTGCACGAGAACCATAAATAGCGGCAGAAGCAGCATCTTTCAATACGTCAATCGACTCAATGTCAGATGGGTTAATATCCGCTAATGGGTTATTGGTCGTCGAGTTAGCCGAAACGTTATCTGTAGAAATTGGGATACCGTCAATCACCACTAAAGGGAATGAGCTAAGTGATAATGAACTTAAACCACGTACACGAATCACTGGAGGGTTATTCAATAAACCATTAGGCTGTGTGATGTTCACACCTGCTGCTTGGCCCGTTAAACCTTGTGAAAAACTTTGTACAGGACGCTCGGCGATCGCCGCTGCTTTAATGGTAGAAGCTGCACCGGTAAATTCAACACGCTTTTTGGTGCCATAACCTACTACAACTACTTCAGAAAGTTGGGTATTGTCAATGGACAATTTAACATCAACCACCGTACGATTACCTACTGTGACTGTTTGAGCATTGTAGCCTACAAAGCTAAATACCAATGAAGCTCCTTCACCCACGGAAATGGAATAAGAACCATCTGCACTTGATGTGGTCCCTTTGTTGGAACCCTTAGTGCTAATACTGACACCAGGCAATCCGCCACCATCTTCTGAAGAAGTGACCTTTCCTGTTACTGTTCTGTTTTGAGCAAATAACGAGCTAACACTAGCTGCTACTAAAACCCAAATTAGTAAGAGTTTTTTCATGTTTGTTTATTTAAATGAATGTTAAGAGCAAAATTAAAAAATTATATTTTGTTAATATGACTTTTTTGCAAATTTAATTTACTTTCAGTAAAGAAAGTATTACTATGGTTGAAATTTACGGCTCAAAAGCGCTAAAAACGAAATAAAAAATTTAAAATTGAATTTATATTAGTCCTTTAACAAAGTAAGAATACAAATTGTTTACCTACACTTAATATCCAATAATGGAAAAATACAAAAAGGCGACCCAATTGAGTCGCCTTTTGCATGTACTAATTGTTCGATTGAATCAAACAATCAAAAAAATTAGTTCTTATCCCAGAACAATTTAGTTGTAACCACATCACCACCGATGGCAGAAGCAGCGGCAGTATAAGAAGTTCCATTTAAAGTTTGCTCCGTATTAGGATAAGTTAAACGATTAGGAAATCCTGACTTAGCGTTTACTGGCGCTGTAATTACAGGGAAATCTAAACGACGTAACTCAGTCCAAGTCTCATATGAACGGTTATATAAAGCGATCCATTTCTGTGTACCAATCTTTTGCTTCCAGTTTCCTGCAGCAGTCGAATAAGCCACATCCGTTTGCTCCAAGTAAGCAGCTGCTTGTGCAGCAGTACCTCCCCAATAGAGAATTGAAGCAGTAATCGCATTATTATAGTGTTGCTCAGCAGTACCTGCTACATTAAATCCTCTTTCTTTTGCTTCAGCACGTAAGAATTCAGTCTCAACATAATCAGCTAATACGTAAGGAGCATCAGCGGCGATTACTTTAGCACCTGCGCGAGAAAAATCAACATACGTATTTACTTTTCCCACTACACCACCAGCATAGTTACCTGCATTGTTTGTGGAGAAATAAGCTGTTTTACGTGGATCATTCCATCCCGCTAATTTAACCATCAAATCCCTTGCAGCGATGTAATCTTGACGACCACCTAATACGATATCTGCATATAATGGGTTTTGATTAGGAGATGCTGATAGGTAAGTAAATAAACCATTATCAGAAGCTGAATTAATTGCACCCGCATCAGATGCCTCAACAGCTGATTTTGCAGCACTTGCATTTTCATCAGCTACAATCATAGCTAATTTCATACGCAAGGTGTTAGCAAACTTAACCCATTTGGTCACCGAACCTTTATATACAACATCCTCAGATGAGGTAAATCCAGCTGCATTCACGTCAAGTTTTGTGATATCCGCATTTAAACGAGTGATCAAATCGGCTGAAACCGTTTTAGCATCATCGTATTTTGGAAATAAAATAGCCGCATTCAGAGCTTCTTTGTAAGGAATATTACCAAAAGTATTAACTAGAATACCAAAAGTATACACCTCCATAATATCCAAAATAGCTAATTTATTCGCCTTCTCTTTTGGAAGCAAAGAAGCATCCGCGCTAATTAAACGCGTCGACTCACGTAAGTCAGCTAATACGTCACGGTACATTGCATTCCACCAAGTATTGGGGATTGCACGAGTAGCGAAATCATATTGAGCCTCATCTTGATATACCGCCATAGCCCATTGACTCGTGGTAAAACGGAACACGTTTGTGTTCACACTCGCTGAAGCTAAGTTTCCTGATAGAGACTTAACCGCATTAGAGAACAAAGTAGGTGCTGGAATTGCAGCAGGCTTCTTAGTCTCAACATTTAAGGACGCTAAATCCTCCGTACAAGCTGATGCAATAAACAAAAGCGGTACAAAAACTAAAAATATTCTTTTCATCTGTATATAATTAAGGATGATTAAAACAATAATTTCACATTGAATCCAATCGAACGCGTCGTTGGATATGCACCTGATTGATACCCTTGCACGTTTCCAGCAGAAAGGTTCTCTTCAGGATCGGAGTTAGGAATATTTTTGTGAATAATCCACAAATTACGTCCGTACAATGATAAGTCCACCCCTTTGATTCCGCCTAGCTTTGCAACAACTGCACGAGGCAAAGAATAAGTGATGTTTGCCTCACGTAATTTCACATAGCTAGCATCGTAAACGAATTCGTGTTGAGGGTTAAAAGCATACCCGTAAGTACCATAATAGTTATCTACACGGATTGTATTTTTCGAACCATCTGCTAACACACCTGGCATGATTATACCACCACCTTCAGAAATATCACTACGAGATGGATTTCCCTTGTCATTCAATAAAGCTGATTCTGCTAATACTCCTGTTGCAGCACCATAGTACTGATCTAACGAGAATACAGAACCACCAGACTTCACATCGACTAAGAAACTTAAAGTAACGTTCTTGTAACGGAACGAGTTATTAATACCCCCGATCCAGTTAGGATTAACATTACCGATAATATTCGTTGTAGTCGTAGTCATATCGTAACGGCCATTTGATTTCACTAATTTTTCGCCATTCACGTACTTCCAAGTTCTACCCTTTAAGATACCATAAGGCTCACCTACTGTCGCATTTAATGTAACACCCCCTTGAAAAGATGCCAATTGTAAGTTTAAACTTTCATTATAAAGGCTTAATACTTTATTGCGGTTACGAGTGAAGTTGACATTTACATTCCAAGCGAAGTCTGGAGTCTTAATAGGAGAACCATAAACGCTTAATTCAATACCATTGTTTTCGATATTACCCGCATTGACAAATGTCGAATTATAACCCGTTGCTGTAGTAACAGACGCAGGCATAATTTGATCCAAAGTATTTGTTTGATAGTAAGTCAAATCAAAACCTAAACGATTTTGTAAAAACGACATTTCTAAACCGATCTCTTTGGAGATCGTTTGCTCTGGTTTCAAACTAGGATTGTTCTGAGTTCCAGGAACTGAGAATAAAATAGTAGAACCGAATGGAGCTGGTTGATCATATACGTTTTTAATCGCTCCCCAAGGTGCATCATTACCTACCGTTGCATAGTTTGCACGTAATTTACCTGAAGTTAACCAAGGTAAATCTTCGATGTGGTGAGAGAATAACCAACTCGCTGAACCTGCATAATACAAATAAGCATTGTTCTCTACCGGTAACGTAGATGACTTGTCTTGACGAACTGTTCCGTCTAAGGTTAAGAAATCTTTATAGGTTAATGTAGCACCACCGAATAAACCGAATACTTCACGAGGATTGTATGTTTCAGATGGAGCTGAAACAGTACCTTTCGAGTTAGCGATAGAATATAAACCTGGAACGATTAGACCACCATTTGTAATGGCATAAATCGAGCGGTTCAAAGACTTACGTAAGTTTAAACCAGCTAATGCTTTCAAGTTTAAATCCTTCACTATGTTTTTATCAAAATTCGCGATTAAATCATAGTTGATTTCCTCAAAGTGACGATCATAACGAGAATACTCTGGAATATCAGTTGAACCTACAGCAATGCGCTCCTCTTGGAATTCATCATAGCTATCCATCGTGATACGACCCATTACGTTTAAATAATCTGTTGGTTTGTAGTTCAACATGGCATTACCAAACATACGTGTACGAGTATCGTTCTGATTGTTTTGGTAACGAGTCCAATAGTAGTTATCTGTGTAGATCGGTTTTAAACCTGCTGCTGATGAAGGATCTGACCAGTTCCATGTTACGTTTTTCTTGTTACGGAAATACGCATCTTTTTGCTCATAAATATCTACGTTGGTTTGATACCACTGACGGAAGTTTTGATTGACGTTCAATCCATCATAACCTGAACCATAACGACCCAAACCTTCTACTACTGACACGTTAGCCGAAGCAGATGCTGTTAATTTAGAAGAAATAGCGTAAGTCCCTGAAAGGTTCATGATATTCTTAGTTACCTTTGAGTTAGGTAGAGTACCACGATCTTCGTTACGCGTAAATCCTAATTTGAAACTACCTTTATCGGTCGCTCCATCTAAAGAGATATTTGTGTTGTTTGAAATAGCTGTTTCGTAGAATTTTTCCGGCGTATTTGCAGCAGCCACCCAAGGCTTCGCTTTTAGGTAGTTAGGACCCGCTGGATCAAAAGCATCCCAATGGTAAACCATCAAGCTAGGATCAAACTTCGTTCCATAAGAAGCATCTTCAGAAGTGGGAACAACTAAATCATCTTTCCCATCTCCATTTGCATCGAAAAAGAAGAAACCATCTTTTTGATATGGATCCGAATAACCTGCACCATACTGATTTTGATATTTAGGAAAAGTAGTACCATCAATGGTACCTACTGATAGACCCGTATTGATGGTTAAACCTAAACCTTTCTTTGCTTTTTTAGAAGTGATCATGATCACACCATTTGAAGCACGAGAACCGTAAAGAGCCGTAGCCGCAGCACCTTTCAATACAGTCATAGACTCAATGTCATCCGGGTTAATATCCGCAGCTGCATTACCATAATCATAACCACCACGACCTGTACGCTGGTTAGAAGTGTTCGTTACTGAGTTATCAATAGGAACTCCATCTACAACGAATAATGCTTGGTTGTTACCAGTCAAGGACTTTGAACCACGGATTACTACGTTCGTAGATCCACCGATCGAGTTACCTTGTGTGATCTGCACACCTGATACTTTACCAGAAAGTTGTGAAAATGCATTACCTGAACGAACCCGAGTAAGTTCCTCACCTTTTATCTGCTGAGCAGCATAAGGCAATGAATTCTTTGTACGGGTTAAACCCAATGCAGTGACAATCACTTCGTTCAACTCAGAAGCGTCTGAAGCTAGAGCAACATTGATCGTGGATTGAGATCCTACATTGATTGTTTGAGGCTTATAGCCAACAAAACTAAAAACGAGCGCATCTGAATTACTTACCATAATTTTGTAAGATCCGTCAGATGTTGACGTAGTACCACGAGCGGTACCTTTTAGGCTGATACTAACTCCCGGAAGAGCCGAACCATCCTCAGAAGAAGTAACCTTTCCAGTTACTTGCCTTGTTTGAGCTAGAGATGAACTGAATGCAGCCATCACTATTACCCATACGAGTAAGAGTTTTTTCATGTTGATTTGTTTGTTAATGAAAAAATAATTTTAAAAGTTCCTAAAAGTAAAAAAATGTTTTTAAAATGTCAATAAATCGATAATTTAATTATTGAATATTGCTAGAAAATTGCATTATAAAATATTTAATATGTCAAAATTGACATAGAAGCAAATATTATTTGGCTAAAAAATATCACTAAACCGTGTTGGGGAAATGAACCAATATTATATTATTTTAATATCTCCAACATGCCGATTTGCCAACAAAGCGACATGAAGAAATCTTAAAATTCAAAAATTGTTTAGATTGATTTTATTTAAATAATGGCATTCAAGGCTAATACGCCTATTAATCCCACGACCGAGACAATGGATTCCATGACAGACCAAGACCGAATCGTCTCTGAAATGCTTAGATTAAAATATTCTTTGAAGAGCCAAAAGCCCCCATCATTCACATGAGAAAACATTAAACTCCCCGCGCCGATACTCAATACCATTAAGTTGGGGTCCACACCACCCCCGGCGACTAACGGATATATCATTCCTGCAGCCGTTAACCCGGCAATCGTGGCTGATCCCACACAAACCCGAATAATGGCAGCCATCAACCAACCCAAAACCAAGGGAGGAATAGGCAGCGCCCCTAAATAACCGGCAATTTCCTTGCTTACACCCGAAACCAATAACACTTCTTTTAAAGTTCCAGCCCCTGCGATAATCAAAAGAATCATCCCCACATCTTTGACCGCTTCAGCATATATGTTCATGATATCCTCCATCTTTTTGCCCAAACGTAATCCTAAACTGTAGGTGGCAAAGCAGATAGCGACCAACATCACCATGGCGGGATCTGCGATTAATTTAAATACTTGGCCTAAAACCGTTGTCTTGTCAATATACACTTCGGCTATGGTGGTAAAAACCAATAAAAATACGGGCAACAAGGCCGTCACAAAACTGGAAAATTTATTAGGCAATTCATTCTCAGGCAATGATTTCACCGAAAATGTCCCTAAAGATTTGATGGGCCGATTGACCAATGTCTTCGCAAAAATGGGTCCTGCCAATATAATCGCAGGAATAGCAATAACGATTCCATACATCAAGGTAAGCCCCATGTTGGCCTGAAATTGTGCCACCAAAGCTGCTGGAGAAGGATGAGGAGGTAAAAAACCGTGAGCCACCGACAAAGAAGCCATCATGGGAACTCCAGTGACCAGGGGATGTAACTTATACTGATGTACTAAAGCAAAAACCAATGGAATCATTAACACAAAACCCACATTGTAAAAAAGAGGAATGCCTATGATAAAACCTGTGAACATTAATCCCCAGGCCATATTTTTTTGACCAAAAATATTAATCAAGGTTCCAGAAATTTGTTGGGCCGCCCCACTCTCCGCCACCAACTTACCCAACATCGCTCCCAATACGATAATCGTTACTAAAGAACCTAAGGTGTCACCTAAGCCTTTTTGAATCGTTTTAGCCAAGTCAGTGATTGGAATCCCCAACATCACACCCGCCGACAAACTGATCAATAAGAAAGCGACAAATGAATTGACCTTCAAATAAGTGATCAAAAAAACCAGAAGTAAAATGCAAATGATGACGATGAAAATTGACATAGGTTATTTTTAGGTAAGAGGTAAAATTAGGTAAGTAGGTATTAGGTAATAGGTTATTAATAAATGTTAGCTTAAGAGTATTTATAAAATGATTCGAATATAAATAATATTGCGTAAAATACCACTAGAAATAGACCTCTTACCTATTACCTATTACTTATTACCTCTTACCTAAAAATCCCCATACGTTTCCTCCAGGTATTTTTGCATCACCAATATATCCTCCTTGCTCGTTAGGTCGGGCACATTTTCAGCTAATGGAATGGCGTAAAAACCCTTTCCTGTTCCCTCGCCGAACATAGCCACCGAGGTAGGTAATTCTTTTTCGTTGCGCACCGGGTGAAAAGGTGTGGCCGCCAAAAAAGGCAAAAAAGTACTCGCCTCAAAGACGAAAATATTCATACTGACACCCAATCGGCCCAATTGAGCCATTAACTCGTCCGCTTGCTCTTGCGTAGGCTTTTCGATAATCTCCAATAAATAGCCATCTGCATCTGTTCTAATTAAAGCAAAAGCCGAGATACGCTCCGCAGGGTACAATAAACTATCTCGGTGATAGGAAATCAATGCCTGCGTTTCATTGGACGACCAAAGCAATTTAAGTGCATTTACACTATATAAATTATCTGAATTACAAACAATCACTCGGCCCGTTTGCCAAGAATCATGTTGCATCAACGCTTGGTATACCGCATCTGCCGTTCCAGCAGGCTTTTCTCTGTCCGCAGGAATTTGTTGGCGCGCGAAGACAATTTGTAAACCCCAACAAGCATCCTTCGCCATCAGCGATTCACAATATTCTTGGGATACTGAATCCGTCGGATGAAGCAATAACATAACTTCTTCAATCCCAGCTAAATGTGCGTTATATAATTGATAATCAATTAATGTCTTCCCATTCTTTCCTACCTGAATCATCCCTTTGGTGACTGAATTTGCCTGGGCAACCAAGGAAGGATCTAAATCCGACACCCCTTCAGCCATAGCTTTCTTCATCCTTGAGGCCATTCCTCCTGCTAATATCAATAAACGCTTTTTCATATTATATTAAAAAAATAAACTTTCTGATTCAGACTTTGTGCCCTGATCTACTCGAATGATATAGGCCTTGCCCCCTTCTTTTTCAATGGCCTCCACTACTTTTTCTGGATTTTCGGGCGCGTAGGCAAACATGCATCCTCCCCCTCCTGAGCCATTTATTTTAGCTCCCAATGCACCCGAATCTAGCGATGCTTGAATCATTCGATCGATTTTAGGGGTAGAAATTCGCTTGTGTTCACGTAAATTTTGTTGATGCTGATTTAATAAATCTCCTAATTTTCCATCACTCCATTCTACTTCTCCCTCAAACATGGATTTGGCGGCCAATAAAATATCGCGGTCATCCAGATTCGCACTAATTAAAATATATTCATCCGCTGTAATCAAATTCTTGTGCGCATTCAAATCTGAAAGCGTCGCAGAAGACAAATCAAAGCTTGCATCCTGTTGCTTAATTTTATTTACGCCTCCCAAGGTTCCAAATTTCACTCGAGACAAAATCCCTAAGGTATCTTTTGCCTCCAAAGAATCTCCTAACACAAACGTTCCCAAATCGCGGGCATACGTCTTAATCGAAATCTCGGGTTGGCTTGCTAAGTAAATCACGTTTCCCACCGCTGTAGAATATTGGTCCATCATTCCCCCTGGCTCCGTAAATTCCAAAACCTCCGCCTCATAGGTAATTTCACCTATTTGTTTTTGGGTATATCCCAAATCGTACATGTCATTAAGAAATTTAACCCAAGAAACTAAAAGCGCCGAGGAGCTTGACGTGCCGGAATTGATGGGAATATTTCCTCGAACCTCAATTTCAAACCCACGTGTTAATTCATGGCCTTTTCGATGAAGTACATTCAAAACGCTTTTAAAATAATCTCTTTCTTTGGAATATGGTAAGGGGAAATCGATTGCAAATTCTTCTGTTCTTTCAACATCGGGCAATGAAAAATGCACTACGTTATCAGCTCTAAATTGGCCTTTTACCTGTATTCTTTTAGAAATTGCCGCTGCGATAACAGGTAAGCCTAAGTAATCTTGATGCTCACCAAATAAACAAATTCGGCCCGGCGTGGATACGATCATAAAATTGAATTCCCGTGGAAATCACGAAATTAGAAAAAAATTTTACCTTTGACACGAAAAATAAGCAAATAATGATAACTAAAAGAATACCATCTGTAGATTATTTTCGAGGATTTATCTTGTTTTTATTAGCTGCAGAAAGCACTGGCCTTTATAGTCGATTAGGAAAGATCTTTCCTGAATCTTTTGTTTTATCCCAATTTAATCATGCGGAATGGCAAGGGCTGCACTTTTGGGATTTAATCCAACCCGGTTTTATGATGATCGCGGGTTCAGCTTTATATTTTTCTACCTATAAACGAATCGACCAAGGAGCCACATATGGCCAATTGTGGCCCAAAGTATTAAAAAGATCTGTTTTGCTTTTCATTTGTGGCACGGGACTGCATTGCCTGGGAAGCGAGGAATTGGTTTTTGAGCTGTGGAATGTGTTGACCCAATTATCTTTTACAACCATCGTGGCTTTCTTTTTATTGCGATTTTCCATCCCATTGCAATTAGCCGCTTCCTTATTTTTGTTGCTTCTGGCACATTCTTTATACGTGTTTACAGATATTCCTGGATTCAATGAGCCTTATGTCCGAGATAAAAATTTCGGATCTTTCATGGACATGGTCTTAATGGGGAAATTAAGTGGCGGGCATTGGATTGCGATTAATTGTATCCCAACCGCAGCGCACACGATTTGGGGGGCTTTATTGGGCCGAATTATTCATCGGTCAACTTCGCCAAAAGATCTTTTAAAAACCTTAATTGGCTTGGGAGTATTAGGTGTGATTGTCGGATATGGCCTAGATATGGCTGGCATCCCGATCATCAAAAGAACCGCCACGCTTTCATTTACCATTGCTTCTGCGGGTTGGATTTCCCTGATGATGGCGGCTTTTTATTTTAATTGGTCCACGGATAAACCAAAAATTTCCGTTCCGGATTACATTCTTTCCTATGGCAAAAACTCCATTTTCATTTATTTGTTTTTTGAATCCATAGGGCCAGAATGGCTAAGAGGGGCTACTTTCACGTTTGTTGGCGGATTTTTAGAAAAAATAAGCATCCACGGCATGGTTGCCGAAGCCATCAACGCGCTCGTGGTTTTATATCTCATTACACGTTTAGCGGTTTGGTTGGACAAAAAGAAAATTTACTTTTCGCTCTAAGGATTTAAGCTTGGTGGTGGTTGATGTAGTCCAATTTATACGCCCAAGTGTCTGCGATGTTTCTCGCCTTTAATTTAGCATCTTCTGTTTTTGGACCTTCAAAATGTTCGTCTAAAGTGGCGTAAAATAGCTGGAGCCAACGAGCAAAATGGGCGGGGGTCAATGGGATTTTTTGATTAATTTCTAAGTGTGGCCGCATCGGAGCACCCTGGTAATTTTTGCCATCCATCAAAAGCATCTCCCAGAAATCGTACATCTTAGGTAAGTGTTTAGAAAAATCCACATGGGCCACATCCATAAATACGTGACCCACCAAATCATCTGAAGGCATTTTGGCATAAAATGCATCCACAAAAATTTGAATATCCGCTTTGGTTTCTATGTCCTTTTTCATGGGCGCGTTTTGACGCGAGCTAAAAGATGTTGGCCCACTGAACTTCCCTGCTTCGCCCCCTCCGTTAACGCTGGCATAAAATGAATTCCCCCGTACAAACGAGAAACGGACGCCTCATCTGACGCCTGAATGAATGATTTGAATTTTCTTGGGGGCAATCCATAAGGTATCTCGGTGGAATCCTCGAAGGCAATGTTAGCCCCATACAAGCTGGTCAAAACCTCTGCTGCAGCTCTAGAAATAGTACTATGGCCAGAGGTATATTCCGGGAAAGGTGGCGTTTGCAACACAGGTACCCATGATTTATCGATGCTCGCATTAATGATGGTCTCAGGTCTGATGCGGATGGATCTATATTTCTCGTCCCAGCAAGCGATAAAACCGTCAAAGATTCCAATGGAAGTCAGCGCTAATGCCTCCGCAGTTTCATTATACGATTTATGTAATTGGCGAGATACTTGGCCCACGATGCCCAACCAATGTCCACCGGGTGACATTTTCTTAGTTGCAAACATCGCATGACCCGTAATATTCATTTTAAAGGGATTGCAATCCCAAAAATTGGCAATGTTTCTTTGTTCATCTGTTAAATTCTTAACCGTTTCATAGGACTCCATGACCTCTTTGTAATAAGGACTTCCTTTGGTTAAATCAAATTTTGAGGGAGCAGGAGCTCTAAACTGGGATGCTGAATCTAGCGTTATGGGGCGAATTTTAGTCCAATAGGGTTCCACCGCATCCATATAGGCAGGTGGTGTGGGAGTCCAAGTACCTGGCAAATTAGTTACCGTAAACCGTAGACCTCTTGTTTGCTTATAATGATCCTTAGCAGCATAGCGCATCACTGCCGCGGCCACCGAATCTCCGTAGGCAATCGACCTTTCATATACATCCGTAGGTATGCCAATTTTCTGATAATCATCCTCTAATTTTTTGTCAAACTCCTTGTACAATTCTTGGGCAAAAGTCAATTTTTTCCCTACGGCCAAATAGGCCCTTGTAGACGCCAAAGGAAAACAATACTCCAAACCTTTTTCCGGTTGAGGTATTTTTTCGAAGCCATTTAATTGGCCCACCAGCGATTTGAAATTTTTATCTCCAGGAATTGCCGCTTCATACCCTGCGATTCCAGCATACATATAAATACGTGCAGAAACTGGAGGCGCAAAAATATCGTGAATAATACTCTCGGTCAACATCAACTCTGCCCGGATTAAAAACTCGGGGTTTGCCGCTTCCTGTTGAAAATTTGGATTTGATTTCTGACAGGCACTGAAAAGAATGCTCACAAAAATAAAGAGTAAAACTTTTTTCATATTAGAGTTTATTGGAGGCAAATGTACGCAAAAACAGAAAAAAATTATTGATCTAAATCAGGTTACAAATCTTGCAGGATTTTTTCTGCAGCCTTTCGCCCTGAGGATAAAGCTGCTTGCAAAGAGGGGAAAAGCGTGTAGTCCCCCGCTAAAATAATATTTTCCTTCTCTGCTTTTTGGCAAACTTCCTTAAAACATCCCACCTTAAATAATGAATGCGGGATAGAAAAAGATTTCAAAAAAGTAAAATCGGTCTGCGAAAGACCTAAAACCCTAGCTAATTCCTTCGCGATTTCCACGTCAGAAATTTCTTTTTGGAGGCTAGTCGCCGAAATCAAATGTTTCCTTTCAGGAGCTAGCAAAGGATTTACTTGGCTTATGCAGGAAAAATGTAACATCGGACTTGAATTCAATGGCATCAAGTGGATAAGGGGCAATGAAGTTTCAAGATTCCTGTCCAAACTAAAATAAAAAGTCTTTGAACTAAAATGAGCGTTTTCCGGAAAATCGATATTCAATAAATCAAAGGCATGTTTGGGATCTGTGGCTAAAACCAAATGATCAAATGGGATTGTATTCCCATTACTTAATTGCACTGATTTCTCTTTAATTTCAGCGACGGAAACCCCAGTTAGCAGTTTTTCTTTAGGAATTCTTGAAGCTAAATCTAAAGCGATATCGCCTATGCCATGTTTGGGCAAGGCAGCTTTCCCCTCTAAAAACTGCTTCATGTAATAGAAAAATAAGGAGGCCGGCGGGGTCAATTGATCATCCAAAAATATACCGGCAAAAAAAGGCCTTAAAAAAATGCGCTGAAACTTTTCTGAAAACCGATATCTCGAGATGAGTTCAGTAGTCGATTCTGGATCCGAAGTCAAAGGTGAAATCGAGCCCTGAGTTTTAAGCCAAATCCAAGCTAATTTCAAAAGATCAAAAATACTAGCCCCAGTTGAGAAGATATTTTTTAAAAATAAAAAAGGCGATTTAAAGGGATTGAGAAAAGGCTTAAATTTTCCGTCTTGCCATACATAAGCGCCCGATTGAAAATAAGATAAATCCCATTTAGATAAATGAAGACTTCGTTGAACTTCCGGATATGCCGTCTGTAAAACTTGGAAACCGTGATCTAAAGTATAGCCCTGAAATGATTCACTTTGGACTCTACCGCCTAATGACATTGATTTTTCAATTAAAATAAAATCAAGCCCTTTGCTTTGTAAAATTTGAGCTGCTTGTAAACCTGCTATTCCGCCGCCCACGATCACAATTGAATTCATATTAAGTTTATATTTTTATAAACGTTTCAAACTTACAAAAGTTTGAAGTGTTTTTACTAATTTGCAGATTAAATGGGAGCTCGGAATGAACTTTAGTATCAAGGAAGAAAACAATTATCAATATATTGATGAAGGAAAAGGCGAAATTCTACTTTTACTTCATGGATTGTTTGGCGCCTTAAGCAATTGGCAAGGCGTTATTAATCTGTTCAGTCAAAAATATAGAGTCATTATTCCACTCATGCCAATCCACGATATGCCCATTAAAGAGGCGGGTTGTGAAGGATTAACTGTTTTTCTCGAAGAATTTGTCGCATTCAAAAAACTAGAAACCTTTAGTTTAATCGGAAATTCCTTAGGGGGACACGTGGCATTGATTTATACCTTAAAACATGCGCATAAAGTAGAAAGGCTTATTTTGACGGGTTCTTCCGGTTTATTTGAGAATTCGATGGGAGGAACTTATCCGAAACGTGGCGATTACGAATTCATTAAGGAGCGCATTGAATATACGTTTTATGACCCGAAAACGGCGACAAAGGAATTGGTCGACGAAGTATTTGAGATCATTAATAGTATCCCAAAAGTATTGCGCATTATCGCCATTGCTAAATCAGCGCAGCGAAATAATATGGCCAAAGATATTGTGCGCATAAAAACCCCAACGCTCTTGATTTGGGGATTAAATGATACCATCACACCACCCCATGTTGGTCATGAATTTAATCAATTAATTCCGGGGTCGGAGTTGCATTTCATTGATCATTGTTGCCACGCACCCATGATGGAACAACCTGATGAGTTCAATCGAATTTTGTCAACATGGTTAGAAAATAATCCCATTGCCTCATGATGGCACTCGCATTTTTATCCTTTGATTTACCCACCATTTCCATTCAAGATTCGGTGCAAAAATCCTTGAAAATCATGCACTCAAATAACATGAACGTTATTTCTGTGCTTGACAAGAAACAATGGATCGGAAATATCACCGAGGAAATGTTAATGAAAGCCACGCATCCAGATGGCAAAATAGACCAATTTCAGCATGAGCTCAATCAGGTAAAAATAGAAACCGAAGAGGATATTTTGGCGAGTCTTCCTTTTTTTGAGGAGAGTGGATTTTGGATCATTCCTGTAGTGGATGAGCAAATGAAATACCAAGGTTATTTGCCTTGGCAATCCGTAGCTAAAACTTTATTCTATACAGGATTTAACGCTCAAAATGGAGGAATTATTCGCATTGTTTTTCATACCCAAAGAGATTCAATGAGTGTGATTGCCAAAATAATTGAAGAAAATAAAGGCTTAATTACGAGAAGTTATTTGACGAAGTCGACGAAAGAAGATCACGTTTGGCCTGAATTAATTTTACAGATTCAAACAGACCAATTTTCAGCGATCGTGAAAAGCCTAGAGCGGCACGAAGTACATATTGAAAAGGCATTCATGTTTGGTGACCAAGAAGAAGTGGACCAATCGCGCTTTGATTTACTATTGAAATATTTAAATCCCTAAGCTTTGAATTTTCCATTAGCCATTCACGGAAAGGAGTTTTCGGCTGACATGAAGCCCGTGATGGAAAAATTATGGGCGGATATATCAACAAACAATAGTCAAATTCAAATTTCAGAAAGCTTTTTTGTTCACCTGAAAGAGCACGGATTTAAATTAGATGAGTACCGAACCTATTCGACTAATCTAGGTCCGGCAAATGTTCAAATGGCTTGGAGCATCGGTGGAGATGGCACTTTTTTAGAGACCTTAAGCCACGTGGGCGCAAAGGAAATACCCATTTTGGGGATTAACACCGGCCGATTAGGTTTCTTGGCCACGCTTTCTCCCGAAGAAGTTTCCCAGGCTTTGCAACATGTTTTATCGAATGAATATACCATCGAAGACCGATGTTTAGTCGCGGTGGATGCCGAAATAGATTTATTTCATGGCAAAGATTTTGGTCTAAATGAGGTCGGAATCATGAAGACAGATTCGTCTTCCATGATTCAAATTAAAACTTTTTTGGACGGCAATTTTTTAAATACCTATTGGGCCGATGGAATCATTGTCTCCACGGCGACGGGGTCAACGGGGTATTCACTTTCTGTCGGAGGACCTTTAGTTATTCCCACTTCAGATTCATTTATTATCGCGCCGATGAGCCCACATAATTTAAATGTGCGCCCCTTAATTGTTTCCAGTGACTCTGTTTTGAAATTTGAAGTGAGCAGCAGAAGTCAAAATTTCCTAATTTCCATCGATTCAAGATCTCGTGTAATCGATAGCAAAATATCGATTGAAGTCAAAAAAGCTACATTTTCAGGTAAAATTGTCAAAATCCCTGGCGACGATTTTCTTCAAACACTCCGCAATAAATTGAATTGGGGGTTGGATGTGAGGAATTGAAATTACTTATTCCCTAAAACCCGCTTCAGTTCATTTAACTTCAACAACGCCTCAATTGGGGAAAGCGTATTGACATCTAAGGCATTTAATTGGTCTTGGACTTTTTGCAATCCTTCCGGAATTTCGGCGCCAAATAAACTCATTTGGAAATTTGCTTTTGGCATCTCTTTCAAGCGCTCAACATGATCGTCCAATGAATGGTCTTTTTCTAAATTCTGTAAAATTTCATGGGCCCTTAAGACTAAGGAATTAGGCATGCCGGCCATTTGGGCCACATGAATACCAAAACTATGCGCCGAACCTCCCGGCAATAATTTGCGAAGAAAAACAATTTTATTACCCACTTCTTTGACCGACACATGGTAGTTTTTTATGCGAGGAAAGTCTTCGGCCAACTGGTTTAATTCATGGTAATGGGTAGCAAATAATGTCTTAGCACTGTTTTTGGGATGATTATGCAAATGCTCGGCAATCGCCCAGGCCATCGACACGCCATCGTAGGTCGAGGTACCCCGACCGATTTCATCTAACAACACCAAAGAACGACTAGACAAATTATTTAAAATTGCGGCGGTCTCGGTCATCTCAACCATGAAGGTCGACTCGCCTTTGGATAAGTTATCTGAGGCGCCTACCCGAGTAAATACCTTGTCCACCAAACCAATATTGGCTGAATCTGCGGGTACAAAAGAACCCATTTGAGCCAATAAAACAATTAGGGCGGTCTGCCTTAAAAGCGCGGATTTTCCCGCCATATTGGGCCCTGTAATCATCATAATTTGTTGGGTTTCATGATCCAAAAACACATCATTCGGAACGTACTCCTCCCCCGCGGCCAAAGACATTTCGATCACAGGATGTCGACCGGCAATAATCTCAATCACATCCCCCTCATGTAAAACAGGCCTTGTATATTTATTTTTTTGAGCGACTACCGCAAAACTGGTCAACACATCCAAAGTGGCTAAGCCGGTCGCATTGACCTGAATTAATTCCAAATACCCCAAAGCCTCATGAACCAATTCGTTAAATATGCCCAACTCAATCGACGCGATTTTATCCTCCGCCGTTAAAATCTTCTCCTCATATATTTTCAATTCCTCCGTAATGTAGCGTTCCGCATTCACCAAGGTTTGCTTCCGAATCCAGTCGGCCGGCACGCGATCTTTATGTGCATGCGTTACTTCCAAAAAATACCCAAAAACCCGATTATACGAGATTTTCAAGGAACTGATACCCGTACGTTCAATCTCCCGCTTCTGCATCGCGGCTAAATATTCCTTGCCGTTGGCCGACAACAAATGTAATTCGTCCAATTCCGGCAAAAAGCCCGTTTTAATAATGCCCCCCTGATGAATCAACATAGGCGCATCTTCACGCAGGGCCTCGTCTATTTTCTGAACGAGTTTAAGGCAAGGGTTCAATTGGTCCGCCCATTTCGCCAAATAAGCAGAGGATTGTTTCGCAAGCAATTCCTTAATCTCAGGAATTTGTAGAAGCGCCCGTTTCAAAGCTAATAGCTCCCGCGGATTAACCCGAGTGGCGGCCACCTTGGAAATCAAACGTTCTAAATCCCCCACAGGTTTTAATAAATGAACTAAGGAATCCAATAAATCGGATGAAGAAATAAGCCCTGCGACCCCTTCTTGGCGCTCATTTATGGCCTTCAACTCTTTTAAAGGGAGGACCATCCACTTTCTCAACAAGCGAGCGCCCATGGGAGTGAGCGTTTGATCCATCAACTGAATCAGCGGCACCCCACCCTCCTGAACCGAATGAATTAACTCTAAATTCCGAATGGTAAATCGGTCCAACCACACATACTTATCTTCCTCGATTCGCTGAATCGTAGAAATATGACCTACTTGATTATGCTCCGTCTCGGCCAAATAATGTAAAATAACCCCGGCGGCAATCACACCGAGCGGCATATCTTCAATCCCAAAACCTTTTAAATTTTGAGTCTTAAAATGCTGAGTCATTAATGGATAGGCAAACTCATGGGTAAAAATCCATTCCTCCAAGGTAAACGTGTGGAAGGCATCACCAAAATGCTCCAAATAGAGCGCGCGGTATTTTTTAGGATATAAAATTTCAGAGGGCATGAAACTTTGCACCATCTTCTGAATGTAGGGCAAAGGCCCCTGAGAACACATAAATTCGCCTGTGGAAATATCCAAAAAAGCGAGGCCAAACAAAGACTCTTTCTCCGAAAAGGACAAAGCCGCCACATAGTTATTACGCTTATGGTCAAGAACTTGGTCATTAAAAGATACCCCCGGCGTCACCAATTCCGTCACCCCCCTTTTAACAATTCCCTTTGCTGAGGCCGGATCCTCTAATTGATCACAAATCGCCACACGCTGTCCCGCGCGAACTAATTTAGGTAAGTATGTATCTAAGGAATGATGAGGAAATCCCGCCAAATGATCATCTGCATTTCCATTATTTCGGCGCGTCAAAACAATCCCTAAAATTTTAGACGCTTTCACCGCATCTTCCCCAAAAGTCTCATAGAAATCCCCTACTCGAAACAATAGTATTGCTCCAGGATATTTAGCCTTGATCTGATTAAACTGTCGGGACAAAGGAGTTTCCCCTTTTTTCAAAGGTTCCTCCCCATTTTTTGTATTTTTTGCCAAAATAATTTCGGGTAATGAAAGCAAAAATAACTCAAATTTTATACTTTTACCATTCTTTAAATCTATAGAAAAATAATGATCAATAATTCAATTTACATTCAATCACAACAAGAGGTTTTTGATGTAGTCATTGTGGGTTCAGGAGCAGGAGGAGGAATGGCTGCACATACATTAACGAAGGCTGGTGCTAAAGTTTGTGTGTTAGAAGCAGGCCAACCTTTTGATCCCGCTGACCCCAAGAACATCACTCAATTAAAATGGCCTTACGAATCCCCTCGCAGAGGAACAGGAACGACAAGAGCTTTTGGAGATTTCGATGCGGCATATGGCGGCTGGGAAATCGACGGAGAACCGTATACTCGTAAAAACGGGACTAAATTTGACTGGTTTCGTGCGCGTATGGTGGGAGGAAGAACCAACCACTGGGGACGTATTTCATTACGTTTTGGTCCGGATGATTTCAAAAGAAAAAGCATCGATGGTTTAGGGGATGACTGGCCGATTGGCTACGATGACATGAAGCCATTTTATGATAAAATAGATAAAATGTTAGGGGTTTTTGGGACCAACGAAGGACTAAGAAATGATCCAGATGGATTTTTCTTGCCGCCACCTAAACCTCGTTTGCATGAATTGATGATTAAGAAGGCCAATAAGGCTTTGGGAATTCCCACCTACCCTTCTCGATTATCCATCCTAACGAAACCGATCAACAGCGAGCGTGGATCATGTTTTTACTGCGCACAATGTAACCGTGGATGTTCAGCTTATGCTGACTTTTCTTCTTCATCTGTGTTGGTAAAACCAGCCATGGCTACCGGAAATTTAACTTTGTTGCCTTTTGCCATGGCCAGAGAGGTCATGACGGATGCAGCTACAGGTTTAGCCACTGGCGTTTCTTATGTGCACACAGGAACTTTGCAAGAATATTCAGTTAGAGGAAAAATCGTGATGTTAGCTGCTTCGGCAGGTGAAACGGCTCGATTATTATTAAATTCAAAAAGTTCCCGTTTCCCAGATGGTATTGCTAATTCTAGTGGGGTGGTGGGTAAATATATCAATGACTCAACGGGTGCTTCGCGTTCCGCCATTATTCCTAAATTATTTGACCGCAAGGTATATAATGAAGATGGGGTGGGTGGATTGCACGTGTATACGCCATGGTGGGGTGATAATACTAAATTAGATTTCCCACGTGGTTACCACATTGAGTATGGTGGTGGAATGGGCATGCCGAATTATGGTTTTGGCTGGGGAATTGAAGGCTTAAATGGCAAAGAAAAATATACGCGAGATGGACTTCGTAAAGCTGCCGGAGGATACGGTGCAACTTTAAAAGAAGATTATCGACGTTATTATGGTTCTTACGTAGGTTTTGCCGGACGTGGAGAGCCTGTGCCAAGAGAAGATAATTATTGTGAAATCGATCCAAATGTCGTGGACAAATACGGTATACCGGTAGTTCGCTTTAACTACAAATGGAGTGATTACGAGATTAAGCAAGCGAAGCACATGCAAGATACCTTTGAGCAAATCATTCAGGAAATGGGTGGTGAGGCCTTAGGTAAAAAACCGGGCGCGGATACCAATTATGGTTTGGCCGATCCGGGTAGAATTATCCACGAAGTAGGAACAGCTAGAATGGGAAATAATTCCAGCACCTCAGTGGTTAATTCAAATTGCCAAGCGCATGATGTGAAGAATCTATTTTTAGCTGATTCCTCTCCATTTGTATCACAAGGAGATAAAAATGCGACTTGGACCATATTAGCCTTATCGCTTAGAACTTCAGAATATATTATAGACCAAAGAAAAAAAGCCAATTTATAAGATGAAAAGAAGAGATTATTTAAAAAATATCGGTTTAAGTTCCTTAGGATTAGCCGTTTTAAATCCGGATGCAAGAGCGATGGAGCAATTGGAAAATGCCAATGGCGTTCCAAAAGCTGCGGCCTTAAAAATTCCAGGTGGAAGAACCAAAGATGAAGCAGAAAGAGATGCTAAATTAATGGCGGAAGTGTTTTTAAATAAACACGAATTAGACACTATCACCATCCTTTCGGACATCATCATTCCAGCAGATAAAAAATCAGGAAGTGCGTCACAGTCGGGCGTAACTGGTTTTATCGAGTTTATCGTGAAAGATAAGCCCGAGTTTAAAACTCCTGTTCGTGGGGGATTGAGGTGGTTAGATAGCGAATCGAATCGTCGCTTTTCTAAGTTGTTTACGCAGATCACACCTGCTCAGCGAATCAATATCGTAGATGATATTGCCTATCCTGAAAAGGCGAAAAAGCAATTCTCACAAGGCGTTACTTTTTTTACTTTGATGCGTAATTTAACAGCCACTGGATTTTATACCTCTAGAATCGGTATTGATGATTTAGGCTACAAAGGAAATACACCTAATGAGTGGAAAGGTGTTCCAGCGGATGTATTAAAACAATATGGTTTGAGTTATGATGACTAATTCTTCGGAAAGAGTCATTATTCCTAGCATTTTCAAACATATTCCTCAACTCGTGGCGGGTGTCAGCACTCGCCACGGAGGAAAAAGTACAAAAGCGTATCAAACGCTAAATTTGGGCCTACATACGGATGATCATCCGGACATGGTCCAACAAAATCTTTCTCTTTTTTGTGCTGATTTAGGTATATCTCCTCAGGCGCTTGCTCGGTCCTATCAGATTCACGGGGATATTATTTGGGAAACGAAAGAACCGGGATATACCTCAGGATACGATGCCATCATCGCACATGCGCCTGGTATTTTTGCGGGAGTCGGCATAGCGGATTGTTGCCCTATATTGCTGGCCGACCCTGTACGTGGTTGTACAGCTGCGATCCATGCAGGTTGGAAAGGAACCGTCGCTCAAATCGTTGCCAAAACTGCCTCCACGATGATTTTACAAGGTTCTCATCCCGCTGACATCCTGGCCTATATTGGACCTTGCATTAGCCTAACCCATTTTGAAGTGGGAGATGAAGTGGCAGAACAATTTAAGTATAAAGAGCGACGAGGTGCTCGTTGGCATGTGGATTTAAAAGCGACCAATGAAGCGCAGCTAAAGACCTTAGGAATATCTCAAATTGAAATTTCGGAATATTGCACGATCGAAAACAATGATCTTTTCTTTTCCCATCGCAAGGAAAAAGGAGTTACCGGACGCATGTTGGCCATTATAGGTTTTCGGTAGGCTATCCAAGCAAATTTAATTAAGAAATTAGGGAATAATAGTTTAATCATGAGCGGAATAAAATTTTGTTCGGCTCAAAAGGTAGGTTTCTTTGCCATTTTTACATTTATCGCTCACAAAAGCTATCATATGAGCGATAAAATTATTTTCCAAACTTTTATTCTTGGATCAACTAAAGAATTGAATTCCAAATGATATAGATAAAGATGAGTAGAACGAGTCGGATGAATCGACCCTAATTTTTTGAATTATCCCGTAAAAACGTTTGTCTTGAAATATTTTCTTTGGGCATAAATTCATAGGCCTTCTTCCAATCTTTCTTTTTCAAATCTCCATTTTTAACAGATTGGATAAAACTCATCCATGCGAATGGATTAGTTAGGGATAATAAAGGACTCGCGTAAAAGGACCTATTGGACTGTGCTGAGGTCATCATATCCGAGAAATTCCGGAAGTTGGACGCCGCCCCTAAACCTGCTTGAAGTGCGTAGACGTTCAACTTAGACTGCTCTAGGTTATTGGCCAAAATGGATCTTTGGCGTTCATCCCGCAAACGCATATTCAGGAATGCTTGTTTAAATTCTTCTTCTGAGGCATGTGGAAATACCTTTACTTCGGCCAACATCTTAGAATCTTCATCCATGGAGATGATTTTTTGTTGGACCTGCTCCGCCGACTTAGGTATGATGTAATATTGTTTTTTGTAGCCTATATAAGTAAAAACAAGGCTATCACCCGGAAAAACTAATAAATCTGCTCGGCCAAAATTATCACTTAATGCTCCCCTACCCGCTTTTGGATTATATACATAGGCCATCGGTAAATACTCAGATCCATTGTTGGCCACAATTTGTACTTGGAATAATATCGTTTTATCCTGCCCCTGAGAAAATACATTTCCCATGGTCAGACAAAATAAAAGCGAAAAAATAAGTACGGTTCTAAACATCTTACAAATTAAATGAAATTTATACGGAGCTGAGCATTAAAATTAGTTAAACGCATATTTAGGAAAATAATTTCAAAAAGGTAATGATAAAAGGAATGGATAAAAGCAATCCATCAAATCGATCTAGAAATCCTCCATGTCCAGGAATCGTATCCGCAGAATCCTTGATGTTCATACTTCGCTTAAATAAAGATTCCACTAAATCGCCGTAAGTCCCAGCCACCACAATAATAAACCCGATCGAGAACCATTGCCAAGGAGCATAATTGGTGTAATACAAGGAAATAATGTAAGCGACCCCCATCGCTGCGATTAAACCACCGACGCTTCCCTCCCAAGATTTCTTAGGCGAAACACGCTCAAACAATTTCGTTTTACCAAATTTGGTACCCGCAAAATAAGCACCTGAATCACTAGCCCAAAGTAAAAACAAACAACCTAAAACTATATTAGGGTCATAGGTATCATTTTGAATGAAGGCCAAAACAGTTAATAGCGCAAAAGGCAATGCCACATAAATGATGCCCAAAAAGGTGTAGGCAATATTTTTAAAAGGCTTTTCGTCTTTGGCTTTATAAAGTTTTATGAAAAAAATCAGCGCACACAAGGGCGAAAGGATGTAATAATTTTGATACCCAATTTCCCCTTTTTCAATGAAAAAAGTTAATAAATGTAGGACCACCCCACAAAAGGTACCGTAAAAAGTGAGGGGCAAATTACCCCCAAAACTTCCCACTAATTTGTAAAATTCCAGTTGGGCACAAATGCCAATAAAAAGAAAAAGTGCTAAGAAAGTGTAATCGCTATAAAGCACGCAAAAGAGCAAAAATGGCACGGCAACAATCGCTGCTATCACTCTCTGCTGTAAATTACTCATCTCTTTTAAACCCATATTATTGCTTGTTTAAAATTAGGTCAGCTCGCTCAAAATCATCTTTATGCACATACAATTCCCAACTCCCTAAATCATAGGCACTGAATTTTTTATTCACCACCACAGCGGGAATTTGGTGAATTTCTTCCAACAAACCCTTCTGTACTTCTAAATCGATTCCAGTTCTCGATTGTCCTATGATTTTCCAATCCTCCATCCTAATCCGTTTTATAGGTATATAATCGTTTTATATAAAAGGCTACCAAGGCAACCGACAATAGCGCTGACCACCAAGGAACCATGGCTCCCATCTCCTCTGGATTGATTTGAATTTGTTTTTGTTGGTATAAATAATGCATCAAAAGCGTCCAAGCATTATTAAAAAAGTGCGCGGCAATCGGAACCCAAATGGTTCTAAACCACACATATAAATATCCAAAAAAGGCGCCTAAAAATAGTCGAGGGAAGAATCCATAAAACTGCATATGGATGAAACTAAAAATCGCAGCCGAAACCCAGATGGCCACATGCGCATTTCCAATGTAACGTTCAAAAAGCGATTGGACCACGCCCCTAAAGAAGATTTCCTCGCCTAAGGCAGCCATTCCGCCAATGACAGCAATGGCAATGGCAAAATCAGTGGGAGAAGTAAAATTTAAAAGAAATTTCGTCAGTTGGGCCATGTTTTGTTCCGAAGTCTTCATCCAGGATTCCAACTCCTCAAAACCCGCTGGTAAAATCAAATTTTGATTTAACTGAATGACATATTCTAAGAAAGGCATTGAAACTAAAATGGTCAAAATAGCCCATAAAAATATTTTCAAATTCGGTGCTTCACCCACATTCAATTCCGAGATCGAACGTTTTTCAATGTAATAAAGGTAGGCCCAAGATCCCAAGACAAAAGTAAATAAGGCGGTAAACCATTGAAGGGCCATCATGCCTTGAAATGCATTCTCATATTTCTCCGGATGAACCATGAAATCCATGACCATTTTCTGAAATTGCTCTATGTTAGCCGTAGGAAATCCAATAATATAAACAACAGCTAAAAGGCCGAAAAACTGCCCCAAAAAGCTTCCTAAGAGGAAAAATCCAAAAAGAGTTAGTAATTTTGACGTAAGAGAAAGCCAAGCGTTTGGCCCCAGATGATAGTTTTCTTCCATAATGGTCGTAAATTTAAGCAATTTTTAAACAGAATGGTCAAAATAGGTAACATCGAATTAGGGGAATTTCCATTGCTTTTAGCGCCAATGGAGGATGTGTCGGATCCCCCGTTTCGAGCCGTTTGCAAGGCAAATGGGGTTGATATGATGTATACTGAATTTATTTCCTCCGAAGGATTAATCCGGGACGCGGCTAAGAGCGTTCAGAAATTAGATATTTTTGAATACGAAAGGCCGATTGGCATTCAATTATTTGGCAGTTCCATCGAGACCATGGCGGCCTGTACCGAGATCGCGACCCAAGCAGGACCTGACTTAATCGACATAAATTACGGTTGCCCCGTCAAGCAAGTCGCCTGCAAAGGTGCCGGAGCGGCCTTATTACAAGATATTCCCAAAATGGTGGCCATGACTTCTGCCGTGGTCAAATCGACGCATTTACCGGTTACCGTCAAGACAAGACTAGGCTGGGATGATTCCACAAAAAACATCGAAGATGTGGCAGAGCGGCTTCAAGATATTGGCATTCAGGCGCTTACCGTTCATGGACGTACTCGCGTTCAAATGTATAAGGGGGAGGCTGACTGGCGATTGATTTCAAAAGTAAAAGAGAATCCGCGCATCAAAATTCCAATTTTTGGAAATGGAGATATCGATTCCCCAGAGAAAGCGCTGGAATATAAAAATAGATATGGCGTGGATGGGGTGATGATTGGCCGTGCGTCGATTGGCTATCCCTGGATTTTTAAAGAGATCAAACATTTTGTGGCCACTGGAAATCATTTGCCTCCTCCAACTATCCAAGAGCGTATAAACGTATGTGAAACTCATTTAGACTTTTCGATTCGTTGGAAAGGAAATCATGGGGGAATTGTGGAGATGCGCCGTCATTATGCCAATTATTTCCGTGGGATGGATCATTTTAAACCATTTAGAAGCAGGCTGGTTACCTCTATGTCCTTGGATGAAATCAAGGGTATTTTACAGGAGGTTTCCGAATTTTACCAACCTGAATTTGTTCAATAATTTTTCATGAAGTCCACTGAAACTAAGTCCCCGCTATTTGTTTTTTTAGCGATATTATTGCTCTCATTAATTTGGGGCAGCTCGTTTATCTTGGTCAAAAAAAGCCTCGTTGGCTATTCGGCCATGCAAGTGGGTGCTTTAAGGATCTTTTCAGCGACCGTATTTTTTATTCCATTTTTTTGGCAACGGAGAAAACACATTGCTCCTGAACAGTGGAAATCATTGTTATGGGCAGGATTAACGGGAAATATGCTGCCGGCACTATTGTTTTCGTTGGCAGGCCAACATCTTTCCAGTGCGCTTTCGGGCATGTTGAATGCTTTTACTCCCCTATTTGCTTTGATCATTGGCATTTTATTTTTTGCTCAAAAGTTCATCGTCAAACAGACCCTAGGAATTTTAATTGGCCTAATAGGTTGCATCGGATTACTAGTTTCTGGAAAAGGGTTTCAAATAGATTTTAATGTACATGCGCTGTGGGTGGTCCTTGCCACACTTTTGTATGGCATCAATATGCACATTGTTAAAAACAAATTGTCAGGTTTGCATCCATTGACCTCCACGTCCGGAATTTTTATGATGATCGGACCTCTCGCCTTGGGAATCATGGCATTTTCTGGATTTTTCAGTGTTCCGATTGACTCTGAACATCTTTGGCCATTGTTGGCGGGCATCGGATTAGGTCTTTTAGGCTCAGCCTTAGGAATGTTATTATTCAATCAAATCATTAAGTGGACCACTGCGGTCATCGCAAGTTCGGTTACCTATTTAATTCCGATTGTGGCGGTGGGATGGGGTTTTTTCGACGGCGAAGCCATTTATTTTTCCCAAATCATGTTCATGCTCGTCTTGTTGGCTGGTATTTACGTGGTTAACAAATCCAAAATGTAGAGACGCGATACCTCGCGTCCTTCCAAATTATTTATCTATTACCTGTTCTAGATTATCAGTTTAATTATTAGTAGTTCATTTACCTTCGGATCATAAAAAAATCGTGTCATGGTCAATGAGCAATTCATATCATATTTGTGGAAAAATCAATTATTCAACCATCAAAATTTGTTGACGTCTACGGGCGACAAAGTATCTGTCATTCACCCAGGTATAGAAAATTCGAATGCGGGAGCAGATTTCCAACAAGCCAAAATCAGAATCAATGAGTTAGACTGGATAGGAACCGTGGAGCTTCACATTAATGCATCGGACTGGATTCAGCATGCGCATCAAAAAGATCCGTCGTATGAAAATGTCATTTTACATGTCGTTTGGAATGATGACCTAAAGATCAAATATCAAAATGGCACATCGATCCCTTCCCTGTGCTTGTCGACCCAAGTAAATCCAGAAACGCTTGCAGCCTATGAAATAAATAAATCGGTTATCAGGACTCAACTACCCTGTGGTTCGATGTTTGAGTCTGTTGATTTTGACGTAAAAGAAAAGATGTTGGCACAATGCCTGCGGGAAAGACAAGCAAAAAAAGTCAGTCAAATCCAGCAATTGCTTTTAAGTACACATGGAGATTGGGAGGAAACATTTTATCAGTCTCTAGCTAGGAGTTTTGGATTTTCGGTGAATGCCGATCCGATGTTCAGGCTAGCTCAATCGATGCCATTAAAATTGATATTGCGGTACCGAGATCGAAATAATGGGATTGAAGCTGCCTTATTTGGCTTAGCGGGTATGTTGGAAGAAGATATGCGAGATGAATATCAATGGGAATTGCGGAGAGAATTTATTCATTTAAAAAAGAAACATGACTGGCCAAACTCCTATTTAAATCATTCCGATTGGAAGTTTTTACGGATGCGACCACCTAATTTTCCCACGGTCAGAATCGCTCAATTTGCTGAATTGATTCGGTCAAATTGTAGTTTAATTTCATTGCTATTAGAAATGCAAGATTTGAAAACAATCAAAACTTTATTTGAAACCCCGCTCAATGACTATTGGCAACAACATTATCATTTTGGTAAAAAAGGAAATGGTAGCCACTCGGTCTTAGGGAAATCAGCTTTTGAATCGATTTGCATTAACACCCTGATCCCTATGCTGATTTGTTATTCAACCTATAAAAGTGAATCAAAATACGAAGAAAAAGCCCTTCGGTGGATGCGAGAAATAAGGGCTGAAAATAATTTTGTTACACGGATTTTCAACGAATATGGGCTAAAGATGAGGCATTCCGGCGATTCACAGGGATGCATACAATGGTATCATCAGTATTGCCTATTAAAAAAATGTGCTTCTTGTGAGGTGGGTAATGAACTAATGGAAAGGAAACCTGCTTAAATTAACAAGGTTCTTGTTGGCCTATTTCCTTAAAATGCTGAAACAATTTTCATAGTTTTGTAGTAATCCATTTATAACATTAAATGTGACATGAATAAGTCATTGGGAAATACGGGCATTTTTTGGGCTTTGCTAATCATCGGTTGTTGGTTTTTAAACCTGTATTACGGGATTAATTTGGCATTAAGTTTTTCCAATCCTTGGGTATACGTACTCATTTTACTTCAAACACATTTGTACACAGGTTTATTTATCACCTCGCATGATTCCATTCATGGAGTGGTCAGTACAAAATACCCAAAAATCAATGATACCTTGGGGAAATTTTGCACGATTCTGTTTGCGTTCAATCAATATGGAAAGTTGAGAACAAAGCATCACATGCATCATAATCATGTAAACACAGAAAAAGACCCCGATGTGCATCAAGGAAATTTCTTTATTTGGTGGTTTAAATTCATGTGGCAATATGTGACATGGCAACAAGTTTTAGCGATGGCGATCACCTACAACATCTTAAAACTTTGGTTCCCCATGTGGAATTTGATTCTTATGTGGGAGCTACCGGCCATTTTAAGCACCTTGCAATTATTTTATTTTGGCACATATTTACCACATCGGGGAACGCATGAAGAGGGCAATGCCCAACAATCCCGAAGTCAATCCAAAAATCATATTTGGGCTTTTATTTCCTGTTATTTTTTTGGTTACCATTACGAACATCATGCCTATCCCTATTTGCCATGGTGGAAATTACCTTTAGCAAAAGAGAAAACCTTAGAAACTGATTAAAATAGCAGAATATTTTTTCTAAATTTGTTGAATCTTTATCCTAAAAACCTCTTCTAATGAAAGACCCCAAATACAAAAGAATTCTATTGAAACTTTCTGGAGAATCATTGTCGACAGACACAGAGGTAATAGATCCCGTCATTCTTGGGCAATACGCGGAAGAAATAAAGCGAGTACATGATTTAGGAGTGGAAGTGGCTATCGTCATAGGCGGTGGAAATATATTTAGAGGAGCAAGTGCCGCAAAAGCAGGGATTGATCGAGTGCAGGGTGATTACATGGGAATGTTAGCCACCGTAATTAATGGGATGGCCGTTCAGGCATCACTAGAAAAACAAGGATTGTATACGCGAATGATGACGGCTCTTAAAGTGGAAGCCGTATGCGAACCCTTTATTCGAAGAAGAGCCATGCGCCACCTAGAAAAAGGAAGGATAGTTATTTTTGGTGCGGGAACGGGAAACCCTTATTTTACAACAGACTCTACCGCCTCATTGAGGGCGATTGAAATAGAAGCGGATGTAGTTTTGAAAGGAACTCGGGTGGATGGCGTTTATTCGGCTGATCCAGAGAAAGATCCCACTGCCACACGCTATACGCATTTAAGTTTTGCTGAGGCCATTGGCAAAGGCTTGAAAATAATGGATACAACGGCATTTACATTATGCCAAGAAAATAAAGTTCCCATCATTGTTTTTGACATGAACAAGACCGGCAATTTAGCTGCGTTGGTGTCTGGAGAAGATGTAGGAACATTAATCAGTTAAAAAATGGAAGAATTAGAGTTTTATATTGAGGCATCACAAGAAACCATGGAGGGTGCTATCAAACATCTAAACATTGAGTTATCAAAAATTAGAGCAGGGAAGGCCAGTACTTCCATGTTGGAAGGCATCATGATCGATTATTATGGAATGCCAACTCCATTAACGGGTGCATCTTCCATCACTACTCCTGACGCGAGAACGATTGCAATTAAGCCCTTTGAAAAAGGTATTTTTGGAGAGATTGAAAAAGCCATTCGCAATTCAAACTTAGGGTTAAATCCGATGAATGATGGTGAATTAATCAGACTTTCTATCCCTCCCTTAACGGAAGAAAGGAGACGTGATTTAGTTAAGCGCGTCAAGCAAGAAATTGAAGTCGCTAAAATAAATGTCAGAAATGCCCGTCAAGATGGAAATAATAGCATTAAAAAGCTGAAAGGTGATGGAGTGTCTGAAGATGCAATCAAATCATCTGAAGAGCGGATTCAAAAAATCACCGACGGATTTATTTCTAAAATAGATGCTATTTTTACCGATAAGGAAAAAGACATCATGTCAGTATAATCGGCTAAGGTAATTTAATCTTACTATCCTGCCCTACTTGATAACCTAGTTCAAGCATTCTACGGATATCCATTTTATTGAAATTTTGAATGTCAATGGTGAGTGGTTGGGGTGGCCTGATCGACTGAATGTCAATAGTCGTATTGGAAATCATTACCTCTTTAATATCGGCATTTAGAATTTCATTCACGGCAATGTCCATCACTCGGTCCACTAATGCCAGTAAATCTCCTGAATCAAAATGTCCGCCTTCGATGGATTCCATGTGACAACTAATGCAAATAATATTGCTTGCCCCATCCTCAACAGCTTTTTTAATAGGTGCTACATCTCTTAAACCTCCGTCTAAAAAACTCCTTCGCGCTTCCCCATTGATCTTTACAACCGGCATCAAAATAGGCACGGCCGAAGAGGCCATCAAATAGTCCAAAAAATGTTCTTCAGAGGTATCGACGTAATATATCGTTCCATCTATAATATTAACGGCGCCAATTTTCAAAGCAATAGGGCTCGCATGTAAGTTGCGTATCGATAAAACCTCTGTCATTAAATTGCATAAAGGTTTGGTGTCAACTAATCCCTTGAATTTTTTTCTTAGCGCCGAAAGTCCTAATTGAAATATATTTAAAGGTTTAGATAAACTTTCAGGACTAGTAATTCTTGTTTCCCAAAATTCACACAAGTCTTTGGATGCATCTTTAAATGAAATAGGTTCCCCTGAAATTACCTGCAAGCCTAATTGGTTCACAAAATAGGCAGCATTTAAGCTTCCGGCCGAAACACCATAGACTGCATCAGGCTGATAACCACGCTCCATCAAAGCTTTCATGACTCCGGCCTGAAACGCTCCTTTAACTGATCCACCGGCAAGTACTAAAATCTTACTCATAAGGCAGCAATATTTAAAGATGTAAAACGGATTATCCTAAATTGTGATTAAATTTACACAATTTCAATTATCCTTCAGAAAAGATTTACCTATGTCCTATTCTATCAGCTCTATTCAGGCCCCTATTGCGGAACCCATGAAGGAGTTTGAAGGAAAATTCAGGCAATTCATGAAATCCAAAGTTATGCTTTTGGATACAATCATGAATTACATTGTCCAAAGAAAAGGGAAACAGATTCGGCCCATGTTTGTTTTTTTAACTGCAGGATGTGTGGGGACCATCAATGAAAAAACCTATCGTGGGGCGGCATTGATTGAATTACTTCATACAGCCACACTTGTACATGATGATGTGGTCGATAGCTCAGACTATCGTAGAGGATTTTTCTCCATCAATGCGATTTGGAAAAATAAAATAGCCGTGCTTGTTGGCGACTACCTTCTCTCAAAAGGCCTTTTACTTTCTGTAGAAAACAAGGATTTTGACCTACTCACTTCGGTATCTACCGCGGTAAGGGAAATGTCAGAGGGCGAATTACTGCAAATTGAAAAAGCAAGAAAATTAGATATCACAGAAGAGGTGTATTTCGATATCATTACTAAAAAAACAGCTACCTTGATTTCTGCCTGCTGTGCAATAGGTGTGCAATCCACCGACGCAGATGAAAAATATGCCGAAATTGCTCGAAATTTTGGCGAAAAAGTGGGGATAGCTTTTCAAATTAAAGATGATCTTTTTGACTATGGTGATGCTGAAATTGGCAAACCCTTAGGAATCGATATCAAAGAAAAGAAGATGACCTTGCCATTGATTTATGCTTTACAAAATACCACACGGTCCACTAAAAAGCACATCATTCAACTCATTAAAAACGAATCAGAGAATCCTAAAAAAGTTCGGGAGGTCATTGATTTTGTCAAATCCACGGGAGGCCTTCAATATGCCAATAAGCGTATGAATGACTATGCGCAAGAGGCCAAAGAATTATTGCAACAATTTCCCGAATCTAGCTACCGAAAATCTTTGGAAGACTTGATCAGCTATACCATAGAACGTAATAAATAAATTTTAGACAAAAAAAAGAGAGACATTAAGCCTCCCTCTTTTAAACAATCTAAAACTCTAATGTTTTACAATCTATTATTATCTTGGACCACCAAATCCGCCACCACTGTAGCCTCCACCACTTCTGCCTCCACGATCTCCACCACCCATTCCAGGCATCATAGGTTGCGCAGGTGCAGGTGTTGCATCACCGCCACCATCTTTTTGGTCGTCATTGCTTACTGATTTTTTCCTCTTAGTCGGATTGAAGCTCATTTTTCCAAAACGGTAAGATAAATTAACCTTAAAGTTCATATTTCTTAGCACATTAGTACTTTCTTGCGTGATCAATGGCGTTTTAGTTTCGCTACGAATTGTCATCCCATTTGTCAAAAAATTCTCTGCACCAAAACCAATACTACCCTTCTTGTTTTTGAAATCCTTTTTCAAGCTTAAGCTGTAAATCCCAAAACCTCCTTGAGTTCCTTGCAATAAAATTTGGTTTGGACGATAGAAAGAGAACAACTGAGCGCCCCAGCCATTACCTATGTTGTAATTTCCAAAAATCCTAAAGTTAGATTGCAAACCTTTATTGCTTGCATTCATTAACGGATCTGGCACATTATTTTTCAAAACCATGTAAGACAAGTCACCACCACCACCAATCATCAATTTATTTGACAAATTCATGTTGATATTAATGTTCATTCCATAGGCATTCTCAACTCCAATATTCATAGAAGTCGTTTTCACTGTATCTCCTACAACCGTTCTAATTTGATTGATCGCTCCTGTATTATTTCGAACGAAAAGTGCAGTAGAAATATAGGTTTGCTTGACGAACTTACTGTAATTAATTTCATAATTATTCGCAAATTCAGGAGCCAAGTTTGGATTTCCTTGGGAAATATTCAATGGGTTTGTAGCATTTACGTTAGGATTCAAATTTTGAATACCTGGTCTTTGGATACGGCGATTGAAACTAAATCTCCAAGTACCCGACTTAAACGTCTTAGACATATTGAAACTTGGCACTAAAACACCGTAAGGAGGAATGCTCAAATTTTGACCTTCTTTTTTCAAAAAACTAGCCTCGATATCCGTATACTCGTAACGACCACCCAACTTCATGCTCCACTTACTTTTTGTACTAAGCGTATAAGAAAAATAAGTTCCCCAAATGTTTTGGTTGTAATCAAACACGTTACTTGGCAAATTCACTAAGTTAACTTTTGTGTAGTTTGAAGGATCATTGCCAGTCGGATTCAAGAAAGATGCATAATCAGAATTCACTTGACGACCGATGATCTTAGCTCCAAACTCAATCATTTGCATTTTGGTAATTGGCGTTTGATAATCTAATTGCAAAGTAGCCTCTTTATTCACCGAACCATTTATGTTTTTAATTGAATTCATGATTTGAGACATCGAAGAATTCGGATTCATGATATCGTTATAAAAATCATTAGAACGATTATTATTAGACATCAATGCCAAAATACTGAACTCTTTTTGTGGCTTTTCAAATGTATGCGTATAGTCTATATTCAAGTCTATATTGGCCGACTCATCCAATGAATTCGTATTTCTTAAGCTAAATAATTTATCATTTCTAATTTGACGTAATCCATCTCCCCAGCTATTTCCATTTCTAAATCCAATTCTAGAAGAGGCCGTAATGGAGTTGAATTTATTTATGTCCCAATCAAAACCCAATTGGTAATTACCAAACATTCCGGAACGTCTTGTATCAGAAGTCTGAAAATTCCTAGTTAGAATCCCATTATTTGAAGTTGTTTGTATCGATTCAGAATGACCATTTACATTATATTCAGAACGTCCAAATCCACCCAATGTCATTCCCCACGTTTTATTTCTGAAGTTTCCATTCATCGATAAATTTGAACCTCGAACACCTGCCGAAGAATCAAAAGAGAAAGTTAAACCTTGTAAAGTGTTTTTCTTAGTCACAATGTTAATGATACCTGCACTACCTTCAGCGTCATATCTTGCTGATGGAGAAGTAATTACCTCTACTGTCTTAATCATATCAGCTGGAATTTGCTTTAAGGCATCCGCGATGCTTGATGCCAAGATAGTCGATGGCTTATTGTTAATTAACACCTTGATATTGGAAGAACCCCTCAAAGAAGGATTGCCGTCTAGGTCAACAGATAACATCGGAACTTTTTTCAAAACATCTGTGGCATCACCACCACGATTTGTCTGGTCTTTCTCCGCATTATACACGGTTCTGTCAACTTTCTCTTCAATTAAAGCTCTTTGACCCTCTACGGTAACTTCGGCCAACATTTTGGTGTTAGAACCCATACGAATCACACCTAAATCCTTATCATCATTTTTACCAGTAATTTCGACCGGAATAGTGATACTGTTATAACCTAAGAATGAAGCCACTAATTTGTAACTTCCAACCGCAACTTTCGTAATTGTAAATTTACCTACTTGGTCAGCAACCGTTCCATCCACTGGTCTGCCTGTCGTTTTGTTGATCAAAGCAACGGAAGCAAATTCAACGGGTTTGGAATCCGTGGAATCTAAAAGATAACCCACAATTTTAGCAGATCCTTTCGGCGCAACTGGAGCTGCAACAGCTTCTTTTTTAGGAGCCACTCCTGAAAAACCACCTAAACCAGTTGGTATCTGAGCATTTGAAATTTGACAAGCTCCCAATAGGGAAAATAAAAGAAATAATTTTTTCATATTTTGTTTGTTATAGCAATTCGCTCGATTTGAAATCTTGTGTATTTAAATCGTTCACAAAATTCTATCATTATTATTTACGGGCTTATTTTTTGCGACCAATTTGGTTAATTTGTAGGTCAATCAAAAAATCTACTCCTCGTTTTCATGATATCCATTCAAACATCACGACTTCAACTCATTCCATTGGACCATGAAATGCTCCAAATTTGGAGTCAAGCAGGAAGAGAAGGTCTTGAAAAGTCTCTCCAACTAGTACCTAACCCATGGGACCTAGAAAAGTTTTATCAAGATGAAACTTTGTTAGCCCTGCGTGATTTTTGGTTACCCATGACTAAAAAATTTCCATTGGAATTCACTTGGTACACAAATTGGGAAATCATCCTAAAAGAAAAGTCCTGCTCTATAGGGGGAATAGGATTATCAGGAATGCCAAACAACGAAGGTAGCACGGAAATAGGCTATGTGATAGACCAAAAATTCAGGGGCTCAGGCTTCGCGACCGAAGCGGTTAAAGCATTGAAAACTTGGGCGTTTAAAGATTCTGATTTGAAAATAATAACAGCTGAAACACCCACGCTTAACCTCCATTCACAAAAAGTTTTACAAAAAAATAATTTTAAGATCGTAGGTGAAAAGCAAATCAACATACCTGAACCCATACAAGTGTATGGTTGGGAATGTGTCCGTTAATTTTTAAGATTAAATGAAATATAGGGTTAAACCCTTTCCATTCGATATATTTTGGTAATTTTGCTAAATTAATCGCTTTTAAGATCAAGCTACCATAAAAAATTATGCACAACTTCACTTCAGTAAAAGACGCATACAATATTCAAAATCTCATCAATGAAGCATTATTGATGAAGAAAACTCCTCATTCCGACAAACACCTTGGGAAAAACAGAACCTTAGGCTTATTGTTTTTTAATTCAAGTTTAAGAACGCGTCTTTCCACACAAAAGGCAGCTCAAAATCTAGGCATGGAAGTGATGATTATGAATGTGGGAGCTGATTCATGGCAATTGGAAATGAATGAAGGAGTGATCATGAACGGCGACAAAGCCGAACATATTTCAGAAGCAGCAGCTGTAGTAGGTCAATATTGTGATATCGTAGGAGTTAGAAGCTTTCCTGGTTTAGTGGATAGAGAAGAAGATTATTCAGAAAAAGTGCTAAACCAATTTTTGAAATATACCGGAAAACCTTTGATCAGTTTGGAATCAGCCACCAGACATCCCTTGCAATCCCTGACGGATTTAATTACGATCAATGAATATAAAAAAGTCCAAAGGCCTAAAGTCGTTTTAACTTGGGCTCCCCACGTGAAAGCTTTGCCGCAATGTGTGCCCAATTCTTTTGCAGAATGGATGAATCTCGCAGACGTAGATTTCACGATTGCGCACCCTAAAGGCTATGAATTAGCTCCTGAATTTGCGGGTGACGCCAAGATTTGCTACGATTCCAAAGAAGCTTTTGAAGGGGCTGATTTTATCTATGCCAAAAACTGGTCCTCCTATCAAGATTATGGAAAAATACTTTCCTCAGATCCTGCTTGGATGGTTACCTTGGATAAAATGAAATTAACCAATAATGCCAAATTCATGCACTGTTTACCTGTTAGAAGAAATGTGGTCGTGGAAGATGCGGTACTAGATTCTGAACATTCGATTGTTATCCAACAAGCGGGAAATAGGGTTTGGGCGGCCCAAGTAGTATTAAAGGAAATGATTTTAACGCTCATGAGGCAAGAAAGCCCATACCTATTTTAAACAATCATGGAAAAGATGAAACTTCATGTGATTAAAATAGGTGGAAATATCATCGACAACCCAGATGCGCTAAATTCATTTTTAACCAATTTTGCGCGCATTCCAGGATATAAAATTTTAGTGCATGGAGGTGGTAAAATAGCGACCCAAATGGCCAAAAACCTAGGCATAGAAACCCAAATGGTCGATGGCAGAAGAGTAACCGATGAAAAAAGTCTTCAGATTGTCACGATGGTTTATGCCGGGTGGATCAACAAATCCATTGTAGCCAATTTACAGTCAAAAAAATGCAACGCATTGGGATTAACTGGCCCAGACGGTGGATTGATCAAAGCGAAAAAAAGAAATCCCATTCCCATAGATTTTGGATTCGTGGGGGATATTGTAGAGGTGAACGCAAAAGGAATAAACGATTTATTGCAAATCGGATTTAGTCCCATTTTTGCCCCAATTACGGCAGATGAGGAAGGCCAATTGCTTAACACAAATGCCGATACATTAGCCCAGTCGATTGCGATTGGTTTAAGTAGCGATTTTGATGTAGATTTAGTTTATTGCTTTGAAAAAAGAGGGGTCCTTAAAGAGCCGACAGACGACACTTCTGTGATACCAATGATCAATGAAACCTCCTATGCAACATTAAAGAAGGAAGGAATTGTGACGGAAGGTATGATCCCTAAATTAGAAAATGCGCTTTTAGCTATTTCTAAAGGAGTCAAATTAGTCAGACTTTGTCATGCAGATGACCTAAATGATGCCAGCCAAGGAACGCAAATAAAAGCTTAACATGAATAGTGAAACTCAATTTCAGGATGCTAAAAAACTATTAGGCCAACTAATAGCCTGTCCGTCTTTGAGCCGAGAAGAAGAGGGAACTGCTACGATTATTGAAGATTTTTTTAAGTCGAAAAGTATACCAACGAAGCGGCTGCACAATAATGTTTGGGCGACTAATCTGTTATTTGACGCAAGCAAACCAACTATACTTTTAAATTCGCACCACGATACCGTGAAGGCTAATGCTTCATGGACTTTAGATCCATTTTCCGCTATCGAAAAAGATGGTAAATTAATTGGCTTAGGAAGTAATGATGCGGGCGCTAGTCTTGTCTGTTTGATATCCACGTTTTGTCATTTTTATGAGGCCCAACTGCCATTTAATTTAGTCATTGCAGCTACGGGAGAAGAAGAAATTTCAGGAGCAAATGGTATCGAATCGCTATTGAACTCCAGCGAATTTCCAGAAATTTCTTGGGCTATAATCGGTGAACCTACCGATTGCCAATTGGCCATCGCTGAAAAAGGGCTCATGGTGATAGACGCTGTTTCTAAAGGAAAATCCGGTCATGCAGCTCGGGAAGAGGGAATTAATGCGATCGATTTAGCCATCGAAGATATTTCAAAAATACATGCATTTAAATTTCCTGAAATTTCAGACTTATTGGGCCCTGTAAAAACAACCGTTACGGTGATAAACGCAGGAAAACAACATAATGTAATTCCTGAAGTTTGTGAATTTAGCATTGACTGTAGGGTCAATGAATGCTATACCCTAGAAGAAGTTTTGGAAACCCTTCAGAAATTAGTAAAAGCCGAATTAAAACCGAGGTCCTTAAGGTTAAAACCAAGCAAAATAGATTCTGACCATCCCATTGTTCAGGCAGCTGAAAAACTAGGGATTCAAACCTTTGGCTCTCCTACCCTATCTGATCAGGCCTTATTGCATTGCCCATCCGTAAAAATTGGACCTGGGCATTCAGGAAGATCGCATACGGCAGATGAATATATATTATTGGATGAACTAAAGCAGGGAATCCAGACGTACCAAACGTTGATCAAACAATTAAATTCTTAAAGACGTGGCAAAACTTTGGCAAAAAGAAAATCAGTCGACAGACGCTAAAATTGAAAAATTTACGGTTGGCCATGATCCCGAATATGATCTTTTGCTAGCCCGATATGACGTCATCGGTTCTTTGGCCCACATAAAAATGTTAGCGTCTGACTCGGTTAATTTGTTGAGCCACTCAGATCAAGCAACGCTCGAGAAAGAATTGAAAAAAATATTAGTGGATATTGAAGCTGGAACTTTTTCAATTGACGAAGGAATGGAGGATGTTCACTCCCAAGTAGAATATTTGTTGACGCAAAAATTAGGCGACGTTGGCAAAAAAATACATGCGGGAAGATCTAGGAATGACCAGGTTTTAGTGGATTTGAAATTATTCATGCGTGCTAAAATTGAGGAAATTGCTAATTCCGTTTCTTCTTTATTTGATGTTTTAATCAATAAAAGTGAGGCACACAAAAGTGATTTAATCCCAGGATATACCCATTTACAAATCGCGATGCCTTCTTCCTTTGGACTTTGGTTTGGCGCTTATGCAGAATGTTTGGTAGAGGATGCCGAATTGTTAGAGGCCGCATTTAGGTTGGCCAATAAAAATCCCCTAGGCTCCGGAGCTGGTTATGGTTCTTCTTTTCCTTTAAATAGAGAAATGACGACTCGATTGCTAGGATTTGAAGCTCCACATGTGAATGTTGTGAATGCTCAAATGTCGAGGGGCAAAACTGAATTCTATGTATTAACTGCGATAGCCCAATTAGCCACAACGCTGAGTCGGCTTGCCATGGATGTCTGTTTATACAATTCGCAAAATTTTGGATTCATTGAACTACCTTCCGAATTGACGACAGGAAGTTCCATCATGCCACATAAAAAAAATCCAGATGTCGCAGAATTAATCAGAGGTAAGGCAAATAAATTAAAAGGTGCACCCAATGATTTGCAATTGCTGATGAGCAATTTACCTTCCGGATATCACCGCGAAATGCAATTGACGAAAGAATTGTTGATGCCCGCCATCGATGAAATGCTAGATTGCCTTCAGATAACCCAATTTATGATGGAGGAAATCAAGGTCAAGAAAAATATTTTGAATGACCCTAAATACGATTTACTGTACTCCGTTGAGGAGGTAAATAAATTAGTACTGGTCGGAATTCCTTTCCGTGAAGCTTACCAAACCGTGGGCAAAAAAATTGAAAACGGGGAGTTTGGTAGCATTTCTAAAGAACTGAATCACAGCCATTTGGGAAGCATTGGAAATTTAGGTTTGGCGGAGATAGGTCAACAAAAAGCTTTGGTCTGGTCTAAGTTTGGATTTGAAAAAGTGAATGAGGCGATTAAACATTTATTAGCCTAATCGATTAGCCATCATTTTTTGAATGTATTTCCCTAGAATATCAAATTCTAGGTTGACCCGACTGCCGATTTCCAATTGGTGAAAAACAGTATGTTCAAAAGTAAACGGAATGATGGCCACAGAAAAATGATCTACACCGGAATCAACCACCGTCAGACTAGTCCCATTAACACAAATAGACCCTTTTTCTACCGTCATTTGGCCACTTGCAGCTGGATAGGAAAAACGAAACTCCCAAGAACCTTGTTGGTCTACAATCTCCATACAAATCCCTGTCAAATCCACATGTCCTTGAACAATATGTCCATCAAAGCGGGCGGAAGCTAACATACAACGCTCCAAATTCACTTTTTGGCCTATCTGCAAATCACCTAAATTTGTTTTTTGCAAGGTTTCGTTGATGGCTGTCACTCGATAGTTTTGATTTTGAATCTCGACCACGGTTAGGCATACGCCATTGTGCGCGACGGATTGATCTATTTTAAGTTCAGCAGTAAATGGACTCGAAAACCAAAAATCAATATTGCTTTGATTGATTTGCTTTTTTTCAAGCGTAGCCATTGCCTCCACTATTCCTGTAAACATGTCAAATATTTTATAATTTTACTGATTCAAAATCAAAAATACACGCAAACCGATGAAATTCAATAAATGGACCTTGATAATACTCATAATCTTGATCGCAATTATCTATGTGAGTATTCCTAAAGATCAAATGAGTGGCCCCAAAACAAATGAAGATTCATTGGCCACGATGGAATCGCGCAAATTAAAAGATGAAACTTTTCGTGATTCGGATGAATCTCCGATCAAAGATAAAAAAATGTTTAAGGGCTTAGCTTATTATGCTTTTAATCAAAAATGGATCATTTCATTCGAAGTTCAACGTTCAGAAAAGATCGAAAAAATTAAAATCAATATGACCGATGGAAGCCAAGAAGACATGTTGAAATTCGGAACCATAACGGCTAATATCAATGGGGCGGAAGTTAAATTGGAATTATTTCAACATGCGGATGGTAATTTATTCCTACCCTTTAAAGACAAAACCGCCCCCACAGAAACCTATGGAGGCGGTCGATACATCGATATTTCATTAAATAAACTAAAGGATAAAACAATTTTGGTGGATTTCAACCAGGCTTACTTTCCTTATTGCGCCTATAACCCCACATTCACCTGTCCGGTGCCGCCGAAAGGAAATGACATCCCAACACGCATTCCCGCTGGAGAACGAAATTTTTAGTCGGCCCGCTGAACGAAAGAAGCCCCTGAAACATCTTTGCTAATGTTTGGTCGGCCCTTATAGGTTATTTTACTTGCCCCTGAGGCATCTACCTGCAAGGTTTTTTGAGCGTTTACCTGAATGTGACTTGCTCCACTCGAATTTACATCTACATCGCGCGCATACAATTCATCCAAAATCAATTGGCTAGCTCCGGAAGTTTCCACTTCTAATTTGCCCACATGACCTGCCAAGGTAGCTTTAGAAGCACCTGAAAAATCGAGAATCAGTTTGTCTGCATTTATTTCGGCTATGTCAACTTTAGAGGCTCCCGAAAATGAAAGTCGAACTTGCTCTTCATCGGTAAAACCATTGATAAAAACCTTAGCGGCTCCAGAGAAGTCGCCATGGATAATCTTAGGCATCGTAATGTTTAAAATAACTTTTTTTGAATCCTTGTTCCAGCCCCATGACCATTTTGTATCTCGAAAAACACGAATGTTATTGCCCGATTGACTTAATTCGATTTCCTGCAAATCTTCATCACGACCCAAAGCGATTATCGAAAACACATTTCCTTTTTTAATATGAATTTCAAAAGCGTTCCCTATTTCCAAGGAATGAAAGGCATTTACACGAAATTTTTTTGACGCTGGATTCTGAATTCCAAATAAATTAATGGTCAAAAACAGGAGTGGGATAAGAGATAAAAATTTGAATTTCATGTAAGTGAATTTAAAAGCGGATTTCTTAAGGCCTTTATTAGGATATAATTTATGAGGAAATCCAAAAGAAAAAGCGGAAAAACAAATGAGCAGATTTATTAAAAAGAGAGATATAATTTTTTTCATGGGATATAATTCGTTGATATGTTTGGTTAAACCTTTATTAAAATTATAAGGATGTCTACAAGATGTACATCTGATTGTTTTCGTTGCACGAGCTATTGTTTTTTTCCTTTTTTAGTCCATTGGACATTTAATTTAGGATAGGATTTAAAGGTTACATCGGAACGATCGCCTTTAAATCCTTTGATTAACTCGCTTGCATTAAGTTCCATTTTAGCTTGGTTTGATACGGAAACGAAGGCTTTTTGGGTTAGCCAATTACCCGCCAATAACTCGGAGGATTCACTGGCCGATACTTGGAGTTTATTCGATTTGCCATTTAATGTCAAACTGTGAAAACCTGATAATAAAACGTCTAGATTATCTAGATCAAACCCGCTCAAAGTCGTTCGGCTATTTCCGCCTAAACTTATTTTCTTTAGGTTAGGCGTTTGGATTGTGATCTCAAGGCCTGATTGAACTTTTGGAAACCTTAGTACCCCTTGGTCAACCTTCGCTGAGCTAGAAAAGTCATTCATTTGATCGGCCGATTTATAAGAGATTTGATATATTGGACCTTGAGTAATAGAAATAGCTGCCGTTTCTGATTCCAATAACTCAATACTCGAAAAAGCTGGTAACGTTTTGGTAATTGAAAAGCTTATATTGTCATCTTCTTTATTCTTAGAATTGTCCGAGTTAGGAAACTTAGGATTGTCGGAAAAGCCAGATTCATCGGAATCATTGTTAGATTGAGGCTCGCGGTTTAAACAAATCAATCCCTTATCAGGAGTAAATGCCCATTTGGAACCAATAAACAGATCGTTTTCTTCATTTTTAAAATATCCGTTATCCAATTGGTTTTCAATATATAAAGCGAAATCACGCGTCATTCCGAAGGAAACGCCATATGGAATCAGCACTTTAACACGCATGCGTTGGTTTCTAAATTTGAAATTCTTTAAACCAAAATGGCTGTCCATCACAATTTGATTCCCTTTTTGTCGCCATTGATAATCGATGGACTTAGCATTCAGCTCTGCATCAGCACGTGTTTTTCCATTGGATTTGGCAAATAAAATGACTTGAATCGTCTTGCCATCATAGCCCTCTAAACTAACAGAAGCGCGTGAAAAACCATTTCGATTAAAATCGTGCCATTCGTCATCATCTAAAAACTCGTCATCATCTAAAAATTCATCTGCAAGGATAGTATTCCCCAACATTTTCTCCCAGATATTCTCCTGCGATTCACGGTTCAAATCAAACACATAGGATGAATCGGAAGTAATTTCCTTGATTTGGTTCAAAGAAGCTGTGCGCTGGAAATTGCGACCGACCATACTAAAGGCGGCAAATAAACCAACCCAACCAATGATTGCGACGAACGTAGACGTATATTTATATATCTTATTCGTCAATTTCCGATTGGCCAACAAAGATACCCCGCCGATTCCAATCCCTAAAATCATGGGAATAATGGCAGCATATGCTGCGTAAACAGCCCAAGCGGGTAAATCTTGCGCCAATAAAAAGATGGGGACTGCCTCTCCAAAAGAAATACCAATCTGCCCATGATCAAAGCCAGATACTCCAGCAGTTGTTAACACAACTAAAGCGATCATGAATGCAGTTGCAATGATCAGTAAAATGATGCCTACAAGATATTGAGTAAACCAACGAACACCCGTCAAAATGGGCTTCAATGCCATAAAAATAGCAGAAAAGGCACGGAAAGGAAAAAGTAAAATCCGGGTAATGGGTTTTTCCTCCGCTGAATCTGGCTGGACCGTTTCTTTAATATTTCTTTCAATATTTTCTAAAGTAATGGGCTCCCCAGTCATTTCCATTTTATCAGTTAATGATTTAGCCTCAGGGGTAATCGCCAAAATAAAAATATAGGCTACAGCACCAGACCCGAAAAAGAACAATGAAATAACGGCTAATATGCGTAGTAAACCTATGTCCCAACCCGTATACGCTGCAATTCCCGCCATCACACCTCCGATCACTTTCTTTTCAGGATCACGGTAAAACTTCCGATAAGACTTAGCCTCTACATTGATCTCCCCTGGAATTGCGATCCAGCAAATCACATAAGCCCAAAAAACAAAATTCCCAACGTACAAAAGAGGAATCAATCCAAAGAAACCTACCACCAGGATAACACGTACCCAAATAGGATCTACCTCAAAGTAATTCGCTATTCCAGACGCGACGCCCCCTAATTTTTTATTGGATAAATCTCTGCGGAAGGGTTTAGTAAAACCGAATTTAGGAGCATCGTTAAATGCCTGTTCTTTTTTAACATCTTCCTCTTCGATCTCCTGAAAATCAGCGATCGTTCCTAAAGAGGTGATTAATGCTTCTACATGTACCTGCGTGATGGCTTCTGTTTTTTCCGTTTCGCGGATATTCCAGAATTTTTCCGCAATACGAGCTTCGATGTCGTCGACGATGTCTTTGGCCCCTTCAAAATTTTTGAAATAAGCATGGATCGATTTAAGGTAAGTATCTAAGGTTGCATACGCATCTTCCTCGATATGGAATACGATGCCTGCTATGTTTATGGATAAAGTCTTTTTCATATACGGTTCGTTTATGATTGTGGTGTTTGTTGATGAATGATTTGAGAAACAGAAGCATGCAACTCATCCCAAGTTCCATGAAGATCGTTTAAAAAAGTGCTACCCTTTTCAGTCAGCACATAATATTTGCGAGGGGGTCCTGATACAGACTCGACCCATTTATAATCGAGAAGACCTGCATTTTTCAAACGGGTTAATAGAGGATAAAGGGTTCCCTCAACCACCATGATTTTGGCAGAGGTAAGCTCTATTAGCATGGTAGATGCATAAACCTCCCCCCTTGAAATAATTTGCAGAATACAGAATTCCAAAATCCCTTTTCGCATCTGCACCTTGGTATTTTCAATATCCATTGGCTCTTTTTATTTTTTGTTGGCACAAATGTATAAAAGGTACTTGGTTATACATAGTACTTTAGAAAAAATATTTTTGATTTGTGGATAAACGGTGAGTACTTTGTGAGGAATGGTCATAAAAAGTAAATACTTTTTTATCCCATGAACTGAAATCTTTCATGCAAGATGTTTAAAGAAGTTTCCTTGCCGCTAGCTTTTTACAACCGAGACACTTGGTTGAAAGTTGCTTTTTTTTCAGTTTCAGTCATCATGGCGGCATTTTCACTCTATTTTACAGATGGATTAGTTTCAAAATTAGAGGAGCGTGAAAAGCAGCAAATCGAGTTATACGCAGAAACGATTCGCTATGTAATGACGAGTGATGAAAATGCAGATATCAATTTCTTTTTTGAACGTATTAAAAAAATCAATGAAAATAATACCATTCCGGTGATTTGGAAGGATGGTAGTGGGCATTTGAACTCCATTAATATCCCCTTGAACGAATCGTCCACCATGGATGAAAGGCAAATGGTTTTAAAGTTAAAGCTTCAGGAAATTATCGCTGAAAAAAACAAGCCGATCGAAATGGATATGGGTTTTCAAAAGGAATACATCTACTATGGCAATTCCAAATTGCTCAAATTGCTGAGGTATTATCCATTGTCCCAACTCACCGTTGTGTTAATCGTGGGCTTTTTAGGCTATATTTTCTTTTCCTATTCAAGGCGAGCAGAACAGAATAAAGTGTGGGTTGGTTTAGCGAAAGAAACCGCTCACCAATTGGGCACCCCCCTCTCCTCCCTAACCGCTTGGGTCGAAATTTTGCGAAATGAGCCGCACATTAATCCTGATATCGTGACTGAATTGGGAAAAGACATTCAGCGTTTGGATACCATCACCACGCGTTTTTCTAATATTGGTTCGATTCCTGTATTGAAAGAAGAAAATTTATTGGAGTTAATTTCCAGCTTCATCAACTACCTAAAAATACGTATTTCGACCAAAGTGACCATTGACATTCAATCTAGTTTATCGCCTAATCAATCGGCCAATATCAACAAATACCTGTTTGAATGGGTGATTGAAAACATTTGTAAAAATGGAGTTGACGCAATGGGAGGAACAGGACAAATACACATTCATTTATTTGAGGGAAAGTTAAACCAATTGGTCATCGAAATTTCAGATACCGGAAAGGGAATAAGCCCCAAAAACACCTCAAAAATATTTTCACCAGGGTTTAGTACCAAGAAACGAGGTTGGGGCCTAGGCCTTACATTAGCCAAACGAATCGTCGAAAATTACCATGAAGGAAAATTAACGTTGAAATCTACTGAGCTAAATAAAGGAAGTACATTTAGAATCGTATTGCCTAAACCATCATGATGAATTCGCCCAACGTAGTTTTTGGTTCCGCATTAGCGATTATAACGATTGGATATCTATTAAAAAGTTTTGGTTTCATCAAAACCAGTGATGGTAAGGCGATTTCAAATTTTTTAATGCACACTACATTTCCGGCTTTGGTATTTACCACCATGATTAAGGTAGATCTTAGAGCGGAATTAATTTGGATGCCTATTATTTGTGCGGTATTTGGAAGCGTATCCTCCATTTTAGGATTTCTGATTTTCAAAAAAGAGGATCCTGCATACCGAGGAATTCTGACCATGGGTAGCGCGGGATATAATTTAGGTTTATTCGCCTACCCGCTCATCGAAGGGGTATGGGGATGGGAAGGTCTTACCTATGCAATCATGTTTGACTTAGGAAATTCGTTCATTAATTTTGTTGTTAATTATGGCATGGGGACCTATTTATCTTCCAAACATCAGGATAAAAATCCTGCCAAAGCCATCGCCACAAAAGTATTAACCCTTCCGCCATTTCAAGCCATGGTCCTAGGCTTAACTTGTAATTTGGCCATGATTAGTCTCCCTGCGATTCCTTTAGATGTGATTGAAACGATTTCAAAAGGCAACAAACCCATGGTATTATTATTAATGGGAATTTATTTTAGCGTCCGTTTGCCAAAAAAATCTTTTCAAAAAGTGTTCCAAGTACTCGCTTTAAGGTACGTGTTAGGCTTGAGCGTCGGCTTAACTTTTTATTATCTTTTACCATTCAACGACGCTTACCGTAATATGCTATTGATTTGTTTAATTCTGCCCGCAGGTATGACACTGATCACCTATTCAGATGAGTTTGATTTCGATACAGGCATAGCGGCCGCGCTGGTTAATTTTTCCATGCTCATCAGCTTTACGCTCATGTGGCTATTAGTGGGCATTTTCCATATGTCAACGGTTTAAACCAAATAAAATCGGTAATTTTGCACAACAATTATTTCTAATTCAGGTTAGATTAATTTGAACAAAAATAAATTATGGTTGTACCCTACAAAGACCAATCCAAAAGTAAGAAAGAACAAGTTGCCAACATGTTCAATACGATTTCCCCGCAATATGATTTCTTAAATCATCTATTGAGCGGTGGAATCGACATTATTTGGAGAAAAAAAGCGATAAAATTACTTCAAAACAAGGGTATCAAAACCATGTTGGATATTGCCACCGGCACGGGCGACTTTGCCATTGAAGCACTAAAAATTAATCCCGAAAAGATTGTTGGCGTGGATATATCCGAAGGCATGCTTTTGTTCGGCCAAGAGAAAATCAAGAAAATGGGGTTGGAAAAAACAATCCAATTACAAAAAGGGGATTCGGAAAAACTTCCCTTCTCGGACAATAGTTTTGATGCGGTCATCGTTAGTTTTGGAGTAAGGAATTTCGAAAATTTACAAAAAGGATTGACCGACATGTTTCGGGTGACCAAACCAGGAGGCTATTGCTTGATTCTTGAATTTTCAAATCCGCGTAAATTTCCAATGAAGCAATTGTATACCTTTTATTCTAAATATTGCCTTCCATTTTTAGGCAAAATGATTTCTAAGGATCCTTCCGCATATACCTATTTACCAGAATCCGTTAAGGCGTTTCCAGATGGACCAGAATTTATTCAAATATTTAAATCCGTAGGTTATTCAGAAACGAATTGGATTCCTATGACGGGTGGAATTTGCTCCATTTATATAGGGCAAAAACAAAAATAACATTGAGAAAAACAGGGATAATCCTTTGCTGTTTAATATTGGCCCAACTAACCGTTCGGGCTCAGCACAGTAAATATGTACGGATTTTTCATGAATACTACGACGAGAAACCTGTTCATTTTGGCTTTCTGTTTGGTTTTGCCTCGACTAATTTTTCAACGAATGGGGATCGTGCTAAATTAGGCGCAGATTCAATCGTACAATCACCCCGTAGCTTTGGATTTCAGATTGGCGGTCTGGTCAATTATGCCTTTGACAAGCATTTTGAATTAAAAACGGGAATGAACATCGCACTTTATGAAAGGCAAATTTTGTTTCCATTGTCACCTCCAAAGCCTGATTTAAATCCATTAACCAGGGAATCCACTTGGCTCGAAATCCCCCTATTAATCAAATACAAGTCAATCAGACGAGAAAATCATCGAATGTACGTGATCGGAGGAGTGAAGTTAGGCATAGAGGCCAATGTGAAAAAAAAGAGTTCCGCACTTAGTGCCAATACCTCAGATTTATCGCTAGAATATGGGTTTGGATTGGAACGTTTTTTTCAATATTTCAAATTCACGCCCGAAATTCGATTCTCACACGGGCTGACTAATTTATATGTTCAGCCTACTACCGCGACTAATTCATTTTCTAATATGAATTTTTTAAAATCACATACGGTCAGTCTGATTGTCAATTTCGAATAATTTACTTGATATTTTTTCTGGCTTTCTTGGGATCAACGATAGTTTGTAAGCTACTTACGGCAGAAATCCCAAACCAACCTGCTCCTTGTAAAGCTGAATTTGGATTCGTATTTTTAAAGTTAGTCGGGATGTTTGCTGCTGGCCTTGAAAATAAACCTGCATTATTTAACTCTAAGCGGGCTTGAGAATAAAAATTAAATTGGTCTTCTGAGATCGAATATAGATCTACTTTAATCGTATCTTTTTCTTGGTAAAGTTCAGGTGAAATGGATCTTCGGATAGGCAAAATAAACATGAGTCCATCAGCCATGGCTCCTTTTTGAAATGCGGCATCGTAGAAAAATATTAGGTTTTGACTCCCATTAAACAACTTCCTATTTTTATATGTTTTTACTCGGAAACAATCACCGACCCCAATGGGATCACGTGCATAGAACTGTGCATCATATCCATTTTTGGGCTTACCATCGGACGCTTGCCTTTGATTAGCTTCATCGAATTGATATAAAATGGAATCAATCGGCGGAACACGTCTCATCGTTTCAGAAGCTGTAAAAATTTCATTGGCAGCTTTGACGGTCAATTTATATGTTTTTCCCACTTTTCCGAAAATGTCTGTCGGCGAATCAGGAGTCCAAACATATGTACCTGACTCTGTTTTAGATTCTTTGAATAGATATTCTCGCCCTTCATTATCTGAAATTGAAACATTGGCCCCTATAATTTTGGGGGCGTTTGTATTGTCAAAATAGTCTTGGGATCTAGATAAAACAATTTTTTGAGGTCCTTGCAAATTTGTTAATGTGGCTTCTATAACCATGTAATGATCAGAACCAGGCGTATTTAAGGTCACGATGTCCTCACATGAACTCAAGAAGAACCCTAGCATCAAAACAAATAAAAGTGAGGTATTTGCCTTCATCAAAATGAAAAATTATAGGTGACTGCTGGAACAAAAGAACCAATAATAGATAACTGTACCGCCTCTGTTTTCATTGAATTATCTTCGTTTGGCCTGGTATAAATAGAAAAAGGATTTTTTCGATTGTAGACATTATAAATCGAGAAAACCCATTCAGATGTTCCTTTGCCAAATAACGCTTTTTTATTCTTCTTGGTGGCCGACAAATCCAATCGATTGTAATCTGGTACCCTAATATTTCCTCGGGTTCCAGGTTGAGTTTGAGGATAAGCAATGCCTTCGTAAATGTATTTTTGTGCAGGAATCGAATAAGGAACACCCGTAATATAAGCGAAATTAGCCCCAAAAGACCATTTTTCACTTAGGCTATACTGACCTATTACATTTAAAGTGTGGGTACGGTCATATCGATTTGCATACCATACACCATCATTTAATCCTTCAATTTTTCGTTCGGTCCGAGCTAACGTATAGCTAATCCAACCCGTTAATTTACCTACGTTTTTCTTGACAAAAAACTCAATTCCATAGGCTCTGCCATCTCCAAAAAGTAAGTCTTTTTCAAAATAAGGGTTCAAAAACAAATTAGCTCGATCCGCATAATCGATTTGATTTTGCATCGCCTTATAATAAACCTCGACAGAAGTTTCATAATTATTTCCGTCAGGCCCTAAATTTTTAAAGAAGCCCATGGCAACTTGGTCAGCTAACTGGGGTTTTATATTATTGGTCGACGAAGTCCAAACATCCAAAGGAGTAGAAGCTGCCGTATTGGACATCAAATGCACATATTGAGCTAAGCGATTGTAACTTGTTTTAAGAGATGCATTTTGGCCTACATTTAAATTCAAGGATAACCTGGGCTCCCAATTTCCGTATGAGGCAACGGTGGTAGTAGGATCCGTTTTATTGATTTTTAAAATATAGCCTGATGCATTTTCAGTGGAAATAGGCACTTTAACACGGTCATAGTATTCCCCATTCAAACTTTTATAATCATAATAAGAATAGCGCATTCCGTATTGAACAGAAAAGACAGGTGAGATTTTCAATTCTTGACTAATGTAGGCCGAAGACTCTGTTCCTTTTTTATTCGCTTGACCAAATTCCCGTTTCTCCCCAGTGGATGTAGCGATAGCTTTGCCAGGTTTAAACTCGTATGAAAGAATTTGGCCCCCAAAACTAATCGTGTTTGTCGGATTAACGTAATAGGTAAAATCTGGCTTAATGCTTAAATTTTCAATGTTGGACGACCATTTAAATGAGTCATTGGGTCTTTTATTTTCGATATCAGAGTCTAATAAATAATCATAGTTGCTATAAAAAGCCGTAGCGTTCATAAATAGTTTTTCGGAAAAAACATGATTCCAGCGAGAGGATATAGTTCCATTGCCCCAGTTAAAACCAAAACTCGTCCCAAAAACATCTCGCCCAAAGTAACCAGAAAGGAAAACGGTATTTTTAGCATTGATGTTGTAATTAACCTTGGCCGTTAAATCATAAAAATTAAAAGAAGCATTTGCATTGTTGCCCGTTAAAAAAGGCTTAGCCAAAATGTCAATATAGGATCTTCTCGCGGCAAAAATGAATGAAGCCTTATCTTTTATAATGGGCGCCTCAATGGAAAAACGAGAAAATATAACCCCAATACCTCCATTAACTTCAAGCTTTTTGGAATTACCTTCCTTCATTTTTACGTCCAAAATAGAAGAGGCCCTGCCACCATATTGAGCTGGAATACCTCCTTTATAAAGCTTTACATCTTTGACCGCATCCGGATTAAATACGGAGAAAAAACCAAATAAATGGGATGAGTTATATACAGGAGCATCATCTAGTAAAACAAGGTTTTGATCTACACCCCCACCACGAACATTAAATCCTGATGCTCCTTCACCTACCGTTGACACACCCGGTAAAAGCTGAATGGCTCTAACTAAATCGACTTCTCCCAGTAAAGCAGGAATTTTCCTAATGGTTTTAATGTCAATTTTATTCACTGACATTTCAATCCCCTTGACATTTTCGTCAATGGCCCTCGTACGAACAACCACCTCATCTAATTCTTTATTTGTTGATTTTAATTCCAAATTAAGTACTTGAGACGCTCCTGAAAATAGGACTTTTCGTTCGATTTTTTCGTATCCGGTTGAACTAAAAACCAAGGTATATTCGCCAGGATTTAGGGTAATGCTGTAGAAACCATAGGTGTTTGAAGAGTTACCTACTTTCAGTTCCTTTACATATACATTAGCACCAATTAAACCTTCCCCATTCAGGGCATCTTTTAAGTAGCCACTAAGTGTAGATTTCTGGGCTACAACTAAATTGGAAAAACTTAGGCAAACTATGATGATTAGGGCGCGAATATTCATATTCATAAGCGCAAATTTAAGGCACAATATCCAATTCCCATGACCACTCATCACAAAATATAAAAAAATTAAATTATCAGTAACATATTACTGATAATTTTTTAATACGAGTTAATGCATTATTTTTACCCATTGAAAAATCGACTATGGATTTAAAAATATTCGGAAAAATAATTAGAGAGAAAAGAAGTACGCTGAGATTAAAGCAGGACGAATTGAGTGAAAAAAGTGGAGTAGCCATTAAAACCATTCATTCCATTGAGCTAGGAAAAGGTAACCCGTCTATTAAAACTATATTACGATTATTTGACACGTTAGAATTAGATTTCATTGTGGTAGCATCGAATGTAAAAAATTAATTATGGAACACGCAATCAGTCACGAGAGAATCCCGACACACATTTTCGCCGATTCAGAAAAAGCATCCAAGGCAGTTGCCTTAGAAATAGCTGCATTGATCAGGCAAAAAACGAAAGAGAACAAGCCAGCCGTTTTAGGTTTAGCCACGGGTTCATCACCGAAAAAAGTATACCAAGAACTTATTCGGATGCATAAAGAAGAGGGCTTAAGTTTCAAAAATGTAATCACTTTTAATTTAGACGAATACCACCCGATGGAGCCGGATTCTGTTCAAAGCTATGTCCGATTCATGAAGGAACAACTCTTTGATCAAATTGACATACCGGTAACAAATTACCATTTACCGGATGGGACATTGCCTATCGAAAAAATACCAGAGTTCTGTAAAGACTATGAAGATAAGATTGAGAAACTAGGGGGATTGGATTTCCATTTATTAGGCATTGGGCGAAATGGCCACATTGGATTTAATGAACCAGGTTCGCTTATTAATTCGAAGACTCGATTAATGACCTTAGACATCAATACTAAAATAGATGCGGCCGTAGATTTTGGTGGATTAGCCAAAGTTCCCAAAAAGGCGATTACCTTAGGAATTGATAAAATCATGCAGGCCAAACGAATCGTTTTATTGGCCTGGGGTGAACACAAAGCTGAAAGTGTGGCAAGGGCTGTTGAAGGCCAAGTTACTTCCGACATCCCCGCATCGTATTTACAGCAACACACGAACGCAACCTTTATTTTAGATGAAACGGCAGCTGCTTTATTAACGCGGATTAAAACCCCTTGGCTTGTTGACTCAGTGACATGGGATCGAAAAATGATCAAAAAAGCGGTCACTCACTTGTCGTTGCACTTGGAAAAACCGGTATTAAAGTTGACCAACAAGGATTACAATGAAAATGGACTATCTGATTTACTTTCCTTATATGGCCAAGCGTATGAAATAAACATTGAAGTATTCAATTATTTACAGCACACCATTTCAGGTTGGCCCGGAGGAAAACCAAATGCGGATGATACCAATAGACCGGAAAGAGCTTTTCCTGCTAAGAAAAAGGTCATCATATTTTCTCCACATCCGGATGATGACATCATTTCTATGGGTGGTACATTTCAGCGTCTTCAAGACCAAGGTCATGAAGTTCATGTGGCCTATCAAACTACTGGCAATATTGCCGTGGCCGATGATGAAGCACTTCGTTTCGCAGAATTTGTTGTAGATTTCAATGAAAAATTTGAGAGCCCGAACATCAAAGCCAATAAAATATATAAAGATGCCATTCGCTTTTTAAAGAATAAAAAAGATTCCGAATTGGATATCGATGCAGTCCGACAAATTAAAGGATTGATCAGAAAAGGGGAAGCGAAAAATACTTGTCGGTTTGTAGGGATTAAAAAAGAAAATGCGCATTTCTTGGAGATGCCTTTTTACGAAACAGGTACGATTCGTAAAAAACCATTGGCCGAGATTGATATTCAATTAATCATCGATTTAATCGAGACTGTTCAGCCACATCAAATTTACGCTGCGGGAGATTTAGCCGATCCACACGGAACACATAAAGTATGCTTAGATGCAATTTTTGAGGCTATATCAAGAATCAAGCATCGTGAATACATGAAAAACTGCTGGGTTTGGTTATACAAAGGTGCATGGGCTGAGTGGGACATTGACCAAATTGAAATGGCTGTTCCCATGTCACCAGATCAGGTTTTCAAAAAAAGGATGGGTATTTTCAAACATCAATCCCAAAAAGATGGTGTGGTATTCCAAGGGGATGACTCCCGTGAATTTTGGCAAAGAGCTGAAGATCGAAATAGAGGAACTGCCCAGATTTACAACAAACTAGGGCTAGCTGAATACGAAGCTATGGAAGCTTTTGTCCGTTGGAAATTCTAATTTAGACTAAAGCTTCATATAAAATCTCGGCAGTATGCTTGGCATGTCGCTGAGTTCCATCGTGAATTTGATGTCGGCAACTTGTACCTGAAGCAACTATTTCAGTTTCAATCGTTTGTGCACGGACCGTTGGAAATAATACCAACTCCCCTATTTGCATCGACAAATCATAGTGTTCTTTTTCGTAACCGAATGAACCTGCCATACCACAGCAACCTGATGGAATGAGTTGGACCTCAAAATTTTCAGGCAAAGACAAAGCCTTTTTAGCGGCCACCAAAGAACTCATGGCTTTTTGCTGGCAATGGCCGTGCAATTTCAATAAACGTTTCTCCTGATTAAATGAACTTTTAAGGATACGTTTAGCATCAGCCTCACGGGCAATAAATTCTTCTAACAACAACACATTTTTACTCAATTGCTGAGCCTTTTCAAGCCAAGCCTCCGAAACTAAATCGGGATATTCGTCTCTAAAAGTTAGAATGGCAGATGGTTCTATACCCACTAAAGGCATATTTTCGTCAATTAAAGTAGACCATAATTCCACATTGGCCTGAGCCAAAAGGCGTGCTTCATCCAGCATACCCTTGGACAAAAATGAGCGCCCAGAGATTGGATGAGGGATGGTTTTAACTTCGTAACCTAATTTTTCTAATAAAAGAACTGTTTTTTTACCTACTTCAACATCATTGAAATTTGTAAATTCATCCACAAATAAATACAAAGATTTAATTGACGAAATAGACTTTCTTCCTTTCAGCCAAGACCACAATGTTTGATTGGCCAATAATGGCATCGTTCTATCCGGATGAAAACCAACCATTTTATTAGCCAATCTGCGTATAAATGGGGTCCCCATCACCAAATTGTATATTGAAGGAACGTAGGACGCCAATGAAGAAATGGAAGCAAAATGACCTACTAACCAACTCCGCAAAGGGGTACCGTTCTCTTTTTGATACTGGTACAAAAATTCCATTTTCAATTTCGCCACATCCACATTAGAAGGACATTCAGCCTTACAGCCTTTACACGCCAAACACAAATCCATTACCTCTTTAATCTCTTTGTGATTAAAGCGGTTGGGTTGCGTAGAACGAGTTAAAAACTCTCTTAGGATATTGGCGCGAGCTCGAGTCGTTTCTTTTTCGTTTCGAGTTGCCATAAAAGACGGGCACATGGTACCTCCCGAAATAGGTGTTTTTCGGCAATCCCCTGAACCATTGCATTGCTCGGCATGCTGCAAAATATCTTGATCTTTATACCTAAATGCAGTATTGAACTCGGGTGTTTGTTGGCCCGCCTCATACCGCAAAAAAGTATCCATCGGCGGCGTATCGACAATTTTATTGGGGTTAAATATTCCCTTGGGATCCCACCACGACTTTAATTCACGCATCAATTGATAATTCGCTTCCCCCACCATCCAAGGAATAAATTCACCTCTCAATCTACCATCCCCGTGCTCTCCAGAAAGTGAACCTTGATATTTTTTAACGAGTCGGGCAATTTCTTCGGCAATGTGTCGAAACTGTTGATGCCCCTCCTCCGTTTTTAAATTAATGATGGGCCTTAAATGCAATTCACCAGAACCTGCATGCGCATAGTGCACACAATATAAATGATTCGCTGTCAGAATCTCATTGAATTCTGCAATAAACGCGGGCAAATCTTGCACATCCACAGCCGTATCTTCAATCACAGCCACTGCTTTTTCATCTCCTGGTAAATTGGAAAGTAGACCCAAACCCGCCTTTCTCAAATCCCATACTTTTTTAACTCCATCACCTGTCACATAAGGAAAATGATAGCCAAAACCTGCAGCCCGCATCGCCTTCTCCAGTTTCTGGGCTTGATCAGCAACCTCATTTGCATCATCTCCACGTAGTTCAACGACCAATATAGCGCCTGGATCCCCTTGAACAAAGAAACGATTTTGACTTTGTTCAGGATTGGCTTTGGTACATTCCAAAATATAATGATCCATTAATTCGGATGCAGATGGATTAAACGCCAAGGCAATTAAATTAGCTCTTAACGCTTCATCAATTGTATTAAAATGTGCACAAACTAAACCCAAATGCGCGGGTGGCAAGGGATCAACATGCAATTTAATGCGAGTAACAAAACAAAGTGTCCCTTCAGACCCTGCAAGCAGATTACAAAAGTTGAAACTCGGCTTTCCAGCAATAAATGAACTGGAATTAACTAACGTGTCAAGTGCATAACCCGTATTTCGTCGATTAATGCTTGGCTTTGGAAACTCAAAAATGATATTATTTTGAACGATTGGGTCAGATAAAACACGTAGTGTTTCCGCATAAATTTTATGCAAACGACTTCCCTCGGGCAAAGTAGTTAATGTTTTAAATGGATCTTCCGATTCAAATGTCACAAAAGTACCATCTGATAAATATCCTTCAACAGCTAAAACATGGTCACGAGTAGAACCATAAACGATGGAATTAGATCCGCAGGAATTATTTCCCAGCATTCCACCCATCATGGCACGATTAGCAGTAGAAGTTTCTGGCCCAAAAAACAAACCCTGTTTTTTTAACTCGACATTTAATACATCACGAACGACACCGGGTTCTACCCAAACATAAGATTCCTCTTTATTTACTTCTATGATGCGATTGAAATATTTAGAAACATCCACCACTAGACCCGAACCTACGACTTGGCCTGCTAAAGAAGTACCAGCTGTCCTTGGGATTAACGGAATTTGATGCCCATCTGCAAAAGAAATTAACGTTTGAATATCTTCAATCGTCTCAGGAATGGCGACTCCCAAAGGCATTTCTCGGTAGGCAGATGCATCCGTCGCATACAAAGTTCGCATCACAGTATCTGTAAACAAGGATCCTTGTAATTTTTCAGCTAATTCCGATAAGATTGTAGGAGTCAAGGTAGAAACCGCCATGCCATTCAATTAATTCTTAGGTTGCAATTTACATAAACCTAAGATTAGTAGCAATTGGGCAGGGATATAAGTTCCCATGATCATGATTGAATTCCCCGGAAATGAATAATAAAACTTGGCTAAAGCTAATAAGCTATCAGAAGTGACAAAAAAGATAGCGCCTATCAATATAAAATAATAGGAGGAATCCTTTTTTCTTAAGTAGGCGGCATAAAGCATTGTACCGAGTGCAAATGCATACAAACCAACAGGAATGTATAATGCGGCGGGGATTTGAGGCATTAAAAATGCTAAAAAACCAACAACGTATATGAAAACGGGAATAATAGGCCATGAGAACCATTGGCGCAAATTAAAATTACCTGCAGAATTTTGTGATGAAAATAGGCGTATATATCCTATCTGCATAATCAAGAATGAACCTAAGCCTAATTGGAAATACAGCGGCGAATTGCCTGGAATCAACAAAAACATGTCACCGAGCCAAGCAAAAACAAGAATAAAAATTAATTTATTTCGGATTTCAATATGCGTTTGAGAAAAAACATACAGCAAGAGCATCGGCATCAATAAAGGCTTTGTTAATGTACGAAGCATAGGTTGCTCGATGACGGCCGATAAGATATTTAATGCACCAATAAGTGAATAAATAAACAAAGCTATTCTAGCCATAATTTTCGATCGATCTAGTAACGGTATTTTTCTTTTTAACTCAAAAAATCAGAATATTACAATCAAAAATTATTGAAAATTAATGCAATAACATTCAGAATTCTCAAGTCAAACAATGAATCTATGACCTAAATTAAATATCCTTATTTACCTTGCCATCCAAAATTTCCGCTTCTATAATAAAGTTAGGCCGGCTTTTTGATTGGAAAAATATACGCAAAATATATTCACCTAATATCCCAATGGCTAGTAATTGAATTCCGCCAAATAATATAACCACAAAGAGTAAAGCTGTAAATCCTTCAATGACTTGATCGAAAAACATCTTTTTAATTATAACAGAAATTAGGTATAAAACGGATGAGCTTATGGCAAGACCACCCAAAATCATGACAAATTTGACAGGAAATTCACTGAAGTTATAAATTCCATTGAGTGCTAATTGGACTAATTTCCCAAAAGAATATTTTGAATCACCTGAAGCTCTTTCTTGTCGGTCATAGGCAATTCCAATTTGCTTAAACCCAATCCAAGTTCTCATACCTCGGATAAAGCGGCTTTCCTCCGGCATTTTATTTAACACATCCACAACCCTCCTGCTGATGAATGAGAAATCACCACTATCTAACGGAATTTCTATGTTGGCAATTTTCTTTAAAATTCGATAAAAAATAAAGTAGGCAAATCTTTTATAAAACACTTCCTTTCGCTTCTCTCTAATCGCATACACCACATCATACCCTTCTTTGTGTTTGCGATAAAAAGTGTCCAGTAATTCGGGGGGATCTTGCAAGTCGCCATCTAATACGAATACCCCTTCACTCCCACGAGCTACAGATAATCCAGCCGTCAGGGCCAATTGATGTCCATGATTCCTAGAAAGTAAAATGACATGAAAACGTGGATCACTTAAGGCTAATTGCTGAAGAATTTGACGAGAATTATCTCGACTACCATCATCCACTAAAACAGCCTCTAAATGAATTGAAGACTGATCCATGATTTTCACAATCCGATCTACTAACATAGGAAGATTACTCTCTTCGTTATAAACTGGAATTACAAATGAAACTTGTGGTGTGAAAACTGGCATATATTTAAAAGCGGTATTTACCTTGTTTAAAATCAAAAATAAGAATTTTTTGACCGTCTTTCTTTTTTAAAATTACAGAATCTTTATAGATAGTATCTATTTTTTGAACAAATTTCAATTCACTATTAAAATATAAGTTGACTAACTGAGCATCAGAAACGTCCGCAACTCTTCCTTGAAGATTTTTTGCGTTTAGGAAGTTGTTCATTTTTGAAGGATATAAAACAGTATCTCCAGGCTGATAGCTATTGATAATTTTTTCAGCTATTAATGGATATGGGTTTTTACTTCGGTTCTCTGAGAATGTATATTTCTGATGTGAATCACTATACAAGGGCTTAATTTGGAAGATCAAAAAATAAACCTGTGTGATAACAATTAGCAAACATAAACCCTTTATCCAAATATTGGATTTATATAAATACTCAATTAGACCGGCAGATATGAATATCCCAAAGGGTATTCCAAAGCTAGCATACCTCAAGAAAAAACCTGTCGTTGTACCGGCATCAATAGCCGTAATGATTAAAACTAAAACGGGCAAAAAAATCTGTATTAGACCAAAAATATAAAAGTTTCTCTCGTTTTTTTCCTTGATTTTAGTCACCCATGTGCCGACTAAAAAGAGAAAGAAAACAAGAAGAATAACCCCGAATTTGCCATGCCGTCTATAAAGATCATTCGTTAGAAAAAAAATATCCGATAAAATAACAACGCTCTTTTTAAATAAATTAATCAAATTTGACTCCTCTATCCAGCCGATGACAGGTCCATTTAATTTTAAATAATTCAAATATTGCTTGCCCGCATCTTTTTGATAATCAAAAAAATATTGCCCTGGCCCCCAATACATCCAAGAAACAAAAGGAACTAAAAAAGCAAAAGATCCGATGGCCATGGTTTTAATTTTACTCCATGTCGATTTTGATATAACAATCAGGTAAATAAATTGGCCTACTAATACTAAAGCGGTCAAATAGGTGCTAAAAAGTGCACACAAACTGGTCAATATCCAACCTGCCAAATCCCTAGGTTTCGTATTATTCTGATCCCTTTTACCGACCATATTCCAAAAGAAATAATTAGATGCGGTCGTAAAAAATATACTTGTTGTATAATTCCTAGCTTGTTGGCTATAAATCACAAAAAAGGGTTCGATGACAGCTAATAACAAAATTCCTAATGGCCAAAATTCCTGATTTGGCTTTTGCCGTCTAGCCCAATAAAACAATAACCACAACGTGAGTAAATTGAAAAAAACAGAAACCGATCTTAATGCCCCATCACTCTTCCCAAATAGGATAGAGAATAATTTTAACATCATGTCATGCACCAAACTATTCCCACTAACGTCTCCCCGAGCGTCTGCATCCAACCATGATTTGATACCACGGCTTTCCCAAAAATCTGATGGCGTAAACGTTGCAGGTGGATTCAGCAATTTTCCCATCCCCCCATAATTTGTATTGGCGACTGCAATTAATGCACTTTGCTTTTCATCTCCAAAAAGTCCGAAAGAGTTTATATGATAAAATCTCAAAAATGCCCCCAAAAACATCAAAGCCAAAAAAAACAAAAAAAGCCTACCCTTGTTTACCATGGTCATTATCGCATTTAAACATAAAAATCACTTGACTTCTCAATCAAGTGATTTAAATATTTATTTTTCATTTTTTCTTATGAACCACAAGCTTCACATGCTTCCGGATTATCTAAGGAACACGCCATATCAGACTGATTTTGTGCGGCATCGGTAGAAAAGGAAGCAGCAGCCTGTGCCGTATGTGCAGCATATTGCAATTCTGTTTCGTTCACATTGTTTGTTTGCTCAATTTGAACTTCCGCTTGCTTTTCAATAGTAAACTTAATGGCATCAGCAGCTGCTTTTGTACGTAAATAGTACATACCTGTTTTTAAACCAAGTTTCCACGCGTGGAAGTGCATCGAAGTTAGCTTACCAAAATTCACATCTTGAATGTGAATGTTTAAACTTTGAGACTGACAGATGTATGCACCACGGTCCGCCGCCATTTCTAAAATAGTTTTTTGCTTAATCTCCCAAACCGTTTTGTATAATTCCTTAAGATCTTTAGGAATCTCAGGTATACCTTGTACCGAACCGTTCGCTGAAATCAATTTATTTTTCATGGATTCATTCCATAATCCTAACTTGATCAAATCCTTCAACAAATGCTTGTTCACTACCGCAAATTCACCTGACAATACACGTCTTGCGTAAATATTCGATGTGTATGGCTCAAAACATTCGTTATTACCTAAGATTTGTGACGTAGAAGCCGTAGGCATTGGGGCAACCAATAAAGAATTACGAACTCCATTTTTAACTACTTTTTCACGTAAACTCTCCCAATCCCAACGACCTGAACTTGGTGTAACATTCCACATATCAAACTGGAAAATACCCTTTGAAATAGGTGAACTTTCCCAAGTAGAATATGGTCCCTCTTTTATCGCTAATTCCATGGATGCCTCCATAGAAGCATAATAGATAGTTTCAAAAATATCTTTGTTTAATTGCTGTGCCTCAGGTGACTCAAATGGCATTCTCAACATAATAAACACATCCGCTAATCCTTGAACTCCTAATCCAATAGGTCTGTGACGTAAATTTGAATTACGAGCTTCCGGTACAGGATAGTAGTTGACGTCTATAATCTTATTTAAATTTTTTGTCGCCGACTTAGTTACGTCATATAATTTTGCGTGATCAAATTCATTGACACCTTTGTCATTCGCCTTCACATATTTAGGCAAAGCCAAAGAAGCCAAATTACAAACGGCTACCTCATCTTTTGACGTATACTCAATAATTTCAGTACATAAATTCGAAGATTTAATTGTACCTAAATTCTTTTGATTCGATTTGCTGTTTGCATGGTCTTTGTACAACATATACGGCGTACCGGTCTCTGTTTGAGATTCTAATACTTTAAACCATAATTCTTGCGCCTTAACCACCTGGCGAGCCTTACCTGCCAACTCATATTTATGATATAATGCTTCAAACTCTTCTCCATGCGTATCGGATAGTCCTGGACACTCGTGTGGACAGAATAAAGACCATTCCTCATTATCTTCAACACGCTTCATGAATAAATCTGGAATCCAAAGGGCATAAAACAAATCCCTTGCACGCATCTCTTCCTTGCCGTGATTCTTTTTTAATTCTAAAAATTCAAAGACATCCGCATGCCAAGGCTCCAAATAGATAGCGAAAGAACCTTTGCGTTTTCCACCGCCCTGATCCACATAACGCGCCGTATCATTGAAAACACGAAGCATAGGGATAATGCCATTGGACGTACCATTCGTTCCCTTGATATAAGACCCCGTTGCACGAATATTGTGTATACTTAAACCAATACCACCAGCCGATTGTGAAATTTTAGCTGTCTGTTTTAACGTATCGTAAATTCCTTCAATTGAATCATCTTGCGTAGTCAATAAAAAACAAGACGACATCTGTGGCTTTGGAGTACCCGCATTAAATAAAGTGGGGGTTGCGTGCGTAAACCAACGCTCCGAAAGTAAGTTATAAGTCTCAATAGCAGAAGCAAGATCTGTTTGATGAATACCTACTGCCACACGCATCAACATGTGTTGCGGGCGCTCAGCTATTTGACCCTCCAATTTTAATAAATATGATTTCTCTAAAGTCTTGAAACCAAAATAATCATAACCGAAATCACGGTCATAGATAATCGCCTCATCCAACTCTACTGCATTCTTCTTAATGATATCGTAAACCTCCTTTGATAACAAAGCAGCATTTTGTCCAGTTTTAGGATCTACATAAGTAAACAATCGCTTCATCGTAGCCGAAAACGATTTCAACGTATTCTTATGTAAATTAGATATGGCAATCCTAGCTGCTAGCACAGCGTAGTCCGGATGCTTTGTCGTCAACGACGCCGCTGTCTCCGCTGCCAAATTATCCAATTCAGTCGTTTTAACTCCATCATACAAGCCAGAGATAACTTTTCTGGCCACCTCTAAAGGTTGAACAAAAAAGGGATCTAAACTGTAACAAAGTTTTTCTATCCTGGCTGTGATTTTGTCAAACTTGACAGATTCGCGACGACCGTCTCTTTTAATTACGTACATGTGTTTCCTAAAAATATAATTTAAAATTGCTTAAAACTAGAGGGGAATGCGGTCAAAAAAATCGGCGTTTTTGCGTGAATTCCTTCTCAGTAAAATTAGAAAAAAACACACCCACTTGCAAACATTATTTTCTTAAAAAAACATTAAAAATTGAGCATATTTAAATTGCAATATTTAACTCCCATATATTCAAATCATTAAGCAAGTTGCCTCTTGGAAAAATACAATAAAAATATTTTTTAGATTTATAAAACGCTTTCATTGGCTCTAAAAACACAAAAAAAATAACACAAAAGTTTTGCTAGATCTATAAAATTTGTCTATTTTTGCAACCCGATTAAGTGAGCCTGAATCCCAGAGGTCTCATTGATACAAATAAAATGACGGCAGGGAATCGTCCGAAAAAAATAAAATGAAAAAAGACATCCATCCAGAATACAAGCAAGTTGTATTCCATGATTTATCTTCAGATTACAAGTTTTTAACGCGTTCTTGCGCAGCAACAACAGAAACAACAGAATTTGAAGGTGCAACTTACCCGGTTTACAAAGTCGAGGTATCTTCACAATCACATCCATTCTATACAGGTAAAAATGTATTATTAGATACCACTGGACGTGTAGATAAATTCAACAAGCGTTACGCGAAGAGTTAATTTTCTTCAATAAAATACATTAAAGCCTCTTCAATAATCTTGTCGAGGCTTTTTTTGTAAATTGCAAAATGGAGAAAGCCATACATCTTTTTGACGATCCAAAAATCACCCAAAATCTGCGACCGATAAGCTATATACGTAGCTTAGCTGAGCATTGGATTGGCCTATCAAAAATTCATGAAAAATGGAGTCAGGCCACACACAAAAAAGTAAGTTGGGGTGCGGCTGAAATACAACCCAACGCATTACATATTTTAGGGTCAGTCCTTCCAAGCCAAGAGCTCATTCAGGAACTGGAAAACTTACCTGAACAAACCAACTTATATTTCCAAGGACAACTGATCGCCTACAGGGGTTTAGGAGCATCGTCGGCCGACTGGAATACCATTAACTCACAAGCAAATCCAGTATTTTTCTCAAAATTCGAAGACCTTTTGAGCCTAAATGCAGCATTGCTTAAAAAGGAAATAAAACCAAATACATTTGACCAAAATCATTTAAAAGAAAACGGCAATATCCTCATCCATCCTGAAAATTGCTTTATAGACGCCACAGCAGATATAAAAGGCAGTATTTTAGATGCAAGCCAAGGACCCATTTATATTGGAAAACATGCAAGTATTCAAATTGGCACATTAATTCAAGGCCCCACAGCTATTTTAGATCATTCAGTGACCAACTTAGGTTCCAAAATAAGGCCATACACAACCATTGCACCTCATTGTAAAGTAGGTGGTGAAATAAGCAATTCCATTTTTTACCCCTATTCGAACAAAGGGCATGATGGGTACGCCGGATCGTCGATTATAGGGTCTTTTTGCAATTGGGGAGCTATGACTTGTACTTCAAATGTTAAAAATGATTTGAATGAGGTGGATATCTTCGACTACTCGACGGCAAAGCCGCGAAAGACCATTACCAAATCGCTTGGAGTAATCATGGGCGATTTTGTCACGACGGGTATCGGCACGCGATTTAATACAGGAACCGTGGTTGGTAATCATTGCAATATCAGTGGCATTCAATTTTTGCCCAAATTCATCCCTTCATTAACTTGGGGGGAGTATCCCAACGTAAAAAAATATGAATTTGAGAAAGCACTAGCCAATGCCAAGAAATGGGCAAAAGCAAAAAATCAAGAATTACCAGAAAATTCGGGCGAACTCATTGAACAAATTTGGAAAGAGGAAGCATCTTTACGAAATTAGTATTTTCTAATAATCCTCCATGCGATTTCAGGACATCCCAGGTTTACATGTGGTCAAAAAACAATTAAGCAATGCCGTGCAAAATCAGCACATTGCGCATGCCCAATTGTTTCAAGGGCCTACCGGTGGCGCACAAACAGCGATGGCCTTGGCTTTTGTATCCTATTTATTCTGTACTCAAAAGGAAGGCGATGATGCCTGTGGAACTTGTCCGAGTTGCCAAAAAGTCCACAAAGGAATACATCCAGACATCATATATGTAATTCCCTCGATCACCACAAAAAAGGTTAAGGAAGCTGAATCCGACGCATTTTTACCGGAATGGAGAAAATTTATGTTGGAATCACCTTACCGCACCATAGCTGATTGGTTAACCTATTTAGGTGCGGAAGGAAATCGACAAGGAAATATACCCGTTGAAGAAACGAGGAAGCTCATTCAAAAAATAAGCCTGAAGCCTTTTGAGGCTCCCTTTAAAATTGTATTTATTTGGAATGCCGAAACACTAAATCTATCATCGGGAAACGCTTTATTGAAAACACTTGAGGAACCACCCTCATCTACCTTATTTATTTTAATCTGTTCGGATCCACAAAAGTTGTTGACTACGATCATATCTAGAACCCAACGCATTAATGTAGGGACCGTCGACGAAGCAGATTTAGCCCCCTTCCTAACGGAAAAAACAGGTATTGAACGGGAAAAAGCGCAGCAACTCGCCATCACCTGCGAGGGAAATATTTCTTGGGCATTAGATAAAGCGGTGAATGAAAATATGAGTGCAACGACTTGGTTTGCCGAATGGATGCGGGCGGTGTATTCGAAAAACCTGATCAAAATTTCATTGTTGGCAGATCAGTTTGATGCATTCAGCAAAGAGGATCAAAAAAGTGTGTTAGAACATACTCTACATATATTTAGGCAATGTTTATATCAAATATCGGGAACATCCCAACTCATTAAATCGCTTGAAAAAGAACGTGGATTCATTGAAAATTTCTCAAAAACCTTAACGGGGGAGGCCATAGGAAAAATGAGTGAAAAAGTTTCAGAAGTACATTACCACTTGGAAAGAAATGCACGTGCCAAAATGCTTCACCTAGATCTTTCGCTCCAACTAATTCGAATTTTCCATGCGAAAAATTAAAATAGGAACTCGAAATTCAGCGCTGGCTATTTGGCAGGCAGATTACATTGGCTCTTGTTTGGAAAAGGCGGGACTCAACTATGAATTAATTGCGATATCGACCAAAGGCGATCAAATTTTAGATCGATCACTTTCGAAAATTGGCTCAAAAGGGGTTTTCACTGAAGAACTCGAACAGATGTTGCGAAATGGAGACATTGACATCGCTCAGCATTCTGCCAAAGATCTTCCGTCGACCCTTCCCGAAGATTTACACTTAATTGCTTTTACGGAAAGAGAAAAATCGCATGATGTGCTGCTTAGTTTAGATCCTAATTTCACATTGAATACCGCAGGACCTCATCAGATTGGTACATCATCCACTCGCCGACGTGCATTTTTAGGACATCTTTATCCTTCCTTAAAGCCTGTTGAGATGCGGGGGAATTTACAAACCCGATTAGAGAAGTTGAAAAACGGCGACTGCCACGCGATGATCTTAGCCTATGCTGGTGTATATCGCATGGATATGTCGGCCTATATTACAGAACATTTACCTTTGGATCAATTTATTCCTGCGGTGGGTCAAGGGTCTGTGGCGATTCAATGTGCGAAGACACTGTCCACGGATTTGCAAAACATCATTCGATCCGCATGCAATCATGAGGCGACCGAAATATGCATTTTGGCGGAGCGGGAACTGTTATCCAAACTAGATGGAGGTTGCAGCGTCCCGGTGTATGGACATGCTCATATTGAAAAAGATGTTGTAAATTTGACCGGTGGAGTTTTAAGCTTAGATGGCCAACAAAAAATCGAGTTTTCTCTTGTTGGAAAAAACCCGATCGAACTAGGTCAAAAATTAGCAGATCAATTAATTGGCGTAGGAGCCAGTGTATTGTTGAAAGAAATTAGAAGACAAATTGCCTTATAAAACAGTATGGAACAAACGATTTTAATTACGGGATCCAATGGCCTATTAGGCCAAAAACTAGTTCACTTGTTGAGCCAGTTTCCTGAAATTAAATTAATTGCCACCGCTAAAGGCCCAAATCGCCTTACTGGAGATTTGAAGTATACCTACGTTTCCCTTGACATCACGAATGAAGTTGAAGTTTTCGAGGTTTTTAAAACCTATCAGCCTGATGCAGTAATTCATACGGCCGCCATGACGAATGTCGATACCTGTGAAGCTGATCCTGAGGGATGTGAATTGTTAAATGTGACGGCCGTGTCCTATTTAATTAATGCATGCAAGTCGAATAGCACATTTTTCTGCCACGTATCCACCGACTTCATTTTTGACGGGCTTTCAGGGCCCTATGATGAAAATGCCAAACCAAATCCTATCTCTATCTATGGAGAGAGTAAATTAAAGGCAGAGCAATTGCTTCAAGCATCTACTATTCAATGGGGAATTGCAAGAACCATTTTGGTTTTTGGAATTGTCGAAGATATGAGTCGAACCAATATCATTTTGTGGGTTAAAAAATCGCTGGAAGAGGGAAAGACGATTAATGTGGTGACAGACCAGTTTCGGACCCCTACCCTTGCGGAAGATTTGGCGATGGGTTGTTGGCTCATCACGAAAAACCACGTCCAAGGAATATTCAATATCTCGGGAAGTGATTTCCTAACTCCTTATGAGATGGCCATTAAAACGGCTGAATTTTACAACTTACCCCAAGAATTGATTCAGAAAGCGGATTCATCTACTTTCTCACAACCAGCTAAAAGGCCATTGCGCACTGGATTTATCTTAGATAAAGCTAAAAGTGTTTTGGGTTACTCGCCTAGCAGTTTTAATGAGGGCATTGCCTTTATGGCCAAGCAACTCAAATAAATACCGCTACTCTTCGATTTCTATATTTTCATTAAGGAGTTCAGGCCTTTGAAGATTTTTATTTTCCTCTTGTAGAGTTCCCCACAAAATATCTTTTAATTCCTGAATGCCTTCTTGGGTTACGGAAGAGATAAAAACAAGTGGAAGATCTGCTGGAAGGCTTTCGCGCATCTCAACTTTCATTTCTGGAATGGAAAGATCCATTTTTGAAACGACTAAAACCCTACGTTTACTCAACATTTCAGGATTGTATTTCTGCAATTCACCTACGAGTATTTTGTATTCATCACCCCAATTTGTGGCATCCGATGGAATCAAAAAACATAAAATAGAATTTCGTTCTATATGCCTTAAAAAGCGCACGCCTAATCCTTTTCCTTCCGCAGCGCCTTCAATAATACCCGGAATATCGGCGACCACAAACGATTTATAATCTCGGTAGGCGACAACCCCTAAATTAGGCACTAGCGTGGTAAATGGATAATCACCGATTTCAGGTTTGGCCTCAGAAATGACGGACAATAAGGTTGATTTACCTGCATTTGGAAAACCTACTAGGCCTACATCAGCTAATACTTTCAGTTCCATGATGACCCAACGTTCTTGGCCAGGCTCGCCTGGTTGCGCATGACGAGGCGACTGATTAGTGGAGGATTTAAAATGGAAATTACCTAATCCACCTCGGCCTCCGGGCAATAAAAGAACTTTTTGACCATCATCGGTCACTTCTGCCAAAAACTCTTCGGTCTCTCCATCCTTCACAATGGTACCTAAAGGCACTTGAATATAGACATCATCACCTTCTGATCCTGATCTACGGGCACCTTCGCCCCCATTTCCATTATCGGCAATAATATGTTTTTGATATTTTAAATGAAGCAAAGTCCATTGTTGGGTGGTCCCCACTAAATATATATGACCTCCTCGACCACCATCTCCTCCGTCTGGACCACCTTTGGGAACGTGTTTTTCTCTTCTAAAATGTGAAGAGCCACTTCCACCATGTCCTGAACGAAGGTTAATTTTAACGTAATCGATGAAATTTGAAGTCATATAATTCGATTGATGCTTTGTTGAGGCACGATAATCGTGTCTGAAAACTGTAAAGACACGATGCTCGCGCCTAAAAAATTACCTTTGATTATGACTCGATAATGGAAACAATCTGTTCGAAAATCTCCTCGATTTCCCCTACGCCATTAATCCCTTTAAACTTTCCTTGGTCCGCATAATGTGATGCCACGGGAGCTGTTTTTTCGTTGTATTCCTGTACACGCTTACGAATCAAATCTTCATTTTGATCATCTGGGCGTCCAGAGGATTTTCCACGGGATAATAAACGCTGGGTTAATTCCTCGTCTCCCACTTGCAAAGCAATCATTTGTGTGATAGACAAATGGTGGCCACCTAATAAAACATCTAGAGCATTTGCCTGGGCAACTGTCCGAGGAAAGCCATCGAAAATAAAGCCATTGGCCGACTTATTCTCGTTCAATTTATTTTCAATCATTCCGATCACCACAGAATCTGGAACTAAAATGCCTTGATCCATTAATTTCTTAGCTTCTAAACCCAAAGGTGTATTCGCCTGTATCTCAGCACGCAGTAAATCGCCTGTTGACAAATGAATCAAACCATATTTTTCAATGATTTTAGCCGATTGAGTTCCTTTACCGGCACCTGGAGGGCCAAATAAAACAAGATTTAACATAAAAATTTATCTATTGATTTTAAAAAGACAAAGGTAAACAAAGACCTTGAATAAACTACAGGTGTTCTAGGTACATTAAATTGTAAATAATGTTTAATGGACAAAACATTAAAATTTCTTATAAATTCAAAAAAAATATAAAAATCATTTTTAAAATAAAAATATTTATCTTTTTTTGTAGTTCAATTTTCTTCAATGCGTCAAGCAAAGGAGATTTAAACCCTTAATTCATTATTTATGAAAACAAAATTCTACGTAAGCAGAGTGGTCTTCATGATGGCAATAATGCTAACCCTTTCATGGGTTTCATTTGGCCAGGACCGAAAAGTAGCGGGAAAAGTTCAGGACTCAGGTGGTCAGGGCATTCCAGGAGTTTCTATTGTAGTCAAAGGAAGTACTGTAGGTACAACTTCTGATGGAAATGGAGCATTCTCTATTAATGTTAAAAGTTCTAATGCAGAACTAACATTCACATCTGTTGGGTATGTAAGCCAAACAGTTGCTGTAGGTGGCAAATCCACTTTAGCGATTACGCTAGCGGATGATGTAAGCCAATTAAGTGAAGTAGTCGTTACTGGTTACACATCTCAACGTAAAAAAGACATTACGGGTGCCGTAGCGGTTGTAAGTGCGAAAGAACTTACTGCCGTACCAGCTGCATCGGTAACGCAAATGTTACAAGGTCGTGCATCAGGTGTGACGGTAGGTAATGACAACTCACCGGGTGGTGGTACGATGGTTCGTGTTCGTGGTTTTGGATCTACCAACAACAACTCGCCTCTTTATGTAATTGATGGCGTGCCTACACAAGGTACACTAAACCAAATCAACCCAAATGATATCGAGTCAATGCAAGTATTGAAAGATGCCTCTGCCGCTTCTATCTATGGTGCGCGTGCTGCCAATGGGGTTGTAATCATCACAACTAAGCGTGGTGGTGAAGGTGAACCAAAAATCAGTTTTGACATGTACACAGGTACCCAGCAATTAGGTAAAACATTGAATTTGATGAATACCAAAGAAATGGGTCAATATTTCTATGAGTCGCAAATTGGTGCAGGTAGACCAGCTGGAACTTCTCCATCTGCTCAATATCGATTTGCACCAGATGGAACGCAAACGATTGCAGATTACATATATCCAAACGTATATGGTGCTTTACCAGCCAATTTCACATATACGAATGATATAACTGATCCAAGATTGGGTGTAACTGCATTTAACATCACGAAAGCCAACAAAGAAGGTACTGATTGGCAGCGTGAAATTTTTGGGCCAGCTAAAATCTCTAACTATCAGTTAGGTGCAACTGGTGGTTCGAAAAATGGCAAGTATGCAATTTCTGCAAGTTATTTTGATCAAGAGGGTATCTTGAAATACACAGGATATAAGCGTTACTCCGTTCGTGCTAACACAGAATTCAAAAAAGGTGCTATTACTTTTGGAGAGAACGTAACGGTTTCAATCGATGAGCGTGTTGGTATCCCTGCTGGAAATAACAGTGAATCTAATCCAATCATGTTTGCGATTCGTATTCAGCCGATCATCCCTGTTTTTGATATCACAGGAGGTCCTGTAGCATTAGGTGGAACAAATACTTCATTTTTGAACGGTTTTGCAGGTCCTCGTGGTTCTAACCTTGGTAATGCACCTAACCCATTGGCTCGTCAATGGAGAGAGCGTGATAACCCTGTAAGATCTACACGTATCTTCGGTAATGTATTTGCTGAAGTTGAAATCATCAAAGATTTAAAGGCGCGCACAAGCCTTGGTTTTGAATACAACAACTTTAACCAATCCGCTTATTTTAACCGTGATATTGAAGCAGCTGAAGCACGTAATGCAAACAGCTTAACGGTAGGAAATAACTTTGATCGTGCTATTACTTGGTACAATACATTAAATTACTCCAAAAAAATAGGGGATCATGACTTCAACGTATTAGTTGGTACAGAATCAGTTTCAACCTTTGGTTTTGGTTTTTCAGCACAACGAAGCAATTTTGCCTTTGACGATTTATCATATCGTTATTTGAACAATGGTTCGGCTGCAGGTCTTACTAACGCAGGATCAGGAGCAACCATTACGGCTTTATTCTCGCAGTTTGGAAAAGCAAACTATTCATACAAAGATTTTTTATTAGCTGATTTTACCCTTCGTAGAGACGGTTCTTCTCGTTTCTCACCAGCATATCGTTATGGTGTATTCCCTGCATTCTCGGTAGGTGCTCGTCTTTCGGAATTAGCTTTCATGAAAGATTTAACTTTCCTAAGCGATTTAAAAGTTCGTGCGGGTTGGGGTAAAACAGGAAATCAGTTGATTCCAAACGTATATAATGCCTACACATTATTTACACCAGATCCGAATAACAATGCCTATGACATCGGTGGAGCAGGAAATGCTATCGCATCAGGTTTTGATATTGCGCAATTTGGTAACTCAAGTGGTCGTTGGGAAACAAATACATCAACCAACATCGGTTTGGATGCAAGTTTGTTTAATAACAAATTAGATATTGCTTTTGACTGGTATACTCGTACGACATCAGACATGTTAACTCAAGTGCCTATCCCAAGAACATCGGGAACAGGAAGTATTCCATTTGTGAACATTGGCGAGGTAAATAATACGGGAATTGACTTAAACGTATCTTATAGAGATCAGATAGGCCAATTGCGTTATTCAATTTCTGGACAGATTAGCCAGTACAAAAATAATGTAGTTAAGTTGAACGACGATCCGAATGCATCCATCTTTGGATTCGTAACACGTGTACCAGCTATCTCATTAACGAAAGCTGGCTTACCGATTGCTAGTTTCTTCGGTTATGTAGTGGAAGGTGTCATTAAAGATGATGCAGAAGCTGCAGCAGCTGTACAAATTCCAGGATATACTCGTGCGGGTGTTTTCAAATTCAAGGATGTGAATGGAGACGGCAGAATCAATGCTTCTGATAGAACTGTGATTGGTAATCCACACCCAGACTTTACCTATGGTTTGAATGTTAATTTAGGTTACAAGAATTGGGATTTGTCAGTATTTGCTCAAGGTGTTCAAGGTAATGAGATATTCAATTACTTGAAGTACTGGACAGACTTTAACACGTTCCAAGGAAACCGTTCGACAGATATGTTATACAAATCATGGAAGAAACAAGGTGATGTGGCTCAATTGCCACGTTTAAATGCAAATGACACGTTTAGCCAACAAATTTCAACTTATTTTGTTGAAGATGGATCATACATGCGTATTAAGAATATCCAGTTAACTTACAATGTACCTACTAACGTGTTAAAGAAAATCAAGCTTAGTTCGATGCAAGTTTATGTGCAAGGACAAAACTTGTTGACTTTCACTAATTATAAAGGTTTAGATCCTGATATCAACATCAGAAACTCAGGAGCTGATAATCAAGATATCCACATGGGTATTGATGAAGGTGCATTCCCAGTGGCTAAATCTTACAATGTAGGTTTAAGAGTAGGATTTTAATTAATTATAATTTGAAATAAATCAGATAAAAAATGAAAAAGTTAATCATATTCGCATTATTTGCGACAGTTGGAATAAACTTTTCTTGTTCAGAGTCGTTCTTAGAGGTTCAACCTCAAGGAGCAGCGTCTCTAACGTCTCTGTCTAATAAAAGTGGAGTAAATGCCATCTTAGTTGGTGCATATTCTTTATTAGACGGTGTAGGTGCAGGAAATACGGGACGGACATCTACCATCTCAAACTATGTGTTTGGTGGAATTACATCTGGTGATGCCGTAAAAGGTACGGATGCTGGTGACCAGCCAGAGCAAAGTTTTATTGAGCAATTCACTTGGTTCGCAGAAAATACCTATTTCTTAGGTAAGTGGCAACATACCTACGATGGTGTTGCGCGTGCAAATGAAGCTATCTTACTTGCTAAAAGCCCAGATGTTAAGGATATGACAGATGCAGAGAAAACGCAAGTAATTGCCGAAGCTCGTTTCTTACGTGGTCATTACCATTTCGAAGGAAAGAAAATGTGGAACATGATTCCTTACATTGACGAAAACACGTACAAGCGTGATGATCCAAATTCAACGAAAATAGCTAATGATAAAGACATTTGGCCAAATATTGAAGAGGATTTCAAATTTGCTGCTGCAAACTTGCCAGCTACGCAATCTCAAAAGGGTAGAGCTACGAAATGGGCTGCGATGGCTTATTTAGCGAAAACCTATATTTTTCAAAAGAAATATAGCTTAGCTAAACCTTTATTGCTTGATATCTTACAGAACTCGGGAAGAAGACTAGTTGCTGATTACCATGACAACTACAGAAATACGACAAACAATAATATTGAGTCTATTTTTGAAGTACAATTCTCTGTAAACGATGGTTCAACAGGAAATAACGGAAATCAAGGTGACAACTTAAACTGGCCATACAGTGCCAATTCTCCAGGTCGTGGATGTTGCGGATTTTATCAACCATCTCAAAATCTTGTGAATGCATTTAAAACGACAGCTGATGGTCTACCAATGATCGGTAAAAATAAATCAGGTTTAGAGGATAACTACAATGAGGTTGATTTACCAAACGATCAAGGTATTGGAGCCTCAGCTAACTTTGTTTTAAACGTTTCTCAGCCAGTGGATCCTCGTTTGGATTGGACGGTAGGTCGTCGCGGCGTAAACTTTCTAGATTGGGGTAAAATGCCAGGTGCACCATGGATTCGTGACCAAAATTATGCTGGTCCATACACAGGTAAAAAATGGATGTATTATTTAGCAGATGAGGGAAGTTCGACACACTCAACGAACCGTCGTTCAGTTAACAACAACTACCGTTTACTCAAAATCTCAATGGTAATTTTGTGGTTAGCGGAAATTGAAGCTGAAGAGAATAACCTAACTAAAGCTGAGGAATATGTAAATATGATTCGTAACCGTGCAAAAGCTAGTAGAGTTCAAGATGCATCTGTAAATAATGTCATTAATCCTTACCCAGCTGGAACATTTGCAGCTAACGGTAAAGACTATGCATTAAATGCGATCTACATGGAAAACCGTTTGGAATTTGCGATGGAAGGACACCGTTTCTTCGACTTAGTACGTTGGGGAATTGCAAGTGACTTCTTAAACAAGATGTATATTCCAAAAGAAGGAGCTCCAGGTAGAGACATGGCAGGAAATACATATAACAAAAGAAGTTATATGATCGGTAAATCATTTACTGACAAGAATAGATACTTCCCGCTACCAATTGATGAGATCTTAAATTCTCAGAAAGGCGGAAAACCTACCTTGAAACAAAATGATGGATATTAATTTATCTTGAATTTTATAAAAAAGCAGGACTTGTGTCCTGCTTTTTTTTTGATACATTCGTATGAAAATCTGAAACCTATGAAAAAATTATTACTATTATTCATGATGTTAATTATCTTCGAAAACATCATAGCTCAAATTCCAGGAGGGAAAAAGGTGATCAGCGTCTTATATGTTTACTCAACAAAAACAGGGAAATCAGAATTAATTTTAAAAGAACATAGGCATTTCGAGGCGCCCAACTGGTCCCGAGATGGAAAATTCTTATTGATCAATAGCCTTGGGAAATTAGAAAAAATTAGTCCTACCGGAGAAAAATTAGGCATGCTAAATACAGGCACCATTCAAAAAGCCAACAATGACCACGGGTATTCTTTTAATGGAAAAACTTTATTTATCTCCAGTGGTAAACCCGATGTAAAAGGAGGATCTTATGTGTACAAAGTATCTAGTGAAGGAGGCGAACCCACGCTTTTAACTGAAAAAACACCTTCCTATTGGCACGGTGTGTCACCCGATGGTTCTAGATTTGTCTACTGCGCCTCTAGGAACGACAACTTTGATATTTATGCCATGGATTCCAGTGGTGGTCCAGAAATCCGTTTAACCGATGCACCAGGCTTAGATGATGGCCCTGAATATTCACCGGACGGAAAATATATTTACATGAACTCATTTAGAATGGGTAAAATGCAAATTTGGAGAATGGCGGCCGACGGATCCAATCAGGAACAAATGACTTTTGACGACTATTCCAATTGGTTTGCTCATATAAGTCCTAATGGAAAAGTGGCAACGGTCATTAGTTATGTAAAAGACCAAGCAGACAAACATCCCTTTGGGCATCAGGTTAAGTTGAGGTTACTCGATTTGAAAACCAAAAAACTAACAGACCTAACAGAAGAATTTTATGGGGGTCAAGGGACCATAAATGTGCCTTCTTGGTCTCCTGATGGCAAAAAATTCGCCTATGTTCGGTATGAATTAGAAGACATCACGCCCTGATTTTTCGAATTAATCCGTATCTTTGAGAAAATAATTCCCCTTTATGCTCTCAGAAAATTTTGAAGAAATTGTTCAACGCCGAAGATCCAATCGTAGATTCGATCCAGATTTTATAGTTGCGGATGAAATCATTGAAAAAAGTTTAAAGAGAGCAATTCTATCTCCCAATAGTAGCAACATGCAATTATGGGAATTTTATTGGATTCAAAGTCCTGAAGAAAAAGAGAAATTTCACGCCTTATGTTTAGGCCAGTCAGCAGCCAAAAACCCAGGACATCTACTCGTTTTTGTTACCAGAAAAGATTTATGGAAATCAAGAGCCCAATGGAACCTTAACCGAATTAAAGAATCTTTACAAGGCAAGGAACCCTCCAAAATGGAGAAAAGAGGTTTAGATTATTATGGGAAATTAATGCCCCTTTTATACCGTCAAGATCCCTTTGGTATTTTCACTTTTGTGCGCAAATGTATTTGTATCTGGATGGGAATGAGAAAGCCTTTCATGCGCTTTGGTGGAGAAGCAGACCAACGCGTTATGGCGCATAAATCATGTGCTTTAGCCGCACAAACATTTATGCTATCAATTGCAGCCGAAGGATTAGAATCTTGTCCTATGGAAGGCTTCGATGCCGTAAGAGTAAAAAAAGCTTTAAATCTTCCTTCTGGAGCTGAAATAAACATGATCATAGCCGTAGGAAAAGGAACCGAAGAAGGCATCTGGGGTCCACGATTTAGATTGCCCTACGAAGATGTAGTTTTCAAGAGGTAATTAGAGGCAATCCACATCTGGTATAATTTGAACTCCTTTGCATACCGGTGAAGTCTGTATATTGTCCAAAATCAAACGTAAGTTTTCTTTAAATTTGGCAAGAGAAATACCCTTCTCTAATTTAATTAATATCTCCATCGCATATTGATTTCGAATACGTTCGACCAAAGGTCTCTCCGGGCCTAAAATCCGGCCATGTCCAAAATTTTCTTTTAAAATACTCCCTAATTCAAAAGCAGCTTTTTCCACGGCCATCGAATCTAAATGCCTGAGCGTTAATTTAATTAATCGAGTAAATGGAGGATAATGATAACCCTCTCGTTCCACAATCTCCTCAGTATACAGTGACTCATAATCTCCATTTAAAATAAACTGAAATAGTCGATGCGTAGGCTGATTCGTCTGAATATATACTTGGCCTTGCTCTTCCCTCCGACCAGCCCGACCAGCCACCTGGGTGATTAATTGGAATCCCCGCTCATGGGCTCTAAAATCCGGAAAATTAATGATTCGATCTGCGTCAAAAATCGCCACAGTAGATAAACCCTCAAAGTCCAAACCCTTCGCAACCATTTGAGTTCCTACCAAAATATCAATATTTCCCGATTGGATTTCGGCTAACAAGCTATTGAATGCCGTTTTAGATCTTGTAGTATCCAAATCCATTCGGCCAATTCGAGCATCCGGAATATGTAGTTGGAGTTCCTCCTCCAATTTTTCAGTCCCGTAACCCATGGTTTTAAGGTTTGTACTTCCACAGGCAGCACAACGGGTCAATAAGCCTTCCTTGTATCCACAATAATGGCAACGTAGTTCTTGGTCACGCGCGTGATAGGTTAAACTAACATCGCATTGGTTACAAGAAGCAATCCAATCACAATCTTGGCATTGAATATAAGGCGAATAACCCCTGCGGTTTTGGAATAATAAACTTTGCTTTCCCTGATCAAAATTTTCTTGCAAAACAGTGATTAAATCCAAAGAAAATCCACCCTTCATCTGCTTCATGCGGTTGGCATATTTGGTATCAATCAACTCCATTTTAGGGAGTTGGGCCGTACCAAAACGTTCTTTAATAACCACCAAACCATATTTGTCTTGTTTGGCTTGATAATAAGATTCCAACGAAGGAGTCGCAGATCCCAAAAGGACTTTCGCACCTTGTTGGGCAGCGAGCACCATCGCCACATCCCTCGCATGATATCTAGGAGCGGGATCCACTTGTTTAAATGAAGACTCATGCTCTTCATCCACAATGATTAATCCTAAACGAGAAAAGGGTAAAAATACAGATGATCGAACGCCCACCACAAAAGGGTATTTACCCTCGACAATCGACTTCCACACCTCCACACGTTCATTATCTGAAAACTTAGAATGATAGATACCTACTTGGTCCCCAAAAATCTTTTTGAGTCGGAAAACGATTTGGGTCGTCAGCGCAATTTCAGGTAACAGATATAGCACTTGGTCCCCATTAGACAAGGCTTCCTGAATCAATCGTATATAAATCTCTGTCTTTCCACTTCCCGTGATGCCATGCAACAGAACCACATCCTTCTTTTGAAACTGTGTTAAAATCGACTGATACGCCTTTGTCTGAGCTTCATTTAAGTCAAATGAACTAGGGATAAAATCATCTTCATTGGTTCCAAAACGTGAGACAACGACCTCAAAAATCTCAAAATATCCATTTTTAATGAGTGTTTGAAGAGAGCTTTCTGAAAGTCCCGCTTGAGAAAAACTTGACTTTTCAAGCCCCTTATGATTTAATTCCGGATCTCGCAAAACCGGAATAAACTTTAAATAATGAAGTAGGACATGTATTTGTTTCGGTTTTTCCTCGACCAATTTAATGAGTTCGGTGATTTTATCTTGGCTCGTCCATTCAGCACACAATCTAATTTTACGAATGACTTTGGGCGTATACCGATCTTTAAGTTCATCAAAAATCAATACGGCCGAATGGCCCACGAGTGATTTAATGATGTGATAAGGGCTTTTTACATCGGCTAGCCGAGCGACCTCATCGTAACTGAGTGAGCCCTTTTCGACAACAGACTGATAAACCAATAATTCTTTTTCATTTAAACCTTCCAGGTTTGTAAATTCCGGATGTGCTTGGACTTTTGATTGACTGGAAATTTTTAATCCAGCGGGAAGAGCGACTTGAAATACTTCCCCAGGGTAACACATGTAATAATCGGCCACCCATTTGAATAATTTAATTTGAGATTCAGTCACTAAAGGCGACTCATCTAAAATTTCCAACATGTATTTTGCTTGGTATTGCTTGGGCGGTTGGTGATGCACGGAAACAATCACAGCCGTCAGCACTTTTGAACTCCCGAAGGGTACAACAATCCTTAGTCCTAATTGGACTACCTGCGCCCAAATCCTAGGTACTCGATAAGTGAAATACCTAGGGATTGGTAAAGGAAGAAGTGCGTCAACAAAAACAGTTGATTCTTCACTTTCAAAAAGAGGATTAATTTCACTCATGCACTACAAAGAAACGGAAAGAATGGGGGAACAACAAGCCTAAAAAAGCCTATTTCCATTCAAGCGTTTGAATCAAATGAATGGCATCTTGTTTTAAAAAATGGATGATGGGCGCCAAGGAATCATTGGCCGTAGCCGTTTTCACATATACCGCCCCCCGTAAAAAATGCTTCGTGCTATCCGTGGTATAAAACTGAAATGACGTGGCCACTTCGCCATCCAACTCAATTAAACCGGCTTTCCGACCAGACTTAGTCGTCATGACATAATCCTGAATTCCACTGGCCTTTCCTTGGTGTTTGGAGGCAAGCGTATATGCATCTTGAATCAATGCTGCTAATTTCTTATTGTTTTGATTCAGCGGTTTGTAGGTCAGCTGGATAAAGGCATCCCAACGCGGATAATAAATATAGAGCCAATGTGGTTCAGCCCAAGAAACGGAATCCTTTAAAACCTTAGCGTAAGAAGAAACTTCAAAAGTAAATGGATGACCCTTTTCTAAAGCTACATAAGACGCATTGGGAATTTCAATCCGATTAAAGCCTTTGGGCCTAGGTGCATCTGCGAATTTATTTTGTTCCTTTTCGTCGCTGCACGAAAGAAGAAATATCAATAAAAGGAACGTGTATTTACTGAGGGGCGTCGATACCATAATGAGCTAAAATAGGATTTTGTATCATCTCAAAAACACGCTCTCGCAGAACAGGTACATCTTCATTCGTCATACCCAAGGTTTCCACGGGTGGGTGAATTTCCACTTTAATGATTCCAGGTCTTAACAAAAAATTACGGTCGTTTAACAATAAATGATTGTTGAAAAAGCTGATGGGAACCACCGGAACCTGTTGCTGTACAGCCATCACAAAAGCACCATCCATCAAAGGCCTGCCCATGATCGGAAATTCATTAGAGACAATTCCGCCTTCAGGGAAAATAATAATGCTTCTTTTCGCCTGTAAAGCTTTAATCGAGCGACCCAAGGAAGTAGCTCGGCTCATGCGATCCTTTCGATTAACTAAAATATTTAACCTCGCATACAGATACCCAAAAAGAGGTACTTTTTTGATTTCTGTTTTGCCAATAAATGAAAAGTAATTTTTAATGATCACCACCATTAAGGGAATGTCCAAATACGAGAAATGGTTGGCGCAAAAAACATACACCTTTTTACGATCTGGCTTATAATGATGTTTTACTTGAATTCGCATGCCTGCAAAAAGAAAAAACAACTGACCCCAAAACCGGACTATTCGGTGAGTATATCTCCTCCAAGATAATTTTTGAAGAAAGATAAACATCAATGGGTATAAAAGTAAAAAAGTCGAAATGAACCAAAATGCAGTCCAAAGGGAATAAATCACTAAAAGCGAATGTTTAAATAGTGATTCCTTTCTTTTCATATCGAGTCAAATACTTGGATTAAACTCTTATTATTCAACAGTGCCTAATTGAACTGTATTGGTTTTTTTTCCTTGATGCGCTGGAATTGACAAAGTAGTGACAAATACATCTCCGGCAGATAATAGCTTCTTTCCTTTCAGCATATCCACCATAGCAGCAACTGTTTTCTCTACATTGTCTGCAGAAGGATCATAGAAAAACACCTTAACACCCCACAATAAACCCATGGTTGACATTAACTCTTTGTTCGATGTAAAGACAAACAAATCCGCCTTAGGTCTATGCGCGGAAAGCCTGTAAGCAGTATGCCCAGAATTTGTTATACACAAAATAGCCTTTGCCTTAGAATCACGCGCTAATCGGCAAGCTCCGGCAATCAAACGATCCGTCAGGGCAACTTGTTGGCCTGCCAACGAGTGATTTTTGAAATAAATAGCTGCCTCATCACCTTTGATAATTTCCAATTCATTTTGTTGTTGCTCAACAATCTCATGAATATGCGCCATCGTTTCTACCGCTTTAATCGGATAAGAACCCGAGGCGGATTCCCCACTTAGCATAGTAGCTGAAGCGCCTTGTAAAACTGCATTCGCCACGTCTGAAGTTTCAGCACGTGTAGGCACAGGATTTGTAATCATCGATTCCAACATTTGCGTAGCGACAATGACTGGTTTTCCAGCAGCCGTACACTTTTCAACCATCACCTTTTGAAGGTAAGGGACAACAGCTCCATCCATTTCCACCCCCAAATCACCACGAGCCACCATAATCGCATCCGTTGCCTCAATAATTTCATCTAAATTATCAATAGCCTCAGGCTTTTCGATTTTGGCAATAACACGCGTATTTTTTCCGTATGCCTTTATTTTATCTTTAATATCCCAAATATCTGCCGCTTTGCGAACAAATGAGAGGGCAATCCAATCAACGCCATGATCTAAACCAAAATACAAATCTGCTTCATCCTTGGGCGTCAAACAAGGCAATGAAACCTTGGTCCCAGGAAGATTAATTCCTTTTTTAGATTTTAAGATACCCCCATAAATTACTTCAGTAACTACCTCTTTTTTGATTGGATCGATTGATATTACTTTAACTTCAAGATTTCCATCATCCATTAATATGCGCTCACCCACATTCACATCTAAATACATGGAAGTATAGGTAGTTCCTACTTTTTCAGAAGTTCCTAATAAATTTTCGTCCATGGCAAAAATCAATTGCTTGCCCGCTTCTAAAACTACACCATTGTTCTCAACTAATTGAGTCCTGATTTTTGGCCCTTGCAAATCTTGCAAAATACTAAGGTTTAAGTCTAGCTCCTCGCTGATTTCACGGATCGTCTTTAACCTCTGTAAATGATCCTCATGAGTACCATGAGAAAAATTTAATCGAAATACATTGACACCCGCTTTAGCTAATTGGATTAATGATTCTTTGGTTTCGGAGGCAGGACCTACTGTGGCAACAATTTTGGTTTTGCGTTGATACGACATATATTTAATCTATACTTATTTGATGGCAATTTACATTTAAGTCTTCAAAAAATGAATTTAAACAAGAATTAAACTTGAAATAATCCAAAAAATAATACTTTAACAAGTTTTGATGACATAAAAAAAGGGATGCTGTGCATCCCCAAATTCAATTTAAATATTTTTTAATTTTCCCACATATCGTGTTCCAATTCTAGTAATTTATATTCGAGCAATTGGGACATTAACAAGCCCTCTTTCTCTCCTTCAAACATATCCGTCAAATATTTATTTTCAGCATTTCCCTTTTTAATGATACGAGCTTGAAACATACGTAAATCAAAAGCATCAGCCATGTTTTTATGTTGGGTTTCATTCTCAGAATTGTACCATATACAATCTGGGTTGCTTCTGAATAATTTATAAACATCTTTGTAACGAAAAGATGCCACCGCCTTATCAAATCCTGCCTTTGTTTTTGACGCAGGAACAATTAACGTTAAGGCTTGAATGTCAAAATACAACCTTGATCTTTTGCGATCAATCACAGCATCTTCCTTAATTTCGATGATACTAAGTTCTTTTGGAAAATAATAGGCAACCGTTGAAATAGGAGCCTTCGCATCAAAATTGTCTTTAGTAGCTACTTCAGCGGTTCCTGCAGTTGCTTTTGCACCACCGGCACCCCAACCATCATCACTTCCAGCTCCTCCTTTAGTTTCAGGTTTTTTCGCATCTTTGGCTACTTCTCCTCCAAATCCAGCTGCACGTTCTGCCTCTGATAATTCTCCATCTCCTGTCGTTTCTTCCATCTTTAAATTTTCGACGAAATTCGCTGCTGATATTTTAACGGTTAGAGAGTCATTTTTATAAGGTACCAAAACACCGGCTTTCACCCACTCAACTAAATATTTCGATATTTCATTGTTGATAGAAAAAAACGGCTGGTTAATCTTTTCATTCAAATCCATCCGGCGCCATAAGCGAGCACGGTAATGAACATCTTCTTCATCGATCGGACGAATAGAATTAGGATTTTGAACGCGAGGCTTTTCTTGACCATAAAGATGCAAGGAACCTAACACAAACAAAACCATTAAAAATTTACCAAATAATTTCATACCTATTTCTTTTTTAGTTCAAGGGAATGTTTTTTGCCATAGAGAAAGGAATGGTTTCCACAGCTCCTTTGAAATTTTTCCTTTGTACCCCTTTAATTTCAATATAATAACGATCTCCTGCTTGCGCTTGAGAAGCTAATTTAGCGATTGAGCCTGAACCAGGCAAAGTCACATCGTCTATTTTCCGCTGTCCCCTCGCTAAAGCCACATAAAGCTCCGACACTCGAAAGTTGGCATCCTCAGGGTTTGTCGACTTAAATGATTCGTCCGCAATGGCTCTTGCATCGATACTTCTTAATCCAGTAGCACTTGCTCCACGCTTCTCGTCAAGCTCAGCTCCATTTCCAAATACCTTCACATCAGGTCTAGGCACTCGGCGAACTCTAAAAGTTTCTTTCCCTAACAAGGTTCCGCTATTAGATACATTTAAAGTAATATTTGCCGCCGAAGGAACAATCGTTACTTTACCTCTGTTTTGACCTGCAATTGCTTCGCCACCTTCCGCGCTAAATGAAGGATTCCACAATGCGCCTAAACCAGCTGAAACTACACTTAATCGATTTGCACAACCTAAGTAAAGCGCAGGCAACGTAGCCGTTTCAATATTATACGTTGGCTTTAACACAAAATAATCTTTCGTGATGGATTCTGTTTTGGGTCCAGCTGGACTCATGTAAGAAACCGTAGCCGTATATTGTTTTTTAGACATTCCGTTTCCATCATATCCACCTCCAGAAGTCTTAAATTTAATTTGACCTCGGCCGTCGACCACCGGAATAGAAGAACCATTATAACTCATTCGAGGCGTAAATCCTGATGAGGTAGCACCGATAAATACTTCGGCTTGATATTCCATACCGGCAACAACCGTATTTGCATTGGCAGAAACTTGAGCAAAAACTTTATCAAATTTAATTTCCTTCGCTCCTACTTTAGCGGCCAATTGGTTTAAGACATCACTTTCATAGCGACGAATTTCAGCTTGTTTTTGACTTAAAGAAGCCAATGCAGCCGGAACTGGTGTTTGAGCAAAATTTAATTCAGCAAAATCCTTATTGGACTGATTGCCATCGCGATTGACCGTTGGATCATCTTTAGCATCCAATGCCAAAGCCGGAAACTTAGTCCCCGGATCGGCCAACTTAGTTAATTCTTGGATATACGAATTAAACAGTGGAACTAATTTATAGCCTTCTCCAGTCTTATTTCCACCCACCATCAATTCAAAAACTTTCTCTTCTTCTTTTGGATTTTTGATATTACCCGTTTCAGGGTCAATGCCTCCTCCAGCTTCTAATACTTTGCCTTTTAACCCATCTAAATGATTCACTAAAGCATCTGACAATCTCCTTACATCATTTGCTCTACGCAATACATCGGCATAAGCAGCTGGGTTAGGCAAATCTTTGATTCTTTCGTCGATTCCTTGAACAACGCCTTTGTTTTTTGAACTTGCCGACTGGTTAGCAATTTCCAACGAACTATTCAAAAGGCTGAATTTTTGCAATAAAGCATCACTTACCTGTAAAGCTAACAAGGCAGTTAATACTAAATACATCATCCCGATCATTTTCTGCCGGGGTGTTTCTTTTAAACTTGCCATAAATTTATCCTTTCATAGCGGTTAACATACTACCATAAACTTGGTTTAATGATTGAATGTTAGCATTCAATTTAGCCAATTCTGACTTAAAGTTTTCAGCATCTTTTTGGGTAGAAGCCATTTGCTCAACGGTCGCATTTACATTGCCATAATACCCATTGATCGCTTTCAAATGCTTACTTGCTTCTTGGATTTCTGTTTCATAAACCGCGTTCAATGAAGCTAATTGGTCTCCCGCCTTCGCATATTGCTTCGCATAATTAGCCGCCTCCGTAGAAGAAATCGAGATAGAACTTAAAGAAGTAGTCGCATCCGCAACAGTCTTATTTAAGGCTCCCAATGATTGTGATGAGCTATTCAATGAATTAACAAAATCTTGAGTCGCTCCCGTTGCCTTAGAAATCTCTTGCAGGCTATTAGCCGTATCTGTTAATCCTTTTAAGCTTTTTGTTAAATTCTCTACCACATCAGCCCCTAAGCCTTGTGAGTTGGCTAAAGCCGACAAGCCCGCTGAAGAAGAACTTTTAGCAGGAGCACCATCCGCTAATTCCGGATACACTTTCTCCCAATTATATTCTTTGTCCGGCTTAGCTTGCAAATACAATACACCAAATAAAATAAAAATAGCTGCCTCAGTAAACATACCCACCATTAACATCTCATTCGCACCTGTCCAGTGAACAATTTTAAATAAGGCTCCTACGATAACGACTGCAGCTCCAAAACTAGCCACTACATTAATTGACTTTTCTAATCCTTTCATTTGATCAATTTATTTTTTTGAGTTTTCAATCATTAAATTATTTCATATTGGGACGTCCCAAATATCTCATAGAACATCTAAATCCAATAAATGAACGTTTTCTTGTTTGCAATTCATACGCGCGAGTGCCTGTTTCCAAATAATACGCAATGTCTTTCCAAGATCCACCTCTCGTTACTTTTCTAGGCTCATCCGCATCTTTATTGACCGTATTCAAATCCCAAGTAATGGCAACCGAATTATCTGCATAAGCATCCTCACACCATTCAGCCACGTTTCCAGCCATATTATATAATCCAAAATCATTGGGATCATACGCATTTGCCGGTGCAGTATAGGAATACCCATCTGCATCGTAATTTCCTCTATGCGGCTTGAAATTAGCCATCAAACATCCCTTCGCATTCGCAATATAAGGGTTCCCCCAAGGATATTTAACCGATGCTCTTCCTCCCCTAGCTGCCCATTCCCATTCTGACTCAGACGGAAGCTCGAACCTAGGAAGTATGTACATATTTTGTTTTTTACGATAATCATTCATCATTTTGGAACGCCATAAACAAAAATATTTGGCTGCGTCCCAACTCACCCCTACAATCGGATATTGATCAAAGGCTGGGCTAGAAAAATAATATTCTGTCATTGGATCACCATTGTGGAATGTAAAATCAGCATTCCAAACAGTAGTATCTGGATAATATGATGTCATAATTTTATCCTCTCCCAAGACTGAAACAGAATCTTTCAATAAGGAGTTGGTGAATTGACGGTACTCATGGTTCGTGATTTCCGTATCATCCATGTAAAATGCTGACACCGTCACACGCTTATTGAAATTTATTCCGGCACGTGATATTTCCTCATCTGCTTGACCCATCATATAACTACCCGATGGCACCAAAACCATTCCATAAGGAGTAGGCTGAGTCCAACCACGGCGATTAGACGCCACAATTTCACCATTGGCAATTCCTGGAGCATCTTTAGAACCCTTGCCAAACTTCAACAAGCCTCCTTTCCCTGAACTTCCTTTTTTACTACTTAGTGTTTTAGATCCTCCTGAGTTTTTTGAGCCACAACTATTGATCAAGGCCACAACGACTAAAACGGATGAAATCAAAAACAAACGCTTTGCTAAAAATTGTAAATTCATATAACCGAATTAAAAATATCTTTTGTTGAACGAAATCTATTCTAAAAAATTGTGTTAATCACTATTAAAAGAATCCATAAAGATTCAAATTCCCCAAAATTAAAGAATTTTCTAAGAATAATTAAAGAATTAACTTTTTTTTCCAAGGTTTAAATTAATTAATCTTAAAACGCGGAGTCTTTATTGGCACCGCCTGAACACCCATTTTAAACGTAGGCAGGTTAAACTTAACAAATACCTCATGGGTCAACAAGGACTTTGCATCTAAATTCACCAAGGTATAATCAATGGAATATCCAAGATTTAACCGATTATTCAGCAGAGACACCCCCATCATACCGATCGCAGCATCATTTAAACGAAAAGAACTGCCTACCCAAAACATATCTCGGTATTCAACTCGGGCACCCAATTCCGGCAGAATTTTTCCTGAATAATACCTTATTTGGCCAAATGGTAAAAAATCAAAAGAGGTATTAATCAAAATTTCCGCTCCCGCATGAGCTGTAAAAACCGTAGTCAAAGGCATCGCTGCTGCAGTCGAATTAAATGTATAGGTAGGACTCGTGAGGTGATCCATGGAAATTCCGGCATTCCAATTGTCCTTCGAGTAAACCACTCCTAACCCAAAATCAGGCAAGGATTGACTCACTGTCTTACCAGAAAGCTCTAAGGCTAATGGGTCATTTGAATCTCGAACACGGAAAACACGGCCATCAAAAGATTTAGCTTGCATGCCCATGCGAATTCCGGTAGAAATTAACCCTGAACCTATCGAATAATGATGCGCTAATTGCAATCGAACCGTTTGCATACCCACTCCAGAAGGGGTATTGTCCGACATATATAAAAATCCAACCCCTGCATTCAATATACCCAAAGGCATGGAAGCGGTTAATATTTGGGTCCCTAAACTACCTGAACCATCTTGTGTAGATGCATAGCCTGACCATTGATTTCGAACATGAAGCTGGACAGAAGTCTCATTTCGCCAACCAGCAAACGCGGGATTTAAATTCGCATTGTTTAAAGAAAACATGCTTAATCCAGGATCCTGCTGGCCTAAAGTAGCAAAACTAATCAATCCCAAAGCAAGGAAAAGCCATTTTCTGAAGTCAAAAACCGAAATAAAGCTAATACTATGGCGCATTGAATAAAGTCGAATTTTAATAGGCGAATAAAAATAAGCAATAATTTGCTTCGAGCAAGATTATTTCAAAAAAAAAGCTCCTTCAAAGGAGCTAAAATTAATTATTTGCTTGTTTGATGTATTGCTCTAAAGCACCCGTCATGGAAGGGGCATTCGGCATAGGAGCCTGAATATCCAAAATCAAATTGGCATCTTTTACCGCCTGAGCAGTCGTAGGGCCAAAAGCCGCAATTCGAGTGTTGTTTTGTTTGAATTCTGGAAAATTTTCTAACAATGAAGTAATCCCCGATGGACTATAGAAGGCAAGAACATCATAAAATACATTTTCCAAATCTGACAAGTCCGATGAAACCGTTTCATACATAACCGCCTCTGTGATTTTAAAATCATTGGTACCCATGTAATCCGGAAGATCTTTTTGGCGCTTATTGGAACAAGGAAAAAGAAAATTCTCTGTCTTATGCTTTTTAATTACCTCCAATAAATCCAAAGCGGTCTTAGTTCCGGTAAATACTTTGCGCTTACGTATCACTATATACTTTTGAAGATAATTGGCCGTTTGCTCCGTGATACAAAAATATTTCATATCCGACGGAGTTTCAATTTTCGCCTCTTTACATATTCTAAAGAAGTGGTCTATCGCATTCCGACTGGTAAAAATTATAGCCGTATGCTCTAAAATATTAATCTTTTGCTTCCTGAATTCTTTATATGCAACTCCCTTCACCTCGATAAATGACCTGAAATCCACCTTGATATTGTATTTCTTTTCAATATCAAAATAAGGAGATTTGGCATCCGTAGGCGCAGCTTGGGTAACCAAAATACTTTTGATTTTTTTCAACCTTTTGGGATCTGGTTGTATCACATTTAATTCACTCATACAATTTCAATCTATTGTTGGAATTCATTTTGAAGCAAAATTCAAAACGAATGCAAATATACGATTAAATTTCTCAAATCACATCCATGTGATTTACATGAATTCTGGAAAAATCAATTCTCTTATACCAAATAATAATACTTGGCCTTCAATTATAGCTAAATATGCAATGAGAGATAACGGATTGACTTTGAAATGCTTTTTAAAAATTATAAAAAAGTAAACGGCCCTGAATAGGAAGTAAACATCGACTGCCGTTCTAATCCAATTTAAATTATTAACAAATGCTGGCCCCATATAGACCGAGTAGATCAAGATTAAAAAAATGAGTAATGTGAAAAACTGGATGTTGGTTTGTATGGATTTAAAAAAATGAATACTGGCCAAATTATCCAACTTGAACAAAGAGCAAAACATTTGGTACATAAAAAAGCGCAAGCCAAATAATATGAATGCCACCATTGTCTTTGTGCCTATAAATAAAAAGGCCTCACTGAAAATCTCCGCCAAAGAACTGCCGATCGTAAAAGTTTGATTTAAGGTGTGTAATAAGCCATTAAAATAAGCTAAATATGCTGTAACCAAACTTAAGATGAAAATGACAAATAAATTGGGGAATGCGAAAGGCATTTTTGCGATGACGACATCCTTGATTTCCAAACTTAGCCAATCGGAATACCTGAAATACGAATGAAAATACTTAGGGAAAAAAGAATATAAAAAACCAAGAAGACTTAATAAACTCAACATAGCTAAGGCAAAGAAATTATTAATGCCTGAGCCCTCACGAATCTTCATTTCAAAGGTATTCAATAAGGACATCTTCCCCTTTTCTACATTCTGCTCAATAAAAACTTGCTGGGGAAGTCCATTTAATTCATCCCCGTAAAATGTTAAAACCATTCGGTCGGCTAAGGGCTGCTTTAAACCAAGGCTGTCCAAATTCATCCGAACCAAAGCCCCTTGTGTTATTTTTCGACTAAAAACTCCATTAATAAATAAGGTATAGTTCTCCGATGCGTCAATTTTCAAATGGCCCTTTGGGAAATCAGTGGGCTTGATCAGCAAAGATTTGGATTTGTAATTAAAGTGCTTCGAGGAGATATAAGGAAGAAAAGCTTTCCAACTGGGTTGGAATACCAACCATTCCTTCTCAAACGAATGGATCGTTTTCCATTCAGCCTTGGAGGAAAATGAAAGCGTTGCAAAAAGAAAAAATAAAAAAAATCTGCTAAACAATTGCTTACATACCAACTGTCTAACAGATCTTTTTAGTAAAAAAGGAATCATCCTTTACTGAAATTTATTTCGCGGCAAGCGCCTTGATCATTGTTTCGCCAATATCAGCTGGAGAATACACCACATGAATTCCACATTCCGTCATGATTTTCATCTTAGCTTCAGCCGTATCATCCGCACCGCCAATAATGGCACCTGCATGACCCATTCTACGACCTTTGGGAGCTGTTTGACCCGCAATAAAGCCAACAACCGGCTTGCGATTGCCATCTGCTTTAATCCATTTAGCTGCTTCCGCTTCCATGCCCCCGCCAATTTCTCCAATCATCACAATGCCTTCCGTTTCTGGATCGTTCATTAATAACTCAACCGCTTCTTTGGTCGTAGTTCCAATAATCGGATCTCCACCAATTCCAATGGCTGTTGTTTGGCCTAAACCCGCCTTTGTCAACTGATCTACCGCCTCATATGTTAATGTACCTGATTTAGATACGATACCAATCTTACCTTTTTGGAAAATAAAGGCAGGCATAATTCCTACTTTACACTCTCCAGCCGTCATGACACCGGGACAATTTGGCCCAATCAAACGGCAATCTTTATGATTAATATACTCCTTAGCCACAATCATGTCTTTGGTCGGAATACCTTCTGTAATACAAATAATCACTTTTATCCCGGCATCAGCCGCTTCCATAATTGCATCCGCAGCAAACGCAGGCGGAACAAAAATAATGGAAGTATCAGCACCCGTTTGAGTAACTGCATCCGCAACTGTATTGAAAATAGGACGATCTAAGTGCGTCGCTCCCCCTTTTCCTGGAGTAACACCGCCAACAACCTGAGTGCCATAAGCAATCATTTGTTCTGCATGGAACGTACCCTCTGTACCCGTAAATCCTTGGACAATAATTTTTGAATTCTTATTAACTAAAACACTCATGTTATGTGGGTTATATAAACTAAGGCGAAAAAATTTTCCCAAAGGTACAAATTATTGATAAAATTTATCAAAAACCTTTTGAATCAAAGGAAGAAAAATTTGATATAGTATATTTGTGTAAATTTAGTCTGATTTAAAAACGAATGCTCAAACACCTCCACATTCAAAATTATGCACTCATTGACTCCTTAGATCTTGATCTTGGGAGCGGTCTTAGCGTAATTACAGGAGAAACGGGGGCTGGTAAATCCATTTTATTAGGGGCGATTAGTTTGTTACTAGGCCAAAGGGCCGACACAAAGACCTTATTTGATGCTGAAAAAAAATGTGTGATTGAAGGTACTTTTCACTTGGACTTACATCAACAACTAAAAGATATTTTCATCGAGGAAGAAATTGATTTTGAGGATCCGTGTTTGATCCGCAGAGAAATAAACCCTCAGGGTAAATCCAGGTCTTTCATCAACGACACGCCGGTCAATTTAGAATCTCTTCGAAAAATAGGTATTGAACTCGTTGACATACATTCCCAACAAGACCACGGCTGGATGTCCAATCCAGATTTCACCTTAGATATCATTGATAGTTTTGCCCAAAACCAATCTTTAAAAAGTGTATTTAAAGTAGAGTTCGACAAGATGCAATTGGCCAAAATGGAATTCTTGATGCTCCAAAAACAAGCTTCTCAAGGATCACAAGGCTTAGATTTTTTAAAATTTCAATGGGAAGAATTAGATAAGGCCAATCTCCAATTAGGTGAATTTGATGCCCTAAAATCCGGTTTAGATAAACTAGAAAATGCGGAACAGATTCGAGAGAAATTAGCCAATTTGGGGAATTTGGTCAGTATTTCTGACTTGTCTACAATCCAGCAATTGCAATTAGCCTTACAGCAGGCACAATCTTTGAGCAAGTATGGAGATGATTTTGAGGTTTGGAGAAAACGCCTAGAATCGATTTGGATTGAATTGAAAGATCTTGCCTCCGAAATTGAATACGAAGCAGAAAATTTTATTTCGGATCCGATAGCACTCATCGAAAAGCAGAAAAGATTAGATGTGTTAAATCGCTTGATGCAAAAGCACCACGTCAACAACATGGAAGATTTAATCCAAGTGAGAGATACTTTTGATGAGCAGATTTCATCTTTTGAAAACATAGATTTAGAATTAGAAAACGCAGAAAATCGATATAAGGAGCTACAAGTAACCTGCCAAGCAGCAGCAGAAAAGGTGAGTCATTCCAGAATGGAAGTCTTGAGTTCCATCGCGGCCCAACTAATAAAATCATTGCAATCGCTGGGCATTCCGAATGCCAACCTAGATTGGGAAATAAACAAAAAAGAGGTGTATGCGCAGGGAATTGACAAAATACAATTGCTCTTTTCGGCCAATAAAGGTCTCGCACCCAAACCCTTTAAACAAATTGTATCGGGCGGCGAGATGAGCCGATTGATGTTATCCATCAAACATTTAATTGCTAAAAAAAGAGCGATGCCTACCTTGATTTTGGATGAAATCGACACCGGTGTTTCTGGTGAAATTGCGATCCAAATGGGAGCTATGCTGACGCAAATGAGCCAAGGACATCAGATTATTGCCATAACCCATCTTCCTCAAATAGCCGCAGCGGGTCAAAACCATTGGTTTGTGTATAAAAATCATAGCGGTGAAAAAACAATTTCTGCGTTAAAGAAGCTAGTTGGCGAAGAACGTGTGGAAGAAATCGCCAAAATGATTGGCGGACAAAAAGGTTACATGGATCTAAAAGAGAATGTCCGTAAGTTAATCGTAGAAAATCAAAAATAATATGGTACAAAAATTCATGAGTTTCTTGTTGATTATGCTAATCTTGAGCTCCTGCAATCAAGCGGAGCAAAAGTTAAGCCAAGAACTAAATGATCAAGTGATGCAATTGCATGATCAATTAATGGGCAAAACAGAAGATGTTTTAAAACTAAAAAGGAGATTAGATAGTTTATCAACCGGCAAGGATTCCGTTAATGTCAATAAAATCATTGCTTCATTAAATAAATCCGATGAATCCATGATGGATTGGATGCATCACTTTTCCATTGATAGCTTAGAAAAAATGGATGTGACAAATAAAATCAGCTATTTGAAAAATCAATTAGAAGCGCTTAAGAATTTAGAGAAATCAACTGACTCCAGTGTACATGCAGCAAATACGTATACCATTAAGTAAAATTGTCTTTGTATTTTTAGTTGTTTTAGGGTGCCAACAGGAAAAAAAACTTCCTTTTTTAGGGCCTAAGGAGGTTGGGGAGCAGGGTGATACACTTTATCACAAAATCCCAGATTTTAAATTCCTAAATCAAGACTCTCTGTGGGTAAGCCAAAAAGATATGGCTGGAAAAATCTATGTGGCCGATTTCTTCTTTACCACCTGCCCTACCATTTGCCCAAAAATGAAAACGCAATTGCTTCGTATCTATGATAAATTTGCGGAAGACGATCGGGTTAGAATTTTGTCGCACACGATTGACCCCGAATATGATGGAGTACGAGTGCTGAAGGACTACGCTAAAAAACTGAACATCACGAGCCCTCGTTGGAATTTAGTCACAGGTAAAAAATCAGATATTTACCGTTTAGGGAAAAAAAGCTACATGGTTACTGCTCAAGAAGATGCCAATGAAGAGGGCGGATTTGTTCACAGCGGAGCCTTCATTTTAGTGGATCAAAACAGGCATGTTCGTGGGATTTATGATGGGACTAAAGAGGAGGATGTCAACCATTTAATTGAAGATATGACCTTGTTATTAAAAGAGTAAAAGAAAAAAAATATGATCAACAAATTAGCCATTTTAGGCCTTATGATAATCGGAATTTCCTGCGAAAGTAGGGAGGAGATTACGCGCCAACAATACGTAGTAGAAGGCATGAATTTGTATCAAACAAATTGCGCTAATTGCCATCAAGTGGATGGTTCGGGATTAAAAGATTTATATCCCCCATTAGCTAGAACTGATTTATGGCAACGCGTAAAAATGAGTGAATTAGCCTGCATTATTAAACATGGCCAAAAGGATTCAATACAGGTTAACGGAAAACCATATAATGCCTATATGCCAGCTAATCCTAAGCTTCAAGCCTTAGATATCGCTGAACTCATGACCTACATGAGGGAGAAATGGTCGCCCAATAAAACGATATTCAGTTTGGATAGCGCGCGGTATGCGTTAAAAAATTGTCCCTAAATTACTGTTGTTCTGTACTCAGCGTTCGACAAAAAGAGCTTGAATTGAAATCTACTGAGTCGGAAGACCGTCAACGGTCAAAACGGAATTAGTGACTCTTCTTAACGAGTACGTGGAAAAATCTTGAGCGGCATCTAAGCCCACGCCATGAACAATTTCCTTTTTTGTATGGATGGAAACGGATTTCTCGGTAAAAACTCTTTTTTGGTCAGGTAGCCAAGTAAACTCTTCCGTTTTTAACGTTTCCCCTTTCTGAATATTAAAGATTTCGACATGGCCCATTAATTTGTATGAGTTGGTTTGTCGGAAAAAATGAGCTGAGTCTCCTCTGATTTGCGAGGTAACATTTCCCAATTTATCATAAAACCAAAGCTTCATTTCTTTTGGATAAATTCGATCCTCTGCATCTGTGGTAATTTGTTTTTCTGATACCATGCGTAAAACTGAGCGCGCAGAGTCTGAATAAACCATGTCTATACCTGTCAGTTGGGATTTAGGTCCTTTGTAATTAGCGGAGCTTTTTTCTTCACGTTCATGGCAAGCCACCAGAATAAAAAACAGGAGCAGCAAAAAGAGGTTTCTCGAATTGCGCATGAGGGAAATTAATTGATTTTTTGCTTCTGGAACCAAAGGTCACTCAAGGTTAGGCCGATGGTAATGCGATGATATTGTTCCTCCATGCCATTGTCAGCTAAAACTCCACGCTTGCCTACTTGGTAGGCTAGGTTGAAATACGACAAGTTTCTCAATGGAAATGCAATTCCAAAACTCAAATTTTTGTCGATGGCATAGTTGCCATTGGAAGAAAAATCGTAGGGGGTTTTTACATAAGCAAAACCTACCCGATAGGTCGTGCGCTTAAAATAATTGGACACAGATGTGAAATCAGGTGTATATTCTCCGCCAATCGACCATTTTGTACTAACAGGAAGTTGCTTCGTAGATCTTCCTAAATTATTATCCACTTTTGACCAATCGGTTTGAGAATAGTCAATACCTACCATCCAAGCAGCAATTTTCTCCAAACTTAGCCCAAAACGTGTAGTCACAGGCAGATTTTGAGTGAAATTATACGTATTTCTAAGTGTGTCTGCATTAATCATATTCATGCCAGACAAATCCATAATAGCGAATCTGTTTAGTTGGGTCGCACTCATTTCCGAAGTCAAATCCATCGTAGCCCCCACATTCACGAAAATATCATTTTTTAATGATTTGCGATAGGCCAATCCTGCCTTAAATGAAAAATCAGAATATGAATTCAAATTTTCCAATTGGATTTTATAAAATTGACCGTCCGACATATTTTGTGTGGAAACATTTCTGTTGACCGTTCCAAAAAGATAATTAGCCTCTAAACCTAGATAAAACTCCTTCCCTATTCTAAAGCCATTGGCAAAACTTAATTTTGTAATACTGCCTTTGCCCTGATAACCATAAATCAAGCTATCCACACCCAATAAATTTAATCTGCGATATGATTTGGTGGTATAATCCACTGCGGAATGAGGCCGAATTCCAATGGATGCAGTCCAGCGATTGCTGATCGGCAAGGTTAATTGCAATGACTCATAATTACCTCCAAAAACTTGTTGTTTCTGGCGATAATCCTGTAACGTTTTAAGTTCTGTGTTCACTCCTACTTCAAAAACCGTATAATGATTTCTCGCTAGGAGAGCTGGATTAATTGAATTTGCATAAATCCCGTTGGAATTGGAAACTCCGATTCCACCCATCATCAAATTGGTCGCAGGCTCTGCTGGATACAATTCCCCCATTCCAATATAGGATAAAGGTGAATTTAGAATGGATTGAGCATTTAAATTGGAGCACAAAAACAACAAACAAAAAGATACAACGATAAAAACCGCTCTATGCATTTTATTTATCAGGCAATTCGATGTTAATGGATTATAAATCATACAGTATTTATACGCTCTTTCAGTCAATTTAGTCTGCAAAGGTCGTAATTTTATTTCATATTCGATTAAGTATTTGGCTATATTTGAATTCAAAATAGAATAAGCATATGATGGACGCACTAGAAAATTGGTACCTATTAGAAAATTCAGCCTTTGATTTAATTTTATTTTTAGGGATAATACTTTTGGGAATAGCGCTCAAACGTTTTTTCTCTAATTCATTTTCTAAAATTGTTTTCCGATTCATACCGCAAGAGTCTATTTCCATTCAAGATTGTGTTCAGTTATTGAGGAAGCCATTTGAATTATTGATCTTTTGGATTTTTTTATACTTGGCCGCACAAAATTTAAAAGTTCCTTCTCAATGGAATTTCACGCCCATTCAGGATTTTGGAATTTTATTTCTAGTCAAAAAAGCATTTGAAATAGCCATTATTTATACGGTGACTTGGGTGATTGTGCGGTTGATGAAAGTGGTCATTTTGGTAGCACAAGAAAAATGGCAAGGAGTTGAGCAAAAATCAAAACAACAATTTATCCCATTCTTAAATGACCTTTCCATGGTCTTTATCATTACCGCATCAGGCTTTGTGATGTTAGGTCGGGTATTCCAAGTGGATGTAGTCGCATTAATCACAGGTTTGGGCCTAGGGGGTTTGGCTTTAGCATTAGCCGCAAGAGAAACCTTGGAAAATTTATTTGCCTCGTTTACGATATTTTTAGACTTACCCTTTGTAGTCGGCGATAACATCCAGGTAGGTGGGATTTCAGGCGATATCGAAAAAATTGGATTCAGAAGTACGCGGCTTCGTGGAGCAGATGGAAATTTGATTATGATTCCAAACCGACTATTAACCTCTCAGTCACTGGAGAACATGAGTGAGCGAGATTTTCGTAGAGCCAAATTTAATTTAACCTGTGATTTAAAAACGAAGCCTTCTCAAATCGAAAAGGCCATTGCAGCTATTGAGGCGCTTATTTTACAAGATGCTCATTGCAAGAAGAAAACACCAAAAATTGTTTTTGAGGGATTTGGGACTTATTCATTAGATATTTCCGTGACAATGTTTGTATCTAGTAAAGACTTCTCTAAATTTCAATTAGTCAAGCAGGAAATCAATTTAGGCATCCTGAAGATTTTAGAAAAGGAAGGAATCGAATTAGCTAGCTCTGTAAAATAATACGCGTTGGCATTAACCCACCAATTCTTTTAAATCGGCGTCGTGGATCATCTTTTTCTCGTCTGCCATGATTAAAAAACGCGTATATAATTTGTCTAATTCTGGCTTTTCGAATTCAAAACCCAACAAACTTAAGCGATGTCTTAGTGCAGCTCTACCCGATCTCGAGGTCAATAAAATAGCTGAAGAAGGCACTCCTACGTCCTCAGGATTCATGATTTCATAATTCTGAGCATGCTTTAAAAATCCATCTTGGTGAATTCCTGATGAATGGGCAAAAGCATTTGCGCCAACAATCGCCTTGTTCGCCTGTACGGGCATCCCCATTAAATTCGAAACTAAGCAACTAGTTGGATATAAATATTGGGGATTAATACCTGTAGTAAATCCTAAATCTTTGTGCACATTTAAGATCATGGCAACTTCCTCCAATGACGTATTTCCGGCGCGTTCCCCGATTCCGTTAATCGTCACTTCGACTTGACGCGCACCCGCTTGGATTCCGGCAATGGTATTGGCCGTAGCTAATCCCAAATCATTGTGATTATGCATCGAAATTGTTGCTTGATGAATATTGTCGACATGCTCATATAAATATGAAATGCGTTGGTGTGTTTGATGTGGCAACAAATACCCCGTGGTATCAGGTAAATTAACGACTGTTGCCCCCGCTTTTATCACCGCATGGGTAAGTTTTGCCAAAAATTCTAAATCAGCCCGACCCGCATCTTCGGCAAAAAACTCGACATCCTCAACAAAAGATTTAGCGTAATCAACAGCCCAAATGGCTTGTTCGATAATTTTCTCACGGGTTGAATTAAACTTATGAATGATATGGACATCGGAAGAACCGATGCCGGTATGAATTCTAGGCCTTTTTGCCGTTTTTAAAGCTTCAGCAGCAGCATCAATGTCCTCCTTTTTTGCACGGGATAAAGCACAAACGGTGGGCTCAGACACTGCATCACAAATAGCTTTAACCGAGGCAAAGTCACCTGGAGAAGAAATAGGAAATCCTGCTTCAATGATATCAACACCCAATTTTTCGAGTTCCTTTGCCACCTCCACTTTCTCTTCCCGGTTTAATTGACAACCCGGAACTTGCTCTCCATCACGTAAAGTAGTATCAAATATTTGAATGCGGTTACTCATATTTTTCAAAATTAATTAGCCACAAAACTACCTTTAATTATATTACGAAGCAATTTTAAATAATATTAGCTAATACCTTATTTTAGATTATAAATCTTAAATAAGCCAATAAATATATATTTTTAGATTAATATATTTAAAATATTTATTATTTAAGATTTATACTCTTATTTAACGAAAACAGGTAGAATAAAAATTTTATGAAAAAAATGATAAAAAATCAAGAAATTGAATGAGCAATTTTTGTGATTTCGGGAAATCTTTTGGGATCAAAGTTTCCTCCGGAAATAATGCATACGACCACTTTATTTTTAATTTGGTCCTGAATCAGATCTAAACCAGCGATGCTTAAAGCACCGGCAGGCTCGACAATCATTCCTTTCATGGCATATAAATTGAGCATCGTTTGACATAAATGGTTTTTATCGACGGTCAACATTTGATCGATGCCATCAAGGCATATCGAAAAATTATGAGCGCCGACCTGTTTAACAGAAGCGCCATCTACAAATTTATCAATATCATTGAGGTGTATTAATTCGCGGGCTTGGATACTTTGAGACATCGAAGGAGCACCTGTGGGCTCTAAACCAACCAAATGAGTGTCCGGTGAAAGCTCACGTAAAACTAAACTGGCGCCTGCGGCTAAGCCTCCACCGCCAACGGGAACAAACATATAATCTAGCTTTTGCCCCAATTGCTCCATAATTTCCAATGTGACCGTTGCTTGGCCAGCAATAATATCAAAGTCATCAAAAGGGGGAACGTAAATCGCATTTTGGGCTGCGCAATATTTCCGAGAGGCATCAAATGCTTCATCATAAGTCTCTCCAACTAAATTAATTCGAATGTAATCTTGACCAAAAAATCGAACGGCTTCAAGCTTCTGAATGGGCGTAGATTTTGGCATAAAAATGTTGCCATGAATTTTCATTTTTGCACAAGCGAAGGCGACTCCTTGCGCATGATTGCCAGCAGAAGCTGCCACAATTCCTTGAGGCCTTAGTGCATCCGGAATATTTGAAATTTTGAAATAGGCCCCGCGGATTTTATAGGACTTTACGGTTTGCAAGTCCTCTCGTTTTAAAAAAATCTGTGCACCATAGCGATCAGAAAGTGGAACTGAGTACTCTAGTGGCGAGCGTTTGACTACGCCAACTAACAATTGGGCCACATTTTTTATATCTGATAGGCTAGGAACAGTACTAAGTTTGTTGAATTCCATGCCCCCAAATTTACAAAAAAAAGGAGGTGCAAGTTGCACCTCCTTTAAAATTCCTTTGAAAATGACCCGAAAATCACAAAAATGCAATGATCAGATTATTATTAGTTGTTTTCAGGGCGTAAGCTACGAACAGCAGCTCCCGCTCTCCACATTTCTGATTCACGCAATTCTGTTAATTCCGCTTCTAACTTAACGCGATAATCCGGCTGTGAATTCAAATCAATTGAACGAGCAGCCTCCGCTTGTGTCTTCACTGAATTATATAATTTTTCAAAAACGGGTTTAGTCGCATCACGGAATGGTCTCCACCAATCCAAAGCACCCCTTTGAGCCGTTGTTGAACAGTTGGCATACATCCAATCCATTCCATTTTCTGCCACTAAAGGCATCAATGATTGTGTCAATTCCTCTACAGTTTCATTGAATGCTTCTGAAGGAGAATGGCCATTAGCTCTTAATACTTCGTATTGAGCAGCAAAAATTCCTTGGATAGCACCCATCAAAGTACCACGCTCACCCGTTAAATCGGATGTTACTTCTTTGTAAAAATCTGTTTCAAACAAATAGCCTGAACCTACACCGATCGCCATGGCGATACATTTTTCACGTGCTTTTCCTGTCGCATCTTGGTAAATCGCAAAAGAAGAATTCAACCCTTTTCCTGCCACAAACATGCGACGAAGCGATGTACCTGAACCTTTGGGCGCAGCTAAAAACACATCCACATCTGCCGGAGGAACAATACCCGTTTTTTCTTTGTACGTAATTCCAAATCCATGAGAGAAATAAAGCGACTTACCAGCCGTCAAATATTTCTTCACGGTAGGCCATAATTCAATTTGAGCAGCATCTGATAATAAGTAACAAATAATGGTACCTTTTTCTAATGCCTCTTCAATTTCAAATAAGGATACGCCTGGAACCCAGCCATCAGCAACGGCCTTATCATAGGTTTTTCCTTTTCTTTGACCTACAATCACATTAAGGCCATTGTCCTTCATGTTTAATGCTTGGCCCGGACCTTGTACCCCATAACCGATCACCGCAATGGTTTGATCTGATAATACTTGTCTAGCTTTCTCTAATGGAAACTCTTCTCTAGTAACTACGTCTTCTACAACACCTCCGAAATTAATCTTTGCCATTTTTATTCTTGTTTAATTTATTATTCTTTCATTTTATACAATTTCCCAATTACCCTCTTCAGGTAAAAACTCCACTAAGCCTTTCTCTGTTTTTCCAACCGCCACTCTTCCTGACTTAACGTATTCCAAAATTTCCCAGTTTTTCATATAGGAATAAAACTCATGGATTTCTTCTTCAGTCCCATTTTTTTCGACCACCACATATTCCAAACCCCAATGAACCACTTTAGCATTCCAATCTAAATTGATCGTTTTAACATCCAAAGGTTCACATCCCAAAGGTGTTGAAATCTTAAATAATGCAATCTCATTAAAAACTATTTCGTCATCCAAATACCCAAAAACGGCCAACACATCCGTAATTTTTCGTATTTGCCTAACTAACTTTTCAACAAACTCTCGGCTTTCACTGCGAATAACGATCGTAAATCGAGATACCCCTTTTCGCTCCGTCTCAGAAACAGTTAAGCATTCAATATTGATACGTCGACGCGTAAATATAATCGTGATTCGGTTTAATAAACCAACCGTATTTGTCGTAAAAACAGAAATCGTATAATTTGTCAACATATGTTACTCTAGCCTTATACTCGTTACACAACCTCCAGCAGGAACCATTGGAAATACATTTTCTTCTTTTTCACAAACAATTTCCAATAAATAGGGCTTATGAGAGTTCAGCAATGTATCTAAAGATTCACTTAATAAACTTCGGTCACTTACTTTATGACCTTCAATCCCAAAACCTTTGGCAATCGTAATAAAATCTGGGTTTTGTAATTCGACAAAAGAATAGCGATTGTCAAAAAACAATTGTTGCCACTGACGAACCATTCCCAAGAAATTATTATTTAAAATGATAATCTTCACGGGAAGCCCACTTTGTGCAATCGTACCCAATTCCTGTAACGTCATTTGGAATCCACCATCCCCAATGACAGCCACAACTTCCCGATGAGGAACCGCCACCTTAGCTCCAAATGCCGCCGGCAATGCAAACCCCATCGTTCCAGCACCTCCTGAGGTCACAATGGAATTTCGTTTTTTAAATCGATAATAGCGATTCGTAATCATCTGATGCTGACCTACATCGGTCACAACCACAGCCTCTCCCTTCGTTTTATCGGATAACAAAGCCACAGCCTCTCCCATCTTGATCTGATTTCCCTCATGGAACAAATCCTTCTTCGTTATCTTATCGTACTCTTCGTCATCGTATTTTTTAAATTCAGCGCGCCAAGCTGAATGGTCTGCCTTTTTAACTAAAGGCAATAATGCTTGTAATGCCGCTTTCGCATCCCCCACCACCGGTGCATCCGCTTTCACATTTTTATCCACCTCGCTTGGGTCTATTTCAATATGAATTACTTTGGCTTGCTTGGCGTAGGTCGACAAATCTCCCGTGATTCGATCATCAAATCGCATCCCAATGGCAATCAATAAATCACATGAATTAGTCAAAACATTCGCTCCATAATTTCCATGCATACCAGGCCAGCCGACAAAAAGTGGATGATCCGCATCCATCGCCGACATCCCTAAAAGCGTCGTAGCGACTGGGATACCTGTTTTATCAACAAACTCATTTAATTCTTTTTCCGCACCCGAAATTAAAATTCCATGTCCCGCTAATATATAAGGACGTTTGGCTGAATTAATTAATTTAGCCGCAGCCTCCACATGTTCGGCTTTGGGTTCCACACGGGGTTTATATGAAATTAACGTTTTACACAATTTATACTGATATGGAATCGTCATTAAATCAGTTTGTGCCGTACGTGTTATGTCAATCAAAACGGGGCCAGGACGACCCGTTTCCGCGATGTAAAATGCTTTAGCTATTATTTCAGGAATCTCGTTGGCATCAACTACCTGATAATTCCATTTAGTCACTGGCATCGACATCCCGATTACATCGCATTCTTGAAATGCATCTGTTCCCAACAAATTTGCTTTTACTTGGCCCACAATACATACCATAGGCGTGGAATCCAACATCGCATCTGCAATGGGCGTAATTAAATTAGTAGCCCCAGGACCTGAAGTCACTAAACAAACCCCTGCCTTGTTCAACATTCTGGCATAGCCTTGAGCGGCATGACCAGCACCTTGTTCGTGGCGAACTAATATGTGTTTTAATCGATCTTGATAATCAAAAAGGGCATCATAAGTTGGCATAATCGCCCCACCCGGATATCCAAAAATGGTATCAACTCCCTGTTCAACCAAAGACTGCATGATGGCCTGAGCACCCGACAAAAATTTCTTTTGTTCCGATTGGTTTGATTCAGCAGTTTTTGTTTGGGTTTGTCCCATGGTTAATCAGAATTTTATTTCAAAATATAATCGAGTGGCTAATTTAAGTCTTCAAAATTTAGAAAAAAACCTAAATCGAAATTTTTTACAAATCAGTGACACATCCTAAGCTAGCAGAGGCTACATTTTTAATGTACTTACGCAAAACTCCAGAAGTATGTGGGGAAACGATCGGTTTCCACAATTTACGTCTTTCAGCTAGCTCCTCATCCGAGACATGTAATATGATTTTATTTTCAACAGCATCTATTGTGATTTTATCTCCGTCTTTCACTAACCCTATATTACCTCCATCAAACGCCTCGGGCGTCACGTGACCTACCACAAATCCATGAGTACCTCCTGAAAAACGTCCATCGGTAATCATCGCCACACTATTGCCCAAACCTGCACCCATCAAAGCTGATGTGGGCTTTAACATTTCTGGCATTCCTGGCCCGCCTTTAGGTCCCTCATTCCTGATCACAACAACATGTCCAGCTTTTATTTCCCCTTTTGACAAATACTCCATCACTTCTTCTTCCCGATCACATACTTTGGCTAAACCCTCAAAACGCTCTCCCTCTTTTCCTGTAATTTTAGCTACAGCACCTTCCGTGGCTAAATTACCATACAATATTTGAATATGACCCGTTGCTTTTAACGGCTGCTCAATAGGATATATAATTTTCTGTGTGTCAAAATTCAAATCGGGAGCTTCCGCTAAATTTTCAGCCATCGTTTTTCCTGTTACGGTCAAACACTCCCCATGTAAAAATCCTTTTTGCCATAGATATTTTAAAATGGCAGGCATTCCACCGATCGCCAAGACATCCTCCATGTAATATTTTCCAGAAGGTTTTAAATCAGCAATCAGCGGCGTGCGATCTGAAATATCTTGAATATCCTTCATCGTAAATGATACTCCCGCTGAATGTGCAATAGCCAAATAATGCAAAACCGCATTGGTTGAACCTCCTAAGGCCATCACCACCGTCATCGCATTTTCAAATGCATGTCGGCTCATGATATCTCTAGGACAAATATTTTTTTCCAATAATACTTTCATCGCCGCGCCGATCGCTAAACACTCTTCTTTTTTCCCTTCATGTGTGGCAGGATAGGAAGAAGAATTTGGCAATACTAAACCCATTGCTTCCATAGAAGATGCCATAGTATTAGCTGTATACATTCCTCCGCAAGCTCCCGCACCTGGAATTGAATTTCGAATCACCCCCTCATAATCCTCATCCGAAATCGTTCCTGCATATTTCTTTCCTAAAGCCTCAAAAGCCGAGACAATATCTAATTTTTCTCCTTTGTACATTCCAGAACGAATTGTTCCTCCGTAAACCAACATCCCCGGGCGGTTCAATCTAGCCAAAGCCATCATAGCTCCCGGCATATTTTTATCACAACCCACCACGGCAATAACGCCATCGTACCATTGCGCGCCCACTACATTTTCAATGGAATCAGCAATAATATCTCTCGAGGGAAGTGAATAACTCATTCCATCATTGCCATTCGTCATACCATCCGAAACGCCAATGGTATGAAAAATAAGTCCGACCATCCCATTTTCTTGAATACCTTTCTTCACATGAACTGAAAGACCATTCAAATGCATATTACAAGGATTACCTTCGTAACCAGTGCTTGCAATACCTATTTGCGCTTTATTCATGTCTTCAGGAGTCAAGCCAATGCCATAAAGCATTGCCTTTGCAGCTGGATTCGTAATTTCTTGTGTAAGTGTTCTGGAGAATTTATTTAATGACATAAGGCAATTGATCGAATTTTTTCAAACTACAAATATAGGTAAAGCAATTTGTTCTTCCCTAAATTTTACCAAATAAACTATGGCTATTTAACGAACAACAGAATTAATTAGCATAAAATCCTTAAACAACGGCAGGTTTATTCTCTCCTACTTGTTGGCGCCACATGGCATAATACAAACCCTTTACCTCGAGCAAACTTTCATGATTGCCCTGCTCTACGATCCGACCTTTTTCCAACACATAAATCCGAGTCGCGTGCATGATCGTTGACAAACGGTGGGCAATTAAAATCGTTAAATGCGCAGAGGCCTGAGATACGGAACGAATTGTTTCTGAAATTTCCTCTTCGGTCAACGAATCTAATGAGGAAGTGGCTTCGTCGAACACCAATAAATTAGGCTCCCTTAATAATGCCCTGGCGATACTTAAACGTTGTTTTTCACCTCCAGAAACTTTTACACCTCCCTCGCCAATCATCGTATCTAGACCTTTATCGGCCCTAGCGAGCAAGCTTTGGCATGCGGCCTTATCCAGCACCAACATACATTGTTCGTCGGTCGCATCTGGATTTACAAACAATAAATTTTCCCGAATAGACCCTGAGAATAGTTGGGTATCCTGTGTCACAAACCCGATCTTTTTTCTTAATTGATCGAAATCAATTGCATCGCCAGATTCTCCATTATAGAAAACTTGGCCTTGTTTGGGACGATATAAACCCACTAATAATTTAACCAAAGTAGATTTGCCGGCGCCAGATGGCCCGACAAAAGCAATCGTTTCGCCACCCTTCACATCAAAACTAATCTCATTCAAAGCTGAAGTCGTCGCAGATTGATGTTGGAACGAAACTTTATCAAAAGCTAATCGGTCTATCTGCTTGATCAAAATTGGATTTTCAGGCTTACGCTCGGTTGGGATATTTAAAATTTGTTCAAAATTCTGCAAAGAAACCTCAGCTTCTCGATAGGTATTCACCACATTCCCAATTTCTTGCAAAGGATTAAAAAGGAAGAAAGAATAAATATTTAAGGAATAAAATTGGCCTATGGTAATCTTACCTTGATAAATCAAATAAATCAACACGACCACCATCAACATCCGTAGCAAATTGACACATGTCCCTTGAACAAATGCCATCGAACGAACATAGCGCACCTTTTTTAATTCCAATTTTAAAATCTTATCCGTCGTAGCATTCAATTGGCTTATCTCCTGCTCAGCCAAACCTAATGACTTCACCAACTCAATATTTCTCAACGACTCGGTGGTAGAACCCGCCAAACCCGTCGACTCTTTAACAATTTGAATCTGGATGACTTTGATTTTTTTACTTAAAACCGAAGACACATAACCGATCAATGGACCGGTCACTAAAAACAAAGGCATCACCATCCAATGCACCGAGAATGCATAGACCGAAATAAAAACCAAAGCAATCACCGACTGGAATAAAATGTTAATTCCCAGGGTAATCAATTTTTCTACGTCTGTACGTACTTTTTGAAGCTTACCCAAAGTTTCACCTGATCGTTGGTCTTCAAAAGTCTCATAAGGTAGCTCAAGTGAATGCCTAATTCCATCCGAGTACAGATTAGCTCCTACCTTTTGAGTCACGGTATTAATCATGTAATCTTGGAAATTTTTAGCTACCCGACTGACAAAAGCCACCCCCACGGATGCCAGGGCCAATGGCCAAATTGCCGCAATAAATTGGTCCGTGGTATGCGTATCCGAACGATATACAGCCGCTACATCGTCAATGATTCTCCTGAAAATATAAGGATCCATCAAAGAGAAAATCTGATTGGTAGCCGCAAGTCCGAGTGCCGCCATGACGCGCCAACGGTAATGCTGTAAATAGGTAAATAATAATTTCATATTTTGCGGAGACGCGATCACTCGCATCAAAAAAATGTAGAGACACGATACCTCGTGTCTAAAAAATATAGAAACGCGATACCTTGTTTCCGAAAATGTAGAGACACGAAACCTCGTATCTGAAAATCATAGAGACACGATACCTCGTGTCTATTCCCGTCAATTAAAACCTGGTCAATGCCATCTCGGCTACCGTTTTGCCAATGGACAACGAAGAAGTCGCCGCGGGGCTTGGTGCATTTAAAATATTGATCACTTTCGGATCTTCCACAATGGAGAAATCGTCCAATAAACCACCATTTCGGTCACATGCCTGAGCACGCACACCCGCTCCACCTTCCACTAAATCGGTTATTTTAATCTCTGGAATTAATACTTGGAGTGCCTTTGTAAATGCTTCTTTTGAAAAACTACGATACATTTCGCCTAAGCCCATTTCCCAGTATTTAGTCGCCACCTTTTGAAAACCAGGCCATGTTAATGTATCCCAAAGCTCCTTAAAATCGATGCCTAACTTTTTATATCCTTCTTTTTTAAATGCCAAAACCGCATTAGGTCCAGCCTCCACGCCACCTTTCATCATGCGAGTAAAGTGAACCCCTAAGAATGGGAAATTAGGATCCGGAACAGGATAAATTAAGTTTTTAACCAGGTATTCTTTGTCGGCCTTCAACTTAAAATACTCCCCTCTAAAAGGTACAATCCGAACATCCAAAGGCTCCTTCTGCGTCCATTGGGCCACTTTATCAGAATAAAGTCCGGCGCAATTAATGATTAATTTTGCTTCGTAGGTCGACTTATTTGTTTCTACAATAGAATAGGTTATGCCCTTAGTTATATTGATAACCTGCTCGGCCAAATGCAATTCACAGCCTTTAATTTGTATTCCATTGGCTAATTTGACCGCCATCACTCGATAATCAACAATTCCTGTTTGAGGTACAAACATTCCCTCCAAACCTGTCACATGAGGTTCATGCTCCCTCATTTCACTCAAACTTAATTTCTTTAATCCCCCCAAACCATTTTGTATTCCCCTTTGATATAAATTCTCCAATGCACCACGCTCATGTTCAAAACTTGCGACAACAATCTTACCTGTCAACTCAAAAGGTATATCTTCTTTTTGGCAATATTCAATCAGTTGGTGATATCCCTCGATACAGTTTTTGGCCTTCAAAGAACCGGGTTTATAATACAAACCCGAGTGTATTACACCCGAATTGTTACCCGTTTGGTGCATAGACACCATATTTTCTTTTTCGAAAAGAGCGATTTTTAAATCAGGCTTAGATTCTAATAATCTATGCGCAGTCGCTAAACCTACAATACCTCCACCTACAATAATTACATCAAAAGCCATCGGAATCATTCATTTGTTGAGGGGCAAATATACAAAATTCAGATGGGAGATTGGGTATAAAATTATCAAGAGACTGAATATTTTAGGTATATCAAAAGGTTAATTTTTTGTAGCTTTGCCACGCTCCTTATGGGTCTAGCTTAAGCTAGGAAAGCTGACAGCTAGGTTACATTCTGAAGATGCTGAAATAAAAAATTAAACTGAATGAATCCGGGAATTGAAACCTTGTATAGGATTGCAAAAAAACCTAAAAAGCAAATTTTAGGGTTGATGTCGGGTACATCTTTGGATGGCTTAGATCTTGCCTTATGTGAATTTGAAGGAACGGGATTAAATACAAAATTTCAATTAAAACAGTTTGTTTCGCTGCCCTATTCTTCTGAATTCAAGGAGAGCATACAAGCTGTATTTTCGAAAGAACAAATACATTTTCCTAGTCTCAGTACGCTCAATGCTGAAATTGGAATTAAACATGCGGAACTCATTTTAAACGCGTTACAATCTTGGGGAATAAAACCAGGAGAAATTGATCTGATCGCTTCGCATGGACAGACGGTGATGCACCGACCGATGCGCCATGGAAATCAGCCAAATTCTACTTTGCAGATCGGCGATGGAGATCATATAGCTTTAAAAACGGGCATCATCACCCTTTCAGATTTTAGGCAAAAGCATGTTGCCGCTGGTGGAGAAGGTGCTCCATTAGCGATGTATGGTGATTACTTTTTGTTTTCAAAAAAAGGCGAAAATCGCATCCTATTGAATATCGGTGGGATTGGAAATTTTACTTTTCTGCCGGCGAATCAGGATCCTAATTTAATACTTGTGACGGATACTGGCCCCGGAAACACCTTGATTGACGCCTGTGTACGCACCCATTTTCCGGGTTTTTTCTTCGACAAAGATGCCCGTTTAGGAATGCAGGGGGTATTGCATACCGGCCTGTTACAAGCATTAATGAACTTAGATTTTTTTAAAGAAGATTTCCCCAAAAGTACAGGGCCAGAATATTTCAATTTGGAAAAAGTCGAGCAATTGATTCAAGCGAACCAATATACGTTAACCCCCACGGATTTAATCAGAACGTTGACTGAATTTAGTGCGCAATCCATGGCTTTGGCGATTAAAAAATATGTCCCTGTAACTCAAGCCAATCTTTATGTGAGTGGAGGGGGAAGTCAGAACCCGCTGCTGATGCAAAGAATTTCGGAATTATTACCTGAGATAAAAATGGGATTTAGCTCGGAAATCGGCATACCGACAGATGCCAAAGAGGCTGTTTTATTTGCTTTGTTGGCGAATGAAACCATCATGGATGCTGGGGCTACGAAGGTACGCCGGCTTGGGGATTCTCCATGGGTAACGATGGGGAAAATTTCATTGCCATTTTAATACATGTATGAAGCAAAAAATTGAGGATTATATTCTGTTTGAAAATGAGGATTTTATTGTCATCAATAAGCCATCGGGGATTGCGACCTTAGACGAACGGAAGGATGTTTTTGCCCCTGCTATTTTACGCATGGCCAAAGAATATAGCTCAGATGCGCAGGTTGGCCATCGATTAGATAAGGAAACCACAGGCGCTTTAATCATTGCCAAAAACCCGGAGGCCTACCGCCATATTTCCATGCAATTTGAGCATCGGGAAACCGCGAAAAGATACCACGCCGTAGTGGAAGGAATGCACAACTGGGATGGAATGTTGGTCAATCTCCCTATCCTCCCTTTAAAAGATGGCAAGGTGATTATTGACCGCCACAAAGGAAAAGATGCAGAAACTTGGTTTCAAACGTTAAAGGTCTACAAAGGATTCACTTTAGTCGAATGCATGCCCATCACTGGCCGCATGCATCAAATCAGGATTCATTTAACCTGTTTAAAAGCTCCTATTGTGGCTGATGAAATGTATGGCGGACCTGATGTTTATGTATCGGACTTAAAACGAAATTATCATTTAAAAAAAGACTCGGAGGAATTGCCCATCATGCGCCGAGTGGCCTTACATGCATTTAGTTTGAGTTTCAAGTTGATGGATGGAAGCCCGATGACCGTAGAAGCACCCTACCCAAAAGATTTTGGAGTACTGATCAAAACTTTGGAGAAGTATTCGTAATTTTACCGCCTCGGCTTCATAGTTCAATGGATAGAATGTAGGTTTCCGGTACCTAAGATGAAGGTTCGATTCCTTCTGAGGCTACATGATTTAATTGCCCAACAAAGAAAAATTCTTTTAGTGAACTCGTTGGCAAAATCCGTTTCAAATTAAAAAATGTCTACAAAAAAGAGAATTTTATTCTTTACCAAAGACCTCAATAGGACTGGAGCGGAAATAATTTTATTCAACATCGTTGAAAGTTTAGACCGTTCGAAATTTGACATAGGGATTGTTTTGATGCAACAAGGAGGTGAATTAGTTCCTAATCTACCTGAAGATGTTAATTTATTTTACCTAGAAAACACCTTTACTCTTTTTGATAAAATCAGATTTCATCTGGGAGAAGATGTCATGCTAAATCGACTAAAAAAGATTGAGAACGAGTTTAAAAGTGACATTTGGTATATTAATACGATTACCAACGCAGGAGTACTAAAATATAGCAATCATTTTAGCGCTTACAAATTTTTACATATTCATGAAAATCTTTTTGGAATAGGGCACCTGAGCTTAGCCGATACTGAAATTATTTTAAATAAGGTAGACCATTATATTGCATGTTCTGATATTATTTACAATCAATTAAAATCCTTCACCCAAAAACCTTGTACAACGATAACTTCATGCATCGATAAAAATTATATTGATTCATGTTTAATTAATTTTACCCCACCCTCAAAAAACAAAATAAAAATTATTGGCTCAGGTACGATTTGCCAGGTAAAAGGTGTGGAAATATTTGTTGAAATAAGTAAGCACTTTGACCCGGCTACTTATGAATTTGTTTGGATTGGAAAATGGTCAAAAACGGGATATTCAGAAGTTTTAAGAAGAAATATTGATTTAATTGAAAATCCTGCCATTGAAATAAAAACTAATATTAGTCAAGAAAAATATATTCATGAAATTGTTTCCGCAGATTTGTTTTTATCTTGCTCCAGAGAAGAGAGTATGGGCTTAGTGATGATGGAAGCCATTTATTGCGGTGTGCCTGTTCTTGCGACAGATTCTGGCGGATCCGCTTTGATCGTCAATGATCAAAATGGGAAAATCTGTTTTGATTCAAGACCTGAAGTTCTAGCAAATGAGGTTCGGACTTTAATCGAAAACCGTAATCAATTTGATCCATCAACCATGCGGAAATCTATTGCGAAATACGATGGCCCCTTGGAAATTCAAAAACTCGAAATTATCCTGTCAAAGATTTAATTCACTAATCTTTTACTTGACAAACTCATAAAGCTAGCACACATGTTAGTACGAATATAATTTGCGTTAAACTACAAACTCAAATTCTTGAGTTCCCTCATAAAAATTTGGCTCAAACAATCTCCTAGGAAACCCCATTTATTAAAATAATACTATTATTATAAATTATAAATACGTAATTTATTACATATTAATTTGCAAAATATAGCGTAAAATAAGATATCAGAAACTTCAGCAAGTTAGGTTCTGCATTTATACGTTGGAAAAATAACCCAAATTCCAACGATTTCTATAAAGCTAGCCTTTATGGCTTAACGATTGCCATGATGTTGGCTACCTTCCTAATATTAGGCAGAGTCAAATGGGGGCACCATTTTATCTTCGTTTGGATTCCCATTTTTGGCCTTTTATTCGACAACACATATAAATTTTATACCAGCATCTATTTGAAAATTTACTTCGTTTTTGCGCTTCTTATGGTTGGCATTAACTACAAAATTAGTGATTGGTTTTATTGGATCAGTGTTGACTATTCGACAATCCAAAAACATACCGGCTCCTCTGAAAAAAAGAAGGCTATTGTAAATTTCGACTCTTGGAGCTTTTATTATATTAGATCCATCGATGATCAAAATGATGATATTGTGACATGGGTAAGCCCTTTAGACACCATTCAAATGACTAGACTATTGGATTTGTCGGACTCATTAAAAATCCCAATTATCAATGTCATGAATATTGATTATGTGGATACCCGAAACAAACAATCATTTAATAAAAAATTGAATTCCTATTACAAATTAGGTAGGCCAATCAAAATGATTTACCCTTCTCAAAAAATGCCAATTTTTGAAATAGGATACTTAGATAAACAATAAAAGCTTACACATCCTGCGCATCATACACTAATACCTTTTTCCAAAGGTGTGCGCAGTTTTTTACAAACTCCATGTGAATAGGATGATCCTGGTAGACTTTTTGGCCCGCCGCGTCGTTAAAAAACATAATTTCAGATACGTCCCAAGAAGTATCCACCACATCACGCTTTTCGGTGGAAGCTAAAATACCCACATGCATTCTTTGAATCGTAGGGATCGCTCTTAAGGTATTTAAACCGGCAATTAATGCATTTTTGTCTGCCTCCGAATCTGGGTTGTTCAACCAGAAAAATACATGATGGATTAAGGCAATGGAGGGTTTTGCCATGGCTGGCGCTTCGTTGTGGGTCGTCGACATAAAATGATTTGTTCAAAATTTGGTGGGCAATATCCAAAAAAAATCACAAATTCTTATCCCTAAAATCTTCAGTTTATTGAATTTTATTAAATATTAATTAATTTGAAGGCTTAAACATAAACTATGAAATCAAACGAAAAATCGCGTCGGTCTTTTTTGAAAAAATCGACCTTATTGACAGCCGCTTCTGCATTTCCTTCTATTTGGACTTCATCGACCAACCATTATTTACCGGGACCGGCTAATTTACCGGCTAAAGACAAAGTAAATTTAGCTTGTATCGGTATTGGAAACCAAGGAGGATCTGATGTGATGTCCTTCGCCAAAACCGGATTAGCTAATTTTGTGGCCTTCTGCGATGTAGATATGGGAGCTCCTCAAACGAGGGCTGTCTTAGAAAAATTCCCGGATGTACCGCGTTTTCAAGATTTCAGAAAGATGTTTGACAAAATGGGAAGCCAAATAGAAGCGGTAGCCATAGGCGTTCCTGATCATTCACACTTCCCTATCACCATGATGGCTTTGGCCTTAGGCAAACACGTGTATGTGGAAAAACCGATGGCCAGGACATTTAATGAAGTAGAATTAATGATGGCGGCCGCCAAAAAACATAGTCATTTGGTCACCCAGATGGGAAATCAAGGCCATTCAGAGGCCAATTATTTTCAGTTCAAAGCATGGCAAGAGGCGGGCATTATCAAGGATGTAACGTCCATGACGGCGCACATGAACTCAGCGCGCAGGTGGCATGGCTGGGATACCAACATTAAGAAATTCCCTGCTGGGGAAGCTGTTCCAAGCACCTTGGATTGGGATATCTGGCAAGGAGTCGTGCAGCCACATGAATATCAGAAAGACTTTGTCAACGGCCAATGGCGTTGTTGGTTCGATTATGGATTAGGTGCGCTGGGTGACTGGGGTGCCCATATCATGGATACGGCGCATGAATTTTTGAATTTGGGATTGCCTACGGAAATCAATATGCTTAGAGCGGATGGACATAATCCATTCTTTTATCCATTATCGACGACTTTATTATTTAAGTTTCCTTCGCGTGGCAACATGCCCGCCCTGGATCTTACTTGGTATGATGGCATCAACAACCTACCTCAAGTACCTGAGGGATATGGCGTTTCTGCATTAGACCCGAACATTCCACCGGCAAGCAACGGAAAGATCCAACCGGCTAAACTGAATCCAGGCAAGATTATTTACTCGAAAGAATTAACCTTCAAAGGCGGATCCCATGGAAGTACCTTGTCGATCATTCCGGAGGATAAAGCGAAGGACATGGCGAATAAATTACCTGTGGTACCAGTGAGTCCGTCGAATCACTATGCCAACTACCTGAAGGCCTGTATGGGATTGGAGAAAACAAGATCGCCCTTTGCGATTGCGGGTCCTTTAAGCCAAGTATTTACTTTGGGTGTGATGGCACAAAAATTAAATACCAAATTATTGTTTGACCGAAATACCAAGCAGATCACGAACAATAAATTGGCCAACCAATTGCTAGTGGGCGCACCTCCAAGGAAAGGATGGGAGCAATATTATAAGGTGTAAACATCCTTTAGGGAATTTATTACCCCATGATTGAGGAACAATAGACGCAAGCGATTACGTCTATTGTTTTTTATTAGGATAAGAAAAAGTATGTATTTCCATAAAAAAGTAATCCTTTGGCCACCTACTTATGCTTATAATTTATCAAATTAGAAGGCAACAGAGTCAAAATCAGGTTTGAGTAAAACCTTTCTAAACCTTCACCTTTTTGCCCGTACGAACAGCCTCGTAAATCGCATCCACAATACGTAAATCCCTCAAACCTTCTTCCCCATCCATTGGAATGATCGGCTGCTTGCCATCCAATAAAATCTTAGCCATTTCATCCATTTGAACCGTTTGATGCGTCACATGTGGAAACTCAATCTCGCCTTTGTTCGTTCTCGCCATGATTGGACCATATCCCGTAGCGGGTTTCAACTCCGCAAATCCCTTCGTCCCATCCATAAAAAACCGATCCAAATTATTTAAGGCATAGGTCGATAAACAAGAGGCGACCGCACCGCTAGGGAAACCCATTTGGAACTGAATCGTCTCATCAACCCCCTCCTTAAATTTCACAAAATCTGTCTTCGTTTCTTGTGCCGTCACCCAAATAGGCTCCTCACCTACCATATAGCGCGCGCCATTGATCGAGTAAATTCCAATATCCATCATGGAACCACCCCCGGCCAAGGCCTTATTTAATCTCCATTGTTTAGGATCGCCAATCACAAAACCAGAAAGCCCTTGGAAAAATAAAATCTTCCCAAATTCTCCCTCACGACGCATGCGTACCACTTCCAAAGTCTTTGGTTCAAAGTGCATACGATACCCGACCAATAAATGTACCCCGGCCTTCTTGCAATAATCGATCATTTCTTTTCCCTCCTTGGCGTTCAAAGCCATTGGCTTCTCCACAATCACGTGCTTGCCTGCGCGAGCAATCTGAATCGCATTATCTTTATGCAAAGCATTGGGTGTGATGATATACACGGCATCCACTTCCATGTTGTCTTTGATTTGATCGACAGTGGAGTAATTATACCGACTCGACTCCGGGACTTGATATTTCTCTCCCCAGGAGGCCAATTTAGCCGGCGTTCCACTCACTAAAGCCGTAATTTTCACTCGAGGACATGCCTGAATCGCTTTGGCAACCATATTGCAATATCCTCCCAAACCCATCAATGCTACCCGTAAAACAGGTCCATCGGCCACCGTTGAGGGAGTGATTTTAGGGGCCGTAAAACCCGATTTTTCAAGTTCATTCGCTGCAGAAGCAGCAAAAGGCATGGCCATTAATGGCAATGAAAGTTTTTGTATAAAATCCCGACGAGTACTCATATGTTCATTTTTTTTTGTGCTTAATCCTTAAATTCACGCTTGCTAACCACATCCGGTTTTGGAAAATCAGCAGGAATGGGGATATCTACCTTACCTGTAGCTGCCCATTGTGTTCCACGTAAAATGCTGGTAATAAATCCGACGCAGCTCACTGAATAATCCGCATGGCCCATAGGTGTATGAAAAATTCTTCCTTTGCCATAATTAATCGTTAATAACATGGGTTCATGTCGGCCTGATCCCTTATTTTCAATGGATGAAAATGACGTTCCCAACACCTCCATATTTTCTGCCGGGCCTCTTAATCGATCATACATCTCATCTTGAGCGTGCATCCAAGTCAAAGGCATCCCTTTGGTAATCGGATGATTTGCATTACGAATCGTAATTTGATAATCTTTTTGTGGCCCATGTGAACCCGCCCGACCAGGAGCCATGTCGCGGACCAATTGGTTATTTAGGTCATAATACACATAGGGACCATCTTTTTCAGTACGATTTCCCCAACCCCCAATTCCAATCATTTGATTATACGCAGGCCACTCCGGAAATGAATTATCCGCCGCGTGAATGATCACCAAACCACCACCTTTTTTTATGAATTTATCTAAATCCTCTTGGGTTTCTTTTGGCCAAGGCGCTGCATTCCAACCAAAATTACAAATCACGACATCGTACGCTGCGAAGTTGGGATGAAAACTGGAGTCCATCTTCGACTTAGGTAAATCGACCGTCGCCGCAAGCCCAGGAATCTTGTATTGATCAACAAAACCCTTTCCATTCCAGGTATATTTTGTTCTTTGGACATCCACTGAAAACTTTCCTGTTTCCTCCAAATAACGCTTCATCATATATGTTACCTTGGCCCATTGGTCATGGTTATTTTGACCGTCGACGATCAAGGTCTTAATGATTTTAGCCTTTGCATTTTTCGGAGGATTTGCAAACCCGACAAAAGAGCTTGATGCTAAAAAGGCAATAAATAAAAGGGCGAAGATCGACCTCAGGGAAGAAATACTTTTCATAGGTTTAGGTTTATTTTTTTTTGAATTTACCAAAAAAAATAGAATATCCATCTGAAAACAAAAATTAGAAAAAGAATCCCTATAATCTAGACGAATTCAATTCATCCAATAGATCGAACGCCCGTTCAATGATTTGATGCATGTCGTAATATTTATATTCGGCCAATCGACCCCCAAAATAAACATGAGTCTCCGCATCCGCCAAAGCCTTATAATGACCAAAAATAGTATTATTTGCTTGGTCATTCACCGGATAATAGGGCTCAGTCACTTTGGCCACATACGGTTCAGGATATTCATACGTGATGCAAGTCGTATCGGTTTGGCCAAACTCAAAGTGTTTGTACTCAATGATGCGTGTATATGGAACCTCAGCATCCGTGTAATTCATCACGGGAACGCCTTGATAATTATCCGTATCGGTTAATTTTTTATGCTCAAAACGAGTGGTTTTGTATTCCAAAGGACCAAATTGATAATCATAATACGCGTCAATGGGGCCGGTAAATATAATGTGTTGGGCTTTGGCATCCCAGGCCAACTTATCCGCCAGGTAATCCGTTTCTAATTGGACCTCTATCCCTTTAAGCAGCTGATCAAATATCTGAGTATAACCACCGATGGGAATACCTTGGTATGGATCGTTAAAATAATTCGTATCGTATGTAAATCGAACAGGAAGTCGTTTTATAATCTCTTTGGGCAATTCATTGGGAGGTTTCATCCACTGTTTGGAAGTATACCCTTTGATCAGTTTTTCGTATACATCCCTGCCCACAAGTTTAATCGCCTGCTCCTCCAGGTTTTGCGGCTCCCCTATTTCCTTAGACTGCTCGCCAATAATCGCCTTCGCTTCATGTGGATGGGTCACTCCCCATAGTTGGTTGAAAGTCCACATATTAAAAGGCAAGGCAAATAATTCGCCCTTGTAATTCGCTATAGGCCGATTGGTAAAATGATTAAACGTAGCAAATTGGTTGATCCACTTCCAAACACGCTCATTGGACGTATGAAAAATGTGCGGTCCATAGGTGTGCATATTAATGCCGTCAATTTTTTCAGTATGGCAATTTCCGCCAATATGACTCCTCTTCTCCAAAACAAGGCATTTAAAACCTTTATCTGTTAATTCTCTCGCACAAACGGAACCAAAAAAACCTGAGCCGACAATAATATAATCGTACATTATTTGTAATTTTTGTTTTTCAATGAATAAATTTCAATAAAAAAAACATGATTAAAAAATGATCTGAGTTTAATATATTATCCATAAGCTGATAATCTAATTATCATAGAATCGAATAACCTGCAGCTTTACTAAATTACGGACTTTTGAAATTTAGTAAAGTGGGTAAAGCTAATTTGAAAATTGAAAATTTAACATGAAAAAAAACGCTATTTAAAACACTAAACTATGAAAAATTCCTCTAGAAGAAATTTCTTAAAATCCAGCTCATTAGGCACAATAGGACTAATGGGTGCTGCGAAAGAAAGAAATCAAACACAAACCTCCCCATTAAAAAAACCATTGAATGCGAAGGCAAAATCCAAAAGGGATTTAATGGAAGACGTATTGCAAAAAGGATCCAAATCAGATTATATACCCGCAGGATTTTTCATGCATTTTAATAAAAAAGGAGACGAAGCGGTTAAAGCTCATATGAATTATTTCAAGGCGACTCAAATGGACTTTGTGAAAATTCAGTTTGACGGAATGAGTCTTCCGCTCAATGAACAAATAAAGACTGCGAAAGATTGGTATAAGCAGCCGATTATGCCAGAGTCGTTTTTTGAGCCTATCCTGTATATCATTAAAAATCTAGTTAAAGAGGCGAAATCTGAGGCTATGATTATACAAACACTTTACTCGCCATACCAAATGGCCAAACAAGCTGTGCCCTGGGAGTTGCTTGTTAAACACGTCAAAGAGGATCCAGAGGCGGTATGTCGCGGCATGGAAAACGTGACTCTTTCCATTTTAAATTTCGTTCAAGCCGCTGCTAAATTAGGCGTAGATGGATTTTATACCTGTGCACAAGGGGGTGAGACAAATCGCGTGGCCGACTACCAATTATTCAATCGGGCGATTAAGAGTTTTGATATGCTTCTTTACAAAGAAGTGTCCCAATTAGTTCCCTACAACATCCTTCATATATGTGATTACGATGGTGAATATGAGGGATTTACCCCTCGATTCCAAGATTATCCCGGACAAATAGTCAACATCCCGCTGCAAGCGGATGGAAAAGTTTTAACCTTACAAAAAGCCTCTGAAATCTTTGATAGACCTGTCATGGGTGGATTGGATCGGCATGGTGTTATCTCAACGGGAACCGTGGACCAAGTTAAAAAAGCTACGTTGAACGTGTTGAAAAATGCCCCTAATCGAGTGATTTTAAGTGCCAATTGCACCGTTAGCAATACCACACCCATCGAAAATTTAAGGGCCGCCATTCAGACTGCGCATGAATTCAGAAAAGGATAATTGGAGATCACAAAAAACTGAAAGATAAATTCCAGTCTAAAAAATCAACTGTTTTCGCTAACGATAAAACACGATTGCTAATCATTATCAACAAGCTGATAATCTAATTCTACAGAATCGAATTAACCTGCAGCTTTACCCACTTTACTAACTTTTTAAAAGTTAGTAAAGTGGGTAAAGCTAAAGTGAAAAAGGTAAATAAAAGATTAAATAAAACCTCAAAAAGACCCATTAACCGATGATCAAAAAATCACTCTTTCTATTTTTATTCACCTTAGCAGCGTTCATGGTTTGGGGACAAAATTCCACTAAAAAACCCAACATACTTTTTATCGTTGCCGATGATTGGTCGAAGCATGCTGGAATCTTTGGCGATCAAGTTGTTAGGACACCTAATATCGACCGCTTAGGAAAAAACGGTTTGATTTTTGACCAGGCGTTTTGTTCGGCTGCCTCATGCAGTCCTTCCAGAGCCAGTATTTTAACAGGGAAGCATCCTCACCAAATCGCGGAAGGAGGAAATTTATGGGGAAGTCTTCCCGTAAGTATCCCAAATTTTGTCAGCCTCATTCAAGCATCAGGTGGGTTTGTGGGCAGTGAACAAAAAGGCTGGGGCCCAGGAAATTTTAAAATAGGTGGATACCAAGACAATCCGGCAGGGAAAAATTTCAAAAATTTTGAAGAATTTTTAGGAGCAAAACCAAAAGATAAACCTTTCTTTTTTTGGTTTGGATCCATCGATCCCCACCGTGATTATGTCAAAGGTACCGGTGAACAAGCCGGCCTGGATCCCCAAAAAGTAAAAGTACCAGGGTTCTTGCCCGACACCGATGTAGTCAGAAAAGACATCTTAGATTACTATTTTGAAGTAGAACGATTTGATAGCAATGTGGGCAAACTCATCGCCACGCTTGAATCAAAAGGCGAATTAGAAAATACGCTCATTGTCATCACAAGTGATAACGGAATGCCTTTCCCCAGGGCAAAAGCTACCTGCTATGATTCAGGGACCAATATACCTCTCATCATGTATTGGAAAGGCAAAATCAAGTCGGCGCGTTCAAGTGAATTAGTGAGTTTAATTGATTTAGCCCCTACCATGTTGGACGTCATGGGCATCGAAAAACCCGCTGATCTTCCTTCAAAGAGTCTGATCAATTTGATCAATGGTCGGCCAATAGCCCATAGAAATGCTGTTTTTGTAGAAAGAGAAAGGCATGCCAATGTAAGAAAAGGTAATTTGGGCTATCCAGTTCGAGGCATCAGAACGAAGGAGTTTTTATACCTGCGCAATTTTGAACCCAATCGTTTTCCGGCCGGTGATCCACAAAAATGGGTCGCCGTGGGCCCTTATGGCGACATCGATGATTCCCCATCCAAACAATTAATCATGTCAGATAGCGCCAATTATGCCTTCTTTTTTGACCGAACGTTGAAAAAAAGAGGTTCCGAAGAATTGTATGATTTGAAAAAGGACCCGAGCCAATTGCATAATTTGGTCAATGAAAAACGATTTGAGAAACAAAAAAATAAATTGAAAATAGAGTTGGAAGCTTGGATGAAGCGAACGAATGATCCTCGGCTTATTAACCCTAATACAAACATTTGGGATAAATATCCGTACTATTGACCATGAAAAAATCGATCAAAATTTTCTTGGCATTCCTATTTTTTTGCGGGCCTCTAATGACCTACTGCCAATCAAAAGTACCCGGAACGGTCATTGCCTATAGCCCTGCGTCGAGTGGCTTGTACATAGGATCGCCGAGTATCGTCGTGCTGGCCAACGGACATTATTTAGCTTCGCATGATTTTTTTGGGCCTAAATCCACGGAACATACCTCCGCAGTTTCACGCATTTATCGATCAAAAAACAAAGGTAAAACGTGGGAAATGATCAGTGAAATCAATGGCCAATTTTGGTCTAAATTATTTGTTCATCAATCTCATCTATACCTGATGGGAACCCACAAACATCATGGAAATGCCATCATCAGGCAATCCATGGATGAAGGGAAAACATGGACCAACCCCACGGATCCTGAAAATGGATTATTACTGGCCGGCGAATATCACTGCGCACCGATGCCCCTCATCATCCATGAGGGCCGATTATGGCGAGCGATGGAAGATGCAATGGGGCCGATTAAAGTTTGGGGGAAGCGCTATGGAAGTTTTATGATGTCCATTCCCGTAGATAAAAATCCGATGCAGGCGGCCAATTGGACAAAATCGAATGTGCTAGGATATGATTCTACTTTTTTTAATGGCGCATTTGGCGGTTGGATCGAAGGAAATGCAGTGGTCGGACCTGATGGAGGTGTGTGGAATATGTTGCGCGTCGACAATAAAAAAAGTCTACAAGAATATGCGGCGATGGTTAAAATTAGTGCCGATGGAACACAGGCCTTTTTCGATCGGTCCACGGGTTTTATCCCATTCCCTGGAGGATCAAAAAAGTTTAGCATTCGATTTGATCCAAAAACCAAGCTTTATTGGACACTAAGTAATATTATTCCCGATGATGTCAAAAATGCCAATCCTGGTAAAAACCCTGCATCCATCAGAAATACCTTGGCCTTGTGCTTTTCAAGCGACTTGAAAAATTGGCAATTAAAGAAGATCGTGTTCCAACATCCTGATGTAATCAAGCATGGCTTTCAGTATGTCGACTGGCTTTTTGACGGTAAAAATATTTTACTGGCTTGTCGGACTGCCTACGATGATGCCTTTGACGGGGCACATAATAATCATGATGCCAATTACCTCACATTTTTTCGAATCAAAAAATTTAGGAAATAAATTAGTGGGCCGTTTTATAATGCTCCAATAACAAATCGCCACCAAAATCATTTTTCAAATCCCGGATCACCGAGTGCACATGGTTGGCATTATTTTGAGTATTATCGTATTCAATCAACATAGAAGGGCCTTGAACCCTATAATAAGTACCCTTTCCAATCACAGGTTCCGTATGTCCAGCCCATGCAAACCACAAGTTTTCAAGCCCCGCTTTTTGAATATCCTTCAACATACTTTCGGCCAATAAATGTGAGTAGCGGAAAACATAGAGGCGAACAAGCGCAAGCATCATGGCTTTTTGCTCCTTATTTAAATCGCTATATTTAACCCCTTTGGGGTCGCCGATGAGCGCACTTCTTTTGTCAAAAGTCAAAATATCTGGGTAAGCAACTGAGTCAATCATCGCCTGTTTAAATTGGCTTTTATTCAAAGAATGCAACAAATCAAAACCTAAATCCGATTCCTCTTTTAAAATTTGGGTCCCCATCGCAGGCCCGCTAGGCACAATGGCAGGATTCGTTCCCAAGAACCCTGGCGTCCCTGAAACCAATAGTTTCTGATCAAAAGAAAAGTTAAATGAAATATGATGTCCTTCAAATCGCCAACCCCAGATATTCTTTTCAGAAGGTATTCCAAAAATTGTAAAATGGTAATTGCCCGGATCGCGGTATTTATCCTCCGGTTTTCTTTTTTCCAGCTCCTTAAGAATCGCTTCTAATTTGACGATATCGTTGGTCTTTTTATACGTTTGATCACTTAAGCAAATCTTCAACAAACCTAAACCCACTTCTATTTGCTCAGCAGACATTTCATTAAAAGTGACCCCTTTACGCTTAATAGGCACAAAATGAAAATTGTACCGTTCATTGTTATCAAATGGGAAAAGTGTTGAGAGCTTTTGCTCCTCCGTTAATAACTCGATAAAACGATTGGCTTGTTTAACGGCATTTTGGGCTAAACTCGAAGGTACGATTGAGCCAAAAAGAAAAATGAATAGCAGTAATTTCTTCATATAGGTTTGTGTTACAGAAACAAGTTAGGATTATTTATTCTATTGCGCCAAAAATAATGGCTGATTTAACGGGATTTCGGGTCGAAATGGTAATTAGGGTGATTCAAAATTTACACATGATCGGCAAATTAACCTTCAAGCATGGAAAGATTTTTTATGCGGAATGTGCTTAGCAAATGATGGCTACTATATTATTAAAATCTTCTCATGGCTCTAACCTGACCTAGTGAACCCTTTAAAAATGTTTGATATTCAAATGCAAAATTTCCGGCTTCAGCAAAAAATGTTACTCCCATACAATTGTCAGCATCGGCTTGAGTTGAAGATATATACACACTTCCAAAAGAAATATTGACTTGGTTTTTAACAAGTTTCACTTTTTTAAGTTCTTCAAAACTTGGTAAAAACCAATCCGAATACCCCCCACCACGAAATTCAACACAAATTTTTGCTGCTCTCGGGTATAATCCTCCTTTACAAGTATTTAAAGCATTGACAGAATTTTCGCATCCTGAGAGCAAACTTGACCCTGTATTTACAGATATTCCTTGCCCAGGAAGATTGTTCGAGCAACCAAAAGTAAGGCCCCAAGAAGGTTGTGGAAAATCAGTAGTTGAAACAATTAAACCATGAAATTCTCCAGGAATATACCCTGGATCCCCTGGCTGTAAAATATAAGTAACGATACCTCCTTGGTAATAATCGCCTATTCTAATATTCGAAGGTGCAGATGTTTTAGGGTAATTCACACAGCTAATAACAGGTACTTCGGTCGTCGGAGGAGTAGTTCCCCCCGTCCCCGGACTCGCAGGAGGTGTGACAACCACTACAGGCGGTGGCGGAGGAGGTGGAGTTACCGCAGTTTTAAAACTTCTTTCTTCCCCATAAAATATCCCTTTTTTGTTGATCGCATAAGCCCTAACATAGTACGTCGTTCCTTCCGATAAACCGGAGAAATTATACGAAAAACCGCCTAAACCAGAACCTAAATCTACTTTCCGATCAGTAATGCTTGGATTTCGATTTTGCCCAAAACAGAATCCTCGTTCCGTTACAGGGGTGTTTCCCTCATCTGAAACTTGGCCATTGGCCTGAGCTGACCGAGTAGTCACCTGGCCCACATCCTGGGTAATAACATTCGGCGGAGTATAAGCCACCGTGGTGAACGAAACTTGGTTTCCATACTGCAAACCTTTCCTGTTTTTTGCAAAACTTCGCACATAATATAAAGTCCCAGGCTGCAACTCAGTCATCACCAATTTAAATACACCCAATTCCCCTGAGACAAGGTATTTGTTGTCTTGTACGGTAGGATTAGGTTGGGTACTAAAACAAAATCCCCGTTCCAAAATTGGAACCCCACCATCATATTTCACCTCAGCTTCATATTTGGCCGAAGTAAACAATATATTGGTAACTGGCAGTGTAACAATCTCCGGAAATTTAATATCGAGCGTCGTAAAACTTTGGACATTCCCTAATGAATAGCCCTTTTCATTTTTAGCAAAAGACCGATAATAATACGTGATATTTTCGATCAATTCAGTCACCACGGTTTTCATTGGCCCCACGACATTTTGGCTGGAAGCAAACTTCATATCAGAAAGCGAAGGATTTGGAGAAAGCCCCATTAAAAAACCTCGCTCAAAAATTTGCCCACCCCCATCGTCAAAAACCTCCCCATGTAACGTAGCTAAAAACATCCCAATATCTGATGCAGGATTGGTTTTTAATTTAACCAAGCGATAATCCAAAGTGGTGAAATTTAGTTCATTTCCATAGGCTATCCCGATGGAATTTACGGCAAAAGAACGAACATAGTAAAGCGTGTTTTCTTTTAATTGGCTTGCGACTATGGCAAATTTTCCTTCGCCATTGCCCACTGAAATCTTTACATCTTTGATGGTAGGCGCCTTATTCAGACTAAAGCAAATTCCTCGATCAGTCACTACCTTTCCCCCATCATAGGTAATTTCACCCCCCATTAAGGCGTTGGTAATACCAATATTTTTAACCGTATCGGTGGATAAGGTTGCAACTCGGAATTCAAGCGTGCTAAAAGCTTTTACATTTCCTTGGCCATTATTGCGATCTGATATAGCATACGAAAAAAATGAATAGGCTTTCTTGGCCTGCAAATTCTTTAACATATAAGTAAATTCGCCGCTTCCAGGACCTAAACTTATTTTGTTTTTTAAAACCGTAGCAGCGCTATCGTTCGCTGTCCAATAAAATCCGCGATCCGTAATTTCACCCGCATCAGGACTTTGGACATCTGCATGAAGTTTAACGGATGTGGCCTTTATTTCATTCGCCTCCCTCGTGTTGACATAAATGGGAGCACGATACGGTTCTTTTAGGCAAGAAAAGAAAATGAAACCAATAAATACCCAAAAGTGATTTAAAGTGAATTTCATCAATTAGAACTAAGAAATATGAACCAAAATTACACGAAACACCATTTAAATTTTTAAAATCTTATTTAAAGGTCAATTCATTTGAGATTAAAAATTCCAACCCGAAGGGGATTTGTTGGCCTCCAACGAACCCTCTACATCATCCGAGAGGGAGGAGAAAAAATCTAAATTTGTCAACTTCTCAATTTCGTCTACCGAAACAATAAAGTTTTTTAAAGGCAGGGAAGACCCCGAATTACTTAACAAAAATCCGATCATTTTGGGGTTCGAACCTTCCTTGAAAATGACTTTATAAAAGGAACAAGGCACCGTGATGCCTCCGCCAATGGTTCCACAGGAGTTCGTTAAAACAGGTCCTGTGACCACATACACACCGCCTAAATTCAACGCGTTTTCGCGCACTTTATCTTCTAAATTACTCCAAATTCCTCGATTGAACGATGGGGTCATCGGGGACATATTGGACATAAAAAAGGTTTCCGACATGGCGGTTAAATTCAATTTGAAATCGGCCGCAGGGGCTAAATGTCCACGGTCAAATCCAGATCCTTGATAAGATGTACTCGTCACGGGATTCGATTTAACGGAGGGGTCTATACGAAAGTCATCCGTCCTTTCTTGCATGCCTTTGATCGAAGCAACGGACAAATAATAAAAAGCAAATTCCGCTTGTCGGTCAGACGGCGAATAGGATAATGTATAATAGGTGTGTTGAATAACATAGCCTTTAGCTATTTTCGGAACATAATCTGCCGACGGATTTATTTCATCCTGGGCACAAGAAATGAATAGGAGAAAAAAAAGAACGGCAAATTTTGACATGTAATGAAAGAAGGTTGAATAAATATAAGGAATAATTGTTTGCCAAAAGGCAAAGCTTCATTGGCAAATTTTGACAATTCTAAAAATTTGGATTTTTTCATTTAAATTTAACAACTCAGTCCAATGACTTGTTCGTGAGGACAATTAGGCAGAGGAGATGAAGAACGAGGCAACCCATTGGCGGAAATTTGGTTGATCAAGAAATAGATAAAATGAATAAAGAGGAATCAAATCAAATGAAGCTTTACTAACTTTACTAACTTTTGAAAAGTTAGTAAAGTTGGGTAAAGCGAAAATGTAATAAACCTATAAAACCTATAAAATCTATGAAAAGAGAGCAATTTTTACAAAAAAGTGCTTTGGGAATATTTGCTGCTATCACGCATACAAATGCTTTACATGCCGAAGATCAGCGCCAATTAAAGGATAAACAATTTTCCATCGGCGCGTGTGATTGGTCGATCTCCAATACCTCCAATTTAGGGGCTATGGAAATGGCGAAAGAAATAGGATTAGATGGTGTCCAATTAAGCCTTGGCTTAAAGGCCAACAACATGCATTTACGCAGAAAAGATGTGCAAGAAGCCTATAAATCGTTAGCTAAAATCTTTAACGTTGGCTTTACAGGATTGGGCATCGGCGAGCTCAACAACTACCCATTTAAGTCGGACCCACAGACAGACCAATGGGTAGCCGACAGCATTCAAGTGGCCAAAGAATTCAAAATCAAAGCCGTTTTAATTGCCTTTTTTAACCAAGGGGATTTGAAAAATGACCCAAAGGGACAAGATGCTGTCATTCAAAAATTTAAGGACATCATGCCCATTGCAGAAAAAGCTGGGGTTAACTTGGGCATCGAATCTTGGTTAAGCGCGGAGGAACACATGCGCATCATCGACGCGGTGGGTTCGACCCATTTAAAGGTCTATTATGATGTGGCTAACTCTGAAAAAATGGGTTACAACATCTACGAAGAAATTAAATGGTTAGGTAAGAAAAATCAAATTTGCGAATTTCATTTTAAAGAGAATGACGCGCTTTTGGGGCAGGGAAAAGTGGACTTCCAACGCGTAAAAAATTGTATCGATGAGATTGGATATTCCGGGGCCATTCAAATAGAAGGCGCCGTTCCTCCTGGAAAAACGATGCTGGAAAGCTATTTAAAAAACAATCGATTTGTCCGAGATTTAGTGTCCTAAAAAACAATTTAATTATTACTCCAAACATTGTTATTCATGAAAATTATCAGCACCATTCTCCTGTTTTTATTTCCATTGTTTTTCACCAATGACGGAACTACGTTGTTTGTTCCGGAGGGTTTGGAGGTCGAGCTTTGGGCGGAATCACCGATGTTGTACAATCCGACCAACATGGACGTGGATGCCAGAGGACGTATTTGGGTGACTGAGGCCGTTGAATATCGAGATTTTAACAACAAGCCTGATACCCGGTTTAATTTCAAAAACCAAGGGGATCGAATTATCATTTTAGAGGATACCGACCAAGATGGCAAAGCGGATAAGTCCACCGTCTTTGTACAGGACATGGATTTAAAAGCCCCTTTGGGAATTGCGGTCATTGGCAATAAAATTTTTGTCAGCGCATCCCCGCACGTGATCGTGTATACAGATGAAAATCACGATGATAAACCTGATAAAAAAGAAGTCTTTTTAACGGGATTTGGAGGCTTTGATCACGATCATTCTTTGCACTCATTTTTGGCCACGCCCTATGGAAAATTCCTATTTAATGTAGGAAATGCCGGCCCACATGTAGTGAAAGATAAATCGGGTTGGACCCTCCGTTCAGGCAGCCTGTATGCCGGTGGAACTCCCTATAATAAAAACAATGAGGGAAATCAAAAAAGCGATGATGGCCGTGTGTGGGTTGGGGGTTTGGCTTTAGAAATCGCTCCCGATGCAAGCCAATTAAAAGTAATGGCGCATAATTTTAGAAATAGTTATGAGGTGGCCATGGATTCGTATGGCAATATGTGGCAAAATGACAACGATGACCAAGTCATTGCCTGCCGAACTTCTTGGCTCATGGAAGGAAGTAATGCCGGATATTTCTCCAAAGACGGAACTCGATATTGGCAAGGGGATCGAAGGTTAGACCAAGATATTTTTACAGCCCATTGGCACCAAGAGGACCCCGGTGTATTGAAAGTGGGCGACAAAACAGGTGCCGGTTCCCCCACCGGAGTGACCGTTTATGAAGGAGATGCCTTAGGAGAAAAATATAGGGGCATGCTGTTAAGTTGCGAAGCCGGAAGAAATTTAGTGTTTGGCTATAAAACGAATCCGCAAGACGCGGGTTTCAACATGAAAAGATTTGACTTTTTAAGTTCATTTCCAGTCTCGGATGATTTTTACATTTGGAATGACAATTTCGAAGCCGATAAAAGAAAATGGTTTAGACCCAGCGACGCCGTCACAGGTACTGATGGCGCCATTTATGTGGCTGATTGGTACGATGCGGTCGTAGGTGGCCATGCGATGAACGATAAAAAAGGATATGGTAGAATTTATCGGATTACACCAAAAGGCAAAAATCTAAAAGCGCCCAGATTAGATTTTACGACCACCAAGGGACTTGTGGGCGTTTTAAAATCACCCGCCATTAATGTCAGAGCGGTAGCCTTTGAGAAATTAAAAAATATGGGGGAAAAAATAATCCCGGACATCGAACCCCTATTGGCAGATTCAAATCCTTATATTCAAGCGAGGGCTATTTGGTTATTAGCTGCTTTGGGTCCAAAAGGGTTAGAAAAAGTAGAAAACATCTTAATTAAAAATACATCAAAACCTGTAACAAAGGTCGGGACATCATCTGAAATTGTGGTGACTGCCTATCGTTCTTTGCGTAAATCAGGCAAAAATCTTCAAGAGATCAATCATAGGCTTTTGAGATATTCGTTACCTTCTGCTTTATTGAGGGAAATAGCGATAGGTCTCAGGGACCTAAACTATCAGGATAGCAAAGAAAGTTTGTTGCATATAGCCCTTAAGGTTAGCTCAAAAGATCCCTATTTATTGACCGCATTGGGAATCGGTGTAGATGAAAAAAGGGAATTATTTTATGCAGATTATGTTAAAAAATTACCTGCAAATCCGCTCAATTATTCAACAGCTCAAAGTTCCATTTTGTGGGAGTTGCACCCCAATGCCAGTATAAATTTGATTAAAAAAAGAGCCCAATCGCCTACATTAACAGCCAATCAAAGAAAAGAAGCCATGACAACTATCGCATTTATGAGCACTCCTGAGGCTGCGCACGCGATGCTTGATTTAACAAAATCGAAATTGGCCGACGTAGCCCGACAAGCAGATTATTGGGTTAGTTTCCGAAAAACAAATACATGGGAAAATGTGATTGCCTGGAAAGTGGAAGAGGAACAGCAATTAAGTCGGGAGCAAAAATGGATGATCCAATCCGAAAATTCATTATTAAATGACACCACATTAGTGGCTGAAAAAAAGCAAGAACTCGCTCAAAAATTAGCACTAGATACTTATGGCGCTAGATTATTGATGGTTGACGCAGCAAAAGGAAAAATCAAACCCAAGGTTAGGGAATTGATTGAACTTCATATTTTCAATAATAAAGACATATCCATCCGAAGTTTGGCGGCTGATTATTTCAAACGCCCGGGAGGAAAATCACTGTCAATCGACTTGGCCATGAACATGCCATCAGATGCTAAAAAAGGCAAAACTATTTTTAAAACTAATTGCATTTCATGCCACAAAATTAGTGGAAAAGGAGCAGATGTTGGTCCTGATTTAACCTTAATCAAAAAGAAATTTGACAAAAAAAGTATGCTAGACGCCATCATTAACCCATCGGCTAGTTTAGCTTTTGGATATGAGCCCTGGATGATTAGCACCCAGTCGGGCAGTTATTATGGATTTTTAATGGCTGATGCCAAACAAATTATCCTGAAAGATTTAACAGGAAAAAGAAATAATATCAAAGCTTCAGATGTGACCTCTAGGGTACAGCAAAAAAATAGTTTGATGCCAGAACCTACCTCGATGGGATTAAAAGAAAAAGATTTATCGGATTTAACAGGCTATTTATTGAGCTTGTAAACTAGCATAAAAGCACTTCCGAAAATCCAACCTGAAAGATATGAAGGTTGACAAAAATCATTTTTAGCCCCCCGCAAATTTTCTAATTTGCGGGCTATGCAGGAAATACCCCTCGATTTATTAACCAAATATAATGTGGCCATTCCGCGGTACACAAGTTATCCTACGGTACCCTTTTGGGAGGAAAAAATTGATTCTGATCATTGGAAATTATTATTCGCCAGAAGGTTTCAGGAATCAAATACCCAGGAAGGAATTAGTCTATACATTCATCTGCCCTATTGTGAAAGTCTATGTACATTTTGTGGCTGCAACAAACGCATTACAACCAATCATTCCGTTGAAAAAGAATACATAGATGCACTCATTCTAGAATGGAATTTGTACAAAATTTTGATGGGGCAAAAACCCGTGATTCGAGAATTTCATATTGGCGGCGGAACGCCCACTTTTTTCTCTCCTGAAAATTTGAATCGTTTATTGGCCGCCATATTTCAAGATTCCATCATTCCAGAAGCGCATGAATTTGGTTTTGAGGGACACCCAAATAATACGACTAAAGCGCATTTAAAAATGTTTAGGAATTGGGGATTTAATCGAGTCAGTTTTGGAATGCAGGATAGTAATTTAGAAGTCCAACAAATCATCAACCGAATTCAGCCGCTAAAAAATGTAAAAAGAGTCGTTAAATGGGCTCGAGAGCTTGGATATGAATCCATTAATTTGGATTTAGTTTATGGATTACCTAGGCAAGATTTGCCAAAAATAACCAAGACCATTGAAGATGCCTTGGCCATCAGACCAGATCGAATTGCCTTTTATAGCTATGCTCATGTGCCCTGGACGAGCCGAGCCCAACGCCTATTTGATGAACGCGATTTACCTAGTGCGAACCAAAAAATGGCACTTTACCAACAAGGTAAAAACATGTTTGGAGCAGCGGGGTATGTTGACATAGGCATGGATCACTTTGCCTTACCGAATGACCCAATGGCATTGGCCCATTCGGAGGGAAATCTGCACCGTAATTTCATGGGATATACCATTCAAAAAACAGGATTGCTCATGGGATTAGGTGTCTCAAGCATCAGTGATATTTATTATGGCTTTGCCCAAAACAAAAAATCCATTAGCGAATATTTCGAGCAAATTGCCCATCAAGAATTAGCCATTTTTAAAGGGTATTTTTTAACAAAGACTGACCAAAAAATGAGGCAGTATATCCTCGACATTGCATGCCAAGGACGAACCAATTTTAATGAAAATGATTTAGCCATTTTACAGGAATATACTTTTGGGGAATTAGAAGATTTGGCAAAAGATGGATTATTACACTTTGACCAACATGGAGTCGAACTCACTAAATTGGGAAAGCATTTTACACGCAACGTTTGTAAAGCCTTTGACTTAAAACTACTAAGCTCTGAGGTTTTAGAAAAATCTTTCAGCCAGGCCATTTGATTTTAAAAATTCAACCAATTGATATTAAATTTATTTTATCAGTTTACTTGTGCAAAAAAAGAAGGTATTTATTTGAATTTTAATAACTTAGCTAAGCTTTACTAACTTTTGAAAAGTTAGTAAAGCTGGAGCTAAGAGTCATGAATTGTTTTAGAAATGATCCGAAAAAATGTTAGCTATTCAGTTATTTTGCCGGGCTCGAAACGAAACTTGATCTGCAAAAAGAAAATACAAAAAAAGTAGTGAGGGCAAAATAAACGACTAATGCCGGGGCAATCCAATTGGATACTTGGCTTGAGCCAAACCAATCGCCCGATTGGACAATCCATAAAACGCAAGCCACATTTTTGATCGTCTCAAGGATCCAAACTTTTGAATTCCCATCCATTAAATCGGTCAGTGCATAAATATGCACAAATATAAACGCACCATAAATAAAAATATTAGGTGTGCCTATGCTTGCAATATGGCTGTACAAATAAGACACAATTAAAAGAAGGCTAAAGAGTTGGCCCCATAAATAGTACCTAAGCGAAGGCGAAGCCTCTTTTTTATAATGTTCAAAATCGTAAACATCTTCAATTTTATATATGGGATACTCCTTAATGACATTTTCGGGGCGCCAACCTAAAGGCATGAACCAGATTCGCAATTTGTCTTTCCAGGAATTTGCATGCCAAGCATCTTGAATTAATGACCAAAGGTGTAAAAAATTAATTTTGATTGGGTTCCAAGTTCTTACCGGTCTCGTTATTCCATATACGGCAGGAATATCATCTCTTTCTTCTTGGAATGTACCAAACATTCGATCCCAAAAAATAAATATTTGGCCATAATTTTTATCTAAGTATTCAGGATTTATCGCGTGATGAACTCGGTGATGAGCCGGAGTCACAATGACATATTCAAGCCAACCCATCGTTTTAATATGACGCGTGTGGTACCACAACTGAGCAAATAAATGAAGCGGGGCCACCACGGCAATGACATTTTGAGGAACACCTAAGACAGCTGCTGGCAATAATAAAAAAGTGAAAATTCGAACAAAAACCGAAATACTTTGCCTCAAGGCACAGGCTAAATTAAATTCCTCACTACTATGATGTACTAAGTGATTGTTCCAAAAAATATTAATGGTATGATTTAAGCGATGAACCCAATATCCGGAAAAATCAAGAGCCATAAATGCGATCAAATATAACAAGACACTTGACTGCACTTGAATTAAATTAAAATGTTCTACGAGCCATGGATAGGATAAAATCCCAACACTAAGTCCCAAAACATCCTTAGTCGAATTGGTTACCCCTGAGCTTAAACTTGAAATCATGTCCAAGGTTTCCACCGTTTCAAATCCTTTATACCAACCGTACCACTTTTCAAATAGCACCAGAAATAAAAATAAAGGAGTCACAATAACTAAAATATTTCCGTAGGTTTCCATCGCAATCGTTTACCGTAAAATCATTTAAAAGAATCGTAAATGTATAAAAAAAATACGCGTTTGAATGCAAAATTAAATTCGTTGCGTTTCATTTTTTCTACAAAGCTTATTCAACTCATTTAAATGAGTCGATTAATGAAAAAATCGGCTAAATTTGAAATTCCTAAACCAAAAAAAATGAAAAAAAGTCCCTACATCGTATTCATTATCTTATTGACTTTTTTCGTCATTTCATTTCTGTCCAACATCATAGGCCCGATTATTCCTGACATCATCACAGGTTTTCATTTAAGCCTAACGATGGTTTCCCTATTGCCCTTCGCTTTTTTCATTGCCTATGGATTTATGTCCATTCCGGCAGGTATAATGCTAGAAGTTTTCAATGAAAAGAAAGTTATGATGTTTGCTTTTTTACTATCCAGTTTAGGCTCTCTTTTGATCGTTATTTCTCCCAATTATATGTCGGCGATCGTCTCACTATTTATGATTGGCTGCGGAATGGCCATGTTGCAAGTCGTGGTTAATCCCCTTCTTAGGACGGCAGGGGGAGAAGAAAATTATGCCAATTTTTCTGTTTGGGCCCAATTGATTTTTGGGTCTGCTTCGTATGTAAGCCCATTCGTTTATCAATCCTTTATTTTACAAAAAAAATTATCCGTCAATCAAACTGGTTGGTCTGCGACACTTTTCAAACAAATACCAGACGCGTTTCCATGGCTTTCCCTGTATGTTTTATTTATCGCCGTTAGCTTATTGATGGTTGTCATTATATATGCCTCAAAATTCCCGAAAGTCGACCTAGATGAAAGTGAAAAACCGGGTCCATTAGAGATTCATTTAACTTTATTAAAAAATAAATATGTGATTTTATATTTCATCGCCATGCTCTGTTATGTCGGCACGGAACAAGGAATATCGAATTGGATTTCGCAATTTTTATCCACCTATCATGGCGTAGATCCGCAGACCACAGGGGCAGATACGATAGCCTATTTTTGGGGACTTATGACCGCTGGAGGTATTCTTGGATTAATTTTATTGAAAATTTTAGATAGCAGAATTGTACTTGTCACCTTCTCTTTTTTAGCCATTGCATCTTTAGCTCTTGCGCTTTTGGGCACAAAATCTATGGCATTATTAGCCTTTCCTTTGCTCGGTTTATTTCTTTCTGTGATGTTTCCCATTATATTTTCCCTAGCCTTAAATTCGTTCAAAGAAAATCATGGTTCCTTTTCTGGAATTTTGGTCACAGGGATCGTGGGAGGCGCCATTTTACCCTTTATCATTGGAGGAATTGGTGATATTTTTGGCTTAAAAATAGGCATGAGTGTTCTGTTCGTCACATTGCTCTATATTTTCAGCATCGGATTTTGGGCCAAACCTCTTGTCAATAATAAACACCTGAATTTATTTAAGGAGAAAGTATAGGCTAAATTTTAATATACTTTTTGAAGAAGTTCATGGTTCTCTCCCAGGCCAATTTAGCCGTCGCTTCTTGGTAGCGAGCTGGGGACGAATCATTATTAAAGGCATGTTGGGCCCCTTCGTAAACAAACAATTGATAATCAATTTGATTATTTTTCAACGCGTTTTCATAGGCAGGGATACCCGCATTGATTCTTTCATCTAATCCTGCGTAATGCAACATCAATTTGGCTTTGATGTTGGGTACCAAAGCAGGGTCAATTTGACGGCCATAATACGGAACGCCTAAGGTTAATTTAGGATCCTTAGCTGCTAGATCGTTCACGATACCACCACCCCAACAAAAACCGATGCATGCCGTTTTTTGATTACTATTTTTTAATGTTCGAAGGTAGCTTAAGCCGCTCATCATGTTTTCAAGATTTTGCTTGGCATCCAATTTCCCAATCAACGTTCGCCCTTCATCTTCATTCGTGGGCGTACCACCAAACTGGCTTAGTCCATCAATTCCTAAAGCAATAAAACCTTCCTTGGCAATTCGCCTTGTTACATCTTTAATATGTGGCGTCAAACCCCTATTTTCATGAATGACTAAAACAGCACCTAGGGGTTGCTTAGCGTTTTTGGGCTGCACTAAATATCCTTTGATGACGCCATTGGGTGATGGAAATTCAGCGGTAGAAAAATGTAGATCCGCATCATCTTCTGCGACAATTGCGCTAGCCGAATAACTTCCTTCCAAGGCTGGCAGAATAGTATTTAAGGCTGCCACTCCACCAACTAGTTTTGTCAAGCGATTCAAAAATACCTCCCGACTTAATGGCTTATGTGTATATTCATCAAATAACTGAATGATTTCCTGGTTGATTTTCATGTTGAATTTTGTTTTTTTTTCAAATCTAAGCAAAAAAAAGTCCCTGAAAATCAGAGACTTAAATTTTAGTTGGCGGTCCGGACGGTGGGAATGAAACAAATCTGACTGAACTCAAATCGGACAAAAACGTCAAAATATAACAATATAGGTATTATATTGGTTAATCTAATTGTATCGAAATTGTATCAAATCAGGTCGTTCTGCTTCGGTTTTAGCACCACCCTACCAGTCGAAAAGTGTTAACATCCATTTCATTTTAGGTACCGGTAACCTACATTATCACAAAATATGTTTTTATTTGATTTAAAGACCATATTAGGGTCTTTTTTGCAGCAAATTGAGTCATTTTGATTGTTTTGCTTCACCAATGGGGCACAAATTTCAACCGAGCGTTTAAATTAAACTAGCAAATGAGTCCGACCGCTTAATTTGAAGATATATCATCTATATAAATTAACGTAATGAAATAATTAGTATAAGATTATAAATTTTGTTCTATTTTAATGGAAGCAATTTTCAAAGATTTTTTAATTTCTATTTCTTTACTTTTATTGCATCGATATTCTGGAAGAAATATGCTTAAGCCTGCAATCACCTTATTATTTTTGAAAATGGGAACAGCAAAACCTTTTACACCTCTTTCTTGCAAGTAAGTTGCAACAAATGCCTCTTCTTTTATTTTTGAAATTGCGTCATTTAGACCTTCCAAAGTTGATGCCTCTTTCCATATAGATGCATCGGGTAATCCATTTTGTTGTAAAAAACTTTTCCTTTCGCCTTCGCTAAGATAAGCAAATAGTATTCGGCCACTAGCCGATTCATAAACAGGTCTCTCAGTCTTTAGTTGTACTTGAATGTCACGATCAGAATGAACTGAATGTAATAAAATACGCTTTTGATTTCTAAGTACACCAATTAAACAAGTTTCATTAAGATTTTGGGTTAAATCTGCCATTGTACTACGTGAAGCGGCAATGAGCTCTTGCTCGTAATTTACTTCATTTGTTAACCTAAATGAAGATGGGCCTAATTTATATCCCTTTTTTTTACCAACATGTTCGACATATCCTTTACTTATTAGCGTATTAATAATATTAGATACTGTTGGCTGTTTCAAGTTTAAAATACTTGAAATTTCGGTAAGCGTCAGAGGTTGCCCCTTTGCTTGAGCAATTAATTCAAGAATTTCAAACGCTTTTAATAAAACTAAAACCATTTACTTTATTATTATTGAAGTAAATGTAATTAATATTTTATTTTTAAAAAAATAGTTACCACCTACAAATTAATAAAAGATCATCAATTTGTTTAATAGGGCCTATTATAGCACTATTATTAAAATAAATAAAAAAATAATTATATTTAAATAAAATGTTTAATACATTTGCATTGTAAAATAATTATTCAACAATAATAAAGTATTTATGAAAACAAATAAATTTTCTACAACTTTTGCTTTATTAGTGGGCATTTACTTTTTATGCTCTCTTAGCGCTAATGCACAAACCATTACAGGCTTAGTCAAAGATGCCGAAACAAACGAACCCTTACCTGGAGTAAGTATAACAGTCAAGGGTTCTTCTAAAGGCACATTGACGAATGTCAAAGGTGAGTTTTCCTTGAATATCCCTAATGAAAAAACATTATTGGTATTTTCATTTGTGGGATATATTGCAAAAGAAATTGAAGCGGGTAATACAACGAAATTAATAGTATCGTTGCAACAAGATTCTCAAGCTTTAGATGAGGTTGTTGTTGTTGGTTATGGAACAGTTAAAAAATCTGATTTAACAGGTTCGTTGACTTCGGTTAAAGCAAAGGAAATCAATGCGTTTCCAACTACTAATGTGCTGCAGGCATTATCGGGTCGTGCCTCCGGTGTGCAGGTGATTCAAAATACAGGTTCGCCGGGCGGTGCTGTTAGTGTTAGAATTCGTGGAACCAACTCGGTGCAGGGCAGTAATGAACCTCTTTATGTAGTTGATGGATTTCCTTCTTCGGGAAGCAACCCAACTATATTAAATAATACGGATATCGAGTCTATTGAAATTTTAAAAGATGCCTCGGCTACTGCTATTTATGGTTCACGAGGAGCAAATGGCGTCGTATTAATTACTACCAAACAGGGGAAGGCGGGAAAAGTGCAGGTAGATTACGAAGGGAGTTATAGCGTACAGACCTTAAGAAAAAATTTGGATTTAATGAATGCCAAAGAATATGCCACTTTTTATAACGAACAAGCCACAAATGATAAGGTAGCACCATATTTTACCCAAGCCCAAATAGATGGCTTCGGTGAAGGGTTCGATTGGCAAAATCTAATTTTTCGTAAAGCTCCCATGCAAACACACAACTTAACTGTCAGTGGAGGCAATGAAAAAACACGCTACTCAATTGGAGGAAGTATTTTTGGACAACAGGGGATAATAATCGGTAGCGATTACAACCGTTACTCACTTAGGGCTAATGTTAATACAGAAGTAAGTAAAAAATTCAGTGTCGCTTATGGGGCAACTTTAACTAATATTGCCAGCAGCCGGCAAAATAATGGGGGCAGTAACAGAGGTGGGTCAATGACATCAGCAGCTATTTCAGCTCCACCCACACTTACACCATATAATGAGGATGGTACATTTAGGAATCTAGCTACCGCTTATCCTTTTATTTCAAATGTAATTATAAACCCGCTCAACTTTACAAACGAACAAACAGACCAGGTAAATGCCAACCGTGTTTTAGCGAATTTGGCTTTAACGTTTAAGCCATTTGAAGGGCTGGCGATCAAAATTGCAGGAGGTGTTGAAAATAGTGATGACCGAACCGACGGATATACCACCACCGCTTTTGTCAATTCGCAGGGCTCAGCCAGTGTTTCTACTTCGCAGGGAAGAAGTCTGTTGAGTGAAAATACAGTAAGTTATAACAAAATCTTCGGTAAGCACAGCCTGTCTTCGGTGTTGGGTTTTACCTACCAGGATTTTTTAAATACCTCTCTGGGAGGATCCGGGAATGGATTTCTCAGTAATGTGACAGAAACGGCAAATTTGAGTTCCGCAGGTATTCCAGGAATTCCGAGTTCAAGCTATTCATTAGCCAGAATTTTATCTGGCTTAGGTCGGGTGAATTATAGCTTTGATAACAAATACCTAGCTACAATGAGTTTTCGTGCTGATGGTTCATCAAGATATAGCCCTGAAAATAAGTGGGGATATTTCCCTTCTGCAGCCTTGGCGTGGCGGATTTCGGAAGAGGATTTTCTGAAAGACAACGCACTCATATCTAATCTTAAATTAAGGTCAAGTTGGGGACAAACCGGAAGCCAGGCTATAAGTCCATATGCAACACTCAATAATCTACTATCAGGGAAAACTGTTTTTGGAGATGCCATTTACAATACGTTTGCACCTGGTACACGCCTTCCAGGCAATTTAAAATGGGAAACTACTGAACAGGCGGACATTGGTATTGATGCATCTTTTGTAAACAACCGATATCACCTTACTGTAGATTATTATATCAAAAATACCCGAGACCTTTTGAATACAGTGCAATTACCCGAGAGCTTTGGTTTTACGAGTACGATAAGAAACGTTGGTGAAATCCAAAACAAAGGCTTAGAAATTACATTTGATGGCCGAGTATTTGATAAAGAATTTAAATGGGATATTGGAGCAAATATTTCGTTTAATCGTAATCAGGTAGTAAAATTATATAATGGATCAGATATTTTAGGTGGATCTATTTCTGTAACGCTTATTAGTGATAATCCCAATTTGCTTCGTGAGGGTCAACCCATGGGAGTATTTTATGGTTATGTAACGGACGGGTACACCAATTTGGGGAGGGAAAAGTATAAGGATTTAAACAATGATGGCTTAATAAACCAATTTGATAAGACCATTATTGGCAATCCTAATCCCGATTTTATTTACGGGTTTAATTCTACCATGAGCTATAAAGGTTTGGAATTCATGTTTTTTTTGCAAGGCTCTCAAGGGAACGATTTAGTTAATGTTAGTTCAATTGGAAGTACCCTTGACTACGGTTTTGGCTTAAATATGCCTCGTGAGGTATTTTATAACCATTGGACAGCATCAAATCCAACAGCAAAATATCCAATCATTTCAAGAGCAAATACGTATAACTTTTCAAACCGATTGGTAGAAGACGGCTCATACCTACGATTACGTAATATACAATTGGCCTATACTCTACCCTTGAAAAAATGGGGAGTAAATTTACGTACTGCCCAAGTGTATGCCAGCGGCCAAAACCTATTTACGATTACAAAGTATTCTTGGTGGGATCCCGAAACCAACTCACAGGGTGGAGCAAATTCCATTGGTCAGGGTATAGATCATTACAGCTATCCAACCTCTAAATCAATAACATTAGGACTTAGAATTGGATTTTAATTTATTCTTAAATATTTTTTGTTGTTTGACACATTATTAAACTTTAACTAAAAAAATGAAAAATAAATTTTTAGAAGCAGCTTTGGTTTCAATCATTCTTTGCGGACTTAATAGTTGTTCACAATTACTTGAAGAAGCCCCAAAAGCCATTGCAATAGAAACTTTCTATAATACGGCGGGAGAAGTAGAAACAGCAGTCAATGCTTCCTACCAGCAGCTACGTGCAGCGAATAATATAAGTGGACAGCTAGGGGCTCAGTTGGAAGCCTATACAGACTATAGTTATGGACGAGGAAGTTATCTGGTTTTGAGTGATTTCCAAGGCTTGAATAGTACTAATATTTCACGTACAGATGCCGGTTGGACACTCCTTTATTTAGGTATACGAAATGCCAATTTAGTCATACAAAATGCCCCAAAAGGTTCCAGCATCAGCAAAGCAGATATTGACAAGTATGTATCCGAAGCAAAATTTTTGAGGGCATACCAGTATTTTTGGTTGGTGAGAAACTGGGGGGGCGTACCGTTACGAACGGAAGCTAATCTGAATGAGCCTAATATTAAAAGAAGCACAGTAGATGAGGTATATACGCTTATTATCAATGATTTAAAAGAAGCTGAAAGTAAGTTGCCCGATAGGTCGACACAAATAGGCAGAGCCACTAAATGGGCAGCCAAGGCAGCATTAGCGGAAGTTTATTTTACTCGAAATCAATATGCTGAAGCAAGGGATAAATCAAATGAAATAATAAAATCTAATCTTTTTTCTCTTGTGCCAGTTACAACAATTAGTGATTTTGATAAAATATTTGGTCCTACAGTTTCAACTACATCGGAAGAGATTTTTTATCTAAAAATGAGTAGAATAGATGGCCAGGGAATGTATTTAGCTATGTTTGCTCAACATCCTGGTACAAAACTTCATGGAGCAGGGGGCTTTTTTGGACATCATTCGGATTCACAAACTAATCCTATATATAAGAATTGGGATAATAATGATCTTAGAAAAGGGTATAACTGGATTAACTGGGATATCGGATTAGGAAAAAATTCAATGCTTTGTAAGAAATTTATTGACCCATTAGCCCCTACAGGTACTGCAGCAGGTTGTGATTTTCCAATTTATCGCTATTCCGATATCTTGTTGATGTTCGCTGAAGCGGCATGTCGTGCAGGAAATAAGCCAACTTTAGAATCTGTTGAAGCCCTTAATCAGGTTCATAGAAGAGCATACGGAAAACCTGTATCCATTGCTTCTAATGTTGATTTTAATTTGACTGATTATACAGCGGATTCTTTTAATGATTTGGTCTTGAATGAAAGGGGCTACGAAACCCAATATGAAGCAAAACGCTGGTTGGATTTAAAGCGTTTGGGAGTACCTAAATTAAAACAAGTTATAAAAGCTGCTACGGGTAAAGACATTGCAGACAAACATTTATTTTGGCCCATCCCCGTGGGGGAATTGAATTTTAATACAGCACTTGATCCCAAAAAAGATCAAAATCCTGGGTATTAGGTTTTCTGTCATTCCAAGGAAAAGCGTTTTGTCATGCTGACGAAGCAAGCATCTAAATCAATTGCAAAGATGCTTCCTTCGTCAGCATGATAAAGATAGTTATCAAAAATAAAAACGGACAAAATACTGAGGGGGTACTTCTTATGAAAGTTCTAAAAATTGACATAAAAAATAAAACATTTCTATCTTACTATATTCGTTTTTCTACTCTTTTCTTTTTACAGCATAGCACAATTCCTTATGCTGAAATCTGATAATTTATTAACCGACCTACGCCAAGTAGATTGGCAATATATCGCAGTTGCTTCAACTGAAAAACCTTCAAAAGAGCAAATATTAGCGAGGAATGATTGGAAATCCATTAAAGTAGGCAATTGTGGGATACCCGCAAAGTCGAAATCATCAAAAAGAATATTCTATAAAAACAGAAAATAAAATTTTAAATTACATACTGCCTGATGTAGATAAAGACATCGCAATCAAGGCAATTTTAAAGTAAAAAACTATGCGTCCAGCTCTTGATTTATTTTTTCCCCCAACGGATGAACAACTCCGATTTGCCAAGCAAATTGGCGTAGATGATGTTGTTTTGTTTACGACCAGTATTGAAAAAGTGGAAGAATTGTCTTTCAAAAACTTAATCGCCATCCGCAATCGGGTGGAAGATGCGGGTTTAAATCTTTTTTCCATTGAAACACTACCTGCCCATTTCAACGATAAAATTATGCTCGGTAAAGCGGGTAAAATGGAGCAAATTAAGCAATATCAAGAAATAATTGACAATATTGGTCGGGCAGGGATTCGCCACCACAGCTATAATTGGATGCCCACAGGCGTTTGGCGAACAACGTATTCAAACCGCCTGCGAGGAGGTGCAAAAGGTATTGCTTTTGATGAAAAAGATATCACAAATGCCCCATTGAGTTTTGATAGGGCATATGAAGAAGAGGAAATTTGGGATAATTATTCGCTGTTTATTACAGAAATAATGCCTGTTGCCGAAGCGATTAATGTCAAAGTTTCAGTTCATCCTAATGACCCGCCTATTCCGAATGTGGGCGGTGTGGCACAGCTTTTCAGAAACCAAGAAAATTTTGATAGAGCGATGAATATTTATCCTTCGGAGCATCATGGATTGACTTTTTGCTTAGGTGGTTGGTCGGCTATGGGGCGTGGAAAAGACATAGAAACGGTCATTCGGCATTATGGTTCAAAAATCCATTATGTCCATTTTCAATCAAGTAATGGTACAGTTCCTTATTTCGCTGAAAACTTCGTGGATAAAGCAGATTACAATCCTTTTGGTGTAATGAAAGCTTTAAAAGAAATTGATTTTCAAGGTATTATGATACCAGGACACGTACCCCAGTTAGACGGTGACTCCGAGTGGCGAAATACCTATACTGTTGCAAATCCTCGCTATGTGCACCCAATGGGCGGGCATCAAGCAAGGGCTTATACGATTGGTTTTATAAAAGGATTAATAGCAGCCATCGAATAATGAAAACATTAAAAGGCATTACTTGGAACCATACCAGAGGCTACGCTCCCTTGGCGGTTACCGCCAAGATTTGGAATGACTTTCATCCTAATGTAGAAATACAATGGGAGGTGCGTTCACTTTGGTCTTTTGGCGAAGAGCGCTTAGAAAACTTAGTAAAAGACTATGATTTATTACTCATTGACCATCCATTTATCGGAACGGCTGCCAAATTAGGGCTTTTTATTCCTTTTGACAAATACTTAACAATCAATGAGTTAGATACATTTAAGCAAGATAGTGTCGGTTTTTCACATAAGAGTTATCAGTACAATGGGCATCAATGGGCATTGGCAGTAGACACCGCTGCCCAAGTATCAGTGGCGAGAATTGATTTATTTAAAAAGCAAAATTTAGCCTTACCCAAAAGTTGGGAAGAAGTCATTGCATTGGCAAAAGAAACAGGTAAAGTAGCGATGCCCTTAGCACCAATGGGTTTATTGGGTTCATTTTTTACCTTATATGCCAATCAATTTGGAAAGCCTTTTACACCAGAAGATACCTGGAATATTGAAAGGGGGAAGGGTGTTCAAGTCCTCAATCAATTGAAAAATTTATTTCAATTGATTGATAAAGATTTGATTACAAAATATCCCGTTGAGTTGCTTAATAGCATGGCTCAAACCAACGATATTTTGTATATGCCCATTTGTTACGGCTACGCAAATTATGGTATGGAAGGTTATGCTAAAAACAAACTCTCTTTTGGTGCTTTACCAAGCGAAAATACTGAGGGGGGGACTTTGGGTGGTGTCGGTATCGCAGTATCAGCCCATTCGCAACATATTGAAACGGCTGTTGAATATTGTTCATGGATTGCTGGGCGAGAATGTCAAAACACTGTTTATGCGTTGAGTGGCGGGCAACCTGCCGTGAAGTCGGCTTGGCAAAACCCATTGTTGAACCAATTGACCAATAATTTTTATAAAAATTCGCTTGAAACGGTTGAAAAAGCTTTCGTTCGCCCTCGATTTGATGGATTTCATCACTTTCAAACACAAGCGGCAGGTATGCTAAAAGACTATTTATTGAATGGTTCAAAACCTGAAACGGTCATAGAAACCATGAAAAATATATTTAAATGATGAAATTATCATTCCTTTTTCTTACAAATATTAAAAAAATCAAAACTAAACGTTACTAAAATGAAACACCTAAAAAGTTCTTTGTTTTCTCTTTTGCTTATTCTTTTTGTTGGTTTAGCCCATGGACAAACAAATCTGCCTGAATTACAAACTTTTCAGGTGAGTAAGGCTATTTTGGATTTACGAAATTCTCAATGGGTGTTCGTACACGATACAACCAATAAGTCTTCTCTTGAAGTCATAAAAGCCCGTAAGGATTGGTCTCCGGTTAAAGTTGGAAGAAGTTGGGATTTTGTAGGGCATTCTGAATTACGTGTAGGCATGGTTTGGGTAAAAACTAGGGTATTTGTACCCAAAGAGCTAAAAGGCAATACCATCTCGTTTTTTTGTACCCTTATCGGAGGGGGTGCCGATCTTTTCGTCAACGGACAGCAAACAGGTGAGCATATTCAATATTATTGGGGTAATTGTTTCCCGGGTTCTGCCAAAATAGAGGTTAGTAATTTCATACGATTTGGTCAGGAAAACGAAATAATGGTCCGCTGTGATAACAAAGGTGCTGTACGCTCAATCGGTCTCTTAGGACTGGTAGGCCTTCAGAGAACAGTTCCGTATGTGCGTAATTCCAACGGGGGGGTAGTTACTTTGGGTAACACAGAAGGGCAATTTAGTGTTTTTTTACACTATGCAGATGCCGTACTTTCGGTAGGCAATACTACTAAATTTAGTTCTGAGGAATTGTCCTGCATGCAAATTCCAGACTACAGTTTGCGTGAAGATGAGATGATTTGTGTGGTTCCATCTGATCAGGTTGATGCTTCGAAACTTGAGAAAGTTGATCTTTCATTGATGTTCTTTACTTCCGACAACCGACCAGTAACTATTAAATGCGAAAAACTTCCCGTGAGTTTAGATCAATATCAATTGATGACTCTGCCCTTACAGGTAACCGCAAAATATACTAATCCATTTGAAGAAAAGGATATAGACGTTACAGCCGATATAGTGACCCCCTCAGGAAAGATTGAGACGATTCATGGTTTTTTCGCACAAGATTACAAAACGGTAAGTATAGGTGAGTTCGAAGAAATATTGCTTCCTGTTAAGGGTTTGGGAACACCCTGGCGAATCAATTACCGTCCTCGTGAAGTTGGTACCTATAAGGTACAGCTAAATGCAAAAGATCAATCAGGGGCGGCCACCTTTTATGCAGGCAGTTTCGATGTCGTACCAAAAGCTGAAAAAGGATTCCTCCGGGTAAGTAAAAAAGAACCTCGTTTTTTTGAGTATGACAACGGAGATAGTTTCTATGCAACCGGACCAAGCGGATGGTTTCGTAACCAGGAGAACTGGATGTTTGGCGGAAATACACGCTGGATACCAGTTGAACAGTTAAATAAATACTATGATCGCAAAGGTGAAAATCGTTCTTCATTTGAATACCTGGCGAGATGGCACTTCGGTTCAATGTATCTTAAAGGTGGTAAAATAGATAACTATGTCATGTGGAAACTCGATGCTGCGGTACGTGCAATGGAAAAAAACGGGGTACATTGGATTACTTATGGAAAACCAGCCTCCGGTCGAGTCTATTTCAATAACATTAAGTGGGGTATGGAAACAACCAGTTTGCAAACTCAGATTATCCGGCAAAACGGGTTGCCTACATTAGGTGAACTGGGATTTGAGCAGGGTGGTCGGATTGAGTTATATCATTTTGTAAGCAGGCTTGCTGATAGTCCTGCTATTTGGTTGTGGAATTGTTCCGAGGAGGATGGTTTTTTCAATCCAGATGTACTTCCTTACCACTCATATATCCGGTCATTGGATGTTTATAAGCATCCACACGGCGTGAGCGAGGGAGAAGACGGCATTAAATATGGCGGCGATGCGATTGTTTTAGAAGGTTGGTACAACACTCCTTACGAAAAACTTTTACCCAGATATTTGCCATTGACAAAATTTCAATCTCCGATTCTGGAAATTGAGGGAAGCGTAAATACCTATGACGATTTATACAATATGAAGGGTGAAAGGATTAAGTTGATAGAAAACGGGTATCATAATCACCTATGGCTCTGTTTGTTTATGAAAATGGCTGGAGGCGGCACAGACTGGTTTAATGTAGAACTGGATGCCAATAATCTCCTGTTTCATGCAAAGTCAATCAGTAAATACCTTGATGGCGAAAGCCTTACCAAAACCCTTTGGCAAATGGCAAAGCCTGAAGTGTCAGATACCGTTCTGGATGCTTTTGCACTTACATCAGAGAACAAAACAATGGCCTGGATTATCAGGCCCCCATCTAAAAGGCAGACAGAGGTCGCAACACCAGCAGTTATAAATATTCCGGTAGAAAAAAACGGTAAGTTCTTAGTTGAATTCTGGGATACCTCAAAAGGTGAAATTCTCCGAAAAGTCAATATTGAATCCACTGGTAAAATGATACAATTAAAGATAGATTACATAAAAACCGATGTAGCCTTTAAAGCTATACTACAGTAATAACAATATGAAATGGTTATTATCATAATTGCAAATGAAACAGAATCGAGGTATTTTCATTGAGAAAAATTAAAAATACATATTTCAGATTATTTTATTCTGGTAAAAAATTGGAAATAATAGAACTTTTATGATATGAAAAAAATAGCTCTGGTTACTGGAGGCTCTCGCGGAATTGGAAAAGCAATTGCTCTTGAATTGGGAGAAAAGGGAATTGACATTATTATAAATTATGTTCGAAATAAAGAAGATGCTGAGATTGTCGTCGACGAATTGACTAAAATGGGCAGAAGAGCCTGTTCCATACAAGCTGATATGGGTAGTGTTGACGATGTATTACGGTTGGGTGAACTCGCTTGGAAAAGCTATGGCAGAATCGATTACCTGATTAACAATGCCGGCATTTCTCATACCAAACACATTCTCGACTGCACTCTCGAAGATTTCGAATCGTTGAATAATGTCAACTTTCGTGGGACTTTCCTGCTGTCGCAATTTATTGCCCGAAAAATGGTTGAATGCCAAATTCAAGGAAGTATTTATACCCTGACCTCCATTAACGCGATACTGCCAGGTGTAGGGAAAGCGCTTTATGGCGCAACGAAAGGAGCTTTAGAAACAATGATGAAAGGTATGGCATTAGACCTGTCACCGCATAGCATCAATATCAATACGCTTGCAGTTGGAGCTATTGAAACAGATATGACCGCAGCAGTAATTAAAGATCAGGATTTTCTGAAACGGGTTGAAGCCGGAATACCTTTAAGCAGATTGGGCAAACCGGAAGAGGTAGCCAGAGTTGTTGTTGCACTTCTTACAACCGGAACTTATATGACAGGAAGTACCATAACCATCGATGGCGGATGGTTAATTAAGAATGGTCATGCAATTCCTTATAAATACAACATATAACACTTTGGAAATATTATTAGAATGCTTCGGTGTTCTATTTATTAAAATTCAAAAAACTTAAAATAAATAACTTGCAAATGAAAAGAATACTAATTTTTCTTCTGTTGATAGCACAATCGACTTTTGCTCAACCCGCAAAAAATCTATGGCAACCTTACCGCATTACGGAAAGAGTTGGGGGACAGCATATTGAACTCTCGGGCGATGGCTGGGAACTTTCCCACACTGATAGTCCAATAGAAAATATTAAGGCCCCGAGAAAGGATGCATTTATAACTTCCATTCCGAATTCTGTTCATTGGTCTTATTTTAAAGCAGGAAAACTGCCACATCCCTATAAAAATAAAAACTCCATCAAGTACAAATTCATGGATGAAAAGGTTTGGTATTATAAAAAGACCTTTAAAATGCCCCAAAAAAACTCCGAAGACCTGGCATTTTTATGTTTTGAGGGACTAGATTATTTCTCAAAAGTATGGGTAAATAATACTCTTATGGGTGTTCATGAGGGAATGTTTGGGGGTCCCACAATTGAAATAAGTAAATTTCTAAAGGAGGACAACGAAATACTGATAGAGGTTAGAGCAGGAAACTGGGGAAATAAAGGTACTGATTTCGAAAGCCTGCCCAAAACTGCGGTAGGTGAACCGGATTTTTCAAAGAGGATAGGTTTTAATCCTCGGGCAACGGGTAAAATCATTAAACCCTGGGTGATTTCAGGGGGTTCTGGTGGCGAAGCATTTTTCAGTGTTGGAATGTGGCAAGGGGTTAGGATTGAAATTGTTCCTGATTTTCATTTGGAAAGGCCATATCTGACAACGAAATCCATTAAAGGTAATAATGCTCAACTTCATCTTTCCTGCGAGGTTTTCGCAAAAGCTCATTCACTTCAACAGCAACTGCACCCATGGTACAATGCGCAAATAAATCATCCTAATGAAAAGGGAAGTAAATATCAGCCAATTGAAGAGAAATTAACTGTTTCAGTTGAGTTAATGGATGGTAAAAAAATCATTTTTAAAAAGGAAATTCCCTTGAAGTTATACCAAGGAAGAAATTGGATTGAGCAGGATTTGGTTTTGCCCAACCCTAAGCTTTGGAATCCAAATGGACTTGGCGATGCACATTTATACAAAGTGAGATTGACGCTTATAAAATCGGATGAAAAAATAGATCATATAGCTTTTGATTATGGTATTCGTACCATTGAAAGAGTAGCGACTGCAGGTCCTCGGACATTTGACCGCTGGGAGAATTGGCAATTTGTCATCAACGGGGAAAAGATTTTTGTAAAAGGGATGAACTTCACACCTCAGGATATTTTATTAGATTTAACCGAAGAACGTTATCGTTGGACATTAGAAGCCGCCAAAAAAATGGGGGTCCAGCTCGTTCGAATTTGGGGCGGAGGTTTGTTAGAAACCGATCATTTTTACAAAATATGCAATGAATTGGGAATCATGGTTTGGCAGGATTTCCCAATAGGAAACCAAGATACTCCTGATTATCCGCAAGATGTTTGGGAGGCTCAGGTGGTTCAAAATATCCTTCGATTACGTAATCACCCGTCATTGGCGGTATGGTGTGGAGGAAATGAATTCAATCCATACTCGTTTGGGAATGCGGCTTCAATGGGAATTCTTGAGCGAAATCTTGACGTATTTGATAAATCCCGTTTTTATGTACGTACTACGCCAGACGATGGTGCAATGCATTCCTACCCTGATATGGACCCCACTTGGTATAATCGTAGTTATAAATACGAAGCCTGGGTTTCAGAAACAGGAATGCACTCAATTCCTGAGGCCAATGTTTTTAAAGAAACGGTGGACAATAAGGAGTTTTGGGGTCTCGGTAAAATGTGGGATAAGAATTTTGGGGAAACACATCCTGAGTTCATTCATCATTTTACGGAGTATGGACCAGGTAGAGTCCCTCGAATGTTAAGTAGGGCATCACATATTTCTGATGTAACTGACCCTACGTTGGAAACTATTTCAGAAGCTACACAAATTGGCGCAGGAGAATTTTATCAGATTTTTTCTGAAAAAACTCAAGGGAATTACCCGATCACTTCAGGCTTAATGCCTTGGGTTTTCAAGCGCCATTGGCCAGTGATTGCTATCCAACTCATGGATTGGTTTGGACATGCCGCCGCTCCTTATTATTTTCTCAAACGGACATATGAACCTACTCACATTGCCATAGATTTACAAAGACTACTTTGGAAATCGGGTGAAAGTATAGGATTAGATATCAAAGTTACTAATTCGCAGCCTAATAAAATGGCAGGAAAAGCCTCAATTACTGTTTTTGATGACACTTTTAATCTACTTGCGAAACAGGAAAAGCCTGTCATTATTGAGGGAGGAGCAACTGTTAGAGACTTGAAAATGGATAATTTTTCAATCGGCAAAACCTATAAAGACCGTTTTTTATTTATTGTAGCGGAATTAAAGGATAAATCTGGAAAGTTGGTTTCTCGCTCTTATTATTTTCCAAGAGTTTTGTCTATAATGGATGATAAGCCTTTTTATAATAAATATACAACTGAACCCATTAACTGGATTACCTTAGAAAAAGGGCCTTTTTTAAAGCCAATTGTCCAAAAAACAAACACTAATGTGACCTTAAAGATTATCGAATCTAAAATTGTAGGAAAAGATCGCAGCAAAGTAAAAGTTTTGGTTAAGAACATTGGTAAAGTGCCTGCTTTTATGACTAAAATAGACATCACGGGTACGAAGCGTGCCGTTACTGCTAGCGATAATTACGATTGGCTCGCAGCAGGCGAAAGCCGTGAAATAACGATCGATGTTCTATGGCGAGAACCTGAAAATAAACAAAATGCAAGTGTTGAATTTTCGGCTTGGAATGCTCAAAAAGTAGAAGTGAAATTATGACAAGTCAAAATTTATTAAACACTAATCACAAGTCTGGTATTCAATGGGAGATGTTGATTTTACTTTGGCTCGCTTTTTTTCTAAATCAAGCTGATCGACAGATTTTTAATGTTGTACTACCACTTATCAGAAAAGATTTAGGATTGACTGATGCCGAATTAGGATTAATCGCTTCAGCTTTGATTTGGACTTATGGATTACTTGTTCCAATTGCAGGATTTATAGGAGATATATTTTCAAAAAGAAATATTATTGGCTTTGCTTTGTTATTTTGGTCAATCTCTACACTGTCAACCGGCATGTGTACAACTCTTTTACAGTTTATTTTAATTAGAGGGGTTGCTACTGGTGGAGGGGAAGCTTTTTATGCACCTGCGGCCAATGCTCTTTTGGGGCAAAAATATCCACAAAATCGAGCCTTTGTTTTATCCATTCACCAAACAGGTATTTATGCTGGTACGGTTTTTAGCGGGCTTGTTGCGGGTTATGTTGGCGAGGTTTATGGTTGGAAAAATTCCTTTTTCCTGTTTGGCGGTTTTGGAATTTTATTGGCTTTTTTTATTTTTAAAAGGTTGCAAAAAGACACTAATCAAACGATTAATCAAGAAGTACCCAAAATTTCTACCATTGGAAAGATTAGAGAAATTAGAAACACGGCCTTGGTTATAGGACGAAAGCCCACGTTTTGGTTTTTGACCTTAGGTTTTGGTTGTATGGTATTTGTACATGTTGGTTATTTGACATGGATGCCATCGTTTTTAGTAGAAAAATTTGAATTATCCGTGACAAATGCAGGCTTCTCCTCACTATTTTATCATCATTTAGGTGCATTTTTTGGTGTACTTTCGGGAGCCAAAATAGCAGACTATTACGCAAAACGGAGCCCTAAAAGTCGTTTAATTGTGCAATCGTTGGGTTTATTGATAGGAGCGCCTTTCATATATTGGATGAGTATTAGTACTAGTCTTACTACAGTATATATTGCATTATTTTTCTTTGGATTCTTTAGAGGGTGGTATGACTCTAATATAGTAGCCTCATTGTATGAGATTGTTCCTATGAAATTACGTTCAACATCTTATGGTTTAATGCTCTCATGTGCATTTTATATAGGGTCTTCCTCTCCGTTAATTTTGGGCATTTTAAAACCTAGGTTTGGTTTATCAACAAGCCTCTCATACTTATCATTTTTTTATATTTTGGGTGCTTTTTTAATTGGAATTGGTGCATTTGTGTTTTTTAACAGGGATAAGGAAAATTTAGTTAATACTTAATTCCCATGAATAGATGTGACAAAACCTGTATTATTTTAATTTTTTATGACTTTGAATAACAATAAGATTAATATATTATCATCTAATCTAAGTTTTCCTGAGGGGCCTGCTTTTGCGCCAGACGGAAGCCTCTGGGCCGTGGAATTAAAGGGTGAATGTCTTATTCAGCTTAAGGAAGGTCAGTTAATTCGACATCATGTAAGTGGAAACCCAAATGGCATTGCAATTGACAGCCAAGGCCGGATCTGGTTTTGCGATGCAAAAAAGAACGCTATTAGACGTTTTGATCCTCGGACTCAAATAGATGTGATTGTTATTAACGAAATAGATGGTGTGGAACTTAAAAATCCCAACGATTTAGCTTTTGATGCAGTTGGAAATTTGGTTTTTACTTGTCCGGGCAATTCTCGACAAGAACCTACAGGTTATGTTTGCGTACTAAAAACGGATGGAACTATTAAGAAAATTTCGACAGGTAAATATTTCCCTAATGGTCTCGCTTTTAGTGCCGATGGAAAATCATTAGTTATTGCAGAAACCTATAAGCATCGCCTATGGAAAGGTGAATGGGATTCAAAAAAGTGTGAATGGAAAAATTCCAAAATATGGTGTGATATAGGAGGGCCTGATGGCCCTGGTGGACCCGATGGAATGGCTTTCGCTGAGAATGGTGATCTTTATGTAGCTGTTTATGGCACAGCTTCGGTGCGCGTTGTGAGCCCCAATGGTACTGTTATTAAACAAATAAACCTGGGGAGTCAAAATCCCACGAATTGTGCTTTTGATCCTTCGGGAAAATTAGGTTTGGTCATTACAGAAGCCGAAAAAGGGCAAATTTTAAGTGTAAATTCAGAATATAAAGGAATAATTAACGGTTAAAAAAATAAAAAATTATGGAAAACAAAAAAAGTGAAAATAAAAAAGCCTCAGACCAATTTCGTAAAGAAGTAGGCATGATGAATCTTGAAAACCTCATAGCCGAGAGAGAGACGATATCAAACACAGAATTTCCAATTCCGAATAAAGAACTCCTACATCGTTTTGAACAACTTTACACGGGTGCTGTAAATGATGTACTAAGAGAATTTTGTTTTTTAAATCAAGCACTACCAAACAGAATTGTTCCATTAAGGGAGTACAAAACTGTTGCAGGATTTGCCTTTACGGTAAAAAGTGCTCCAAACGCAAAAATTACCGGCGAAATGGAGTTCCGTTCCCAAATGCTTGATGAAATGCACGAAGATTCATTTATATTATGGGATACAAGTAAAGATGAAAAAGCAACACTTTGGGGCGGTGTAATGACCGCTACAGCCAAGAGTAAAAAAGTTAAAGCAGCATGTATTGACGGAGGCATTAGGGACACCTTTCAGATTTTAGAAGCTGATTTTCCTGTTTTTTACAAATATAGACTTTCAAATGGTAGTTTGGGAAGATGCTTGATTACTCACTTTCAAACCGTTTTACAAATTGATGATGTAACCATCAAGCCAGGTGATATTATTTTAGGGGATATTGATGGAGTATTGGTTGTACCAAGAGATATTGCTTATGAAGTTTTAATTCGTGCTGAAGAAATCAAAGAGAACGAAAAGAAAATTTTCAGTTGGGTACACGCAGGAGATTCGATTCAAACAATTGCAGAACGAGGTGGGTACTTTTAACAAATAAATATGAAATTATCTTTCTTATTTTTTGGAAATAAACCAGATGAAAAATGGCAGTTGTGCCGTCAGATGGGGATTGATTATGCCATCGCAAAAATAGCTCCTGAACTAACAAATGAGCCTTCCATTGATCATATGGATTCATTATCAAGGTCTAAAGCTATATACGAGGAAAATGGGTTTAAATTAATCGGTTTAGAAGGTGACCAATTCGATATGCACCGCATAAAATTGGGGTTACCTGGTCGTGAAGCGGATGTAGAAAAATATTGCCGCATGTTAGAAAATATGGGGCAACTCGGTATTAATCTATTATGCTATAATTTTATGGCAACAGGGTGGCACCGGACTCATGTAAATTTACCAGAACGTGGAGGAGCCTTAGTAACTGGTTTTTCATTTGAATCATCTAAAAAAGAGCCTAATTCACCTTGGGGAACATTTAGCGAATCCCAAATTTGGGAAAATTATCAGTGGTTTATTGAACATATTATGCCAGTGGCTGAGGCGAACGGAGTAAAAATGGCACTTCATCCAGACGATCCTCCTATTAGTCCTGTACTTGGAATTGCCCGTATCTTTACTTCCAGTGAAGCCATTGAAAAAGCGCTGTCCTTTTCATCTAGTCCTTCTCATGGATTAACATTTTGCCAAGGAAGCTACGTTACCATGGGAGAAGATATTGAGAAAATTGCTACAAAATGGAAGGACAAGATAAATTTCATTCATATCCGTGATGTGGTGGGTTCACCTGTGGAGTTTAGGGAAACATTTCATGATAATGGGCCAACCGACATGGCTAAAATGATGCGTTTGTATAATTCATTCGACTTAAATATCCCTATTAGATCTGATCACGTTCCCACCATGGCTGGGGAAAGCAATGAGCATTTTGGATATGAAATGAAAGGTAATTTATTTGGCATCGGATACATAAAAGGATTAATGGATGCTTGCAGCAAATCTTCAAATTAAGAAAAAAGTCATTATTTTATTACTCATAGAGTTAAGAATATTACTTTAATAATTTGAATATAATGAGTAGAATTTTTGGTTTGTTTTTAGGAGTAATTTAAAATAGAAAGGGTATTGGTGAATAAGTTTACTAAGTTAAATATTGAAAGATTCATAAATAGAGTGGTTTAAATAAAGGGTTACATTCAAATTAAATCATGTTTGATTTGTTTTTGATTTCAGGAATTAATTACCTCCCAAGAGATTCATGGGAGGTTTTTTGTTTTATAGGTACAAAACTGAGGCATAACCAATAAAAGGGCTAAAATCCAATAATTTGATTTGAGGTCGATTCGAGATACATTGCCTCAAAGTATTCGAAGAAGTGTCTGAATAACTTGAATTTATAGATTTTTTACAGAAATTTTTTTTTTGAGATTTTAAGTTATAGACTCTCCTGGGGATTTTTGGCAGAAATTTTATTTCTCAAAAGGGATTGAAGGTACTTTTTGACCCTTTTTTCTCTTAATATGTTTCGGATACGGCGCCCCCGCAGGGCTCTCCTGCCCCTGATCCTCCTCGTGATCAGGATCTATTATATACTGGATTTCCAATCAATAGAGTAGACTAATGTACCTGTGATTATAGGTTTTGACCTTATTCTTATTTCAATATTCAATCCAGTTTTGTTTTCAAAAAAGATCGTCATGCACCTTATTTAATCAAACCAAGTTTTAGTGCGGTCTTCTTTACTTTCATAATGGTAGTTAATGACTTTTTATCGGTTAGACCTGAAATTTGTCGAATACTAAGGTTTCGCTTGAGGAGTTTGACAACATCCTTATGATTTGATAAAAAGTCTTCGTCTGAGACTACCTGTCCTTTTTTTCGTCCTACCTTTCCTCCATTTGCCAAGTAATTTCTATAACCAGATTGAAACCTAACTTTTGTTGTCTCTGCCTCCATGGTCGCTACACTGGCTAAAATCTGAACCATGAACATCGTCATAGGATTAACACTTTTATCGGGGTTGAGTGTTTCAAGGTTATAGTTTTGAATATAAAGGGACACTTTTCTGTCGATAAAGGTTTGAATGACTGATAGTCCCTGTAACACTGACCTTGAAATACGAGATAGCTCGCTGGTTAGTACCTTATCAATTTGAATATGGCCATCAATCCCATTATCAATGTCATATAAGAGTTGATTCAGCACCGGTCTATCCTCATTCTTCTTGAATCCGCTGATTTTCTCCTCATAGATGCCTACCAAATTGTAGCCGAGCCTATTGGCGTATTCTTTTAGTTCATTAGTTTGTCGGTCTGTATTCTGCCGGTCACCTGTTGAGGATACCCTTGAAAAGATGACCACGTTCAGTTGTTTGCGTTCCATATTATTTCTTTGAATTGATATGGGCTAAAATACAGCGCATAATTGACCTGCCGGAGCAATCTTCAAAGAATTTAATGGAACACTTATTTTATTGGAACGTATTACGACGAAAGAAGTCATTTAATAAATCACTAGCACGTAATCTTAACTTAAATTCTTCTTTATGTAATTTCCTCCATTTGACTGCAGATGGGTCCTTGGAAGTTATGAGTAAGTTGAACTCCTGATTTGATAATGTGGAAAGAGTCTTGTTTTTAACTAGTGGTTTAAATTCTTCAGATTTCATTTAATATGGATTGAGTTTCACGAATGGGTCAATTCCCACCTAGTTAAATTACGACTAATTTGGGGTGATTTTAATATAAGAATTGGGGATTTTAGGTATTTCAGCCCAATTACACTAAGGCTGTATTTTGGAATTCAATCTGTAACAGGTTTACGATAAAAAATATTTTTAATTAGTACTTGCATTTTAAAAAAGTACCACTTATATTTGCATCATCAAAATCAAAATATGCGTTATGAATTTAACAGATTTCATTCAAATCGGTTCTGTAATTAAAAAAACTGCTCAAAAAAAGAACGAAATTTCTGATCAATCAAGCAATGATCATGAAGAATTTTTAGGGAACAATAAGGACTTTGATTTCATAAATTCAAAAACTTTAGAGGTCTTGAAATTTAAAACGGGACTACGATTTTTTGACCATAAGAATTCAAAGAACGATAGCAAAAGCATCATTGATTTTCTAAGTAATGAAAAAAACGATAGCTGGGGTATATTTTCGAACATAAGAAAAGATATGGAGCAGGAATATTTCTCACTCAAAATTGTGTTGGAAAATTTCAGAGAATTACCCATTGACATGATACAAACAAAACCATACGAATGTTGTCAAATATGGAATTCCTTATTAATCAGATTTCAAAATATATGTCATGTCTTAAGTCCAACAATCCACTTGGGAATGTCGAAAGGTAAGTATGCTATGGCATCTGTCTTTTGGGTAAACCCTAATGGCGAAACAAGCGTGAAGTATTCAAGAACATTTGGCAATCACGATAGCTTAGCTGGGCAAAACGCAGAAAAAAATGCTGAAAGTCAATTGCAAGCATTGATGACAAAAATTTTAGCAAAAGAAACTAACTATAAGTTAACTGCTGAGAAAAGTGTAATGTCCAAGCCTTCAGATTTTATAGTTATAAAAGAGTCCACAACCGGGGAAATTCTAGAGGAATGGTGGGTAGATATGAAACTCTACAAAGACACAAAAAACAAAAAAGGACAGAGTTCCGGTGCCATCAAGACTTTCATGAGTCTGGAACTATGGGAAACCTATAAAGAAGAATATCAATTACTAAATAAAGAGGCATAGTGTCACCTCTTTTTTTGCCCAAAATTAGTACTTGGAAAAAATTAAAGTACTTTTATAAAAATGAAGAATTCGAATATTTCCAGTTTAAGATCCGGTCGTTCACCACCCTAAAAGGTTTCTATCTCTCTGCTCCAAATTAATGGGAAAGGGGAAAGGAAGTGTGCCTTAAGCAAACCAATTCACATAATGTGGTTTGGAAATTTTAAAATAAAAAACAATGAAATTATTTAATTTTAGTTCGAATCCCGAAAATAGGTTCAAGGTGGTAAAATATTTCCCTACGCTTGATATGATTAAAAAAGACCTCCTTAATATGTACAATAATAATTGGGGATATTGTGATACTTTAAGACAAGTTATTGAGGACGATTTTGAAGGCGAAGACCTAAAAAAATTGATTTTAAACGATAATGCTACCATTAACATCTTAAATGAATTAACGAAAAAATCGTTTACAGATTTTAACCACCATTATGGTATTCAAAATATCGAAACTGGGGAATTAATCAATAGATTTTATAAGAAAATCTTTTCATATCATCCAGACCAAGGTTATGTACTTTTTGAACAAGACTCTGAGCGTGATTTTGCAACTGATGGAGCGGACCCCATATTTAGATTAGTTTCTTTGAAAACAGGTAAAGAATTTGAAGAGGTTTTTGTTGATAAGAAATTTACTTCAGGTATTAGAGATTTGAAATTCATATCTTATGAAATCCCTGATAGCTTTGATTACTATGAGATTAATCCATTTACAGAGAAGGTTGAATCAGCAAGTATTCCAATCCCATTAAATCAGAATGGTCAATGGGATTTAGAAATAGCTACTGGTAAATCAAATTTGGCATACAAGTATTATAATATCGAATGGGTAGATTTTGGTCAACCTTACTTTGAAACCGACTTATTTAAAGCATACTTAAAATTAAGCCCAGATTTAAAGCGTATTAGTCCTTATTATGAAAATTAGAATGCGACTAATCGTTCCAGCTTAAGAAGATTGCTAGTCATTGGTGACTAAATCGGTTGAATTAAAGGTTGGTAAAGTTCATTCGTGACATTGCAGTAACATCTTCTTGTGGCCACAAGGTTTTAGATGTCATCCCAACACCATTTTTCGCATACATCCCTATCCAGTTAGTTGGGCAGGTAAGGTGAGGTATGTATTTTTTAAACCGCGGGGAAACTCGCTAAATTAAACATATATGGAAACGTATAATTATCAGCAAAATCCTGAAAACAGGTTTAAAGTAATTTATTATCATCCAACCTTGGATATGATAAAAGATGAACTAAGAGTTACACATTCTCAAAATCTAGGATACAACTGGGTTTTAAATGAAATTTTATCAAAAGATTTTCAAACGGATAATTTGGAATCAATTATTGAAGCTCCTTTAGGTGTTTTTCATATTCTAAAAAGGACAAAAGATTATATTAATTCATACCTCGATTTAAGATGTGGTTTACAAAACATTGAAACCGGGGAATTAATTAATAGATTTTATAATGGCGTTTTCTCATATCACCCTAACCAAGGTTATGCGCTTTTGGGTCAAATGCGGGATAGGGATTATTTGAATGAAGGATGCAACCCAACATTTCGATTAGTATCTCTAAAATCAGGTAAAGAATTTGATGAACACTTTTTTGATAGGAAATATACCACCGCAATCAATGATTACAAATTTTACTCTTGTGTTGATCATACCCAATATAAAGGTTTCGATTATTTTGAAATCGACCCTTTATCAGAAGAACTAAAAGGAATTGAAAATCCTAATAAGGATCCTCATGATTGGCCTGATTATAAAATCGCCAATGGCCGGTCGAGAGAGTTTAGCAGATATTTTAATATTGAATGGGTACATTTTGGTCAACCATTTTTTGAAACAGATGTCTTTAAAGAATGTCTAGAAAAGTATCCTGACCTTATAGGCATAACACCATACGATTACTAAAATGAAGCTAATCGTCCCAGCTTCGGTGGATGTAAAGTCAAAGGTGTCAGGGTTAAATCTCTCTGACACCTTATCAAAAAACCTGAAACACAGGATTTACTATATCCTGTCGCGCATCGTTGTTCACGATGATAATATGGAGTTCTATGAGGATAATGACTACTATAGAACAATGTGTTCTGAGAACATGAAGGATATTTTGGGTCCAAGGTATTACCGGCACGCCATGAACTTATTGATGGATACGGATGACCCAGTCATTGAATGTAACCAATCATATCAAACCGGCAAGTATTGTAAGAGTTATCGTCTAACTGACAAGTATAATACCGGCGAGGTTGAATACCGGACATTACCCGATGATTTGGATATGGTCAATCGAATTAAGAAATCACGACCATCCTATCGGGAAGGATTGGCCATGATGGATAAGTATGACTTCCTGATTAACCAGTTTGATAAACATCGATTATCCGTTGACCTCAGTGTGTTTGAATACATAACCAATATGTATCGGCAACTTAAGGAGCGGGTAATTAGGGACAATAAGTATCAATTGATGGTCATTCATAATTTGATTGGCCGGTGGTTGAACATATTGGATAGATTACACGATGGGGACCTAAATTCAATGGTTTCAGGGAAAAATCATCGTTTAAACTCTTTGTTTACGCAAATTCCTAAAAATCTACGACCGTGGATATTATGTGATGGGAAGTCACTTATAGGAGTTGATTTAAAGGCATGTCAACCATATCTGTTGGCGTCGGTAATGAAGGATGAGTTCTATTCCTTTAGCACTGAAGGATATAATCTTAAAACAATCTATCCATCATTATATCAGGATTTGTATGACAGGAACATGGTTCAAGGTATATGGGATAAAGGAAATAATTGGGTTGTAAGTAGTACTGGATATACTTCAAACTATGTTATTAATAATACATTAACAATTAGTAATAATAATATATCTAATACTACAAGTACTATAAAATATTCTCCATTTATGTGGTGCCATTTTTTCGAACCTACAGAGATTAAGAATATTCAAGAATACCAATCAATACCATTCAAAGAGGACTATTACACCTTCGTTATTAAGACCAATTCCAATAAGGAGATAACACCGGAGGAAATGGAGAAAGAAAGGACATCCTTCAAAAAGAGTACCATGTATATTCTGTTTGATGGTAACCAATCAAGACGGAAGAATAATCCAAAGGTCAAGTACATGAACCAATGTTACCCTGGGGTTAATAAATGGTTGGAGTTGGCACTTGAACAAATTGGTGGTAAAGAGTTATCGTATATCCTTCAGCGGTCGGAGAGTTACTTCCTTTTGAACAAGGTTTCAAGACGATTTAGCCATGAAAATCCGAACGCGCCGATATTCACGATACATGATGGTCTGTTTACCCATGAGGAATATGTTGACCATTTACAATCTTTGATATCAGACACCGGATTAGACCTAACAGGTATTTTACCCGGAGTAAAGATTGAGTATCCCAGAATCGAAATAATCCCATCCATTGAAGATGTTAATAACCACTGGAAGAAGGTCAAATGGGTTACGAATCAAAAACGATTTGACGAGAAAAAGAGAAGTGTTTTTCAGTCAAATATTGACAGGGCATTAAAGTTTATTAGCACCATCAATTAACATGCGGCGCCACTGAACTGGAAGCAATATCTTTGGCGCCTTCAAACTAAAAATCTAATGATTGAAAATAGAAAACCAGTATATATAATTGATGGTGAGGATTTAGAATCCCTACTACGAGACATAGTAAAAAGCGAGTTTGCCGTCTTGGAGAATAAATTAAGATCCCCTCCAAGAATATTAACTCGTGAAGAAGCAGGTCAAAAAATTGGTGTATCTAAGAATACGGTTAGTCAGTATATCAAACGTGGCCTTATTCCAAATCGAGGAATTGGACACAAGATTTTGATTCTTGAAAGTGATTTAGAAACTATTCCTACAAAGTACAAGCATAATTATTACAAATAGAAATGGTCTCATACTATATCAGAGATAAGAAAGCGAAGTCTGGTTCAATCCGTTGCTGCGTCCAACCCAAGGGTCAGAAGAGATTCAGTTTTACTGTTGCTAATAGTAAAATTGAACTCTCTGAGTGGGGTATTGGTCAAATGAAAACAGGGAAGGGAAAGCAATCCAATAGCCAGGTTCAAAACAGGTTAAATAGGCTACGTGAATTAACCGAGAACTTCTACTCTGAATATTACAATACGTATAATAGCTCACCTACTCAAGAGATCTATTTAGAATTTTTGCGGTCCAACATGTCAAATGAGGAATTCTTCTCCAAACCAGATAAGGTTAAATTATTGGACTTAATTGAAAGAATTACATTAAGAAGAACGGCCGGAAAAGAATTAAACAAGGGTCAAGAATTCAGTTATGCAACAATAGAATCTTACAATTCACTCATTCTGTCAATTAGAGAATTTCAGATTTACAAACGGAAGCTACACTTCTTTTTAGAGGAGTGGCTACGAATGGACTTGATTGAGGAGTTTGAACATTTCCTTACCAACAATCGACAGATGTCGCTGAACACCATACACAATAGACTTAAAGTATTAAAAGCCTTTCTTCAGGTAGGGGTAAATGAGGATTTAATCCCATTCAATCCTTTCAAGAAGTTCAAAAAGGTACTTTATACAGAGGATTCAGATGTTGTGGTATTCACAAAACAGGAACTAAATGAGCTAGAGGCTCTCGACTTCTCTGACAACCATTATTATGACAGAATCCGAGACCAATATCTATTGTATTTGTGGTCTGGCGTCCGCAAGAGTGACTTAAAAAACCTTGTTAAGGTAATCAATCCATCCACTAAAGTTTATACCTTCAGAGCTGAAAAAACAGGTGAAGTATGTCAAATTCCTTCGTTCGATACCCTCAGAAGACTTGGGGAGAAATATAAGTACGACTTCCCGGATCCTTATAGCGACACAATTATATTAAGAGAAATTAAAGTAATATGTCAAAAAATACCATCTATGCATATCACAATAGAAAAGAAGTTTACGAGAGGAGGTAAAAAGGTTCGTGAGTACTTTAAAAAACATCAAATGATTGTTATTCACACTGCCAGAAGAACGTTGGCTACTCTATTAGTTGATGCTGGTCTACCCTATCATCAAGTAATGAAAATTACTGGACACAAGAAGTTGACAACCCTTCAAAAATACATCAAAAGTGAAGCAGATGTGGATGGAATGTTAGCGGTAGGAAATGGGTTGTTGAAATGAAAAATAGCTATGAAATCCCATTTGTAGCACCCCATTTAGCACCGGGCATAAAAAAAGTCCCTGAAAATCAGAGACTTAAATCTTAGTTGGCGGTCCGGACGGGACTCGAACCCGCGACCCCATGCGTGACAGGCATGTATTCTAACCAACTGAACTACCGGACCTTTTTAAATTGGTGGCACAAAATTAGGCATTTTCTGCTTTCAAACAATACCTTTGTGGAAAATTTATTGAAATAATGAGACTACCCGAGCCTTTTGAATACCCAAACTCAAGCTATTTCGCTGAATACCTGAACTTTGGGCCTGACGACCATTTGCTCGATATCTTGAAAAGCCAACATACAAACCTGCTCGAAATCTGCCAGAAATTGACGAAAGGCCAAGAAACCTTTGCCTATGCCCCTGGTAAATGGAGCATCCAACAACTCCTAGGTCATATCATAGATACTGAACGCGTTTTTAGCTACCGAGCCCTCGCTATTTCCCGAGGAGAAAGACAAGCACTTCCGAGTTTTGATGAAAACGAATATTTACTTCATGCGCAATATGAATCTCAGGATTTTGCCGATATTTTGACACAATATCGCCATGTTCGTCAAGCGACGATAAGCCTAATTGAATCCTTTAGCACGAACCAAGCGAACCAATTAGGTAACGCCAATGGCCAGTCGGTCAGCGCTCGTGCATTATCTTGGATGATTGCGGGCCACGAAAAGCATCACATTCAGGTAATTAAGGAGCGTTATTTAATCCAAAATCCCTAAATTGCCGCGCAATTAAAAATTATGCAATTCTATAAATACCAAGGTACCGGAAATGACTTCATCATCATTGATGATCGAAATGAGCTTTTTGATCTCAGTAAAGAGGCTATCGCGCATTTATGCCAAAGAAGATTTGGGATAGGGGCTGATGGACTCATGCTATTGCAAAATGCAAAAGGATATGATTTCAAAATGGTGTACTATAATTCCGATGGGACGATTGGCACCATGTGTGGCAATGGAGGCCGTTGCCTAGTTAGATTTGCAGCTGACCTACAGATCATCCAAGAGAAAGCCAGTTTTATTGCCGTTGACGGTCCTCACACGGCGCTCGTTGGCGAAGACAAAATTTCCTTACAAATGATGGATGTGCACACGATAGACCAACATGGTGATGATTTTTTCACCGATACGGGTTCCCCGCACTTTGTGAGATTCGTTAAGCAAGTTCAATTTTATGATGTAAAAAATATAGGGGCAACTGTTCGATATTCTGAAGCATACGAACCTATCCAAGGAACAAATGCCAATTTTGTCGAGAAAGTCAATGCGGACACCATCTTTGTCAGAACCTACGAACGTGGAGTAGAGGATGAAACTTATTCATGTGGAACAGGAGTTACCGCAGCAGCTTTGATATCAAATGTATTTCAGGGCATGAAAAGTCCCGTTCAAATTAAAACATTAGGAGGCGAATTAGCTGTTTCATTCGAAGGAAATCCACAAGATGGGTTCAGTGAAATATTCTTAATAGGACCAGCCGTACAAGTTTTCAAAGGGGAATTTACATCCCATTGACGCTGAAGTTTGGTGTTACGCCTACCAATGAGGCCACACCATCTTCTACCTTAAAGATTTTTGCCACATAACGGTCGTCAGGTAAATAAATAAATGGGACCGTTCCGCTCAAATTTCTTAAATAAATTCCATCCCAGTGCGTAAACTGCTTTCTGCGGTCAATTTCCCTCCAATACATGTTAAACACCCAGTTTTGATGTTGGGCATTTTCAAATACCAAATAATACCCATCGGAGCCATGTAAAATCCTACCCTTGACTTTTAAACCGGTGTATGAAAAATGTGCTGAATTTATATCAAATTCAAACTCCCCTAAATTAAATTTATTTGATCCCCGTAAGGTATCATATTTATTTTGTTGGATTACTCGAGAAATTTCAGCTAAATCAGGGTCCAGAGCATATATTTGATGACTAAAAGTCAAATGAATGGCGTCATTTACATACTTAACTGAACTTGGTAAAATAGCCGTAAAATTCACAATAGGCTTACCTAATTGACTTAAATTTTTTAATGTAGGTGCTGAAAGATCAATCTTTTTATTGGCAGAGTCCGCAAAGAAATAATGCTCTCGTTTTTGAATCGAATGTTTAATCACCGAACCCGAAGTCATATTTGTGAAATTGACTAAGTCAATTAAGTGGTTAACGTAAGAAAAAAAGAAAAATGATACGATGAATCCGATGATAACAACTTTGAATTTACGATAAATCAAATTGTCAAAAAACAATATATACAACAACAAAATCAAGGTTGTATTAATCGCATACCGACTTTCAAAAACATTTGAAATGGGCATGTTGGCTCTTGCCATGGAGTATATGCCGACCGTACACAACAAAAAAATAAACAGAGATAACTTAAAGCTATAATCTTTCTGATCCTGAAAAAAATCCTTCCGATTGATCCAAAACTTATAGGTAAAAGTAAAGAAAACAATTACCCCAATAGTTATACAAACAGGTTCCATCCAAACAGATCCCGACTCAAAAAATGAAGATGCAAATGCCCCCCAATAAGCAAAAAAATTACCCAGAATCCCCTTAAATAAAAATATATTGCTTAGTAAATTTCCTCGCTGAACGGGATGCTCGTAATTATATATATACAAGAAAAAAAAGAACACACCCGATAAAAACCATAAGATACGATACAATTTAAGGTACCTAAAAATCAAAGGCGCTGCAGCAATGTAAACGATAAATCCATTCCCACTTGAAAATAAAGCAACAAATGCAATAAAATTAGCCAAGAGAAAAGATTTGATCCCTCCTTGAGAGTAGTCCAAAACACAAAGTGTCGATACAATTAAAAAGACAACAACATTATGTTGGAGTGCCGATACAGGCCAATATAAATTATGGAAATAAGCGAGATTGAAAAGTGTAAACGAAATGGGAATGATTAACCATTCAGGATGCCGATAACGCTTTAGTATTTTGTATAAAATTATCAGGATTCCTAAGCTGGAAAGGCCACCGATTAAATTTAAATAGAAGAAATTAATATGTCCCAATATGGCAAACTGGGCAACACTAACAATCGAAAGAAATAATTCCCTATGTTCATTAGATTGTGCAAAGAGCAATAAAAATTTATCTAACCAGCTCTCCTGAGAATGAAAAAAATGAATGACTAAACCGACAATGACGCTCCAATCATCAGCAAATGGGGCGTTTATTCCATATTTAAAATAAAACCCATAATAAAAAATACATGGCAACAAGGCTACTAAAAAATATTTAAAATATTTATCCATCTAGTGTTTGAGTATCCTAATAAACTATTATCCTAAATAATTTTGTTAAAGAAAATTTAAAAAAAATTAATTCCCAAATTGTCAATCTCTACCGAAAATTCAATCTGTTAGTGCAGAAGCTAATGAATTGCTGAAATGTCGATAGTCACTCATTTGAGAAAATAAAAACAAAAATGTTACCATCAGCTCCTCCTAACTATTGAAAAATCGGATACAAACATCATTTATTTACCACTAATCTGCATCAAATGGCGCATTAATCACAAATAAAAAAATGATAATAAAAATAAATTTAAGTCACCTAATTTTCATTATGTATATTTTTTAGAACCGTATCTATGTTATTTACTTTTGCCAAATCCCCATGATAGAAACACCAAATGGAAAATGAATCCTCCTTTTGATAAAAACTTTTTCACTCCTAAAAATTTTATTAAAAAGTTTAGCCAACAAAGCGTTTGGAACAACATCAAAATCAGAATTTGTCTTACTTCTTTTTATAAAACCCGGTACAATTCGATCAAAAAACCGAATAGTAAAAATTGGAATTGACAGGGGAAAATTAAAATAAGAAACATATTTCTGTGTCAAAACATTTGAAAACAAAGAATGAATTTCTGAAATTACATAGCGCTTTATATGATGATTTATCAAATCATGCTGAGACCAAAGACTCATAAAGGCGGGTACTGTAATAAAGACAAATCCATCTTTCTTACAAACTCGAATTAATTCTGATGCTGCCAAACGGTCGTTTTCAACATGCTCGATCACATCAAATGAACAGACTAAATCAAAAGTTTCATCCGGAAATTTTAAATCTAAAATTGATCCAATTTGAATGTCGATATCAATTTTACTTTTGGTGAAATTGATACAATCTTCATCGTATTCAATGGAAGTAACTTCTCCAAAATTCGCCAGTAGCTCACTCGTCGCACCCGTGGCCACTCCCACATTTATGATTTTTAATGGTTCCCCTTTTTGAAGATAAAGTTCCTTCACTTGAGAGCGAATAATTTCATTCCTAGCTAAAAACCACCAATGGTTTCGTTCTAATTCAAAATAAACTTTGTAGTAATTACTATCCATTATAAACGTACCATTCCAATTGATTTAATCAATTAACTGAATGCATGAGCATTATCTAAAAATGTCTAACGATTAAATCGCGGTTTTTTTTCATCAATTTCGAAAATAAAATTATAACATAATTCGCACCTTTTAAAACCAATTAAAAATTATCTTTGCAAATTCATTTTCATCAAAATTTATCCCGGATATTTTTAATGTCAACCACATTCGACGCAACCACCCAAAAAAATATAGACCAATGGTTATCAGGCCCTTACGATGATACCACTAAGTCAACGTTACAGAGTTTGATTGACCGAAAGGAAATAACCACCTTGACTGATTCATTTTATAAATCACTTGAGTTTGGAACCGGAGGGATGCGCGGTGAAATGGGCGTGGGATCCAATCGAATGAATCGATACACCGTGGGGGCAGCCACCCAAGGCTTTGCCAATTACCTCAATAAATGCCTGCCAAACCAGAAAATCAAAGTAGCCATCGCGCACGATTCACGAAATAATTCACCTGAATTTACTCAAATCTGTGCCGATATATTTTCTGCCAATAACATCGAGGTTTTTCTTTTTCCAGCTTTGAGGCCCACTCCCCAACTATCTTTTACCGTCAGGGAATTAGGTTGCCAAGCAGGTTTAGTCATTACCGCATCTCACAACCCAAAAGAATATAACGGATATAAAGCCTATTGGTCCGACGGATCACAGGTAGTCGCCCCACACGATAAAAATATAGTGGCCGAAGTAAACGCCATTCAAAGCATTAACGAAATTAAGTTTGAAGGAAATTCAAGCCTAATCCATTTTTTAGATGAAAAAATAGACGAGGCCTACCTGAACACAATACTGACCAATTGCCGCCAACCCGAAGTGATTAAACGCCAAAAAGATCTAAAAATCGTTTTTTCACCCATACACGGCACCGGAATTACCTTAGTTCCTAAAGCACTTTCTTTATTAGGTTTTGAGCAAGTAAGCATTGTGGAGGAACAAGCAATTCCCGATGGTAATTTTCCCACCGTTATTTATCCAAACCCAGAGGAAAAAGAAGCGATGACCTTGGCATTAAACAAAGCGAAAGAAATTGACGCCGACTTAGTCATCGCCACGGATCCAGATGCCGACCGAGTAGGAGCCGCAGTCAAAAGTCCGTCGGGCGAGTGGCAACTTCTGAACGGAAACCAAATGGCTAGTTTGATTCTTTACTACCTATTAAAAGTGGATCAATCCGCAGGCCGACTCACCGGAAAAGAATTTGTGGCAAAAACCATTGTAACGACAGATTTGATTGATAAAATGTGTGCCAACTACGGTGTCACTTGCTACAATACGTTGACAGGATTTAAGTACATAGCCCAAGTCATTCGTGAACTGGAAGGCAAAGAAAAGTTCATCGGCGGAGGGGAAGAATCTTATGGGTATTTAATCGGCGATGCAGTCCGCGACAAGGATGCCGTGGCTTCCTGTGCCATGATCGCAGAATTAACCGCCTATGCAAAAGATCAAGGCCTCTCCCTTTTCGACTTCCTGGCAGAAATGTACATGGAAAATAATTTCTATTACGAAGGACTTATCTCATTAACAAAAAAAGGAAAAGCGGGTGCGGATGAAATCAAACAAATGATGGAGAATCTTCGATCAAATGTTCCCGCCACCGTGGCAGGTAGTAAACCCGTGCAGGTTTTAGATTACGAGGGATTGAAATCGACCAACTTAATAACGGGTGAAATTACGGCCATCCCAACGGGCTTAGGAATAGAGGCGTCGAACGTTATTCAATTAATTTTAGCAGATGGCTCCAAAGTATCAGCAAGACCTTCCGGCACTGAACCCAAAATAAAATTCTATGTTTCTGTGAATTCAGAACTAAAATCAGCAACTGATTTTGATCACACTTTTCAAGAATTAAAAAATAAAGTAGCTAGAATCCAGGAAGATTTAGGTTTAAATTAAACCCTATTTAAGCGTTTGGTATAAAACTTTATAGGCCGGTTTGCGCGCATATGAATCGTCGAACAATAAGGGGTTTTCCTTAGGACGTTTAAAATAGCCTCTTAGCCAAGAATCTTTATCGCCCACATTCCAAAAAGTGATGCCATATTGTTGGCCTAATGGAATCGATTTAAATGAATTAAACAACAACAGAAATTTATTTAACTGCTCATCTTTAGCCTCGTCGTCATACACAAAATCAGGATTGTTTTTGGGATTGACCGCCACATCTAATTCGGAAAAGTGGATGCTTAATCCCGTCGCTGCCGACTTCGTAATAACCTCCAAAATCGCCTCATTTTTTGAGTTAATATTCACATGCATTTGCAATCCCAATCCATCAATGGGTACATTTCGTTTCTTGAAATCCGCAACCAAATCGAGAATTGCCTGCATCTTTTTGGGCTTCCCATCTTGTCCATAATCATTGTAAAAAAGTATGACATTGGGGTCAGCTTCACGCGCCCAAAGAAAACTTTTAGCGATATAATCAGGAATATGATCCGACCAGATCGTAGGACGCAAACTACCATCATCTAAAAAAGCTTCGTTCACAACATCCCAACCGGCCACCTTGCCTTTGTAATGGGACACCACTGTTTGAATGTGATTTTTTAACATATTTTCCCAGGCTACCTGATCTCCCTGAAAATCCTTCATCCACTGAGGAACTTGGTTGTGCCAAACAAGCGTATGGCCATGAATTCGTTGTTTCCTATTTTTTGCAAAGGCAACAATTTCATCCCCTAAAACAAAATCAAAACGATCAGCCCCAGGATGCACATTCATCATTTTCATGTGATTTTCAGCAGTCACACTCGAAAATTCAGAACCTGTACGTTCCCGATACGTAACATTTTCGTCCAATAAACGAGGGTTAACAGAAGCACCTAATGGGAATGTCAAGACATCTTTTAGAAAAACTGGGGGAACAGATTGACTCTGAGCAAAAATGAGTTGGGAGATCGCCAACAGAAAAAAAGTGTATAGAATTTTCATAGAAAAAGGTTTTCGCAAGATAAAAAATACATGCATATAAAACGCAAAAAATAGACCCGATTTATATTTTATAAAATTTAAGGTATCTTTAAAAATTAATTTAAACTACTCCATTTACTCCATGAAAAAATTACGGTGGACCCTTGTCCTCTTACTCCCTTTTGCAATTCATGCGCAAAGTACCATTTCATTTTCAGACCTTTCATTTTGGAAAAATACGGGAAAAAGCAATTGGCAAATCGCATCCGATGCACAAGCCGACCTCAACAAACCCGAAGTCCTTAGCATTCAGACGGGTACTGGCATATTAGTCAATTTACCCAATAAAGAAAATAGGTCAAATTTGGTCTCCAACAAAGAATACGGGGATTTTGACGCTACTTTCGAGTTCATGATGGCGACTCATTCCAACTCAGGCTTTTACCTTCAAGGTCGCTATGAACTCCAACTCATGGATTCTTGGGGGGTAAAAAACCCAAATACAGGAGACTGTGGAGGTATTTACAAACGCAGAAAATTTAATCCTAAAGAATATTTATACGAAGGACATGCCCCAAGAGTCAACGCATGCCTAGCACCCGGACTTTGGCAAAAAATGGAAGTTTCCTTCCAAGCACCACGCTTCGATGCGCAAGGAAAAAAAATCGCAAATGCTAAAGTAATTTCTGTCAAATTAAATGGAGTGATCATTCATGAAAATGTGGAATTGACGGGGCCAACAGGAGGTCCTATTTCTGAAACAGAAGTGGCAAAAGGACCTTTCATGATTCAAGGTGACCATGGTGCAGTCGCATTTAGAAATTTGACAGTGACTGATTTAGGCTCATCTGCGGCTTTGATGGCACCCATCAACTACCAAGTTTATTATGGCAATTTTAAATCCATCCAAGAGTTTATCACTAAAAAACCAGACGCTAGCGGGGTTACCGAAAAATTAACTTGGGATGTAAGCGCCAAGCCTTTTCATTATGCCGAAATATTTAAAACAAGTTTAACTATACCGAAAGCAGGCAAGCATCAAATTGAATTTGAAATTGCAGGCAAACATTGGATTTCAATCAATGGCAAAGAAATTTTCAAGGAAGAAAACGAAGAAAATAACCGACGCAAAACGCAAGTTATTGATCTACCCGAAGGGAAAGTTGACCTACAAATCACCCTCATAAAAACCAAAAAGAGCGTCGATAACAAACTGGGTTTTTGGATAAAAGGTCCGGAATTTAGAACAACGGCCTACCATAGTTTAGGCTCCTACTTAGGATCTTCTTCCGATGACCCCATCTTATTAGACGCCAAAGAACCGATGGTTTTCAGATCTTTTGTCGACTTGATGAAAAACGGAAAAAGAGGTAGAAGAATGGCACATGCGGTAAACGTCGGTAATCCTTCAAACTTACATTATACCTACGATTTAGAAAATGGCTCCATCGCGCAAATCTGGAAGGGTGATTTCTTAAATACGACACCGATGTGGGATAGCCGAGGGGATGGTTCTTCAAGGCCAAGAGGCGCAGTTCTTTACCTACCAAATGTTCCTCTTATCGTTCAACCCGAGCATTTAAATTCATTGGAAGACCAACCCGATCCTTCATCAAATTTTAAAACAAAAGGATATTTGTTGGATGACCAGGATTTGCCAACTTTCCTATACGAATTAGCTGGATCTGAAGTGGAAGACAAAATCCGCATCGTAGAGAATAAATATTTAGAAAGAAATCTCAATATCAAAAAACCTGCTGCCGGACAAAAAGTTAGAATTGGCATGTCTTCTGAAATAAAAGAAGTGGGAGAAAACTTATATGCCTTAGATGGTAAATCCTATTACATTAAGGCCGTGGGCGCAAGCATCGAAGGCGTTGGGTTCAATAAAGTTTTGACGCTTCCAGCCACAGAAAAAGTTCAATATTCAATCCTTTGGTAATCTTAGAATTTAAAGAAATGAAAAATATATTTTTAACCTTATTATTAGCGGGCATTTCAACAATGATTTTTGCCCAAAATCCAGTAGAAAGCGATTATTATAAAATCGCCCGCATCCCAGCTCCTGAAGGATTAGTTTTGGAAGTAGGAGGTTTAGCCTTGTTGCCCAACGGTGATGTCGCCGTTTCTACGAGAAGAGGAGATGTTTACATCATCGAAAACCCCAATAGCGCACGACCAAATTTCAGAAAATTTGCATCAGGTTTGCATGAAATTTTGGGTTTAACCTATTTAGATGGTTTCTTATATTGTGCACAAAGAGGTGAATTAACTAGACTAGTAGACAAAAATGGAGATGGAAAAGCGGAGCGCTATGAAACTGTTTACTCTTGGCCTATTTCAGGTCATTACCACGAATATTCCTACGGACCTAAAGTGGGACCTGATGGCTCATTTTATGTGACGGGTAACGTTGGTTTTGGTAACACCGATTGGTGGGCAGGGAAATCATTAGTTCCTTGGCGTGGTTGGGCGATGAAAATTAGCCCCGATGGAAAAATGGAGCCTTTTGCAGCGGGAATGCGTTCTCCGTGTGGCCTTGGAATGATCAATGGAGAATTATTCTATGGCGATAACCAAGGGGATTGGCAAGGTTCAGGATTCATTTCTCACATAGAAAAAGGAAATTTCATGGGACATCCCGCGTCTTTAAAGTGGGCAGACCGACCAGAGTCTCCGGTGAAAATGAGGAAAGAAATGGTGTTTGAAAAAGTAGACCCAAGAGATAATCCGCTCGTTAAACCCGAATATGTCGAGAATGAGGCTAAGCCGATGACCACCATTTATGAAATGGGCAAAGCACTTCCAAATCTTGGCATTAAATCCCCAGCTGTTTGGTTGCCACATGGCGTTTTAGGTATATCTACCTCCGAGATCATTCCGGATGAAACGAATGGAGCTTTTGGTCCATTTTCGGGTCAATTGTTTGTTGGCGATCAAGGAATGTCCAAAATTGCCCGTGTATTTTTGGAAAAAATAAATGGCCGATTCCAAGGAGCTTCGTTCGAATTTGTATCTGGATTTAGGTCAGGGGTACTTAGGATGGCTTTTGGCTCCGATAAAAATCTATTTGTGGGTGGAACAAATCGCGGTTGGGGTTCCATTGGAAAAGAAGATTTTGGCCTAGAGCGTTTGGTTTACTCAGGAAAAACTCCTTTTGAAATGAAAGCTGTTCGCGCTATGCCCGACGGATTTGAAATTGAGTTTACACTTCCGGTCAATAAAAAATTAGCCTCAGATGTAAACAACTATGATGTCAGCAGCTACATCTACAAATATCATCCTGTTTATGGTAGCCCGATGGTCAACCAAAAAGAAAATCCTGTTCGCGGTGCACAAGTTTCCGAAGATGGACTTAAGGTAAGAATTGTTGTTGACGGCCTTAGAGAAGGTTACATCCACACCATCAAGCCCGAAGGAATCTTATCTAATGGGGATGCAATACCTCTATTGCATGGTTCCGCTTTTTATACTTTAAATTCAATACCGACTGGACCTAAAGCCAATATTCCGTTAGTAACTCCTAAAACCAAAGCGGCCAAAGAGAAAATAGATGCGGGTAAGGAAGCTAATACTCCTGATAATCAAACTAAAGAAGCAGGTCCCAAAATCACCAAAACGCAAATCATTTCGGATAAGGAAGCGCAAGCACTTTTGACGAAACACACGTGCTTAGCTTGTCATAAAGTAAAAGAAAGAGCGGTGGGTCCAGCTTACACAGATGTGGCGAAACGAAATTATACCAATGCTCAAATTGAAGCGTTAATCATTGCGCCTAAACCATCGAATTGGCCTGATTATGCTACACCTATGCCTCCGATGAGCCATGTTCCTAGAGCGGATGTTAAAAAACTAGCAGCTTGGATTAACGCACAGAAATAAAAAATGGATTAAGAAGAACGTGAAATTTCCACGTTCTTCTTATTTTCTTAAATGATACGCCTTAGGTTTTGTGAAGTTCCTTAAACCTACCTGTGACAGCGTAGAGCCAAAACCCGAATGACCCCGACCACTCCAAGGCAAAGCGGCACTCACTCGATCACAACAATTCCAATATCCTGACCCTGCATTTATTTGTGCTAAAATGACCTCGGCTCTTTGTTGGCCCGCCGAATAAACCCCGGCTGTCAGCCCATAGGAAGTATCATTCATCAAAGCAACTGCCTCCGCGTCATTTTCAACCCGCATAATTCCAATGATGGGACCAAAACTTTCTTCTCGCATCACCGCCATATCATGGGTTACATTCACAAGCACCGTAGGTTCAAAATAATTGCCTTTTCGGTCTACACGCTTCCCTCCTACTAAAACCTGAGCTCCTTTTGTAAGCGCATCCGCGACTTGATTTTCAAGAATTGCCAATTGAGCACTACGGCTTAACACGGTAATATAGACGCCATCTTCCGTAGGCGATCCCATTTTCCACGAACGCACTTCGGCTACAAAAGCCTCCACAAATGCATCATAAATGGCGGATTGTACATAAATACGCTCCACGGAACAGCAACTTTGCCCATTGTTATAAAAGGCGCCGTCCGCAATTCCGGCCGCCGCACCTGCTACATCCACGACATCGTCTGCTACATACACGGGATCTTTCCCACCTAATTCCAGAATGCATGGAACCATTTTTTTGGACACATGCTCATAAATTTTTTGACCCGTTTGATAAGATCCTGTGAAATAATATCCGTCAAAAGGCATGTCCAATAAAGCCCTTCCCACATCGCCCTCCCCGATGGCCACTTGGAATACGTCCGCCGGCACCCCAGCCTCCACTAAATATTTACCTATCTGAAGGCCAGTTAATGTGGCATACTCAGAGGGTTTGTACATAACCGCGTTTCCAGCCAATAAGGCGGGTACAAAAATATTGACTCCTACATTATAGGGATAATTCCAAGCTGAGATATTGCAAATAATCCCCAAGGGTTCGTGGACAATTTTTTCTGTCATCTGGTCAGAAACTGACATGATCTCCTCCGACAAATATTGAGTCGCGTGTTGCGCTAACCATATAGCCTTTCCCCCTGCCCCATTGATTTCATTTCTACTTTGCTGCAAAGGTTTGCCCATTTCAGACGTCAAAATAGAAGCTAATTCTTCCATGTTTTCCTTGAGCAAAGTCACAAATTTCTCCAAAATTTCCGCACGTTTTTGTATCGGAACGGCTGCCCATTGCTTCGCTGATGTTTGCAATCTTTCAAATTTCAAAGCTAAACTTGCTTGGTTATCTTCTTGGATTGTGGCGATAATTTCTTCTGTGGCGGGATTGATAATATTCATACCTTAATTTTTAAGCATTGCGTCAATAAAAGCGCTGCGTATATTTTGAGAAAAAGCTAAGTTGGATGAGGGAATTTGTATCCGTTCTGGGTGCCACTGGACGGCCAATAAAAACGGTTTATTCGCCTCTTTATATTCAATGGCCTCCACTACCCCGTCTTCCGAAAAAGCGGAAACTGTAAGTCCTTCGGCGATTTGGTCTAATCCTTGGTGATGAGCCGAGTTGACAAAACCTTGTTGGACCCCAGCAATTTGGGCTAATAGTGTTCCCGGCTTGACCTCGATTTTATGTTCTCTATCGCCATCAGGTCCTTTGCGATGATTTGTAAAACCATTTTCCTGAAGGTCCTGAATCAAATTTCCACCCAAAGCTATATTGACCAATTGGAGCCCACGGCAAATAGCTAAAACGGGTTTATTTTGTTGGCGCGCATATTCAAAAACCTGCATTTCAAAAAAATCTCTCAACTCATTAAACACGGTTGTATTCGGATAATCTACTCGATCATTTTGGTAAAAATCCGGGTGGATATCAATGCCCCCGGTCAAAACAAAACCATCGCAAGAATCAAAATCCTGTGTATTTTTTTGTTCATAAGAAAGTAATACAACCTCCACACCTTCACCAGAAATCCAATTTGGATAATTTTGAAAATTGGTATCAGAAGTGGTTACTCCAATTCGTTTCATATCCTACAAAGCCTCTGCATATAAAGCTCTGAAATCTGCTTGGGATACAGGCTTAGGGTTATTGGGATGCGCAAAATCTGCGAAAGCCAATGCCGCCAAAGTATCTAAATGCTCCTCTTTCACCTGAATTTCTCTGAGTCGATGAGGAATTCCTACCTGTGAATTCAGGTCAAAAAGAAATTGAACCACCGACTCCCCTGTTTCCGACTTCAATCCTAATGCTTGCGCCATGCGAGCAAAGCGATCCTCAAATCCAGCGATGTTAAACCGCATGCCATAAGGGATATTGACCGCGTTAGCTAAGCCATGGTGCGTATCTAATAAAGAAGAAAGCGGATGAGCTAAAGAATGAACCACCCCTAACCCTTTTTGGAAAGCGATGGCGCCCATCATGGAGGCCAACAACATTTTGGACCTAGCATTTAAATCCGGCTGACGTACCGCATCCACTAAAGATTCAGACACTAGGCGCATCCCTTCTAAAGCAATTCCATCACACATCGGATGATAATTTTTGGCCAAATAAGCCTCCATATTGTGAGTCAAAGCATCCATTCCGGTGGCTGCCGTAACAAATGCAGGCAATTCCATGGTCAAAAGTGGATCAGCAAAAACAATTTTTGCTAATAGCTTCGGGGAAAATAAAATCTTTTTTTGATGCGTTTCATCATCCGCAATAATCGCCGATCTACCAACTTCGCTTCCCGTTCCAGAGGTTGTCGGAATGGTGATAAAATGGGGCACATCGTTGGTGACATAGACATCTCCGCCAATCAAATCATCATAGATAAACAAATCCTCCCGATGATTTACTTGGAGTACAATCGCCCGGGCAACATCCAAAGCCGCCCCACCGCCAATTCCAATCAAACAATCGCGATGCGTGGCATCCCAAACAGCTGTTCCTGCATAGACATCTGACTTAACCGGATTTTTATGTATGGAAGAAAAGACTTCCAACGATACCCCAGCAGCTCGTAAATCGACACAAATGTTTTTAAAAAACGGAAGTTCCGCAATCACCGGATCGGTGACGATCAACGGTTTTGAGAAACTCTGATTTTTTAAATAGGGTGCTAATTCTTTGACAGCACCTGCCCCAAACCGAATGATGGTTGGAAAATTAAATTGTCTTACTTGATTAAAATCCATCTTAAATTATTTCAAAATATCGTCTTTTTTCCCAATCGCTCACTACTCGGCCATACTGCTGCCATTCCCATTCCCTAGATGCCACAAAATGGCTTACAAACTCCTCGCCAAATAATTCTTTGGCAATCGGCGATTGCTTCATAGCTTCCGTCGCCTTCTGCAAATTACCCGGTAAACGACCATGCGATTCATCGGCATAGCCATTTCCTACCGTCGGTTCTTGCAAAGCTAATTGATGTTGGATCCCATACAAACCACTAGCCAAACAAGCAGCCATTGCTAAAAATGGATTTACGTCTGAACCCACGACCCGAGTTTCTAATCGGGTTGCTTTTTTACTCCCTGGCAACGCGCGCAAAGCGACCGTTCGGTTATCCACAGCCCAAGTCAAAGTGGTGGGAGCCCAAGCACCTTCCACTAATCGCTTATATGAATTGATGGTGGGTGCTAGCATAGGTAAAATGACAGGCAAACAATGTAGTTGGCCTGCGATATAATGCCGCATCGTTTGACTCATTCCCTGCACATCTTTTTCGTCATAAAATAAATTTTTGGCCGCATCTTTATCCCAAAGACTTTGATGTACGTGACCACTGCAACCCGGCAAATTTTCATCCCATTTAGCCATAAAAGTGGCCATGATTCCTTGCTTATACGCCAACTCTTTCACGGAAGACTTAAACAAAACAGCGCGATCAGCCGCTTCCAAGATACCCGAATAAGCAATCGCCGCTTCATAAACTCCTGGGCCTGTTTCGGTATGCAAACCTTCTAAGGGAATCCCAAAAGAACTTAGATCTGAAAACAAGGATTTGAAAAAATCGTTACGTAAAGTGCTTCTCAAAATGGAGTAACCAAACATCCCTGGGCTCAATGGCTTTAGGTTTTGGAAATTTTTATCGTTGACGGATGCAGGTGTTTCTTCAAAATTAAACCACTCAAACTCTTGACTAAAAAATGGGGTAAATCCCATTTTTTGCGCTTGGTCAATCACCTTTTTCAATAGATTTCGAGGACAAACAGCCGCGCTATTTTTTGGCGAATCGATTAATTCACAAAGAAAAAAGGGAACATTGTTTTCCCAAGGAATCATTCTAAAGGAAGATAAGTCGACGCGGGCTGGAGCATCTGGATAGCCAGAATGCCAACCGGTATACTGGGAATTTTCGTAGGCCACGTCCGCCATGTCCCAACCAAAAACCACGTTGCAAAATCCCATTTCAGATTGGACAACGGACAAAAACTTTTCGGTGCTGATATATTTTCCACGCAATACTCCGTCGATATCGACAATTGCAACTTTAACTCGTTGGTCTGGATGCTCCCGCACATAATCAAGTATTTGATTTTCAGTCATCATAAAACAGGTTTTTTTGGAACAAACAATTTAAAAAGAAGGAAGCAAATAAGGATGATCCCTGCGTAAATAAAAAACAAATTTAAGTTATTGTAAGCGATTAAAAAGAAGGATCCGCCAGAGATTATTAAAGCACAAATCGGGGTCCACGGATACAAAGGCACAGAAAAAGGCCTGGGCAAAAGCGGTTCATTTTTTCGCAATCGAAGCAAAGAAAGCATGGCAATAAAATAAAGCGTCAAGGCTCCCATCACCGAAATCGTAATAATTTCAGCTGTTTTATTGGTCAATAACGCCAGGATACCGATTCCCATATTGAACAAAAGGGCGTTGGTTGGCGTCAAAAATGTAGGATGTAATTTTCCTAAAAATCGGGGAGCAAAACCTTTAAAACCAAACTCATAGGTGGATCTACCTGCCGCCAAAATCAATCCATGAAAAGAGGCGACTAAACCGAAAAGTCCCACGGTTAAAAGCAAATGAAATAATAAGGATTTAGCTCCAACAATTTGACCCATGGCCAACGGAAGTGGAGAGTCAGAAGTTTCCCCAGATAGGCCATTTTTAAAAACAATCGCTTCCCAACCGCCCACGCCTATCGCTGCGACAAATACCAATACACATAAAATCACGAGGGTGAAAAGTGCTGAACCAAAACCTCTTTGAATATCTTTTTGAGGTTTTTCAGCCTCCTCGGCTACATTGGCCAAACCTTCAATGCCTAAGAAAAACCAAATGGCAAAAGGTAAAGCGGCAACTACGCCAAACCAACCATTAGGCCACGCATTTTGCTGCATATTAGCCCATTTAAAATGAGGCAGGGTAACCCCGGCAAAAATTAAAATTTCCACCACGGCGATAATGGTAATCCATAATTCAAAAGTTGCCGCGGCTTTTACCCCATACATATTTAATCCGGTGAAAATAAAATAGGCCGATAAGGAAATCCACAAAATAGGAATATCAGGAAAAAATATATTAAAATATGCCCCGATGCCAAAAGCAATCGCAGGTGGTGCAAAAATAAATTCAATCATTTGGGCGATGCCTGCAATGAATCCCACATGATCCCCAAAGGCTTTATTGGCATAATCAAAAACCCCACCGGCCTTCGGAATCGCACAGGCTAATTCCGCATATGAAAAACTAAAGCAGGCGTATAAGACGATGATGACCGCCGTGGCGATCGCAAGTCCAAGGGTCCCGCCTTCCTTTAAACCTAGGTTCCAACCGAAATACATACCGGAAATCACATAGCCCACCCCGAGTCCCCATAACATCAAAGGACTAAGTACTTTTTTCAAATGTGCTTGATTGTCACTTTCGCTTGAATTATCTTGCATTCAAAAGGAATTTGTACGTGGGTTTGTCGAATAAAAGTCAAAAATAAAAATCATCAAGACCTTTCGTTCTTTAAAAACGAATTTAAATAAATATTAAAGAATTGAATGCATTTTTAGCAAAATCAAACCTAATTCCTTCAAAATAAATTTTAAAATGAAATCAGAAAAACTCATAGAGGACACATTTGTTGATTGGTTAGAATTAGGAGACGGAATAAGAAGGAAAGTAATGGCACAAAATGAATCCATGATGATCGTGAAAGTGGGTTTTGACCAACATGCCATTGGGACTTTGCACCATCATCCACATACCCAAGCGTCCTATGTTTCAAAAGGTAAATTTGAAATTTCGATTGGAGCGGAAAAGTCGATTTTAGAGGCGGGCGATGTTTATTTTGTACCGAGCGGTGAAGTGCATGGGGCCGTTTGTTTAGAGCAGGGGGAGTTGATCGACGTATTTAGCCCTAGGCGTGATGATTTCCTGTAAAAGATTGAACTTTTTTCAGCTAATAGAGTTTATAAATTTAATTTCCGCTAAGTATGTCAGAAAAAATCATTGAAATAAAATCCATCGCTAAAAAATTTGGCTTGTTTGAAGCAGTCAAAGATGTGAGTTTTCACGTCAACCAAGGTGATGTTTTTGGATTTTTAGGGCCCAATGGAGCAGGTAAAAGCACTACGATTCGATGTATGCTATCCCTCATCAAACCCGACTCAGGAAGTATAGAGATCTTTGGGAAATCCATTTTCACGCATCGAAATGAGATTTTATCACGGACCGGCAGCATCATTGAAAAACCCGATTTTTATAAATACCTATCCGCATATAAAAATTTAGAAATTTTTTCCAGGCTTTCACGCGTGTCCATAGGCAAAAAAGAAATTTACAACATGCTCGATTTTGTGGGACTAGGGGGCAGAGAACAAGATAAATTTTCAAGTTTCTCCCATGGAATGAAACAAAGGTTAGGAATCGCGCAGACATTATTACACAATCCAGATCTAATCGTTTTAGATGAACCCACTACCGGTTTAGATCCTCAGGGAATCATAGACATCCGGAATTTAATCCTTCGATTAAAAAACGAACAGCATAAAACCGTTATACTTTCCTCGCATAATTTGGCCGAAATAGAAATCATTTGTAACCGAATGGTGATTATCAACAAAGGAGTTTCAGTGGTAGAAGGTGACGTAAAGGCATTAATGAACAATGAAGATTTAGTGGTTAGGTTGGAACTCTCCGACAAGGATAAATCAAAAGCACTGATTTTATCTCAATATCCCAACATACAAATAACGGACATCAATGAGACGAGCATTGAATTACCGATGGAAAAATCTAAGATTAGTGAGTTAAACAAAGACCTTGTCCAAGCGGGAATTGGCATTTTTTCGATCGAAGCCAAACGAAAATTAGAGGATTATTTCATTAAAATGGTCAACGCATGATTTTCATCAAAAGCATATACAATGAGGTTATTAAAATCGCACTTAAACCCAGAAGCTATTTGGGGATTGCGGCGATTACCGTGTTAGTGGGCGTCATTTTATTTGCGCTAAAATCAGACGGAATGTCCATCATTTCATTTGTCACTTCCTCATTCGAACAGACCTTAAGTTTTGAGGGAAATGTGTTAAATGGGAACTTAGTTGCCTTCATCATTTTACAAATGCTAATCGTCCAAATTCCATTATTAATCGCACTCGTGACGGGCGATTTAGTATCTGGAGAAGCCGCCATGGGAACCATTCGCTTGCTTTTAACTCAGCCTATTTCCAGGACTCAACTGCTCCTTTCGAAATTTATGGCCGGTGGAATTTATACGTTAATTGTCATTGTTTGGCTGGGATTTATGTCGGTCATCATGGGGAAAGTGCTTTTTGGCACCGGAGACTTAATGGTTTTAAACAGTGACGGTTTGGTGATTTTACAGGAGGCAGATGTCAATTGGCGTTATCTCGGTGGATTTTTAGTCGCTTTTTTAGCCTTGTTTACTGTCAGTTCCTTGTCCATTTGCCTGTCATGTTTTACGGATAATTCGATAGGACCCATCGTGACGACCATGTCCATTATTTTGTTGTTTACGATCATTGGAACCCTAGATGTTCATGTATTTGATTCTGTCAGGCCATTTTTACTGACCACTCACATGGCCTCATGGCGTTCATTTTTTGAAGACCCCTTGCCGATTCAAGACATCAAAAACTCAATCTTAATTTTACTCATTCACAATATTTTGTTGATTTCTATTTCGATTTATGTATTCAATAAAAAAGATATAACCGCATGATGCTCCGACTATTTATATTGCTTTGTGTGTCTAATATGGTTTCGGGACAAGATGCCAACAAAACCGTCGCATCTGTCATTAGCCAAATGAACCGCGTCAAAAACTATACCGTAGACGCAAAAATCAAATCCGATATTCCTTTAATTAAAATTCTACCCGTGAAAGCTAAAATAGAATTTAAACAGCCGGATGAGATCAAAATGAAAACACAAGGGATTGCTATTTTACCTAAAAAAGGCTTCACGGACTTGGCGATTATGTTGAAAAACAAATCGAGTTACACGGCAATTTTTACGGGTTACGAGGTAGTTCAAAAAATCAAAACCGAATCCATTACCTTGTTGCCCAGCAATGACGCTGGTGAAATCGTGTTAGCTAAAATATGGGTCAATCCTGGCGAAGCATTGATTTTGAAATCACAAATTACCACTCGAACGAATGGGACCGTGGTGGCAGATTACCTGTATGGAAAACAAAAAGAATTTGGCTTACCGGATGAGTTAACCTTCTCCGTGGATGTAAAAAAGTTCAAAATTCCCAAAGGCGTTGTCGTAGATATCAACCGGACTAAAACGGCCGAGGAACCCAAAAATCAGGGAAAAATGGGCACGATCCATATTCAGTTTTCCAACTACAGCATCAACTCTTTATGAGGCTATAGCCTTTCTAAGCAGTTCCACACTTTTGCGAACACCTGTGGACGCGGCTTCTTTCCCTTCAAATTCGATGGAAATGTAGCCTTGGTAATTTACGTTTTTTAAGATTTGAATGATGCGTTTGTAGTCAAGTTCAAGAGAATACCATTCGCCTCCTCCATAATACGTTTTTGCCTGAACAAAGCTTGTTTTCGAAGCAATTTTCTCCAATTTATCATAGGGCTCTTCCAAGAAATTCCCGGTATCCATCAGTAGACCCAGCCATGGAGAATTAACCGTTTCGTGTATTTTCAACATTCCTTCCGGAGTGGAACCTAGACCCCAGTGATTTTCCAAGGCGAGTAAAACACCACATTCTTCGGCTTTAGCCAGGCATTGTTGGATCCCATCCACACACCATTTATATCCATCTGCTTCCGTGTAACCCGGCAAAATAGGCTCAATACCCCTGTTTTTCATCAAATCATCAAACGATTTGATCGTATTCCAGCGACCTGTATTTAAGCGCAGGCAAGGAATTCCCATTTTATAGGCTAATTCAATGCAATGAATCGTATGATCCACATGCTTTTTCAATTCGGCCTTATCTGGAGTAACAAAACCCTGATGGATCGACAAACAAGTCAAGGCGATGCCGTTCAAAAATGCATGTTTTTTAATATTTTGCATATAGGCATTATCCTCACTTTTCATTTGTCGGTGTAAAATATCTATCCCTTCTAAACCCAAAGCAGCCGCATCGTCGATCACCTTTTCAATCGGAAATTGTTCCCCCTTAAAGTGCCAATATGAATAACTGGAAACACTTAATTTTATTTTGGGGCTTAGAGCTGGTTTAGCGATGATTGGATTCGCTCCAGAAATAGATGTCAAGCCTGAGGCCAAAAGAGAAGATTGAAGAAAGTCGCGTCTTTGCATGTGAATAAGTTTTGAAAATCTAAGTTAAATAAATAATTGGATTCTCTTATATTTGGAAATTATTCAAAATAAAATTGATATGTCTCAAATGAATTTACCATGGGTCGAATCCCCATTTTTTTCGGATATCATTAAAACTAAAAATATATCTGAAGAGGATAAAAAAATAGCTTCGGAATATTATGAAAATGGCTTCATTGTCATTAACAATATTTTTTCAAATGAGTTAATCGATAAAGTCAAATCAGAAATGAATGAAAAAGGATTTAATGAAAATTTCCCGATTCAGACTTTCCGAAATAATATTCGAATCCAAGATTTATGGCAATATTCAGATGCTGTTAAAGAATTAGCTTGTCACCCTAAAATCATGGACACGCTAAAAATGTTATACGAAAGAGAGCCTGTTCCCTTTCAAACGCTAAATTTTAAAGTTGGGACCCAACAAAAAGCACATTCCGACACCTTACATTTCAGTTCCTTACCCGCAAGATATATGTGTGGTGTATGGGTCGCGCTAGAAGATATTACGGAGGACAATGGGCCTTTGTTTTATTATCCTGGTTCACACCGAAATCCAGAATACAATTTTTCTGATTTTAAAAATACAACCGAGGATACCTCCTATGAAAACTACCCAGAGTATGAGACTTTTATGGAAGATTTAATGGAAAAGAGCTCCTACAAAAAGAAAAAGTTTTTGGCTAAAAAAGGAGATGTACTGATTTGGTCTTCAAATATTATTCATGGAGGAAGTCCGGTAGAAGACCCTCAAAGCACCAGGTATTCACAGGTGACTCATTATTATTTCGAGAACTGCATTTATTACACACCGATGTTATCCAATATGGTGACCAAAGAATTGTTTATTAGACGAAATTTAGTTGACATTAAAACAGGTAAAATAGTCGAACAAAACTTTAATGGAAATGTTGCGCAGTTAGTTCGAACAAGAGGAAGTTTATACGCGATCAACAATCACATTAAACTACCCAAAATTCTAAGGTTCTTAGCAAGTAAACTTTAATGAAAAAAATAGCCCTATTCGTTCTCTTATCAACCCAATTTTCTTTTGCCCAAACATCAGAAAAAGCTGAAGTCCAACAAGTAATCACGCGCTTTTTTGACGCATTAAGTGTGACCAATATTCCCCAAATGAAAGCAGAGGTTTCTGATGATTTTATGCTCCTAGAAAATGGAGAAATATGGACGATTGACACACTTGCCAACAAAATATCTCGACCCAAACCTGAAGGGTATTTAAGGCAAAATTCATTTGATTTTCTCTCGACTAAAATAGACAAGAATCGCGCGTATGTTTATTACAAAAACAAAGCAGAGATAAGCTCAAAAACTAGAAACGCCACCATAAAATGGCTTGAATCAGCTATTTTGCGAAAAGAAAAAGGTCGCTGGCGAATGGAATTCATGCACTCAACTCCTATGAAATAAGGATGAAAAAAATACTATTGATCGGCTTATTTTTATCCAGTTTTCCACTGTTCGCCCAAAAAACAAAACCAAAAAATTTTCTCATCTTTTTAGTCGATGATCTAGGTTGGCAAGATTTATCTCTCCCATTTGCCGACAACAAAACACCGTGGAATTCCCTATATCGAACGCCAAATTTGGAAAAATTAGCCACCCGAGGAGTGAAGTTTACGCATGCGTATGCCAATCAAAACTGTACTCCTACCCGCGTTTCCTTACTTACGGGAATGAATGCCCTTTCGCATAAAGTAACTTCCTGGACTTTCCAAAAAGACAAAAACCCAGATGAAGGTGGTGATCCCAAATTTCAAGTACCCGCTTGGAATATGAATGGATTAAGTCCACATGAGAATAAAAATAGCATTCATGCCACGAGCATAGCTACCCTACTGGCAGAAAATGGATACGCAACCATTCATGCAGGAAAAGCACATTTTGGCGCCTATGGAAGTCCCGGTGAGAATCCGAAATTGCACGGGTTTCAAATTAATATTGGGGGTTCAGCAGCAGGCCAACCCGCTAGTTATTCAGGGCTACAAAATTTTGGAAATAATACCACTGGGGGTCCAAGCGATATTCGAGCTGTGCCTAATTTAAATCGCTTTTGGGGAAAAGATATTCATCTGACTGAGGCTTTAACACAAGAAACAATGCGCGTGATGGATTCGGTTTTAACCCAACCAAAACCCTTCTTTTTATTATTTTCAAACTATGCGGTTCACACACCTATCCAACCTGATAAGCGATTTGTCCAGCATTATTATGACCTCGGAATCGATAGTACTGAAGCCAAATACGCCTCCATGGTGGAAGGAATGGACAAAAGTTTAGGTGACTGGATCTATTATTTAGATGAAAAGAAACTAACAGAAAATACCGTGATCATCTTCCTTTCTGATAATGGAGGATTAACCGATGTGGGCAGGGGAAAGAAAGGAAGAAATACCTATAACACCCCATTGAGAAGTGGAAAAACCTCAGGCTACGAAGGGGGATTGCGCATTCCTTTTGTGGTATCAGGCCTGGGAAAAAAAGGAAGCGTCAATCATGAGAATGTTATAGTAGATGATGTTTTTCCAAGTATACTCCAGTTAACCAACATTAAGCCTACAGGTAAAATCCAGCATGTCGACGGAAATTCACTGCTCCCCATCATTCAAGGAAAAGGCTCCAATAAGATCCGATATTTTACTTGGCATTATCCTCACATGCGAACCAACGGATCACCAGATATCCAACCTTTCAGCGCTATTAGACAAGGAGACTGGAAACTTATATTTTTCCATAAAGACCAACATTTTGAATTGTATAATACCCGCACCGACCTATCTGAGAAAAATAATTTATTTACCTCTCTTCCAGAAAAAGGCCAATTTTTAGCCAAAAAATTAGGGGAAAAACTGAGAAATACGGATTCAAAAATGCTGATCGACAAGGAAAAACAAAAGGAAATTATTTATCCATTTTAATTTCAATTGATCAAAAAACGGCAATATTTTACGTATTTTTGCCGAAACAATCTGCCAAAAACTCCTTTAAAAACTTATCGTGATATAAGCACGAGCCTTTAGATTTTGGCAGACAACGATCAATCTTCATGATAAATTTAGGAATCAGCTCCGTGCACCACATTGCCATCATTTGCAGTGACTATACTATTTCAAAAACATTCTATACCGAAAAATTAGGCCTTAGCATAGTTCGAGAAGTGTACCGGGAAGCCAGAGATTCCTATAAATTAGATTTGGCGCTCGGCGAACAATACATCATCGAACTGTTTTCATTTCCAAATCCACCCACTAGACCTTCCCGGCCTGAAGCTTGTGGATTAAGGCATTTGGCATTCCAAGTAAAAAATATCGAAGAAACGGTGCGCCAATTGACCGCCGTAAATATCGATTCAGAACCCATTCGTATCGATGAATTCACGGGTAAAAAATTTACTTTCATCGCTGATCCTGATGATTTACCCATTGAATTTTATGAAATATGAATCGAATAGATAAAAAGCCATTAACCGATCTAGGATATAATTTTGTCCCTGCCGAGTTTTTAAAAAATGGGCAATCCGAGTTTAATCATCGGTTAAAAAATATCAATACCCTAGAATTTCGCGCCTTAACAGAAAGAGAAATCGGAATATTAGAAGCTAATTTAAATCAAGCCGAAAGCTGGAAAGATATCCATGTTAAAGAAGGATTTAATCCATATTTGGTTAAAAATTGTCGGTTTTTTGGCATTAATCGAATCGGTATTTTAGAAAGTTGTTACCTCGAATTCAAAAACCTTCGAATGCCCGTAGGTCTGTACAATAGCACCTTGATTTCGTGTGATTTTGGAGACAATATAGCCATAGACCGAGTGAACCTACTTTCACATTATCAAGTGGGTAACGAAGTCATGATTCTTCAAGTCAATGAATTAGCGACTACGTCAACCGCCAAATTTGGGAATGGAATTGTAAAAGATGGTGAAGATGAACGCATTCGAATATGGCTGGAATTAGGCAATGAAAATGGAGGCAGAAAAGTGGTTCCGTTTGTTGGCATGCGTCCAGCTGACGCCTATTTATGGATGCAAGATCGAGAAGATTCCGAATTGCAGCAGAAGTATTTTGAGATGACAAAAGCTGAATTTTCTAGCGAGCGTGGTTTCTATGGACAAATTGGCGACCGCACGGTGATAAAAAATACGGGCATCATTAAAGACGTCAACATGGGTTCCGACACCTACATCAAAGGGGCCAATAAATTAAAGAACCTAACTATTTTATCTTTCCCGCACGCCTCCACACAAATTGGCGAAGGCTGTGAAATTGTCAATGGAATCATTCATGAAGGTTGCCGCATTTTTTATGGCGTCAAAGCCGTGCGATTTATATTAGAAGCGCATTCACAGTTGAAATATGGCGCCCGACTAATCAATTCATTCTTAGGGAGCAACTCAACTATTTCATGTTGCGAAGTATTAAACTCCCTAATTTTTCCAGCGCACGAACAGCATCACAACAATTCATTTTTATGTGCATCTGTAGTCAAAGGCCAAAGCAATATGGCAGCTGGCGCCACGTTGGGATCCAACCATAATTCGAGAGGAGCCGATGGTGAATTGCAAGCGGGCCGAGGATTTTGGCCAGGCTTGGCCGTTGCGCTAAAGCATAACTCCAAATTCGCATCTTTCAACTTAATTTCAAAGGGAAATTACCCGGCTGAAATCCACAATCCCATGCCCTTTTCTTTGTTGGGCAACGATGAAGCCACCGGAGGATTATTAATTATTGCCGGATATTGGTTTCAATACAATATGTATGCCCTGGCTAGAAATGCTTGGAAATTCGACAAAAGGGATGTGCGCACCGACAAAAATATGTTGCTAGAATATGATTTCTTAGCGCCAGATACGGTTTCTGAAATTTTAGAAGGAATTAAACTGATGGAGTTTTGGGTGGGAAATACATTGGAGCCTAATTTCTCCAAAGAAAAATCCATGGCCTTAGGAAAATCGTGGCTATTAAATCCTGAAAACGCTAGTAATCCCTTGCCTATTTACGTGGAGAATATTGAAAATTCCAAACGCAAAACAAGGGTTGCCAAATGCCACCAAGCCTATCAAATTTTCAATGATTTATTATGCTACCATGCGGCCAAAGAATGGCTCGCAACCATGGAAAGAAATCCAGATAAAGCACCGCTAGACCTTTTAAATATAACCCTTAGAAATGCCACTGCGATACAAAAATGGGATAATATCGGGGGGCAAATTATCCCGGCTGGCGTTGTATCCGATTTGAAAAACAACATTAAATCAGGGCAAATAAATCGCTGGTCACAGGTACATGACGTGTATGAAAAACAAGCATCACTTTACTATGATCAAAAATTTGAAAATGCTCTCAATGGATTCATGCAAGTGATCAATGAGCCCATAAACAACCCAGAATTTATGGAAAAGTGGCTTGGGAAAGCAGTGGAAATATCAAATTTTTTAACCGCTGGAATAGAAAATTCTAGGGCAAAAGATTTTAAAGACCCCTTCCGACTAGCCATGTTTGGCAGTGAAAAAGAAATGGAAAAGGTGATTGGATCCATTCATGAAAATGAATTTATCTCGGATGCAAAAGAAAAATCCAAAACCTTCCATACGAAAATAAAGGAATTAATATCGAGCATAAAAAAATAGCGTTTGACCAATTTCTCATCAAACGCTATCCATTTAAAAGCGAAAATATTTAAGGTTTATTTGAATCTACCTTTAAACGTTCATTGCGATTCGTGATGTCCCAAGCCATATAAAATACCAATCGGCCTATTTTCTGCACTTGGTCAAAATCAATTTTTTCCACATCGTCTGTTGGCTGATGATAATCCTCATGAACCCCGTTAAAGAAAAACGCTACAGGTATTTTTTTCTTAGCGAAATTGTAGTGGTCAGAACGGTAATAAAAACGATTTGGGTCATTGGGATCATTAAAGGTAAAATCTAAATCCAAGCCCATATGTTGTTTATTTTGCTCCAAAAGCACGTCATGCAATTGAGATGACAACTTATCCGAACCGATCACATAAATATAATCTGGTTTCCCTTCATGCCCCTCATCTCGGCGACCCGTCATGTCGATATTTAAATCACAAACAGTATTTTCCAATGGGAACAAAGGGTGATTGGAGTAATATTCAGAACCCAACAATCCCTTTTCTTCCCCAGTCACCGTCATAAACAAAATACTTCTACGCGGTTTGTTACCAGCTGCCGCAGCCCGACCAAATGCCTCCGCAACCTGCATCACCGTAACAGTACCTGAACCATCATCATTCGCTCCATTATTAATTTTTCCATCGGCCGAAACGCCAATATGATCATAGTGTGCTGTAATTACGACAACCTCCTCTTTTTTATCAGTACCCTCTAAAAAACCAACTACATTATATGTGTCAACTGGCTTTTCCGTTCTTTCAATCGTTAAACTGACAGGCGCTGGCTTAAACTTAGCGGTTAATGATTTTTTCTGGCGTACCAAATCTGATTTAAAAGCTAATAAATCAGCTTCCGATATTCCTAAAATTTCAGCGGCAACCATGGAAGAAACCATTAAAACAGGCGCTTCATTCGCTACAGATGCCTGATCAGTAAAGACCATTCGCTCATTACCAAATCGCTGCATCATGATTTGTCGTTGACGCATCTCATTACCAAAATCTTTATCAGACTTAGCTGAAATTAAGATCAGCCCTTTGGCTCCAGCCGCTTGTGATCGTTTTAATTTTTCTTTCCAACCATCTCCTTTTCCAAAAATAGAAGGATCCTTTGTACCAGACAAGACATAATTCCCAGATTCATCTTTAGCCTCCCCTTCAAATGCGATCACCACAGACCCTTTAGCTTTTAATTGGCTAAAATCGGTATAGGCACCTTGCTCAACTCCAAAGCCAGCAAAAACTACGGGTAATTTTGTATTGGCAACCACAGGGGCTAAAGCAGTAGCCATAAATTGGCTCATGTATTCATAATTTTTTCCACGAGAAGAAAATGAAACATTGGACCATGAACGATTCGCCAGCCCTACTTTTTGGAAATAACTTCCTTGCACGGGCGCTAAACCTACTTTCTTAAAATGATCAGCAATGTAATTCGCTGCCACTTTTTGTTCGGCTGAACCTGTATTTCGACCTTTTAAGCTATCAGAAGCTAAAAATGTCAAGTGTTTTTTTAAATCTTCAGCCTTGATATTATATGCAAAGGGTACTGGATTTCCTTGGGCCAACACAATTGTTGGAATTAATTTAGCCACTAAAATCAGGGCTAAAACATAGTTTGTTGATTTTTTCATTTTGTAAAACATTTTTTAGGAAGGCGAAGTTAACAATTGAAAAATAAATCGCTAAAAAAAGATTATTTTTGTCAAGTTTTTCAACAAAATTCCTGCAATCAACTATGCACCCAAATTTCAAATACCGAGAAGATTTTTCATTGAGACATAATAATTCAAATCAAGAAGATGTGAATGCCATGTTAAAGACCATTGGGGTCGATAGCCTTGCGACGCTCATCAATCAAACTGTCCCTGCTAAAATCCGATTGGAACGCGAATTACGTTTATCAAATCCGAAAACTGAGTTTGAGTTTTTAAGGGATTTTAAACAAATCATGGGGCAAAATAAAATATTTAAAAGTCATATAGGTTTAGGTTATTATGACACCATTACCCCCACGGTTGTTCTAAGGAATATCTTAGAAAATCCGGCATGGTACACGGCTTACACGCCCTACCAAGCAGAAATTGCCCAAGGGAGATTGGAGATGTTATTAAATTACCAAACATTGATCATCGACCTAACCGGCATGGAATTAGCCAATGCCTCTTTGTTGGACGAAGGAACCGCCGCGGCAGAAGCGATGACGATGTTATTTGGTCAAAAATCATCGGATAAGGGCGATGCATTTTTTGTTTCTTTCCTTTGTTTACCTCAAACCATTGACGTATTAAAAACCCGTGCTGAACCTATCGGAATAGAAATTATCGTGGGCGATCACCAATCGGTCGATGTAACAGAAACGAAATTTTTTGGAATGTTGTTGCAATATCCAGCGGCCAATGGCGAAGTTTTTGATTATAAAAATTTAGTGGATGCGGCGAAAGAAAACGATGTCCAAGTGGTCGTAGCAGCGGATCTATTAGCTTTAACTTTATTAACTCCTCCGGGAGAATGGGGCGCGGATGTTGTGGTGGGTTGTTCCCAACGATTTGGAGTACCTATGGGATTTGGCGGACCGCATGCCGCATTTTTTGCCACAAAAGAAAAATATAAAAGAAGTATTCCGGGAAGGATCATTGGCGTCTCCGTAGATACAGAAGGAAATCGCGCGTTAAGAATGGCCTTGCAAACGCGCGAGCAACATATCCGTAGAGAAAAAGCTACGTCCAATATTTGTACGGCCCAAGTACTTTTATCCATCATGGCAGCGGCCTACGCCATTTACCATGGACCCGAAGGATTAAAGAATATTGCCGAAAAAATTTACGGTTTGACGGAATTGTTGGCCGCCGGACTTAAAAAATTAGGTTTTACCTTAGAAAATACTCAGCATTTTGACACCTTAACGGTTCAGACTGGAGAATTAACGGAAGAAATTAGAGCCTATGCCGAGGAAGCCCAAAGAAACTTTAGGTACTTTAAAAATGACCCGAGCAAATTGAGCATCAACCTGGACGAAACAAGTTCAGAAGATGATGTGGTCGCTATTTTAGCCTTTTTCCAAAGAGCCAAAAACCATGGCATTGGAGGCGATGAATTAACGGTAGCTTGGCAAATTCCTGCATCCTTAACTCGCAAGAGCTCATTCATGACGCATGAAGTATTTCATAAATACCATTCTGAACATGGGATGTTGCGTTATTTAAAGTCCTTAGAATCCAAAGATTTGTCCATGGTGCATTCCATGATTTCACTGGGTTCATGTACAATGAAATTGAACGCAACGACTGAAATGATTCCGGTGACTTGGCCCGAACTTGGAAAAATTCATCCATTTGCGCCAGGGGATCAGACGCGCGGGTACCAACGATTAATCATGGAATTAAACGATTGGTTATGTGAAATTACCCGTTTTTCGGCTATGTCGATGCAACCAAATTCGGGAGCACAAGGAGAATATGCGGGTTTGATGGTTATTCGGGCTTATCATGCCTCAAGAGGTGATTCTCATCGAAATATTGCGCTAATTCCTTCTTCAGCCCATGGAACGAATCCAGCTTCGGCGGTAATGGCGGGCATGAAAGTTATTGTGACTGCTTGTGATGCCCATGGCAATATAGATGTAGCCGATTTGCGCGCGAAGGCGGAGGAACACAAAGATTCTTTGGCTTGCTTAATGGTCACTTATCCGAGTACCCACGGCGTTTTTGAAGAATCCATACAAGAAATTTGCCAAATGATTCATGATTTTGGCGGACAAGTTTACATGGATGGGGCCAATATGAACGCTCAGGTAGGATTAACTTCCCCGGCGACGATCGGTGCCGATGTATGTCATCTAAATTTACATAAGACTTTTTGTATTCCACACGGAGGCGGTGGTCCTGGAATGGGGCCTATCGGCGTAGCCAAGCAATTGGTTCCCTTTTTACCTGGCCACGTAATGACTGATTCAGTGGCCACAGAAGCACATGGAGCTGTTTCGGCCGCGCCAGTAGGATCTGCCAGTATTTTAGCGATCTCTTATGCATATATTGCCATGATGGGAGGAGAAGGATTGACAAGAGCTACGGAAACGGCCATTTTAAATGCAAATTATATCAAAGCACGTTTGGAAAAAGAATTCCCTATTCTATACACGGGTTCTCAAGGCCGTTGCGCGCATGAAATGATTGTCGATTGCAGACCCTTTAAAATTTCTGCCGGTGTAGAGGCGGAAGACATTGCGAAGCGATTAATGGATTATGGATTCCATGCGCCTACCCTATCATTTCCTGTGGCTGGAACATTGATGATCGAACCGACAGAATCTGAAAATAAAGATGAATTGGATCGTTTTTGTGATGCCTTATTGAGCATCCGTGAAGAAATCAGAGAAGTGGAAAATGGAAGCGCCGACAAGCTAAATAATGTGCTGAAAAATGCGCCACATACCCAAAACATTGTTTTAATCGGTGAGTGGACTCGTCCATATACGAGAGAAAAGGCAGTTTTCCCGTTGCCTTATGTGAAGTCGACGAAATTCTGGCCCACCGTCTCTCGAATAGATTCAGCCTATGGGGATCGTAATTTGGTTTGTGCCTGCGAGCCGATTTCGAGTTACGTAGAAAACGCATAAATTCGGATTCATTTAATCTTCGTTCATTGCCTTAAGTTTAGGCATTTATGATTTTAATTGTCTTTTGTAAAATTTAATTTAGTATGCTTGCATAACACTTTAAATTTTATTTATATTTACTTCTTGGCTTTTAAAAACGATTATTCTTTGAAAACCAATAAGAGTTAACCCAATTAAACTGTTAAAAACAAAAATCATTTCGAATGAATCGTTCAATTAAAAAAGTAGCCATACTAGGCTCAGGAATTATGGGCTCACGTATAGCCTGTCATTTCGCCAATATTGGAGTGCAGGTACTTCTTTTAGACATAGCGCCAAAAGAATTGAATGCAGAAGAAGAAGCGAAGGGTTTATCTCTTGAAAGCCCTTTGGTGAAGAATAGGATTGTAAATCTTGCATTCCAACAAACATTAAAAACGAAACCTGCTTCTCTATATCAAGCAGGGTTTGCGGCGAATATTCAATTAGGAAATTTTGATGATAATTTATCCGGAATCGCAGATGCCGACTGGATTATGGAGGTGGTTGTGGAGAATTTGGCCATCAAAAAATCTTTGTATGATCGCGTGGAGCAATTCAGAAAAGATGGAACTTTAATTACATCCAATACTTCTGGAATACCGATTCATTTAATGGCGGAAGGTCGTTCAGCTGATTTTCAAGCACATTTTTGTGGTACACACTTCTTTAATCCTCCCCGTTATTTACGTTTATTAGAAATCATCCCGACCCCCAAAACGGATTCATCAGTGGTTGAATTTTTATTGGCCTACGGCGAAACGCAGTTGGGCAAAACAACCGTCTTATGTAAGGATACACCTGCCTTTATCGCCAACCGCATCGGAGTTTATTCCATGATGCAGACGATGAAAGTGGTGGAAGAATTAGGTTTAAGTGTCGAGCAAGTAGATAAATTGACATCCAAAGTCGTAGGCCGACCGAAATCCGGAACCTTCCGCCTTTCGGATGTAGTTGGTTTAGATACCACGGTTCATGTAGCGAATAATTTGAAAGCGGCATTAACGGAAGATGAAAGCAAATCGATTTTCGAATTGCCTTCGATGATGCAAAAATTAATGGCCAACAAATGGCTTGGAGATAAAACGGGCCAAGGATTTTATAAAAAGACTAAAGACGACAAGGGCAAAACGGTCATCTTAAGTTTGGATTTACAGACTTTTGAATACCGGGCGGCCCAACGAGTTTCCTTTGAAACCCTCGAACGTTCGAAGGCCGTTGACGAATTGGCAGATCGCTTTGCGCTTTTATTAGCGGGCCAAGATTTAGCCGGTGAATTTTACCGCAAAACGATTTTAGATGGTTTCCGCTATGCCTCGAATCGAGTACCTGAAATTGCGGATGATTTAGTCAAGATTGACCAAGCCATTTGTGCAGGTTTTGGTTGGGAAATGGGCGTATTCGAAACTTGGGATGCTATCGGCGTCGAAAAGGCGAATGCGATGATGGCAGATTTAGGCTTAAAGCCGGCGCCTTGGGTTACTGAAATGTTGGCCCTCGGCCACTCAACTTTCTACAAAACGGAAGGTGGAAAGCGTCTCTACTATGACTTGGCCAGCAAAAGCTATCAAGTCATCCCAGGCCAAGAAAAGCAAATCAGTTTATCGATTCTTAAACCGACTAACACAGTATTTAAAAATGATGACGCTCACATCATCGACTTAGGCGATGGCATCATAGGTTTGGAATTCCATTCCAAAATGAACACGATGGGCCAAGGAGTCCTCGAAGGTCTTGCATATGCGATTGAAACCGCAGAAAAAGATTTTCGTGGTTTGGTGATTGGCAATGAATCGAATGAGGCATTTTCGGCCGGTGCAAATTTAGGCATGTTGTACATGTTTGGCATCGAGAAGAAATTCGACGAGGTGAACCAGATGATTGCTACATTCCAAGAATCCATGATGCGCGTTCGCTATTCCAGCATTCCTGTAGTGGTGGCGCCGCATACCTTAGCATTAGGCGGTGGTTGCGAAATCAACTTACACGCAGATAAAATTGTGGCCCATTCAGAATTGTATATGGGTTTAGTGGAAGTGGGCGTAGGCTTAATTCCAGCGGGTGGAGGAACCAAAGAGATGGCTTTGAGAATGGGAGATGCCCGGAGAACTGGGGATGTGGAGTTGAACCGACTCCAACAAGCCTTCATGAATATCGCGACAGCGAAAGTAAGTACTTCTGCATATGAGGCGTTGGAAATGAACTATATGAGAACTCAGGATCGCATTGTGTTAAATCGAAGTCAAGTCATTAGTGAGGCGAAAAAAGAAGCCATCTTATTAGCTGAAGCGGGATATGTACAAAAAACTCGCCGAAGTGATGTCTGGGTTGAGGGCAAGCAAGGTTTAGCTTTATTCAAGGCAGGAATTCAGGGCATGTTAATGGGCCGATATATTTCGGAACATGATGCCTTGATCGGAAATAAATTAGCCTTTGCCATTTGTGGGGGGGATTTGGATGCACCCCAACAAGTCACCGAACAATATTTATTGGACCTTGAGCGCGAAGCATTTTTATCGTTGACAGGAGAACAAAAAACTATGGACAGAATCGGAAGCCTATTAAGTGGCGGAAAACCTTTAAGAAATTAATCAATCACGAACATGAATGCATACATAATAGCTGGATATCGTACGGCGGTAGCCAAGGCCAATCGAGGAGGATTTCGTACCATGCGGCCGGATGATTTGGCAGCAGAAGTGATTAAACATTTAATGGCGCAGGTCCCATCGGTGGATCCTGCTTTAGTAGACGATTTAATCGTGGGCAATGCCATTCCAGAAGCGGAGCAAGGCATGCAAATGGCGCGTTACATTTCTTTATTATCGTTGCCAAAAAGTGTTCCAGGATTTATCATCAATCGCTACTGCGGTTCAGGATTGGAAGCCATTGCGTTGGCATCAGCCAAAGTAGCCTCGGGCATGGCGGATTGTATCATTGCCGGTGGAACGGAATCGATGACCATGTTGCCGATGATGGGCCACAAAACGGTATTAAATTACGGGATTGCCAATGAACATCCTGATTATTACATTGGGATGGGATTGACGGCGGAAGAGGTAAGTAAAAAATACAATGTGACACGGGAAGAGCAAGATGCTTTTTCTTTTGCTTCGCATCAAAAAGCCCTAGCTGCTCAGAAAGCAGGTTTATTTACGGATCAAATTGTTCCCGTGAAAGTTTCCGAGAATTATTTTGATGCTAAATCAGGTACGAAAAAAACGCGCGAATGGGTCGTTTCTCAAGACGAAGGTCCACGAGCAGATACAACGTTAGAGGCGCTGGGTAAATTAAAGCCGGTGTTTGCTATGGGTGGTTCGGTAACCGCTGGAAATGCTTCCCAAACGTCTGATGGTGCGGCTTTTGTGCTCGTAGTTTCAGAAAAATTTGTGGAACAGTATAACTTGAAGCCCATTGCCAAAATGCTCAGTTATGCAGCGGCAGGTGTGGAACCGAGCCTTATGGGCATCGGGCCAGTAGAAGCGATACCAATCGCCTTGAAAAAAGCGGGACTAAATTTAGCAGATATTGATTTGATTGAATTAAATGAGGCTTTTGCGGCACAGTCATTAGCCGTCATCAAAACTTTAGGTATCGATCAAGAAAAAGTAAATGTCAATGGAGGAGCGATCGCATTGGGACATCCACTGGGTTGTTCGGGAGCAAAATTGTCTATCCAACTATTCCATGAACTTCGCCGCAGAAATAAAAAATACGGCATGGTGACCGCTTGTGTGGGTGGTGGCCAAGGAGTGGCGGGTATCTACGAGATCCTGTAATTTTCTTAACATTCAAATTCAAACAAAGGCGCTTTATGCGTCTTTGTTTTTTTCCTATGAACGCATTAGATTACATCGCAATTGAATCGGATTTTGGCGCCCACAATTACCATCCTATGCCGGTGGTTTTGGAAAAAGGTGATGGCATTTATGTTTGGGATGTGGATGGCAAGCGCTATATGGATTTTTTATCGGCCTATTCAGCAGTGAATCAGGGGCATTGTCATCCTCGACTGATCGAGGCGATGGTGTCCCAAGCTAAAAAATTAACGCTCAGTTCTCGGGCCTTTCATAATACCCAATTAGGCCTCGCCGAAAAAGCATTAGCTACGCGCTTTCATTACGACAAAGTTCTATTCATGAATACTGGTGTAGAAGCCGGGGAATCCTCGGTCAAATTAGCTCGAAAATGGGCCTATGAAGTCAAAGGAGTCAATAGCAACCAAGCGGAAATCATCGTGGCGGAAGGTAATTTTTGGGGCCGGACCATCGCGGCCATATCTTCTTCTTCTGACCCTAGTAGTTATAAGAATTTCGGGCCTTATACACCTGGTTTTACCAAAATTCCTTACCAGAACTTGGAGGCTTTGGAACTCGCCTTGGCGAATCCAAATGTGGCAGCCTTCATGCTAGAACCTATTCAAGGCGAAGCTGGGGTCATTGTGCCCTTTGCTGGCTATTTAAAAGCGGCGCACGAACTATGTCAAAAACATCACGTTTTGTTCATCGCAGATGAAATTCAGACGGGATTGGGGAGGACAGGAGCGTGGTTGGCCTGCCAACACGAAGGCGTTAAACCTGATATTTTATTATTAGGCAAAGCCCTTTCGGGTGGTTTTATGCCCGTATCAGCGGTGCTAGCTTCAAACGAAGTAATGCTCACGCTAAAACCGGGCGAGCATGGGTCAACCTTTGGAGGAAATCCCTTAGCCTGTGCGTTAGCCGTGACAGCTTTGGCAATTATTGAGGATGAAAAATTAGTCGAAAATGCAGCAGCGAGGGGCGCCCAACTCATGCAATATTTAAAATCATTAGCTAAAAAAACCAGCCTAATTCGCGAGGTTCGTGGCAAAGGGTTATTATGTGCTATCGAAATCGATACAGATGAGGAAAGCCCTTTGGCCTATGACATTTGTTTGAAATTAATGAAAGAAGGCCTGCTTATGAAACCGACACATGGAAATAAAATTCGACTCGCGCCACCTTTGACCATCACTAAAGATCAAATGGATGAAGCCTGTGCGCTCATTGAAAAAGTCTTATTATCAATTAACTGATTTCAAAACAACGCATGGAGATTCCACCATAAACTAATTGATCATACGTAAATCGCACTTCTTCTTGTTTCCTGGCCAATGCCAATGAGTACAACATCGGAATGTAATGATCCGGCGTAGGCACCGAGTGTGCGCCTCCAGGAGCTGAAGTGTAGGCCAGTAAATCTGTCAGATTTTTATCGACAATTTTTTCGGTCGACCAAGCATCGAATTCTTGAGCCCAGTCATAGGCAAAATGTTCCTCGCCCCGGGATAAATTTGCTACACTGGCCTGTAAATTATGTACGATATTTCCGCTACCGATGATCAATACACCTTGTGAACGTAAGAATTGTAATTCCTGCGCTAAGGTCACATGGTAAGATAATGGTTGGCCATAATCGATCGACATTTCGAAAGTTGGGATATGATGCCCCGGAAATAAATGGCATAACACCGTCCAAGCTCCATGGTCCAATCCCCATTCCAAAGTCGTTTGAATTTTCTGAGAACCGGAAGCCAAAAGCTCCGCGGTTTCCGGACTCCCCGGCGCAGGATATTGAAAGGCATGTAAAGCCGGTGGAAAACCGCCGAAATCGTGGATAGTTTCGGGTTTGGGACTGGCTTGCACGTAGGTTCCGCCGCGGCTCAACCAATGTGCAGAAACCACCAAAATAGCTTTGGGTGGATTTTTTTCAAGCGCTTCACGACCCATTTGACTCAAAACCTGCGTGAATGGATTATCCATCAACGCATTCATGGGGCTACCATGGCCGATGAACCAAACAGGTTGGAGTAAATCCATTTTATCGATTCATCGAAACAAGGAACTCTTCGTTCGTTCTTGTCCCCTTCATCTGTTGCTGTAAAAATTCCATGGCCTCTACAGAATTCATATCAGACATGTGCTTACGCAAAATCCAAACACGTTGGAGTACCGCAGGATCCATCAACAAATCCTCACGACGCGTACCTGAAGCAGTAATATCAATAGCAGGGTACACTCGGCGATTGGACAATTTACGATCCAATTGCAATTCCATGTTACCCGTTCCCTTAAATTCTTCGAAAATTACCTCATCCATTTTACTACCTGTTTCCGTCAAGGCCGTTGCAATAATCGTTAATGAACCTCCATTTTCGACATTTCTAGCTGCACCAAAGAAACGTTTTGGCTTGTGTAATGCATTGGCATCCACACCCCCTGATAATATTTTTCCAGAAGATGGAACGACTGTATTGTATGCTCGAGCTAATCGAGTGATGGAATCCAACAAGATGACCACATCATGTCCACATTCCACCATTCTTTTTGCCTTCTCCAACACAATACTAGCCACTTTTACATGACGCTCTGCTTGCTCATCAAAGGTGGACGAAATAACTTCTGCACGTACTGAACGTTGCATATCCGTTACTTCCTCCGGACGCTCGTCGATCAACAAAATGATCAAATAAACTTCCGGATGATTACGTGAAATGGCATTTGCGATATCTTTCAATAAAACCGTTTTACCCGTTTTGGGTTGGGCTACGATCATTCCACGCTGGCCTTTTCCGATCGGCGCAAATAAATCTAAAATACGCGTTGAATAATTATCCGCTGAAGTAGACAAATTTAATTTCTCCTCAGGAAAAAGTGGCGTCAAATATTCAAAGTTGATACGGTCACGAATCTCATCTGTAGTCTTCCCATTCACGGATTCAACTTTCAACAAAGCAAAATATTTTTCACCTTCTTTAGGTGGACGAATTTTACCTAAAATAGTATCTCCTGTCTTTAAACCAAACATTTTGATTTGAGAGGGAGAAACATAAATATCATCAGGAGAAGCTAAATAATTATAATCCGAAGATCGCATAAAGCCGTATCCACCCTCTTGCATAATTTCCAACACACCTTCATTGTCGATCAAACCATCTAACTCTTTAATGATCTGATTGTAGTTTGAACGAGGCTTAAACTGTTGGGTATTTTGAGTTGGGGTTTCTTCTTTGGGTAATTTATCTAAATCAACAGGCGCATCCGTAGGAGACACCTTGGAATCCACCACATTGTCATTATTCGTGATAAATGACGTATCAACCACCTCATCTTCATTAGGAGCAATCGCATCATACTCAATCGGCGCCTCCTCCACTTCAGGTTGCTGACGCTCTTGGCGAGGGCGAAAATTCTTGGCTGGCCTTGGTGGTTTTACTTCTGATGTTGGCTCTGATTTAGTTTCCGCAACCTCTGGAGTCGAATCGCTTACGCTAAATCCAGGCTCAATAGTTGAGCTAGGCATTGGAGCTAAAGTAGATTCTTCCGTTGATTTTTGAATTCTTTGACGCTTAGGACGATCATTTGTTGGTAATTCTTCCGCGACTTTTTTTACTTTCCTAATTGGTTTTTCTTCCATAAAATGGTGAAATGAATATTCTTAATTTGATTTAACAAACCTTATTTCTGATCAAAAGATCCTCTTTGAAACATGATATCAACACACAAAATTGCAGTAGATGATGAAAAAAAGATTGAAATAAACTGGGATTGTTTTTATTGAGGTGCTTACGATATTGAAACACAGTACAATACTACATTACATATATTAGATTGTCAAACATTTTTCATCATTTTTAATCGAAATGATCAATTACTTAATCAATTTTGATGGAATCTGTGGGTAATTCGCTCCATGTCAACCTAAAATTCGTAATTTGCAATCCAATTACATGATGAAATCTCACCTGCAAATTTTACATAATCAACTCGTAGAACGCCAAGAAAATGGTCTTGTTCGTTCATTGATTTCTGTGAATCACTTGGTCGATTTTTGCTCCAATGATTATTTGGGTTTAGCTAAGAATCCATCCTTAGCAGATAAAATTGATGCTGATTTTAAAGCATTAAAATCCAATTTGACATCCATTAATGGATCCACTGGCTCGAGATTGATTTCAGGACAATCCATTCAGGTGGAACAATTTGAAAGAAAATGCGCCGATTTTCATCTGGCAGAGGCATCTTTATTGTTTAGCAGTGGATACGATGCCAATGTAGGTTTAATCTCTTCCATCGCTCAAAAAGATCAAGTCGTATTTTGTGATCAATTATTGCACGCAAGTTTAATCGACGGCTTGCGCTTATCAAAAGCAGAACGTAAAATATTTACCCATAACGACCTAACGGATTTAGAAAATAAATTACGTGAATATCCCCTCGAAACGCCCAAATGGATTGTGGTTGAATCCGTATATTCCATGGATGGCGACATAGCACCTTTGAGGGAATTAGTCCATTTAAAAAATAAATACAACGCTGAAATAATCCTAGACGAAGCCCATGCAGGTGGAGTCTATGGACCTATTGGAAATGGCTTAGCGGTCGAAATGGGCATCGAAAAAGAGATATTTGCTCGAGTCATTACTTTTGGTAAAGCCTGGGGAAATGCAGGGGCAATCGTTTTAGGGTCACAAACGTTAATTGATTTTCTAATCAATTTTGCCCGCCCCTTTATTTACTCAACGGCCCCAAGTCCTCAACATGTATCGAGCTTATTGACCACCTTAAGTTTGTTGGAAACGCAGAGTGACTTACGAAAAAAATTAAAGGAAAACATAGCATATTTTACTGAACATGCTAAATCAATCCATTGGGGACCTAGTAAAACAGCCATTCAAACCTTTTTCATCGCCGGGAACAAAGTCGTTAAAAAGAAAGCATTAGAGATACAAGAAGCCGGATTTGCCGTCAAAGCAATTGTTTACCCTACAGTCCCAAAAGGAGAAGAAAGAATTCGCATTACGCTCAACAGCTTGACAAAAAAAGAATCTATTTTAGCCCTCATTAAAACCATGGAAAACCATGCATAAATCATTTATTGTCGCAGGAATTGGAACTGAAATTGGCAAAACCCTTATATCAGCCATCTTTACTCAAGCGCTACAGGCCGACTACTGGAAACCGATTCAATCTGGAAATCCGGAGGAAGCGGATGCTTTATTCATAAAAAAAATGACCCAATTGCCCAACTTAAAAGTTTGGGATTCTAGTTATGTATTAAGCCAACCGCTTTCCCCACATACAGCTGCAGAGATCGACGGGGTCACGATTGACTTAGAAGCAATTCAATTTCCGCAAACATCCAACACATTAATTGTGGAACTGGCAGGAGGAATTCTCGTGCCGATCAATGACCATCAAACGAATTTAGATCTAATAAAAAAACTAAATCTACCCGTACTTTTAGTGAGTAAAAATTATTTGGGTAGCATCAATCATACGTTGTTGACCTACCAAATACTCAAGGACAACCACATTCCCATCATGGGAATTGTCTTCAATGGACCTTCAAATCCGTCAGGAGAAAAATTCATTTTAAAGTATACGCAATTACCCGTAGTTTTGCGTGTCCAACAAGAACAGGAAATTACGCCAGAAACTATTATAAAATATGCCAAATCCATCTCAAATTAGTCTTTCAGAAAGAGATCAAAAAGTTGTTTGGCATCCATTTACTCAACATTTTATCGAACCTTCATCCATCGCCATCGTACGTGGCGAAGGAGTCTATTTATATGATGAAGACGGCAAACAATACATTGACGCCATCGCTTCTTGGTGGGTAAATTTACATGGGCACGCAAATGCTTACATGGCCCAAAAAGTATATGAACAAGCACTCAAATTAGAACAAGTCATTTTTGCAGGATTTACCCATGATCCTGCAATTCGCTTAGCCGAAAGATTATTAAGCCACTTACCGGCCAATTTCCAAAAAGTATTTTACTCGGACAATGGTTCTACCGCCGTGGAGGTCGCGGTAAAAATGGCCTTACAATTCTTTCATAACCAAGGCAATGAAAAGCGAAGGAAAATTATTGCGTTTGAAGATGCTTACCACGGAGATACGTTTGGGGCGATGAGTTTGGGCGCTCCCAGCTCCTTCAATGCACCATTTCAAGACATGCTTTTTGAGGTAGAATTTATTCCTAACCCCAAAAATGAAGCTTTATGCCTAGCAGCATTAGAAACTAAATTAAAGCAGGCTGAAGAATATGCGGCCATCATTTTTGAACCCTTAATTCAAGGTGCCGGTGGCATGAACATGTATGCGGCTGAAACCTTAGATAAGATCATTTCATTAACAAAAGAGCAGGGATTGATCAGCATTTCTGATGAAATCATGACGGGTTTTGGTCGTACAGGTAAATGGTTTGCGATGGACTATTTGCTACAAAAACCGGATATCGTTTGCTTGTCAAAAGGTTTAACTGGTGGCATGATGGCGTTGGGTGTTACCGTCTGCTCGGATCATTTATTTGAATCTTTTCTTTCTTCAGATCGAAAGAAGACCCTTTTTCATTCCCATTCTTTCACGGCAAATCCCCTCGCCTGCGCGGCAGCGAACGCCAGTATGGACCTGATGGAAGAGGAAGCTACTTGGTTTAATATCGCAGCCATCGAGATAAGTCATGAAGCATGGAAAATCAAAATGGCTGGACATCCGACCATCAAAAATGTAAGATGTATTGGCACGATTATAGCCTGCGAATTAGAGACCGTTGAAAAAGATGGTTATTTAAATCCTATCCGAGGAAAAGCCTATGACCATTTTATAGAAAAAGGGATCCTTTTGAGACCCCTAGGTAATACCTTATATATCCTGCCTCCCTATTGCATAAAGCCGTCGGAATTAGCCCTGATTTATCTTGAAATCGAAAAATTTGCCGCTACAATTAATTAGGTATTTTCGTCGATTGCCAAGAAAGCATTTGCCATCTCTTGTCTTGAAAAATCCAAACATCGGTATATTTAAGATGATTAAATGTAAATGAACCGTCTTTCGCTTGATTTTTGATTTTCGCAATTCCAGTAATAATTCCAAATTTTCCGTAAACACGCGGGGTTAATTCCTCTGATTCAATCGATGCGTAAATGGTTTTCTTTGAAACGATAGATCCCACATAACTCACTTTGTTGTCCGTGACAGCATTTGAGTGATTGTAAACTAAATCTGCATGCATCACCGCATCTAAGCCTTTTTCGTCTTGTGCAATCATCACTTTAAAACGATTCAATTCAGCTTCGCGTAAAGATTCAATAGTCGCTTTTTGTGCATTTGCGGTTACCGCCATAACAATAGTAGTTAAAATTAAAATGATTTTTTTCATAGTATATTTATTTATTAGGTGCGCAAATTAATAATTATTTAAGATTAAATCAGAACCTTTTTCGCCAATGGCCATCACGATGGCATTTGTATTTCCTGATACCAAATCTGGCATGATGGAAGCATCAATGACACGTAAGCCATTAATTCCCTTCACACGGAGCGTATTTGGATCTGTTACCGAACTCGCATCATTTCCCATTTTACAAGTACCTATGGGATGATAAACGCATTCTGTTGCCCTTTCGATGTGTTTTTGGATCAATTCCTCCGTCAGTTCACCTGAGGGATAGGGCAATGTGTTGCCTAATCTAAGGTGATCAAATTCAGCAGATAATAAAATTTGATGTGCTAATTTGACGCCTCTTTTTAAGGTAGCCAAATCTTTTCCTTCGGAATCGGATAAATAATTTGGGTCTATTTTAGGTGCATCCCAAGGTGATTTTGAGTGCAAGCCCACATAGCCTCTACTTTCGGGTTTCAACAAAGTAGGCAAACAAGTAAATCCGTCGTCAATGGGCATTTTTTTGTAATCGTACATGTCCAATGACCATGCGGAAGAAAAATGAAATTGTAAATCGGGTTGGTCAGACTGGTTCATCGAATCGTAAAATGCACACCCTTCTAAAGGACTTGCCGAAAGGGGTCCTTTCTTTTTAGTCACATAGTTCAGAAAATTAGGTATGGAGATCGCTGCATTAAATGATGCACGTTGCGTTTTCGCCTCGGCATGCATGTTGACAAATACGTGATCCGACAAATTTTTACCCACTCCTGGTAAATTAACCTTCTGTTCTATCCCAAAAGACTTCAAATAATCTGCGTCGCCTATGCCGGCCAACATCATAATTTGTGGACTCTGAAAAGAACCTGCCGATAAGATAACATCTTGGTCTGCCCTAAATATGGTACTCGATTTCGCATTTTTCAAATGCCCTTCAATGCCGGTAACCTGATCGCCTTCCATGACTAAATTGGTGACATGAAATTGGCTTAGTACCTTTAAATTTTTTCTTTTTAAAATCGGATTGATGAAAGCACTGGCACCGGTCACTCGTTGGCCATCATCAATAGCAAACTGAAACATTCCCGCACCTATTTGGCTCGCGCCATTAAAATCGGTGTTTTTAGGAATTCCAATAGAGCCACATGCTTCGATAAATGCCTGACCAAAAATGGTATTTTGACTTGGATTAGAAACGGTTAAAGGACCTCCTTGGCCGTGAAATTCATTCTGGATATCTAGGTTATTTTCTGACTTTTTGAAATACGGAAGCATATCAGCATAGGACCAACCACCGCAACCCATCGATTCCCAATTTTCAAAATCTGCTTTATTTCCTCGAATATAGGCCATGCAATTAATGGCGCTACTCCCTCCCATTGCCTTACCTCGCGGCTGGTATATCTGTCGTCCTCCTAAATTTTTCTGAGGTTCGGTAAAAAAATTCCAATTCATAGTAGTCCCATTTAATAAAGGGTATGAAGAGGGTGTGAAAATCCTCGGATCACGGCTGTCCATTCCCGCCTCCACTAATAAGACGTGGATCAAAGGGTTTTTTTCTGTAAGCCGATTTGCCAGCACACAACCAGCGGTACCCGCGCCTACAATGATGTAATCAAATGACCTCATTTAAGATTTTTTAAATTAATTCTTTAAATTTCAATATTTTTAGGGAAAATTACGTCATATATGTCCACATTTAACAGCTATCTGGTTTTAGGATTTCAGCATATCATGAATATACAGGCCTTAGACCACTTGTTATTCATTTTATCCATTACATGTATTTACAAATTCTATGACGCAAAAAAACTCCTATTATTAATTACTGCTTTTACCTTAGGGCATTCGTTGACGCTAGCCTTAGCCACGTTAAAATGGATTGAATTTTCTCAAAATTGGATCGAATTTTTAATTCCTTGCACCATTTTATTTTCCGCATTCGCCAATTTAAATTTTAAGGAGACCAAAATCAAATCGACCAAACTGTCGAGGCGCAAATTTATTCTTGTCTCAATTTTTGGCTTAATCCATGGGCTAGGTTTTTCAAATTATTTACAAAGTTTGTTGGGCCAAGAGAGTTCAATTTTATCCCCATTATTAGCGTTTAATATAGGCTTGGAATTAGCCCAAATAATTGTCGTAGCTTTTATACTCTTCTTTTCCAATATCCTAATAGAATTATTTAAAATAAAATTAACCTATTATGTTCTAGTCATTTCGGGCATCATCATTGGACTTTCTTTGCCGATGGTCCTTGAACGTTGGTAAGTATATGGCAAAAAAAATGCCCTGATTCTCATCAAGGCATTTAATGTACATAAGTCTAGATTTAAAAATCTTCGTCCATCGAAAAAGACATTGAATCTTTATCTGACATAACACCCGATTTTTGATATTCAGCCACGCGCTTCTCAAAGAAATTCGTTTTCCCCTGCAATGAAATCATTTCCATAAAGTCAAATGGATTAACTGCATTGTAATTTTTCTTACATCCTAACGAAACCAATAAACGATCTGCGACAAATTCAATGTATTGACACATTAATTCTGCGTTCATCCCGATCAATGAAACAGGAAGAGCCACCGTCACAAATTCTTTTTCAATCTCAACAGCATTTAAGATAATCTCATAAATACGTTCTTGAGAAATTTTATTTTTAATGTGGTCTGTATATAACAAACAAGCAAAATCACAATGCAAACCTTCGTCGCGAGAAATCAACTCGTTTGAAAAGGATAAGCCTGGCATTAAACCACGCTTTTTCAACCAAAATATTGAACAAAAACTACCTGAGAAGAAAATTCCCTCTACCGCAGCAAATGAAATTAAACGCTCAACAAAATTATCACTCTCAATCCATTTTAATGCCCAATCTGCTTTCTTCTTCACGCAATCAATCGTTTCAATCGCACGAAGCAAATGATCCTTTTCTTTTGGATCGCTGATATAAGAGTCGATTAACAATGAATAGGTTTCTGAATGAATGTTTTCCATCATGATTTGGAAACCATAAAAACATTTAGCCTCCGCATATTGAACTTCTTTCAAAAAGTTGTTGGCTAAATTTTCATTAACAATTCCATCGGATGCTGCAAAAAATGCCAAAACATGAGAAATAAAATGACGCTCGCCGTCATTCATTTTTTTCCAATCAGCTAAATCTTGTTGTAAATCAATTTCTTCCGCAGTCCAAAAGGACGCTTCCGCTTTCTTATAAAACTGCCAAATATCATCATGTCTTATAGGAAATAAAACGAAACGATTAGGATCTTCAACCAATAAAGGTTCTGCAAAAGTAGATGTAGACATATGTTAATAAAATGAATTCGAATTTATGAATTTCTTACCGATATACAAGACTGATTTAAAGCCAAATTGTTTAAAAAAAACAAAAAATAATTAAAAGAAAAATCCGCCTACCTGAACTACGAATGCTGAGCCATAAGGAGACTGCTTTCCTAAAGTTTCTGAATAATTTAAATCATACATGAGAGATAAATTAATTCCGATTCGAGAACCAATTCCAATGCCCACTAAAAATGGATTTGAATATGCATTGCCTATGGTTCCGGCAGATAAGTCATTGAAATTTTCTAATTGTGCCGTTAAGTATCCTTGACCTATCAAAGCAGATAATGCAGGAATTTGTTGACGAATAAAAATCCTTTCTCCTAATAAATTGCTTGCCTTATAACCAGTGTAGGAAAAATACTGATAGGTCATCCCAAGGCCTATAATCGTATTTTTTGCGAGTAAATAACCCGCCATAGGAGAAATTCCAATACTAGTAGGATTACCAAAACTTAAACCTGAAACACCACCACCAAAATGCAATCGCTCCCTAAAACTAAGTTCACTCACATCTGGCTCTATATCCAAATCACCTTTTGCGCCTTCCTCTTTAATGACGATCGGATCTTGTGCTAACAATGAAGGCGTGTAAGCCAAAAAAGAAAATAAAATCAGTACTACTATCCTGTTCATCATAAAAATTTTCATGCGACAATCACTCTTAAACTTTAAAAATTTGAGATTTAGCAAAGCTACAAATCACAACTCAAATATCACATAGAAAATGGGATTTTAAAAATCTATCCATTGATAATTTTTATCAAGTTAAAAGCTTTATTTTTGTCCTATGAATGATATAAAAACGGGCATCGTTAGCTCGTCGGCCATCGAAAATCTCGACCCGAAAACACACATCATAATTAAAGGTGCTCGTGTCCACAATTTGAAAAATGTGGATGTAGCTATTCCTCGAAATCAATTTGTTGTCATCACGGGACTTTCTGGATCAGGAAAATCTTCCTTGGCCTTTGATACTTTGTTTGCGGAAGGCCAACGAATGTATGTCGAAAGCTTAAATTCTTATGCGCGCCAATTTTTAGGTAGGATGGAGAAACCTGCTGTAGATTATATCAAAGGAGTTTCGCCCGCCATTGCCATTGAGCAAAAAGTAAATACAAAAAATCCTCGGTCGACCGTCGGGACCAGCACGGAAATATACGACTATTTAAAATTGCTATTTGCCCGCATTGGGAAAACATATTCGCCTACTTCTGGGAAAGAAGTTAAAAAAGATTCTGTTTCGACGATCGTGGATTGGGTGGGAACACATGCCCAAAAGAAAGTGCTCATTTTAGCGCCTTTGGTTCCAAATACAGAAAGAACGTTGAAAGATGAATGCCAACTCCTTATTCAAAAAGGCTATACAAGATTAAAATTTGAGGCAGAAATCATTGACCTGGAAGAGCTCGTTGAGGATGAAGGCCAATTGAAATCGCTCAGTAAAAAGCCGAATGAAATTGCGATATTGATAGACCGATTGATTAGCCAACCTGAAGATGAAGAAACGATTTTCAGGTTAGGGGATTCCGTTCAAACAGCCTATTTCGAAGGCGAAGGGGTTTGTTGGATCGAGATAGAGGGCCAAAAACGAAAAATATTTTCCAATAAATTTGAATTAGATGGCATCGCTTTTGAAGAACCTAGTTTAAATTTATTTTCATTTAATAACCCTTATGGTGCTTGCAAAAACTGTGAAGGCTATGGAAAAGTATTGGGCCTAGACCCTGATTTAGTGATTCCAGATCATGATTTATCCGTTTATGAGGGAGCCATTGCACCTTGGAGAAGTGAGCGAATGAGTGAGTGGCTCCATCCATTATTGCGCAATGGAATACATTTTGATTTCCCCATTCACAGACCTTACAAAGATCTTTCTGACAGTGAGAAAAAACTGCTTTGGAAAGGCAACAAATATTTTTCAGGTTTAACGCAATTTTTTGAACACCTAGAAAAAGAAACCTATAAGATTCAATATCGGGTTATGTTATCGCGCTATCGGGGAAAAACAACTTGCCCTGAATGCCAAGGATCAAGGTTGAGAGGAGATGCGGCCTATGTTAAAATTCACAACACGTCGATTATAGACTTGGTGCTTTGGCCTATGTCAAAAGTAAAAGCATTTTTTGATTCCTTGGAATTGAGCGAGCATGATCAATCGATCGCGAAAAGAATATTGATTGAAATAAATAATCGGCTAGACTACATGAATCGAGTAGGTTTAGGTTATTTAACTCTAAATAGGCTTAGTTCGACTTTATCAGGCGGTGAGTTTCAACGAATCAAATTAGCCACTTCTTTGGGCAGTGCGTTGGTAGGTTCGATGTATATTTTGGATGAACCGAGTATTGGTCTGCATCCACGTGATACAGAAAGACTAATTTCTGTGCTGGATATGTTGAAGAAAATGGGCAACACGGTCATTGTCGTTGAGCATGAAGAAGAAATCATGCGCGCAGCAGACCAGATTATTGACATCGGTCCTGAAGCGGGAAGGCATGGGGGCCAACTCATCTTCCAGGGTAATCTTAAGGATGCATTGGCTGATAAAATAACGGATAGCCATACGCTACGTTTTTTAAATGGAGCAGACCAAATTGACATTCCGGCGATTCGAAGAAAAGCTTTGGCCCATATCGAAATCATAGGGGCGCAAGAAAACAACCTGAAAAATTTAGATGTCAAAATTCCATTAGGAATTATGACTGTGGTGACGGGGGTCAGTGGGTCTGGAAAATCTACCCTCATCAGAAAAATAGTATACCCTGCTTTGTTGAGAAATCTCCAGTTGGGCACCGAGGAAACCGGTAGATTTAGAGAAATAAAGGGTAGTTTACAGAAGATTTCAGGGGTGGAAATGGTGGACCAACAACCCATTGGGAAGTCGTCCAGATCCAATCCGATCACCTATATTAAAGCATATGACGCCATTCGGCTATTGTATTCCGAACTGCCCATGGCAAAATCAAGGGGATATAAACCAGCACATTTTTCTTTTAATGTGGAAGGCGGTCGCTGCGAAACGTGCCAAGGGGAAGGCGAAATAACGATTGAAATGCAGTTTATGGCGGACATCAAGCTAACCTGCGAGTCGTGTGCGGGCCGTCGCTTCAAACAAGAAATTTTAGAGGTTACTTTCCAAGACAAAAACATAGCTGAAATTTTGGACATGACCGTGGAAGAAAGCATACCATTCTTCAGCGAAAAATTACCACGAATCGCGGAAAAAATTGACCCGCTATTCCAAGTAGGTCTTGGTTACATTAAACTGGGACAGTCCTCGAATTCACTTTCTGGAGGGGAAGCCCAACGCGTAAAATTGGCCAGTTTTTTAGGAAAGGGAAATTCAAACAAAGGAAAAACCTTGTTTATTTTTGACGAACCTACGACTGGTTTGCATTTTCATGACATTAAAAAATTACTCAAGGCCCTAAATGATTTAGTGGAACAAGGTGATACCGTGGTGATTATTGAACATAATATGGAGGTCATTAAATGTGCTGACCACATCATCGATTTAGGCCCCGAAGGTGGAGAGCAGGGAGGTCATTTATGTTTTGAGGGAAGCCCCGAAGAAATGATTCATTTAAAAAATAATCCTACCGCTTCTTACTTAAGTCAAAAAATACCTGCCAAAAAACACTAAATTTGAACATGTTTTCTGCTGAAACCCTTGCTGGATTATCCGTAAAATTGGACCAAATCGTTCAAGGATTTTCATTGATACTACCAGAAATACTGGTGATTGGCTTACTTATTACAGGCATATTTGTCGAATTATTTATCCATGGAAATTCAGAAAAATCCAGTTCCTCGTGGCGTTATTTCATAAGTATAATAGGCTTGCTTTTTGTTATAGCCTTAGCTTTTCAAAGGCAACAAAATGGCCACAACGGCTTTGCCTCCTTTTCATTATTTTGGATTACAACTGCTAGCAATGCGATCAATTTATTGATTTTAGCTTTGGGCTTTTTAATCTTGATCGTCAGTCAAATTACGGGGAAAAAATTAAGCATTGAAGAGCAAATAGGATTTTTAAGTATTCTCTCTGGATCCCTTTTAACCGGAATCAGCAATCATTGGCTCAGCCTATTTTTGTCCATTGAATTAATGTCTTTGGGTACATATTTGTTGGCCGGCATCCGAAAAGATTCAGAAGGTGCTCGAGCGGCATTGCCCTATGTTCTTTTTGGCATGGCGACATCCGCTATATTTCTATATGGAGTCTCGCTCATGTATGGTCTTTCCGGTACGATGTCCTTTAGCAACCCAGCCTTTACGCGCGTTTTTTCCTCAGCGGATCCACTGTTTATTGGCCTTAGTTTAGGTCTTATTTCCTGCGCTTTACTCTTTAAAATGTCATGGGCGCCATTCCAACCATGGAGTCCGGATGTTTTAGAAACCTTGTCAGCGCCTTGGATGGCTTGGATTTCGATTGCCCCTAAAATTGCCGTGACCTGGTTAGGGATTCGAATGATTCATTTCATCCCCACAGATATGAGTATGTATATTGCTGCATTAGCTATTCTAACTCTTTTGATAGGAAATTTAGGGGCTTTAAGGCAAACAAATACCAAGCGTTTGCTTGCATATTCGAGCATCGCACATGGGGGATTTATGGCCATGGTTTGGCTTTCGCCTGCCAAAGAAGCCACAGAAGCATTGTTGTTTTATGGCTTAACGTATGGATTGAGCACCATTTTAGTCTTCTTCTTGGCCGAACATCCAAGCGAAGATAACGTTGAAGATAATTTGGATACATGGAAAGGTTTGTCAAAATCGCAACCCATTAAATCGCTCTTATTATTTGTCGGTTTTATTGCACTCATTGGACTCCCGCCTGCGGGAACTTTCTTAGCCAAAATCACTTATTTTTCATTGCTTTGGGAATCGATCCAGGCCCATTCCAACATTGCAACGATCACTTTATTAACAGTCGCTATTTTCGCAACGGCGGTATCGGTATTCTATTATTTAAAAATCCCATTTTACATTTATTTTAAAAAATCGGATGTAAATCAAGAAATAAAAATCGAAAAAAATATGTGGATTTTTGGAGTCATAATGGCTGCAATTATCCTTTGTCTTCTTACACCAAACTTTATTTTTAATTTTTGGAATTTATAGATTAAAAAAATGTAAAATTAACGCTTGGCTTCCCTAATAATTCCCTAATTTTGACTTGATTTTGAAACGAATTCTTCTCCTAGAAATAATATCTAATGTCTGATTCCATTAAGCACGAATGCGGAATAGCCCTAATCCGATTACGTAAGCCATTTCAGTACTATTTGGATAAATACAACAACCCCATGTACGGCCTTAAAAAGTTGTATTTAATGATGGAAAAGCAAGTAAATCGGGGGCAAGATGGAGCGGGGGTTGCCAACATCAAAATCAATGTAAAACCGGGTCATCGCTATATCAGTCGGTATAGATCTGTAGAACCCGAAGCCGTATCCGATATTTTTGGAAAAATAGATAAGAAATTCAAGAAAGCACATAAACTAGCCAAAGAAACCAAGCGAGATACTGGCATCGATGCCTCAAAAGATGCGGTTTGGTGGCAAGATAATGTGGCATTTACTGGGGAAGTGCTCCTTGGGCACTTGCGATATGGTACTCATGGCCAGAATGAGATTGAAAATTGCCATCCGATGTTGCGTCAAAACAACTGGCGTTCTAGAAATTTAGTGATGGCAGGAAATTTCAACATGACCAATGTGGATGATTTGTTTGACAAATTGGTTTCCTTAGGTCAGCATCCCAAAGAAAAAGTGGATACCGTCACCGTGATGGAAAAAATTGGTCATTTTTTGGATGAAGAAAACCAAAGACAATTTTTAAAATACCGCGACAAATACGAAAATCCTGAGTTATCGGATATCCTAGCTGAAAAAATAGATTTAATGCGTGTTCTAGAAAGATCATGCAAAGATTTTGATGGAGGTTACGCGATGGTGGGCATGACGGGATTTGGATCGGCTTTTGTCGCCAGAGATCCTGCCGGAATTCGTCCTGCTTTTTATTACATCGATGATGAAGTTGTGGTCGTTGCCTCAGAAAAACAAGCCATTAAAACGTCATTTGATTGCGAATATTCTGAAATTAAAGAAGTAACTCCAGGTCATGCCCTCGTGATAGCGATGGACGGATCAGTTAAAGAAGCTGCTTTCATAGACCGATTAGAACAAAAATCATGTTCTTTTGAGCGTATTTATTTCTCAAGGGGATCAGATCCTGATATTTACCATGAGCGTAAAAAACTGGGCCAATTATTAATTCCTCAAATTTTAGATGAGGTACACCATGATTTAAAAAACACGGTTTTTTCTTATATCCCAAATACAGCCGAAACGGCATTTTTGGGCATGATTGACGGTCTGGAAGATCATTTGGCCAAAGAAAGAAAGAAAGCCATCATGGATGGGATTTTGTTTGAAGAAGAATTAGAAGAATTATTGACTTTCAGACCGCGGGTCGAAAAACTTATTTCCAAAAATGTGAAGGTTCGAACATTTATTGCGAGCGACGACCAACGAGACGACATGGTCTCGCATGTGTATGATACGACCTACGAAGTGATCAACAAAGGTGTCGATTCAGTTGTGTTAATTGACGATTCCATTGTACGAGGTACGACCTTGGAAAAAAGTATTTTAAGTCTCTTGGATAAGCTTTCTCCTAAGAAAATAGTGATTGTTTCCTCAGCGCCACAAATCAGGTATCCCGATTGCTATGGCATCGATATGTCAAAAATGAAGGATTTTGTCGCTTTTAGGGCAGCCTTGGAATTGTTAAAGGAACGAGGGCTTGAAAATATTTTAGATGAAGTTAACTTGAAATGTTTGTTGGCCTTAGAAAATGGCACCGCAACTTCAGAGAATTTTGTCAAGGCTATTTATGAGCCGTTTACCAACGAAGAAATTTCAAATAAGATTGCTGAAATTGTCAAACCCAAACATCTTCATGCAGAAGTTTCTGTGATCTATCAAACGGTAGAAAATTTAAATGTTGCGTGTCCCAACCATTTAGGCGATTGGTATTTTACAGGAAACTTCCCTACTCCTGGCGGGAATCAAGTGGTCAACAAAGCCTTCGTGAATTTTATGAAGGGGGTGGAAGTTAGGGCTTATTAATTAACGCCAGCGATCGATACCGGCATTTTCAAATTTTGAATCTGTAAATTTTAAGTTCCCATTCGCCAAAAGGGTAATCGAAATATATTCCCATTCTTTATCAAAAATAGGAAATTGACAAGTCCATTGGTTTTTAGTTTTAATAGCAATCGTCGTATACACGCGATTATTTGACGTTGAATACAGAGTTACTACTTTGTTTCCTTGCCAGTAGGCCAACAAGCGAGTCAGAAAAGTTATTTTCATTCTTTTACCAGTTGGACTTTAATTTCACTTTGCTTTCCATCTAACGTGATTCTTTGCCCGGCAAATCCTACTTTACTTACGTAAATGAAATTACTTGAGTTGGTGTTGATGGTAAGAGTTAAAGGGGCTTTGCCAACATAATATGCATTCAACTGAACATCAGCTCCTTCTGGAACGGAGCTAACAAGAACTTTATATTCTTTGTTGGGCAAAGTGGGCATGGAAGCACAAGAACTCAAGAATAAAAAGCAAAAAACAGAAACAATGTGTTGTAATTTCATACGATTGATTTTAAATGCATTTTAAACTTAAAATCAAAGTAAATGTAAGAGCTTCTAAAAATCAGCAATAAAATTATTAAACGGAAATGTATTTACTAAACGGTCAATATGTTAATAGGCGACAATGACCGCACCGCGAATGGTTTGAATACCTTTTTCTGGAAAATCTACGGCCTTGTATTGGACAACCCACGCATAGGAATCTTGAGGAACTCTAACCCCATTAGATTTTCCATCCCATTGAAGATCAGAGGATCCCGATTTGGAAAATATCGTTTCACCCCAACGGTTAAAAATTTGAAGACTTAAAATTTCTACGCGTTTGGCAACTTTAGGTAAGGGAGAAAAATAATCATTTTTGCCATCCCCATTGGGTGTGAAAATACTGGGAGCAATAATAATAGGCTCACATTTATCAGAAACGGGAAAAGTATTATTTAAAATACAATTGTCTTTATCGGTGATTCTTACCTGATAGCTACCGCTGGTTTTGACTAAAATTTTATTGGTTGTGTCAGCCGATGTCAATGAAGGTCCTGACCACTTAAATTTCAAGTCTTTCATGCTCGAGTTCAATTGGATCGGAAATGGAACCGGGCTATCCATGCAAATGGAAAAGTCTTTTTTGGGCATCACGTAAGTATTCTCTAAGAAATTCACTTTGGTAGATAACTTCACTGAACATTTTGTGGCTGTATCTGTAAGTACTAATGACAAATCTCCACCAGGGTTTTTAAAGGTAGCTGTGGGCGTTTTATCTCCGTTACTCCAAACATAACTAAGGTTCTTAGAAACGGGGGTTTTTGTTAAAGTAATTTTTGCATCCGTTTTACAAATTCGATTGTATTCCGAGTCCAACGTAACTGGCTTCAAAACCACGATATCAAATTGCTGCGCATCCATCAAATAGGCCTTCACACAACTATTAGTAATGGCCGCGGTGATGACATATTGATCAGATGTGGCAAAATCATATTTTAGCTCCGCCCCCGTAAAAGAATGGATGAGTTTTTTGGTGTCCAAAGGAACCAAAATCCCCGTTTTAGGCTCTGGAAATGGGCTCAGTGTCGTTTGATAAATTTTCCAATCGATTCGGTCATTATTTAATGGATCACAAAGTTTCTGAGAAACAGTAAACTTAAACGTAGTGCCCTCGCAAGTTTGTGTGATGGAAGGAGGGCTTTGGGGGGTAATTGGAAATGGAATCGTAGGCGGTAAACCTAATTGGCTTGTCGCCCCTGACGGCAAAGTGATCGGTTTTCCCAAAGTATCCAAACCAAAACCATTTCGAGTAAACTTAGCCATAATATTCGTGTCTCCTTTGGCAGTCACTAAATTATTTAACCCTTTAATCTTCCCCAGGATGTTACTGCCTTGAAAAGCGGCAAAAATAATCGCATAGTTGACAGGATCAATTTGCAGCGCACCCACCTTTTCAGAACCTGAATAAATTATTTGCTTGCTTGCCAATGTTTTGACTGCATTTTTACTAGATATGTCAAATTGTAAAATTTGAGAAGGGATTGATCCTCCATCTCCTTGCATAGAAATATAGAGCACACTGTCGTTGGGTGAAAATTCTACCCCATATAAGGTGGGCGGACTTGGCCCCAAATCTAACGTAAAAGACAAAGTCGATTTTCCGGTCGCTTTATCGTATTCATAAATATCGACAGTATTGGTCGGCGGACCTGGGATCGTAATCGCCAACTTAGTCGAGTTTGGTGATGAAATTTTGGTATTGCCCGTTGACCCAGCCGCTGCAGAAATACCCGTACCCGATTTTGTCACAATGGGTGCTGAAATCCCTGAGGCAGATACTTTAAAAATTCGGGTGGTCGTTGACTTGGCCAAAGGGTCTGCATCTTGGGTGACGAGCCAATAAAAACCTCCACCCCCTTCGGTCGCTAAAATTCTGGAAGTCGTAGGAACGGGACTTAAGGTGTCATTTAAAACGGAGATCCCTCCTTTGCCTTTGTTCATTTTCATGTCCACGATGCTGTAAAAAATTAAATTTTCACCCTTCGCGTTTTTTTGGAGTGTAAAAACATAATATTCAGCTTGGCAACCTTTGCAAGAAGTTTTTGGGATGATGGTGACCCCTTGGGAATTTGTGGGATCGCCATTTAAAATTTTGCTTGGGTCGATGGGATTATTAAACTTGTCAAAAACCTTTTGGCCATCCGTGTAAAAAATCAGTCCATTGGAAATACTTGGATCCTCCATTTTAGCTACACCGTTGGGGGCATTAATTTTACTGGTGACTAAAGTCGGGTTGTCCGGTGAACCCGTAAATAAAATAGAGGCCCCGTCACCAAAAGCCCAAGCTTTGGTAAATTTGGAAATGTTTTTATCGGGATCTCGTTCCCCACAAATTTTGATTTGCATTTTGGCTTCGGCCGTACAGCCTGAAGCTCGATCAGTTATTTGAACAGAATAGCATCCTGAATCACGAACCTTAATCGTATCTGTCGTTTTCCCGCTAGGATACCATAACACATCGATGGGATAATTGGGTTTCCCTACCTTCCCAAATGCGTTCAGTTCCACAAGCTGTCCATCACAAATCGTCTTTGTGGTGTCCTTGTCATCCTTTCCTAAATATATATAAGGGAGTTGGCCTACTGTAAACTTCTTAACATTCTTAGTCGTTGTCGTTCCATTAACCAAAGTCAAAGTCACTGTTTTTACGCCAGGGGTACAATATTGATGGGAACCTGTACGAAGCGTAGATGTGTTTGTAGGCGAACCAGGCTCACCAAAATCCCAAAAATAATTGGTTCCCGCGGGCATGTCCACGGCCCAATCAAACACGGTTGCCAAATCGCTTGACGGACTCACGGTGCAATTCGCACATTGGGTAATGCAATTATTGCGAATGATGATTTGGCTAAAGGAAATATGACTAATCAATAACCAAGAGAGCAGGAAAAGAAATTTACGCAGCATGGTGTAAAAATGATTAAGCGACACAAATTAAGTCATTTTATTGGTTTTTGAAAAGCTAAGCGTTAAATTGCGGGGCTAAGCGCAAAATTATGAGAAAAATCGCTTTGATTTTTTCATGTTTATGTACCCTTACCTTGAGCCCTTGGGTTGTTCGTGGCCAGGATCCTGCTTTGTCACAATTTTACGCGGCGCCCCTATTAATTTCTCCGGCCTTTGCGGGAGTTAGCCAAACCTCCAAAGTTAATTTCAACCACCGGAATCAGTGGCCTAATTTAAACGCTAATTATCAATTTTCATCCATAACGGCTGATATCAGTGTGGCTAACATCAATAGTGGTTTTGGATTTATTGCTTCGACAGACAAGCAATTTTCAAACTTAAAAACGACCACCTTAGGCCTTCAGTATGCATATCATGTAACATTGACACCTGAAAGTTCTGTTTCGTTTGGCGTGGAGGGCGCATATGTGAATAGAGGAATTGATTATTCGAGTTTGGTGTTTGGGGACCAAGTGAGTTCTTTGGTCAGCGGAGGTAGTTTAGGTACATCCACAGATCCGATCTTGAGCCAATTTAAACCCAATGCCAATTATGTTGACTTGTCGACGGGAGCCTTATTTAATTTAAAAAATACCTGGCTAGGGGTATCTGCACATCATTTAAATGCCCCTAATAGGTCCTTTATTAATGGAAGTAATGATATTTTAGAGACTAAATACAGTGTTCAATTAGGGACAAAGATTTTATTTGAAGATTCTTATTATGAGCAAAACTCTGTGAGTGAGCGAAATAGAGAAAAAAGTATTAGTCCGGTGATGCATTATAAACACCAAGGAACCTTTGACCAATTGGATTTGGGGGCATATTTGACCTTATCGCCTTTGGTGATTGGCGCTTGGTATCGAGGCATTCCCTTAAAGACTAGTAAAAATGCCCCTAACAGAGAGGCATTTGTGGCCTTGCTAGGATATAAACAGGATAATTTCTCGATTGGTTATTCGTATGATATGACCATCTCAAATTTGGGATTACCCTCTGGAGGGGCCCATGAAATATCGATTGCTTATTTATTTGACTTAGATATGTCGATCAAAAAACCCTTTTTAAAAATCAAGCGCAACATTTCTTGCCCTAAATTTTAAAACATAGCGCCTTAGAATAAATACTTGCCCTGCGAAATAGGGACAAGAACAAAAAAATTAATAAATTTGCCTGTATTTTATACCCATTCATGAATAATATGAAATTTTCGAATAGCGTTATACGTCCTATATTCCTTTCCCTTGTTTTAATGTTTGCCCTCTTAGCTAATGTTTCCATAGCTCAAACTAATGCACCCAAGAGAAACGTAGATGATTTATCGGATGATGAGATTGCCATGTTTCTGGAAAGAGTAGAGTCGAGTGGAATGACGGAAGCTCAAATTGAAAAAGCGGCTAAAGCGCAAGGATATACAGCGGCAGATATTGCAAAAATGAGGGAACGAATCTCAGCTTCAGAAGACAACGATCCATATTCCAAAAATAATCAAAATGATGAAAATGGCCTAAGTCCTTCAAAAGGCACGTCAAATAAATCTAGAATAGGCGCTAAAAATTTAAGTAAAAAGAAATCAAATACGAACCAATCTTTAAATAATAAATCTAATTCAGTTAATAATAAATATAACATGATAGACCCCGTTACTGGTCTGCCCAAAAGAATGGACTTTTTATTTGACGAAAACGGAAATGAAAAAGAGCTGCCATTAACCTTAGATGAACGCAAGTTATTGACCTATCCGCTAGACATTTATAATGATAGTCTTGTTTTAGAATACAATAAATTACAAATGAGAATATCCAAGTTTTTAGATAAAAAAATATTTGGCGCTGATTTATTTAATAATGAAAATTTGACTTTCGAGCCTGATATGCGCATAGCCACACCAAAAAGCTATCAATTAGGGCCTGATGATGAATTAGACATTCATATTTTTGGTGATGTGCTAGATAATTTTAAAGTTAAATTAAGTCCAGAAGGAACTATTAAAATTTTAAATCTAGGCCCTATTTATATTAATGGGTTAACTGTGGATGAAGCAACGGCTAGGATTGTTAGTCGACTACGTCAGCTTTACCAAGGTTTAAATAAACCAGGAAGTGGCTCCTCTGCGCAAGTAACTTTAGGGAATGTGAGAAGCATAAAGGTTACCTTAACCGGTGAGGTTAAATTGCCTGGCACCTATACTGTTTCCTCTTTAGCGACAGTTTTTAATGCTTTATATTTAGCAGGTGGACCTAGCAATAATGGTTCCTATCGAAATATTCGTATAATCAGAGGAAACAAAGTCATCAGAACATTAGACTTATATGATTTTCTATTGAGGGCAGATCAGAAAGATAATATTCATTTACAAGATCAAGATATTATCCGGGTAACAGATTATGAAAACAGAATTGAAATGTCGGGAGAGGTCAAGCGCCCTATGATATTTGAATCCATCAAGGGTGAAACTTTCAAAGACATATTAAGATTTGCGGGAGGATTTACTGAAAAGGCTTATACCTACATGATTAATGTACGTAGGAATACGTCCAGGGAATTAAAGTTATTAAACATCACCCAAGAAGAAGTAGGAAATTTCTTGCCTCAAAATGGGGACAAATATTCAGTAGGTGCCATTATCGAAAGGTATGAGAATAAAGTAGAAGTTCAAGGCGCTATTTTTAGGCCAGGGATGTATGCCTTAGAAGCAGGCTTAACCACGATAAAAGATTTAGTGAAAAAAGCGGAAGGATTGAGAGAAGATGCGTTTATGAGTCGGGCTACTTTAACTAGAAGAAAGGAAAATTTTGATCCAGAAGTACTATCCATCGATTTGGGTAAAATTCTTAGAGGTGAGATTGCTGATATAAATTTACAGCGGGAAGATGTTTTAAATGTTTATTCCATCGTTAATCTTAGAGAAAAAAGATTTGTGAATATATTAGGAGAGGTTAATGAGCCAGGTGAGTTTGACTTTAAAGATGGCATGAAAGTTGGGGATTTGATTTTACAGGCCAAAGGCTTCAAAGAATCTGCCAGTTTTTCCAATTTAGAATTGGCTAGAAGAATTATTAACCATGGGAATGGAGATATATTAACGAATAAAATCGAAATCATTACGTTTGATATTGATGGAAGTCTAAAATTAAATAATGAAGGTTCTCAAATGGAATTGAAGCCTTTTGATATTGTTTCAATCCGAAGAGCCCCTAATTATGAGGAGCAAAGATCAGTGAAAATATTAGGAATGGTTAATTATCCAGGAAGCTATGCCATTCAAAATAATAAGCAAAAAATTTCTGACATATTAATGAGAGCTGGGGGTTTAAGAGCAGAAGGTTATTTAGAGGGAGCTAAGCTTTTTAGGGATTCCACAACGGTTGGTGTTAATTTAAAAGAAATATTAAATAACCCAGAATCCCAAGAAAATCTTCAATTAATGGCTGGAGACCAACTAACAATTCCAAGACTTTTACAGACCATAAAACTTACGGGGGGTGTTCAAAATCCATTAGCAGTATCCTATAAAGAAGGATATAGTTTGAGGGATTATATTGCGGAAGCGGGTGGATATTCTCAAACTGCTGATAAAAAACTGACTTATATTACTTATTCGAATGGTGTTTCTAACCAAATAAAAAGATTCTTAATTTTTAAAAAATATCCTAAAATAAATCCAGGAGCAGAAATTGTCATTCCAGAGATTCCTAAAAATACTAAAAAGGGATTAACAGCCGCTGAAGCCATCGGATTAGCGTCAAGTTTAGTATCTGTATCTTTTGCGATCATCACATTAGTTAATAATTTACCAAAATAAATTTCATGTCAAACAACGAGAATCCAATTTCTAAGCAGATACAAGACGACGAAATTTCAATTAATTTTGGGGAAATTTGGCGTTCGCTATTGAAATATAAATTTCTTATTGCCATCACGGCCTTACTATTTGCTGCTTTTGGGGCAGTCTATTCATTAACCTTGAATATGGTATATGAAGCAAATGTTCGTTTAGTACCAGAAACATCTGATGGAGGGAAAAGCAGTGGCGGAGGTGGTTTAGGCGGACTTTCATCTTTGGCGAATTTAGCAGGAATCAACTTAGGAGGCACATCAGGAACAGATGCTATTCAACCTGCTATGTATCCAAATATTGTTCAATCCATACCGTTTTTACAAGAATTAATTAATGCCAAAATATATAATCCTAAAATTAAAAAATGGCAATTGATCAAAGACTATTTAAAAGAAAATACTGCCAACGCTCCACTTCAATTATTTGCTAAGGAAGAAGACCTAACAGAACAATTTGATAAAGATTTAAAAAACGTAGTTATCCCATCAAATAATGGTGAAAAAATAGACTTCATCAATATTGATAAAAAGGAGGCCGGTTTATTAAATAAATTAAAGGGATACGTATTAGTAGAAATAGAAAAGAAAACATCTCTAATTTCAATCAAATGTACCCTACCAGACCCTATCATTGCGGCAAATCTGGCTAGTTTAGTTCAAGGTCAATTAACTAAATATATTGTCAACTATCGAACAGAAAAAGTAAGAAAGGAAATGGAGTTTCTGACTTCGCGACAAACTGAAGCTAGAAAACGCTATGATCAGGCATTATTTACTTTTTCAAATTACAAAGATCAAAATAGAAACAAGTTTTTAAATGTGGCTAAGACACAGGAAAAAAAATTACAATATGAGGTGGATTTAGCCTTTAACCTCTATTCAACTTTAACAAGCCAATTGATTGAAGCACAAATTCGCGTTCAAAAAGAAACTCCCATTTTCAAAGTATTGGAACCAGCCCAAGTTCCTTTGTCAAGATCAAGCCCTAAACGAAGTTTAATTACAATAGGCGCCATGTTCATTGGAATATTTGTATCCCTAATAATTGTCTTCTTTAAATCTGTCAACTTAAAAGAATTTTTAAGTTGACATGATTGATTTTGTATAGAACAACATCGAAAGCTATAATCAAGATATTAAACGATCCTTTAAAATTATAAGACATTAAAAAAGGCCAAATCATAGATTTGGCCTTTTTTATTTATAACGTTAATCTTTATTTCAACGTACGTTTCACTTCTTTCATTTCGTAACACTCTAAATTATCTCCCACCTCTAAATCATTGAAGTTCTTAACCGACAATCCACATTCGTAGCCAAACTTAACTTCTTGCACATCATCCTTAAATCTCTTCAAGGCAGATATCTCTCCATCATGAATAACCACGAAGTCACGAATAACTCGAATTTTATGTGCACGTTTAACCGTTCCATCTAAGACATAACAACCAGCCACTGTACCAATTTTGGTGATTTTGAATACATCCCTCACTTCGATATTCGATGTAATGATTTCCTCAAAGGTTGGCGCCAACATGCCCTCCATCGCGGCCTTGATTTCGTCAATCGCCTGATAGATAATGGAGTAGTTGCGAATTTCAATTTGCTCATTCTCAGCTAACTTTCTAGCATTTTGAGATGGACGCACTTGGAATGCAATAATCACCGCATCCGAAGTAGACGCTAACGCCACATCCGATTCAGAAACTTGGCCCACACCTTTATGAATAATTCGCACTTGGACTTCCTCCGTCGACAATTTCATTAATGAATCCGACAAGGCCTCCACAGAACCATCCACGTCACCCTTCACAATCACATTTAACTCTCGGAAAGTACCGATCGCCTTCCGACGACCAATCTCCTCTAAGGTGATATGCTTACGCGTACGCAAGGTTTGCTCACGTAAAATTTGCTCTCTTTTATTGGCAATCTCACGCGCCTCACGCTCATTTTCTAAACACAATAATTTATCTCCAGCTTGTGGCGCCCCATTCAATCCTAATACTTGGACTGGAGTGGAAGGACCCGCCTTCTTGATTTTTTGGCCATAATGATCAAACATCGCCTTAACACGGCCATAATTATCACCTGCCAACATCATATCACCGATCTTCAAAGTACCCGCTTGAATCAACAAAGTAGTCACATACCCGCGACCCTTATCTAATTCCGCTTCAATCACCGTACCGACTCCCTTTTTATTTGGATTGGCGGTTAACTCAAGCAATTCAGCTTCTAACAATACTTTTTCCAATAAATCATTAATACCTAAACCAGATTTAGATGAAATTTCTTGACTTTGGTATTTTCCACCCCAGTCTTCCACCAACATGTTCATGGCAGCCAACTCCTCACGCACCTTGTCCGTATTAGCCCCATCCTTATCCACTTTAGAAAAAGCGAAAATGATCGGAACTCCAGCCACCATCGCATGATTAATGGCCTCCTTCGTTTGTGGCATGACTGAATCGTCTGCCGCAATAACAATAATAACAATATCAGTCACCTTCGCTCCACGTGCACGCATCGCCGTAAACGCCTCGTGACCTGGTGTATCTAAAAAAGTAACTTTTTTCCCTGAATCGGTCTCCACAGAATATGCGCCAATATGTTGGGTTATCCCGCCAGCCTCACCAGCCGCTACTTTGGCCCTTCTAATATAATCCAATAAAGACGTCTTACCGTGGTCAACGTGTCCCATGATGGTGACAATCGGCGCACGTGGTAACAAATCTTCAGGGGAATCTTCCACTTCAACTTCAACTGCATCAATCTCCTCCTCCGCAGAAACAAAGCTTACCTCAAAACCAAACTCATCCGCAATGACCGTAATAGCCTCCGCATCCAAACGCTGGTTGATCGACACAAACATACCCAAACTCATACAAGTCGAAATCACCTCATTCACAGATACATCCATCAATGAAGCCAAGTCACTTGCCGAAATAAATTCAGTTACTTTTAAAACTTTTGCCTCTTCATCCTCAGCCATTAAACGCGCCTCCTCTGCCTCTGCACGACCTTTACGCTTCTCTTTTCTCTTCTCAGCACCAAAACTTTGCTTTGCCGACGCACCTTGTAAACGCGCCATCGTAGCCTTAATTTGCTCCTGAATATCTTTATCTGATAACTCCTCTTTTGAAAGAGGCTTAGCTCCTGGAGCAGCTACTGCAGGTTTTTTACCAAAATCTTTTCCCTTATTCTGTGTGTTTCCTCCAGCAGGTGCAGGACGATTTCCGCCTTCATTAGCTAAAGGCTTTTTCTCCTCCTTAATGATGCGCTTACGCTTATGCTTATGCCCACCTCCTGAACGATCATTTTCAACCGGCAATTCGATTTTACCTAAAACAGTTAAACCACGTAAAGTCTCTCCCTTCGCTTCAATCAATTGAAGTAATTCTGGCTCCGCGATGATGGGATCAACTGTTGGGATAACTTCTTTTACAGGCTCCTCAATCACCTTTTCAACCGCTACTACCGGATTTTCAACTGGGATAGCCTCAGGTTCCTTCACCTCAGCCACTGGCTTGGGTGCTGGCTTAGGTGCCACCGGATTTCCCTTTTTATCTAATTCTATTTTACCTAAAACCTTCAAACCTATTGGCTTCTCTTCCTCTTTGGGGACCTCAACTACAGGAGCTTCTACCTTAGGAACATCAACAACGGGAATTTCCGCAACAGGTTCTTCCACAACAGGAGCGGGTGCCAGTTCAGGCTTTTTCTCCACAACAATAGGCTCAGGAACCTTTTCTATGATCGGTTCTGCTACCGGAATTTCGGCAACAACCTCCAAAGGCTTTACTACCTCTTGAGTTTCCAAAAGTTGGTTAGCGCCAAATTCATTGGCCAATAAAGTCAAAAGCTCGAAATTTAATTTCGCGTTCGGATTGTTATCGACTTTATGGCCCTTAGCAGAAAGAAACTGAAGGATCGTAGACGTTCCCACGTTTATTTGTTTTGCTACAAGGCTTAACCGCATTGTCTTTTCTTCTGCCATAAAAAATTAAAATACTATGTAATAAATCTAATTTAATCTAAAACCTATTCAAACTCAGAACGTAAAATGGATAAAATATCCTCAATCGTCTCTTCCTCTAATTCTGTTCTACGCTCTAATTCTTCTTTAGATAAAGCTAATACTTGTTTTGCTGTATCCAAACCAATTTTATGAAGCTCCGCCAATACCCAAGCCTCAATCTCATTTGAGAATTCAGACAATTCAACATCCTCATCATCCAACTCATCTTTAGGCACATCACGGAAGACATCAATTTCATAACCGACCAGCTTCCCAGCTAATTTAATATTTTGTCCTCCTCGACCAATCGCCATAGACACTTGGTCAGAATTCAAAAACACAGAAATACGTCGGCGCTCCTTGTCAATCGTCATCGAGTTCAACTTTGCAGGACTCAAGGTACGAGCAACCAACAACTCTAAATTTTCCGTAAAATTAATTACATCTATATTTTCATTTTGTAATTCACGTACAATTCCGTGAATACGAGATCCTTTCATCCCCACACAAGCTCCCACAGGATCAATTCGGTCATCATAAGACTCAACAGCCACTTTCGCACGCTCACCTGGCTCACGCACAATCTTGCGAATCGAGATCGTTCCATCATAAATTTCAGGAATCTCTTGCTCAAATAAACGCTCCAAAAATACAGGAGAAATTCGAGATAATATAATCCTAGGCGTTCCATTCGCCATTTCCACCTTATGAATAATGGCACGAATCGTCTCACCCTTCTTGAAACGATCTTTAGAAATCATCTCCGTCTTTGGCAAAATCAATTCATTGTCATCATTATCCAACAAGATTAACTCACGACCTAAAATTTGATATACTTCCGAAGTCACCAACTCACCAACCAAATCCTTGTACTTGTCATACAAGCTCTCCTTCTCAATATCTTTAATCTTTTGAATCAAAGTTTGACGAGCCGTTTGAACCACCCGACGACCGAAATCCTCTAGCTTAATCAACTCAGCTACCTCTTCTCCTATTTCAAAGTCAGGCTCGATCAATTTAGCCTCAGCCAATGGAATTTTATCAAAATCCCAAATGTCTTCCGAGTTATCGTCAACAATCTCCCGAGTTCGCCACATCTCCAAATCACCACTCTCAGGATTGATAATGACATTAAAATTCTCATCTGATCCAAATTTCTTACGAATCATCGTTCTGAAAACTTCCTCCAAAACAGAAATCATCGTCGGTTTGTCAATGTTCTTATCTCGAGCAAAGTCCGAAAATGACGAAATTAATTCAACACTGTTCATTGCTATCTTTACGTTTTTTTATTGAAATGTTACCTGTACTTTTATTTTATCTACAGCTGCCAACTGTATCCATGTAGATTCTTTGGCAACTACTTTTTTATGCTTTACCATTTTTTCTAACAAAACTTCCACCGCTACATCCGTATAACCCATTAAAACTCCAATCACTGGATCCTCCCCCACTAACCATACTTTAATTTGTCGGCCTACATTCTTCTTAAACTGCCAACCATGGGTCAAAGGATAATCTAAACCCGGTGAAGAAACTTCTAAATTATAAGCCTCCTCAATCCATTCGTTTTCCTCGATGTGATGACCCAATTTCCTGCTCAATAAAGCGCATTCCTCAATCGTCACCCCCTCCTCAGTATCCAGTAATATCGAAATTAACGTTCTTCTAGCCCCTTGTGTTACTTGCAGGTCAACCAAAAAAACTGGCCCTTTCCCTACAAAATCATCAATCCAAACTTTAATTTTTTGATTCAAATCACTCATCTCTCTAGGGCTAGAAAACAAAAAGAGGGATTAAAACCCCTCTTCATTTCTCAAATTACAAATGCAAAGATACGCGAATATTTCAAAATACCAACAAATTATCCAATACCACCCCTTTTGCGTACAAAATGTTGATCATTTTTTAAGAAAAAATTCGTTAATTGCATGTCAAAATCACAAGATTACACAAGAAAATTTTTACACTATGGCGTACGGCTTATTAAAAGGGAAACGAGGTATTATTTCAGGAGCATTAAATGAAGATTCTATTGCTTGGAAAATCGCTCAAAGGGCTCATGAAGAAGGCGCAACCTTCACTTTAACAAATGCACCTTTAGCCATGCGTATGGGCGAAATCAATAAATTAGCCGAAGAAACCGGTGCCAAGATCATCGGCGCAGATGCCACGTCAATCGAAGAATTAGAAAACCTATATGACGAATCCTTAGAATTTCTTGGAGGCCCTGTTGACTTCGTTTTGCATTCCATCGGGATGAGTACAAACATCCGAAAAGGCCGTGAATATAGCGATTTGAACTACGAATGGTTCCTGAAATCACTCGACGTTTCAGCCCTCTCTTTTCACAAAATGATGCAAGTCGCTCAGAAAAAAGATGCCATTGCCCAAGGAGGTTCTGTGGTAGCTCTTTCGTACATCGCAGCCCAACGATCTTTCCCCGATTATACCGATATGGCGCAAGCAAAGGCCATGTTAGAGTCTATTGCGCGTTCTTACGGATATCATTACGGAAAAGCAAAAGGAGTTCGTGTCAATACCGTATCGCAATCGCCCACAAAAACAACAGCTGGAACCGGAATTAGTGGTTTCAATGCTTTTTATGAATATGCAAACCAAATGTCACCATTAGGAAACGCAACCGCCGACGATTGTGCCGATTATGTCATTACTTTATTTTCCGATTTAACTAAAAAAATAACTATGCAAAATCTATTCCATGATGGAGGATTTTCTTGCGTAGGTATTTCGGAAGAAATCGTAGAAAAAATGGAGCAGGGTATAAAATAATTAATCATGAAACGTTTGCTTTTGATCATGTTTTCTAGTCTTTGGTTTCACCAAAGTGTAGTTGCATTTCCTGCAGAACGTTTCCCCATTCCTCCCGCATCAGCTAATCGCTTATTTTATATTCAAAGAAGCTCAAACGCCAATACTGTTGTTTATGATGCGAATATTTTACCAAATAAATCACTGAATCCCAACCAACCCGTTCATACTTATTGGATTCGCTATGCGGACAAGGGCCAAAAAGAAGAATTGAATTTAATTCAAAGAACACTGGCCTACGGCTTATATACCAATAAAATAAAAGATGAAGCAAATAGCTTCGAGGGTTATTTTTTAGCTTACCGAAAGCGGAAATTTGTCGTCAAATTAAACGCCAAAAATCAAGCCATAGCTCTTTTTCCCATCAATGGGAAACTTCAAATTTTAGAGCGCGTTTTTGTTAGCGTGGATGAGTCTGGCTTCACCCCTGCCGTGAATTACATCGAATTGTTTGGCAAGGATGAAGTGACCAATAAGGACGTTTATGAACGATTTAAGCCTTAGGCTAGCTAAAATAAACGGAGTAGACAACTCAATTATGAGAGCAACTCACTATTAAAACTTCCAAAACAAACTCGCTTGAATATTTCTTCCTTGGCCTGAGTACCCATACAATTCAACGATTTCCTGGCCCAAAAGATTTTTAACCATCAATGACGCATTCAAATTTTTTGTCATTTGATACCCCAATTGCAATTCTGTCCAAAGGTAACTTTTTAGGATTTTAGGGACTGTTGAGTAAGTAGATTCATCATAAAAATAATCCTTGCGTTCGCCAACAAACTGCCCCGTGAATGAAACATTCAATTTTGAATGGGCATTGAAAATTAATCGAGCTTGCAATTGATTGCCAGGTCGCCTAATTAAAGAAGAATACGTGGAATCTTTCCCGTCAAATTGATTCTGCATACTCCCACTTAAATACGTGTAAGAGATATTTCCGGTCCACTTCTTTTTCGAAAAACTCAACTCCGCCTCAAGGCCCTGGGTAGTTTGCTGGGAAACATTGCCATATTTCCCATAAGGCTCCACTGAGATTGACTGGAATACAATTCCATCTTTTACGTCGTTTTGAAACCCAACTAACCGCGCATGGAAATTACCCATGTTTTGTTCAAACCCCATTTCAAAGGTTTTTCCTTGCTCTGGCCTCAGGGCCAAATTCCCATAAGGAGAAAATAATTGATACAAAGAAGGCGTTTTAAAGCTCGTATAATAATTAAAAAAGGCTTTGCCAGATTTCGCATATCTCCAATATGGATTAACATTGACCGTGGAAAAATCCCCAAAAGTAGATTGACGATTCCAGCGGACGCCAATTTCCACCCCTACATGTGAATTCCATTCTTTTTGAATCGTCAAATACGTGCCAAAAATGGATTGATTGGCTATGCTTTCCGCTAATTTGGGAGAATCATATCGGCCATAGGAACTGATGGAAAAATCAGATTGTTGGGTTGCTTGATTTTTATACTCAGCCCCCAAAACATATTCAAATTGCCTTAAAAATGTTCCCTTTAAATAGACCTCGGCCCCCTGATTCACTCCCTTATACGTAGATTCACTATAATTCGACCAGGCGTTTAACGGAATATACGTGGAATCATTTCGAAATACTCGATCAATTACATCCTGAAAACCTCGAATAAAAAGGTCACTTTGCTTAAGTTGATATTGCCACTGAAAGCGAATAGAATTAGATTTAGCATTAGACGTATAGTCCTGATCATCCATAAATGGCCCCGCATCTAAATTTCCTTGGTAAAATAAGGCTTGGTAATTCACGTCGACCAACGATCTTTTGCCGATGGGCCTAGCCCAAGTCAGCGAAAGGGATTGTTGGCGCATCCCATCATTTTCCCCTTTTTTCATACTATCCTTCGCCGCAGAAAAACCATCGGTGGAATAATTTTGCAAAGCCAATCCAAACCTATTTTTTGCCAAACGCGTATTGACTTGAACTTGTGCCGCATGCGTTCCAAATCCACCTCCCTGAATCATTAATGACCCATTAGTCCCATCTTTATCGGACTTCTTCGTGACCAAATTAATGACGGCCGACATTGCATCCGAACCGTATAACGTGGATTGCCCCCCTTTTATAATTTCAATTTTTTGTATGTTGGCCAAATTAATCAAATTCCAATCCATCACTTGGCTTATATGCGAAGGGTCATTTAATGGAAATCCATCCATCAACAACAACACATGGCCGGTATTGGCACCTCGTACATAAATTTCTTGGTTTGAACCCGGCGCGCTACGCGCGCCTACTACCGAGATCCCCACCTGCTCCTGCAATAATTCACCCAAACTTTTGCCCAAACTCGCGCGTATCTGATCCGCCGTAATGAGTGTTAGGACTTTGCCCGTGCGGGCCAACTTCCCCGCCAATTTTGGCGCGGAGACTTCCACTTCCTCCAAAATTTTAACTGAATCTTTTTTATGAAATAAAGCTTTTGCTGAGATCGAATGAGACCCACTCGAAAAAGCATGCGCCGACTGTACCATAAACAATACAGTAATCAGTGCAAAAAAATGCACCTTTTTGACAAAAAACATACAAAATGCCCATTTCAGGGCCATAAAAAATGGAAATAAATCGAACGCTCAACCTCAGCCCATCCTCCGTAGTCCAAGATTAAGTATCGTTTAAGGCAGGTCTCCTGACTCATTTTTATTACCTTTCTTACCTTCCCGGTTTCCCAGTGGTCTATTAGAAAAGCTTTTCAAAAATTTACAGTTGCGGGGACAGTGTTGGGTTTCAACCAACTTCCCTATTAAGTGTTTACTCCTTGAAGACAAAAAGCACACACCCTAAACTGTCACAAAGCTAAGCCAATTATTACGCATAAAAAAACCGTATTTCTATTTAATCAAGTTCCTGATAAAATTTAAAATGAACAGGAAAATAATTCCATTTCTCGAAAAATCTAAGCTAATTGCCTCATCAATAAAAAACAAATGCCTGATCAAATTAGATGTGCCTGGTGTTCAAATGACACCCTTTACCAAGATTACCACGATCTAGAATGGGGAAAAGAAATGCATGACGATCATGCCCTCTTTGAACTCTTAAGCCTCGAAGGATTTCAATCGGGGTTAAGTTGGATTACGATTTTAAGAAAACGAATTCATTTTAGGACTCAGTTCGAAAATTTCGACTATACCAAACTGGCTCATTGGACAGAAGAAAAACAAAATGAAGCACTCTTAAATCCAAACATTATTCGAAATAGACTCAAAATACAATCCGTCAAAACGAATGCCATTGCCTTCATGAAAATTCAGGAAAAATTTGGTAGCTTTGATCGATATATTTGGGAATTTGTGGACTTTAATCCCATCCTAAACCATTTCCATAGCCTAAAGGATTTACCTGTCAGTACCGAAATTTCCGAGAACATGAGTAAATCACTAAAGAAACATGGTTTCCGATTTGTCGGCCCAACCATCTGTTATTCTTTTATGCAAGCCTCAGGAATGACCATAGATCACACATTAGATTGCTTTTGCCACCCAAAAAATAACCATGAATAACAGGATAGTCATTATCCCGACCTACAACGAAATCGAAAACATCACAGCCATCATCGAAAAGGTGTTGAGCCTGAAACCGCATTTCAATGTTTTAATCGTGGATGATGGTTCCCCTGACGGTACAGCCAATGCCGTAAAATTAGCCCAAAAAGAAAACCCATCCCGTATTTTTCTCCTAGAAAGAAAAGGGAAAATGGGACTCGGAACCGCATATATCGCAGGATTTAAATGGTCCATCGAAAATAATTATGATTTTATCTTTGAAATGGATGCCGATTTCTCACATAATCCTGAAGATCTCATCCGACTTTTTTACGCCTGCGCTAGCCCAGAGGAATTAAAGTCCGAAAAGATTGATCCCTCACTTGCATTATCCGCCGACATGTCCATCGGCTCTAGGTATATCAATGGGGTAAATGTGGTCAATTGGCCCATGGGCCGAGTATTAATGTCCTATTTCGCTGGATTTTATGTTCGTTTCATCACCGGAATGCCCATTCAAGACGCTACCGCAGGTTTCGTTTGCTACCGGAAAAAAGTATTAGAAACCATCCCCCTCGACCAAATAAAATTTATTGGCTACGCATTCCAAGTAGAAATGAAATTCACCACCTGGAAATATAAATTCAACATCCTTGAAGTGCCTATTATCTTTACCGATCGAACAAAAGGTACAAGCAAAATGTCCGCCAACATATTCAAAGAGGCTATTTTCGGGGTAATCCAACTCAAAATAAATAGCTTATTTAACCGATATCACCGAGCATCATGAGCGACGCAGCACTCTATCAAACGTTAAAATCGGTGCACATCATTCTGGTCACCTCATGGTTTGCCGGACTTTTCTACCTACCTCGTTTACTCGTTTACCACGCTGAAGCTCAGGATAAACCCGAATTAGAAAAAACCATTCTTTCCAAACAGTTCGAGAAAATGGAGAAAATTCTTTTCAATGCGATCATGATACCTGCCCTTTGGCTTACCTGGATTTCAGGGATTTCATTGATCTACTTAGTTTGGTGGGATTCTTTTGGCCAACAACCCTGGTTGCATCTTAAATTAGCCTTTGTCGTCTGCATCACGATCTATCACTTCTATTGCAGACACCTGATTCGAAGCTTCAGAAACCAAAATTTCATTCTATCCGGAAACCAACTAAGACTTTTTAATGAAATAGCCACCATCCTTCTGGTCGCTGTCGTATTCATCGTAGTAGCCAAAAATACCTTCGATTGGATGTACGGACTCATAGGCTTTGTGGCCTTCGCCATTGCCATCATGTCTGCCGTTAAAATCGTGAAAAAATTGAGAGAAAAAGCTAACTAAGGGAACGATCCATTTCTCGCTTCACATCCTTTTCCTTAATATCATCCCGCTTATCAAAACTCTTCTTTCCCTTTGCCAAAGCAAAATTCAATTTCGCATATCCATTGTCCGAAATAAATAAGCGAGTAGGAATAATAGTCAAACCTACATTCTTTAATTCCTTCTGCAATTTCCCTAATTCCCTCTTAGATAATAATAATTTTCGATCCCGAAGCGGATCGTGATTAAAATGAGTTCCTTCATCATATTTGGAAATATGCATGTTACGAACATACAATTCCCCCTGAAAAAATAAGCAATAAGAATCCGTCAAGTTCGCCTTTCCCTGACGAATCGATTTAATCTCCGTACCCATCAAAACCATTCCCGCCGTAAACGTGTCAATGAATGAATATTCAAAGGAAGCCCGTCGGTTTTTAATTTCAATCGTCTTAAGAATCTTATCCTTTCCCATTTCCTCTTACATAAAAAAAGCCACACAGTCGAACTGCGTGGCCTCCTCTAATCATTAAAATCTATTTGTCGCCTTTCTTAGCAGCATATTCTTTATTCAATCCCTCAATCATTTTTTGGGTTACATCTACCGACTCATCCGCAAATAAAATTCCTCCGCCAATTTTTGAATATCCTAAAACAAACTCATACTTATTCTCCTTGTTCACCTTGCCCACATACTCACGAATGTTATTGTATAATTCTTCGTTTTTCTTTGCCTGCTCTTGACCTAATTCCGCTTGCTTTTGTTGGCTATATTGTTGCAATTCAGATCCCTTTTTCTTCAAAGTCATGTCTGCAGCCTGTAACTCAGCTTGCGTCATCGCAGAAGCACGTTGCTGAATAGCTTGCAATTCAGACTGAAGGGCACGCTCTTTTTGACCTAGGTCAACTTGCAAGCGGTATCCTTTATTTTCAAACTCTTTTTGAGCATCTTTATAAAACTGATAATTATTTAATAAAGAATCAGAATTAACAAAAACGATTCTTTTTCCATCCGCTGTAGATGCACCTAAACCTGAACCAACAGATCCTGCAGGCTTCAAAAACAAAAATGCAATGGCAACTGTTAAAATGCCCAGCCAAACATAAGGTAAATTTTTCACGTGTATTCGTTTTTAAAATTGTAACGGGGACAAATATACAAGGTCTATTTTGATTGTCCTAAAAATTTATTATTTGAATCTTAATTTAGCACCGGCCCATGCCCACAATCCGCCTGTTAAACCTCCTAAAACGCCTGTGACAACATAAAGACCTATAACACTTCCACCTAACGGAAATAAATTGGCCATTCTACCAGGCAAGGAACTCGGATGTTGACCATCCATCCAATACGCCGAAATAGCCCATAATAAAAAGCCTGAAACCAAGCCTAAAATAAACGCACGCCCAGTGGGTATACATAAAATATAAGCCAACAAACCAAACAAAATCCCCAAGGCATACCAAGGTAAATAAATACCGGCAATGGCCCCAATAACAACCATAACTAAAACAATGGCCAACTGATACGAAAAACTTAACGATTGATTCATCTCTATTTTTTTATTGATAATATAATTTTCTTGCGCAAACGCCCCGTTGCATCCTCAGGCTTATCTAAATACAACAAGGACCTAAGTTCTCCCTTAGCCCATGTGTCAATCAAATCGTCATAATGTGCACTGCCCGGATTTCCAGACTGACCCCCTGGATAAACACCATGTGCTCGAGGTTTTCCCTCTTTGGAAAGTTCTACGATCATTCGCCAAGAAGGTCCTGTCTTCGTTGTAGTTGCATTCACAATCGTTCCACCGCCACCCGTAGGAATATTCAATCTACTTAATGCATCCATTCCGGGAATTAAATGCCTCACTCCTGTCTGCTTATGTTTGTACCATGCCCACTCAGATCCAATAGGACCATGCTTTTTCACCAAGGTATCAACGGAAGCCTTAAATGAGGCGGAAATAATTTCCTCCATATTCTCCTTTTTGTTTTTGGTTTTTACATTATCCCACCACACAGCATTCGGTTCTTCCTGCATCATTTTAATCGTTCTATCCATGGAAGGACTATTCATAGGCGCTTTTTCATCTGCAGCAAATTCATCAGACCAAATAGCATCGTGTAAAAGAGAAACCCAATTTTCAAAAATAGTCGCTCCCTGTGAATTCGTAGCATTTTGTAAATTCCAACGCTTTAATTCATTGGCCGCTTGGGCATAAACTCCTCCTGCAGGAGACTTTAATTTAGCCATTAAAAGAGGCAATAAAGTTCGCGCACGAATATTGAAATTGTCATTTTGCAACCCTCTCAACGAATCCATCGTAATTTTAGACATCGCCTCTAAGCGTTCATTGATTCGTCGACCACGCTCACTGGGCGCATATTGCCAACCCATATAATAAGGATAACTAGGATCTACAGAACTTTGATTAGCCGAACTTAAAAAGCCACGAACGGGGTTTTTAGCATGCGGATTGTGCGATTGTGGAATAAAACCAGTCCAATCAGCCTTCGGATCCGTTCCATCCAACAAATATTTTCCCTGAGTATATGATTTTAAAGGAAACTTTCCATTCACCCACAAAGCAATGTCCCCCTGATTACTAGCAAAAATAAAATTTTGTGCAGGCGCAGAATAATAAGTCAATGCCTGCGCATAATCGGCATAATTGGCCGCACGGTTCAACTTATAAAAGGTGGTCAACTCCTGAGATTTTTCATGTGCAATCCAACGCAATGCATGCCCCACCGGAATATTGGATTTAAATGGCTTTTCATGACTTAAATAAACCACGGGTCCATGATGTGTGAAAAATATCGTGTCCACAAAACTCTCCTTCCCTTTGATATTGAATTTTTCAATGCGCATCGTTGTTTTCTTCCATTTGCCATCATGCCAATATTCTGCTTTGGATGCATCCTTAAATTTGACCTGATACCAATCCAAAATATCAGAACCTACATTGGTCACACCCCAAGCCACATTTTTATTGAAACCTACAATAACATTTGGCGTTCCCGGCATCGTGGAACCATAGACATTGACTCCCGGCGCCACTAATTGCATTTGGTACCAAATAGAAGGCAATGACAAGGTCAAGTGCGGATCATTTGCCAATATAGGCAATCCCGAAACCGTTTTATTACCTGAAACCGCCCAGTTATTAGACCCAATGTTCGGATCTTTTTCAGGGGTTTTCATCGCACTGCCCAAGCCAATAAAATCCTTTGGACTTTCTGGAATAGGCACCGGTTTGAAATCCCTAGGTGTTCCCACCGGGATAATTGGACTTTCCACAAATGGATAATTGGGGAATAAATCTTCGGCTACAGCCTTCCCATATTTTCGAAGAATGTTCGTCATCTTTAAATCATCTGTTCCGGAAGCAAGCACAAAAGACATATTCTTCAAGAAAAGTGCACTTTTGATCGGCGTCCATTTTTCAGGCGCATAATTCAATAATTTATATTCCAACGGATAATCACGCTCCGTCAAACTTTCAATATAAGCATTGACTCCATCTGAATACGCTAGTAAAGTCTCGGTTGCTTTTGGGTCTTCTTTCATCCCCTCAAAAGATTTTTCTGCTCCATAAACAGCCCCCATCCTTCGTTGGAACTGATCTGAAACCATCCCCTTCTCTCCCACAATCTCAGAAATTCTACCCCCAGCAAAATGTGTTTGAAATTCCATCTGCCACAAACGATCCTTAGCCGTCAAATACCCCTGAGCTACATATAAATCATGGTCATTTTTAGCAAAAACGTGTGGAACCCCCATTTCATCATACACCACGGTCACTGTTTTTTCCAAACCAGGAATTTGTAAATTTTCTTCGGATAATTCAGAAGATTCCGGTGCCTCTGCATTCACCCAAAATCCATGAAACGGACTCATTAATTTACCTAAAGGCGGAAGGGTTCCCCATGAATTGTGCAAGGCATAGGTCCAAATAATGGCCAGGGCCAAGGGAAAAATAGATTTAATGTATTTCATGAAAAAAATGCAAAAGATTTAAATAAAATTTCGAAGATTTTATTTTATTATAAAAAGACAATTTTACACATTTGTGACATAATGCCCAAATAATTTATATTTTTAATCCCTAAAAGATTTTAAAACTTGAAAAGAAGAACATTCCTCCAAACATCCGGATTTATTGGCTCCGCAACAATCTTAAAAAGCCCATCCTCAGATCAAAGTACATTTGCCACAGAGCCCATCATTATAGCCACTTGGAAAAATGAAAAAGGTACGAAATCCGGATGGGATAAAATGATGCAAACGGGTCGTGCCTTAGATGGAGTAGAAGCCGGAGCGTGGATTCCAGAAGCTGATCCCAACGAAACATCCGTGGGTTATGGAGGACTTCCAGACCGAGATGGCCATGTTACCTTAGATGCTTGCATCATGGATCACTTAGGAAATGCAGGGGCTGTCACATTTTTAGAAGGCATCATGCATCCCATTTCAGTGGCAAGAGCTGTCATGGAAAAAACGCCTCACGTGATGCTTTCGGGTGCCGGGGCATTAAAGTTTGCCTTAGATCAAGGATTCAAAAAGCAAAACTTGCTTACACCCGCCTCCAAAAAAGCCTGGGAAGAATGGAAAAAAGAATCGAAATATAAGCCCATTGTCAACATTGAAAATCATGATACGATCGGTCTTTTAGGCATTGGAAAAGCGGGTGAAATAGCCGGTGCTTGTTCCACCAGTGGATTAGCGTATAAAATGCATGGGCGTGTCGGCGACTCCCCCATCATCGGTGGAGCGGTATTTTGTGATGATGAAGTTGGCGGCGCCTGCGCCACAGGTTTAGGGGAATTCGTCATGAAAACCTTAGGTTCATTTTTAATTGTCGAGTTTATGAGGCAAGGAATGTCTCCACAAAAAGCCTGCGAAGAAGCCATCATGCGAATAGTCAAGCGATATAAATACCAGGATTTCCAAGTTGGATATTTGGCGTTAAATAAAAAAGGTGAATATGGCGCTTATTCTATTCAAAAAGGATTTAATTTCACCATAACAAAAAACGGAATCACGCAAGTCATTGAAAGTGCTTCCTACATGTCCTAGAAAACTCAAAAAATTAAGTGGAAAAAATCGTTAAAAAATCGGCTAGCAAAAAGCAATTTCTCTTTGAGGTAGCCTGGGAAACTTGTAACCAAGTAGGTGGAATATATACCGTTATTCGGACCAAAGTTCCCTCCATGGTTGAAAAATGGGGCGATGATTATGCCTTATTGGGACCCTATTTCACCCATACAGCCGCCGCGGAATTTGAACCACTTGAATTACCAGAGGAAGATTCACCCATTAACAATTCAATCCGTACGTTAAGATCGCTAGGCCTGAAAGTACATTATGGCCATTGGCTCATCACGGGAAAGCCGAAAATTATATTATTTGACATTGATTCAGTCCATAATCAAATCGACGCGATCAAAGGGCGAATTTGGGAAAACCACAAAATATCCACCTTAGGGGTTGAAGAATTAGTGAATCAAACGATCGCTTTCGGCGAAATGGTCCGACTATTTATCACGGAACTAGCCCTCGAAAATAAATCAAAAAAAGAGATAATCGTCCATTTTCATGAATGGATGGCCTCCACTTGTTTGCCCGATTTACGAAAAGATAAAGTTAAAATATCAAGCGTCTTTACAACCCACGCAACGATGTTGGGGCGTTATTTAGCCGGAAATGTACCTAATTTTTACGAGGTAATTGATCAGTTTGACTGGCTAAAGGAGGCAAAGCACTATGGAATCGAAGCGCAAGTTAGTTTCGAAAGAGCGGCTGCCCAAAAGGCCAACGTGTTGACAACCGTTTCCGATATCACCGCCAAAGAATGCCAATACTTTTTAGGCCGAATTCCAGAATTGATTCTGCCTAACGGCCTCAATATTCAGCGATTTGCCGCACTGCATGAACATCAAAACCTCCATTCTAAATATAAAGAAAGTATATCAGATTTTGTGATGGGGCACTTTTTCCAAAATCAACCTTTTGACCTAGAACAAACTTTATATCTATTTACCTCGGGTCGATTTGAATATACCAATAAGGGATATGACCTGACTTTGGATGCCCTGAAAATATTAAACCAGAAATTGAAAGATGCTGGTTCTAAAAAAACGGTGGTCATGTTTTTCATTACCAAACAGCCTTACCATAGCATTGACCCGGAAGTACTTCAGTCAAGGGCCGTTTTAAACGAAATAAGAGAAAATTGTTTAGCGATAGAAAAGTCGGTGGGCGAGAAATTATTTCAAGCCTCTGCCGCTTCCAAAGATTTACAAATACCCGATTTAAACAATTTTGTTGACGAATATTGGCGGATGCGTTTACGAAGGACCGTTCAAACTTGGAAAACGGATACTAAACCCAAAGTGGTCACTCATTTATTAAAAAATGAAGACGACATCATTCGCAATTTGATTCGAACAGGATTAACCAACAACCCAGACGATAAAGTTAAAATTGTCTATCACCCTGATTTTATTGTCTCTACAAACCCATTATTTGGTTTGGATTATGGTCAATTCGTTCGCGGTTGTCACCTAGGTGTTTTCCCAAGCTATTATGAACCTTGGGGATATACACCCTTAGAATGTATGGCCAGAGGCGTGCCTACGATCACTTCAGACTTGTCAGGTTTTGGGGATTATATGATGCAAATTATGCGTGACTATGATCAATGGGGCGTTAGCGTGGTCAATAGAAAATCTCAGACTTACCAGGAATCAGCTGAACATTTAGCTACCCTATTATTCAAATTTGCACAGCAATCCCAGCGAGATCGTATCCTTCAAAGAAACCGAGTAGAAAGTATTGCAGATACTTTTGACTGGTCTAATTTAAGGGGCTGCTATGATACCGCACACGAACTAGCTGTTTTAAAAAAATAAATACTCCCTTAAAAATGCTTTAAAGCCTCCCGTTTTGAGAGGGGCATTAAAGGGTGATTGTCGACAAAATCCAACACCCATTCAGGGTCAGTTCTGGCATATTGCCGCAAAGACCAGCCAATGGCTTTTTGAATAAAAAATTCTTTGGATGTATTTAAAGATAAAATGATGGTTGACAAAAGCGTCACATCGGTTTGTTTTTTATAGTCCAACTGGAATAAAATGCATAAACGCTGATGCCAAAAATTAGGTGATTTCATCCATATTGAAATCCATTCTGATCGTTCCTGTGGAAAGCGTTGAAAATACAAACCCAAAACTTTGGGCCCTAGCACATCCACCACATCCCACCATGAATTATCATCGACCCAGCGATGGACCAATAAAGGAACCCGCGAATCCCATGAATTTTTTGCCTTCAATAAATAGGCCATCGCCACATATTGGAACTCCCGTTCAAGCATTGCAAACAATTCAGAACTGACTTCATACCAATCCTCCGCCTTGCCAAATTTTTTATAAATATCCTTGAAAACCAAAGCTTGTTCAGGCTTTTTGATTCCAATAAACAGGTATTTGTTGCGCATATATTGGCGCATCCAATGTGCATTTTCCGGATTTTCTAATGCATAAAAAGCATCCTTTATGGCGCCAACAAAACTCATCGATTTGAAAAATAGAGCTCACCTTTCAACCCACTCTCAGTAACCCCCCACCTTGAGGCGTCAAATGGTTTATATTGAATATCCACAAAGTTGATTTCATAAAAATTCTTCCAGGTAGTCTTCTCTCGATCTAACTTTCTGATCCGATTGGCTGAAACATTCATCACCTCTAACTCAATATGATTCTTGTCCTTCAAAACACCTTTCGGTATATTCATTTGATACGGCAAAGACCATACAATTCCCAAATCCTGCCCATTAATTTTGACGCGAACCCAATCACGAACCTGATCCAAATGCAGTATTTGACACGCCTTTATTTGTTCCGGAATCAAGTCAAAATCAAAGGCATATGTAGCTTTGCCCCAATAATCATGGGTCGAAGAATCAGCCGTCCAAAATGCCATGTTATCCAATGGCTTCGTTTTAATTAATTGATTCGGAAAAGAAAGCATGATTTTTTCACGTGGCTCCAAGGGTACAAAAACCTTTGGAACTGCGGATTTAGCTAAAGCCCTTTTGTCGACTTTAGCGGACCGGACGATGACGCTTTGGCCAGGTGCTAAGGACATGAAAAATTGCTTTTGTTTATTTAAGTGCTCTTTCCGAATTTTTCCTGTCAAAGGATCTTCGATTTCCACATCTGAAACAGCTTTTGACAAATTAATCATCCCCTCTGAAAAGTTTTTAGATAGGTTGGCAATAAAATATTTCGCCCCTTCAGCTGACCTCTTGCGTAAAAAGGATAAATTCAAATCCGCTATACTTTCGCGGTTAATTTTAAAACGCTCCAGCACATTAATGGGGTCAGAAATCCAACGCATTAATAACGTTTCTTTAGCGGCTTGCCAACGAGCCTTTTCGTCTTCGTTGAGCCCAAAAGAATTTGGATTCAAAGGCATATGTTCCAAGAAATAAATCGGTAAACCTTGTTTCACCCATTTCGCCCATAACTCCATCGTTTCTAGGGATACATAATGCGGCGCTGGAATGAGCAAAATTTTATACTCATTTCCTGAAACTGATTTCCACGTTCTTCTAGGGGTGACTTGCAATGATTTCATCAAATCATCCGAGATGTAGTCCAATTGGTACCCCTTGTTTTGCATGTGTTCAGACCATTTTCCAAACGATGTATTGACCATCCAATCTCGACTATTGGCATGTAAATCAAGTAAATGAATTTTGCCCTTTCCATTTCTTTCATGCCAAATATCTTCCATCGGGAAGTACATCAATACATCAGAATCCGTCGGATACTTTTGCAACATGGTTTGGCATTTGTCAATGTACCGGTTCAGTTCTGGCAAAGCTTCCCAAAAATGACTTTGAGGATTAAAATTGGTACTCGCGTAAAACAACCAACCCGGCCAGGCAATTTCTGGCGGAGAGTACGTCGCCCCGTGGAAAAAGAGGTGATTGACACCGCCAATAAACACTTGGTCTACCACAGGTTTTACCTGTGCCAATGAAACCTTAAAATGATTTCCGAGCCAAGTAGCCGTCTCCGCAGAAACCAATTTTTTACCCAATAAATTAGCCGCTGAAGAAGCCAATTTTAAATTACGAACATCAGGTATTCCAAAACGCACCGAATCATAATCGGGATCCACTCGATACCCTGGAATATCAAAAGGCTTGCTTCCGAAAAACTCCGTTTCGGGAATGTCCACAGCCGCGTAAATATCAATGAGATTTCCCGGTGAACCATGCGCTTGATTTCTACTTTGGAAACCCATCAATTTAATCCAATCCGCAAATGGGTTTGAAAACTGGCTGAGCAACAACTGAGACAAAGTCCGATGATAATCCGCCCAAATCATATTTTCTGTTTCCGTTTCAGCTTTTGGCTTTGCCAAAATATTCAAATGTTTCCTTAAGTCATAATGATTTAAACGAATGAATTCCGCAAAAAGTCCAGCGGTATAATTAGCCCCATAAACTTCATAAGAATCATTATACAAGGCTCTTAAAGGAGCATGAGACTTTTTCAACAAGGGCACAAAGGCTTCTCGGTAATGCGCAAATGCCGACTTTGAAAAATGGTCTATCACGAGACCTTCGCCTCCTGGAGCTGCCCGTTTCACCTTTTGATTCGTTAAATTTTGACTCAATTGATACAATTTCGCACCCGAATTTCCTGCTTGGAATTGCGTCTTCTTTTGGCTGATGAGCTCTTGAGTGAATTGACCATCCACATAGACAGAAACAGCTTGTATATCACCTGTTGGCGCTTGCCAAGATTGATTTGGCCCTAAAACAATTTCGTCAATTTTATAGGCTTTGGCCGCTTCGGTCCTTGTAATTTGCGGACCACCTAAAGGCCAACCCGTTCCTAGGGTCATATCAATGCCTAAGTGTAAACGATTCGCTTCTTTTAAAACAAAGGCAAATTTTTGTTGCCAACCAGCACCTAAATAATTCTGGAAAGATGATTCAAAGCCTTTAGCCCCATAAATAGGGATTATGTGTAAACCGCCAAAACCCGCTTTGGCAAATGCTTCCAAATTGTGTGTGATCCCCTTTTCTGTCACTGCACTACCCGGCCACCACCAATAAACCCAAGGTTTGGTCGTAGAAAAAACGACAGGATCCGAAGATCCTGCCGTTTTCAAACAAATAGATATGACAAAAATGAGGATGAAGCTAAATTTTTTCATGCCTCTACATTGATTTTTATTAAACAAAACGACCTAATAAATTTTCTAAATATTCTTGCTTGCCAGAGATCATAGCAGGTTCGCCTAAGCTTACAGCAATTTGATATAAGTCCTCTAATTTCAACTTACCCGCTTCATAGTCAGCTCCTTTTCCTGAATCAAAACTAGCATAACGAGCTGCCTTTAAGCGATCTAGTTCACCATGCTTGGCCAATTTATCAGCAATTATCAAAGCTCTTGCTATCGTATCCATTCCACCTATGTGTGCATGAAACAAATCTGCGGCATCGGTAGAATTTCTTCTACGCTTTGCATCAAAATTTATACCTCCACCCGCTAATCCACCTTGCTTTAAAATAATAGCCATGGCTTCTGCCCACTCGTAAATGTCAATTGGGAACTGATCTGTATCCCAACCATTTTGATAATCACCCCGATTTGCGTCAATCGAAGCCAGCATTCCTGCATCAGAAGCTACTTGGCATTCATGCGCAAAAGTATGTCCCGCCAAAGTAGCATGATTAACCTCCAAGTTTAAACCGAATTCAGAAAGCAAATTAAACTCCCTCAAAAACCCAATCACAGTAGCCGCATCATAATCATATTGATGTTTCGTTGGCTCACAAGGCTTAGGCTCGATGAAAAACTTTCCTTTAAATCCATTTTTTCGAGCATATTCCACACAAGTATGAAGCATTTGAGCAAAATGCTCCCGCTCACGTTTCATGTCTGTATTTAATAAAGTCATATAACCTTCTCTACCTCCCCAAAACACATAACCATCCCCGCCTAATTTGATTGTTGCATCGATCGCACCCTTTAATTGGGCTCCCGCATGAGCGACAACCTCAAAATTCGGATTGGTAGAAGCACCATTCATATAACGCTCATTCGAAAATAAGTTGGCCGTTCCCCACAATAGCTTCACTCCCGACTCAGCTTGTTTTTTCGCAAAAATATCAGAAATAAATTCTACTCTACTAGTAAATTCCTTAGGATCATTGCTTTGATCGATCGCATCCACATCATGAAAACAATAAAAGGGCGCGCCTATTTTAGTAATAAATTCAAAAGCGGCATCTGCTTTGTCCGAGGCTCTTTGGCGTACATCGCTAGCTGCATCCCATGGATAATGATGGGTTCCGGGGCCAAATGGATCAGCACCATTTCCACAAAACGAATGCCAATACGCAATGGCAAAACGCAAGTGCTCTTTCATGCTTTTTCCAGCAATGATCCTATTTTCATCGTAATAACGAAAAGCGAACGGATTGTCCGATTCTGCACCTTCAAATTTAATTTGACCAATGCCTTTGAAATATTCTTTTTGACCTAATATGATACCCATAATGATTAATGCGTTAATGTTATTTGTAATCTCAAAACTACAAATTCTACCCAAAAAAATAACAAAACCATTATATATTTAGTTGGCAAGAGCAAGTTTCCATTCCATGATTCAATCAAAGGCTAAAGTCCAAGACAGCTAAATCATATTTTTTTCTTATTTTTGAAAACATTACACCCAATAAATATATGCTAAAAAGAATAATAGCCATCGCATTCGTTGTCTCATCCGTTTTGCAATTAAATGCCCAAGGTCCTTCGGGCGTCACTTACAATGCAAACAATCGCTTCGAGCAATTAGAGTCCACCTTGCCCACGCCTAATTCGTATCGAACTGCGAGTGGTTCACCCGGAAAAGATTACTGGCAACAACGTGCTGATTATGACATTAAAGTGGAATTAGATGATATCAATCGCAAAATCATTGGTAGTGAAACAATTACTTATTTCAATAACTCGCCAGATGAATTACCCTACATTTGGATTCAATTAGACCAAAATATTTTCGAGAAAGGAACCATTAAAAAAACCTCTGCCACGGGAGATATCACAAAAGGAATCAGTGCAAGCATGTTTGAGGAGTTAACAGATCCAAGAGAATATGGATATAAAATTACGGCCGTTAAGGATATCAAAGGGAATCCACTGAAGCATACGATTAATCAAACGATGATGCGCATTGACTTACCTACCCCCATAAAATCAGGTGGAAATGTAAGTTTCTCCATCGACTGGAATTATTTGATTACTGAATATTATGGTCGATCAGGTTATGAGCTATTTCCTAAAGATGGAAATGCGAATTACTTCATCGCCCATTGGTTTCCACGCCTTGCCGTTTACAACGATGTATACGGTTGGCAACACAAGCAATTTATAGGCCAAGGGGAGTTTACTTTGAATTTCGGTAATTATAAGGTAGCCATTACGGTGCCCAATGACCATGTGGTTGGTGCCTCAGGCGAATTACAAAACGCATCGCAGTTGATGACGGCGTCCCAATTAAAACGTTGGGAGCAAGCCAAAACAGCGGTTAGGCCTGTGGTCATTGTGACTCAAGCGGAAGCTGAAAAAGCTGAAAAAAACAAGCCTACAGGTAAAAAGACTTGGATATACAAAGCTGACAATGTCCGTGATTTTGCATTTGCGAGCTCACGTAAATTTATTTGGGATGCGATGCAAGTGGATGTAGAAGGCAAAAAAGTGTGGGCTATGTCCTATTACCCTAAAGAAGGAAATCCACTTTGGGAAAAATACTCCACGATGGCGGTAGCTCATACGCTTAAATCCTATTCCAAAAGAACCATCGCTTATCCCTATCCCGTGGCTATTTCTTGCCATGCTACTTTAGGTGGCGGAATGGAATATCCGATGATTTCATTCAATGGAGGCCGACCTGAAACCGATGGAACGTATACTGAAAATACAAAAAATGGGATGATCGGCGTGATCATTCATGAGGTTGGACACAATTTCTTCCCTATGATTATCAATTCGGATGAGCGCCAATGGTCTTGGATGGATGAGGGTTTAAATACCTTTTGCCAGTATTTAGCAGAAATGGAATGGGATCGTAACTTCCCTGCGCGTCGTGGAGAGCCACAAGATATTGTTCCTTACATGCGTTTAGATGCCAAAAACCAAGTGCCTATTATGGCCAATTCGGAGAATATTATGGATTTTGGAAACAATGCCTATGCAAAACCCGCGACAGCCTTAAATATCCTTCGTGAAACTGTCATGGGAAGAGAATTATTTGACTATGCCTTTAAAGAATATGCGCGCAGATGGGCATTCAAGCAACCTTATCCAGCCGATTTCTTTAGGACATTAGAAGATGCCTCGGGCGTTGACTTGGATTGGTTTTGGAAAGGTTGGTTTTATGGTACAGAGCCGGTGAACCAATCGATCGAGACGGTGGAGTGGTTTGGCATAGATACGAAAGATCCAGTGGCTAAAAAAGCGGGAGATAAAGCAGCCGCTCAAGCCAAGCGTCAAACCATTTCAAGCATACGAAATAAAACGGATATTAAATCCACCGTAGTAGAGGAGAATCCGGACCTTACTGATTTCTATAATACGTATGATCGCTTTGCGCCAACAGACGCAGACAAGAAAAAGTATGAAGATTATATAGCTTCTTTAAATGAAGATGAAAAAAAATTAGTCGCTCAAGGAAAGAACTTTTACGTGGTTAATTTCAAAAATAAGGGAGGTTTACCAATGCCAGTGATCATTAAATTAAATTATGAAGATGGTACGGAAGAGGTTTTGAGATTCCCTGCCGAGGTTTGGAGATTGAACGATGTAGAGGCTAAAAAAATAATTCCAACCAGCAAGAAAGTGGTTAAGTGGACCTTAGATCCTTATTATGAAATTGCCGATATCGACACAGATGACAATGCATTCCCAAGGGAGCCAGCTAAGCCGACCAAGGTTCAATTATTTAAAGAACAAAAGAGATCTTACTCCCTTGACAGGAATCCCATGCAGGATGCCAAAAAAGCAAAAGAAGCGGCTGGGGCAGTGACAGGTTCGAAGAACTAAAAATAAAATAATATAAAGCGTCTGAAATGGAAATCGTTTCAGACGCTTTTTTTATTTATACAAACCAAAGTTTAAAGGACGCAATCACTAAAACCAAAGCTAAAATCCACTTTACTTTTTGATTGGAGGCTATTTTGGAACCCCATAAGGCACCTATGAATCCGCCAATTAATGAGGCGATGAGCCAATAAATCATTTGAGATTGATCGAGTGGAATCCAAGTTTTCAAGCCTGCTAAGCCAGCGACTGAATTGACAAAGATGAATAAAGCAGATACGGCCGCGGCTTCTTTCAGACTAGCCCAACGAAATAACAATAATAAAGGACTTAAAATAATTCCTCCACCGATGCCAATCATGCCGGATAATAGTCCGATGATTCCGCCAATGAATACCCCTAAAACAGGAATTAAAGTGTTCGAATTTTCTTCCTTCAGTTGGTATACCATTCGAATCACCGCCATCAATAAGCAAAACCCTAATATCTGTTTGTAGGTAGAATCGGTCAAAGGAATCTTAGCCCCAAAAAATGCTGCTGGAATGGATCCCAAAGCAAAAGGCCAAAAAAGCTTCCACCTGAAAAACCCTTGTCGAAAAAAAGCAATAAATGACATCAGGGAAACGCCTAGATTCAGGAGCAATGCCGTCTGTTTCATGATGGAGGGAGCAATCGCAAAAATAGCCATCACGGCTAAGTAACCACTCGCACCTCCATGTCCTACAGATGCATATAAAAAAGCCATGATGGCTAATAATAGAATTAAAGATTCCGGTTGGAACGCGAAATCAAACAACAATGGGAGCATATCGCATCATTTACGAAACAATAATCTGAGATAAATATAAAATTTTTCCCAGTCGGGAACACGAATTCTTTCTTCTTTGATTCTTGCGGCAGGTAAAGCTTTTATTTTTTCAAATAAACGAATGTAATATTCAAAGGCGAGTAAAACTCCCTTCTTTGCGACTTCGGGAAGGCCGTTTATTCCGCGTAAACCGGCATCAAAGTCCAACTGAATATCGTCTTCTATTTCACGTTTTTCAGCATCCGTAAATGTATTAAAATCAATGTTCGGAAAATAAACACGGCCCCGCTCTTCATAATCAGAACGAATGTCGCGAAGGAAATTAATTTTTTGAAATGCCGAACCTAAGGCGCAAGCATCAGATTTCAGCGACTCATATTCGGATGGATTTCCAGCACAAAAAACACGTAAACACATTAAACCTACCACCTCAGCAGAGCCATAAATATATCGTTTATATTCCTCAGAATTATAATGGGTTTCCGTTAAATCCATTTCCATAGAATACAAAAAAGCCTCAATTAAGTCATGCTCCATGCAGAATTCATTGACTGCCCATTGGAATGAATGTAAGATGGGATTTAGGCTGATTTTTTCTTCAATGGCTTTATAGGTATCCGTTTTAAATCGGGCCAATAATTCTCTTTTGTCATGGGTGTGAAAAGTATCCACAATCTCATCGGCCAACCGTACGAAGCCATATACAGCATAAATAGCTTCATGAACTTTCGTATCTAAGGTCCGAATTCCCATAGAAAAGGAAGTGGAATAGGCCCTAGTTAATAATTTACTGGAAGCAAGCGATACCTTTAAATATAAATCCATATACGCTAATTTAATTCTTTATGTACTTCTGAGGCAACCACCAATCCTGAAATAAGGGATGGAGGAACTCCAGGTCCGGGAACGGTCAGTTGGCCCGTATAATACAAATTTTTAAGATTTTTATTTTTCAATGAAGGCTTCAAAATCGCTGTTTGCATGAGCGTATTAGCTAATCCATAAGCATTCCCCTTGAAAGCATGGTAATCATTTTTAAAGTCCTTATGTGCATAAGAACGCTTATAGACAATGGAATCTCGAATGGTTACGCCACAATATTCTTCTAGTCGGTCCATCAATTGCCCAAAATATTTTTCTCTCACCTCCTCGTTATCCGCTAAATCTGGTGCCACGGGAATTAATAAAAATATATTTTCGCAACCCTCAGGAGCGACAGATGGGTCTGTCACGGAAGGGGCAGAAACATAAAATAATGGATCTGAAGGCCATTGAGGATCCGTATAAATTTCTTGGGAGTGAATTTTAAAATCTCGGTCAAAAAATAAATTATGGTGTTTTAATCGAGGAATACGTTTGGAAACACCTAGGTAAAATAATAAAGAAGAGGGTGCCATCACTCTTTTATCCCAATAGCTCTCATCGTAATTTCGATACTTTTCACCTAAAACTTCTTCTACATGGTGATAATCTGCACTTGCAACCACAGCATCGGCTTCATGAAATCCTGATTTTGTATATACTCCTTTGACCTTAGCACCTGCCATTTCAAATGAACTTACTTCCGAATTATAGGTGATTTTAACCCCTTTTTCCTCGGCTAGCGAAACCATGCCTTTGACAATTAAATGCATCCCTCCCATCGGGTACCAGGTGCCTAATTTAATTTCGGCAAAATTCATTAAGCTATACATCGCCGGAGTATTTTGGGAAATAGCGCCCAAAAATAAAATGGGGAATTCCATTAATTTCAAAAGCGTAGGCGATTTAAAGAATTTTCTAATGTGGGTATAGAAGGATTGAAAAACGTCTAACCTTAGCACGTCGATCAACAAGCCGAGGCTTAAGAATTCCGTTATTTTACGAGAAGGTTTCCAAACAAACTTCTGAATACCCACTTTATATTTGTAGGAGGCCTGGTCTAAAAATTGGTCCAGTGAGTTTGCCGCCCCCTTTTCAAAAGTTTCAAAAAGATCACGTAAGTCTGCATAATTAGCAGGAAGGTCGATTACCTCGTCTTTGGACAAAATAACAGCATAAGATGGATCAAGTCGAATTAAATCATAATAATCCGATGGTTTTTTCCCAAAGCGCGCAAAATACGTTTCGAAAATGTCGGGCATCCAGTACCAACTAGGCCCCATGTCGAACATAAATCCTTTTTCGGAAAATACGCGTGCGCGGCCACCCGCCATTTCATTTTTTTCTAAAATTTCGACCTGATAGCCTAAATCGGCTAGGGCGGTGGCGGTAGATAGTCCGGAAAATCCGGCGCCAATGACAATAATTTTCTTGTTTTTATTCATCAAAAAAGGATTAGACAAATATATAAAATTTAGCGTTTGGAATTTGATAAAAAGAAAAAGTCAGATAAAATCTGACTTTTTACACTCTAATCTGTTAACCAAAAAACTATAAAAATCTATGCATACATTTTGAGCGAGCTCTTCAATGTTTTTCTAGCGATGTGAATTCGATTTTTGACTGTGCCAATCGGCAAATCTAACTCTTCAGCGATTTCATGGTATTTAAAACCTTTGAAATACATTAAAAAAGGAACTCTATATATTTCTTCTGTCAGGCTAAGTGCCTTGTCGATATCTTCTTTAATAAAATGACTAACGGCATTATTTTCCTGTAATGAATCACTGGAATTTATAAAATGCAAATTTTCTGTGGTGTCAATAAAAGTATTACGACGAACCATACGTTGGTACTGGGTGATAAACGTATTTTTCATGATCGTAAATAACCATGCTTTCAGATTTGTCCCATCTGAATATTTGTCGCGATTGGTATAGGCTTTCACTAAAGTGTCCTGAACCAAATCGTTTGCATCATCTGAATCTCTAGTCAAACGCAAAGCAAATGGCTTTAAAAACTTCGAAAAATTACCTACTTGGTAAGAAAATTCTAGCGCCGTCATAAACGTGTTTGTTGTTTTGTTTAACAAATATATTAAAAGTTTAAACAAAACAATTTAAATAATAAAAAAAATTATCGACCGATATCAATCATTTAACATTGAATTTGTCTCATAAATCCTTTTGATTCTAATTATTCATCTTTTTTGACACATTATTCATATTTTTACTCTCTCAAACAATTTTGTTTCTCATTCATGATATCACCTAAATTTCTTTTAATTTTTTCTTTACTCTTGGTGTATCAAGGCATTTCCCAGACGGCATGCAATTGTACATTAAAGGGAAAAGTAATTTCAAAAGAAAGTGGCGAGGTCATTCTAGGTTCATACGTTTATTTGAAAGGCCAAAAAACAAAGGCTCAAACAGACGAAAAGGGGAATTTTAAAATAGAAAAAATTTGTCCCGGAACTTATTTATTGGTCTGCGAAATGAGCAGCTTCAACAAAGTTGAAACATCAATCACCTTAAAGGACCATGACGACCTAACAGAAAATCTGAGCTTAGAAACACACGATGAACACCTTATGGAGGTAATGGTCACTGGAAAAAAAACAGAAATCACCTCCCAACTCAAAGGAGAATTAAGTACTGAAGAACGCTCTCAAAGAAATGGATTAAGCCTAGGTGAAATGTTAAAAGGAATTTCAGGCGTCCAAAGTTTGCAGACAGGAAGTAGCATTTCAAAACCCATCATTCATGGGATGCACTCTTCCCGCGTGATCATTTTAAATCAAGGCGTGCGGCAGGAAGGCCAACAATGGGGCAGCGAACATGCGCCGGAAGTAGATCCTTTCGTCTCCAAAAATATACAAGTGATCAAAGGCCCCGCAGGACTTAGGTATGGAGGTGATGCGATTGGCGGCCTTATCTTAATGGAACCCAATTCATTGCCCGACACCAGCGGAATTTTGGGAGAGGCTCAAACCATATTTTTTACAAACGGAAGACAATTCGTTACTTCGGGCATGTTAGAGGGTGGATTTAAAAATGTACATGGATGGGGATGGCGAGTTCAAGGAACCTTAAAAAATGGAGGTAACATAAAGACGGCTAATTACAATTTGGCCAATACGGGTGTTGAAGAGCAAAATTTTTCAATGGCTTTAGGATACAAAAATCAAAAGTTTGGCACCGATCTATTTATCAGTCGCTTCCACTCAATCATCGGCATTTATTCCGGTTCCCATATTGGCAATATCAATGACCTCAAAACGGCTATAGCCAGCGTTAGGCCGTTTGAAATTTATACGCCAACAAATTTCATTAGAGAGATAGAAAGACCCAACCAAGATATCACGCATTCATTGGCAAAATTCAAGGCTTACGTCAACCTAACCAATAAAACGATTAGGATGAACGTGGCATATCAAGATAATCAACGTCTGGAATTTGACGTCATGCGATTAGGGAAAAACATCAACACATTAAATTTTAATCTTGGGACCTTGAGTTCTGAAATTTTAATCGACGAGTACAACTCCTCAAAATTATGGAAAGGACAATTTGGCTTAACGTATTTAACCCAAGGCAATCGCACATCAGGTAATCGAGTAAATCTACCCACGCTTACGTCGAGTTTGCTTCCAAATTATTACCTGAGCAATCTAGGAATTTTTGCTTTAGAAAGGTATGTGAATCAAAAAATGGAAATTGACATGGGACTCCGGTTAGATACAAAGGACATTGAAATTCATCGGCCCGTACAAAATTATTCAACCACCATAAAGCGTGATTTAAGTAATTACATAGGTCTTTCAGGGAGTATGGGTTTAAAATACCACTGGACCCAAAATTTCGAAAATCACTTGATTCTAGCGAGAGCATTTAGAGCGCCAAGTCCGAATGAATTATTTTCAAATGGTGTCCATCACGGGGCAGGCGCATACGAAATAGGGGATCCTTTACTGAAAGGAGAAACCGCTTACAATATAAGTCTAAACTCTTTATATAGAACCGAAAAATTGGAGTTGGAAATAGGTTTATATACCAACACCATTCATCATTTTATTTATTTAAAGCCTTTAATGGACAAAGGAGTACCCTCATTTATTACGACCGTACGAGGCAGTTTTCCTGCATTTACTTACGAACAAATTGACGCCAGTTTCAAAGGAATGGACGGGCAGTTGTCCTACAGCATTTCTGAATCTTGGAGCCTTCAGCAAAAAACAAGTATCGTTCGGGCTTATGATGAATTGAATAATACCTACATGATTAATATTCCACCTGACCGATTTGAATACCTGATTCGTTATCAATTTAAAAAACACAAGCAGTATGTAAGTTGGGGCATAACCCAAATCTCCATGCAAAAAAGGGTCGAAGTAAATGCTGATTTTTTACCTCCGCCCAAAGGATATATCCTCGGCCAAGTACATTGGGGAATCTCAATAAATAAATTTGATTTGGGGGTATCAGTCACAAATGCGTTCAACCAAGCTTACCGAGACTACCTCAATCGATTCCGGTATTTTGCAGATGACCAAGGACAAAACATCAGTTTCAGAGCCACTTATCGCTTCAGCTAATTACCTTTTAAGCCAAGACTCAGGATTTTGTCGAACCGTATTTTTCCAAACCTGGAAATTGATTTCTGCGGTACCGTCTTCATCGGATGCCACTGTTCCTATGCGTTGTCCCGTACGAACCCGCTGACCCGTGGAAACCGATACATTGTCTAGCTTGCTATAAACAGTAAAATAATCACCATGTTGGATCGCAACCACCGTATTAATCCCAGGAATATTAACCACCGACTGCACAATGCCATCATATACGGTATGAACAGCAGCCCCAGCGGATGTTTGAATATCAATTCCATTATTGTTAATCATGACCCCCTTCAAAATAGGATGTTTGTGAACTCCAAAATGATCCGAAATAAATCCCGATGGCACAGGGAAAGGCATTCTGCCTTTTAATGCCGCAAATGAAACAGCTAATTTAGCCTCATCAGCATTCATGTAATAGGTATTTTTCTCTAAAACAGGCTCCGCGACTACCTCTTTGGCTGCAGCCTTTTCTTTGACAATTTCCTTTTTGGGTTCCGACTTCGAAACTTCTTCTACTTTGTCAGCAGGCTTTTCATATTTTTTAACGAGTCCCTCCTCCAATTTAGGCTTAGGTAGCTCTGGCTTATTAACTTCTAATTTCTTGGCCTGAGCCGCTATCCGTAATCGGCGCTCCCGCTCCAAACTTTTTTGAATCTCCCGCTGAACAATCCCGGCAATTAAATTATCCAACTTCCTAATCGCTAATTTTTTCCGCTCCAACTCAATCTTCAATTTTTTCTCTTGCTGGGTTAACACCGTCACCACCTTCGCCTCTTTCGTTTTCATGACCTCCAACTTCACCTTTTCCTTTTCCTTAACCACTAATACTTTTTTCTCTTCATTTTTTTTGAAAATCACTTGCTGCTTTTTCGTCATTAAGTCTTGGCGAGTCTCAAAAATCTTTTTAGCCTGTTCTTTTCGATTCGTGGTATATTGTTTTAGAAAGTCGAACCGACGAACAAACTCTCCTAAATCTGACGATAAAAGCAAGAAACTTAATTTGTTATTGACCGTCGACACTTTTTCCGCCTCATATAACATCTTGGCATACGCTTGCTTTAATTTCGCTAATTTGGCGGCCAACTTATCACTTTGCTGGGTTAATATTTTAGCTTCAGACGCCAATAAATTTTGATTTTCGTTCAGTATATTGATTTGCTTCTTTTGGACAACAATCTGCTCCTTCAGTACATTTAATTTACCGATTGATACCTTTTTCTTTTTTGATGTTTTTGAAATAATGGAATTCAACTCCTTTATTTTGACCAAATTATCATTCTTTTGCTGCTCCAATTGAGTTTTTTTATCCACTTGAGCATAGGTCTCAAAACCGATAAAAAAGACAATCAATAAAGTGATATAGTGTAATTTCATTTACGTGTAGGATTCAATAATTTTTCCGGAACCTTAAATGGGAATTCCAATGGTGTATCCAAAAGCTCTACTTTAGAGTATTTGATGGTGATCAACGTATTCACATTTTTATTATCCTTGTCTTTAACATCCAAATTAATTTGACTAGAAAAAGGAAAAAGTACCTGATTCAATAAGGTAAATTCCTCAAAATCCATGGTCATCTTATTGCTCGTAGGAACGTCATTAACTAATAATTTCTTTAATTTTCGGTTGGGACCTACCATATTATCAATATTAATCCTCCCCTCTTGTTGCTTTAAAATTATATTTTCATTCTCTCGAATAACCCTTGAATTGTTCTTTTTATAAGGCTGATTGCCCACAATGAGCGACTGAAGAATCGAATAATCCACCTTAAAACCCATCATCACACTGACGCTATCATAGGTTAAATCAAAGTATTCCCCATTGATTTTTTGATACAATTGAACCTTGTTTTTTGAAAACAATCCAGTCGCTCCCGTAAAGCCAGATTGAGATATATTAACCCAAATCAAGCTATCTTTTTTCATTCGAATGTCAACCGTATACGTATCTTGGTTCTGCTGAGTCTTCCACACGATTTTAGACTTCGCCTTCAAAAAGTTAAAATTTAAATCGTCAGGGGCTAATTTTAATTCAGCATCATCTATTTTCAAGGGCTCAATTATTTTTTTTGCCACTGAGTCGATCACCTTGACTTCCTTTTTCGATACGGTATCTATTGCAGGACTAATCGATGTCGCCAATACAGTGGAAACGACGACTTTTTTCCCACAAGAAAAAATGCTAAAAGCTGTGAAGAAAAAAATAATGGTTCGGCGCATCTTAGATTTTAAGCGAATAAGCGTTTACAAAATTATCTCAATTTTCGATAATTCGTTTATTTTCAATCTTTTTATCCAATTTATTACTGGCTCCGTCAAGGGAATTTGCTGTTTTCCAAGCCTTAACCGCCTCATCTACGCGCCCATTCTTAAAAAGCGCGTCCCCATAATGTTCCCAAACCGTGGAGCTATTTTGCTTTTCATCCTTCAAGGCTTTTTCAATATAGACTAATGATTCTAAGTACTCACCCCTTTGAAACAATACCCATGCATATGTATCCAAATAAGTTCCATTAGTAGGAAATTTGTCCACTAACTTCTTCGACATGAGAGCTGCCTTATCCAAACGATCTCGCCTCAAGGACAAGTAATAACTATAATTATTTAAGACATGTTCTTCCGTGGGATTGACGACTAAGACTTTGTCAAAACAAGCATCGGATTGTTTATATAAACCTTTGGAATGATATGCGTCCCCCATGATACCATATAATTGCGTATACCAGCCATCTTGGGTGTTGGCCATAGGAATGGCTCCTTCAAATGAACGAATGGATTCATTTATTTTTCCACTCAAATACTCCGCAAACCCTTTTTGAAACCATAAATATCCTTGATTTGGGAAAAGAACAAGGGCCTCTTCAGCATGTACAATTGCACTGTCCAATAAGTTCATCTCGTAATCCAATTGAATAATGCGAGCCCAAACTTCAAACTTAGCATTACCCATTCTTGCCGCATATAAATACGAAACTTGCGCCTCTTTAAATTTGGATATATTGGCCCACAAATCACCCTCAAGTGCAGAAAATCTAGGATCCACAGGATACAATCCCTTTAATTCCAAAATCATATCATAAACCGTTTGCCAGTCTTCTTTGGACTTAATTAATCCTAAAATTTGAATGGTTAATTGGCCCAAAATCTCAGAACTCATTCTCGAATCTGAAGCCGCATGCAAAATTTCTACACAAGTAGAATCTAAATTTTTGGCTTCCAAAAATAATTTGGCACTCATTAAATTCAATTGGCCTTGACTCGAATATTTAGACTTTAATGGTCGAAGTTCTGCTTGCAATGTATTTCCCGTCACCAAATCCCAAACCGTTTCCATCTGATCCCAAGTAAATAATAATTCATCAGGCGAATTTTCAATCAAGCTAAAACCAGCATTCATAGCCCCCAAAACATCTTTCTCCTTTAAATAAATAAATTGCTTCGTTCGAATAATTTCTGGAAAATCTTCCAACCACACCTCGACCTTCTTCAAAGCGTTCAAAGCTTCCTTCCCATTTTCCTTCCATAAATAAGCCTGAGCTAATCGCAATCCAATCTCAGGTTGGATCTCGTCAAATTCAGACATTTTATTCAGCGCTTCCAAAGCCTCATCTACTTTGCGTAAATCTAACGCAATGTCCACATAGAAAAGTCCATAATCCATGGAATGAGGGGAAAGTCTCCAAGCCTCCGCTGCATTTTTAAAAGCCAAAGAATTCTTATTTTGAGCCAAATAGGCCTTTCCGAGATAATAATAAATCGATGGCTCAGTAGGAACCTCAAGGATCAAATGTTCCCAAACTAGAATAGCTTCGTCAAAATCATCTTTAACGTAATGCCTCATCCCCTCTGTCATTAATTCCTCCAACTGCGCACCCGTCAGGATATGAACCTCCTGCTTTTTCTTTTGACCAAATAAGGGACTCAAAGAGAAACAAACCAATAAAAATATATAAAGCTTAATTTTCATAAATAGAGCGAATATACCATTTTGCATGATCAATTTTAAAATATATTCAATAGATTCGCTGAATTAACCTAATAAGCACATGATAAAATATATATTTTGCTTCTGCATCCTACTGAGTTTACCTTCATTCGCTCAAGAAAAAACCATGGCTTTTGAAGAGTATGATCCCATATCAACTCTTGTCGTACCCGAACATACCATCAAAAAGGCAAAATATCCATTCATCGATATTCACAATCATCAAAACAATATGCCAAGCCAAGATTTAGGCTATTTAGTTAAGCAAATGGATAGCCTTAACATGAAATTCATGATCAACTTAAGTGGAAAAGGATCTTATAGAAGCGGGGCAAGGGAACAAGGGACTGATTTTTTAATCCAATCTGTGAATGCAGGAAAAGAAAAAGCGAATGGAAGAGTGATCGTATTTACCAACCTGAATTTCAGTGATATTGATAACCCAAACTGGTCTTCGGAAACGGTCAAGGCCTTAGAAAAAGAAGTGAAAGCAGGTGCCATGGGATTAAAAATATTTAAAGACTTAGGCTTAGAAGTAAAAGATTCAAAAGGCAATAGGATACGGACCAATGACCCAAGGCTAGATCCCATTTGGGCGAAATGTGGTGAACTAAATATCCCCATTTTGATCCATACCGGAGAACCCATTTCATTTTTTGATGTACACGATAAAACCAATGAGCGCTGGCTTGAACTTAAACAATTTCCTAGCCGAGCACGACCTTCGTCCAAATATCCTTCATGGAAAATTGTGATGGATGAACAATTTGATATCATCAAAAGGCACCCTAATACCAAATTCATTAGCGCCCATTTAGCTTGGCTCGGAAACAATTTACCAGAATTAGGCCGACTCATGAATCTTTACCCAAATATGTATACCGAGATTGGAGCCGTGATTCATGAATTGGGACGCCAACCCAAAAATGCCCGCGCTTTCATGATCAAATATCAAGACCGAGTGCTTTTTGGAAAAGATATTTGGACCACGTCTGAATACTACACCTATTTCCGACTATTAGAAACTGGCGATGAATACTTTCCATACTACCGAAAAAGACATGCGTTCTGGAGGATTTATGGGCTAGAACTTCCTGACGAAGTACTTAAAAAAGTATACTATAAAAATGCATTGCAACTTTTACCCAAACTAGACAAAACTCAATTTCCTAAATAAGTTTAGTTTGGGAGTTGGCGATTCAACTGGTCTAACCAAATTTTTGCACCCTTCTGATTCCAATGTGAATCAGAGGTGAAGAAATTTGATTTTGCATTTTTGGATAGCTCTTCTGTTGCATCAATTAATTTCCCCTTAAAATCAGGGTGCAATTTAATCCTTTGGATAAGGTGATTATCAGGTCTATTCTCCGTCTTCAGCACCGACACAGGATTCGGAATAATCGATAAGATGACCTCATCGAAACCCCTTGCTTTGTAATAATCCTGTATCCTATTTAATTCGCTTACTTGAGCTTTTAATTTCTCTTCACTGATGTCCGAAAATGAGCTCCCAGGGTTATAAGAGTTAAGGGTTTCAGCTAAATACAAAAAGTTTTGATCCTTTGAAATGGCGACTTCTTTGTCCACTCGACCAAAGAAATTTAAATTAAAATCCCCTTTTAATTCCTTCAGTGGCTCCAAAAACCCGAAATTAAACCAAGCAAATTCAATGTTGGCCTCAAGAGATTTATGATATAAACTTTCCTTAATTCCTTCGTCAATTTCGGCGAAAAAATGAGCTATTTTCTGACGTGTATTTAACTCTGATTGCACCGCCTCCGCCCTATCTAATCGGGCCTTCACAGAATTTAAATTGAATAGACCGGACATATTTCGCTCAACCGATTCGATCAACAAAATATTTTTTTTATTTCTAGCGGGGATAATTTCAATGGGTTTAGCGACATCCCAACGAATAAACTTAACCTGGCCTATGTTGGCATAATAGCGGGGATCTTCTTTGAAAAAGCTATATAAATAACTATCCCCTAGAATAAAAAGATTCGCCGTATCGCTATGTACTTTTCCATCTTTGGTCGGTATTGAAACAAAATTAGTGTCTTTTGTAATTTTGAATTTACTCAAATACGTCAATCCATACAGATCGCCATACAGGTATTTATCTGCCCCCAAAGCCCCAATTCGACTATATCGGTCTTGGGTAATCCACTTCATGCCCGCATTTGAACTTGTCAAATACAAGGTCAGTGCACAAAAAATAAACCCAATATTTGCGAGTAGTTTTTGCATAAATTAGAACTGAAAATAAATAAACTGTTTCAAATTAAAGACTCCAAAAAAGTAAATCAAAAACGCCAAACCAGATATAATGGGCCAAAATAATTGAACCGAATCCACCTTTATTTTCTCCCTTTTAAAATCATACAGATATAAACCCACAATCAACAAAATAGAAAATAATAATTCGTTGGTATTGAAAGCTAAAGATATTGGGTCTAGAATGGAGCCATGGGTTAATTGGTCAAAATAAATCTGAATATCTCCAAATTTTGGAATTCTAAAAAATACCCAAGCAATCGTCACTAATAGAAATGTGAATAGTCGGTACATCCAAGCTCCAGCAGCTGACTTTTGCTCATCCGCCGCCAATTTAGGGAAAATCCGATTAAGCGTTAAACCTATTAATTGGAACAATCCATGCAAAGCTCCCCAAATCACAAAGTTCCAACTGGCCCCATGCCAAAAGCCGGACAAAATAAAGACGATCATAATGTTGATATACCAGCGGGGAACCGAAACGCGGTTGCCTCCTAAAGAAAAATACACATAATCTTTAAACCAGGTAGACAGGGAAATATGCCAACGGCGCCAAAAATCTGGAATGGATTTGGCCGTATAGGGCGCATTAAAATTATTCATAAGTTTGAAGCCCATCACCTTGGAAGCCCCAATCGCGATATCTGAATAGCCTGAAAAATCGCAATAGATTTGAAATGAATAAAAGATACTGGCGATGATTAAATTCAAGCTACTCTGGTTTGATAAATTTGCATAGGCTGGATCAACCACCATCGCAAGTCGGTCCGCTATGACTACTTTTTTAAAAAAACCTTGCATCATTTGCAATAGACCTAACTTCACTCGGTCCGCATCCCAAACATGTTTTTCGTAAAATTGATGAATTAAATTTTGTGGCCTTTCGATGGGTCCGGCCACCAACTGTGGATAAAACATCACATAAAGGCTATAAATTCCAAAATTCCGTTCCGCCTTCTGGTTCCCACGATAAACCTCGATGGTATAACTCATGGCTTGAAACGTATGGAATGATAAGCCGATAGGCAGTAAAAAATTGAAAACCGGAAAGTGAATAGGAATGGAGAAATAACTGGCTAGGAAATTAAAGTTGTCCGTAAAAAAAAAGTAATATTTAAAAATGGCCAACACACCTAAGTTGGCCAGCAAACTACAACCCAAAAATATTTTTTTTGCACCCCCCTGAAACCGTTCTAAATAGATTCCAGTAAAATAATCGATGACAATGGTCAAGCCTAAAATCCCCAAATAAATAGGAACAAAAGCCATATAAAAATAACATGAAGCTGCCAGCAACAAAGCCCATCTGTACTTGTGAGCGAATAAAAAATAAGCACTGGTCACAATTCCAAAAAACACCAAAAACTGTAATGAATTGAAAACCATGTCTACCTTGTTTTATGCAACGGTCAAACGGACATTTAAATTTACATCATCTATACTGACTTCTGAATAACCTTCACTAATCTCATTCACCCAATCAATCGAAAGAGCTTGAACTTCTTGGCTTATATATCCTTTAAATTCAGTCAAACTATCTTTCCATTCACTCGTATTTTCTTGGATCGAAATATGAATTTTGTCAATGACATCAAAACCTAAGTCTTTGCGTAAATTTTGGACGCGATTCACAAACTCGCGGGCCATTCCTTCCCGAATCAATTCGGGACTTAATGTGTTGTCTAGCGCAATAGTCAAGCCCCCTTCACTAGCTGTTAAATAACCCGGCATATCTTCCGTCATCACTTCAATGTCACCCATTCCAATCTCAAATCCGTTTAGATTAACTGAACCGGCAGATTCCACCGTAGATAAATCATTCATTGACATACTCGTTATAACATCAGCTACCGCTTTCATGTCCTTCCCAAACTTAGGTCCCAACGCTTTGAAATTAGGTTTAACCCGCTTACTCAAAACACCGGAGGCATCATTCAAATAATTCACCTGCTTCACATTGACTTCAGATTTAATTAAATCCTCGACACGTCGAATTTGCTCTCGAACATTTTCCTGTAAAACAGGAACCAGCACCTGGGCTAATGGTTGGCGCACCTTCAACTTATGCACCTTACGAATCGAGTGAACTAATGAACAAATTCGCTGAGCCAATTCCATCGACGACTCCAAATCTTCATTTCTCCAAGCGGCATTCACTTTGACAAAATCAGTTAAATGAACTGATTCCTTTTGAGTTAAATTTTTATACAACCATTCTCCATAAAACGGCGCGATCGGAGACATCAATTGGGCCACCGTTTCTAAACAAGTATACAAGGTCTGATAGGCCGCTTTTTTATCTTCACTTAGGCCTAATTCCTTAGCCTCAGGATTCCAAAAACGTCGCCTAGATAAGCGTACATACCAATTTGACAAATGATCGCACACAAAATCTTGTATCGCCCGACCCGCTTTTGTGGGCTCATAGGTTTCAAAAGACTCGTCCACCTCAGCAATTAAATTCATTAATTTAGATAAAATCCAGCGGTCTAATTCAGATAAATTATCCTCCTCAACGCGCACATTTGAGGCATCAAAACCATCTAAATTGGCATATAAGGCAAAGAAATTATAGGTATTTGTCAGTGTGCCAAAAAACTTATTTCGCACTTCCGTAATACCGGCTAAATCAAATTTTAAATTATCCCAAGGTTGGGCATTGGTAATCATGTACCAGCGCGTAGGATCAGCGCCGTATTTCAACAAGGTATCAAAAGGATCGATGGCATTACCCAGTCTTTTGGACATTTTGTTTCCATTTTTATCCAGCACTAAGCCGGTGGAAACAACATGTTTAAAGGCGACTGAATCCTCCACCATGGCTGAAATAGCGTGTAGTGTAAAGAACCAGCCACGGGTTTGGTCAACTCCCTCCGAAATAAAATCGGCAGGATAAGACTTTTTAAATATTTCTTGATTCTCAAATGGATAGTGCCATTGGGCAAATGGCATGGCACCCGAATCAAACCAAACATCGATCAAATCAAGCTCTCGGCTTAGTATTTGTCCCAAGGCGCTCAACAAATAAATCTCATCTACGAAAGGTCGATGTAAATCAGCTTGCCCTTTTTCAAGCGCAATTTGAAATGCTGAATTTCCAGCTAATTGTTTGTCTGATAATTTCCCTGATGCATTTGCGAGGTTGATTTCATCGGCCAACTGTGCCAATGAACCAATGCAGATTTCCTCAGAACCATCTTCTGTTCTCCAGATGGGTAGTGGGGTTCCCCAATAACGTGAGCGAGACAAATTCCAGTCCACTAAATTCTCCAACCAGTTTCCAAAACGACCTGTTCCAGTGGATTCAGGCTTCCATTCAATCGTTTTGTTTAAAGCGATTAATTTATCTTTGGCAGCCGTCGTTTTAATGAACCAAGAGTCCAAAGGATAATATAAAATGGGTTTGTCCGTACGCCAACAATGGGGATAGGGGTGATCAAATTTCTGAACGTTAAACGCTTTATTGTCGGTTTTTAATTGGATCGCAATTCGCTCATCCACCGATAAATATTTATCTCTTCCTTGCTTTATTCTAGCCTCTTCTTTTTCTTCCTCCGTTAAATACGCCTCTTTTACAGGCTCTAAAGCGTAATCAGTCACTTCCTTGACAAATCGTCCTTGGCGATTAACCAAGGGCACCTCTTTCCCATTTTCGTCCTGAACAAGAATCGCCGGAATTCCATTTTGTTGGGCTACCCTGAAGTCATCCGCCCCAAATGTTGGCGCCGTATGCACCATTCCTGTACCATCTTCCGTCGTGACAAAATCACCCAAAATAACTCGGAAAGCTGGTTCCTTAGGCGACACATAGGACATCAAAGGTTCATATTCAACCCCTTCCAGATCAGAACCCTTACACGAAGCCACAATCTGGTATGGAATAGCACTAGGCTTTTTATCGGCGTCGACGTACGCTCGGAAATCACCATTTTCAGCCGCAGCTTGGAAATAATTTTTGACTAAATCCTTGGCCAAAACCACGTGGACAGGTAAAAAAGTATAGGGATTAAACGTCTTAATCAAAACATAGGTAATATTCTTCCCTGCCGTCAATGCGGCGTTAGATGGCAAAGTCCATGGCGTAGTGGTCCAGGCAAGCAAATAAATAGGTTCTTGATTTGAATGATCAAACAAAAAGGATGATTTACTTGTCTTTTTTGCCTTGAACTGAGCCGTCAATGAAGTGTCTTTTACATCTTTATAACATCCTGGCTGATTTAACTCATGGGAGGATAAACCTGTTCCGGCTGCGGGGGAATAAGGCTGAATCGTGTAGCCTTTATACAACAAATTTTGGTCATAAAGTCGCTTTAATAAGTTCCAAACACTTTCAATGTAAGGGGTTTGATAGGTCACATAGGGAGAAGAAAGATCTACCCAATAGCCCATTTTTTCCGTTAAATCATTCCATTGATCCGTGAATTTCATCACAGTTTCACGGCAACGCTGGTTATATTCTTCGACGGAAATTGTTTTTCCGATATCCTCTTTGGTGATTCCCAACTCCTTTTCTACTTGCAATTCCACGGGTAAACCATGCGTATCCCAGCCACCTTTTCTTTTTACTTGCTTTCCTTTTAGCGTTTGGTAGCGACAGAAAATATCTTTAATGGCCCTTGCCATCACATGATGGATTCCTGGGGTTCCATTGGCCGAAGGCGGCCCTTCATAAAAAGCAAAACTGGGTTTTCCTTCTCGACTAGAAATTGATTTTTCGAAAATGTCGTTATTTTTCCAAAAGCTTAAAATTTCTTCTGCTAATACCGCATAATCTAAATTTTTATATTCTTTGAAGGCCACAGTGCTGTTGTTTTTTATGAAATAATCGGCAAAATTGAGGCAAAAATAAGAAAAAATAATGGAACGGCGATGATGGACCATTGCGCTAATCATCTAAATCGTTTTTAATTAAAAGGAACATGGCTTGAAAATCATTGAACCGAAAACCCTGATTATGAAAAAAGCTGACATTAGAGAAAAGGCATTGGCGGAAAGAAAAAGCTGGACTCAGCAAGATTTTGAATTAAAAAATGTCCAATTAATAAATCAAATTATTGAATTCATCAACCCATTGCCAAGAAATTTGATGCTCATGAGTTTTCATAGCATTGAACATCATCGGGAGGTGATGACATCGCCTATTCATGCCATTTTAATCAGTGAGCCCTATTATCATCAATTAATTTTTCCGAAAGTTGAGAAAAATACAAGCCAATTAATTCCCTATTTGACCGATAAAAAATCTACATTCTTAGCATCAGATTGGGGGATTTTAGAACCTACAGATGAAACTTCAGTCCGATTAAATCCAACGGATATCGATGTAGTGTTTATTCCTTTGTTGGCCGTCGACACGCAAGGACATCGTGTCGGATATGGAAAAGGATTTTATGATCGCTTTTTAGCACAGGCAAAACCCAACGTAATAAAAATTGGTCTTTCACTTAATGAGCCCATCGAGCCGATCGAAGACTTAAATCCCTTTGATGTGGCCCTAGATTTTGCCATCACGCCTTTATCGACCTATCGATTTCGTTGATTTATTCAAAAAAAAGATTCCTATTCAAAATTTAAGCCCTAATTTTACGGGATTAAATAATATTTAACCAGTGAAGTCGAAACTATTATTATTCTTTATTATACTTTCAGGGCCCATTTTAGGTCAAAAAGAAGTTAGAAAAGAATTATTCCCGATCGTTGAAACTCAAACTGGATTTAGAAAACAGTTTGTTTATAAGCGCCAACTTATTGACAATCCGCTTGCGTTGCAAATACCACTTTTGGAGGCTCAAGATCCATTTGTCAGTAGGGAGTTTTTGATTTATAAAAGGCAGCAAAATAACATTAAATGGATTTCTGGAATTACGGCGATCCTTTCTTTTTATACCTTATTAAATAAGGATACGGTGTCAGATGGTTTTTATTGGTCTGTGGTGGGAGGAAGTGCGGTGGCCAATTTATATTTTGGCTCTGTCAGTGTTCGTCATTTTAGGCGTGCGCTAAATAGGTATAATGAGTTGGCCAATGATGGTTCAAAAATGAGTTTAAAATATGCACCGGATGTTCGATTTGGGCCGACGGTGGGTTTAGTTTGGAATTATAAATTTTAATTGGAATATAAAATGAAAGTTGCGATTGTTGGCGCCACAGGATTAGTAGGCGGTGAAATTTTAAAAGTATTGGCGGAAAGAAATTTTCCAGTGACTGAAATTATACCGGTTGCCTCCGAGCGATCTATCGGTAAAAAAGTGAATTTCAAGGGCATCGATTACACGGTGGTTGGCTATGAAACAGCCATCGCCATGAAGCCTAATGTAGCTATTTTTTCAGCAGGCGGGAGTACTTCTTTAGAGGTGGCACCCAAATTCGCGGCGGCAGGAATAACGGTGGTCGATAATTCATCCGCGTGGCGTATGGATCCCACCAAAAAATTAGTGGTGCCTGAAATTAATGCCTATACCTTAACTAAGGAGGATAAAATAATTGCCAACCCCAATTGCTCAACCATTCAAATGGTTGTCATTTTAAATCCGTTGCATAAAAAATACACCGTTAAGCGTGTGGTGGTTTCGACGTATCAATCGGTTACTGGTACTGGAAAAGCTGCCGTAGACCAATTGTTTGATGAGCGAGCAGGAAAGGAAAATATAGCGCGTGTTTATCCGCATAAAATTGACCTAAATGTGTTGCCTCACATCGACGTTTTCTTAGACAACGGATATACGAAGGAAGAGATGAAAATGATCTTGGAAACCAAGAAAATCATGATGGATGATTCGATTCAGGTTACCGCTACGACTGTACGTATACCTACGATTGGTGGCCATTCGGAAGCGGTTAACATTGAATTTGAACATGATTTTGATTTGGCAGAAGTACGACACATATTAGAAAATGAGGAAGGGATAATCGTTCAAGATGATCCAAAGAATTTTTTATATCCAATGCCCATCACAGCACACGGAAAAGATGAAGTTTTTGTGGGCAGAATTCGTCGGGATGAGAGTCAAAAAAATACCTTAAACTTGTGGATTGTAGCTGATAATTTACGAAAAGGAGCGGCGACCAATGCCATCCAAATAGCGGAATATTTGGCAAAAAACCAGTTGATTTAATTTACAGAATAAGCAATCTTATTTTAGGCCATGACAAGACTTAGTGTCAATATCAATAAAATTGCCACTTTGCGAAATTCGCGCGGAGGGGATAATCCAAATTTATTGGACGTCGCTAAAGATTGTGAGCGGTATGGAGCTGATGGCATTACGGTCCATCCGAGGCCCGATGAGCGACATATCAGATATGCAGATGTTTATGCCTTAAAAAAAATAGTCACTACGGAATTTAATATTGAGGGAAATCCGCTTGAAGCATCTTTTATCGACCTTGTTATGTCGGTTAAACCAGAACAAGTGACCTTAGTTCCTGACGCTTTAGGCCAACTCACTTCGAATCATGGTTGGGATACCATCCAACATCAGGCCTTATTAATCAAAATAATTCGTCCATTTCGCGAGGCGGGTATACGGGTATCTATATTTGTAGATCCTGTTTTGGAAATGGTAGAAGCAGCGGTGTCAACGGGGGCGGACCGAGTGGAATTGTACACAGAACCGTATGCAGCAAATTTTGATAAAAATCCAGTTGACGCAGTAGCAAATTACCGAAAAGCAGCCTTTAGAGCACACCAATTAGGCTTAGGGGTCAATGCGGGGCATGATTTGAGTTTAGAAAATTTAGCGTATTTCAAAGCAAATGTCACACCCTTAGATGAGGTGTCAATCGGCCATGCGCTCATTTGCGATGCATTGTACTATGGATTAGAAAACACGATCCAGTTGTATAAGCGCCAACTAAAATAACAATACCTATACAAGCAAAAAGAGGCACATAAATGGTGCCTCTTTTTGTTTTATCTAATCTAAAATCGATTATTCTTTTACGCCAGTCAATACTACTTGGCCCCCTGCTACAGAGATTTTGACAGAACTAACTTTTCCACCAGAACGAGAAAAAATGATATCGGCATCATATCCTTGAAGCGCTGTTGTAAATACATCAGGAGTATTTGATGCCTTCAAAACTGCCCCTTCAGTAGGGTTTGCGTCAGAAGTAATTAATAATTTTCCTTCCTTTACATTCACAATCATTTTCTTAACATACTCATTGTCAGCCATCTTGAAAGTAGCTGCATATTCATCAATTGAAGAAGAAGCAGAACTTGCACCTTCTTTCTCTCCCAATAAAGCATTGCCTTGAGCTTCTATTTTCAATCCTTTTACTTTACCTCCATCACGCGTAAAAGTAATCGTTGCGCTCATGGATTCAAGCAAAAATTCATCTGCGGTTTTGCCTTTTGCTAATTCAGAATCAGGTAATCCTTCAGCAGAGATGATTACTTTACCTTCTTTCACATTTACTTTTAAAACTTTTACATAAGGATTTTCCTGCATTTTATATGAACCAGAAAATTCATCATTTGAAGCTACTTGAGCAAAAGTATTTATTGAAAATAAAACTATGGCTACTAAAACGGTTAAAAAACGTGGATTTTTCATTTTAATTTATTTTTAAGTTTTGACAAAACTAATTGTTTTTTAATTATTTCTAATAAATTGATAGGCTAAAATTGAATTAAAAAATATCATATTTCTTTTATTTTTTGTTTACACATTTTGAATTTAAAATGTTTTACTTAATTTGGCACTCCCAAAAGGAATTAAAATCAATTCGCCCAAAATAAAATCGATAGGAGACGCAATATGGAATAAAACTCTACGTTAACAATAATTAGAATTTATGATTAAAATTCATGTTAGCGATGCAGCGTTAATTTCAGCGTACATCCAAGGGGAAGACAAAGCGTTTGAGACATTAGTCAAGCGTAGTAAATCAAAGGTATTTACCAGTATATACTTGATCGTAAAAGACCGTTACGTAGCGGAAGATTTACTTCAAGAAACTTATATTAAAGCGATCGATGTGATTAGATCGGGACGTTACAACGAAGAGGGAAAATTTTTACCTTGGGTTGCACGCATCGCTCACAATTTAGCCATCGATTATTTTCGTAAGGAAAAAAGATATCCTACGATTGTATTAGAGGATGGATCCAAGGTGTTTAACAGTTTTGATTTTGCGGAGGACTCGGCAGAGGATTTGCAAATGAAATCTGATCAGATCGCTAATGTTAGGGAGATGATCAAAAAACTACCTGAGGAGCAAAAAGAAGTTTTAGTTTTGAGGCATTATGAGGAATTAAGTTTTCAAGAAATTGCTGAACAAACAGGAGTTAGTATAAATACGGCCTTAGGGAGAATGAGGTATGCCTTGATCAACCTAAGAAAAATGATGGAAAAACAAGAGAGTGCCTATGATTCAAAACTTTACCCCAAATGACCTTATTAAAATCTTATATGAGCCAAAAGAAGGGCTCGATCAGCTTTTAAATACTGAAGAATGCTCGGAGTTAGCATCCTTTCAAAAGGTAAAAGATAAATTGGAAGAAGCCCTTTTGGAGCCTTCTAATCGATCTGTAGATATGATTTTAGCTTACGCTAAATCTAAGTCGGCCCTACATTCCTAAGCGGAAAACTATCTTAAAATAATTCTTACCTTTGTTCAAAGAGCACATTTGATGCAAAAGAAAGAACGATTTCAAGCTTTTATTTCGCACTTTTCGACCCGATTTCCTACGGCCGAAACAGAACTAAATTATTCAAATCCATTTGAACTTTTAGTGGCTGTGGTCTTGTCAGCGCAATGCACCGATAAGCGAATCAACCAAGTAACTCCTACCCTATTTAATCGATTTCCGGATGCAAAGGCGCTTTCAGAATCGTCCGTAGATGAAATTTTTTCCTACATCAGGTCAGTTTCTTACCCTAATAATAAGGCTAAACACTTATTGGGTTTGGGCCAACGAATGGTCGACTCGTTTGAGGGACAAGTTCCTGAGACGATGGAAGATTTACAAAGTTTGCCTGGTGTGGGGCGCAAAACAGCTAATGTAATTGCCTCTGTCATCTACAACCAGCCCACCATGGCGGTTGATACCCATGTTTTTAGAGTTTCGCGCCGATTAGGACTTGTTCCTAAAACGGCAAACACACCCTTAAAAGTTGAGCTTTCCATCATCAAACACATTCCAGACGACATCATTCCGGTAGCCCACCATTGGTTAATTTTACATGGAAGATATATATGCTTAGCTAGGACACCCAAATGTCACGCTTGTGAAATCAGTCATTTTTGCGCTCATTTTGAAAAAATAAAATGATCGAATTCATACAATCGCATGGTTTGGAATATGCAGGAATTGCCACGGCTCTTCTGGGTATATTTTATTCGATCAAACAAAATAAAATTGCCTGGATCTGGAATTTCATCGCTTCCTTTATTTATGGAATACTTTTTTATCAGGTAGGTTTATACTCCGACATGGAATTGCAGGGAGTATTTATGGCCATGGCTATTTATGGATTTGTGCAATGGAATCGACCTATTCAATTGTTAGAGGTCACTAATTCGAGTGGGGGCAACCTGTTATTCGGAATCGGCGGATCTTTGATATTCGGCTTTGTCTCAGGCTACTTTCATCGTGAAATACCCAACGTATCCCTTCCTTTTTTAGATGCGACCTTAACAGGTTTTAGTATTTGGGGTACTTATTTAGCGGCTAAAAGGAAAATTGAAAACTGGATGGTATGGATGTTTGTAGACATCCTTTATATAGGGGTATATATTTATAAGGGAATGAATGGAACAGCCATATTGTATTCGGTTTTCTTGCTCTTCGCTTTTAGGGGTTTTTATGCTTGGCGAAAAAAATTGTCATAGATTTTATACCAATAATTACCTAAATCAATCATATAAAATTATCTTTGTGAAAATGTTAACTAAAAATATTAAAGGTTTGATATTCAAGCGTTTTGAGTAAAATCTTTACTATTTACCATTCTTAATCATTCGATATTTATTATGGGAAACGAAGAAAAACAACGCTATTCGGCGGAGGAGTTAAAAGAATTTGAACAAATAATTTTAGAAAAGTTAGAAGACTCAAGATCAGAATTAACTTATTTAAGAGAAACACTTTCAAAAAAGAACGATAGTGGAACGGATAAAACCTCTGGGAATTCAAAGGTCATGGAGGATGGAGCAGAAACTGCTGAGAAGGAAAACATGAACCAACTGGCTGTTCGATTACAAAAATTCATTGGAAGTCTTGAAAAAGCATTAATGAGAATTAAGAATGGCACTTATGGCGTATGCGTGGAATCAGGAAAATTAATTTCAAAAGAGCGTTTACGTTTAGTTCCACATACGCAACATTCCATTGAGGCTAAATTAAAACAACGATAAATGGGGATTTTTGATAATTCTAAACTTGTAGACTTGGTCACCAAATACATTAAAACCCAATTGGAGTTGGTGAAATTGGACATCCAAGAACGCTTAGAAGAGTTATTATCCAGAATATTCAAATTTATATTAGCTGCATTTGCCGTCGGCATTACCCTTTTATTTTTACTACTGGGACTTGCAAACTTGCTGAATGATTATTTCGGGAGTTCCTATGTAGGGTATATGAGTGTATCAGGTATTGCGCTGATCATTAGCCTGTTTATCATTTATTCCTTAAATAAAAAAAATCCGGATACTCCTTTAATTGATTTAGAGGAAGTTGACGAATTTACAAATGCCAACGACAACGATCATGAGTGATTTAGAGAATAAACGTAAAGCATTAGAAGTGCAAGCCGATGAGGTCAAATCAAACATTTCTTTAGAGATGGACGATTTGAAAAAAATAGCCAAGGAACGCGGCAATCAAATTTTAATTGCCGGCGGAATTGTCGCAGGAAGTTATTTAATTTATTCGCTTTTTTCAGGAGGTGGCGAATCCAAAAAGGAACAAAAAAACGAATCGTCGTTTCTAGGGTCAGCCATTAAATCCTATTTATTGGCCGTCGCGCTATCGATGGCAAAAGATAAGTTAGTTGATTATCTCAAAAATCTTGAGGAAGAATCGCTCTCAAAAGAACAATAAATTAAAATCTAAATCGTTTGCTTTTTTTGTATCGCTTTTAGCAAGCTTTACTAACTTTTAAAAAGTTAGTAAAGCTAAAATGCACCCCCACCTATCAAAAAAAGCAAAAATAATATTGGCTAATTTTCCATCAAATAGGCCTTAATAAAATCATTGATTTCCCCATCTAACACCGCATCGGTATTAGAAGTTTGATGGTTTGTGCGATGGTCCTTCACGCGTCGGTCATCTAACACATAAGATCTGATTTGAGAGCCCCACTCTATTTTCTTTTTACCAGCCTCCACTTCAGCTCGGGCAGCATTGCGCTTGTCTATTTCAATTTGGTATAGTTTTGACTTCAATAATCGAAGGGCCACTTCCTTATTCATCAACTGCGAACGTTCTTGTTGGCACGCGATGATAATACCAGAAGGCTTGTGGGTCAACCGAACTGCTGTCTCCACTTTATTCACATTTTGGCCACCGGCTCCTCCAGAACGAAACGTGTCCCAGTCAATATCGGCAGGATTGATGTCAATTTCAATGGTATCATCCGCTAACGGACACACATATACAGAAGCAAATGAGGTATGCCGACGCGCATTTGAATCAAATGGTGAGATTCGAACGAGGCGATGAACCCCATTTTCAGATTTTAAATTTCCATAGGCAAACTCGCCATCTACTTCGATCGTGACTGATTTTATACCTGCTACGTCCCCATCATTTTGATCTACCAAGCGAATCTTAAAGCCATTTTTTTCGGACCACATTTGATACATTCGTAACAGCATAGACGCCCAGTCCTGTGATTCCGTACCTCCTGCGCCCGCGTTAATTTCGAGCACAGCGCTCATATTATCCCCCTCATCAGACATCATTTTACGAAATTCTAGCGCCTCTAACTTGGCCTCTAATTTATCACCCTCCGCATCTACTTCGGCTTCGGAGGCTTCCTGCATTTCGTAAAATTCCCAAATAGTTTCTAGGTCGCCTTGGGCATTCGTTAATTGGTCAAAGCCGTCGGTCCAAAACTTCAGTCCCCGCATCTCCCTCATCGTCGTTTCAGCCTTCACAGGATTATCCCAAAATGCAGGATCCAACGTGACAGTTTCTAATTCTGAAATTAAATATTTTTTGTGATCGTAGTCAAAGATACCTCCTTAAAGCCTCTATTCTGGCTTTCAGGTCATTGAACCTGTCCTTAGTCATATGTTTTTCTTCTTTATAAAGTGCAAATATACCCGATTTTGTACTAAATTGCGGTCTCATTCATATAAATCATCTAATAATATGGCGCAATCTTACGATTTGATCGTGGTAGGCTCAGGCCCTGGAGGTTATGTAGCAGCTATCCGAGCTTCTCAATTAGGTTTAAAATGTGCGGTAATTGAAAAGGAATCCTTAGGCGGAATATGCCTAAACTGGGGATGTATACCGACTAAAGCACTTTTGAAATCTGCCCAAGTTTTTGAATATATTAAACATGCATCAGACTACGGAATAACCGTTAAAGGGGCTGAAGCTGATTTCTCAAAAGTAATTTCTCGTTCTCGCGGTGTCGCTGACAGCATGAGCAAAGGAGTTCAATTTTTGATGAAAAAAAATAAAATCGATGTCATTATGGGAACCGGGAAAGTAAAACCCGGTAAAAAAGTAGAGGTCATTGACGCTGAAGGCAAGTCGGTCATTTACGACGGAAAATACATTATGATTGCCACAGGTGCGCGTGCTCGTGCATTGCCGAATATCCCTATTGACGGTGAAAAAGTCATTGAATATCGCAAAGCGATGAGTTTGGAAAAGCGTCCAGATTCGATGGTCATTATAGGCTCAGGTGCCATAGGCGTAGAATTTGCGTATGTCTATGCGGCGATGGGCACTAAGGTAACGATCGTTGAGTTTTTACCTAATGTTGTGCCCGTGGAAGACGAAGATGTTTCCAAAGAGCTGGCCAAGCAATACAAAAAAATGGGTATTGATATCTTAACGAATTCCAGTGTTGAGAAAGTAGATACAAAAGGAAAAGGTTGCAAAGTAAGCATCAAAACGCCTACTGGAAATCAAGAAATATCGTGTGATATTGTTTTATCGGCGGCAGGTGTCATTTCAAATCTTGAAAACATAGGCCTTGAGGAGGTTGGAATTATTGTTGACAAAGGCAAAATCCCTGTAAATGCTTGGTATGAAACGAATATTCCAGGTTATTACGCCATTGGCGATGTAACTCCAGGACCGGCTTTAGCTCACGTAGCTTCCGCTGAAGGTATTATTTGTGTGGAGAAAATCGCTGGTCATAAGACAGAAGCTTTGGATTATAGTAACATTCCGGGTTGTACCTATTGTACCCCAGAAATCGCTTCTGTGGGAATGACAGAGAAAAAAGCGATTGAAGCTGGATATGAAATTAAAGTAGGGAAATTCCCATTTGTAGCCTCAGGTAAAGCGACAGCTGCCGGAGCACGTGACGGATTTGTTAAAGTAATTTATGATGCCAAATATGGCGAATTACTTGGCGCCCACATGATTGGATACAATGTAACTGAATTAATTGCCGAGGCCGTGGTGGTCAGAAAATTAGAGAGTACGGCATACGAAATCATGAAATCCATCCATCCACACCCAACGATGTCTGAGGCATTTAAAGGTGCGACGGAAGCAGCTTATGGAGAGGCGGTCGATTTATAATCTACCCCATATATAAATCAAAAGAGGAGCAAATGCTCCTCTTTTTTTATGCCTAAAAATCAATCTCAATTTATAGAGATCTAACTTTGATACTTTTGTAAGCTACTTTACTTTTGGGATCGTGCGCCTGAAGGGCAATTGTTCCGGCTTTAATTAAGCGTTGTTCTTGGCCTTTGCTACGTAAAGGACTTGCGGGTTGAGTATAATCTACAACCGTAACCCCATTTATTTTAGTGACGATTCTATTTCCTTTAACAGTCACGTTTAAGTCAAACCACTCCTCATCTTTGACAAAACGCTCAGAAGTATCCACGATGTTATACAAAGAAGCTGTCCTGCGCCAATCCGTGTGTGAGTTATTCACTTGAACCTCATACCCTACTGAAGGAAAACCTACAGGTAAAAAATCGGTACATACATACAATCCAGAGTTTGAACCAGGGAATGTCATTACTGTGGCTTGAACTTCAAAATCCTTGAAATTATGATCTCCCACCGGGCCATCATAAAACAAGTGCCCGCGAGGACCTTCAATAATAATAGATCCATTTTCTACTCTAAAAGAAGCTGGACTTTCGTTAATTTTCCAATTATTTAATGATTTGCCGTCGAACAATTCAACCCATTTTTTTCCTTGAGCAGACACTTGCAAAGTCATTAAAACCAAGAATACTACAATTACATTTTTCATTATTTATTAAGTTTAGATTTGATTTAAAGTTTAATACCCCATTGAGCATTCATTTTTCTACCAAGCAAAGCATTTGCCGAGGCATCATTAAATTTTTCGGATTTGGGATTCCAAGTTAATGATTTATTCAAGGCATAGGCAATATTTCCTATGTTACACACAGAGGCAGTTCTATGACCGATCTCCACGTCGCAAATAGGCATTGATCGGTTGCGAATAGCGTTTAAAAAATCTTTATAATGATTTTCGCTTGCGTAAACATGCTTTTCGTTAGCTCCAATAATACGATCTTTTAGCTCCGGCTTTGAAGTTTCTAGTTTCTTTCTTTGAACACGTAAAGTACCTTCGGTACCTACAAATTCAATTGCGTTATTCCACTCCCAAGGCTGATGCGTCATCGTAATGCCATTGGCATACGTATATGTTAAAAATTCATTGCCGTTGGTTTTAGGAGCATCCACTTTTACTGGACCGCTTCCATCCATGTCGAGCGCCCATTGGACTATATCAAACATGTGCGCGCCCCAATCCGTCATACCGCCACCGCCAAATTCTTTGTATTTACGCCAATTTGGAAAAACATCCTTGGATAATGGCGGAGCTAGTTCCGAATTAAATGGAACGGCACTGTTAGGTCCCAACCATTTTTCGAAATCTAGGCCTGTTGGCATTTCTTCGGCAGCTAAATCATAGGCGATGGGCGGAGGTCCAACATTCACTTTAATTGATTTCACTTCTCCTATATATCCATTGCGAATTAATTCAGCAGTTTGTCTAAATTCAGGCCAAGAACGCTGCATGGACCCTGTTTGGAATACACGCTTATATTTTCTAGTGGCATCTACCATCGCGCGGCCCTCTTTTACAGTTAATGAAAGAGGTTTTTCACAATAGATATCTTTTCCTGCCGCTGCAGCTCGAACAGACATAGCTGCATGCCAATGGTCTGGACTTGCGATGACCACCGCATCTACATTTTTAAGGGCTAATAATTCTCTAAAATCTTGATAGTTAGGTATTTCAGAATAATTACCCAAAGAAGGCGTTTTCGAATAAATATCTTTTACGCGATCTACAAACTGTTTGGCTTTGGCTTGGTATACTTCTGAAATAGCTGTGATTCGAGCTTCACCCGTACTCAAAAATGAATTGGATAAGCCTTTTCCTTGTTTACCAGTACCGATGAATCCTAAGTTCATCATATCACTTGGCGCTAAATAAAGCGATCCGTCTGGGCGTTTACCTCCTAATACATGACGAGGAACAATTAAAAACGAACCAAAGGCAAGACTAGCTTGGGCTAGGAAATCACGTCTTTTAACGGAATTGGGTAATGAATTTTTCATATTTAATAGGTTAATTATTTTGTAAAAATATGCTTTTTCTTTAAAAATCCTATTCGATGGTATCGGGTAAATTTTGAATTAGGTATGCCAACTTACACAATAAATAAAAACAGATGAAGCTAAGGTATGCATTGAATAAGTTTTGCCAAATTTTTTTGTGAAAAAAAATTAAGAAAATATCTCATGTCAACTAAGGGTAAAATAAAAAATAGGAGTCTTTATAAATAATGTAAATTATAAATAGTAATATTCGCAGATTTTATATTTTTTAAACGAGAACTATGGTTCAAAAATTGCCCGGCAATTTTCAAGAAAAAAAGGAATTTAAGGTTTCATATTTGGCTGAAAACCAGGAAGTAAACATTCCTGAGGTTGAAGAAAAGGAAATAGATGATGAAATATTTATCAAAAAAGCACTTGAATCAAATCCTAAATATGGCTGCGAATTATTATTCAGAAAATATTATAAGCCATTGTGTAATCACGCCATCAGGTATGTTTATTCCAAAGAAATAGCTGAAGATTTAGTTAGTGATGTGTTTTGCAAATTTTGGAAAAACGAGTCTTATAAAAATATCACCTCTTCTTTTCGATTCTATTTATTTAGAAGCGTACGTAACACAGCTTTTACCTATTTGCGATCTGAATTTAATGCGACAGAAAAATTCGATAACAACAATTTCGTCGAAGCATCCGAAAATCTAAAAGCAGATAGCATCTGTATTTATGAAGAAACATTGCACCGAGTAAAGTTGCTTGTGGATTCAATGCCACCACAATGCAAGAAAATATTTTTATTAAGTCGCTTTGAATCTAAAGGGAATAAAGAAATAGCTCAAGAGTTAAATCTTTCTTTAAAAACCGTTGAAGCCCACATGGGAAAAGCGCTAGGAATCATGAGAAAAGGCTTAAAGGATTACATATCGCTTATTTTTATTTATTGGTGTTTATAGGAACCCACATTTGAAATGTATCACTATAACAGTGAATTAAGGAATGAAAACAGATATTAATAAAATAATGGTTTTTGATTTTTTTGCAGGCAGGCTAACGCCATTGCAGCGAAAAAAAATTGAAAATTGGGTTCAAAGCCCACAAAACGAAGAGCTTTTTTATTTATACTTAGAAGAATGGGAAAATAATAATTCTGAGTATGAGCCAGAGGGAGGTATCGCACTAAAACAATATGTAAACTATTTAAATACGGAAGAAAAAGAGTTTTCGACTTCTTATGTAGCAAAAGAAAAAAGAGGAAAATATAGGCTATTGACGCTCAGAAATATAGCAGCCTCTTTAATCTTGTTTGTTATGATTGGATTATTAGTAACAAATGAATTATTCTATTTCAAAACCTATAAAAATACAGATAATGAAATTCAATCCCTGACATTAGATGATGGGACTAAAATTATATTAAATCAAAATTCATCCTTAAAAATTCATCGGTGGGGATTAACCAAAAATACAAGGGAAGTATATCTTGTAGGTGAGGCCAAATTTTTTGTAACACATACAAAAAGCAATGATCGTTTTATCGTGAAAACCGACAAAAATTTCGAGGTGGTCGTTTTGGGAACTGAGTTTGCTGTTTCTTCTCGAACAAGGGGAGCGAAAGTTATTTTAAATAAAGGAAAAGTTCTTTTAAACTACGAAGAAGGCAAAAAAACCAAACATTTATTTATGAAACCCGGCGACTATGTTTTATTTAACAAACAAAACAAGGCCAGTTTAAATACTTTTTCTGAGAAACAGTACCTGTCGATATGGCAAGAAAAAAAGTTTGTTTTCAACAAAACTTCTTTAAAAGACGTGGCAATTATGTTGGAAGAGACATATGGACTAAAAGTAAAAGTTTTTGGAACTGATCTAGCTAATAGAAAATTAATGGGCTCATTTCAGGCTGAGAATTTAGATGAACTATTAAACACTGTATCTGAATTATTAAGAATAAACGTAATAAGACAAAACAATGAGGTAGAACTCATTGAGAAGTAAACGATTAAAATACATCAAAATTTAACCTAAAATTACAATGAAGAAAAAACAACCAATTAACGCAACCTACGGGATTTTACTATTCCTATTGCTTTCGTGGCAGCCGAGTCACTCCCAAATTTTGGCAATGGTTCAGCAAACTAAACAAACTGAAACGTCCAAAAATGATTCAAAAAAGGCATTAGGATCAATTTTAGTTGACCTTGAGGGGATTTATCGGGCAAATATCTTTTTTGAGCTAAATACGGTCGAAAATATATTTGTAAATCCTAAAATCATCAGCACGGGATTGAGCCTTGAGGAAAATTTACAAAATATTTTGAAGCCTTTGGGTTTAACGTATAAAAAGAATAACAAAACATCTTATTCTATTACCATTGACAATATTTATAAAAAAACGAGTACGATAAATTTTACTCCGGCAATAAGCAATGAACCTGATCAAAAATTAGGGCCCCAAGTAAAAGGAAGAGTTCTGGATGAAAATGGAAGTGGCTTACCTGGTCTAAGCATCTTAATTAAGGGTACTTCTAAGGGAACGTCGACGGATATCAACGGGTCATTTCAATTGGAAGTCCCTACAACAGAAACCGTTTTAATTTTTAAATATTTAGGTTACGAAACCAAAGAAGTTTTAGTTGGCAATCAAACTAATTTAGAAATTTCTCTAAAGCCTGAAAATAAATCATTGACAGAAGTAGTGGTCACAGCCTTAGGCATAAAAAAACAATCTAAAAGTGTGGGATATGCCACAGCAAGTGTGGGTACTGATGAAATGACATTAAATAGGACTGCCAATTTCATGAATGCCCTTCAAGGAAAAATGGCCGGTGTGAATATAACTCCCTTAGGCTCAGGACCTGCTGGAACAAGTAAAATTAGAATAAGGGGTCAATCTTCTTTTGGGGGAAATAACTCCCCATTAATCGTCGTGAATGGCGTACCTATAGACAATACAAATAATGGAGCGAGAGGAGATGTTTCCGAAAGAGGATCCAATAGAACTTCAGATGGAGGGGATGGTTTAAGCAGTATTAATCCGGATGACATTGAAGCAATGACTGTTTTAAAGGGAGCAGCCGCATCCGCATTATATGGATCTCGTGCAAAGGATGGTGTCATTATGATTACAACAAAAACTAGAAGTAAGGGAAATGGCATTTCTTTAGCATATAACTCAAATTTTACTTCGGAAACACCGTTGGATTATACCGATTACCAATACGAATATGGCCAGGGCGAAAATGGAATAAGGCCTACAACCCCATTCCCTACTTCGGGGCAGTGGAGTTTTGGAGAGAAATTTCAACCCGGAATGACACAAATGTTATTTGATGGGGTTACATTGCCATATGAGCCGCAAAGAAACCAAATATCCCAATTTTACAGACAAGGCTACACTTGGACAAATACCTTAACCCTAACTTCAGGTGGGGAAAATGGTGGATTTAGTCTTTCTGTAGCGAATTTAGATAACCGCACAATTTTGCAAAATTCAGGATACGATAGGAAAACAATAAATCTAGGATTTACTCAAACATTATCTAAAAGATTAACGATTTCTGGGAATATTAATTACTCCAACGAGTACAGAAAAAATCCGCCCAATATTGCTGAGCAGGATTATAGCCCGGTAATTATTTTTAATATGGCGAATTCAATGCCATTAAGTGCATTAGAAAAATATGCAGAAGACGCAAATGGAAATGAAACCGTTTGGTCACGTTTTACAAATAGAACCAATCCATACTTTGCATTAAAAAGGTTTGATAACATTACGAATGATCGAATTTTTGGAAATCTAACGGCTAAATTCAATTTTACTGATTGGTTATTTATACAGGGACGATTGGGACAAGATTATTATTCAAGAGAGCAAGATTATAATTTACCTACAGGAACACAAAGACAAGTTGCTGCCCCCGCAGGATTTGTCAATGGTCAATTTGTGCAAGATTCCAGAAATGTAAGGGAGTTAAATATGGACTTCTTATTAGGAGCCAATAAAACCTTTGGCTCTTTTGGAGTTAATTTAAATGTAGGAGGAAATCAAATGTATAGAAGAATTAGTCGCCACAATGTGTTTGTACAAGATTTTTATACAAGAAATTTGTACACCATTGGAAATGGTAGACAAAGAGATGCTACATATGATTTTTCTGAGCGCCAAGTGAATTCCTTATATGGCTCTGCAGAAGTTTCATTTAAAGATTATTTATTCTTAAGTGGAACCGTTAGAAATGACTGGTTTTCAACCTTATCGCCAGAAAATCGCAGTATACTTTATCCATCAATCACCTCCAGTTTTGTATTTTCGCAAGCTTTTGCAAGTGCTCTTCCAGATTGGATTACTTTTGGAAAAATCAGAGCAGCATATGCTGAGGTGGGAAGTGATACCGATGTTTCGCCATATGCAAACAATCTGTTTTATGGGATAAATGCACAGCAATTTCCTTCTCCAAGTGGTGCGTCGCAACCATTGGGCAATATTAATGGATCTACAGTTCCTAATGCGAATTTAAGACCCATGCGAGTTTCTGAAAAAGAAGTTGGATTGGAGTTGAAATTATTTAATAATGCTCTGGGCATAGATTTGACCTATTATGATAAGCTTTCTTCAGATCAAATTTTAAGAGCACAAACTTCAAATGCTGGAGGTTACTTATCTCAATTAATTAATGTGGGACAAAGTAGAAACCAAGGAATTGAAATGCTCATATCTATAAATCCTATTAAATCCCAAAATTTCAATTGGAACCTAATTTTAAATAATGCTTACAATAAAACGGAAGTATTAAACTTAGGCAACAATGTAAGTAACAATATGATTACTGTAGGTACAGCTGATTTCTCAGGTGAATTAAGGCAGGTTGTAGGGAAGCCAATGGGTCAACTCTATGGATTTGGCTACATGCGTGACGCTCAAGGAAGACAAATATTTGATATTGGTAACGGTCGGCCTTTGAGAACAACGGATCAAATAGCCTTTGGATCTGCCATTCCATTGTGGGTAGGAGGTATTACGAATAGTTTTAACATCAAAGGAGTGGAGGTTTCATTTTTAATTGATTTTAAGCTTGGCCACAAAATGATTTCAGGCACAAATCATAATGCTTGGCGACATGGTTTATCAAAAGAAACACTGGTAGGAAGAGATGTAAATTATGTCATTGGAAATGGGGTAAACCTGAACGGGCAAGTGAATGCGACTAAATCAGGAGTTCAAGCCTATTATGAAACCGTACGCTCACAAAATATTGCAGAACAATTTGTGTATGATGCGGGACTTTGGCAATTACGTCAAATTATGATTGGATACGATTTGTCTAAATTTTTATCTAAAAAAACACCTTTCATTAAAGGACTTAGAATAAATGCGGTAGCAAATAATGTAGCAGTTATAAAAAAATGGGTCCCTAATTTACATCCTGAGCAATTTGGTTTCCCATCTGACAATTTAGTAGGCTTAGAAGCTACAGGTTTACCCATCACGAGAAATATCGGTTTTAACCTTAATTTGAAATTTTAAAACGAGACATTCTTTACATAAATTCAATATTTAAACTTCAATAAAATGAAAAATATACTACTTAGTTCTTTGATTCTTCTAGCCTCAATTGGCTTAGGAAGTTGTGATGAAGGATTTGACAAGATGAATGTTAATCCAATAGCACTTACTGCAGTGGAACCTTCTTATCAATTAAATACCACAATTGTGAATACGGCACCTAGTTATGGTAATTTAAGCTATGAAACGACAATCGTAAAACAAATGATTACTCCCTTCAGTGGACAAGGATCTGCTGCCAACTTTAATCAAGATAATAGATCTGTAGCGTCTGGAAATTGGAATTCGTTTTATCAAAATAACATCAAAGAGTTGACAGATGTAATCGTAAAAACCAAAGATCTTCCAGCAAAATCTAATCTTTATAATATGGCTAGAATTTGGAAAGCCTATTCTTTTATGATTTTAACGGATACCTATGGCGATGTTCCATATTCACAAGCTGGTAAAAATTATCTAGAAGGAATTAGTGATCCCATTTACGATACCCAAGAATCTATTTATTCGGCTATTTTGACTGAATTGGAATCTGCATCTACAGCACTAGACGCATCTAAAGCAAGGGTAAGTACTGACTTATTATATGATGGTGATGTGACAAAATGGAAAAGATTAGGATTCTCATTATTATTAAGAGCTTCTATGCGCTTATCAAAAGTTAACCCCGCAAAATCTGCTGAATTCGTGGCAAAAGCAGTAGCTGGTGGTCTTATGCAGTCAAATGCCGACAATGCCATTATACGACATAATGCAAACTTTGCGAATCCCATTGGTTCTCAACTAAATGGAGGCCAGTCTGCATTTTTTTACTTGGCTGAAGATTTTGTCGATTTTTTAAAGAAAGCAAATGATCCTAGGTTAGAATCTATAGCGGTTAGGTATGTCGGTGCAACCAGTGGAGCTCAACAAATTGAATCTAGGGCAAATAGAACTAAAGATGTTCAAATTGGTGCTCCATTAGGATTTGACAATACGACTATTATAGTAGCCGTAAGAGAAAAGAAATTAGCTAGTTTATGGGACTATAGCCAATTAGACCGTACAAGGGTAGGGGGATTAAATGCTCCAAGTTTTTTAGTGACCTATTCTCAGACGCAACTTTTGTTAGCAGAAGCTGCTCACAGAAAGTGGACTGCAGGAACAGCTGCTACTTTTTATTCAAACGGAATTAAAGCCCATATGCAACAATTTGCATCTTATGGTACTACGTCAACCATTTCAGAGGCTGCCATAAATGCCTATTTACTTGCAAATCCATTGACCCCTGGAAAAGAATTAGAAGAGATTAATACTCAATATTGGGTTTCATCCTTTTTAGTAGGTCCGGAGTCTTGGGCTAATTTTAGACGAAGTGGTTTTCCAGTTTTAAAACCAAATTCTTTCCCAGGTAGTGACCTGAAAACAGAGCCATTTATTCGCAGGTTAACTTACGTAGACGCAGAACTTAATGTGAACAAAGCCAATGTCCAAAAGGCTATTGAGCGACAAGGGGCAAATACAATGGATACCAGAATCTGGTGGGACAAAAAATAGTTTTGATTCCTACTATGCAAAGTCTTAAAAAACGAGTATTGAATGGGGAAACCCTTCACGGTTGTTGGCTAAATTTAGGAAGCCCATTGACCGCTGAAATTGTTGGTTTATCAGGTTTTGATTGGGTGCTCATTGATTTAGAGCATGGCGCTGGAACTGAAATGAGCACCCTGGCACAACTCCAAGCCTTAAAAAGCACGCCCGCAGTTCCTATCGTCCGAGTGGAAAGCCATGAAGCCCCTAGAATTGGGCGAGTATTGGATATGGGCGCTATGGGTGTGATGTGTCCCAAAATAAACGATGCTCAAGAAGCTCAAAAGGCAATAAATGGTCTTTTTTATCCACCCAATGGAAACAGAGGTGTGGCAAAAATGGTCAGAGCCACTGAATTTGGACTAAAATTTCAATCCTACTATGATTCTTCTACCGAAGAATTATTGGGAATTGTACAAATTGAAACCTCAGCAGCATTAGAAAATGTGGATGAAATTGCAGCTGTCAAAGGAGTGGATATATTATTTATTGGACCTGCTGATTTAACCATGGAACTCGGGATTTTTGGACAATTCGACCACCCCCAATATTTAGATGCGATCCATTTAATTACAAGTGCAGCGAAAAAATTTGGGAAGGCTACTGGAATTCTGTTTTTTAATACTTCGGAATATGAAAAATATCATGCGATGGGAATTCGATTTTTAGCCTGCGGCGCAGATGCAACTTTTGTGGCAGATGGGGCGAGAAATATGGCCAAAAACTTAGGCGATTTAAAGAATAACAAATAACTCTTTTAGAAAAACGATATGACAAGTTTAGATCCTTTAATCATTTTATTTATTGGAATTATTATGGTTGTTGGAGGCATTATAGGTCTTAAATTACATCCGTTTTTAGCCCTATTATTAGGAGCATTTTCTGTAGCAATTTTAACATCCCCTGAGGCGATTCAGCAGTTTGCCGTCGACAAAGGAATGTCCCCTGCTGCCGCATTATCACTAGCAAAAAAGAGTATTGGCGAGCGCATTGCCACAGAATTTGGGAATACCTGTGCTAAAATTGGAATATTAATCGCCATGGCAGCTATCATAGGTAAATGCATGCTGGAAAGTGGTGCAGCAGAACGTATCATTCGATCCATTCTAAAATTTACCGGCATCGATAAGGCGCCAATCGCATTCTTAATCAGTAGTTTCTTTTTAGGGATACCTGTTTTTTTTGATACCGTATTGTTCTTAATGATTCCATTAGCCAAAGCCATGACATTTAGAATTGGCAAAAACTACCTTTTACTCATATTGTGTATTATGGCGGGAGCTGCTATGGCAAATTCTCTTGTACCCCCGGCGCCAGGACCCCTTTTCCTGATCGGCGAAATGCATATTCCGATAGGTCTCATGATGATTTCGGGAACGATTGTTGGGCTATTCACGATAACCTCAGGCTATTTTTTCGCCAAATGGGCGAATTTAAAATGGCCAATCGAATTAAGGGATTCGCTAGATGCAAAGCTAGAAGACATAAAAGAAATTTCAGCCAAAGAAACTACGAAATTACCAAGTCTAGGAATTTCCCTCTTACCCATATTATTCCCATTACTATTCATTTGTTTGGATACGTTCATCAATGCATTTGTAACGAAAGGAGATTCTTCAGGCAATTCTTCCTTAATGACAAATATCATTGCCCTTTTTAAATTTTTTGGAGATAAGAATGTAGCCATCATTTGTGGAGGAATTATTGCACTTATGGTTTTGGTAAAAGAAAAGGGAAAAGATGAAAATTTGACATCGTTTGTGCAGGCAGCGTTGATGAGTGGGGGCGGAATCATTTTAATTACAGCTGCTGGAGGTGCTTTTGGGGGGATGCTCCAACAAACCGGAATAAGCAATAGAATCGCTGAAATGACAAAGGATTATCAAATAGCGCTCATTCCTTTAGCTTTCTTTATAGCCGCAATCGTTCGTACAGCGCAAGGTTCAGCGACCGTTGCCTTAATAACCGCTTCAGGAATTTTATCAGGCATGGCAAATAATACAAGTCTAGAATTCCATCCTGTTTATTTAGGTTTAGCGATTGGCTGTGGATCTAAACTAGTCCCATGGATGAATGACGCAGGTTTTTGGATCATTTGCAAGCTTAGTAATTTAACAGAGAAAGAAGCATTAAAAACGATAACACCCATGTTAGCTGTGATGGGATTTACGGGACTTATCATCATCATTATTGGCGCAAAACTCTTTCCATTAGTTTAAAAATTAGTTGAGAATAAAAAAAGCAATTAAAAAAGGAAATGGAAATTTGGACCACAGCTCCATTATTTTAAATTTTGAATCATAAAAATTAAACTATTTAAACACAAGAACTATGAAACGCAATAATTTCTTAAAAGCTATAACAGCAAGTTCTGTAGGAGCAACCCTATTAAATTCCACAGATGCAAAAGCATCTATAGAAGCAAAAGCAGCCCCTAAGAAAACGTTAATGACCGTAGGCTGCCAATCAGGCGGAACAACGATCGAAAATTTAGAATTCAAAGCTCGGCATGGCGTTTATAACATCGATGGAGGATCACCTAAGACGATTGTTGGCAAAGGCTGGGACTTAGCGGATTCATTGGCTAAGAAAGAAGCTTGTGAAAAATATGGGATAAAATTAGACGCCTACCACTTTCCATTGACCTCTGCTGGTATTGACAAAGTTGAATATCCAAACATCATGTTAGGAAAAAGCCCTGAAAGAGATCGGGAAATCGAGATACTCCAACAAATGATTCAGGTGGCATCTAAATCTGGCATCAAAGTTTTAAATTACAATACGACTATTTTACCCGTTTTAAGAACAGGTCGATTTGTCGATCCCAAAAGAGGAAATGTTGAATACAATGTTTGGAATTATCAAGAAGCATTAAAAAGAAATGACCCAAAAACAATTGCAGGCGATGTGAGCATTGAGCAAATGTTTGAAAGAATTACGTATTTATTAGATCGACTTTTGCCCGTTGCCAAAGAATACAAAGTCAAATTAGCGAACCACATTGCCGATCCGCCAACGCCCGTTGGATACAGAGGAATTACCAGATGGAATAGCCCCGATGTATTTAAAGGCATTCAACGCTTTGCTAAACTATACGACAATGAATACCATGGATTTAATTTTTGCATAGGATCCATCGCCGAGGGATTAAATGATCCAGCAAACGAAATTTTCCCGATCATAAAATGGGTAGGTGAGCGCAATCAGATTTTCAACGTCCATTTAAGAAATATAAAGGGAGGGTTTAATAACTTCCAAGAAGTATACCCAGATAATGGTGATATGAATTTTCTTAAAGTCGTAAGGGCCTTAAGAGATGTAGGATTTTCAGGAATGGTTATGCCGGATCACGTACCTCACCATCATGATGATTTAAAAGGTAATCAAGCATTTTCATTTTGCTACGGATATATCAAAGCCTTGATTCAAGCAGTAAGCGAAGAAAAATAAATTAAATAAAAAAGGAGATCAAATTTGATCTCCTTTTTTTCTGTAGAGCGGGGATTGACAGCTTCATTTTATTCGCTTGATACTCAACGTTCGGGAGTGACAGCTCCACTCTGTTTCGCTGTCAGCCCGCGGGGCATCTAGCAAATAGCCTAACACCATTCGCTTGATACTCAAAGTTCGGGGGTGACAGCTCCACTCTGTTTCGCTATCAGCCCGCGGGGCATCTAGCACAAAGCCTGCCACTGTTCGCGCTGCGAACCGTGGCTTTTTTAATGGGCGTTCGTTCAATCTCGCTAGCGGAATTCACTTCCGCCCAATAAAAAAGCCTTTCAGCTCACGCTGAAAGGCTTTGTAGAGGGGAAGGGATTCGAACCCTCGGTAAGCTTGAGACCTACACACGCTTTCCAAGCGTGCTCCTTAAACCACTCGGACACCCCTCTGAATGGGATGGCAAAGCTAAGAATTTATTTTGAAGAATCGAAAAAGGAATCAATGTCCTTTTTAAATTGAATCAAACTTGGCTTGTGTATGTAATACATATGTCCGGATTCATAGAACTTTATATCTACACGCGCTCTTTGCTCAGGACGCAAAAACATATGTTCCACATCATACAAAGCCGTAAAATAAGGGGTAGCAAAATCATAATAGCCACAACCTAAATACACTTTCAAATTAGGGTTTTTGGCCATCGCATCACGCAAACTCTCCGCCACATTTAAGTACTTATTTTGCACATTCTTATAAGACCAAGGATATACGTTGCCAAATACATTATATCCCTTCTCTTCCTTAAACTTCAGTTCTTTGGACAAATAATCATTGATCGTCGCGGTAAACGGACCGTCAATGTTGGCAAATGATGGATCAAAGTCGACATATTCGCCCGCATCATCAAAGTCACGCCCCGTAAACCGAGCGTCTAATCGGCCGACCGACAAACCATCCCCACGACGTAAGGCTTTATAAAATCGGTTTTCATCCACACGCAAATTCGCCTGTAAACAAAGTTCTTTGCTAAGTCCGGTCCAATAGGCCATTTTCTCCGCGATGGCATCTTTTTCTTTGGCAGACATCCAACCTCCTTTGATTAATGCAGATGCATATTCCCCAATCGTCCATGCCTCAGATTCTTTCAAGACGTCGGCAATGGGACGGGCCAATAAAGCGGGGGCCAATTTCTTGTGATACCAAGCCGCAGCGGTGTAAGATGGAATGTATAAAGCCCTCGGCAAGTCATTTCCAATGTCATAATTATTCGTTCCAAAATTCAATACCGCCGAAATTAAGATAACCCCATTGATATAAATTCGATGCGTATCCTGTAAATACTTGGATAATCCTGCCGCACGCGTGGTTCCATAAGACTCACCAGCTAGGAATTTGGGAGAAGCCCAACGATCATACCGGCTTAAAAAGTTTCTCACAAATGCCCCTACTGAAGTGATATCCTCCACATAGCCATGGTAATTACTCTCCTTTTCGCCATTGACCGTCCGTGAATATCCAGTAGATACGGGGTCAATAAACACCAAATCCGTTTTATCTAACCAAGAAAATTCATTAGGAATATAGGTATAAGGCGCAGCAGTCGCCGAACCATCATCTTTCAAAAGAACTCTTTTAGGACCCACGCCTCCCATGTGCAACCACAATGACGCTGAACCCGGCCCCCCATTGAACGTAAATGTTACAGGCCTCTTTCCCGCATCCTCCCCTTCTTTTTGATAATAGGTAAAAAAGATTTTGGACAATACTTTACCGGTATCCTGCTTCATGTGCATGTATCCAGTAAAAGCCGTGTACTGAATCGTCTTACCTCCGATGATGATCGCATGTGTCGTTTTAACTACTTGGACCCCCTGAGGATCAGGATCGCTTGGGACTATGGAAGCTGTCTTTTGAGAAACCGCATTAAATGATATGGCAACAATTAAACTCAACAATATTTTTTTCATCCTAAATTAATTTTAAAACGAATATAAAAATTGTTTGCCAATAAAAGGTTATTTCGTAGATTTGCACCTACTCTATATATTATATAGACTTTAACAACAATACAAGATAAAAAAATGCATAGTTTCCGCACTGAGATAGAAAACCCAATCGTTGAAAAGGACATCCTAGACTTGGCAAAAAAAATTGCTCAATTTAAGGCTGGCGAAATTCATGAGGAGAAATTTAGGAGCTTACGGTTGGCTAGAGGGGTTTATGGGCAGCGCCAACAAGGCGTTCAGATGATCCGAATTAAGCTTCCTTATGGCAAAATTCAGTTTCACCAATGGAAACGAATCGCGGATATTTCAGATGAATACTCGACGGGAAATTTACATCTAACGACCCGACAAGACATCCAAATTCACTTTGTCTCTTTAGACCGGACACCTGAACTTTGGGCTAAATTAGAACAAGACGATATTACGTTGCGTGAAGCCTGCGGAAATACCGTTCGTAACATTACGGCCTCCCCCACTTCTGGCATAGATCCCAAAGAACTTTTTGACGTCAGCCCACACGCTGACACCGCATTCCGATATTTCTTGCGTAACCCTATTTGCCAAGAAATGGGACGCAAAATAAAAATATCCTTCTCAAATACGGATGAAGATACCTCTTTAGCTTATTTACACGACATGGGTTTTATCCCAAAAATCGCCAACGGGCTTAAAGGGTTTAAAGTGGTCGTCGGTGGTGGACTTGGGGCGCAACCCATGCTCGCCTATACGGCACACGAATTCTTAGCTGAGGATCATGTAATTCCATTTATAGAATCCGTACTTCGTGTTTTTGACCGTCATGGAGAACGTAATTCACGTCACAAAGCACGTATGAAATTCTTAATTCAAAAAATTGGGTTTGAAGAATTCATGAACTTAGTGCAAGCGGAAACCAAAGCGCTAAAAAATCATAGCTTTCCCATTTCGGATGCAGCAGCATGGGAAGTAAGCGAGCCGACCCAATTGTCGGATGTGGCTATTCCTTCGACAGAGGTTTATAAAACCTGGCTGGCCACAAATACTTTCGAGCAAAAACAAAAAGGTTTTCATGGCGTTTATGTGCGTATTTTGAATGGAAATATTTCGAGTGATACGTCAAGGTCTTTAATCGACGCGCTGAAAGGCTATATCGGTGACGATGTTCGGATTACGATCAACCAAGGATTGTTGTTGAAATTCGTGCCAACAGCCAACTTGCCTTATGTATTCCAAACGTTGGCCGCGCATGAATTAGCCGCGCCAGGAGCAAATTCCATTGCCAACATAACCGCATGTCCGGGAACAGATACGTGTAATTTGGCGATTTCGGATTCAACCAATATCACATCCAAATTAGAACAAGTGATCAATGACGAGTTCCCTGCTTTGATTCATGATAGCCAAATGAAAATTAAAATTTCGGGTTGCATGAACGCATGCGGTCAGCATAGCATGGCATCGATCGGTTTTCATGGTTCATCGTTAAAGGCTCCTGACAAACGGGTTTTACCGGCATTGCAAGTACTTTTAGGGGGAGCAACATTAGGAAATGGAGAAGGTCGTATCGCAGACAAAGTGATTAAAGTACCTTCGAAAAGAGGTCCAGAAGTGCTGAGAATAGTTTTGAATAATTACGAAGAAAATGCAAAGGATGGGGAATACTTCCATGAATATTATGATCGATTAGGCGAAAATCATTTTTATATGTTGATTAAACCATTGGCCGATTTATCCAATTTAGTTCAAGACGATTTTATTGATTGGGGTGCCTCAGAAAACTTTGTCACTGAAATTGGCGTAGGAGAATGCGCCGGTGTTATGATCGATTTGGTGGCAACTCTACTTTTTGAATCGCAAGAAAAATACGAATGGACCGTTGCAGCTTTGGAGGACAAACGTTGGGCCGATGCCATATACCATGCTTATTCCGTATTTATTTCGGCTGCCAAAGCCTTGCTTTTAGATAAGAGCGTGACTGTTTCAAATCAAACAGCAGTGATCAATAAATTTGATGAAAACTTTGTGTCGAAGGGTGAATTTGCTGTGGATGCGGAAACGTTTTCTGCTTTAGTTTTACAAATAAACCAACAAGAACCGACGGAAGCATTTGCCAATCAATATGTAGCAGAGGCAGAAAGATTTTTAGCAGCTGCCACCACATACCGCCAAACTCAAGCATGAAAAATTTAACTCATTTCAGAAAATTAGAGCCACAGCCCCGACTAAGTGTCGTGGGAGCAGGACCTGGTGATCCGGAATTGATCACACTGAAGGCCATAAAAGCGATAGCCTCCGCGCAAGCTGTGTTATATGATGCGTTGGTTGATACTTCTTTATTGGAACATTGCTCGGCCACTTGTGAGAAAATTTTTGTAGGAAAAAAACCAGGTGAAAGTCATTCTCAGACTGCCATCAATGCATTAATTGTGGAAAAAGCGTATGCTTTAGGCCATGTAGTACGGTTAAAAGGGGGGGATCCATTTGTCTTTGGGAGAGGCCAAGAAGAAATTGAATATGCTAAAGCTTTTGGCTTGTTGACAAATTACATTCCTGGCATTAGTTCATCTTACGCCGCAGCTGGAAGTGCGGATATTCCTTTAACCGTTCGTGGGATCAATGAAAGTTTTTGGGTCATGACTGGCACTAAAACGGACGGTTCTTTAACTGAGGACTTAAAACTGGGACTTCAGTCGACCGCAACTTTAGTCATCCTGATGGGTATGAATAAATTAGGCGAAATAGCACAGCTATGTCAAACCTATGGCAAGGGTGATATTTCTGCTGCCATCATTCAGAATGGCACTTTGGCAAATCAGCGAATAGGTATTTCAACGGCAGCTGAACTTGAAAATATGGCAAAAAAAGAAGACCTTCATAATCCAGCCATCATCGTTATTGGCGAAGTGGTTAGTCACGCCAAACCTGAATTGTGGAAAAAAATCTTAAAACAAGCTTTGTCTTAAAAAAACCGTAAAGCCGCGATAATTGCGTCTAAAAAACATAAAAACCATGTCACAAAGATTAAACATATCCTCAGGTTCCCCATTCGAAGACACTTTTGGCTATTGCCGCGCGGTTAAAACAGGAAATCTTCTTGAAATTTCGGGTACGGTAGCCATCATCGATGGAGAAAAGGTAAGCGCAGATGATTTATATGCACAAACTTTTAACATCATTGAGCGAATCGGTGTGGTTTTAGAGGAAGCGGGCTCATCGTTTAAAGACGTCGTTAGAACGCGTATTTTCACCACAGACATTTCTCAAAATCTAGAAATTGCAAGAGCACACGCTCATTTCTTTAAGGACATAAAACCTACCACAGGGATTTATGAAATTTCGGCTTTAATTGCACCTCAATATAAAGTGGAAATTGAATTTACCGCGTGGGTTGGGTAAATTTTTCGTGAAATTTAATCAAGTAAAAAGAGTTAAAAAATCTGAATCTAAGACCCCCATTTCAAGCTTTACTAACTTTTGGAAAGTTAGTAAAGCTATCGTTTTCAGACCAAACAAGCGCAATAAAAACTGATATTCAAGATCGGTAAACTGATAAAATTACCATTGACCTGCTTCTTTTCTTAAAAGTGCTAAATCAATAGGAACAACGCCTAATGATTCGCAAACCAAACCTCCTCCTAAATTAGCTAAAGAGGCAATTTGTTCTGTAGAACCGCCCAAGGCTAGGACACAAGCGGCGATAGAAATGACTGTATCGCCAGCACCTGATACATCTGAAATTTGTCGAATGTGAGCCGGAATTAAATGTTGGTCATTCTCAAAATCAATATACACGCCTCGCTCTGACAAAGTCACAAATACACCGCTAAACTCTTGGGAAACTTTGAATTTCCGAACCGTTTCAGCTAAATGATCCGCATCAAAATCCGTCGGCATTAAACCTAAACCATCTCTAAGTTCGTGTAAATTAGGTTTGAACAAAGTCGCACCTTGGTAAGCAAAGAAATTCTTGCGCTTGGGATCGACTACGGTAGGAATATTATTTTCTTTGGCCATCGAAATGACGGATTGAATCAACTCTGCACTTAAAACTCCTTTGTCATAATCTTCAAAAATAATGACATCCACGTCAGACATTGAATCTTTTATATGAGCCAATAACGCTTGTTGGCTCGACAACGAAATCGAATTTTCGGTCTCTGAATCCACCCGAACAACTTGTTGGGACCCCGCAATAATCCTTTCCTTCACCGTCGTCATTCGACCGGGCTCAACAATCAATCCATCGGTCGATAAATTAGCATCGAGAATTATTTTTTGCAATTCCCTTCCTGGCTCATCATCGCCAATCACCGAACAAATCACAGCGGTAGCTCCTAAACTGGCAATATTTAAAACTACGTTTCCAGCTCCGCCCAAGCGAGATTCCCGGCGAATAACATTCACGACAGGAACGGGTGCTTCGGGAGAAATCCGACTTACCTTTCCCCAGGTATACGAATCGATCATTAAGTCTCCTATAATTAAGACCTTTAATCGACTAAATCCATTAATTAATTCTGAAACCGATCGCATATTTTACCCTCCTATTGAAGTCATAGACTCGTTAATAACTCCTTTTCTATTATTTTCTGCTTCAAAACCATCTTTTGGCCGCTCGCCAAAAATTTTGATCATAGTATTTTTCAAATCTTCATCCGAAACTCCTAAACGTAGATATTCCTTCAAATCAAAAACACCATCATCATATAAACAGGTTTTAACTTGGCCTAAAGAGGTCACTCGAATTCGATTGCAAGAACCACAGAAAGTCCTGCTAAATGCGGCTATAATTCCCACATCGCCCATAAAACCAGGAACATGATAATTTTTTGACGTTTCACCGTAGGCCATCGGCACTTCTTCTATCTGAGGAAATTCAGTTTTTATTTGAGAAAGGATGCGTCGATAATCCCAAAATAATTTCTCTTCCACTAATCCCGATCCATTAAATGGCATCTCCTCGATAAAACGAACTGAAACGGGATGCTTTTCCGTAAATTTGACCAAGGGCAAAATATCATTATCATTCATGCCATGCATGACAACCGCATTTATTTTTACTTTGAAATTAGCCTCAATCATGCGCATCAAATTTTGATATACTTGGTCAAAATCATTGCGCCTGGTAATTTTGAAAAAACGCTCAGAATCCAGAGAATCCAAACTTAAATTCACGTTCTTAATCCCTAAATTTAGCAAAGAATCCAGGTGATTTTCGAGCAAAACGCCGTTGGTCGTCAGGCAAATTTCAAGGTTTTCAATCTTGGCTAATTCCTGTAAAAAATCCATCAATCCAGGTCGAACAAAGGGCTCTCCTCCTGTAATACGAACTTTCCTAATCCCTAACTGATTTAATACATGAACAATTCGGAGCATTTCCTCCCAAGACAATAATTTCTTTTCCGGTAAATAGGTGATGCCCTCTGCCGGCATGCAATAGGTACACCTTAAATTACAACGATCCGTAACGGCTAAACGCAAATAACTCATCTCTCGACCATGATTGTCAAAAAGAAGCGGTAAATTAGTCATTAAGCTTTGTGAATTATCCAATATATTTGTACAAGAAAACAAAGGTACAAAATTGACCTCAATCGAATGCCAAACTATAAAATTCTCCTCTTTGGAATTTGCCGTGATTTGCTAAATAATGAAACCATTGAGCATCAAAATGATGGTTTATTGACTTCAGGCCAATTATTGCAATCGCTCAAAAAAAGATATCCAGCATTAGAAAATTTGCCTTCCCTTAGAATTGCCGTAGATCATCATTTCCCTAAACCGGAATTTATGGTGGAAGAAACGATGGAAATTGCCTTAATTCCGCCCGTTAGTGGGGGATAATCGCGCCTAATTCTCTATAGAATCACTAGATTAGTTTATATTTGCAAAAAAAATAATACGTGGAAATAAATTTCCAATTTATCGGCCTCCTGCTACTCCCTTGGATTTCAGCGCTTTTGGTTGGACTATTCGCCCAAAAAGCGAATAAATACATTTCCAATATTTCTATTTCGCTCTCATTCATTTTTACCGTCCTTACATGCTTTTTCATTTATAGCCTCTCGGGACAAAATTTAAAAATAGGCTTCCCGTGGATACACATGGGGCATGAAACCTATATTGCTAGCTTTTGGATCAATTCCTCAGCCAAACTCATCGCCCTGTTGGTCAGCATCGTCAGTTTATTTGTCCAAGTATTTTCCAAATCTTACATGGAGAAGGAAGCTAATTTAGGCCGTTATTATGTCTATCTACATGGCTTCGTCGGCGCCATGATTTGCCTTATTTTTGCAGACCAAATTTACCTATTTTATGGTTCTTGGGAATTGGTAGGTGCCTTTTCTTATTTATTAATTAGCTTTTGGCATCAAAAACCTGAAGCCATTCGGGCGGCCAAAAAAGCATTTTTAATTAATCGCTTCGCCGACATTGCCTTGATTTTGGGTCTAATAAGTCTCAGTGCTCATTTCCATTCAACCTATTTTTCTTCCATGGACCCCATGGCCTTTGACAATCCCCCCTTTTGGATAGGTGTATTAGTGTTCATTGGCGCGATGGGAAAATCGGCCCAATTTCCATTCATGTCTTGGTTGCCTGATGCCATGGAAGGACCGACACCCGCTTCAGCATTAATTCATGCGGCAACGATGGTAGCCGCAGGTGTATTTTTAGGCATTCGAGTATTCCCATTTTTTGGCGAATCAGTGCATATCATGATGGCCTGTGTGGGTGCTATTTCACTTGTTTCCGCAGGAATTTTGGCCATTTTCCAAAATGACATTAAAAAAATCCTTGCCTATTCTACGATATCCCAATTGGGACTGATGTGGATCGGAATGGGTTCAGACGCATCCATGTTTCACCTATGGGTACACGGAATATTTAAAGCAGGGTTATTTTTATCTGCAGGGTCTATCATTCATTTTGTCCATCATCAAAACTTAAATCACATGGGTGGTTTAAGGAAACATATGCCCATTACCTGCATCGCCTTTTTAATTTTCAGTGCCGGCTTGATGGGAATCCCATTGACCACCGGATTTTACACGAAAGAAAATATCGCTGGATTTTTATGGATGTCAGCTGAAAATAGCCCTTTTTCAACTTACTACTACCTACTTTTAGGTGCCTTAAGCCTGGGTATGATCTTAACTTCTTTCTATGCATCTCGACTTTTCTATTTGATATTCTTAGGGAATTCTAGAGAACAAAATCCTAGGGAAAGCGCACAAAATCACGGATTGCAAATAATCCCGATTGCCATTTTAGCTATTTTAAGCCTTTCCGTGCTAGTGAACCTAAATCCGCTACATTTCCAGGAATCTGAATTCTTAGGCTATTTCGATTTACAGTCCTTTCAAGTGCCAGACGTTTGGCTTTGGATTACGGTGTCAACTTGGATCACAGGAATCTTGTTAACCTACTTGACGAGGCATTGGATTCCTAAAACGAATGTTCAGTTTTTATCGTTTTTCTGGCCTTCCCTATTCAAATTAATCTTTTTCAAAAGTAAAGTGGTACGCTGGATGGAAGTTGAAGTTTATGATCGGTTTGTGAATAACCTAGCCCGAGCGCAAGTCATCATCGCGCATTTAATTGCTTGGCTTGACCACTGGATCGTTGATGGAATTCTGGTGGGTGGTATCGCAAAAGCTAGTTCTATGGCGGGCGCCGGCTTAAGTCGCTGGCAATCTGGAAAAGTTCAAAGCTATTGGATATTGGTTTTTGTTACATTTGGGCTATTTTTACTTTTTACAATTTTACAAAGAGGATGATTGAATCTATATTATCACTACTAATTCTAATCCCATTATTGGGATCTATATTCTTAGGGTTTGGGGTGATTAAAAAATACATTCGGAGCGTTGCTATTGTTTTTTCGGGAATTCAAATAAGCCTATTGGTTTATTTATTCACGAAATTTGACAGACATGCCAACTCCTTTCAGTTTCAGGAATCAAAGGATTGGATTCATTTATCTTTAGGCAGTTTAGGCCAATTTACCGCAAAATATTCGTTAGGCGTTGATGGACTAAGCCTGCCATTATTATTACTAACTTCCCTGATTACCTTCGTAGCCTTATGGAATTCCACCGAAATCAAAGAGAAATTTAATGCCTATTATGGATTGGTATTGCTGTTAAATGCGTCTTTAATTGGCTGTTTTTTAGCAAAAGACATGTTTCTATTTTATGTTTTTTTCGAATTCATGCTATTGCCCATGTATTTTTTAATTGGAATTTGGGGCGGACCAAATCGAAATTATGCCTCCTTGAAATTTTTTATTTATACCCTTGTAGGATCTCTCTTCATCCTAATTATCATGCTGGGGATCAGCATCGCGTACATTGACCCTTATGAAACGGCCTTGTTGACGGGTGCTGTCCAAAAAGGTCAAAGTTTTACGATCGAAGAGCTAATTGCCATTCAAAAATCAGTAGCCTTGCAGGAAATTCCGATGAGACAAATCGTGCATAGCTTTGATATTCAAGCCTTGAGCGATGTAAATAATTGCATGCCGACAAGCATTTTCAGCCCAAATTCGGGTTGGTTGCTCAGTGGCCTAAGCGGAAGAGAATGGGGATTCTGGCTGTTATTTGTGGGTTTTGCGATTAAATTACCCCTTGTCCCGCTGCATACTTGGCTTCCAGATGCCCACGTAGAAGCACCTACTCCTATTTCTGTTCTATTAGCCGGAATTCTATTGAAAATTGGAGCTTATGGTTGGCTTAGAATGGCTATCCCATTTTTCACCAAAGAGGCGATGGGCAATGCTCAAATTTTAGCAGGATTAGGCGCGCTTTCCATTATTTATGGCGCATACAATGCCTTAGCCATGAAGGACATTAAAAAACTAGTCGCCTATTCTTCCATTTCACACATGGGATTTGTGTTGTTGGGAATCGCAGCCTTTAATGTAGAAGGTTGGCAAGGCGCCATATTCCAATTAATCTCCCATGGTATTTTATCATCCATGTTATTTTTAATGGCAGGTGTTTTATATAGCCGAACAGGCATCCGAGATATTGACAGTTATTCAGGCCTTGCCAGCAAAATGCCTGTTTTCACCCTCATCTCAGGAATAGCTATTTTCGCCTCCTTGGGCCTACCCGGATTTTCAGGATTTATCGGCGAATTCTTCAGCTTGATGGGAGCATTCACGAGCCCTTTATTACATCCAATCTATTCGATTATAGGAGCATTGGGGATTTTATTGGGAGCGGGATATTTATTGTGGACCTTCCAAAAAGTATATTTAGGAAAACACTATACGCTAAACACAAATTGGTCGATGAGCGATTTAACGCTCACAGAAATACTCAGTTTATACTCGCTAGGTGTGATCACAATTCTTTTAGGAATTTTTCCAAACATGTTATTTAGCTTAAGCGAAAATTTTGTGTTAAAATTACTTTCCAATATTTAGTAAAACCCTACATGAATTCAAACTTGATTCCGCTTTTTTCTAATTTAGATGCTGAGGAATCAAGCTCGGTAAAAGAAATTTTGGATGGATTGGACGAAGGCCAACAAGCGCAATTTGCGACTGTATATTTAAATAAGAGAAGAGAAACTAGCCTTATCTTGATTTGTATATTGGCCGGTTTTTTAGGGTTTGCTGGTTTACATCGATTTATCACCGATCGAATTGGGCTTGGGCTTCTGTATTTTTTTACGGGAGGATTTCTATTAATTGGAACGATTATTGACCTATTTAGATATAAAAAAATTGCCCGAAAATATAATACCAAAATGGCGCTTGAAACAGCTACTTTATTGGGTATTTGGAAAAATTAAAATTAGAAACACATAAAACTAAACCTATGAAAAATGACATGAGTCGAAGAGACCTATTGAAAAATTCAGCCGGACTCGCTGGAATTGGTTTTTTAGGCACCTCGATGGAACACCGCTTTAAGGAGGCCGACAAGCAAGTGGGCGCCGATTTAAAAGGAAAAGTCAACCATTCTGCTTGCAGATGGTGTTATGATAAAATCCCTTTTGAAGAACTTGTAGTAAACGCTAAAAAAATTGGCCTTACATCGATCGAATTAACGGGTCCGGATGAATGGGATATTTTGAAAAAACATGATATGACCGCGGCGATTGGCTGGGGTAAATATCCGGAGAAAATGGGATTACCCAATTTCTTTAATAAGATCCAAAACCACGATAAATTAGTGGAGTTTTACGAGGATTTGATTCCTCGTGCGGCCAAAGCAGGTGTGAAAAACCTAATCGCTTTTTCCGGAAATAGAGATGGACTTAGCGATGAGCAAGGTCTTTTAAATTGCAAAAAAGGACTTCAGCGAATCATGAAAACAGCTGAAAAGCATGATGTGACGATATCCATGGAATTGTTGAACTCGAAGGTAAATCACAAGGATTATCAATGTGATCATACCGAGTGGGGTTCCGTATTATGCGAGATGGTTGGATCCAATAAGTTTAAGTTGCTCTATGACATCTACCACATGCAAATTATGGAAGGCGACGTAATTGCCACCATTAAGAAAAACTATCAATATATTTCTCATTACCATACAGGTGGCGTTCCTGGCCGCCATGAAATAGATGAGACGCAAGAATTAAACTATGCCCCTATTATTAAGGCTATTTACGATACAGGATACAAAGGGTTTATAGGTCAAGAATTTATACCGGCAAGAGAAGATAAAATGGCTTCTTTGGAACAAGCGGTAAAAATATGTGATATATAAAACCAAGTAAGTGATAAAATACAAACCTTTGCTGGCCAAGGGTTTGTATTTTTTTTTATCAGCATGCTGATCATTTTTCGATCAAAATTTTAAAACAAAATTTCGAGGCCAATTATTGACTTATTTCAGGACTTCAAACCCGGAAGTTCTGATGAAATTGTCATTTTTACTCTATTTTATTTTGTTTGATTTTTTGGCTTTAGGCCAATGCCCCACATTAAATCTGCACCCTAAAAGTCAGACAGATTGTGATGGCAACAGTATCCGAATGATATGCCAAGCCACGGCAGGATCCAGCTATCAATGGGAAAGAAAAAGGCCTCAAGATGGAAATTATTCTCTCATTTCAGGAGCCAATTTAAATGCGTACCAAATATTCCCAAGCGGTGATGCCAATAGCCCTACGGGTACTTTATATCGAGTTAAAGTTACGTTAAATTCGTGCACTATTTATTCACAAGCCGCTGAAATTACCCTAACAAAAATATCCTCGATTATAAATCCAAGTATATGTGAAAGAGGAACAGGAGTTTTAGAAGTTCAAATGCAAGAAATTAGTGCGTCAAAGGCTATATCCTATCAATGGACGCGGGCTAAAGATGGGGGCAACTTTACAGACCTTTCCGACGACGCAAATTTTAAGGGAAGCCAAACCAAAAACTTAACCATTTTAAATGCTCCAAGCTCACTTCAAGGGCAACGATTTAAAATTAGAATTCAATATTCCATCACCTTAAACAATGATAATGAAGGATCTCTGAACAATGAAAATCAGGTAAGTTCATGCCCCCGAACATCCAATGAGGTAACCTTAAACATAAAATCAAGCCCCCAACTTGTTCATTCATCCACTTTGTATACGGGTTGTCTAGGAGCTCCTATTTCGATTAATTCGACCGGATGTTCTCCCTATGTGACTCAATGGTATGATGAAAACGAAAATAAAATAGGAACGGGTGCTAAAATTTTTGTTACTCATACCGATCTAAATCCAAAAATATATAAAGCTACTTGCCTAAAACTAGGTTGTGAAAGTTTGCCTTCATTAGGTACATCCGCCCAAGCATTTAATGTTCCAGCCGCACCTAGCAATGCCGGTACGCCAACGGCCAACTTGTTGGAAAGTAGCATTATTTTCAAGGCGACAGGTGGTACAAATAACATTTGGTACTTAAACGAAAATGATATAAGAGCAATCAGCACGGCAACTACCCTGAGCGTAGCCGTACCTATTAATACGGGTACCTCAGCGATTGAATTAGTTCGTTGGGTTTCCCAAAAAGTCAACAATTGCGAAAGTGCCAAAACGGCCATCAGGGTCAGTATTCCAGCCAACATGAAACCCACCGCTCCTACTATTCCTGTATTGGGAACACCTGTTGGCTTACCTCCTGCAGCACCTATAATTTCAGAAGAAATAACGATACCTAGTGAACCGCCAAGTGATTTGCCAGCGGCGGGATCCATAGAACCTGAGTTATATGACTTACAGGAAATAATTCTTCCAAAAGAAAAACTATTCCTTCGATATTCGACACAAGTAAGATGCGAAGAAGAATCCTATCTATTGCATGTAGAGGGATGTCCAGTACCATTAAAATATGATTTTTTAAATGGCGGAGTTGATTTTCGCTCACCTGAACAAGATTTGCTAGTTCATAGCCCTAATGAAACAAAAATAAGCGTTAGCTGCGAAGGTGAATATGCAGACCCAATGCTTGTCGTTTTACCCGGCTTAAAAAGACCTGATTTTTTAGTGGAATCAAGCTTTGACTCTTTCGTTTGCGAAAATGAAAACATCGAGATCAAACTAAATTATTCATCGGATTCGCAATTTCATGTTTGGGAAAAAGAAGGCCATAGCTATAGTGAAAATCCGATCATCATAGAAGCTGCAAATGCAGGAACTTACCAAGCAATCATCTCCAAAGCAGGATGTTTTTATCGAAGCGAAAAGGTCATCATAGATGTTCATAAAACTCCGGAATCTCCTCTCCTTTTTAGTCCCAAAAATGCCATTTGCCAAAATGACTCTTTACTCATTTCAATGAAAAATGATGCTAACAGATATTTGTGGAGTATGGGCGAAACGACTAAAAATTTGTTCTATGTTGGGAAAAAAGCTGGTGTGGAGGTTTTTAAATCTAAAATAACGTTGGATGGGAAATGCTGGTCGGCATGGTCAAATCCTCTTAAAATTATTATCCATCCCACCCCCACAAAGCCACAAATAGTGACCATTAGAAACGCAGGATTTTGCCGAGGAGATTCCACCTTATTGCAGACGACAAAAAATGCAAAGTCATGGAAATGGTCTAACTCCGAAACGCAATCATTTATTTATTCAAAAATACCACAAACCTACACAGTCGCCATACAAGACTCGGTAGATTGTTGGTCCCCGCCGAGCGAGCCAGTCACTAGCTTTTACTTTCCTATTGAAAAACAACCTATCACGAAAACATTTCCGTCGAACCAATTTTGCCTTGGGGATTTTGTCACATTAAAGACCAGCCCTGCTTTTGGATATTTATGGAATACGGGGCAAACGACTGATTCAATAAAGGTGACTCAGTCTGGCAAATACCATTTAAAAACTAGAAATGAATATGGATGCTGGTCTATTCCGAGTATTGAGCAATATATATTGGGACGAACATTACCCCTTATGCCAATTTTAGAAAAAAACGGTACCTTTTTTATTAAGGCACGAAATTTCGATGTCGTTGACAGTTATCAATGGATTGTGGGACCATCAAAAATGGTGGACACTAACGCGATTTTGAAAATGGCTGTTAATGGTCTGCATCAAGTAAGGGCTAAGCGAAATTTTGATTTAGCATCCAATCCCCTGCTTTCATGCTTCTCTGAATTTCAAAAAATGGTTTTCAATATTCCCGAAAACTTTAATGGTTTTTCCATTTATCCCAATCCGATAATTGGGGACCAATTGACGATTGAAATTCTTAAAGAGACAGGTGCTGGCGAAATCCTGTTGACGGATTTAAGAGGAATTATTTTAGGAACATGGCCCATCCAAAATTCGAAAGACGCCATAAAAATTAAAATTCATTCAATCCCCAATGGACAATATATTATTAAAATGATTTCTGCCAATGTCACAATGAACAAACTATTGATTATTAATCAATAAATCCATTAGGTCAATACACCTTTCACGACTTTACCGTGAACATCTGTCAACCTAAACCTTCTTCCTTGCGATTTGAAAATTAACTCCTCATGGTTGATACCCAATAGATGTAACATAGTGGCATGAAAATCATGCACGTGTACTGGATCTTTTGCAATATTATAACTAAAATCATCCGTTTCGCCATAGCTACCTGGTTTTACCCCAGCACCAGCCATCCACATACTAAAGCATTTGGGATGATGATCTCTCCCATAGCCATTCGCTGAAAGTTTGCCTTGGGAATAAACGGTCCGACCAAACTCTCCACCCCACACCACTAAGGTATCTTCTAACATACCTCTCCTTTTTAAATCTTGGATCAAAGCAGCGGTCGCTTGGTCCGTCTGCTTACATTGATTAATTATATTTTTAGGTAATGCGTCATGATGATCCCAGCCTTGGTGATATAATTGAACAAAACGTACATCTTTCTCTAGTAATTTTCGGGCCAATAAACAATTGGCCGCAAATGTACCCTTATCCCTACTTCCTGGCCCATAAAGATCAAAAACCTCATCTGATTCAGAGCTCACATCCATCACTTCAGGAACCGAAGTCTGCATGCGAAAGGCCATTTCATATTGTGAAATCCTGGCTTCAACTTCTGGGTCAGCCCAAGTTTGATTTTGTGCCTGATTTAATTTCTTCAGATATTCAAGCATTTCCTTTCGGTCTTCGCCGTCATAACCCTCCGGGTTGTTCAAGTATAAAACAGGATCCTTGCTGGACCTAAATTGAACTCCTTGATGCTCCGAAGGCAAAAAACCATTTCCCCACAATCGGGAATATAGCGGCTGGTCCTTAGAAGCATTTTTAGAAACCATCACAATAAATGCAGGTAAATTCTGATTTTCACTGCCTAAACCATAACTCAACCAAGACCCGATGGATGGTCTACCTGGCAATTGATGTCCCGTTTGAAAAAAGGTAATCGCAGGATCATGGTTGATTTGCTCGGTATACATGGATTTAATCACACACAATTCATCCGCTACTTGAGCCGTGTAAGGCAATAACTCACTAACCCAAGTTTGGTTCTGCCCATATTGTTTGAAATTATACAGGGAAGGAACAATAGGTAAAACGGCTTGGTTTGCACTCATTCCTGTTAGCCTTTGACCTTTACGAACGGAATCAGGAAGGCCTTCACCAAACATATTTTTTAAATTAGGCTTGTAGTCGAAAGTCTCAAATTGGGAAGGACCCCCACTCATAAATAAGTAGACTACTCGCTTCGCCTTGGGTGCAATTTTGGGTAGCGATTCTAATATCTGATCTTGTATGGATTTTGCTTGCAATGATTGGCCGCCCATTAACACTTGCAATGCGGCCGCACCTAAACCCATAGCAGTCTTCTGAAGAAAATTTCTTCTGTCCAAGCCCTGATTCAATGCACGGAAATCTGGATGATTTAATCGACAATTATCTTCGTGATGATTCCCCATGTTCTTATCTTTTCGTAATCGTAGCGTCCGAATTCATGATGGTATTTGCCACCACAGCTAAAGATGCGACATAAGGCCGATCCACTTCTTTCAAATCTATTTTTGACATTCCCGCGGATAACCAACCCTTTGTCTTCTCTGGCGCTTTTTTAAATTTAGCCCATTCGATTTTTTGCAACTCGACTAAAATATTAATTTCTCCTTCTTGAGGTTCTCGGCCGGTCAACCTCACATATGCGTCTTTAATGGATGCATTTATATTACTTTGTTTTGACATCCTGACCCCCATTTGCTTTGAGGCCTCCAAGAATGTTGGATCATTTAGAACCACCAAAGCCTGAAGCGGTGTGTTCGTTTTTTGGCGTCGTACCAAACACGAACTTCGTGATGTGGCATCGAAAGTCGACATCATGGGATTTGGAACCGAACGTTTAACTACTACATACAAACTTCGCTTATAAATGGCCTGTGTTGTATCTTGCTTATATTTATGGCTATTTATTTCCCATAAACCCTCTGGCTGATATGGATACATGCTTTTCCCTCCGATCTCTCGGTTAATCAAATCACTCGCAACCAATGCATTATCGCGAATCATTTCTGCGGTCAAGCGCGCAGATGGGCCTCGAGCAAGCATCCGGTTTTCTGGGTCGCGTTCCATTAATTCAGGAGAAGCCTTGGAATCTTGTTGGTACGTCTTGGACATCACCATCGACTTAATTAATTTTTTAACATCCCAACCTGTTTCTCTGAAATTGACGGCCAACCAATCTAATAATTCAGGGTGGAAAGGCATCTCGCCCTGATTTCCAAAATCCTCAGCCGTTTTTACAATACCGATGCCAAATAAATTTTGCCAAATTCGATTGACCGCCACACGTGATGTCAACGGATTTCGACTATCCGTTAACCAATTGGCTAGACCCAAGCGGTTTTTAGGCAAATTTGCAGGGTACGGAAATATTTTTTCAGGGGTATTGGGAAATACTTCCTCTCCAGGTGCATCATACAGACCCCTTAATAAAACATTTGCCTTCTTAGGTTTTGGCATTTCTTGCATGACCATTAACTCCTGAATCGATTCTGTCGAATCTGTATAGGCCGTTCGTAAATTCCTTAACTCATTTTTTACCTTCAAATACAAAGAATCTACATTGGTCACGTAATAATCAAATACATGATTAGGGTCCTTAAAAGTATTTTCGGACGAATTTTTATTGGCAATTAGCATTACCTCATAAGGCCTTAATTCTCGATTGTACACAAGCACATCATCCGCACGACCACCCTTAAATCCTAAGCCACGCCACCAACCGCCAATTTGCAAACCAGGTTCCTGTTTTGAATAAAATATAATATCCTTATACAGCTGATCCATGGTAGTTTCCATGGCCGGCTCAGTTCCATCGATGTATAATTTTAATCCTTTGGCTTGAGAAGAACCATCATAGGTCAGTGTCAATTGAACCCATCGATCCCGTGGAATATCATTTTTAGTGATTTTTGTAATGGCGTTGGATGGAGCTGAATGTGCCATCATCACTTCCAACGAATTATTTTTTAGATATACATGGAAGCCTTTAAAGTTGTACAAACGCTCTGCATTACTTTTATGAAAAATTACACCTTCCTTTAAATTTTTAGGAATATTGACCCAAATTCCAATCGAAAAAGGTTCTGATTTTCTGAATACTCCCACCCGGTTAAAGTCACAATAAACATCTCCGTCAAACGCCAAAGCCTTCCCAGAATGACCCTCCAAAAACTGAGGAATATCCCCCGTCTTCCCAGACTCATGCTTCAGAACACCTATTTCCTTTTCATTTTTTTTGTTGGTCAAAGTAGACTCAAAATCATAATAGGCGACTAAGCCATTTTGTGGAATACTTTGCTTTTTCAATACAGTTGGCCCTTCACCCTTCGACCAAGCATCAAAACCTGACGATTTCACTTGCTGCAATTTTTCCTCCGTCGTTTTAATTTTAGCTTGAATAAAATCCATGATCGCTTGCTGCTTGTCCGTCGGCAATAACATAGTTGGCGTAGGCATATCATCATTATATGAAATTTGACCTGCTTCCTTCACATTATTAAAAAAACTAAATAACTGGTAATAATTTTTCTGAGAAATAGGATCATATTTATGATCATGGCATCTCGCGCAACCCGTCGTTAAAGCTAAAAATGCATCTCCGAAAGTATTGGCACGGTCCATCACATATTCGGTTTGAAACTCCTCTTCAACGATTCCCCCCTCCGTGTTTTGTTGGTGATTTCGATTAAATGCCGTCGCGATCCGCATGTCTTTGGTGGGATTTGGCATTAGGTCGCCGGCCAACTGCCAATGAATAAATTGATCATAGGGCATGTTTTTGTTAAACGCTCGGATCACCCAATCCCGATAAGGGGACATGTCTCTAATTCGGTCAATGGTATAGCCATGAGAATCCGCAAACCGAGCTAAGTCCAGCCATTCGGCGGCTAATTTTTCACCAAAATGGGGCGAGGCCAACAAGCGATCTACTTGGATTTCATAGGCGTTAGGCCGAGCATCATTTTTGAAAAATTCAATCTCATCCACCGTAGGAGGCAAGCCCGTTAAGTCAAATGATAAGCGACGCAATAAAAAATTCCGAGAAGCAGACGCTGTGAAATTTAAATTTTTTGAAGCTAATGCATTTGAAATAAAATAATCAATCGGGTTATTTTCAATCGTAGCAGCAGGAATTTCCTTCTTAATGGGAGCCACAAAAGCCCAATGTGGTTTATATTCCGCCCCATTTTGAATCCACTTAATCAAGACAGCCTTTTCCCTAGCACTTAACTCTAAATGAGATTTGGGAGTAGGCATTTTATAACTGGGATCTTCGGATAGTATGCGCTTAACCATTTCACTTTTTCCCAGATTTCCAGGTACAATGGCAAATTTGCCAGGGCTTTCTGGCAAACGAGAAAATGCACCTTCAGGCAAATCTAAGCGCAATCCAGCTTTTTGTTTTGCTTTATCTGGGCCATGGCAAGCAAAGCATTTATCAGATAAAATAGGCTTGACGTGAATATTAAAATCAATTTCGTTAGGTAAATTTTTTAATTCGAACGCCACCCCTTTGGGCATCGCATCTTTTTCCTTGAAGCCGAAGGACAGGAATAAACAAGCACATAAAATTTGCACTATGGGGAGCTTCATTTATTTGGATCTAGACGTTTAGGTGAAATTGTATCTGCTAATTTAAAAGTAAATTGGCCCGATTCAATCTTTAATTTTGGCCTCTTCTTTTTTAACTCATTTATTCCAATGGCAGAAACCTTTGTATCCCAAAGATATAAAACTTTTAAATATTGACATTCCGCCAACTTCATTAAACCTGCATCCGTAATTTTAGTCCCATAAAGGTTCAATTGCTCGAGTTGGCCTAAGCCTTGAAAATTTTCTACATCATCATCTTTCAAATTAGTATGACCTAAATTTAAAATTCTTAGGTTTGAAAAATCTCGAATTGCAGAAAAATCAATTTGATCAGAATCATTTAATTTCAATTCTGTCACATGTGTCTTAATAGATTTCGATTGGGCCAACAAAGCATTAAAATCAGATTTGACATTAATGAAATTCAAACTAATCCTTTCGTTCTTTGCCCCTGAATAAACGATGCTAATTTTTGCGTCTTTCAACTTATCTAAAACTAGATTGTCAGTTGGACTAAGGGGTGCTATATCCATTTGTTTTTCTGCAGGAATCAGATCTGAATTGGGTAAGTCAATCGCACTGCTGGTCAAATCATTGGACGCTAAAACCATTTTTTGTTCAACCTCGCCAAATGGAGCACCTGAGGAAATCCATTGCTCAATTAACTGTATTTCCATTCGGGTTAATTGCCTTTTGCCTGTTGGCGGCATATGAAGGTCATCATCCTCAGGCAATATCAAATAAGTATATAAATGACTTTTCAGCGCATTTCCACTCATCATTATGCGACCATGTTTACCACCCTTGCGAATAAAAAACTCAGAATCTAAACGGAGCCCACCCTTCTTCTTTTGAATGGAATGGCATGAATAACACTTAGATTTTAAGATAGGAACAATTTGATCTTCATAAGGATAAAAATACTGGGTTGTTTCCCCCTGAACTTTTTCTATTTTTAATGAGCGCCTATTTTTCGCTGAAATGATGACTGTTGAATCTATCTTTGGCTTTATAAAATATCCTTCCCCATACGTTAAAATGGATCCATAATGCCCAGTGACAATAATTAAAATCAATAAACCCGTGAACAGATAATTCCGATAACGAATCCAAAAATAGGAAGTGAGGGCTAAGAAAAAGGTGGCGATACCAGACCAACGATGAAAAAAAACAATCTCATCATTGTAATCACCGGTTGAAGCTAAAAGCCAACCAGCCAGACAAGAAAGGCCTGCGAAAATACTGCCAATCAATACAAGTAAAGAAATAGAAGAATTAAAATCCTTTTTTGAAAAAATTTGAAAAAATTGTAGAGCCACAGCCATTAGAAGTATTCCAATGGGAAAGTGTATCAATAGTGGGTGTAATTGACCTATATATTCAGAAAATAATGAAAGCCTTGTAATTTCCATAGGCAATATCTACTCATATATCCCTTTGGCTATTTTTTCGCTGATTGATTTTGGAGCCACCCAAGCTAAAAATGCACCTAACTTATTAATGAATCCGGTGATAACTTCTGGTTTTTTTGCAAACATCCCATCTACCGCAATTTTAGCTACGGACTCTGCCGTCATGGTTACTTTTTTGGCTGCATTTCTGGCTTTGTCTGGTAAATTGGCCCGATCATTAAAAGATGATGTTGTTGCACCTGGACTGATAGCCGTCACTGAAATCCCTTTCTCTTTCCATTCGTGAAACAAGCCACGAGAAAAATGTAAAACAAATGCTTTAGATGCAGCATATAAACACATCAATGGGATTGCTTGATAAGCAGATGAACTAGCAATATTTAGCACATAAGCCTGCCCCTTTCCCATGAGCATGGGATAAAATGCGTGGCATGATTCTACCAAAGCATTCATATTTACCTGCATCATTTTTTGGCTTTCAACAAAGGAATACGATTCAAATTCTCCCACTAACCCATATCCAGCGTTATTGACAAGAATTCGCAAATCCACTTGCTTTTCCAAAACCCACTGATACATACGACTCACTGACCCTTGTTCGCTTAAATCCGCGACTAGGTAGTCAACCGTATTTGAATATTTTTTTTCAATGGACTCTTTAACTTGTTGGAGTTCATAGGAATTTCGAGCGACTATCAATAAATCATACCCACGCGAAGCCAGTTCATTGGCGATTTCTTTTCCAATCCCTTTACTCGCTCCAGTGATTAATGCGTAAGACATAAAATATGTTTATGATTAAAAAAAGCTGCTCAATGAGCAGCTTTAATCTTATTTCTTGGGAGCCGCAGCAGGGGCAGCTGCTGCTGGCGGTGCTGGGTTAAAATATGCTTTTATATCAGGATCATCTGCTTTAATCTCCTGAGCTTTCGTGAACAACTCCTTCACTTTAGCCTCATCCTTAGTTACAGACAAATGATATCCTCCTAAAAACTTATATGCCTCAAATAATTGATTCTTATCTTCTTTGTATTGTGTGTTTTTTTCAGCTTTTAACTGATCTACCACCGCAATAAATTTTTCATAGTAAGGAGCGCCTAACCATTTCGTTCCATCATAATCAATAAAGTTATTGGCACGTGCACGGTTAATGTAAAATGGAGGCCATTTATCATTCACTGAAATCGACTTGGCAAACATAGAATCAGCGCGCATCGCCATAGCTGGTCGGCCAATCGTATCTGCTTTGTTGATATAGGCAGCCGTTAAATATAAATCCATAGCCACTTTAAAATAATCTCCTGACCCAACTGTTTGAGCTCTTTTCACTTTCCAATCAATGGATTTAATCCCGGCAACAGAAGCCTCTAAGTATCTTTTTTGCTTATATCGAATGTCATGAATTAACGTATAAACATTGTTATTGGTATCTAAAGGTGCCGCCTTTTCCATGTAAGCAATAGCTAAAGAATCCTTACCTAACCCCTGATATCCTTTACCGAAGTATAAATCATCCATAAAGTAAGGCTTAACACCTTTTTTAACCATCTCATCCAAATTGTCGATGCCTTGTTGGAAATTACCCATTTCAACGCGTGAATACCCACGCATACGGTAAATATCATTATCACGAACTCCACGCTTATCAGCCTCATCCGTATATTTCATCGCTCCATCATAATCCTTAGAAAGGAAAAGCAATTTGGCTGTTTCCATCGTTACCTCTGGAGTAGCTTCTGCTTTTTCAATGTACTTTCTAAAATACCTTGAAGCATTTTTGTACTGACCACCAATAATCAAGTACTCACCATAACGACGATGACCTGGAGCATAATTTGAATCTAAGTCCAAAGCCTCCTTGTATCGTGCTTGTGTTTCTTTATAATTTTTTCCTCTCAAATAAACAGTACCAATTTTAACCTTAGCTTTTACGTTGCGTGGATCTTGAGCAATAGCAGCTTCATAAGCTGTCACCGCATTTCCTCCATCGTTCTTAATTAAAAACGCGTCTCCTTTTACAATGTAATGCTCAGGCGCAGGTAACTTTTTGTCCTTTAGCATACGCTCTTGAATTACATCAATTAAACGTATAGCTTCACCTGGATCATTATTATTCGCGTTAAAGCTTTCCTCTTTTCCTAAAATATAATACATGGAATAAGCCTCAGCAATGCGATATAAAACATCAATATTTTTTGATTTGGTATCTGCGATTATTTTATCAAATTCCACTTTAGCAGCAGAAACATTATTTTGCCCCACTAAGATAGAAGCTAAGCCGACTTGATTTAAAGGGTTTTTAGGATCTGCAGCTTTCCCTTTTTCAAAACTAGTTTTGGCATTATCCCAATCGCGTAAATGCAAATAGTATAAACCTAAATTAAAGTAATTTTCACCTGTAGGAGCAGACGCCACAAGTCCTTCAAAAACTTGTTTAGCCCTACTTGGCTGATGTCGGTCTAAAAAACGAAAACCGTCTTGTACCGTTTGACTAAATGCTACGTTGGATATTAATAATCCTAAACCCAATATCCATGATTTAAATTTCATCATTGTATTATTAATTTTTTGCTAAAATAATTTTTTTAGTACTTAGAACATCAAAAAGTTCAATAATTTAATCTAAAAGTTTTATTAAAATCGAATGACAAAATTAATTATAAAAATTTAGATTTTGTCAATTAAAGAAACAAATTCTTTCTTATTGGTTAATTTGATACGTTCGAATCGTGATAGGTCGGGTCAAAGGAATTAACCCAGCTTTCAAAACAATGAGCTGGCCCATCTCGCCGCAAACGTAATTGACAAAACCCGTTCCTAAACCTAGATGTGATTCCTTCAAAATCAACTTAATTTCTCGGCGTAAAGGATAGGTTTTTAATGCCAAATTATATCCAAAAGGTTGCGAATATTTATCTTGGGACATCCCTTCTTTTTCAGCTACTGACATCACATGAATGGATTTAATAAATCCTAAAGAAGTGGGATTGTCCCCATCACTAATCCAATTAGATCCAATAATTCCTAAAGCATTCGCATGATTTTTAACATACTCAATAACAGCAGGATTAGAACCAGCCGCAAAAACGGATAATTTCTGGTTCGCAGAAATGCCTAATTTGTCGATTAGAAATTTAATGTTGCTTGAATTTGCTTTGTCAACCACCAATAAAATTTCTCCGGAAACAGAACGAGCACCTATTTTATTCCAATTGGAAATCCTTCCTGTTAATAAATCTTTCAACACCGGTAAGCTAATTAAAGTATCGGTATTTTGCTTATTCGTTAGTAGCGCAATTCCATCGGCTGCAAATGGAAAACTCCGATAGGTAATTTTTTCACGTGTAAAAATTTCCTTTTCTTTTGAGGTAAGCTCCCTAGACACTACAATAGACCGAACTTTCTCATTCAACAAATCAGCTACCGCTTCATTTTCAGGCGTGAATTTCAAATTAATATGAGCAAAATGATAATTGTTTTCAAAGGCATTTTTTTCAGCTTTTAATACAAGTTGAAAAGACTCATCTACCGCGATTGAAATTTCTCCTTGCGCTGGGCCATCCTTCATGTCCTCTTTTTTACTGAATAAAGAGCATGAAAATAGGATGCATGAAAGGACAAATGTTCCTACTAAATTACGAACCGTATTCGCCATATTCATCTTCTTTTAATTCTTTATAATACAAATATGCTCTCCAAAATCTAAAAAAACCATAGGCCAAAAACAAGGATCCCAGGTAAAAATTAATGGACACCCCAAACCAAATTCCTAGTTGGGCCTCCGACCAAAACGCCACATATACACCTAACAAACAATAAGCTAGGGCAGCGATTACCCGAAACAAAACATTAATTATTTCTGCAGCTGACAATTTCATCATGAATGTTAAAAACAATCAGACCTGCCAAAAACAAATTTAGCAGGTCTGAAAGAAATAAATTAAATCTTATTCAGATAATACGAAGGTAATCGGCTGAGTAAATCTTGAACGTACTGCACGGCCAGACTGCTTGCCTGGATTCCATTTAGGTACTGATTTAATCACGCGAATCGCTTCCTCATCGCAACCGAATCCTACTGATTTCAAAACCTGAACATCTTGTATCGTTCCATCCGTATTAACGACGAACTGAACATATACTTTACCGCCTACGTTTGCGCGCTGAGCAGCTGATGGGTATTTTAAATTTCTCTGAAGGAACGCACCAAAGGCACGAGGTCCACCAGGGAATTCAGCTTGTTGCTCCACTGCAGTAAAGATTTCATCTTCTGCTGGCTTAGGCGGCTCTACTGGAGCTGAACCTTTCGCATCTGGATCAACAGGTGGTTCGAAATTTTCCGTTTCACCCTTCACAGTTTCTGAAGCTGTATTTCCTTTTACCTCCTCTGGTGGCGGCTCAGGTTTTGTAACCTCTTCATCATGCTTAATCTCAGGAGGTAAAAACTTAGTCGTTGTTACCTTAGGGATTTCTTTGGGTGGTGGCGGCGGTGGCGGCGGCGGCAACTCTACCTTTTTGGGTGGAGGTGGCGCGTCTAATTTCATTACTTCAGCTGTGATTTCTTCTTTGGTAGTGAGGTTTGCTGTCAACTGTTTCCAGAATGCTGCAATCAACAATGCACCTACGAAGAGAGCAGAGCCTAGTAATACCGACCGTTTGATAACCTTTGGATAGGTTGTCCTTAGCAAGAAAGCACCAAATTCTCGGTTCTTCTCTTTAAAGATAATGTCATCCAATGTAGCATCTTGGCTTATTACTTGTGACATAGTATTTCTTAATTTAAAAATTTATTAAATAGGCTGTCGCCATTTTATTTACCTGAACGTTTAATTAAATCCTCCGATGCTGGATCAATCTCTAATAAGGCATAACGCTTATTTCCAGTAATCGCACATTCATCAAGCATATCTACCATATTACGGTATTTTGCTTTTTTCGTTGGTTTAATAACGAGCGTAAAATTGTTCCCAATCTTCTTCTTCAAATCCGCAATTACCTTACGAATACCTGTTTCAGAATAATCAGTCACCTCTAATTTAGTACCTGCTTCAGTCGGGATACCTTGGTAATAATACACCTTAAACTCATCTGGAATGACCGTTAAGGTCTCAGACAATTTAACTGGTGACGTTTCCTTTGTATCCGTCTTATCAGGCATGTTTAATTGCATGGTCACGGGTTTAGCTAACGTAGTCGTTAACATAAAGAAAGTGATTAGCAAGAAGCCCAAGTCCACCATCGGTGTCATGTCAATTTTGGTTGACATTTTTTTACTTCGCTTCTTCCCTCCGCCTTTCTTACCCCCACCGGAGCTATCTATTTCTGCCATTTCTTAATCTAATTAATAATGAATACTTATTTCGGTTTTCCTTCAGGAGATGTAATCAATTGGAATATATTAATATTTTGCGCTTGCAAAGTACCAATGATATCACTGAAAACGTCATAATTAGAATTCTGATCTCCTTTGATCGCAATCTTCAGATTTGGATTTGATAATTTAGCATATCCTACCCAATATGACAGCTCATTATTTGCTGAATCGATCGGAATACCTTTTATCATTTTTTTCGCATCTGCTGGTTTCATATTCAACACTTGACGCATCGCACCAGCAGGGTAGCCTACAATTTCAGAAGCCATATAATTCTTCTTCATCTCAGCTGTTACAGCAACTCCATAGCGACTAGCCATGCGCTCTAACATAAACTCCCTACCTAATTGATCGTCAGATGCCAAATAAACACCACCCTCATTCGATACACTTATAGTCAGCATACCATCTTTCGCATTCAGAGGCTTCTCTGAAATAGAAGATGGTGGAACTATGGTAACTGCCTCCTCAGGACGAAACTTCGCGGTTAACATGAAGAACGTCAACAAAAGGAAAGCCACGTCACACATCGCTGTCATATCGAGTGATACACTTTGTCGTTTGGCTTTAACTTTTGGCATAACAATTAATAATTTGAACTGTGAAAAATAATTTAAAGTAGGCTTTCGCCCAAAAGGTTCAAATATTAATTATGATGCGTAGCATAATTTTGGTTAACGCTCAAACCAATCTCATCAATGCAATAAGTCAATTCATCAATTTTAGATGTAAATAAGTTATATGCAATGATACAGATCGCTGAAGTACCAATTCCTAACGCTGTATTTACAAGCGCCTCAGAGATACCATTCGCTAATGCTGTTGAATCAGTAGATCCACCTGAATTTCCTAAAGCAGAGAACGCCTTAATCATACCGATTACCGTTCCTAAAAGACCAATTAACGTAGACACCGAAGCTAATGTAGCGATGATCGTTAAGTTTTTCTCTAACATTGGCAACTCTAAAGAAGTAGCTTCCTCAACTTCTTTGCTTAAAGAAGCTAATTTTTGCTCCTTATCTAAGGACTTGTCACCCGTTAATTGCTTGTACTTTTTCACTGCAGAAAGTGTTACGTTTCCAACAGATCCTTTTTGCTTGTTACATGCAGCGATTGCAGCTTCAGTATCATCCTTATCCAAAGATGCTTGAATCGAACGAACAAATGCATTTACATCACCCGTTCCTTTTGCTTTTCCAATAGTCAATAAACGCTCAATTGAAAATGTTAATGCCGTCAAGAAACATGTGATCAAAACTGGTACAATGACACCACCCTTGTAAACGATACCAAAGTAATCGCCTGGAAGTGGATGACCTTCATTTGTTCCACCCTCAAAGTGTGACCCATCTCCCATCACAAATGTGAAAATAGCAATGGAAATAACAAATAAAATAATTAAAATTAAACCTGCAGAAATACCGCCAGATTTTTTTTCAGTTGCAGCTGGCTTAGCAGCTGGCTTTGGTTGTTGTGTACTCATTAGTTTGGTAAATTTGGGGTTAAAAAATTAATAGTTTACATAACACTTTCAAAAAACACAAGTCGCGTAGTTTTCATAGTTAGCGCTTCCTTGGTATTTTCAGTGAAAGCAAAAGTAATGTAATTCTAATTTAATTTTAACATGGTTTAGGTTATATTAAGATGATTTTTTTTTCATGCCCATAATGCCTATTGTACTATCTTAATATTTTCCGTGAAATAGCATCGATTATAGAGTACTTTTTTGGGATTAAGAATTTGAAAAAAAATTAAAAAAAAATTAAAAAAACCTGAATTTGGTAGAAATTATCGGCTAATTATTAATTTAGACTTCAATTTAGTCAACACATGGATTCTCCTTTTTACAAAAAAAGCCCAAAAGCATCTTCAAGAAAAAGCGATAGCTCCTCCCTGAAAGAAGCCATTGAATCCCTCCTTAAAATATATAAACTGCAAGGAAAATTTGACGAGACCTATGTGTCGGCCAACTGGGAGCTGATTATGGGCAAGCCGATCGCTGCTAGAACGCAAAAAGTGTATGTCACCAATCATAAACTATTTCTTCAAATCGATTCCGCCCCACTCAAGAAAGAATTGATGATGGCCAAACAAAAAATGATCGAGTTAATCAATAAATCAGCTGACAACGAGGTAGTTAAGGAAGTGATTTTTCTTTAATGAAACCATTTGAATCATCGATCCACAAATAAATAAAATGAAATTGTGGAATTGCAGTAGTTGGATTTCGGATATCCCATTCATTAATTCTATTTTAGCTGCCATCGGGAGTTCATTCGATAACATCAATAGCCCATAATCATGTAGACCAAATCCTACACCCAATGCCGGTGCAGATGGTAACAAGGATGAACTTTCAAACTGATTTTTTTTGTAAAAAATGAAATTTAGGCCTTGGCTATGAAAAAAAAACGTAGATATTTACCAGATAAATAAAATGTATGTTAATTCCCCCATTATTAACTTCTGGTGATCTTGTCTCTGTTTTATCCCCTGCATCACATACCAACTCAAATGCCTGGGAAAAAGGAATAGAAGTACTTGAAAAATGGGGATTACGTGTCGTTAGAGGGGAGCATTATTTATCCCAACATTTTGGTTTTGGAGGCACCGATGCAGAACGCTTAAGCGACTTACAAAAAGCGCTAGATAATCCAGAAATTAAAGCCATTTTCCCAATCAGAGGGGGTTATGGTTCTAGCCGATTATTGGACGATTTAGATTTTTCCCAATTTATCCAAAATCCCAAATGGATTGTGGGCTTTTCAGACATTACCGCATTATTGTTGCACATTGATTCATTAGGCGTTGCTGGAATTCATGGACCAATGCCTAATAATTTTTGCCAAAAAGGAGGAGAATTTTCTCTAGAAGCATTGAACGGATTGCTGTTTAATGGACACGCCAACTACACATGTAAACCTCATCCCGCCAATATTTTAGGCGAGGTTCAAGGAGAATTAATTGGCGGAAATCTTTCCTTATTGACACATTTAATAGGCACTCCAAGCTTTATTAAACCCCATGGAAAAATTTTAGTGATCGAGGAAATTGGCGAAAGGCTGTATCATGTGGATCGGATGTTGGTCCAATTAAAACGATCAGGGCATTTTGAAGGACTTGTAGGAATGATCATCGGCGGATTTACCGATTGCAATGAAGCCCCCTTAACCATCGGCAAATCTGCTCAGGAATTAATTTTAGAACATACCAAAGATTATCAATTCCCCATCGCCTTTGATTTTCCATTAGGCCATGTTCCGGCAAACCATCCGGTGGTTTTTGGGGTGAAGGCCAACTTACTGATAAGTTCTGAAAAAGTCCAACTAACTGTTCAGCTTTAAGATTCATTTGGTATAATAAGGGCTAGATTTGAGTCAATCAATTCGCCAAGATGCTCGCAAAAACATTTGGAAGCTCTGTTTTTGGAGTATCCGCTTCTTTAATAACCATTGAAACCAATGTCGGCCAAGGCACCAAATGCTTTTTAGTGGGCCTCCCCGATTCAACCATCAAAGAATCCATCCTTCGAGTAGAATCCTCCTTAAAACAATTGGGATTCTTCTTCCCGCGTAGAAAAGTGATAATCAATTTGGCCCCAGCCGATATTCGAAAAGAGGGATCGGCGTACGATTTACCCATTGCACTTTCGATTTTACATGCCTCTGAACAAATTAGTTTTCCTGATTTAGATCGCTACGTAATCATGGGTGAGTTAGGATTAAATGGAGATTTAAGACCGATAAAAGGGGCATTGCCGATGGTTTTAGAAGCGAAAAAACAGGGTATTTTTAAAATCATTTTACCCAAACAAAATGCCAAAGAGGCTGCGATTGTCTCTGAGGTTGAAGTTTTTGGGATGGAAACGCTACAAGAGACCGTCCAATTTTTACGGGGCAAAACAATACATCATAAAACTTTGATTAACGTGGATGAATTGTTTACGCATCAAACTCATGATTTTGAGCTCGATTTTTCCAATGTTCAGGGTCAGGCACATGCGAAAAGGGCCATGGAAATTGCCGCTGCAGGTGCACACAACCTCCTTATGATAGGTCCGCCGGGTGCGGGTAAAACAATGTTAGCTAAAAGAATTTCGAGCATTTTGCCCCCTATGACGCTCCAAGAAGCACTAGAAACGACCAAAATACATTCCGTAGCTGGGAAATTAAGTGATAAAAAAGCACTCATTGCGATTAGGCCATTCCGTTCGCCGCACCATTCTATTTCATCCGTAGCCCTGATTGGCGGTGGATCCATTCCCCAACCCGGAGAAATTTCTTTAGCGCATCATGGGGTTCTTTTTTTAGACGAGCTCCCCGAATTTTCAAGACATGTGTTGGAGGTGTTGCGCCAACCGCTTGAAGATCGAAGCATCCATATTTCTAGGGCAAGGTGGGTGGTCGATTTTCCCGCCAACTTCATGTTGATCGCCAGCATGAATCCTTGCCCCTGTGGGTTTTATAATCATCCCATCAAGACCTGCACCTGTGGGTCTGAAAATGTTCGTAAATATTTAAATAAAATCTCTGGCCCTTTGTTAGACCGAATCGACATGCATGTAGAAATTACCCCTATTTATTATGAAGAAATGACTTCAGAAAAGCTAACGGAAAGTAGTGAAACGATCCGAAAAAGAGTCATAAAGGCCGTTGGAATGCAGAAAAAACGATTTGCAGGAACCGTAAATACCTATTCAAATGCCTCCATGTCGTCACAAATGGTTAAAGAAATTTGCCAGTTAGATTTGGCATCCCAACAACTACTTAAAAGCGCGATGGACAATTTACAACTTTCCGCAAGGGCCTATGACCGCATTTTAAAACTGGCCAGAACGATCGCAGATTTAAGTCAATCGAACCAAATTGAGTTGGCACATGTGGCAGAAGCAATTACCTATCGAAATTTAGATAGAGAAAATTGGGCAGGATGATGTATTTTTGAAAAAAAAATGGTCTATGCTAAAGAAAATTTTCATTCTATTTCTATTCATTCATCACATTGCTTTGGGGCAAAGCAAAACAGATAATCCTTCATTTAGGCCTTTAGAGAGTTTTGAGCAAATATTTGCCAAAGCTGTCAAAGAAAAAAAGCCCGTATTTTTCGAAGCATATTTGCCTACCTGTTCCCATTGCTTGGCCTTTGATAAAACATTACGTGATCCCAAGATCAAGTCCTATTTGTCCACTAATTTCTTAGCTTATCAATTGGATTTAAGCAAAAGGGAGAATGGATTATTTCTAAGAAAGAATAAAATATTTGTTCCTTCAACTCCTTCCTTTATTGTTTTTTCACCAGAAGGTAAAGTGATCAATGTAGAGCCCGTGGGAGATGAAACCAATACCGTCGATGGGATTCAGTTGATTTTAAATAAGGCGAAAGACATGAATAAAAATATGGTCGCAAGCCTAAAGAAATTTGATGCCGGGGATCAGGATTTTGAAAATATGTTGTCAGTGGCACTATTCGCTCGATATACGATGGATACTGTAAAAAATATGGAAGTCGTTAATCAGCTTGCAAATTCAATAAAGCCAGATCAGTATTTTGATAAAATGTCATTTCTATTAATGCAACGAGTGATGTTAGATACGGACAATAAACTATTCCAGTTTTTCATTCAAAATCTTCCGACCTACAAGAAAAAATTCGATTCCTTGGACGTAAAACAAACCGCTGAAAATATACTGATGTCCAGTTTGTATTGTAGTCGGGCTAGGAAATATTCCACAGGCAAAATTGATCAAATAAAAAGTGGGCTCCGGTTATTAGGCGTACCCGAAAATCAAATTGCCACACGTTGTATCGTGTTGGAGGTGTTAATCGACCTAGGCCAACAAAATATACAGGGTGCAACAGCAAAAATCAAAACCTATTATCAAGGAAAACCTATTCCAGAAAAAGAAATGGATTTTTGGTGCACGCAATTAAAGAGAAATCAAAAAGCAGAAATGCCTTGCCCTTTAACTCCTTAAGATAAATTAAATCCATCTAATCGCTTTTACCTTTGGTATTTTACTGAAAAAAAACTAATTTTCTGAAAGGTTTTCAATCCGGTTCTATCCACCAACCTATGAAAAGAATTTTTACTTTATTTCTCTCCCTTTCAGTTTTATTGATTTCCACAAGTTCGACCCCTTTAGGAGGCGAAGAAAGCCTTGATGATGTTTTCAAACGCATTAAAGAGGAAGTTGAAAATAACTCAAAAGCCTATACTTCATTAGGAGATGCATGCGCTAAAATAGGCCATCGATTAACGGGCAGCCCTCAAGGCAAAAAAGCAGAGGAGTATGTCTACAAAATGTTTAAAGATTATGGATTTCGTGATGTAAAATATCAAGGATTTCAAGTAGAGGCTTGGGCTCGTGATACCGTGACTTTATCAGTCGCTCCGCCAAAATCAGATGATTTCAGGGAGATCCAAGTAGTTTCACTTGCCATGACACCTGTGGAAGCGAACATTCAAGGTGCGATCGTGGATGTGGGCAATGGCTTGGATGCCGATTTTGAATCCAAAAAAGACTTAGTTAAAGGCAAGGTCGTTTTAGCCAATATTGGTTTGTTAGATGCCGCGCCGGGAACCAAAAATTTACATCGATCAGAGAAAACAGCCCTTGCCATACAATATGGTGCCATTGGCGTTATCTTTTCAAACAGCGTTAAAGGCCAAGTCCTATTAACGGGAACGGCATCTGTCACTGGGAATTTGATTTCCATTCCTGCAGTTTGTGTTTCTTATGAAAGTGGGGTTGAAATCAGAAAATGGTTGAAAGACCAACCCGGTTTGTTAGGATTAATTGAGATGCATAATGTTAGCCAACCCATTAAAGCGAGAAATGTAATCGCTACTTTAAAGGGAGAGAATCGAAAATATAAGCATGAAAAAATTATCATTGGCGGCCATCTAGATTCATGGGATTTAGCAACAGGCGCCATAGATAATGGAATTGGTTCCTTTTCAGTCATTGACATCGCCCGAACATTCAAAGCGCTGGGTTTAAAAAGTAAGCGTACCATCGAATTTGTCGCCTTTATGGGTGAAGAAGGTGGATTGTTAGGTTCAAAAGCCTATGTAGAACGAGCGAAAAAATCGGGCGACATAGATCAAATCGTCTACATGATCAATTTAGACATGACCAATAATGTGCACGGATTTAATGGAGGGGGAAGAAAAGAGCTAATGCCTCTTTTGAAAGAAATTGGCGATAAGATTAAATCCATCGACGAAAAATTTGCGAATGAACTTGAGAATTCCGCCGGTTTGCATTCAGATCATCAATCCTTTTTACTCGAAGGAATTCCAGCTAGTGCGCCCATGGGAAAATTGTCAAAAAGCGTTTTGGACTGCTATCATGCAAATTGTGACGTGTTTGAATTAGTCAATAAGAAAGAAATGGAAAACACCGTAAAATATACAGCGATGCTACTTTACGGAATGGCAAACACGGCCAGTTTCCCTGCCAAGCGACTTGATTTCTATTCTACCCGTGATTTTTTCATCAAGGAAAATCTCCGAAGGGAATTGGAATTAGGTAATGAATGGCGCTGGGGCAACGATTGATGAATAATTTTTTAATACATATGACAAGCTTTTTTTAAAATATGAATAACTCGAATCCTTCTTTCTTTGATCATGATATGGAAATAGTCCCTGAATCTTCTTTTAAGTCAATCATCAAGGTTATTGGTATAGGTGGCGGTGGCTCTAATGCCGTTCGTCACATGGATAAGCTGCACATTAAAGGCGCTGATTTAATTATCTGCAATACTGATTCGCAAGCCTTAGCTTCCAATTCTGTCAAAACAAAAATAAAACTTGGGAACCAAGGATTAGGGGCGGGAACAGATCCTGAGGTAGGCCGACAAGCTGCCATTGAGAGTAAGGAAGAGCTTAGCAAAGTTTTAACGGATGAAACTGAAATGGTTTTCATTACCGCAGGAATGGGTGGAGGTACTGGAACAGGTGCTGCACCGGTGATAGCTCAATTAGCTCGTGAAAAAGGGCTTTTGACCGTAGGAATAGTAACAGCTCCTTACAAGTGGGAAGGGAAAGAAAAAATAAATTACGCCTTAAAGGGCATTGAAGAACTTAAAAGTTATTGTGACACCGTATTGGTGGTCATGAACGATAAATTAGCTGAAATCCACAAAGATTTAGCCCTAAAAGATGCATTCTCAAAAGCAGATGACGTCCTTGCCAAGGCCGTAAAAAGTGTGGTCGACGTGATCGCTAAACCAGGTGATGTCAACACCGACTTCATGGATGTCAAAAAAGTATTGAAAAATGCGGGACAAGCCATGATGAGCTCAGCCTTGGGCCAAGGAGAAGAAAGGGCTTTAATGGCTATTTCAGACGCTTTAGAATCTCCACTTCTTAACTCACAAGAGATCAAAGGTGCAAAAAGAATTTTAGTGACAGTCTCAACCAGTAGCAAGAGAGACTTGGTGATGAGCGAACAAGATATCATCGTCGAGTATTTACAAGCAAGGATTAGTGAGCAGGCTGACATGATCAAATTTGGTATATCAACAGACGAAGATTTACAAGATGATCTTTACTTAACCGTCATTGCCGCAGGTTTCGAACATGAAAATGATGATCTAGATAAATTTCACCGAGGAAGCACCGAGGGATATAAGCAAGGTACTCAGGCATCCATTTTACAAGCAGGGGACAAATTTGACTTTGACGACTATGGCTCTGGAGGCCAGGCCGCTGACGTGGAAAATGAAGTCGTTCGATTTGCTAAATTAGTGGACCTATATAAAAATGGTGGCCCTTCTGAAAAAGATTTTGCCATCCCAGCCTACCAAAGAAATAAGGTGCCATTATATGATTTGAGGACAGTTCCTCAAGATCGTTGGATTGAATTAGCGCTTTACGAAGAGTAAAATTCGCTAACCTTATGAACGGTTTCACGGATTAATTCTTCGCTAGCATACATAATTTCAAATTCGGAAATACCTGGAATTCCGCCCATAGAAATATTGGGTCGCCTATATTCCATTTGGGAGTCTTTCATGGCCCTGGCACTTAAATGAATTGCGTCTACGCCAATTTGTAAAAATTCCTGACAATTATCGGGATGAACCCCACTGCCCGCCATAATCTCAATACGAGCATTTGACGCATCAACCATCTGGGCAATATTTAATATCCCGTCGAGAGCTTTATTTCGCTGGCCTGATGTTAGTATCCGAGTAAACCCTAGTGAAATTAATGCCTCCATGACTACTAATGGTTCTTTGGAAACATCAATCGCACGGTGAAAAGTTAAAGGCAAAGTGCCCGTCGCCCTGCGAATTCGCTCTATAAATGCATAATCTATTTCGCCATTTGGAAGCAAAGCACCCAATACAAGGCCATGAACTCCTGCCTCGATTAATGCCATGGCTTCCGATTCCATCGTATCTTTCTCATAGGAATCATAACAGAAGTCTCCGCCTCGCGGCCTCAGCATGGCATGAACTTGTATGTTGGTTTGCGCTAATACTTGGCTCAATAAACCCCCTGATGGAGTTGTTCCGCCCTCCCATGGCGAGGCACATAATTCGACCCGATTGGCACCAGCACGATCTGCAGCTAAGCAAGAAATGTATGAATAAGCACAAACTTCAACGGATACACCCGGATTTTTTTTCATATTTATGTCACAAATTGGGCCAATTTGGCACTTATTTTATATTTATTTAAAATTTAAAAAATAAATCTTTTATAAATATTTTTTTATTTTACTTTTGCAAACCGAAGCGAAGTAATTTCAATTCGGAATACAAAATTTAGAAATATTTTTCAATAATAAATTTTAAGCATAAATTTATATCATATGTATTGGACACTAGAACTAGCCTCCTATTTAGAAGATGCCCCTTGGCCTGCTTCAAAAGATGAATTAATTGATTTTGCCATCCGTACGGGATCTCCTTTAGAGGTGGTTGAAAATCTACAAGAATTAGAAGATGACGGTCAACCCTTTGAAAGTATCGAAGAAATTTGGCCAGATTATCCGACCAAAGATGATTTCTTCTTTAATGAAGATGAATATTAAGAAATAGAGGCGAAAGCCTCTTTTTTTATGCCCTCAAGTTTCCTTCCCAATTCCTCATCACGCAATCCAATACCCCAGCGCCGGTTTACCACATCATCCCAGCTCGTCGCCATTTCATGTTTTTTCAAATAATCTATTTCCCCTTGCAAATAAGGGAAGCCGTCCAACAGCACCTCGGTGCCTTGTGGGATAGCCTGACAAAATTCAATCACCTTCGGGGCCAATGAACCATAGGTTTCATATAAGTGCCTACGCGTTTCAATAGTCAAAATTGCCGACTTAAGAAATAGGTCCGCATCAAAAGAATCTCCCCCCATGATTGGATGGTTTTTAGTCAAACATGGAGATTTAGGAACATGCAAAACTTCAGTTTCTAAAATATCCAAGGTATCCTCCGCCATGATCCGATAAGTGGTCCATTTGCCTCCCATGATGCTAACTAATTTACTTCTTCGGTCCACTTCCACTTCATGATCACGAACAAGTGATTTGGTATCTGTTTGCATAGCCGTCTGAAGTTGGACTTGCAATAGGGGTCTAAGGCCAACAAACCCCGCTTTTATATCCGATGGGCCAGCTTTTTCAGTCGAAAATCGATTAAAATATTCAAGCAAATAAGTCTTTTCCTCTTCTAAAATGACGGGGTTTTCAGATAATTTATCTGCATCGTCTGTCGTACCGACCAACACATATCCCCGCCATGGCAATAAAAAAACAACACGTCCATCATCTGTTTTGGGAATCAATAAAGCCGTATCACCAGGCCAAAATTTCTTTTCTAAAACGATGTGAGCTCCCCGACTCACTTTCATTCGATCTTGGAGGTTAGGATTAGCCAACTTCCTGATTTTATCAGTAAAGGGACCCGTCGCATTAACAGCAGCACGAACATTGAATTGGAATTCTTTATTTCCAATTAAATCCTTTCCGTGAACTTCCTTGATTTTTAAGCTTTTAGGGCTATAGGTAAACGAACTCAGTTCTGTATAATTCAAAACGGTGGCACCCAACTTTTCCGCCTCCTGTAAAATCGACAAGGCATACCGAGCGTCATTCATTTGGCCATCGTAATATAAAATACCTCCTACTATTTTTTTCAAATTTAACGCAGGAACTTCCTTTTGAATTTCTTTTTTATTCAATCCACGCGAATCCTTCAAATTTGTGGAGCCCGCTATTTTATCATACAACCACATCCCAATCCGATAATACGCGCGGTCAAACCAAGAATAACAAGGAGTCAATAAAGCTAATGGATGTGCCAAATGAGGGGCATTTTGAAGCATGATTTTTCGCTCATGAAGCGCTTTATAGACCATTTTAAATTGTTGCCAATCTAAATTTCTAACGGCTTGTTCCAAATAACGAACGCCTCCATGAACTAATTTAGTTGATTTTGAGGAGGTTTGTGAGGCAAAATCGCCCTTCTCAATCACAATGACCTTATACCCACGAAGCGTTGCATCTAAAGCAACTCCAGCTCCGGTAGCCCCGCCACCGATCACACAAATATCATATGAGTCGGCTAATTTTTTGAATTGATCTTGGCGGTTAAAAGACATCGATTAATTTAATTTCAAATAAATATTAGGCAATATTACTAATATCAGATAAAATAAAACGCAAAAGATTCCATTAATATTGATATAAATGGAAGAGATTTTATAATTTTGCAGTCCTTTGAGTTAGCTAGCAAAAATATACTAGCTGCTTAAAATTAAAAGAGCGTTAAATTAGATTCCTTAACAGGATTATTATGGCAAAGAAAGAAAAAAAAGATGTAATGGAAATCATTGAAAGTCCAGAAGCGCTTCAGCAAGAAGTTTCTAAAGTGACTGGATTTTTTGAAAAAAATAAATCGACCACGTTGGGAGCAGGGATAGCCTTAATCGCTTTAGTTGCTGGATTTTTTGGATACCAATGGTACAAAACTTCTCAGGATGTGGAGGGTGAGAAGAAATTATACAAAGCTGTTTACGCATTTGAATCTGATTCATTGTCAGCAGCCGCGAAAGAAATGGCCAAAATCTCTGATGAATTTGGGGGTAACACACAGAATCTGTCTGACTTATATTTGGGAATTACTTTGTTGAAACAAGGCAAATATGACCAAGCCATTGAAAAATTAAAGAACTTCAGTAGTTCAGATTTATTAGTTCAGGCTCGTGCTTATTCTTTAGTTGGGGACGCTTACGCAGAAAAAAAATCTTTTGGTGAAGCTATTGAGTATTATCAAAAAGCGGCTGATTACAAACCAAACAAGTTTTTCACTCCTACCTATTTATTAAAATTAGCACTTGCTTTTGAAGCAAATAAACAAGGAAAAGAAGCGTTAGATGCTTATTCGCAAATCACGGATAAATTCCCTGAATCAGCTGAATCCATACCTGCAAAAAAATACAAAGCGCTTTTAGAAAGCTCTATCTCTGAATAAAAAAATATGTAATGATGTTTTAAGGGATAGGAGCAAACGCTTTTATCCCTTATTATTTTAATCCCATAAGCATGTCATCTGCAAATAAAAATTTAAGTGAATTTCAAACCAATGAATTACCCGAAATTCAACATAAAAAGTTTGCCATTTTAGTTTCTGAATGGAACGAAGAGGTGACTAATGCCTTGTATTCAGGAGCTTATGAAACGCTATTGAAACATGGGGCACAAGAAAAAAATATCATCACCCAAACTGTACCGGGAAGTTTTGAATTGACCCTAGGCGCTCAAAAAATGGCTCAAAAACCAGAAGTTGACGCAGTCATTTGTTTAGGATGTGTAATTCAGGGCGAAACAAAGCACTTTGATTTTATTTGCCACGCGGTCGCCCAAGGGATAACAGATGTAAGCATTAAATTTAATAAACCTGTCATTTTTGGTGTCTTAACCCCAAATACGCAGGAACAAGCGATGGATCGAGCAGGAGGAAAACATGGAAATAAAGGAGATGAAGCGGCTATAACCGCCATAAAAATGTTAGCTTTTTAATTATTACGATATGCAAGTTTGGAAATTTGGAGGAACTTCCGTTGGGAAGCCCGAGAGAATGAAATCGATACGCCAACTGATCACCGAGGATGGCCAACCGAAAGTTGTGGTGCTTTCAGCATTATCAGGTACCACCAATGCATTGTTATCCATCACTGAGTCTGTAAACTCGAACAACATAACTGAGGCTGAGGCAAAGGCTACGTTCCTAAAAGACCACTATGATTCATTTGTTCGTGAATTATATCTGACAGAAAAGGGCTTGAATGCAGGCCAAGAAATAATCAACCGTGAGTTTACTTATATACAAAAGCTGATTGGCACCACCCCTTATTCCATCAAAGAAGAAAAGGAAATGGTGGCTTTAGGTGAACTATTATCGACCCAGATTTTTGAAGCGTATCTTCAGGAAGAGGGTGTTGATTCATTGCTTTTACCGGCCCTTGATTTCATGGTGATCGACGAAGACAATGAGCCCATCATGTGGAAAATAGAAAAAAATATTGCTGAAATATTAGCTCCACACAAAGGAAAACAAATTTTTATCACCCAAGGTTTTATTTGCAGAAACCCAGCTGGGGAAGTTGACAATTTAAAACGTGGAGGATCCGATTATACCGCATCACTTATTGGCGGTGCCATTCAGGCCGAGGAGGTTCAAATATGGACCGACATCGACGGGATGCATAACAATGATCCTAGAATCGTTAAAAATACATTTCCAATCCGTGAATTGTCTTTTGCCGAAGCGGCGGAACTAGCTTATTTTGGGGCAAAAATTCTTCATCCAAGCACCATTACTCCGGCTAAAATGAAAGGAGTTCCCGTGCGATTGAAAAACACGATGGAGCCCACGGCATTTGGCACTTTAATTTCGGAAAAATCAACTGATATTGAAATTAAGGCCATTGCAGCTAAAGATAATATTACAGCCATTTACATTCATTCCACCCGCATGTTAAATGCCTATGGATTTTTAAAACGCGTGTTTGAAGTGTTTGAAAAATACAAAACACCGGTCGACATGATTACGACTTCAGAGGTTTCTGTTTCTGTGACCATCGACCAAACTACCCATTTAGATGCCATCATGAGCGATTTAAGGGAATTTGCCGAATTAGAAAACCCGGATAAAGACCAAGTGATTATTTGCATCGTGGGAAATTTCTGGGCAGATAAAGAAGGTATTGCCATTAAAGTATTGGATGCCATTAAAAGTATTCCAATAAGAATGATTTCTTATGGTGCATCCGAACATAATATTTCTTTACTTGTAGATGCAAAGCATAAAAATGATGCCTTAAATGCATTAAACGACGGACTTTTTAAAAAATAAATTATGTTAACCATTCCTTTCATTCGGGCAAATTCAGAAATCACCATCCAGGGATTGACAAAAAAGCATGTGGCAAATGCATCCGAAATTGTGCATCAATTGATTGCGATGGATGATCAACGCAAAAGCTTGTTGCAACAAGCTGAATCTGCGTTGGAAATATCAAATGCAGCAGCAAAGGAAATAGGTTCACTCATGCAATCGGGCCAAAAAGAATTGGCAGAAGTTAAACGAGCAGAAACAGCCGCTTTAAAAGGTACAATAAGAGAAAAAGAAGAGGCGGCAAAGGCAGCAGAAAAACAAATGCTCGACTTATTAGTCACCCTTCCCAACCTCCCACATAGCTCAGTTCCGAAAGGAAAAACAGCCGAAGAGAATGAAGTAATTTTAACTTGGGGTTCATTGCCCAACATGCAAGTAGATGCGCAACCGCATTGGGACTTGATCAAAAAATATGACATCATTGATTTTGATTTAGGAAATAAAATTACGGGTGCAGGCTTTCCTGTTTACAAGGGGAAAGGAGCGCGTCTCCAAAGAGCCTTGATTAATTTTTTCTTGGATGAGGCCATCAAGGTCGGTTACTATGAAATCCAACCCCCCATTTTAATTAATGAGGATTCAGGTTTTGGAACAGGCCAATTGCCCGATAAAGAAGGTCAAATGTACGTTACGAAGGAAGAAGGCCTTTTTTTAATCCCTACGGCAGAGGTTCCTATCACTAATTTATACCGAGATGTCATCGTTAATGAAAAAGAGTTGCCGATCAAAAACGTAGGACATACGCCTTGTTTTCGTCGGGAAGCAGGATCTTGGGGTGCCCATGTGCGCGGCCTAAACCGATTGCATCAATTCGACAAAATTGAAATTGTTCAAATCCATAAGCCTGAAACTTCCTACCAAGCTTTGGAAGAAATGTCATTGCATGTCCAAGGATTATTGCAAAAACTCAATCTGCATTACCGTGTTTTACGGCTTTGTGGTGGCGACATGGGTTTTGCTTCAGCGCTAACGTATGATATGGAAGTTTGGTCAGGCGCTCAAAATCGCTGGCTAGAGGTAAGTTCGGTTTCAAATTTTGAAACGTTCCAAGCAAATCGTTTAAAATTGCGAACCAAAGTAGATGGCAAATCGATTCTGTGTCACACCTTAAATGGTTCGGCTTTAGCACTTCCTAGAATTGTAGCTGCTTTATTGGAAAATAATCAAGGCCCAGACGGAATTAAAATTCCAGAAATACTGGTTCCTTATACTGGATTTACACATATTAATTAATTCCTTCTACGCTCAGTCTGAATCCCTCACCATGCAAATTGATGAGTTGGACAGATGGATCATCCTTTAAAATTTTTCGCAATTTGGTCATGTACACATCCATGCTGCGCGCGTTAAAATAGGTATCATCGCCCCAAATTAATTTTAAGGCAAAACTCCGGCTTACCGGTTGGCCCAAATTTTCACACAGTAATTTCATTAACTCATTTTCTTTAGGCGTTAATTTTAGATCAACCGCCCCAAGAGATAAGCGCATTTTGAGCGGATAAAAAACATACTGCCCTAAATGTATTTGTTCAGCTAAAGTTGGCAATATTTTACCCGTATCCGTACGACGTAAAACGGCTTGAATTCGGGCCAACAAAACTTCCATTGAAAAAGGCTTCGTCAAATAATCATCAGCGCCCAATTTAAATCCCTGCAAAGTGTCTGTTTCCATCGCCTTCGCCGTTAAAAAAATAATAGCTACTTGGCGATGATTGGCACGAATATCTTTGGCTAAAGAAAAACCATCTTTTTTGGGCATCATGACGTCCAACAAACATAAATCAAATTGGCCCTCAACAAAAAAATCTAAGGCTTGGTCCCCATTTAGTGCCCAAGTAACCTCAAAGCCTTTTTTCTTCAAAAATTCTGACAGCAATAATCCTAAATTGGGATCATCCTCGGCCAACAAAATTCTCGGTTGATGATTAATTTCCATAGGGCAAGGTAATGATGAATGTACTTCCAACACCCAAGGTGCTTTCTACTTTAACTTTCCCTCCATGGGCATCAACGATCTTTTTGACATAGCTAAGCCCCAAACCAAATCCCTTGACATTGTGGATGTTACCGGTGGGCACGCGATAAAAAGGTTCAAAAACCGTTTCAAGAACACTTTTTTCCATTCCAATGCCCTGATCTTTTATTTTGATCGTGCACTGAGCTGCATTGGATTCCGTTTGAATTTCGACATGCAATTGATTCGGGCTATACTTGATTGCATTATCCAATAAATTATGAATCACATTAGAAATATGCACCTCATCTAAGGCCAAAAGGGAGGGTTTAGCTTCCAAATTTAAGGTCAAATTTCCCTGATTGGTATGAATAATGGGATTGATGTTATCTGCCACATGTTGAATTAGCGTATGAATATCAATGTCCTTTTTCCTTAAAACAATTTCCTCCTTCTCCATTTGAGCGGTCTGCAAAACACGCTCTACTTGATTCCCTAATCGAATATTTTCTTCTTTAATGATGCCTAAATAACGTAGAATCGTTTCATTTTTAGCCACTGCACTTTCCTCTTGAATTAATTGGGTCGCGAGAGAGATCGTGGAAATAGGCGTCTTAAACTCATGAGTCATGTTATTGATAAAATCATTCTTCACTTCAGCTAATTTCTTCTGCTTCAAAATGGTATTAACAGCGATGTAAAAACAACCGATCATGATCATTAATAAAAGTGCTGAACCCATAAAACTAAATCCCATGGTCTGCCAAATAAACTCCTGCTGGCCTGGAAAATAAACCTGCAACAACTGGTTTGAATTTTTTAAATCATTGGGGAAAAGCGGCGTAAAAAATGTCGCAGATTGAATGTCTGGATTTTTCAAAGTGGGAGAAGAGGCATATACGTAAGAACTCTTTTTTTGATTACCACCAATTCCGAAAACGTATTTTAAATGAATATCTTTTGCTATAAACTCGCGAGCCAATAAACTATCAATGTACTTAGGAGCTACCCGTTGCTCAATAGGCCGTTCTTTAAAAAGGAAATCGGCAAAGACCTCTTTAGCCATTTCAGTCTTTTGAAGGACTTTTTGCAAAGCCCGCTTTTCATCTTCAACTTTTTTTGAAGCAATGTTATTTTGTTTTTTCAGGTCGGAATAAACCTTTTCAGTAGCTATTTTATTTTCAAGTTGTCTTCTGTTTAATCGGTTCGAAATTCTATTCTTATTCAAACGATTAAATTCTTTCAGAGGTCTTTGTCTGGGGCCACCAAAAATTTCATTCAATTGTTGCTCCTCCCTCAATCTACGATTAAGTTCGTTTTGCCCACCATTGACCTGATATTCTTCCGTTATTTCGGCAATTTGACCATTCGGTAAAACAAAAGATTTGCGCACATAGACAATATCGTTAGGGATTTCTAATTGAAATTGCCGCTGCAATTCACGATTTAATGAATGATCTGGAGAGAAATTTTCAGCTAATTGATCCGCATTTAATCCTTCAGCAAGGTCTTTTTTAGGTGTTTTAACTTTCCCCTTAGCTTTCAATTCTTTAGCCATGGAAGCTAATTTATCTTGTTGGCCTTGTAAATCTCTTTGCTTTTGAGCCAAAATAATCAATTCCTGCTTTTCCAGTTTACGAACCACTTGTTCTAACGCACCACGAACATCTGAAGAAAATTGTTCCTTCTTTGTTTCCATCATAAAGCCGAGCCAATAGGCCTGGAAGGCAACTAAGCCAAGCAGGGCAAAGGACATAAGACTTATAATCAGCCTGATTTTTTTCTGTGTCATGGTATTAAAAAGCTCACAAATTTAAAACTTTAATGTGATGAAAAATATGTTGGTGGCCAACTTAACATTTCTTAACACTTTTGAACAAAAAGGATTGTGTAAGTTTGCACCACATCAAAAATAAAAAATCATGAAAAGCTTATTGTTAACCTCACTATTAACTTTGCTAGGCATCAGTTCCTTTGCGCAGGAAGCTAAAAAAGAAGCTACGATAAAAATTGTAGTTATTGAAAACGGAAATGAAAAAGTGATTGAAAGAAAATACTCCGACATCCAAAAGGCGGACGCTGAGATTAAAAAATTATCTGATTCATTAGACATGAAAATGTCAGGCGGTGGCAAGAAGAATAAAATTGTTCGAATAGAAGTTAATAAAAATGATCGCCGCGGTGGTGGACCTCAATTCAGAGGGCCAGAAGGTAAGGAATTAAATATCATTACAGAAGATTTCAAAGGTGATTTGGGACCCGGTGGACCTGGCGCCGGAAGAATGATTATTCGGAGAATGAATAAAGGTGAAAATCCTGCAGACGTTTTAATTTTCAGAGACAATGATTCCATCAACCCTAATAGGGGTCCAAGAAGAAATTTTGACATGCAAGGTCCTCCCCCATTTGGCAAAATTATGGAAGGAAGAAAAAGAATGAGAGGTGCGATGGCATTTGGAAGAATGGGTGGCAATAACAAAATGGGTTTTGAGCATCAAAAAAATGGATCCAAAACCATTCATGGTTTAATTTCTTACCCAAATAAACCCTTCAACGGAAAACTAAATGTTCGGTTTAAGGCGCCTGAAAAGGGAATTGTAACGATTTCTGTGACCGATGTGAATGGCAAGGAAATTGCTTCTGAACAAATAAAAGACTTTTCTGGTTTATACCTTGGACAGATCGATGTCAAGAAATCTGGTGCAGGTGTATATTTTGTCCGGGTGACTCAATCTAATGATGGAGCGGTACGTAGAGTTCAAGTAGATTAATATTCAATTCGCCTAATTTTGAAAATTAAACGTCGGGAAAACCCCGACGTTTTTTTATTTAATAGGTACCCACAAAATAGCATCGGCAGGAACTAATCCATTGGCTCCTTTTGTATATAAAATAGCCTCCGGGTTAACTTGAGTTTTGAAATTGAAGTTGCCCAGCAAAACCCATTCTCCTTTTAAATTGCTTTTAGAACCATCCAATTTTATTTGGATCGCAGATTTTTTAGATCTTTCCTTAATATCCCAATTGTAAATGGTGCTATTTTGTTCCAAATTTGGCAAATAAAAATAGAGTGCATAATTGCCTTTTAAAGGGTTCGGCGATTTGAAAGTGACTTTGGCATTTTGATCGGCCGTTGGGCTAGCCAACAATAATGAAGAGCCATAACAACCTTTTTTATTCATTTCTTTGGTCCAGTTTCCAACGGTCTGTACTTGGGAAGTTTGAGCGTCATCAATTAAAATCTCGGGTTTACTTCCGTCCAATAATGGATTTAAGGTTAAAATTTGTTGGACATTGCTGACGTCAACTTCTTGGATCGCTACCTGATTGTTAATTGCGGACACGGCAGCAACACCCGCCGTTTGACCTAACACCATAAATACTGGCTCCATTCGAATGGAACCATAGGCAATGTGACTAGCAGATAGGCAAACTGGTACAATTAAATTGGTACATTCAGCTCGCTTGGGAACTAAGGCGCCATATCCAATCGGGTAAGGACCAAATCCACCCGACTGCACATCACCCTCATTTTTAACCATATCCACCCCATTTACTTTAACAACAAGGCGCTGGCAATTATGTGAATCCATCGTGTAAGCCGCCATGCCAATCGGCTTCCTTGCTAAAATTTTTCCTTCACAATGTGCCTGTGTCATAACCTCCTCCCCAATCATTCGTCGGGCTTCGCGAACATACATTTGAGGAGACCAATTTCCATGATTAATGTATTCGTCTTTGGGGTAACCGTAGGTCAGCATCTCCTTGCGTAAATGGATAGGAACCCTAGAATCGTGGCCTAAAAAATACAAAAACGACTGGTTATAGCGTTGGTGCTTAAGAAAAATTTCTCTCCGTTTTTCGGGAGAAGCCTCCGCAAAATCATCACTCTCGCCAATCATATCAGTGGAAAAAGGCCCTGAATTATTAATGTCCGTTTTCCGATGAGGCATCGGCTGCAAATGCATTAATAACCAATTTAATTCATGCGGCTTTTTCACTTCGATGTACCTTAATAAAAGCTCAAATTGAGTTGAATCATACCCAAAAGGTCTCGTAATGGGAATTTGATTTTCAATACTATCGGTCAAACAAATTCGAAAATTATACGCCTGTATATGTGAATCGCCTGAACCTTTAGCGGCTAAAGGCTGAGGGCTAATTCCCCAAAGCAAGCCACTCGATGAATTTCCTTTCACTCGATAGGGGTCCACAAAATCAGGAAATTGATGTTTATCTAACAACTGAACCCCGTTCCAAGTCTCCCCGTAAGTTTGGTTAGATTCCCGACCAATCGTATAACTAACGCCTGCCATCGCCATCAAATCCCCTTCATAGGTACAATCGATGAATTGTTTTCCTCGAACTATTTTCGTGCCTGAAGGAGTCTGAATTTCCAAAGAGCGAATGACTGTCCCACTTTTGACCACTTTTTTCAAAACAGATTGGTACCACACATTCAATTTAACCGCTTTGATATAATCTTCAAAAATGGAGCGGGCAACACTAGGTTCAAATGTCCATTTTTCAAATACTCCATATCTGCTACCAATTCGGCGGTAATAATCCCGAGCCAAACCTGTTACGGCAAATTTATTTCCTATATCAGTAAAGCCCAAACCTCCAGAAGTTAGCCCGCCTAGGTGATTTGAAGATTCAATGACCAATGTTTTTTTGCCCAATTTCTGAGCCGAATAACCCGCAATGACCCCAGCAGATGTCGCTCCATAAATGACCACATCATAGTCGACAATGGGCGTCGATTGAGCAAAAAGAGAAGAAAAAGAAGTAAGAACAATGAGCAAGCCCAACAGCCCTTTTTTGCTTTCTGAGATGGCGTGTTTCACAGCGCGGGCCGTTAATGCCATAAAGGTTAAGGAAGGGTTTTGATTGCCGACGGTCGTCATACAGGCGCCATCCGTGACAAAAACATTTTTACATGCGTGCATTTGATTGTATTTATTTAACATGGAAGTTTTGGGATCCTTGCCCATTCTGACTCCCCCCATTTCATGAATATCTAAGCCCGGATTTTGATGCGTATCCCAGGTTGATATATTTTTCCCTCCTGAAATATCCAAAATCTCTCTGGCTTGTTGGTGAAAATCTGTAAACATTTTAACATCATTTTCCGTGTATCCTACTGAGGTAACTAATTGGGGTATCCCCCAAGCGTCTTTTTTAAGGGGGTCCAATTTCACATGGTTTTCAAATATCGGTATGGTCTCCCCTTGCATCATCATAAAAATATGCCAAGGTCCTGGCTTCGTAACTTTTTCTTTATAATCTTCCCCAAAACTTAATCCAGATTGATCCCGATTCCAGCTGCCTCTAGCCGCTGAAAACGCCACCATATAACCCCCTAAAAAATCGGTATCCCGTTGGTGCAAGTTCCTGAAAGTCGGCATAAATGCGGATGTTGGCCTCCTCCCTGCATAATACGAATCTTCAAAACCCTCAAAATCAGCCCCCGCATTTCCACGGTAATTGTGAAAGGCAATGTAATGACCTAATACCCCGGAATCATTTCCAAGGCCATTCGGGAATCGGTTGGATTTAGAATTCAATAAAATCAAATTGGTATTGAGCGCAGCGGCATTGACAAAAATAATTTTGGCAAAATATTCGCTTACTTCGTTGGTTTGCGTGTCGATCACTCGGACGCCAATCGCCTTTTGTTTTTTCTCATCATACAAGATGGATTCAACCGTAGAAAAAGGATTCAACGTTAAATTTCCTGTTTTAGCGGCCCAAGGAAGTGTGGACGAATTAGAACTAAAATAGGCTCCATAAGGACAACCTCTATAACATAAATTTCGTGCTTGGCATTGGCCCCTTCCCTGTTCAATATGCTGAGGTTCGGGTGAAGTTAAATGAGCACATCGGCCAATAATGACATGGCGATTCCCTTTATAAAATTCTTTCACACGGGATTGAACATGCTTTTCGACACAATTTAGTTCCCAAGGTTTCAAAAAATGGCCATCGGGCAAGCTTGGGATTCCATCGTAGTTGCCGCTGATGCCAACAAACTTTTCAACTTGAGTATAAAAAGGGGCAAGGTCATGATAGGAAATGGGCCATTCGACGGCGTATCCATCTCGTTTAGGTGCGTCAAATTCATGTTGGCTCCAACGCTGCGTTTGCCTTGCCCAAATCAAGGATTTGCCACCTACTTGGTATCCGCGTATCCAATCAAATGGCTTTTCTTGGACATAGGGATGCTTCTCGTCTTTAACAAAAAACTGCTCCGTGCCCGCATCGTAGGCATAACATTTACTAACGATTGGATTAGCCTCCCGTTTAGGTATCTTATTTCCATAGGTAAATTCCCAAGGATCTTTCATAGCCGTGGGATAATCCTCTATATGCTTCACATCGCGCCCTCGTTCAAGGACTAACGTTTTTAAACCAGCCTCACAGAGTTCCTTAGCGGCCCAACCCCCAGAAATTCCTGAGCCAATGACAATGGCATCAAATTTATTTTTTTGCACAGACTCCATATTTTTTTCAAATAACTATCATTTTCCCCTAAAATCAAACACCTAAAAATGATTTTGAATCCTTATTTTTTCACAAATTGCAAACCAACTATTTGACGAAAAATGAAACGATCTGCTTTATTCTTTTTTTTATTCTTAGGCCTAATAGCGAATATATTTGCCGCTACCGATACGCTCCAAGTTTTACAAACGAGTGATTTTAACGTCAACGGAAAGGGATCAGACGCCGCTTGGGAAAAAACACCCTGGGTCAATATGCAAAATTCATCCCCCGGAATCGACACTTATTCCAGCCAATTCAAGATTTTATATTCTGAAAAGGGAATCTATGTACTAATGGAAGGTGACGACCAAAAAATTACCACTACATACAAAAAGGATTTTGATGATTTATATAAGGGTGATGTCTTTGAGGTGTTTTTCCACCCAAATCCCAAAGAACCTGTATACTTTGAATATGAGATTAATGCGTTAAATAAAGAGCTCGTTTTACTTGTGCCTAATTTCAACAAAAAGTTTTTTGGTTGGATTCCGTGGCATTACAATGGGGATAAAAAAGTCCAAAAAGCTGTTTCCATCACGAAGGAAAAGGGGAAAATGAAAAAATGGTCTGCGGAAATGTTTTTCCCATACACCTTATTCAATCCCTTAGATAATACCCCACCCAAACAAAACACCCATTGGCGAGCGAATTTTTATCGGTTAGATTACGACAGTGAAAAGATGGCTAAATCGGCATGGATTCCTGTTAAGGGAACCTTCCATGAATTTGAAAAATTTGGCTATTTGAAATTTAATTAAAATAGGGAGCCCGTTTGTGCTTTGGGTTCAATGCCAACATGCCTATACGCTTTTTCAGTGGCTTCTCTTCCCCGAGAAGTCCTTTTCAAGAAACCTTCTTGAATTAAAAATGGCTCATATACTTCCTCGATGGTCTCCGCTTCTTCTCCGCAGGCGGTGGCAATCGTAGTTAATCCTACAGGACCACCTTTGAATTTGTCAATAATCGTCATTAAAATTCGATTATCCATTTCATCCAAGCCATTTTGATCCACATCCAAAGCGTTCAATGCGAACTGGGCAATCTCCACATCTATTACTCCAGAGCCCTTTACTTGGGCAAAGTCTCTTGTCCGACGCAATAAATTATTGGCGATACGAGGCGTACCCCGACTCCTGCGCGCAATTTCATAAGCCCCCGATTCGTCAATGGGCATTTTTAAAATAGAAGCAGAACGTTTGACAATTTTTGTCAATAATGCGGCATCATAATATTCCAGTCGGGCATTAATGCCAAAACGAGCGCGCAATGGGGAGGTCAATAAACCTGCCCGAGTGGTTGCGCCAATCAAGGTAAATGGATTTAAACCTATTTGAATGCTTCGGGCGTTTGGACCTGAGTCCAACATAATATCAATTTTATAATCCTCCATCGCAGAATATAAATATTCCTCAACGATGGGATTTAAGCGGTGAATTTCGTCAATAAACAAGACGTCAAAAGGTTGCAAATTGGTCAATAAACCAGCCAAATCAGACGGTTTATCCAACACCGGACCCGATGAAATACGTAAAGTAGACCCTAATTCATTGGCAATAATGTGCGATAAAGTAGTCTTGCCTAAACCTGGAGGCCCATGCAATAAAACATGGTCTAAAGCTTCCTCGCGGGCTTTTGCGGCACCTACAAAAATCTTAAGGTTATCAATGATTTTTCCCTGTCCCGAAAAATCGATAAAACTTAAAGGACGCAAGGCCTTATCAAATTCCTTCTCTTGAGGATTTAATGATTCTGATTCACCTGTTAAATAATCTTCGCGCATCTATTTGACAATAATTCAAAATTGAAATCAAAGATAATTTTTTTATTGCGAAGATTTCATAGTTTTGGAAAACCAAAATAAAAACCTAAAACTATGTCATCAATTTTCATTGGCGAACTCGCCGGTACCGCTACATTATTATATCTTGGAAATGGTGTAGTGGCCAATATGCTTTTAAAAAATACAAAAGGAAATGGAACCGGATTATTAGCCATCGCAGCATGCTGGGCATTCGCGGTGACCATAGGAATTTTCGTTTCAACTTATTTTGGTTCTTCAGGTGCTCATTTAAATCCCATCGTAACTATTGCCGGCTGCATTAAGTCAGGAGATTGGGCTTTGTTCCCAACCTACATCGGTGCCCAGCTAATCGGCGCGATGTTAGGCCAATTATTAGTTTGGTTACACTACAAACCGCATTATGACGCAACAGATGATGCGGGAGCCATCAGAGCTTCATTTTGCACAGATCCTGCCATCAAAAATACACCCTTCAATTTTATTTCAGAGGCTTTTGCCTCAGCCTTAGCTATAGTGGCTTTAGGAACTTTTTCAAGTATCGAACATGGCCTTGGACCCTTTTTAGTTGGGATTTTAGTGTGGGGAATCGGATTAGGATTAGGAGGAACGACGGGTTATGCCATTAACCCTGCCCGTGATTTAGGTCCTCGAATTATGCATGCTATTTTACCCATTAAAAACAAAGGAACTTCCGATTGGGGATATGCATGGATTCCTGTGTTAGGACCCGCCGCAGGCGCTGCTATTGGGGCATTTATATTGACGCTTAATTAACAAAATATGTACATAGGATCCATTGACCAAGGCACGACAAGCACTCGTTTTATTATTTTTAATAAGGGGGGAGAAATAATTTCAGTAGGCCAAAAAGAGCATAAACAAATTTATCCACAAGCTGGATGGGTCGAGCATGACTCGGATGAAATTTGGCAAAATACCCAGGAAGTTATTGGCTTGGCTTTAGGAAAAGCTAATTTATCCGCCAAGGATCTCGCGGCCGTTGGGATAACCAACCAAAGAGAAACCACCCTTGCATGGAATAAAATCACAGGAAAACCCTATTACAACGCGCTTGTTTGGCAAGATACTCGAGTAGGTTCTGAACTGGCCGAATTAGCTAAAGATGGAGGAATGGATCGTTTCAGGGCTAAAACTGGTTTGCCGCTAGCTACCTATTTTAGTGGATTGAAATTAAGGTGGCTCCTAAATAATGTGAAAGGTTTACGAGAAGATGCGGAAAAAGGAGAAGCGCTTTTTGGCAATATGGATACTTTTATTGCCTGGAATTTAACGGGGGGAGTCGACGGAGGAATTCATATTACCGACGTGACTAATGCCAGTCGGACCCAATTAATGGATTTGGCTACTTGCCGATGGGATGATGAAATTTTACAAGTTTTATCTATTCCAAAAGCGATGTTACCAACGATCCAAGCCAGTTCAAAAGTATATGCAAAAGCAAAAGGTGTATTAGGCGGAGTTCCATTGGCAGGGATTTTAGGGGATCAGCAAGCAGCTCTTGTGGGACAAACGTGTTTTAATCCGGGCCAAGGAAAAAATACGTACGGAACAGGATGTTTTTTATTAATGAATACGGGGAAAAAACCGGTTCAATCTAAGCATGGATTATTGACTACGGTCGCATACCAGTTGGGCGACGAACCTGTGCATTATGCACTAGAAGGGTCTGTGGCCATTACCGGGGCACTCGTTCAGTGGTTAAGAGACAATTTGGGTATCATAAAAAATAGTCCGGATATCGAAAAATTAGCCAAAGAGGTGGACGATAATGGAGGATGCTATTTTGTACCGGCATTCTCAGGTTTATATGCTCCATATTGGAAGCAAGATGCGCGCGGCGTTTTGGTAGGCTTAACTCGATTTGTCAATAAATCACATATTGCCCGAGCGGCTTTGGAGGCAACGGCTTTTCAAACTTGGGAAGTGTTGGAGGCTATGGAAAAAGATGCGGGAATTTCGATCACTTCACTAAGGGTAGATGGAGGCATGGTGGTCAACCAATTACTGATGCAATTCCAATCGGATATTTTGGGTGAAGAAGTGATTTGCCCAAAAATTATAGAAACAACCGCTTTAGGAGCGGCCTATGCGGCGGGATTGGCCGTTGGATATTGGGAAAATCTGGATGACTTACGTAAAAATTGGGCCATTGCAAACACATGGAAACCCAATATGTCCGTTGACACCCGCGCAACCATGCGCAAGCAGTGGAAGAAAGCGGTCACAAAAAGTTTTGATTGGGCTGAAGATTAATTAGCCCCTTTTAACTTTAGGTGTATCTAAGCGAGTGGTTCCATACGCTGGACAATTGTTACTTTGAGCACATGAGCTCATAAACAAGGCGGCTAGAAGGACAATGGCTGCAATTTTTTTCATATCTATACGGAAGCTAATTTTTCAGTTTTAACCATTTCTGGGTTTTCAATTTCTATAACAGCATTAAGCGGCGCTTCCTGGGTTTGATTGTATCCCAAAATCGTTAACATGGGTCCACTCAATTGCTCCTCAGAGAATAATCTAGTCGTAATCGTTCCATCCTCTAATCTGTCCACAATTACATGCTTTGGAGCTGGAATTAAACAATGTTGAATCCCTCCGTAACCCCCTAAAGACTCCTGGTAAGCACCTGTATGGAAAAATCCTACATATTGCCTTTCTGAATTCTCTTCAAAAATAGGTAAATATAAATCAGAACTATGCGCTTCCGTATTATAAAAATCCATGGAGTCGCAAGTCAAGCCACCTAAGTTCACCTTCTGATAAGGCATGCCCCAATTATTGACCGGAAGCATAATGTATTTTTGGTTCATACCCCATGAATCAGGCAATTGGGTAATAAATGAACCGTCAATCATGTACCAAAGCTCCTTATCGTTTTGAAGCTTTTGATCAATAATTTCATATAAAACGGCACCGCTTTCACCTACGGTATAAGAACCGAATTCAGTGAAAATATTAGGTACCGGCACGTTATTTTTATTGCAAATCCATGAAATCGATTCTACAATTTCATCGACCATCGCCTGGTAATCATAACTAAACTGAAGTGAAGTCTGAATCGGCAAGCCTCCACCTAGGTCGATTGAATCTAGCTCAGGACAAATCTTTTTCATTTCACAATACTTGTAAATAAAACGACTCAGTTCAGACCAATAATAGGCACTATCCTTGATTCCTGTATTGATAAAGAAGTGCAACATCTTTAAGTTGAACTTCGGATTTGGCTTTATTTTTTCCTCGTATAATGTGTTAACATCCGAATACCGTACGCCTAATCGAGACGTATAAAACGAGAAATCGGGCTCCTCATCGGTAGCAATTCGAATAGCTAAATTTACTTTATCTGCCGTCACCGATTTTTCATAAAAATCGATCTCTTTTAAATTATCAAGGATTGGGATGCAATTGAATCCATCATTAATTAATTCAGAAATAAACTGCGTATACAAAGGTTGCTTGTATCCATTACACAGAATATAGGTTGATTTCGAAACTTTTCCTTGGTTGTACATATCCCGAATAATAGGAATATCAAAGGCGCTACTCGTTTCTAAATGGACATGTTGCTTCAATACCTCTTCCAAAATAAAAGAGAAATGAGACGATTTTGTACAGTAACAATAGGTGTAATTAGCTTTATAATTATATTTTTTTATCGCGTTCCTGAACAATAACTTGGCATTATCAATGTGTTCAGAAATTTTTGGCAAATACGATATTTTTAATGGCGTTCCATACTGCTTGATGATTTCCATCAAAGGCACATTGTTGAACAACAATTCGTTATCCTCATTAATGTTAAATTCCCTCGTCGGAAATTCAATGGTTTGATCAATAAGATCGATATAATTTTTCATTCCTAATCAACAAATATGTACTCAAGTGTTCTTGAGTTAGTGTAAAAACGTGCAAAACTGCAATAAAAGTATGTACTTTGCAAACTATTCAACATAATGTTCTATGCCGAAGATTCATTTTATTGCAATTGGTGGCGCTGCGATGCATAATTTAGCCTTAGCTTTAAAGGCTAAAGGATATCAAATTACAGGTTCAGACGATGAAATATATGAGCCTTCAAAAAGTTTATTAGCCTCCCATGGGATCCTACCAGAGGAATTTGGGTGGTTTCCTGAAAAAATTACTGCAGATTTAGATGCGGTCATTTTAGGGATGCATGCCAAAGCCGACAACCCAGAATTAATACGGGCCCAAGAATTAGGCATAAAAATCGAATCCTATCCCTCATTTTTATATGAAGTAAGCAAACACAAACAACGTATTGTGATCGCCGGTAGCCATGGAAAAACAAGTATCACTTCCATGATTTTACATGTATTGAAAAATCTACATAGAAAATTCGATTATTTGGTTGGCGCGCGCATTGAAGGATTTGACTTAATGGCTTCTTTATCAGACGCCCCCATCATCATTATTGAAGGCGATGAATATTTAGCTTCTCCGATCGACCGACAAGCAAAATTTTTATTATACCAACCCCATATTGCCTTAATTTCCGGAATTGCGTGGGATCATATTAACGTATATCCTACATTCAAATCTTACACAGATTCGTTCGATCAGCTAATTAAGCAAATGCCCAAGGCGGGTCATTTATTTTTTGATCAAACTGATGCTACGTTAAGTGATTTAGTTAAAAATTGTCCTGAGGATATTGATGTAAACGGATATGAGGCACATGAAGCAGAAATCAAAAATGGGAATACCATACTCATAGGGGTGGATGGAAAAAGATATGAAATCCAAGTTTTTGGCCAGCATACGTTAAAAAATTTAAATGCGGCCCGCTTAATTTGCGAAGAAATCGGCGTTTCAAGTACGGATTTTTATAGGACTATATCCACATTTAAGGGTGCGGCAAAAAGACTTGAGTTAGTTGCTAAAAGCACAAATTCATTATTATACAAGGATTTTGCCCACGCCCCGTCAAAAGTAGCCGCTACCACAGCAGCACTTAATGAACAATATCCAGAAAGAAAATTAGTGGCATGTTTGGAATTACACACTTTCAGCAGTTTAAATCCTGCGTTTTTGCCTGAATATCAGTCCACTTTAGCTAAGGCGGATGAAGCTATCATTTACTTAAGTGAGCATGCAAGGCAAATAAAACAAATGGATCGAATAGAAGAATCGTTAGTTCAAAACTATTTTAAACACCCCTCGTTGAAAGTTATCCGAGATTCTTCCACATTAGCCACAGAGCTAATTAGTAAATCATGGCAAGAGGCTAATTTACTGATGATGTCTTCAGGGACTTTTGATGGATTAGATTTAAAGGATTTGGGGGCAAAAATGGGCTTGTCAATTACTTAAAATAATATCAAGTTCCGTTTTAAAATTGGCCAATAGCATCTCTTTCATGCTTATTTTCCTTTTTTGTGTATTGATTTTACTTTGAATAGGCTTTTCCTCCAATTGACGATCTCGCTCTGCTTGAGCAATAAAATCATCCAATTCACCTTTTTCCTTTTTTGTCATGTAATCCATTTGATTAATCATGATTTTCAATTGCTCCAAACGAGGTTTTTCGTTTAAGTTGGCATGCCGATAGGAAATGACTCTCAACAAATAATTCATTTCAAAAATCTTATCACAAGCATTTCTAAATCGCTCTGCCATGGAACGGTCTATGGCCTTAATTTGAGCAGACACCTCTTTCCATTTAACCAAATAAGCTTTTGCAAGCTCAGCTGTGGCCACCATATTAGCCTGATCACCTAATTTTACTTCAAGCTCGCCAGTCATCGCATTCAATTCCTGAACGCGTGGGTCTACTCGAGGCTTATAATCAATGCCTTTGATTCGATTATACTTCTCAAAAAACATATCATTGGCCTTCTTGAAATTCTTCCAAAGCATCGATTGCTTTTTAGGAGGCAAACCTATGATAGTTTTCCACTCCTTTTGCAATTCTTTCACCTTTACAACTGAATCGTCAATATCTTCCGCCTTTCTTAGTTGGTGTACTGCGTCAATAAACCCTTGAAGAACGGCAATTTTCTCATCGATTTGACGATTTTTTTCTTCAAAATAAGCTCTTCTACGAAGGAAAAATGCATCGAGTACCGCTTGGAACTCCTCAGAAAGTTCATCCTGAAATTGTTTGTCTACGGGACCCGTTTTAACCCATTTAGTCTTTGTATCTAATAAATCTTCGGTGGCTTTTAGGATATCTTCCTGTTCAGCTAATTGGGTAGCATCTTGAATCAATGCTCTTTTTATCTCCAGATTTTTAATTTGATTATTCTGAATAAGTCCGCGTAGGTAGGACTCCATTTGATCCAATTGGTCAAATAAAGGAATGAAATCACCTAACCCGTCAAAATTACCTAAATAGGCTTTCATTTGAACGACCTTCGTTAGAAAGGAACCTTTATTTGCAACCGTGGTCACTTCACGAGCTAAAATATCGACTTTATTATTAGCTAACTCAAAACGTTTAACAAAATAAGCTAAAGAAGCTTCTTCTGTTTCACGTACAAAACCAATTTCTCTTTGTGGGAAATTTAAATAGGGACGTATGAAAACCTTGCCATCTTGGCAAAATCCATACTCGTTTTCTGTGGCAGGTTTCATAAGATTAATTCATAGAGCTTCAAGCAAATGCTTTGGCTCGAATTGTACTTTATAATTTTTATCAAAATATTTAACTCACGAATTTATTTAAAAATAAATGAATAATTGAAGAATTTTTGATTAGAAATTCAAATTTTAACACAAAAATCACATTCTTTGCAGGTTATTAGAAAAAATTCAATCAAAATATGAGTAACGAAACCATTATATTTTCCATGGAACGCGTTTCTAAGGTAATTCCTCCTCAGAAAACGATCATTAAAAATATTTATCTTTCTTTTTTTTATGGAGCCAAAATAGGGGTCCTCGGCCTTAACGGTTCTGGTAAATCCACCCTGTTACGAATTATCGCAGGGTTAGATAAATCATTTACCGGCGATGTTGTTTGGTCCCCGGGATATACCGTGGGGATGTTGGAGCAAGAGCCCCAACTTGATCCTCAAAAAACGGTTTTGGAGGTAGTAGAAGAAGCGGTGGTTGAAATTAAAAATTTACTGAAAGAGTTTGACGAAATAAATGAAGCTTTTGGTGATGCCGATGCGGATTTTGATAAGCTTTTAGCAAGACAGGGAGAAGTTCAGGAAAAACTAGATCACTTTAATGCCTGGGAATTAGATAACCGATTAGAAAAAGCGATGGACGCCTTACGTTGTCCAGATCCTAATGCACTCATCAATACACTCTCAGGAGGAGAAAAAAGACGTGTCGCTTTGTGCCGTTTATTGTTGCAAGAGCCTGATGTGCTGTTATTGGATGAGCCGACCAACCATCTAGATGCGGAATCTGTGGAGTGGTTAGAGCAACATTTACGCCAATATAAAGGCACAGTAATCGCCGTGACTCACGATCGATATTTCTTAGATAATGTAGCTGGCTGGATTTTAGAACTAGATCGTGGCGAAGGTATTCCATGGAAAGGCAATTATTCATCTTGGTTAGAGCAAAAACAAAATAGATTAGCGCAGGAAGAGAAGACAGAATCTCGTAGACAAAAAACATTGCAGCGTGAATTAGAATGGGTGCGCATGTCGCCTAAAGCACGCCAAGCCAAATCGAAAGCTAGAATTGGGGCCTACGAGAAATTATTATCGGAAGAGAATAAGCAGAAGGAAGACAAGTTAGAATTGTTCATTCCTGCGGGCCCGAGGTTAGGCAATAAAGTCATCGAGGTACAAGGCGTTTCAAAATCTTTTGGTGACAAATTGTTATATGAAAATGTAAGTTTTTCATTACCACCAGCTGGGATTGTTGGTATTATTGGACCCAATGGTGCGGGTAAAACGACGATGTTTAAATTAATTACGGGTCAGCTGCAGCCAGATAGTGGTAGTTTTGAAGTGGGGGAAACGGTTAAGCTTGCGTATGTAGACCAAGAACATAATCAATTAATGGCTGAAAAATCCGTTTTTGAAACGGTTTCAGATGGAAATGACTGGGTGATGTTAGGAGGAAAGCAGTCAAATGCGAGAGCTTATGTAAGTAAGTTTAATTTCAATGGAGCGGATCAGGAGAAAAAAATTGCCAATTTATCAGGGGGAGAGCGCAATAGAGTCCATTTAGCGATGATGCTAAAAGAAGGTGCTAACGTGCTTTTGTTGGATGAGCCGACTAACGACCTGGATGTAAATACCTTAAGGGCTTTAGAAGAAGGATTGGAGAATTTTGCTGGTTGTGCCGTAGTCATTTCCCACGATAGATGGTTTTTAGATCGAATTGCCACGCATATTTTGGCTTTTGAAGGAGATTCTCAAGTCACTTATTTTGAAGGAAATTATTCAGAATACGAAGAAGCTCGAAAGAAGAGATTAGGAAATGATATAACGCCCAAACGTATTAAATACAAGAAATTGCAATAATTAAAGGGTATTAATAATTTTAATTATGACACCAAGAGAAAAAATTCAATTAGTCATTGACGAAATGGGTAAAGTAGTGATTGGGCAGGAGCGCTTGATCAACCGACTATTAGTGGGACTTTTCACTGGTGGACACGTATTATTAGAAGGAGTTCCTGGATTAGCCAAAACGTTAACGATCAATACCCTTGCTAAAATCTTAGATTTACATTTCCAACGAATTCAATTCACGCCTGATTTATTACCTTCAGATTTAGTGGGGACTATGATTTACAATCCACTAAAAAATGAATTTGAAGTAAAAAAAGGACCCATTTTTGCTCAAATCATTCTAGCAGATGAAATTAACCGTGCGCCCGCAAAAGTACAATCGGCTTTGTTGGAGGCCATGGCAGAAAAGCAAGTGACCATCGGCGACACTACCTATCCACTGGATAAGCCATTCTTGGTTTTGGCTACACAAAATCCTGTGGAGCAAGAAGGGACTTTCCCTTTGCCGGAAGCGCAAGTGGACCGATTTATGCTCAAGGTATTTTTAAATTACCTCGATAAAGATCAGGAGTTAGAAGTGATGAGAAAAATGTCCAATATGGACTTCAAATATGAACCTAAAGCCATTTTGACTTTTGACGACATTCAAAATATCAGAAAAGAAATCAATAATATTACCATCAGTGAAACTCTAGAAAAGTACATCATTGAACTCATATTTGCTACCAGAAATCCAGCGGATTATGGCTTAACGAAAGAGGCGGATTACATCCAATTTGGCGCATCTCCGAGGGCTAGTATTCACTTAAATTTAGCCGCCAAAGTAATGGCCTATTTAGAAGGAAGAGATTACGTTTTGCCGGAAGACATCAAAGAGATGACGCCAGATGTGTTAAACCATCGGATCATTTTAACCTATGAGGCAGAAGCGGATAATATATCTACGCTTCAAATCATTCAAACTATTTTGAGTTCGGTAGCCATTAATCGCTAATAGTGAGTAAATAATAGGCGAATGTCTCTTTTAAAGTAAAGAATTAAAATATGAAATTTCGCCTCGCACTAATTATTAGTACTTGTCTATTTTTTAGCTTTACAGCTAAGGATCCATTGCGTGTTTTCCTTATAGGAGACTCAACGATGGCCGATAAGTTACCAGCCGATTTTCCGGAGACGGGCTGGGGTATGCCATTCTCCAAACTTTTCAATGAAGCAGTGGAAGTTCAAAACCACGCGTACAATGGCCGAAGTACCAAAAGTTTTCGCCGTGAAGGACGCTGGGCCAAGGTACAGGCTCAATTAAAAAAAGGGGATTACGTATTTATTCAATTTGGGCATAATGATGCTAAAGCCAGTGATACCGCTCGATATGCCCCATCGCAAACAGATTTTAGAGAAAATTTAACACGCTACGTGGTGGAAACGCGTGCAAAAGGTGGAATTCCGATCTTGTTAACACCGACGCAACGAAGAAAATTCGATTCCACGGGCGTTTTCATAGATCAACATGCCGATTATCCAAATGTAGTGCGCGAGGTAGCCACAAAGGAAAAAGTATTATTGATCGACATCGAAAAAGAAAGCAAAAAATACATTCGTTCAGAAGGTCCAGAGGGAGCAAAAAAAATGTTCTTGCATTATCCTGTAGGTATTTTTAGGAAGTTCATGAAAGGCGCCGCCGATGATACACACTTTTCTCCATTTGGGGCAATGAAAATTTCCGATATGGTGGCAGAGGCTATTTTAGCGTCCAATGAACACCTGCGAAGCTTCCTGAAAAAATCTATTTTCCCTCAAAAATACGAATTTGAGTTGCCCCTTGTTTCGACTACCGTTTTCAAAAAAGATACGTTTAATATCATTTCGTATGGTGCTGTTTCTTCGGCAAATACACTGAATACGGGTGCGATCCAACAAGCGATTGATATGGCCTCAAAACAAGGTGGGGGGATGGTTTTAGTTCCATCAGGGTTTTGGTTAACGGGACCCATTAAATTATTGTCCAATGTAAATTTGCATATATCAAGTGGTGCAGTATTGCAATTCAGTAATAAACCCAAAGACTTCCCACTGATTAGAACGAATTGGGAAGGAGTCGATGCCATCCGGGCACAATCTCCTATTTCTGCTAAAGGGCAAAGAAACATAGCGATCACGGGTTCAGGGATTATAGACGGAGCCGGAGAAGCCTGGAGACCTGTAAAAAAAGGAAAATTAACGGCTGGTGAATGGGATAAGCTAATTCACTCAGGAGGTATTTTAGACTCAAAAAAAGAAACGTGGTATCCTTCAGAAGGAGCTTTAAAAGCGTCCAATATGGATAGACCTGGGGTCATTTCCGCTGGTTTTTCAGAAGCAAATACCGAAGAAATTAAAGAATTTTTACGCCCGAATATGATTAGTTTAAGGGAATGTGAGCAAGTTTTATTGGAAGGTGTGACCTTTCAAAATTCCCCTGCTTGGAACATTCATCCCTTACTTTGTAAGCATTTAACCGTTGAAAATATTCATGTTAAAAATCCTTGGTTTGCCCAAAATGGGGATGGGATTGACATAGAGTCTTGTGAGTTTGTATCAGTGCGAAACTCGAAATTCGACGTAGGTGATGACGGAATATGTTTGAAATCTGGAAAAGATGCGGAAGGTCGAAAACGGGCAAGGCCCAGTGCACATATTTTAATCGAAAATTGCATCGTATTTCATGGGCACGGTGGCGTCGTTGTCGGAAGTGAAATGTCTGGAGGAGTCCACGATATATTTGTAAACAATTGCCAGTTTTTAGATACGGATGTTGGATTAAGGTTTAAAACAATGAGGGGCCGTGGAGGTGTGGTTGAAAATATTTTCATTCAAGAGATATCAATGAAAAATATTGCGGGAGAGGCTATTCTTTTCGATATGTATTACCAGGGTAAAGATCCTGTTTCGACCTTTGGTAATGGAGGTGAAACACCCAAAATAGAATTAGTCCCGGTCAATGAAGGAACTCCTCAATTTAAAAATATTTTCATTGATCACGTAGTTGCCAAAGGCGCTGAGACAGGTTTGCTCATCCGTGGTTTACCTGAAATGCCGATTCATCATATAGAATTAAACCATATCGATATCGAAAGTAATCAAGGATATCGAGTAATAGAGGCGAAAGATATTACCTTAAAACAAGCAAAATTCACGGAAACAGGTACGAAGAAATCGGAGATGTTTCATGTGAAGAATTGGAAACTCAATTAGCTCCCATATCATTGCCAATCCTCTAAGGTGTGGCAATGATAATCTAAAATAAGTTCAGTAAACCGATAATCTTCATGTCATATCCTTCTATTTATCTTGCATCTACAACGGAGGAATTGTTTCATCGAATAGATCAATTAAATCCAAAAAGTACAGCACTTTGGGGAAAAATGACCGTTGGCCAAATGCTTTCACATTGCACCGTTCCCTACGAACAGATACTCGGCATGAATACGCAGCAACCGCCATTTTTGATGCGGATTATCTTGAATTTATTTTTGAAAAAATCGATGGTTAATGAAGTGCCCTATAAACAAAACCTACCCACGGCGCCCAGCTTTATTCGCACAGAGCAATATGATGTGGAAAAAGAAAAAGAGCGATTAAAGGGATATATTAAATCGATCCAAGAATTGGGAGCTGAGAAATTAGCTGCAACACCGTCCTTAAGTTTAGGGAATTTGACAAGCACTGAATGGAATAATTTGCTGTATAAACACATCGATCATCACCTCAAACAATTTGGTGTTTAACCTACCCTTGCCAATCCTACAAGGCTTGGCAAGGGTAAGGGAGAAAAAGTTCCAGAAAAAGATAATTTTATTTCCGCAAAATCAAGATACTCGGGTCATTGATATATCGGCCTGATTTAGCCCCATACAATGAAAGTCCATTGGGATATCCTTCTGGAACTTCTAATCGAATAGTCAATTTACCCGTTGCATTTGCGACTTCAATGGATGAGCGAGGCAAGGTGCATTGCACCCAATATCCATAGGTTCCGGGCTCGTCCAACTTATGATTTTGGGCTTGATAAAACCACGATAATACTCCTTGGTGATCCGCCGGATCATCCTCCAAATCAAAGGAAGCAGCAAATTGTCCATTGGATAAAACCTTTACGACCGAAGGATTCTTTTTAACATCTGTTTGTGGATAGGCATTGGGATTTTTACTTGGATCAAAAGTTCCTTTGCCCAACATATAATCTCCATTCATTGCGCCAGAATTTGGCTTATCCTTTCCTAACATTGGTTTTGACGACGCCTCCACAAAAAAACTAACTTGGTCTATGGATTCCAAAGGCATCTTTGCCCAATCAAAAGTGTATTCAAAATAACCTGACCCCGCTCCATTCATTTTATTTCCTAACACACCAGACCATTGTTTTTTAGACCATTCTGATTTTGAAATTTTATTCACCAGGACCGAAATTAAAACTTGCTTAGGGTTTAAATTTATTTGTCCTTGCTCCACAATCAATGACACAAAGTTCTGATGCAAGACATGTCCGTTGCCATCTTCTAATTTCAATATCAATGTGTTCAAGGACTTCTCCTCCGGCAAGGTTATCTCTAATGAATCCAAGGCTTTAACTGACCAAGGAGTCCAAACAATTTGCTTAGATTTAGACCACCAGTTTTTCTTCTCTCCTAATGCATTTTGTCCAGAAAATTCCATTTTTAGCACAAGCTCTTTGGGTAAGTCTGTGCCGCCAATTAAGGCTGATAAGGTTAAAGGAATTTTTAGTTTTTGGCCTCCTTTCCCAGCCCAGGCAATTTCCTGACCTGTCGACAAGTAAAAGGGCCCATGCAGATCTTTCAAAGTCATCCCTGGTGCCATAGCGCCTAATCCCGTTTCCTTTTCCGTACGATCAAATCGATAATACCCGTTCCACTCGTTAATGACATCGTGGTGTTCCGTGTATAACCAACCGGCCATTTTTGGGAAATTACGAAATGAGTTCATCGCTTTATGGTAATCCCAGGTATAATCCACATCCCCTGAGCTTCCATCGTAGCCCCATACATTTCCAAATTCCGAATTAATCATCGGTTGGTTCCCCTGCTTATATCCTTTTTCAAAATTCCAAGTACTTCCTGGAAAGGTATTGTCCGATTGCTCCTTGTTGAACTTATCCCATTCATAGCCAGGTAAATATGAATGCCATGAGTGAATGTCCGTTTCTGTGTGTCCCTTTCCGCAACAAATCGAATTATCTTCAACTAACCGAGTAGGGTCTAAGGATTTAGCTTTTTTGTACACGTCAACCACCCACTTTTGTGTCTCAGGGGTATATACTCTGCTCTTTTTACCGTCAACCGTGATATCTGAAAGCAATCCCCAAGTTTCATTAAAGGTAATCCAAGAAAAAATAGATGGATGGTTAAAATCTCTTCGAACCATTTGCTCCAAGGTGTATTCCGTTTCCTTTTGCATGTCTGCATCTGGTGGACCCCAAGAATTAGGAACATCCGCCATGACTAATAAACCTAATTTGTCAGCCCAATACAGTTTTCTAGGCACTTCAATTTTAACATGCGTACGAATTCCATTCAAACCAATTCGCTTACTGCGCATAATTTCCTCGCGCATAAAATCGTCGGTTGGGAAAGTATAAAAACCTTCTGGATGGTAGCTTTGGTCGAGGGCCAACTGTAAATAAACGGGCTTATTGTTGAGCGCGATGTATGGAATTGTGCTACCATGCAAATTCATCACGGATATTTTTCTCATCCCAAAATACCCCTTCACCTCATCGGATTTAACGCCCTCACCTACTTGAATCTGATAGGTATATAAAAATGGATCCTCCAATGACCATAGATGTGCATTAGGAATTTTGATTTCAATTTGAGCCGTTTTGGCTCCCGCAGCAATCATTTGTGAACCTGAAAAACCGGCGGACAAAGTTACTTTGACCGAGGTTTTTTGTTTGACTGGTGCGGCTAGTTCCACTTGGAATTTGGCTGTAGACTGATCAATATCCGGACTAACTTGGGCATAATCAACATATTGATCTCCACGCGATTCTAGATAAATGGTTTGCCAAATCCCTCGGGCGTTTCCATACCCTTGCTTTCCATATAGGGTAAACATCCGCCTTTTGTCATCTACGCGAATGTTTAATTGTTGTTTTTGACCTGATTTAAGAAATTTTGTCAAATCAAAAGAGAAGGGAGTATAGCCACCTTCATGTGAACCTATTTTTTGACCGTCCAAAAATACATCCGTTTTCCAATCACTTGCTCCGATCACCAAAAATGTCCGCTTAGATTGCCAGTTGGCCGGCACCTCAATCAAGCGCTGATACCAGGCAATATCCGTTTCATCCTTCACGCCTGATAATTGGGAACCCCAGGGAAAAGGAACTTGAATTTTTAAAGGATATTTTTGCTGATTTTTTTCCCAATGTTCTTTGACACCCAAATCTTGGGGGTCAAATTTGAAATCCCATTCGCCATTTAAATTAATCCATTGGCTTCGCTCGAAGTCAGGCCTTGGATGCTCGGGAAGATAAGAGGATTGTTGGCCATATAAAAAAGTGACACTCAATAGCGCCAAAATTAACATTTTGATTTTCATAGTATTTATTAATAGGTATTTGAGGCAAAATTGGGTAAAAAAAATTAAAAAACGGATAATTTTTAATTTAAAAGGTAATTTTACGTCATGACCAGTTTAGAAGAATTAAAAAAGAAAATACCAACTCAGATTGCTGTAATTGGTGGAGGAAGTTGGGCTACGGCGTTAGTAAAAATTCTTTCAGAGAATCAGGTAAAAATTAAGTGGTGGATCCGTAGAAAAGCGGATGTTGATTTCATCAGAAAATACAACCACAATCCAAGCTATTTAACTGACGTTGCGATTAATCCACGCAAGGTAAAGACATACAATAAAATGTCTGAGGCTTTAAACGGCGTCGAATATATCATTTTAGCCATACCTGCCGCCTTTATTCCGGCTACTTTAAAGGACTTAAATAAGAAACACTTTGAGGGGAAAAAAGTGGTTTCAGCCATCAAAGGCATGATTCCTGAGGAAAATTTATTGGTTACTGATTGGTTAACCCGAGAATTTAATTTGCCCATCGGGCAAACATGTGTGATTGCCGGACCTTGTCACGCGGAGGAGGTTGCCTTAGAAAAGCAATCCTATTTGACCATTGCATCTCCTAATATTGATGTGGCAAAATCATTTGCTAATTTACTGAATTGCCGATTTTTACAGGCGAATGCGATTGCTGATTTATATGGAGTGGAGTATTGCGCCGTCATTAAAAACATCATTGCGATTGCTTGCGGTATCACTAGAGGCCTCGGATTTGGGGACAATTTTCAAGCGGTTTTGGTCAGTAATGCCATGCAAGAAATTAAGATATTTTTAGATGAAATCTATCCCAAAGAGAATCGGGATTTAAATAACTCAGGGTATTTAGGGGACTTATTGGTTACAGCATATTCGCAATTCTCTCGAAACAGAACTTTTGGAAATATGATTGGCAAAGGATATTCTGTGAAATCAGCACAGATTGAGATGAATATGATTGCCGAGGGTTATTATGCCGTTCGAAGTATTTACTTGATTTCAAAACAGCATCATATAAAATTACCGATCATCGATGCCGTCTACCACATTGTCTACGAAAAGACAAATCCGTTAATCGAGATGAATAAGTTAAAAGGTTATCTTAAATAAAAGACCGAATGAGTTCCGCCGTTTTTGCGAGAGACTCTTGGCTCAGTTTCAATTTCTCTTGGGAAAAATTAATGTCCAACATCCGATTTAAAGGAACCAGGTGCACATGGGCATGAGGTACTTCTAGGCCGATAACGGCTACACCAATGCGCTTACAAGGGATTGCCTTTTTGATCGCTGGAGCTATGCGCTGAGCAAATTTCATTAATCCAGCTAAAACCTCTGGATCTAGATCAAAAATATAGTCGATTTCTTGTTTGGGAATCACCAAGGTGTGGCCTTCTACCAAAGGCATCACGTCTAAGAAAGCTAAAAATTGGTCGTCCTCGGCAATCTTGTAACAAGGAATTTCACCCTGAACAATTTTAGAAAATATAGAGCTCATGGTTAATCGATACGTCTTAGATTACACTTGGAAACAGGCTTAATAATCAAAGGCACTTTTTCCAATTTTACGGCATCACTATCTAAACCAAACCACTTGTCTTCCGAAGGAGTAAACTGTTTCACAAAGAAATAAGCCTTCATTACCATTCGGTCTAAGAGTGGTAATTCATTATCAAACGATAAGAACTTTTCAAGTACGACAAATCGGAAGTCGCCAATGACATTTTGTTCATTCAAGGATTTATATCGAGAAGTAATATCCACCTCTCCTCTTGAGACCATTTCCTCTACAACCTTTCGGAAGTATAAGTTGATCCGTTGTTCCACTCGGAAACCTAATTTAAAATTAACTTTGATGATGTCATCTTTCTCAATCACCGTTACTTTATAATCCATCGTATATGGCTCATCTAGCGTATCTACATGGACAAACCAATAAATATCAGCCTTTTTGGGACGACGCTGAAAGATGGAATAAATGATTTTTGATTCAATATCGGTGACCCTACCAGCATTCGACATAAAAACTAAATGCGTAGCATATTTAGGAATCGTATCGTCATTACTTAAATCCTTTAAGGGTTCAATGTACTCCGACAAAGGCTCGTATTCGGTCAATTTATTTTTAATGCGGGAAGCTCTAAACCACACCCACATTACCAATATAATCACTCCTGCAATGAACAGAGAGACATAACCCCCATGGGAAAATTTCTGCAAATTAGCGACCAAGAAAGAGCCTTCCAAGGAGACATAGACCAATAAGAAAAGTAGGATCCACCACATATCTACCTTCTTTATATGAAGGTAATAAGCCATTAAAGAGGTGGTCATTAGCATGGTCAAAGTAATTGCTAGGCCATAAGCAGCCTCCATATTGGTGGATTCCTTAAACCATAAAACAACTCCTACGCAACCCATCCACAATAAAATATTGACGGAGGGTACATATAATTGACCCTTTTGATCAGATGGATAAACCAAGCGTACTTTAGGCCAAAAATTGAGTCGAATCGCCTCAGAAATCAAGGTAAAAGATCCAGAAATTAATGCCTGACTGGCAATTACTGCGGCAGCCGTAGCGACCATAATTCCAGAGAATAAAAATTCACGCGGAAGTAATTCGAAAATAGGTTTCCGTCCATCCAAGGTCATTCCTTGATGTGCTAAAAGCCAAGCACCCTGACCAAAATATTGAAGTAGTAAAGTGATTTTGACAAAAATCCAACTTACTCGAATATTGCCACGGCCACAATGTCCTAAATCTGAATATAGTGCTTCTGCTCCTGTTGTACATAAAAATACCGCACCTAAAGCCCAAAATCCAGAAGTTCCAGATTGGTGCGTGGTTAATAATTCCCAAGCGTACATTGGAGAAATGGCACGCAAAATAGTCCAATCATTTTGTATCCAGATAATTCCAAAAAGTCCCAACATGGAAAACCATAAAAGCATGATCGGCCCAAATAACTTACCTACCACCTTCGTTCCAAAAATTTGAAAAATAAAGAGAATGGTTAAAATAAATATGACCAGTGGAACCGTGTCTGTAACATAAGGAGTGCCATCTGGATGATGAAGCATACGCAAACCCTCCACCGCAGAAGCGACTGAGATAGGAGGCGTGATAATTCCATCCGCAAGCAATGTCGCCCCGCCAATAATGGCTGGTAAGGTCAACCATTTTGCATGACGCCTCACTAATGCAAAAAGGGCAAAAATTCCGCCCTCACCCTTATTATCTGCACGAAGAATTAATATCACATATTTAAGTGTAGTTTGTAATGTCAAGGTCCAAAAAATACAAGATAAGCCTCCTAAAACCGTAAGAGAATTGATGGGCTCATCTCCTATGACCGCTTGCATCACATAAAGTGGAGAAGTACCAATATCCCCATAAATGATCCCCATGGCTACCAAAAGTCCGGCGGCCGTGAATTTATTTTTGTGTTTTTGCTCCATTACTAATAATAGCGTGATAAAATTTTATTCAAATCGGAATTAATATGGTTAGAATACAAGTTTTACAAAAAATTGTACTATTTGTTTGTGAATATTTAAATATTTCAAGAAACGGAGGCAAATATACCTTCAATTTTGATATATCAAATAGGGTTTTGATTTTTTCTTGATTGGGATGAGATAAGTGGCTGTTGGCCAGTAACTTATTGTATATAATAATACCCGAAAATAATGTTCATTTCATCTTCAGAAGTCAATCCAAAGCCTAATGCCTTATTGGTATTATTCACATAGGTAACCACTGAAGTCAATCCTTCGCCTTCTTTTAAAACGATTGGCTTTGCGTAATTGATGACTTTAGGATGAGCCCAATCGTTGTCTTCGTAAATAATTTCCCCATCACGCGCTCCTCCCTTAATTTTAATTTGGAATAGTTTCCCTCTTTCATGGGAATGTGAGGTGAGCGACACAATTACAATCGATTTGCCAGAACCTTTCACAAAACCATCAAAATTATAAAAGTCCTTCGTAATGACGGTCGTTTGATTGGGGGGAAGCGTAAAACTAGAATTATTAAAATCGATCATGCTAACCACATTTTTTACTTGTGATGCGGGAACCGTATACAGATTCACATAGTTTTCTCCATATAAATTTTCTTTCGTTTTATTGAAATAATGGGGATTTAAATCGACCGAACTATTCGCGGGAAGTCTTAGCGCAGTACCTTCTGGAAAAGAATAGTCTGAATTTGGATCCGTACCCCCACCTAAAAAGACATGATTCGACATCTGAAAAACGGTGTTTATATTGAGCGAATTATCCAGATTTCTTAAATCTCGCATTTCATCCATAGCAGGTAAAAGAACTTTTGATCTGAAATCATACACCACTAAATGATGGCTATTGGGTCTCGACTTAAGTTTGATCCGAGAAATGTAAACGGGTTCGGTGTTATTCAAAGGCCGACGAACAAAAATCTCGCGTTCAAAATTAGGTGGAACGATGAATCGATCCACTTTCAATTGAAATCCAGTTTTTCCCTCTTTTAAAGGGGAGTCTAAAGCTGAAAAATTACTGGGTTCAGCGAAACTCGGCGTGGTATCATCTAATAATTTAGCATCCACCACTTCTCCTTTATCTGGTGCACCTGCTTCTATCCATTTTTGCACGAAGTCCAATTGGCCTTTACTCACCGGTTTTCCACCCAAAGGCATAGGAGCCCCATAATTAGCCGCCGCATGATGACTTAAATCCCAATTTAACTTATGAAATAAAAGACTTTCGGCCGATGAAAATTTCTTAACCCTTTGTAGTTTGTTGGCTACTGCAACCGAATTTTTGGGAGTAGTCCCAATTAAATTTCCGTACGCAAGTCCTTTCGTTAACACTAAACCATGCTGAGCATATGAGGCATCTTGAATAGACAAATGGCATCCAGAGGTAGCGCAACTAGGACTTAATAATTTATCTTGCAATAAGTCAAACGAGTTAATCGTTGCAGCCTGAGAAATGGGGCTTACCGGCACATCGACAGCAGATTTGCTACATGCAAATAAACTCAAGGTCAATAAAACAACATATAAGCTATTTTTCATTTCAAGGAATATTGATCAAAAGATTCTCCAGGTATTATGGTTAAAACATGGGTCAAAACTAATAAAACTAATTTCCTTGACGCAATCCACACAGGCAATTTATTTAATGTGGCAAATTCTTCCAAGGTTATCGTAGGGGTATTTCGCAGATATTCCATCAACCAGCGTTCAGAATCTCCATAGGAAAACTGAACTCCCTCTTGGTTTTCACGCCTCAAAATCTGCTTCATTTCCTTACTTGCCTGCACTGTCCTGTCTTTAATCCGAACAAAACACTGCGGATGGGAATCGGTGCTTAGTTGGACAAAGTGCGGTTTATCCACACTTTCAAATACCTGATAAACTAAAACGGTCCGACCATTTTCCAAAGAAATTGGGTAAGCAGTATATGAAAAAGCAGGAAAGCAATATTTTTCAATGGCACGCTCTAATAAAAATTGTTCTTCTTCGGCAAACTTAAGGCCTTCGATTTGTCCTTCATCCGACACCCCTAAAAACAAATGGCCTCCATCTGTGTTGGCAAAGGCCACCAATTCCTTGATAATCTTCTCAGGAAACTTCACCTTCATCTTAAATTCAAGTCGCTGCCCTTCTCCATGACGAACCAAATTTTTTAGATTTTTCAAATCTAAAAAATCATTTTCATGCTCCCAATTGGTAGATTCCAATAAAATTTCTGATCCCGATCTCATAAGCTATTAAACTCATTTCAATTTACAAAAGTTTTCAAATTAAGCGATTAACGAAAAAATATTTTTGCTTAGTATAGTTATTCAATAGACATTGTGTATTTTTGTCAAAATTTAAAAAATGGAACTCGAATCCCTAGGAAATTCCCTTATGAATTTGCCATTAGAAGACCGATTAAGTCTTTTAACGTCTACCTATTCGAAAGATGTCATTGCATTTTCAAGCTCTTTTGGGCAAGAAGATCAGGCCATAACCCATGCGATTGCCACTCAAAAATTGCCCATAAAAATTTTTACCTTGGACACAGGAAGACAATTCCAAGAGAGTTATGAGTTGATGGACCTGACGAAAAAAAAATATCAACTCGACTTAATTACCTATTTTCCTAATCTTGACAAAACTGAAAAATTGGTGCGCGAAAAGGGATTTAACTCTTTTTATTCGTCGGTGGAAAATAGAAAAGAATGCTGCTTTATCCGTAAAATGGAACCATTAGCTAGAGCTTTGGAGGGTGTCAATATTTGGATCACCGGATTACGTGCCGAACAATCTGAAAATAGAGCCCAAATGCCCATCGTTGAGTGGGATGAGTCTAGAAATTTAATCAAGGTTAATCCGCTTATCGATTGGAGTTTTGAAAAATTGAATGCCTACTTAGTTGAACATAAAATCCCACAAAATCCTTTGCATAAAAAAGGGTTTATTTCCATTGGATGTGCCCCATGTACGAGGGCAATAGGGCCAGATGAGCACCCAAGAGCGGGACGCTGGTGGTGGGAAAATTCTCAAAAAGAGTGCGGATTACATGCCTAAAATATAAAAATGAGTATAAAAATGTCAGCCATTCACGATAAAATAGGTCAATTCCCGAGAGAACTTGAGGATGAATCGATTTACATCATGCGCGAAGTTGCCGCTCAATTTGAGCGTCCAGCGCTTTTGTTTTCGGGTGGAAAAGATTCGATTACCCTAGTAAGATTAGCACAGAAAGCCTTTTTCCCTGGAAAAATTCCCTTCCCCTTAGTTCATATTGACACGGGACATAATTTCCCTGAAACGATTGAATTTAGAGATTGGTTGGCCAAAGAAACGGGAGCCGAACTCATTGTTCGCTATGTTCAAGATTCCATTGACCAAGGAAAAGCCAAAGAAGAAAGTGGAAAATATGCCTCCAGAAATGTATTGCAAACGGTTACTTTGCTAGATACCATAGAAGAATTTAAATTTGACGCCTGCATCGGTGGGGCAAGACGGGACGAAGAAAAAGCACGAGCAAAGGAGCGTATATTTTCCGTTCGAGATGATTTTGGCCAATGGGATGCTAAGCGCCAAAGACCTGAATTATTTGACATGCTAAACGGTCGTATTTCAGTCGGCGAAAATGTGCGTGTTTTTCCGATTTCCAATTGGACAGAATTGGATGTTTGGAATTACATCAAAGAGGAAAAAATGGAAATACCGAGTATCTATTTTGCGCATCAGCGACAAGTCATTCAACGCGATGGAATGCTTTGGGCTGATTCAGAACATTTGAATAAAGAGGCGGATGAAATTCCATTTGAGACTACGGTAAGATTTAGAACGGTGGGCGATATGACATGTACGGCTGCGGTTAGTTCACACGCGGTAGATATCGATGTCATTATCGAAGAAATTCTTTCCGCAGAAATTTCAGAAAGAGGAGCCCGCATCGATGACAAAAGGTCGGAAGCGGCGATGGAAAAAAGAAAACAACAAGGTTATTTTTAATTAGAGATGGATATTTTACGCATAGCAACAGCCGGTTCAGTAGATGATGGAAAAAGCACATTAATCGGCCGATTGTTGTATGAAACAAATTCGATTACCAAAGATAAAATTGAAGCGCTTGAAAGTGCGTCAAAAAGGAAGGGCTTGAATTTTTTAGACCTTTCATTGCTGACGGATGGCTTAATTGCCGAGAGAGAACAAGGTATTACGATCGACGTGGCCAATATTTATTTTTCTACGCCAACCAGAAAGTACATCATTGCAGATACACCCGGTCATATAGAGTACACTAGAAATATGGTCACTGGCGCTTCTAATGCAAAGGTTTCGTTGATTTTAGTGGATGCCCGACAAGGCATTGTGGAGCAGACCGCGAGGCATTTATCCATCGCTTCTTTACTGAGAATTCCGAAGGTGATCATATGTGTCAACAAGATGGATTTGGTTCAATATGAGGAATCAAAATTCAATGAGATCCAACATAAATTATCCGAGTTAGTTAGCAAAACGACCTTCAAAGGCCAGACCGTTTCGTATTTACCTATCTCTTCGTTATTTGGTCAAAACATTACGAAAAAGGCGCTTGACATGCCATGGTTCAACGGAAATACATTATTAGGAGAACTGGAAACGTTTGAATTTGCAGAAACTTTAGCTCAAGCACCCGCCCGTTTTCCGGTCCAATTTGTCGTTAGACCCATGACGGAAGCCTATCATGATTACAGAGGTTATGCAGGTAAAATAAGTTCTGGAACATTTAAGGTGGGCGATGAAATTCGCGTTTTACCTACGGGACAAACAAGCACCATCGCCACGATTGAAAAATTTGAAAATTCATTAGAACAGGCCATCGCAGGAGAATCCATCGTCATGACCCTGTCGAATGATATTGATATTTCTAGAGGAAATTCCATCGTATTGGCCTCAGAAACTGACTTACCTTCATTAAAAGATTTCTCGGCGCATGTTTGTTGGCTCGACCACCAAGCCCTAAGCCCTGGAAAAACGTATCTATTACAACATGGCATTCATGTTACCAAAGCAAAAATTACGCAAATAACGGAGCGACTTGATGTAACCCAACAAACGTCGACCACTGAAGTAGGCCAATTAAATCTGAATGAAATAGGGAAAATTTCCTTACGAACAGCACAGGCCATTTCAGCTGACAAATATGCCGAAAATCCATCCAATGGGTCCTTTATCTTGATTGACGAATTTTCGAATTCGACGGTTGGCGTAGGCTTTGTCGACTAATTACTCAAATTTTTTGGGCGCATATAAAAACCCAAAGGCCTCAGCCCCTTCTTTTGTGTGAACCTCATGATGCACGTAATGAGCCTTCATAATACGCTTCATGTATTTACTGGTCGCCTTATATTTTATTTTAATTCTGCGATGTACAATGATATCGTGAAAGATAAAATAAAACAATCCATAGGTTGCAATCCCTAAACCAATCCAAATCAAGGGCCAAAAAGGAGGAAATTCCGCTCCTATTATTATGGTCAAAGTCGATGCAATCCCAAAAACAACAGAAAAAAGGTCGTTTTTTTCCAACGGATTTTTGTGATGTACGTGATGTGATTCGTGCCAGCGCCACATAAATCCATGCATAATGTACTTGTGCGTAAACCATGCGAAAGCTTCCATGGACAAAAAAGTACCTAACCAAAGAGATAATGCTATAATTTTCATTTCAATTCAAAACCGAAATTACATGGAATTGTTTTAAAAATCCACCTCTTCCTTTGATTGAAAACAATTATCTTTGTAGGCTTGTTGGCGTTTGTGCTAATGGGCATTTGGGCAAGCCAAACGCCTGCAAATTAATTTACTTTATGATTGACAAAAAATATGCTCCTCAAGAAATAGAGCAAAAATGGTATACTTATTGGCTCGAAAATAAATTATTTTCTTCTAAACCTCATCCAGAAAAAGAGGCTTATACCATTGTGATTCCTCCACCTAATGTAACGGGCGTTTTACATATGGGCCATATGCTCAATAATACCATTCAAGATGTATTGATCAGAAAAGCGCGCATGGAAGGCAAAGAGGCTTGTTGGGTTCCTGGAACAGACCACGCTTCCATTGCCACTGAGGCTAAGGTAGTTGCCATGCTGAAGGAAAAAGGCATTGAAAAAAAGGATATTTCTAGAGAAGAATTTTTGGCTCATGCGTTTGAATGGAAAGAAAAATATGGGGGCATTATTTTAGACCAATTGAAAAAACTTGGGGCCTCGTGCGACTGGGATAGAACTCGATTTACGATGGAGCCATCTCTTTACCAAGCGGTGATTGATACCTTTGTTCGTCTTTACAATAAGGGTTTAATTTATAGAGGGGTTCGAATGGTCAATTGGGATCCGGCTGGAAAAACAGCTGTTTCGGACGAAGAGGTAATACACAAGGATGTCCAAGCAAAATTATATCACATTCAATATCCATTTGTAGATGGATCGGGACATTTAACGATTGCTACAACGAGGCCTGAAACTATAATGGCCGATGCGGCTATTTGCGTTAATCCTTTAGATGAGCGTTATATCAAGTACCATGGGAAGAAAGTTTTTATTCCCTTAATTAATCGAGAAATAAGCATCATCGCGGATGAATATGTGAGTTTAGATTTTGGTACTGGTTGTTTAAAAGTTACTCCAGCGCATGATTTAAATGATTATGAGTTAGGAATCAAACATAAATTACCTGTGATTGACTTGCTCAATGATGATGGAACCTTAAACGAAAAAGCCGTTTTATTTGTAGGATTAGATCGTTTCGAAGCTCGTAAAAGAATTGTCAAGCAATTGACAGAAGAAGGATTTTTGGTTAAAACAGATGAATATAAATCGACTGTCGGCACCTCGGAAAGAACCGGCGCGGTAATCGAGCCCAAACTATCTTTGCAGTGGTTTTTGAAAATGGAAGACTTAGCCAAACCGGCTTTGGAGCATGTCATGAATGATGACATACAATTACATCCGGCGAAATTCAAAAATACCTACCGCTCTTGGATGGAAAATGTACACGATTGGTGTATATCAAGGCAGTTGTGGTGGGGCCAACAAATTCCCGCCTTCTACATGGAGGACGGAACCTTGATCGTGGCTAAAGACAAAAAGGAAGCCTTGCGAATTGCACGCGATAAATATCAGTTATATGCTTTAGTGGAAGATGATTTAACGCAAGATCCTGACGTATTGGATACTTGGTTTTCTTCATGGTTATGGCCGATCTCCGTTTTTGACGGAATAGAAAATCCTGATAATGAAGAGATTAAGTATTACTACCCTACAAATGATTTAGTCACAGGGCCCGATATCCTATTTTTCTGGGTGGCGAGAATGATTATGGCCGGCTATGAATGGCGAGGCGAATTACCTTTCAAAAATGTATATTTAACTGGAATTGTCCGGGATAAACAGGGGCGAAAAATGTCCAAGTCTTTAGGTAATTCCCCAGATCCTTTAGAATTAATTGAACGATTTGGTGCTGATGGCGTACGGTCCGGACTTTTATTTTCTGCACCCGCTGGAAATGATTTGTTGTTTGACGAAAAGCTTTGTGAACAAGGCCGTAATTTTTCAAATAAGATTTGGAATGCATTCCGACTTTTAAAAGGCTTAGATGTTGTCGAAGGAAAATCCCTACCTGAGCATTTACTTGCAACGGAATGGTTGTCGACCCGAATTTCTTTAACCTTAGATGAAGTTCAAGATCATTTCAGCAAATTTAGAATTTCGGATGCGCTCTTAAGTATTTATAATTTGGTATGGGATGATTTTTGTGGCAAGTATTTAGAAATCATTAAGCCTGCATATCAGACCCCAATTCATGCGGATACATTGAAGGATGCATTCCAAATTTTTGACCAATTAATGAGACTGCTTCATCCATATATGCCATTTATCACGGAGGAAATATGGCAGGCCATCGATGAGCGTGAAGCCAATTCAAGCATCTGTAAAGCCCCATTCCCGAATTCGACCAAAATTAATGCTGCATTAATCCAGCAATTTGATACGGTTTTTGAGGTGGTCACTAAAATCAGGGAGATCCGAAATTCAAAACAATTATCTCCAAAATTAGCCTTATCATTAGAAATAAAAACAGCCGATCGCTCATCCTATGACCCTTTAAAAGCGATTCTTTCCAAATTGGCCAACTTAGAATCCATTCTATATGTAGACCAAGCGAATTCAGAAGCCCAAACTTTTGTTGTCCGCTCAGATCAATTTTTTGTGCCTTTGCAAAAAGAGGAAAATCAAGAGGAATTAAAGGAAGAATCTGAAAAGGAATTAGTGTATTTGGAAGGGTTTAAAAAGTCGGTCGAAGCAAAACTGGCCAATGAAAAGTTTGTTCAAAATGCAAAACCTGATTTGGTCGAACGTGAAAAACAGAAATTATCGGATACCGAGAATAAAATAAAATCGCTGAGGGAGATTTTAGCTAGATTTAATTAATGAGACCCTATTTATTGATCCTTTTTACGATTTTAACCTTTGCGGCTTGTGGGCCTAAGAAGCAAAAAGAAGCCGAATTGCCGAAAATCCAATTGGATTTCATGCGATTTGACCGATTACTGGCTGATGCAAAAAGCATCAAGGAGATTGACAGCCTTTTGAAAAAAAATCCAGAAATCACGGTCGGTTATTTCCATTGTGTGCCTGAAAAAATTCCTTTTCTGGCCAAAGATTTATTTGCACTATTTCAAAATCCAGAATTAAAAAGCTTTTACCAGCAAAGTCAAGCACCTGAATTTTATGGTGGTAATCAATTAGAAATTGATTTACAAGCTGCTTTTCAAGAAATCCACAATCAATTTCCTCAAACAAAAGTTCCCAAAATACGAACCGTTTTTTCTGGATTTGGTGGAATTGGGAGTGAGTTTGCAGTCCAACATCTATACGTAACTGACTCGCTGATCGTCGTGGGCTTAGATTTTTTTATGGGGAAAAAGGGAAAGTATAGCCCCCCGAATGTGTATGAATATCAGTTGCGCAGATTAGAGCCGAAGGCATTGGTAGGCCAAATCGTATTGCAATATTCCGCATTTTTTAATCAACAAGATTCGGAAAATCATACCTTATTGAGTGATATGATTTGGTATGGAAAGGGATTTGTGTTCACAAAAAAAATCTTGCCTTCATTGCCCGATAGCCTTTTGTTTGGTTATACGGGAAAGGAATTAGCCGAAACGGAGGCATTTCAATCGGAAGTTTGGGAACATTTCATAGACAACTCCTTGTTATTCAAAAAGGAGGAATATATAAAAGCGAAGTATATAGGCGAACGTCCCAAAACACCAGAAATAGGACCTGCCTGTCCAGGATCCATCGGAAGATGGCTCGGCTGGCGCATGGTAGATTTGTATAGTAAAAAAGATAGTCAGATTAGCTTACCTAAATTAATGGCCAATAAAGAGGCCAATAAGATCTTTTTAGCTTCAGGATATCGAGGCAAATAGTAAAATAAAGCATGGCAAAAAGACACGAAAAGTTTGGAGCGGGGGTTGATCCTAAAGATTCCGTCAAGGTGACAAAGAAAAACCTTTCTAAGGCGATAAAGATTTTTCGGTTTGTCATTCCGTATAAATGGACATTTGTGTTGGGCATGGTTTTCTTGTTACTCTCCAACATGACCACGCTTAGTTTTCCATTGTTAATCGGCGAAATGACGAAAGTGATCGAGGGAAAATCAAAATTTCAGATTAATGAGGTCACTCTGTTTTTCTTTGCTATTTTAATTATCCAGTCCATCCTATCATTTTTTAGAATTTACACCTTTGCGCAAGTATCTGAAAAAGCCATGCGCGATGTGCGGCAAACTTTATATGCCAAAATTATTACGCTACCCATTTTTCATTTTGAAAAAAGACGCGTAGGAGAGTTAATGAGCCGCATCACATCCGATATTACGCAATTGCAGGACGTGTTATCGATCACCTTAGCTGAATTTTTTAGGCAAATATTTACTTTAGTAGGTGGTGTTGCGTTGATTACTTATTTATCATGGAAGTTGACGCTCTTCATGCTAGCCACCTTTCCCCTACTCGTTATTTCAGCCATAGTCTTCGGAAAATTTATTCGTAAGATTTCAAAAAAGGCGCAGGATGAATTAGCAAATACCAACATTATCGTGGAAGAAACCTTTCAATCGATTCAGGCGGTAAAAGCATTTACCAATGAAAAGTATGAGGTTAACCGGTATACCAATTCACTTAATAAAGTGGTTAATGAAGCTTTGAAGGCTGCAACGCTTCGTGGAGGTTTTGTCAGTTTTATCATTTTTGCATTGTTTGGAGGGATTGTTGGCGTTGTTTGGTACGGGGCCCAACTTGTCGCCCAGGGAGATTTGATCTTAGCAGATTTATTGACTTTCATTTTTTATACCGCATTTATTGGCGGTTCGGTGGGAGGCTTGGGTGACATCTATGCCCAATTACAAAAGACCATTGGCGCATCTGATCGAATCCTTGAAATATTGGAGGATCCGTCCGAGGTGGATATTTATGCAAATGAAACGAAGGCTTCATTGGCTTTTGGTGCTATTGACATTCAAGATATTCATTTTTCATATCCAAGTAGGCCCAGTGTAGAAATTTTAAAAGGCATAAGTTTTACGATTGAGCCTGGTCAAAAGATAGCCATTGTGGGGACCTCAGGTACAGGGAAATCTACATTGGCCCAATTGATGATGCGATTTTATGAACCTAGTCAGGGAAAAATCATGATGGGCGATTATACCATTCAAGATATGCCGGTGGGCGATTGGAGAAAAATGGTAGCCTTAGTTCCCCAGGAGGTATTATTGTTTGGAGGAAGTATTCGAGAAAATATTGCCTATGGGAAACCGGGTGCCTCTGAGCAGGAAATCCAACAAGCAGCTGAGCAGGCCTATGCCAAAGAGTTCATCGAATCATTCCCTGAAAAATATGATACGTTGGTAGGCGAACGAGGCGTAAAACTTTCCGGGGGACAAAGGCAACGAATAGCTATAGCTCGAGCCATCTTAAAAGATCCTAAATTTTTGATCTTGGATGAAGCCACCAGTGCCCTAGATTCTGAATCAGAAAAGTGGGTACAATCGGCATTGGAAGAATTAATGAAAAATAGAACCAGTTTGATTATCGCACATCGCTTGTCGACGATCAGATCAGCCGATAAGATCATTGTGATGGAATCGGGCAAGATTGTCGAGATGGGTTCACATGAAAATTTGATGGCAAAAAAACAGGGTGTTTATCAAAAAATGGTCAAATTGCAAACTGAAAATTTATAAATACCAATCTTGGACACGTTAGAAGGACATTTAACATATTTCAAATTAAGACCTACTGCCTGCAGAATAGAGGTGCTGAAGGCATTTGAAGGAGTCGGATTTGCTTTGAGTCAAGGAGATATTGAGTTGAAATTACAAGCCGCTTTTGACCGAGTGACCATTTACCGAACGCTTAAAACTTTTTTAAGTCAAGGGTTAATCCATAAAGTTTTAGATGATCAAGGCGGTGCAAAATATGCACTTTGCAAAGATTTATGCCACCAGGGCGAACATGTTCACCAGCACGATCATGTACATTTCAAATGCAATGCATGTGGTCAAACAATCTGTTTGGAGCAAGTCATCATCCCAAAAATTCAATTGCCTGATAAATTCTTAAAGCAAGAAAGTAGTTTACTCATCCAGGGAGTCTGCCAGGATTGTAATATTGCTTAAGGTTTTAGAAAATCTTTGACGGCATTTATGGCCAACGAATTAATCATATATCTTTTTTGCCTTCGGTCTAAGTCTGAATCTTGCCGTTGGATCGTATCGTGGCAATTGGTCAGTAAGGCTAGCTTAACATTGGCTTCTTTGATAATAGCGCTTCTTTTATATCGCTGCGCATCATGAGCTAAAGTCGTTAATCCTAAAATTGAATTTGTCTCATCCACATCGATTCCCCCAGTTGCATAGGTCTCAACCAATCTTTTTAACAAAACTATGGTAGTTTCATTGACCAAACTACCTGAAAACTTTGATTCATTGGCATACTTAAATCGCTTAAAAAATAATGATTTCCCTTTTTTAAGTATCCACCAAACGATTAGCGAAATAAGCACTAAGCATAAATACCATTTGAACATTTCAGATTGGTACCAAATTTCTTCGTTGATAAAGCCAACGGATTTTGAGTTTAAAAATAAAGCATCAATGTTCTCCAATTGACTATCTACATAAACAACTTTTTCACTTTGATTAGGTCTAATATTCAGAACAAGTTCTTTACTTCTTAACACCTCATTCACATTATTTTCATGAGGGTATATACTAAATTTAGTAAGTCTATTGGAGTTGTCTTTGAAATTGAACATCTCCAAAGTCCTTGCATTAATTGCATAATATTCTTGAAATCCAGAAAAAGGAATAGCCGGCATGATAAAATATTTGCCTGTAAAATAATTCCCATTATGAGGATCAAGATTAGTTTTATCAAACAATTCTAAGAAAAATTTCGAATAAACCGACGCCTTTTGAGACCATTTATTGCTTTTAAATGAATAGGTATAAATGGCTTTGTCCCTAAAAAAAGCACCATTATTTAGATTGACATCATGGGAGTAATTCATAAATGAAATTAGCTCATCTTTTTCAGGAAGATAAGCGACAAACCCTCCATAAATACCTTGAGGAGGGGTTCCAGTAGAGGAGTAGGCCTCCCATTCTTTGCTCTTTTCATCAAAATAAATGATGTGATTGTTGGTCCGCCAAAAACCATATCCCCCAGCAGAGTGAAGCACTCCTTTCCGAAAAAAATGATACGCATGGCAATTATCGCCTCGATAAAAAGTTTTATCCATGCGATTAAAAATCATTGATTTTAAATCTAACCTGTAAAACTGATTGGTGCAGTTGACACTAAAATAAACTTGATTTGCATCCTCAGAAGGAATCTGATTTATTTCGACATTAACGGGTAAGCTTGTTCTGGTTGCACTATCTAATTTGATCCGATTTAGCACCACCCAATTCCCTACTCTTTGTAGCTTTTCTAAATTCCAAGTGATGGAATTAATCCGATAGGCTGTTTTTTCCTTATGGTGTAAGAAATAATAGAAGTCGGCCCGAGTTTGCAGCCCGATTTGGAGCAAAATCACGAGTATGAAAGCGCGTTTAATATATAATCCCATAAAAACTAAACCAATAAAAATTAAATGAGTCTATCCTTTAAGCAGGATTAATGCAAGGGGATTTGATTAAACTCAACAGATGATTTTTTCGCATCTTTAAATGCTGCTTTAGGTTTTATACTTAGGATTTGGAATAATTCTTGGTCTGATTTAGCATCAGGATTCGGTGTTGTCAATAATACATCGCCAGAAAAAATGGAGTTTGCTCCTGCCATAAAACAAAAAGCCTGCCCCTCATAATTTAATTCTAATCGGCCTGCAGATAATCTCACTGCCGACTTTGGCATCATAATGCGAGCCGTTGCAATCACTCGAACTAAATCCCAAACGGAAGCAGTTTTTTGATTTTCAAAGGGAGTTCCTTCCACAGGAACTAAATTATTTACTGGAACTGATTCTGGGTGCTCAGGAAGGTTAGCCAATGTCAATAGCATGCCAATCCGATCGTCCGTAGATTCTCCCATGCCGATGATACCACCAGAACAAACTGATAATTTTGCCTTTCGTACGTTGCCTAATGTTTCTAATCGGTCATCATAGGTTCTCGTTGAAATTACATCATCGTAATACTCTTCGCTGGTATCTATATTATGATTGTACGCGTATAAACCCGCGTCTTTCAACTTCTCTGCTTGCTGCTCAGTCAGCATTCCTAAGGTGCAACAAACTTCCATGCCTAAAGAATTAACCCCTTTGACCATGTCTAATACGCGGTCAAAATCTTTGTTATCACGCACCTCACGCCACGCAGCCCCCATGCAAAAGCGGGAACTTCCATTGTCCTTAGCTCGAAAAGCCGCTTGAATCACCTCATCATAAGGCAGTAATTTCTGAACTTTCACATTCGTATGATAGCGAGCGGCTTGCGAACAATAGGAGCAATCCTCAGGACAACCGCCTGTTTTTATAGAAAGTAAGGTACTTATTTGAACTTCGTTGGGGTCATGAAATTGGCGATGCACTGTAGCAGCCTGGTAGACCAAATCTAAAAACGGTTGGTTAAATATTTCCTCAACTTCTTTACGTGTCCAATTAGTACGAATCATATCTTCAAAATTTAACAAATATAAACGCTTAGATTAAGAATCCATGCAAAATCTACTCAAATTCCATCAAGTAAGGCATTAAGGCTAGATATCCTTCCCTTTTCTTCCAACGCTCCAACTCCAAAATTGATTTTGCCCAAGGTAAATTTTTGGCTGCAAATTTTTCAGCCATGGAGCTTTCCGACATTGCGGAGGATATTAATTGGTCTAAGAATGATTTTGCCTTTGGATACACAACTACTTTATAGGCTCCTGGCTTAAGTTTTCCTTTTTTTGCAGCTATTTCAATAGCGACATCTAATCCACCTAATTCATCCACTAAACCTATTTCTTTCGCTTGAATTCCGGTCCAAACTCGACCGCCAGCTAGGGATTTTAATTTTTCAATATCCATCTTTCTGCCCGAAGCGGCTTTTGATGTAAAAGTTTCATAACCCTGATTGACCATATTTTGTATCACTGATTTTTGAAATTCGGTTAACTCACCTAAGGAATTCATGAAGTTTGAATTAGCGTGCGTGTTCACATAATCTTGAGTGATACCAATCTTGTTGCTTAAAAAGCGGTCAATATTCAACCATTGAGCAAAAATCCCAATGGATCCTGTCACGGTGGTCGGCTGTGCCACGATGGTATTTGTCCCCATGGCCATGTAATAACCACCTGAAGCCGCATAGTCCGACATAGACGCCACGATGGGTTTTACTTTTTTGGCTAGCTCAATTTCCCTCCACATAATATCAGAAGCTAAGGAAGAACCCCCTGGAGAATCAATACGAAGTACAATCGCTTTTACGGATTTGTTATCGCGTAATTTTCGTAATTCCTTCACAAAATCGTCTGAACCAATATTATCATCCCCACCTTTTGTTCCAACAATTTCGCCTTCGGCAACTAATACGCCTATTTTATCCGTTCCTTCAACAGCCTTAATCGGATTTTTTGCTTTCAGGTAATCGGCCAGTTTTACATACGTCAAATCACTTTTTGCCTTTATTTTAACAGCAGATTTTAAAAGGGATTCAAATTGGTCCCAATATCCTAATTTAATCATCCCTAACTTTTCTGCTTTCACTGGATTCATGGCTAATAAACTATCCGCAATTTGATTCAGTTTATTGGCAGAGATTTTTTTACTTAATGATATTTTAGCAAACACTTCACGATTGATCGAGCTGATAAATGACTGTGTTTGCATTTTATTCTCAGGACTCATATCCTCTCGGATAAAAGGCTCTACGGCAGATTTATATTGTCCTACCCTGAAAACCAAAGGCTCAATTTCCAATTTGTCAAATGCCTTTTTATAAAACATATATTGAACACTAATGCCATTAAAATCTAATAAGCCTGATGGATTTAAATATGCTTCATCCGCAACGGATGCGATATAATAAGCTTTTTCCGAGTATGAATTCGCATACGCATAAATGAACTTACCCGAGCGCTTAAATTTTTCTAAGGCGTTTCTGATTTCAGTTAATTTAGCATAACCGGCCATTGGAAAACTAACATCTAGGTAAATACCCTTAACGTTGTTGTCTATACGTGCGCGTTCCAGCGCAGATAAAATTTGAATCAAACCAATTTTCTCAGTGCTTTCAAAAAATGGATTGGGGAAAGTAGCCAATGGGTTATCATCTTCAGTGCTAGCATTTTCAACGATAGGCCGATTTAAATCCAATTTAAGAATTGAATTTTCTTTTACTTCAAATTCTGATTCGCCTTCGCTCATCGCTGCGCCGACACCTACAATCATCAGTATACTTATAATTAGAAAAAGGAATAAGCCCATGAGGGTTGCCAGCGTGTATTTAAGAAATTGCCACATAATGATCTAAGATGATTAAAAGAATAAATTGGGATTAAAATTCGACAAGTCAAACAAATTTATGTTCAATGGATAAAATTCCAAAATGAAGGGTAAAAATTACCCAAAATTGACCCGGTAATCTTCCCTCGCCTGTAGAATTACTTCGTGGGCTATTTCGCGGCCATACACTTCGTCGATATCCACTAAACTTGAACTGCTTTCTCCTGGCAACATTTTATAGGTCCAAAAATAATGCCTAAGTCTTTGGACGATATCCTTGGGAGCGTCTGAAATATCACGCCATTTTCCATAGATTGGATCATCTTTTAAAACCGCTATAATTTTATCGTCGGCCTCCCCATGGTCGATCATGCGAATGCCACCGATCGGGATGGCCTGACATAAAATATCTCCATGGGTAATGGTCCGCTCCGAAAGCACCAAAATATCAAGCGGATCACCATCACCTTTAATGATTTCTTTTCCTGAGTATTTTTTGGCCAATTTAGCTATTCCCTCAGCGCAATACGTTTGAGGCAAAAAACCGTATAATGCAGGAACAATATTAGAAAATTTCTGTGGCCGGTCTATTTTTAGATATCCCGATTCCTTGTCAATTTCATATTTTACTGTATCCGTAGGAACAATCTCAATGAACGCGGTGACCAATTCAGGCATTTGCTCGCCAATATGTATTCCGTGCCAAGGGTGGGCTTTAAAGATGTTGCGATTCATAATATCGTGATTCGGTCGTTGGCGCGCAAATTACAAAAAAATGCCCGCACCTAAACTAAAGAACCCTTCACAAATAGATACAATCTAGGGAAATTAGTTAAATTTGTGGTTTGAATTTTTTGAATTATGATATATCCCATCGTCCCTTATGGCGATCCTGTTTTAAGAAAAGTAGCAAAGCCTATTAAATTAGGAAGCATCGATTTGGTTAAGCTGTCGGAAGATATGTTTGAAACGATGTATGCAGCTAGTGGTGTAGGATTAGCAGCGCCTCAGATTGGCATGGACATTCGGCTTTTTGTGGTGGATGGAAGGCCCATGAATGAGGATGAAGATGAGGAAGAAAAAGACCCTTCGTTAGTGAATTTCAAAAAGGTTTTTGTGAACGCAAGCATTTTAGATGAAACTGGGGAAGAGTGGGGTTTTGAAGAAGGTTGTTTGTCGATTCCTGGAGTAAGGGGTGAAGTTTTTAGGCCTGAATATGTCAAAATTCATTATTGGGACGAGCATGGTGAGGAGCATGAAGATGTATTTGAGGGGTTTGCGGCAAGAATTATTCAGCATGAATATGATCATATTGAAGGAATACTATTTACTGATCATTTAAATGTGGTCAAGAAACGGATGATAAAAAATAAATTAGGTGAAATTAGCCGCGGAAAAGTTTCAGTGGATTATAAAATGAAACTTTCTCGATAAAAATAGATATGAAGATTTCTTTAAATTGGTTGCGTGATTTTATTGACATTTCTAAATTACCTCAAAAGGGCGAAGCAGAAGAGTTAGACGTGTTATTGACAAATACGGGATTGGAGGTAGAGGGCATTGAAAGACATGAAAAAATCCCAGGAGGATTGAAAGGATTTGTGGTAGCGGAGGTTTTGACCTGTGAAAAATTTGAGGTAAAAGACAAAGTACTGAGCCTAACGACTGTTGACGCAGGATTAGAAGAAACATTAACCATTGTTTGTGGCGCGGCTAATGTAGCTGCGGGCCAAAAAGTAATCGTGGCAACTCCAGGCACCACTTTATTTGATGCTGAAGGCAAAGCCTTATTTACCATAGAAAAGCGAAAAGTATATGGCCAACCCTCAGAGGGGATGATTTGTGCGGAGGATGAAATTGGGATTGGAACTTCACATGATGGAATTTTAGTGTTAGAAACCGATGTGGCGAATGGAATTCCTGCGGCTAACTTCTTTAATCTGTCAGCCGATTTAGTTTTGGAAATTGGTTTAACACCGAACCGAGCCGATGCGGCATCGCATTGGGGAGTGGCGCGTGATATTAAAGCGGTGACTGGATTGCCTATCCAATTACCTTCGGTAGATTCATTGGCCATTAGCCAAACCGATTTGCCTATTGAAATAAACATTCAAGATAAGGGATGTGCCCGCTTTTGTGGCGTGAGCATAGATGGGATACAGGTGAAACCGTCTCCAGAATGGTTGCAAGAAAGATTAAGCGCGATTGGATTAAGGCCCATCAATAACATTGTTGACATTACTAATTTTATTTGCCATGGCTTGGGCCAACCGATGCACGCGTATGATTGGCATCAAATAAATGGTGGCAGATTGGAAGTTAAAACCCTAGCAGCGGGGACCGTCTTTAAAACCTTGGATGGAGTAGAAAGGAAATTAAATGGGGAAGAATTAATGATCTGTGATGGCTCGGGGGCGATTGGCTTAGCGGGAGTTATGGGTGGAGCAAATTCAAGTATTCAAGATTCCACTACCCGAATTTTCTTAGAAGTGGCACATTTTGCACCGGAAAGAATCCGAAAAGCAGCCCAGTTTCATAGTTTAAAAACGGATGCATCCTTCAGATTTGAAAGGGGGACTGATATAGAAGCCAAATTATTTGCGCTTAAATATGCGGCAAAACTAATTCTCGAATTAGCAGGAGGAACAATTACCTCTGAATGGCTTGATCATTATCCAGAAAAAAATGTGCCGGTTCAAATCCCTGTGACGTATGAACGAGTACACCAATTGATGGGAATTGCCTTATCAGAAACCCGAATTCAAGAAATACTGGTAGCCTTAGATTTTGAGATAAGCAATTTAAATTCAAAGGGCCTAACGGCCATTGCCCCAGCATACCGAGTAGATGTGACACGAGAAGCTGATTTAATTGAGGAGCTTTTAAGAATTCATGGTTTAGATAACATTCCATTGTCAGAAAATTTAGGGGCCAATTTCATTTCCGAATTCCCTTTATTGGATAAAGAAAAAACGCAGCAACAATTGGGGCTTAGCTTAGCGGCAAAAGGATTTCATGAAATTATTACCAATTCACTGACTAAATCGAGTCATCATGAGTTGATCCAACAGGATTTAGCTTTTGAATCTGTAGAGATATTAAATCGACTTTCTGAAGATTTAGGCGTGATGCGTCAGCATTCCATATTTTCGGGATTAGAGGTGTTAGCCTATAATATTAATCGCCGACAAAAAGACTTGAAGTTATTTGAGTTTGGAAAAACATACCATAAAAAAGGAAGTAAATACATCGAAAAAAGGCATTTATCTTTGTATCTAACGGGTTTACAGGCAGGGGAAACATGGAGTATTTCGGCTAAAAAAGCGGAATTTCACCATTTATATTCAACGGTCATCGCCCTAATGAAATTCATAGGGGTGAAGGATTTTGAAACATCTCCAATTGAAGCTTCATCTATTTTCGCGTATGGTTTGCGCATTTCAGTCAATAAAAAAATGTGTGTAGAATTAGGTTTAATTCGACCTAATTTGGCCCAAAAATTCGATGTCAAGCAGGAAGTGTTTTACGCAGATTTTGATTGGGATTATTGGGTTAAGCAGGAGAAAGTTGATTTTGTCTATCAGGAAATATCAAAATTCCCTGAAGTCCGTAGGGATTTGTCATTAGTGATTAATAAAGAGGTTAGCTATCAAGCGATCCAACGCATTGCAGAACAGGTTGAAAAGAGTTTGCTAAAATCTGTTTCCGTTTTTGACGTATATGAGGGAAAAAATCTAGGGGAAGGGAAGAAATCCTATTCGGTTAGCTTTATGCTCCAAGATGAGGGCCAAACGCTGACCGACAAGGTCATTGACGCGACGATGGATCGGCTCATTCAACGATTTGAAAAGGAATTAGGAGCTGTTATTCGAAAGTAAATCTGACCCGAAATAGGCTGATTACCTTTTTAACATATTGCCCATATTAGGCATTTTCATTTTTCCGTCTTGAACCTTGTTCATCATTTTCATCATTTTTCGCATGTCCTCAAATTGTTTCATCAAATTGTTGACTTGTTGGATTGAGGTCCCAGAACCCTTCGCTATTCTGATCTTTCGAGATGAGTTTAGCAAATCTGGATTTTGGCGTTCCTTTAAAGTCATCGACTGAATAATGGCTTCTATAGGCTTAAATGAATCATTTGAAATATCGACATCTTTGACGGCTTGACCCATTCCTGGAACCATACCCATCAGATCTTTAATATTTCCCATCTTTTTAATTTGTTGCAGTTGGGAATAAAAATCTTCAAAAGAGAAATTATTTTGGCGAATTTTTTTGTTTAAGCGTGCTGCTTCATCCTCATCGAAAGCTTGCTGGGCCCTTTCAACCAAAGAAAGAACATCCCCCATGCCTAAAATTCGGTTGGCCATTCGATCCGGATAAAACTGATCTAAGGCTTCCATTTTTTCCCCGGTGGAGATAAATTTGATCGGTTTTTCGACCACTTGTCGGATGGAAAGGGCAGCACCACCTCTTGAATCACCGTCTAATTTGGTCAAAACAACCCCGTCAAAATTAAGTCGTTCGTTAAATGTTTTGGCAGTATTCACGGCATCTTGACCTGTCATTGAGTCAACGACAAACAGGATTTCGGTCGGATTTATCGCTTTTTTTACGGCTTCGATTTCATTCATCATGGATTCGTCGATGGCCAAACGGCCTGCGGTATCGACAATAACCACTTTTTTACCCATTTTCCTGGCGTAGGAAAGGGCATTCTCGGCGATGGAAACCGCGCTTTTATTTTCGGGTTCTGCGTAAACCTCTACGCCTACTTGCTCGCCCAAGACTTTTAATTGGTCTATTGCCGCAGGTCTATAAATATCACAGGCAACGAGCAACACATTTCGTCCTCCTTTTTTGATGTATTGGGCTAATTTACCTGAGAAAGTTGTTTTACCTGAACCTTGAAGTCCGGCAATTAATACAACGGCAGGATCCCCTTTCAGATTAATATCTTGTTTAACCCCACCCATTAATTGGGTTAACTCCTCGTGAACAATTTTAACTAATAATTGGCCTGGCTCAACGGAAATTAATATTTTTTGGCCTAGCGCCTGTTCCTTGATTCGATCGGTAATTTCCTTCGCCACTTTATAGTTGACGTCGGCATCCATCAATGCACGCCTAATTTCCTTAACGGTGGCGGCAACGTTTACGTCGGTAATTCGGCCGTTCCCTTTCAGGGTTCGCATGGCCGATGTAATCTTGGAGCTTAAATTCTCAAACATAATGCATTAAATCTTGTAAATGGTCTGCAATTTACGCTTTTTACCTTAAAAATTATTCAAATTATTTGACCTAATTCTGATGAATAAAAAAGATTCCTGTATACCTTTGCAAGATTATTTAGGTTCGTCCTAAAATAAAAAAATAGACCAAACACATTAATACAAAAAATGGAAAAAATTAAAGTTGCCAACCCAGTCGTAGAACTTGATGGAGACGAAATGACTCGCATCATTTGGAAATTCATAAAAGATAAATTGATCTTGCCTTATGTAGATGTTGACATTAAATATTATGATTTAGGTGTTGAATATAGGGATGAGACCAATGACCAAGTAACGATTGAAGCTGCAGAAGCAATAAAAAAATATGGTGTTGGGATTAAATGTGCCACTATCACTCCGGATGAAGCGCGCGTAGTTGAGTTCGATTTAAAGCAAATGTGGAAATCGCCAAATGGAACCATTCGTAATATCTTAGATGGTACCGTTTTTAGAGAGCCTATCGTTTGTTCAAATGTTCCAAGACTAGTTCCCAATTGGACTGCGCCCATTATGATTGGACGTCATGCTTTTGGTGATCAATATAGAGCAACTGACTTTGTGACCAAGGGAAAAGGTAAGTTGACCGTTTCGTTTACACCTGAAGATGGAGGAGAGCCACAAACTTTTGAGGTATACAATTTCAAAGGGGATGGAGTTGCTTTGACGATGTATAACACAGATGAGTCGATTATTGGATTTGCTCATTCATGTTTCAATATGGCCTTAAGCAAAGGATGGCCTTTGTATTTATCCACAAAAAATACGATTTTAAAGAAGTATGATGGTCGCTTCAAAGATATCTTTGAGGAGATTTTTCAATCCGATTATAAGGCGAAGTTTGATGCCATGGGAATCGTGTATGAGCATCGATTGATTGATGACATGGTGGCCTCTGCTTTAAAATGGAATGGTAATTTTGTTTGGGCATGTAAGAATTATGATGGAGATGTTCAGTCGGATACGGTTGCACAGGGATTTGGATCGTTAGGTTTAATGACTTCGGTTTTAATCACTCCAGATGGCAAAGTAATGGAGGCTGAGGCAGCTCACGGAACGGTTACGAGACATTATCGTGATCATCAAGCGGGGAAACCTACGTCGACAAACCCAATCGCATCGATCTTTGCATGGACAAGGGGATTGGAATTTAGAGGCAAATTAGATAATAATCCAGCATTGGTTAATTTCTGCCAAACATTAGAAAAAGTTTGTGTGGAGACCGTGGAGTCAGGTAAAATGACCAAAGATTTAGCGGTATGTATCCATGGAAATAAAGTAACTCATGGAGAACATTATCTATATACAGAGGAATTCTTAGAGGCTTTAGATGCTAATTTAAAGGTAGCCTTAGCTTAAATTCAATCTGTTTTTATAATAAAAGAGCCGCTTCTAACGAAGCGGCTCTTTTTATTTAGCAAAAAAAAGTCGCACCAGAAATTCTGATGCGACCTTAATTAAGCATATTGAACTTATTCTGAAACTACAGAAAATGCTACTTTATGCTTAACCTCTTTATGTAAATCCAACGTAGCCGTATAATCACCCGTTGACTTAACCTCAGAGTCAAATGAAATCTTCTTACGATCAATTTCAAAGCCTTTCTCCTTCAGCATATCAGAGATTTGAATACTCGTTACTCGACCAAAAATCTTTCCACTATCACCAGTCTTTGCAGCAATAGTTAAAGTCATTTCACCAATCGCTGTCGCTAATTCAAAAGCATCCTGACGGATTTTCTCTACTTTATGCGCAGCTTGTTTGATGTTCTCAGCCACAACCTTACGATTGGATGGCGTTGCCATCATGGCAAAACCCTGTGGAATTAAGTAATTACGACCGTATCCAGCTTTAACAGCTACCGTGTCATTTTTATACCCCAATCCCGCTATATCCGTTTTTAATATAATTTCCATCTTATTTTACAATCAAATGTTTATCAGGTTATCCCCTAGTTTATTTTAAACCATCCGCCACATATGGCATCAAGGCTAAATGACGACAACGCTTAACCGCTTGCGCCACCTTACGTTGAAATTTCAACGAAGTACCAGTAATTCGGCGAGGTAAAATTCTACCTTGCTCGTTTACCAACTTTAATAAGTAATCTGGATTTTTATAATCAATGTATTGTATGCCCGATTTCTTAAACCGACAATACTTCTTACGATTACTATTCTTATCTACAGGTTCGTTTACAAGTGTCATCTTATGCTTCTATTTTTTCTGGTTTTCTACCTACTAAACCTTTTCTCTTTTTCTCATTATACAATACCGCATGCTTATCTAATGCAGTAGTCAAGAAACGAATAACTCGCTCATCACGCTTGTATTCAAGCTCTAATTTGGCGATAAATTGCGGATCCCCTAAAAATTCAAATATCTGGTAAAAGCCAGTGTGCTTGTTTTGAATTGGATAGGCCAACTTACGTAAGCCCCATGCATCTTCATGTACAATCTTTGCACCGCTATCTACCAACAATTGCTTGAATTTCTCAACGGCGTCCTTTGTCTGTTGTTCAGACAAAACGGGAGTTAAAATGAACACCGTCTCATAGTTTTTTAATTCCATAAAATTGTTGTTTAAAAACTGAAAAAATTTGGACTGCAAAAGTAGGAAAAATACTTTACAATTAAAAGCCTAGAAATAAAAAAATGATATTATCGTACCTCAAACGATCCTAGGCCTATTAAAAAGCCCTCAGCGTACAATTCGATTTCATGCCTTCCCTCTCGATATGAATTGGGACGTGAATAAATAAACTCGACAGATTGATGATTATTCTCATAAAATATACGCTGCTTAGCCGTATATACTAAATCTTTTCCCTTAAACGGAAATGTTCCAGAACCTATTGAATAATCAGATAATGTTACTCCAGTAGGCTCAATAATTCTTAAAAAAACTGTTTTAATTTCTTTGGTTGCCAATGGGTTTTCTTGCAAGTGAAAAATGACCCGGATTTTTTCAAGTTTTTTTGCTTTTTGATTCTGAGCACCCGACTCCTTACCCCGAGTTGAAATGGCGTATACATTAACCCCCTCAGCGCGCAAAGCAGCTGCTACATTTACCTTGTCTGATAACTCTTGATTGCGTACCTCCAAAATTCTTGAACGTTCACTCAATTCTTTTTGCTTAACCCCAAAAGTTAAACTTGAATCCCTTAACGCTTTTTGAACATTTGACAAACCGTCTTGCAAGATCTTAGCCTCCCTACTTAAAGAATCATTTCGCGCAAGTAACACAAAGTTCTCCTTTCGCAATTTCTTGATCTCAACATCCTTTTGACCAATTAACCGTAAGTAATACGCCAATTTACGTTGGATTTCAATTTGACCCATCTCAGGATTTTCTGATATCGCTTTCTGATCCCCAAGAATTTGTTGGCGCGCAGCTTCCAACTCATTTACCCTACCACCCAATTTTTTTATTTGAATCATACGGACCTCCAATTGATTCGATATGGAATCCAATCGGTCTTTCGCATCTTTAATAAAAGTTTCTTGATTCGCGCCAAACCTAAAGAATTCAGGATTCAGCCTTTCTACCGCCACCATACCGATTAACAGAAAAATCAAAAAAATTAAAATCCCAACCGTACGTTGAAGCTTTTTTTCTCTTGAACTTAATGGACTTGAGGGCATATATAATTTGAATTTGTCAACAAATTTCTGACGTATAACAGAATCAAAAATAATAAATTAATTTTACTTTTAAATTATTCTTTTCATAGTTCTTCGTTTATCCTCATTATGTCCATCGCTAAACAAATATTCAGCATCCAAAATGATTTGGCACATACCCACGCAAAACTTATAGCCGTGACAAAAACGAGGTCAATCGACGAATTGAATTTAACCTACCAAGCAGGAATACTTGATTTTGGTGAAAATAGAGTTCAAGAATTAGTCGAAAAACAAGCAGTATTACCCCAGGATATTCGTTGGCATCAAATAGGTCACCTACAAACCAACAAAGTTAAATACATCGCTCCCTTTGTTCACCTCATTCATACCGTGGACTCATTGAAGCTATTAATGGAAATAAACCAACAAGCCATTAAAAACAACCGAGTAATTAAATGCCTATTCCAAATGTATATCGCTCAGGAAGAAACAAAATTTGGCTTGCTTCCCAACGAATTGCATGAAATCTTAGAAAACCCGATCATGGCTGAATTAAAAAATATCCAAATAGTTGGGCTTATGGGCATGGCCAGCTTTACCGAAAATACAGATCAAATAAATAAAGAATTTACCTCTTTGGCACAATTGCTACATGATTTAAAATCAAACCAAACAGCCATGCACCTAGGAAATATAACCTGGGAAGAGCTCTCCATGGGAATGTCCAGCGACTACCTATTAGCCGCTGAATTGGGCTCTACTTTAGTCCGAGTGGGATCCGCTATTTACGGTGCTCGGGAGTGATTTTACGGCTGTAAAAAACCATGGCCATTTCAATCAAAAAGAAACACAGAGAAGCCATAAAAAAATAAAAGGAAAGGTCTGAAGGAGTCTCTCCGCTAAATGGCACCTCTTTCATTGCGCCAACTTGAATATTCGGTTTTCCTTGATAGTGATTCTGAATTTCCACTCTAGAATAACTTCGCATTTCACTTTCCTTTACTGGATAATTAATAGCTAAATTCAACGGTTTTTTATCCCGAATTTTAACCTGCCAAAAGCCCGAAAAATTCCTATCCAAAAGTTCTGGCCATTCGCAAATCCATTGAGTTCCTGTCCACCTTTGCTCCGGTATCCAGGTTTGCTTTCCTTTAACCAAGGTCACTAAACCATTTTCAGAAGTGCTGAATTTAACCTCTTTAGGAGCCACAATTTCAAACTTACTCGAAAACACAGTAGTTGACCAATGATTGAGCCTATTGTTCAAAGCCATTTCTTGAAAAACAGGAAGAAATAACCCATGCTTAAAAAAACTATCCCCCTCTTTGGCGATATCTCCTGAAAAAACATACATAGACCCTAAACCCAATGTAAACTGCGACAAAAAAGGCTTTCCATTCACGTACTCAAAAATGGGTGTCCCACCATCCCACGTAACATATGAATTTGAATTAAACATTTCCAAATTCTTCTTTAAAGATGATTGTTCCAAAATAGAATTAAAAAACGGTGAGCGCTTAATGGGTAAACGGACAGCTAACGTGCGATTTGAAATCTCCTGCCTAAATGAATTTCCTTGGCTTGAAAAATTTAAATTAAGCCGATTGATAATTCCACTATTTAATGGGGCACCCGGAATAAAAACAAATGTATTTCCCATTTTAACCCAATTGGAAATCGATTTTAATGCGTCAACAGAGAATAAATTCAAATCATTCAAAATCAAAAATCCGCTCATTTTAGAGAGATTTGCCAACAAGCTTTGCCTGTTCACCGAATGAAAATCGAAAAGAGAATCATTCATAAAAACGGTAGAAATATATTTTTCACCTGACATGCCTTCCAAAACATAGACATCTTTTGACTCCGGAATTTCTAACAAAAAGGAATACACATTATCAAATAACACCTTATCATCTGAAATCAATTTCGCCTTTATTTCCCTTTTATCCGAAAGGCTAATGCCAAAATCAAGCCATTTCGATTCTCCCTCATTCAAATTGATTTTCTCCGTTGATATAGGAAAATCATCCAGATACAAGCTCAATTTCTGATCCTTAGCCGCAAGATTTCCGATATTCTTAATCCGAACTTTTAAGGTAAATGGGCGCCCAATTTGAATTTGAGATGTATTATTTGAAATACTATCCACCACTATATTGGCCTGCAAAGGACCTTCAACAGGCACTAAATGGACTTCGAAATGCTTAGGAAACACTGGCCATGGGCTCGTTCGCGGAAAATCCGACACCCAAATCAGGTTGGGAGTGGAACCCGTATTTTGTTCCGCTTGAATTGAACCGATTCGATCTATGATTGATTTAGATTGCCCAACTCGCTCGCTCATTTTTAAACTTGGCCATAAAACATGCAATTCATTCCAAGTCTTAGACTCAAAATCAGCATTCTGAAATGAATTCAAGAGTAAAAAGACTGGTTTTTTTGATCGTGGTAATTCAGCCGCCAATGCATTAAACTTAGTCCGATTCCCTTCCATAAGTCCCATATGGTTATCCACAAACAAATAAGTTGGCGAAGAATTACCTTTCAGAAAACCCACATTTTTAGGCTGAGAAAAGGCTAATATCAGTGCGGCTAACGCTAAAATTCGGAACAATAACAGGACTAAATCATGAAGGATCCGAATGCCCTTTCCTTGGGTAGGAGTCCCCTTTAATACTCGAATGTCAGAGAAGAATACAGTAGATGTGCTCTTTTTATTAATAAAATGGAGCCAGATGGGCACCGCAATGCTTAATAATCCCCATAAAAATATTGGTTGCCCAAAACTTATATTCATAAAAGCTAAAATACAAAAAATCCCAACGAATTAGGTTGGGATTATAATATTCAACGAGTCAAGATTTCTATCTTGAGATTGACATAATTTCGAATTCTAAGGTTCCCGCTGGAGCCGTAATCTGGGCTAAATCACCCACTTGCTTTCCTAACAAGCCTTTACCAAACGGTGAAGATGCTGAAATTTTACCCGTTTTTAAATCCGCTTCCTCTTCAGAAACAATAGTATAGGTAACAAGCATCCCATTTTTTGTATTTTTGATCTGAACAATCGAGTAAATAGACACCTTTGAAATATCAATCGTAGATTCATCTAATACACGTGCATTGGCCACGACCTGCTCTAATTTTGAAATTTTTAATTCCAATAAGCCTTGCGCATCTTTTGCCGCATCATATTCAGCATTCTCACTCAAATCTCCTTTGTCTCGAGCTTCAGCAATTTGCTTTGCCATATCTTGACGTCCTTGAAATTTCAAAGAGTGCAACTCAGCCTTTAACTTTTCTACCGCCTCAGCTGTATAATATTGAAACTGTGCCATCTTAATTAATTTATTTAGATTCCTAAAAAACAAAATAGAACGGCTTCCGACCGTTCTACATAATTTATTTGTAGTTTTGTCTCAGATGCCGAACTAGAATAAATGTTTATTTATCAACACGTAATCTTATTTTTTACCCGACAAAGGTAATTAAAAAGCGATATTATCCCAAAACATTTTATTCGATGACAAATTCCGCTTCTTTCAATTTTAATTTTTAAAATATGCGCATCATATTTTTTGGGACTCCAGATTTCGCAGTAGCAAGCCTCGAAGCATTAGTTCAATCAAAATTTGATGTGGTGGCCGTTGTCACAACACCCGATAAACCTGCCGGAAGAGGCCAACAAATTCAAGCGTCCCCCGTTAAAGTGTATGCTGAAAAAATGGGATTGCACATTTTACAACCCTTGAAACTGAAGGATCCTGAATTTTTAGATAACCTTAAAAACTTACATGCCGATTTACAAATCATTGTGGCTTTTAGAATGCTTCCCGAACAGGTTTGGAATATGCCTCCTTTGGGAACTTTTAACTTACACGCATCGCTACTTCCACAATATCGCGGGGCAGCTCCCATCCATTGGGCCATTATAAATGGTGAAAAAGAAACAGGGGTAAGTACCTTTTTTCTTCAGCATGAAATAGATACTGGTGACCTATTATTTCAAGAGACAGAACCCATTCATCCAGAAGATACCACAGGAGATTTGTACCAAAGATTGATGAAAAAAGGCGCAAATTTAGTAGTAAAAACAACGCAAGCCATTATAGACCAACAGATTAAACCCCAAGCGCAAAAAGAAAGTCTTGATTTGAAAATTGCCCCAAAACTCACTAGAGAAACTGGCTTGGTGCATTGGTCAAAAAATTCCGAAGAAATATACAATCTTATTCGGGGGATGAACCCATTTCCTGGTGCGCATACGCTATTTCAAGGAAAAAACTGCAAAATCAGTTCTGTCAGTCCACATGCTGAAATCATCCCTTCCTTAGGCATTGGCGTTTGGGATACCGACCAAAAAACATATCTCCGAGTAGGTTGCGCCGATGGATATATCGAAATCCTAGAATGGCAAATGGAAGGCAAAAAGAAAATGAAAATCGAAGATTTTCTCCGCGGATATTCCCTTAATTTTTAGCCGCAAACGAATAAATCCCCAATGGATAAAAATATCCAGAGTCACTGGTTTTTATATACACCCATCCAGCTTTTTGGTTTGCAAATACATAGCCCGTCGACATACCCTTAAACTGCTCAAACCATTCGGCAGATAACTCATTCGGTATAGGAATAGCCTGAGAACAGGCACAGACTTGTTGAACCCTATTTTTATTAAGCTCAAGGATTAATTGGCGCGTATCCTCAACCAAATCGCCCTGTCCTTTCGCTAAAGCAATCGCATAGTTTTGCTCATATAAATGCTTGAAACGAATATATTCAAACGTTAATTCAGGAAATTTTCGCATTAAATCAGCCCCGTTAGAAAAGGCTTGAATATGACCGGCATCTGGGAAGCCAACAAAATCTCCACCCCAAAATGCACCCATTTCTTTGGCTAAACTACCAACCTTAGCATACAAATTGCTTCGACGCACATAACGACCGCGCCGATACATTCCCACATCCACCGCTAAATTGAAATTATGCAATGAAAGTGCCGTTTTTGAACGACCCCGATTTAATAAATCCATTTGCTTAGCCAAACCTCTTTCACTTTGCAGAAACTTCAATCGATATCCCCTTGGATTAAATATAGTAGCTAGCGAATCCTTTAAGGTTTTAAAATCCTCAATTTCTAGGGCTAATGTATTTCCCCAGACCAACAAAGGATCGTCTGTCATGTTGCTATATGCAAATAAATTCTCTTTGTTGTCCGCGGCAGCGCCTAAGGAATAAATTTTTGATTGAAGCCCTGAAGCATCTTGAATGAAAAAATCCAATTGGGCCGGAATTTCAAATTGATTTTCTATGGGCACCCGCTCCCGAAACATCCAATGTAAATCCTCGAAATTAATAGATTCAATACGCTTTTTCTGGCAATTCAGTTGCAATGAATCCAATTCTTGAACGCCAAAAACAGTAAAACCACAAAAACTTAAAATCAGAAATACGCCGATTTTAACCTGCATCATTTAACTGGAATGACCAATTGCTCCCCACGTAAGGTCACATCCTCCGACTTATGATTAGCATCCATGATGGATTTTTTAGACACTTTGTATTTTTCTGCTACGACTCTTAAAACATCTCCTGGGCCGACCGTATGAATCGCTTTTATCTTGACATTTACTTTAGCACCGCCCTTAAAACCATCTGAAATACTAGGGTTCATTGATTTTAATTGGTCTACCGTAAGTCCAAACCGCTTAGCCACCCCATTCAAAGATTCACCCTTCTCTGCCGCATACGAATAGGCTTTCCCACTCGGCTCAGCGACTTTCTCCTCCGGAATTTTCTGCGCTTCAGCTTCTTGCTTTTGTGCTTCCAAAGCCAATTCCGCCTTTTGAACAGAATCCTTTCCTAGTGAACTATCGACGGAAGAAACCGTTGACGTGGAATCCGTAATAATCGAAACCGGCGGCTCCATTAATTCCTCATCCTCCGCTATGACTAATTTTTCAGCCTTTGCCAGCTCCGTATTTTCTGGTCCTAAAAAATGCTCATACCCAACAAATACTAAACCAACAAGCGTAATTAATAACACAAAAAGTGTAATTAATGGCAAATTTGAACTTGAACTTTCTTTTAAAAAAGGAATTTTCATTTATAAATTATCTTGTGTTTTTTGACTCATCACCGCTACTTTTTCCACCAAATCTTTTTTGTACAAATCAAGTTTTTCAGACAGGGAATCGTTTGAAATGGCCAACATTTGAACAGCTAAAATCCCAGCATTCTTAGACGCATTAAGCGCAACCGTGGCGACAGGCACTCCATTAGGCATCTGTAAAATAGATAAAATTGAATCCCAACCATCGATCGAGTTTGACGACTTCACCGGAACACCAATGACTGGCAAAATAGTCGCAGAAGCAATCATTCCAGGTAAATGAGCCGCACCACCAGCACCGGCAATAATCACTTGGATCCCGCGTGATCTTGCATCTTGTGCATAGGTCAACATTTTAACTGGGGTCCGGTGGGCTGAGACAATATCCACTTCAAATGGAATACCAAATTCCTTACAAACATCAATCGCGTCTTGCATCACTGGCAAATCCGAACTGCTACCCATGATAATTCCTACCATATTATTCAATATTTAACTAATTACACGAATCAAATTTCTAACCTTTTCAGCCTTTTCCTCAATGTCCAACCTTGAATCTCCCAAGATAGTCACATGTCCCATCTTCCTAAATGGCTTCGTTATTTTCTTTCCATATAAAAATGGATGAACCCCCGGAATAGACAAAATTTCTCGCAAACCTTCATATTTAACGGGTCCCGTATATCCATCTTCTCCCAACAAATTCAACATACCCGAAAAGCATTTCGACGCAGTTTTTCCCAAACTAAGTCCAGAAATCGCACGTAAATGCTGCTCATATTGTGAAGTTTCATTAGCCCGAATCGTATGATGACCCGAGTTATGTGGCCTAGGCGCTATCTCATTAATTAAAATTTCTCCTTCGCGAGTCAAAAACATCTCAACTGCCAATACCCCAACCATCCCGAATGTATCAATCAAATCGACGGCTATCTTAGCTGCATTTTTTTTAATATTGCTTGGAATATCCGCTGGAGAAACAAGGAATTCCACAAGATTATGCACTGGATGAAAGACCATCTCAACGGCTGGAAATGTAGCAATTTCCCCTTTTGCATTTCTAGCGACAATCACGGCTAATTCTTTAGAAAAAGGAACCGCTTTTTCTAAAAGTCCTGGCTCGTTGAATCCTAATGAAATATCAGACTCGTTCTTTATCAACTGTACCCCGCGTCCATCATATCCCCCTTTTCCCAATTTATTAAATGCAGGTAAAAAAGAGAGGTGATCCCTAATTTCTTCTGCGGAATCAATCAAAACAAAATCAGCAGTAGGGAAACCGTGGTCTTTGAAAAATTGCTTTTGCAATCGCTTATCTTGAATCATTTTCAAAATATGCGGTTGGGGATACACTAATTTCCCCTCATTTTCCAAGCGCTCCAATGCATCTATATTAACATGCTCAATTTCAATACTAATCACATCATGCGATTGGCCAAAAGAATAAACCGTATTAAAATCTTGAAAGGAACCCTGGACAAAATGTTTGGCCATCAAATGACATGGCGCCTCCGCATCAGGATCTAAACATGAAATTTCAAAATCCAAATCAATCGCCGCCTGCAAAAGCATACGACCTAGCTGGCCACCTCCCAACAAACCTATTTTTGGCAATGATTCAGACATAATTTAAATTAGAATGGGTAAAATTACGGCTTTTGTTTTACCTTTGGAAATTATTTAGCCTTCTAAAAATATATTTGACTTTTACGTTAACAAGAAATGACAAAAAGAACACTCGTACTTATCGGATTTTTAGCCTTAGCCGTAGCCAGCAGATTATTTATTTTAGGAGGAACAAATTGGGTGAATTTCTCACCCATCGCTTCAATGGCCTTGTTTGCTGGAATCTATTTTAATCAAAAAATTCAAGCCATTTCATGGACCATTTTAGCTGTTTGGCTATCCAATTTACTCTTAAATAATTTCTTGTATACTGAATACTATCCTAACTTTTCATTCGGATTTGATGGAGTTCACATGGGCATTTTTGCACTAATCGCCTTATTAGGAAGCAGACTTAACCAGCAAAAAATGACCGCTTTAAATTTTATAAGTACCAATCTAGTATCAGGCCTAGGATTTTTCCTGTTGTCTAATTTCGCTGTTTGGCTTTCAAGCGATATCACCTATGCAAAATCCATGCAAGGATTATTAGCCTGTTACGCGGCTGGAATACCCTTTTTGAAAAATACGTTGGCAAGTCAATTTATATTTTCGGCCATTTTCCTAGGGTCCTTTGAATACCTAAAAAATCGAATTCCTGCGCTGAATTAATTGACATTTTTCATTACGATTCCGTCACGCATCACAAATTTAACTTTGCTCATAGACTGAATGGTCTCAACGGGATTGCCTTCCACGGCAATAATATCCGCTGATTTACCGACTTCAATCGTACCCAAATTTTGAGATTGGCCTAATAAATCTGCAGCATTTAATGTGGCACTTTGAATAGCTTCCAAAACAGGCATACCCGCTTCGTGCATCAACTCAAATTCACGTGCATTTTTTCCATGACCAAAGACACCCGCATCCGTTCCAAAAGCTATTTTCACCCCTGCTTTATACGCTTTACCAAAAGTTGACTGGATAATTGGTCCTATCTCCAATGCTTTCTTCTTGACCATTTCTGGATAATAATTTGGGATTAAGGCTGAATCAGCCACCGATCGGCCCGCAATGACCGTAGGCACAAAATACGTTCCCCTTTCTTTCATCAGGTTCATTACCTCAGCGGTCATAAACGTTCCATGTTCGATCGAATTAACCCCACCCAAAACAGCTCTTTTCATCCCCTCAGCTCCATGGGCATGTGCCGCCACCTTAAATCCATAATCTTTAGCCGTATTGACAATCGCGCGAACTTCCTCTTCGGTGAACTGGGCACCCATCCCATCTTTCGCATAACTTAAAACTCCGCCCGTCGCCGTAATTTTAATTAAATCTGAACCTTCCTTATATCGCTGACGAACAGCTTTGGCTGCATCGTCGACTCCATTCACCACTCCATCTTCAGGACCCAAATCCTTTTTAAATGTTTCATTAATTCCATTGGTATCATCCGCATGACCTCCCGTTGTACCGATCGTAACACCTGCCGTAAAAATCCGAGGACCTTCCACCAACCCCTTATTGATCGCATTGCGTAAACTAATCACGACATGGGTACCTCCTAAATCTCGAACAGTCGTGAAACCTGCCATTAAGTTCTTTTTTGCATTGACTAATGCTTGGTATGCGATATCTCCCGGATTTTTAGTAAATCGATCTAAATAGGCACTTGGATTTGTCTCGCTTTCTAAGTGGACGTGCATGTCGATCAAACCCGGCATAACCGTTTTGTTTTTCAAATTAATCACTTGGTCCCCTTTGGCTGCAACTTGATATCCTGGCACCACGGCACTGACTTTTTTACCTTCAATTACGATGGACATGTTCGTCAGAACTTGTAAAGACTTTACGTCAATTAATTTCCCACAATGAATGATGGTCTTTTGTGAAAAAGCCAACAAGGGGCTTAAGATCAACATTAAAATGATTCTTTTCATAGCGTTTATTTTTTAATGGCTTTTGCAAAAATATTTACTCTAATGGACATAAAGTATATTATGCCGACTTCAAAATCTTATGAATATGATCCCAAAAACTTGGATACGATTTTGCGACCACTCCTGGTTCATGAATAATTAATTCACACAAAAGACCAACCGGCGCAAAGGCCATGGCCATTCGGTGATCATCGTAGGTTTCTATTTCCGGACAGGTATCTCGGTTGGCAAAATCACCTGATAATTGGTATAGATGATTTTTTTCTAGTTCGACCAATTGACTTCCCAACTTAGCCAACTCATTTTGCAGAGCCAATACCCGGTCCGTTTCCTTAACTTTTAAAGATTCTATTCCGGTTAAGGTAAATGTGATATTTTTAGCCGCTGCCACCACACAAATCGTTTGAGCTAAATCTGGGCAATCGGTAAAGTCCCAGGCAGCCGACTCCTTTGAGGGACATTTCGTTAATAGATATCCACGCCCTGTAAATGTACTTTTTACCCCCAAAAGCTCCATGATCGACTTGATTTCGGAATCCCCTTGCAATGAATTTTCTTTCAGCCCTAAGAGTTCCAACGAAGTATCTTCAAAAGGAGAAATAGCCACCATGGAATACCAATAACTTGCCCCCGACCAATCAGATTCTACCGCGAATGGGATGGAATTATACGACTGATGCGCGATATCAATCTCGCCTTTTTCCCAATCCACCTTGGACTCAATACCAAAATGCTTCATCTGCGCCAAGGTCATTTCAATGTAAGGTTTTGAGCCTAATGAACCCGTTATTTTTACATGAAGTCCTTCGGGCAACAAAGGGGCCAACATCAATATCGCTGAAATAAATTGAGAACTTACGTCCCCGCGCATAGAAAGAGAACGAGTTCCCGCATAGGAAAATCCGCGCAATAATAATGGAGGATACCCTAATTGATTTTCATATTCAATGTCTGCACCCAAGGTCTTTAAGGCATCCACTAAAATTCCGATAGGGCGCTCACACATACGAGGCGTACCCGTCATTCGCTTTTTTTGACCCGTTATCGCATAATAAGCAGTCAAAAAACGCATGGTCGTTCCGGCATCCAATACATCTGCGACTTCTTGGTCCTTTTGAGATAACAACCGAATCATGGTTTGCGTATCCCGAGCCTCAGCTAAATTAGACAAGTAACTTAGTTCTCCCCCAGCTAAAGCATTCAGAATTAACGATCGATTACTTTCTGATTTTGACGCAGGAAGGGGTATGATCTCTTGAAAAGAATATTCAATGGGGAAAAGACGAATTTGATCCAAAATAGAATACGTGATTAACGCAATTTTAATGTTACTAATGATACAACGGCTAAAATAATTCCAACAATCAAGAATCGGATAACGATTTTAGACTCATGGTAATTTTTCTTTTGAAAATGATGGTGCAATGGCGACATGAGAAAAACCCGCCTACCTTCTCCATATTTCCGTTTGGTATATTTAAAATAACCTACCTGAATGATGACGGATAAATTTTCAATTAGAAATATTCCGCATAGGACTGGAATCAACATCTCCTTTCGAATAACGATCGCTAATGTCGCAATCACACCACCTAACATTAGACTTCCCGTATCGCCCATAAATACCTGAGCAGGATACGTATTATACCATAAAAATCCAATGCACGCACCTACAAAAGCCGCGCAAAAAATAGCTAATTCCCCTGAATTGGGAATAAACATCACATTTAAATATTGAGAAAATACTTTGTTTCCTGACACATACGCTAATATCGCTAAGGTTAGCCCGATGATGACCGACGTTCCCGCGGCTAATCCATCCAATCCATCCGTAATGTTAGCCCCATTTGACACTGCAGTAATAATAAAAATCACGACCAACACATACACAACCCACACATAATGGTCCGGAATAAAGCTTGGTAATAACATATTATAATCAAACTGATTATTTTTCAAAAACGGAACCGTCGTCATTAAAGATTTAGAATCTGTGTAAGACTGAACTTGGGTCCCATCGGCTAGCAACGTTAATTTTGAAAAGACCCTTACTTTAATGTGTTCGTTATAATACATGGTTAGGCCTACAATTAAGCCTAAACCTATCTGACCCACAATCTTAAATTTACCTGAAAGTCCTTCTTTATTTTTTTTGAAAACCTTAATGTAATCATCTAAAAAACCCACTGCTCCTAACCAAACGGCCGAAAGCAATAATAAGACGATATATACATTCGTTATTTTGGCAAATAAAATGGTGGGGATAATTAATGAAAGTAAAATGATGAAACCACCCATGGTCGGCGTTCCTTTTTTCTGCATTTGACCTTCCAAACCAAGGTCGCGAATTTCTTCTCCGATTTGTAATCTTTGCAATCGATAGATGACAGATTTCCCCCAAATAGCAGCGATTCCAAGAGATGTAATCGTAGCCGCAAATGCACGAAAAGTAATGTATTGAAATACCCCAGCGCCAGGAACGTTTAATGTTTTGTCTAAGTATTCAAAAAGGTAATAAAACATTCCTTAGCTAATTTTAGGTGGAAAAAAACTAAAACAAAGTTGCAAAATTTTGATTGCTTGTACAAATCAGCTCTCAAAAGCGAGGGCCAACACCAGCTTATCGTCAAAATCCTGCTTCACCCCTTTAATATCTTGATAAGTTTCATGGCCTTTCCCAGCAACCAAAATAACATCCCCTGCTTTGGCCAATTCCCTAACCGCAGTCATAATGGCTAATTTCCGATCACTGATGCGGGTAACTTTATAAGCCATTTCTTTGGGAACTCCCGCTTCCATTTGATCTAAAATATCTTCCGGATCTTCAAACCTAGGATTATCAGACGTCAAAATAACCGCATCACTGTAATGTGCAGCTAGTTCTGCCATAATAGGCCTCTTCCCCGCATCCCGATTTCCACCACAACCAACCACGGTAATTATTTTTTGAGACTTATTTCGAATAGCCTGAATGGTTTTAAGTACATTTTCTAGGGCATCTGGCGTATGCGCATAGTCGACAATTCCCATTTTATGATTGGGTCCCGCTAATTGGTCAAACCTTCCAGTAGCCGTTTTTAAAGCAGACATTTGCACTAAAACCTCTTCCTTATCCTCACCTAACAAAATAGCTGTTGAGTAAATAGCTAATAAATTATACGCATTAAACGTGCCGATCAATTGGGCATGAATCGCCTGGCCATCAAACTCTACTTGCAAACCTCCCACTCCATTACTAATAATTTTTGCCTTGAAATCAGATGAATTTAAAATTCCATAACTGTATTTTTTTGCCTTCGAATTCTGAAGCATAATTTGGCCCCGCTTATCATCTTGATTGGTCAAAGCAAAAGCAGTCTCAGGCAAGGCATCAAAGAAACCCTTTTTTGCTTTAATGTATTCGTCAAAGGTTTCGTGAAAATCTAAATGGTCACGAGTGATATTGGAAAAAATGGCTCCTTTAAAACGTAAACCATGAATTCTTTTTTGGACTACTGCATGTGAACTGACTTCCATAAAAACATGGGAGCAGCCATTGGATAGCATTTCGGCCAATAGCCTATTTAGATTTAAGGCATCTGGCGTGGTATGTGTCGCCGGGATCACCCGATCTTGAATCATATTTTGAACCGTGGAAATTAATCCACAACGATGCCCAAGCTTTTTAAATAATTCAAACAGGAGTGTTACGCTCGTCGTTTTTCCATTGGTTCCCGTAATTCCGATGAGGTTCAATTTGGAAGAAGGGTGATCATAAAAAGCGCAGGATACTTCAGCTAATGCGGCATTGGAGTCTACTACTTGGATACAGGTAACGTCGTCAGGTATATTCGCCGGAATATCTTGCACCAACCAAGCCTTGCAACCCTGCGCATACACCTGGTCTAAAAACTGATGTCCATCTACTTGCGTACCAGGAATAGCAAAAAACAAAGAACCTATTTTTGCTTGTCTTGAATCAAAACATAAAGAATCTATTTCTTGATCCTTACCTTTTGTAGATAAAATGCTAAGCTCCTTAATCAACGAAAATAATGAACCCATTTTACTTTAATTGGATATTCAATAATAGATTTTTTCTGCTGGGTGTTCCTGGGGCAATCGACTGAGAAACAACGGCTCCCATGCCATTGGCTCTTACTTTTAATCCTCTATTTTCCAAGGCGAACAATGCATCGCGCAAATTCATTCCAACGACATTTGGGACCGTTTTGGCAGGAAAAGAAATAGCTGAATTTTGTACTAGTTTTTTATCTTGACTAAATAATACCCAGCGCCCGTCTTCTTCTACTTTGGGCAAATTGAAATTGGTGAAAAGTATTTTTTGATCCAATGGATGAATCGTATGAGAAAGTTTGGCATTATTTAATGAGTCCGGCAAAGTTCCAGTTAAGGTTCTTTGCAATTTCATGTCACGGGAGTAAATGTGATTTGAAATATCCAAGAAAACCGGAGCCGTTACTTGGCGTGCATAGGTGCCTTCAGAACCTCCTTCAGGTTTATCCATGGCAACTAAAACCGTGTATTTAGGTTTTGCCACCGGAAAATATCCGATGAATGAAACATAATAAGTCCCTTTAACATAATGACCGTTGACCAATCGCTGCGCCGTACCCGTTTTCCCGGCAATGCCATATGGAGTACCTTTCAAATTATTTCCTGTTCCTCGTTCCACCACCCCTTCTAACATAATTTTAATTTTCTTTAATGTCTCTGGTGAACACAAAGGCTCCTTATCTTTCTTTTGAGTTTCGGTGTAATCCTTCACTACTTTATTGCCCACCGTCGCATTTTTTACAATAATCGGCTGAATCCAATACCCATTGTTGGCAATCGCATTATAAAAAGTCAACATATGCATTGGGGAGGTATTCGACGAATAACCCACCGAAGACCACATGTATTGCAAAGCATCCCATTTCGCAGGAACAGGGAATTTAGGGGTTGAATAGCGAGGGGTAATTTGAAAACCTAAGGGATCAATCAAGTGAAACTTTTTTAAGTAATCGTAAAACTTTCCTGGTTTCGAACTAAATACCCGCTGCATTAACTTGATCGTACCAATATTCGATGAATGCTCGATGACCCCTTGAACATTAATTGTTCCATAATCGTGTGAATCAGTCATGGTCCTATTATATACGGTATACTTGCCCCCGGTCGTGACCATATCAGTCAGCGGCATATTAGATTCTTCTAACATCGCCATCATGGAAGGCAACTTAAATACAGAACCTGGATCATTTTCAGAAACATCAATGGCATAATTAGCAAACTCAGAATAACCCGTGGGTGAGCTTGCCTCCTTAGTCAAATTAGAAATGGCCTTAATTTCGCCAGTCGCAGTTTCCATGACAATGGCTGTCGCATAGTTTCCCTTAAATGTGGCTAAGGCTTTCATCAATGCCAATTCTACGATGTCTTGAATGTCTACGTCAATCGTCGTTTGTAAATCATAACCAGGCGTAGGGATTAATTCCGTTCCATTTTCCATAGGACGCCAGGTGTTTTTATCCATTTTCTGGAACAAACCTTTCCCAGGAATTCCCTTTAGGTCTTTATCGAAAGCCCCCTCAAGACCTACCGCTAATTTATCCTTCAAGTATCCAATCGTCCGATACGCCATTTGGCCAAATGGAGCATAACGGACATTTACTTTGTCAAAAACAACACCTGTCTTGGTCGCATTTCTTTTACCTTCTTTAAAAAGTGGAAAATTCAAAACAGCCTTTCTTTCTTGAAAATCCAGCAAACGATTATTGAGCAAGATGTATGTTTTGTTACTGTTTTTTGCCAATAAAATTTTGTTGTAATATTCATCTGATGACCTGTCTTTAAATAAGAGGGCCAATTGGTCACAAAGTGCATGAATGTGTGTTGAAAATAATTTTTCAGATTTCACTGAAACGTTAAAGACGGATGGATCCATCCCTAAGCGATACTTAGGAAGAGAGGTGGCCAACAAACTACCATCATCTGAATAAATATTTCCCCTACTCGCCTCTACACTTCTTTCCTTGATATATGTCGCTGCCGCCTCTGAACGCAATTCTTCGCCTTGCAGAAAGACTAATTTGTATAAATTAAAAATCAATACCAAAAACATGAGCAATACCACCATGAAGAAAATGTAAAATCTCCTCGTAATAATTGCCCGAATATTTAAACGCTTATCAGCTGCCATATAAAACGAAATTTTACTCCTTTTTCCCTTCTTCTACAATTTTATAAGGTGGTGTTAAACTCACCTCTAGCTTATATTTTTTCATCGCCTCCGCTAAATAACTTTGCTTTCCCTTTTTCATAAACTCTGCTTTTTGCGTCGTATAATCAGCTCTTAATTCCTCTAATTCGGCCTTATTCTTCACTATTTGGTGGATTTTTCCATCGGCCAACATAGAATAATAGATGTAAATTAAAATGAGGAACGCGATGAAAACAATTTTCTTAATCCATTCTACAGGCAACTCGCCCCCCGTTAAATGGTCAATGTCGAATAACATTTCCAAAGGGTCTTCCTTTAGATTCGATTTTTTAGATGAAGATTCGTTTTTGGGTACTGAGGTAGCCATTTTAAAGTTTTAAAGCAATGCGCAATTTCGCACTTCTTGATCTAGGATTTTCTTTTAATTCCAATTCGGAAGCTGTGATTGGTTTCCGAGTAACTGAATGCAAGGGTTTATGAACAACGCCAAACATATCTTTATCCTCTTTCCCCAAACAATCCCCCGTTTTAATATAATTCTTGACCAACCGGTCCTCTAATGAATGAAAAGAAATAACCACTAATCTCCCGTTTTCATTGAGCACATGAGGCACTTGGGTTAAAAATTCTTCAATAACAGCAAGTTCTTGATTTACTTCAATTCTAATCGCCTGAAAAACCTGAGCAAAATACTTGAATTCCCTAGACCTTGGAGCTAATTTAAAAAGAATTTCTTTAAATTCCGAAGTCGTTTCCAAGGGTTTTTGTGTCCTCGCTTGAATGATGGCAAGCGCTAATGTTTTCGCATTTTTCACCTCTCCATACATGCCCAAAATTTTCTGCAATTGTTCGGCTGAATAAGTATTTAAAACAGATTTGGCATCTAAAGATGCGGAAGGCCCCATGCGCATGTCTAATGGTCCATCAAACCGAGTCGAAAATCCGCGTTCAGGCGCGTCCAATTGGTAAGATGATACGCCAAAATCGGCTAAAATTCCATCTACTTTTTTGATACCTTCTAAGCGCAAATACTTATCTAAATGCTTGAAATTTGCCGTAATTAATGTCAAACGAGAATCATCAATTTTCTCTGCTTCTTTCCAAGCATCAGGGTCCTGATCAAAAGCAATTAACCGACCTTCAGGTCCTAAATGTTTTAAAATCTCTTTGCTATGTCCTCCTCCTCCAAAAGTCACATCGACATAAATTCCCTGCGGATTAATCGCAAGGCCCTCGATGCACTCATTCAATAAAACAGAGGTGTGATAGGTAGTTGTAGACATAAGTTCAAATTTACAAAATATCCAATGGCAATCTCAATTTTTATAAATTCACTATATATTTTTTATGACCGTTAGTATTCTTCTATCTTTGGCTTAGAAAAATCGTATATGATGCCTAAATTTTTTCTTTTCATCCTTTTATTTGTTTCCTTTTTCGACACTTTAAGTCAACAAAATAAGGCTCCACAAATGGGCCCATGGCGAGTAGAAATGAAGCATTTTAGTGGAAATCTTCCATTTAACTTCATCGTTAACCCCATTAAAAATTCAAAAACATTCAACATTAAAATTCAAAATGGATCTGAAAAATTCTCTTTGGGAGACTCCTTTTTTAGAGGGGATTCACTCGTAATTCCTTTTGACCTGTATGAATCTGAGATCGTTGCCTTTTTAACAAATTCAAAAAAGATGAATGGGTATTGGATCATGAAAAGAGACGGCAAAGCTATTTTTCGCATTCCATTAGAAGCAAATGCAGGTTCTACGGAGCGTTACACAAACCTAAAACCCTCAAAAATAAATGTGACAGGAAATTGGATGGCTGATTTTTGGAGTGACGAAAATGTCCACAGTCCTGGAATAGGTATGTTTAAGCAGGTGGGGAATTCAGTCACTGGCACCTTTTTGAAGCCGAGTGGCGACTACCGATTTTTACAAGGAAACGTAAGTGGCGACAGCTTATTCATGAGTTATTTTGACGGAAGCTATTGTATGCAAATTCGTGTTAAGGTAAAAGGGAAAGAATTTACAGGAAATTTCTACACCGGATTAGCGGGGAAAAGAAATTTGAAAGCGCAATTAGATCCTAAAGCTAGCTTACCCGATCTAAAGAAATTAACTTATTTAAAGCCAGGATTTGACCGGATTAATTTCTCTCTACCAGATCCTGATGGAAATACAATTAGCTTACAAGATGCAAGATTTAAAGGCAAGGTCGTTGTCATTGAATTGATGGGTTCTTGGTGTCCGAATTGCATCGACGAATCTAGATTTCTAGCTCCCTACTATAAAAAAAATAAGTCTAAAGGTCTTGAAGCCATTGGACTATCTTTTGAGTATTCGGACGACATGAAAGTTTCTGGGCCCAAAATCAAAAACTTCATCTCCAAAATTGGGATTCCTTATCCGATTGTATTGGCAGGTAAACCCGATGACCCAACCATTGAAAAAGTCTTGCCTATGTTGCATAAAATCAACGGGTACCCTACAACGATCATTATCGACAAACAAGGTAAAGTGCGAGAAATTCATACGGGTTTTTCAGGACCTGGAACTGGCGTTTATTATACCGACTGGATACAGGAATTTGACAAAACGATACAAGCACTTTTAATCGAAAAGCCATGAAATTTAAAATAGTCATTCTTAGCCTTTGCCTTGCTTTTCCATTTAAACATATAGCGCAAAAACCTGCTAAAAAAATTGGCTGGAAAGCTCCCGTGGCCTTAGGAGTTACTAGTCTTTTGCTTTATAATGCTTCATCCAAAGATGCCCAACGTACGATATATAGAAACAATTTTTCAAACTTCTCGACTAAGCTGGACGACATTTTGCAATATACGCCCGCGATACTAAATGTGGGCCTAGGCCTAAGTGGTTTAGAGGCGAAAAACTCAAGGCAAGACCGCGCAAGAATATTTATCTTAGGTACTGTAATTTATGTCGGCACGACTCAAGGCTTAAAGTATGCCATCAATGAAACTCGACCTAACGGAACCGAGCATTCATTCCCCTCAGGTCACACGGCCACGGCATTTTTTGGTGCCACATTACTGGCAAAAGAGTATGGCGAAAATTATCCATGGATTGCCGTAGGAGGCTATACCTTAGCCGGAACGACGGCCTTTTTAAGATTGGCTAATAACAAACATTGGGCAAGTGATGTTTTGATGGGTGCTGGAATAGGTGTCGCATCTGCAGAAATCGCTTCCTATCTTTATCCTAAAATAAAATCTAAGCTGACTAAATCTAAAACAACTTGGAATTTTGAACCACAAATTGCCCCTAATTATTATGTGGCCAAATTAAACTACTCGTTTTAAACCAATACTAAATAAGTAGCTGCACCGGCAAAGTATCCCAATAGGGCTAGAATTCCTATTTTTTTAGCATACCAAATAAATTCGATTTTTTCCATTCCCATCACGGCCACCCCCGCTGCGGAGCCAATAATCAAAATACTTCCACCAGTACCCGCACAGAAAGCCAAATACTCCCACATGGTATGATCCATGGGAAAATCAGTTAAATTATACATTCCCATGGTTGCCGCCACGAGTGGAACATTGTCGACGACTGAAGAAGCCAAGCCAATAATGGTCACGATTAAGTATTGATTGCCTAACCTATTTTCTAAGAAAACAGCTAAAGACTCTAAATATCCAAAAGATTCTAAAGCGCCTATGGCCAACAAAATACCTAAGAAAAAAAGTACGCTGGAGGTATCCACTTTACTTAAAGCAAAACCTACGGTATATGGTTTTTTGGCAGCTTCATCTTTATCCGAATGTAATATTTCAGAAAGAATCCAGACAAGACCTAAGCCTAATAAAATACCCATGTAGGGAGGAAGGTGCGTAATCGACTTAAATATGGGAACCCCTAATAAACTCGCTACTCCAGCAAAAAGCATGATTTTTCCTTCTTTTTCCTCCGCTTTACTTAAGGCTGGAAGTGGATGAGATACGCCTAATTTTTCATTTCGAACCCAGTAAGCGCCCACAGCCAGCGGAACCAATAATGAAATTAATGCAGGTAGGAATAAAACTTTAATAATTCCCAAAGCAGATATTTGACCCCCAATCCAAAGCATGGTCGTGGTGACATCACCAATTGGGGACCAAGCGCCCCCCGCATTTGCCGCAATAACCACCACTCCCACAAAATATTTCCTTGTCTGTGTATCTGAAATTAATTTCCGCAAAAGCGTGACCATGACGATGGCTGTGGTTAAATTATCTAAAGCCGCTGAAATGAAAAACGTGACAATCCCCACAATCCACAAAAGCTTAGCTGAATTTTTCGTTTGTATCAATTGGTTTACAAACCTAAAACCCTGATGTGCATCGATTAGCTCCACCAAAGTCATAGCGCCTAAAAGAAAAAATAAGATCTCCGAAGTACTCCCCAAATGATGTGAAAGTTCGCCCAATTCACCCTCCCCCTTAACCAAGGCAAATACGACCCAAACGAGGACGCCAGTTAATAAGGCGGTTGCCGTTTTATTGATTTTCAATGGATGTTCAAACGCAATAGCGAGATACCCTAGACCAAAAATGAAGACTGAAATTATTTCCATGTGCATAAATATAAAAAAAGAAAGTCAGAGATTCCTCCCTGACTTTCTTAATTATTGCAATAAATGATTCTATTTTAATTTAGCGACGGCCACTTTAATTCGCTCACATGCTTCTTCCAATTGTTCATCGGCAGCCGCAGTAGAAATACGCATGCAATCAGGAGCTCCAAAACCTGAACCAGCCACTGTGGCTACAAAAGCATCCATTAATAACCACGTACAAAAATCATCTGAATCCTTGATTGTTGTTTTTCCATCTGATTTTCCAAAATAATAAGAAATATCCGGGAAGGCATAAAATGCTCCATCGGGCATATTAACTTTAAAACCAGGTATTTCTCTTAATTTACCCACCACTAATTTTCTGCGGCGGTCATAAGCTTCCTTCATCTCGTGCGCATGATCTAAAGGACCATTAAATGCGGCAACAGATGCTTTTTGAGCAATCGAATTTGTTCCTGATGTTACCTGACCTTGTAATTTTTCTACTCCATCGGCAATCCATTTAGCCGCGGCAATGAATCCAATTCTCCAACCCGTCATCGCATGGCCTTTGGCAACCCCATTCACCGTAATAACACGTTCTTTTATTTCAGGAATTGATCCGATCGAAAAGTGACCACCCTGTGTGAAGTTGATGTACTCATAAATCTCATCCGCTAAAACAAAAATATTTTCATGGCGAGCCACTACATTAGCGATATCCCTTAATTCTGATTCTGTATAGACCGAACCAGTTGGGTTATTAGGCGATGAAAACATCACCATTTTAGTTTTTGGCGTTATAGCAGCCTCAAACTGTTCCGCTGTCACTTTAAAGTTATTATCAAAAGCACCTTGAACAAGCACCGATTTTCCATCGGCCAACTTCACCATCTCTGAATATGAAACCCAATAAGGTGAGAAAATAATCACTTCATCCCCCGGGTTAATTAGTGCTGCGATGGCATTGGCCAACGAATGTTTCGCGCCGGTTGATACTACAATATTTTCTGAACCCCACTCTAAATTATTATCACGCTTTAATTTATTAGCAATCGCCATGCGTAAATCAGGGTAACCTGCCACAGGAGAATATCCGTGAAATCCATCGTCAATGGCTTTTTTTGCTGCATCACAAATGTGAGCCGGCGTTTTAAAATCTGGCTCACCCACCGATAAACTGATAACTTGATGCCCCTGCGAAGCAAGTTCACGGGCTTTTTTTGTCATACCTAACGTGGATGACTCTTCTAATGCTTGAATGCGTTTAGCTAATAAGGAAACTGACATAAATTGATTTGAACTTATAACTGATAATTTGTGCAAAATTACCCTATAAAAATTTGAATAACTAATAAAACTTTCAAAAAAGGGCTTAGGTTAATTGGCTTAATTTTGCATAAACTCCCTTTTTAATGGCCATTAATTCAAGGTGCGTTCCCTTTTCTACAATATTTCCTTGTTCTATAACAAGAATTTGATCCGCATGTTGGATGGTGCTTAACCGGTGCGCAATGACAAGGACGGTCCGGTTTTTCATCAAATTCCCGAGCGCGGCTTGAACTAATTTTTCAGATTCATTATCCAGAGCACTCGTCGCTTCATCTAAAATCAAAATAGGTGGATTTTTCAAAACGGCTCGCGCAATGGAAATACGCTGGCGCTGGCCACCCGATAATTTGGATCCACGGTCACCTATAATCGTTTGATATCCATCAGCGCTCTCAGAAATAAATTCATGTGCATTAGCGATTTTGGCAGCATCTTCCACTTCATTCATGGTAGCTTCTGTCCCAAAAGCGATGTTATTAAAAATGGTATCATTGAACAAAACTGATTCTTGCGTTACTATACCCATTAAACCTCGTAAATCATCTAAGGGAATATGTTTGATATCATGCCCATCGATCTTGACTTGGCCTATTGTTGGATCATAAAATCTTGGGAGTAGGTCGGCTAAAGTGGACTTACCTCCACCTGATGCACCCACAAGCGCAATCGTTTGGCCTTTGGGAATGTCAAAACTAACCTCATGTAAAATTTTTCTTCCTTGGGTATATTCAAAACCAACTTGCTCAAACGATATTTTTTGGGCGAATTCCTTCAAAGAAATGATCGGCTCAATCACTTTAATTTCTGATTCCGTATCTAAAATTTCAATGATTCGATCCGCTGAAGCTATGCCCCTTTGTATCCCAGAAAAAGCATCTGCAATAGCTTTGGCGGGTCGCATGACTTGGGAAAAAGTAGCAATGAAAGCAATAAAAGTAGAGGCACTTAGCTCGCCTTCCCCAGAAATGACCAAACTTCCTCCATATAATAAAATTCCTGTAACGACTAAAACGCCTAGCGTTTCAGAAACGGGGGAAGTAAGTTCTTGTCGAAACACCATTTTCAATAAAGCATGGCGATATTTTTGGTTCCCTTCCCCAAATCGATCATCCATCATTTTTTCAGCCCTAAATGCCTTGACCACTCGCATGGCACCAAAAATCTCGTCCAGCAAACTAATCAAACCACTCAAATGCTGTTGGACTTCTCCAGCCGCTCGCCTTAAACGACGAGTAATGGTCGCAATGACACCTCCTGAAAGCGGTAAAATAAGTAAAGAGAATAAGGTCAATTTCACTGACATGCTGGCCAGAAAAACAAAAAATAGGATTAACGTAAAAATTTCTTTGAAGGTCGCCGTAAAGGCGCGGCCGATACTATTTTCCACTTCTTGTACATCCGTGGTCAACCGTGACATCAAATTTCCTTTTTTCTGCTCGGTAAAATAACTCAAATCCAAGCGAATGGCTCTTTGGAAAACGGCTTGTCTCAAAGATGCAATCGTATCTGCTTCCACTGTTTTCAACACTCTTTGAGAAAAATACCTAAAAATATTAGCCAATACGACGGAAGCCATGATCGCCCCGCACGCATATTTCAGCGCTCCTATTCGACCAAAATTCTCCAATGCACCATAGAAATAGTGGTTAAACAGAAAAGAAAAATAGGATGGGCTAAGCGAAAAATCAGGAATCGTCCGGTATATTTGAACATTGGTTTCCGAAGCCTGATTAAATAAAACATTCAGCAGCGGAATCAATAAAGTGAAGTTTAAAATCCCAAACAAGCTGCCTAATAAGGAAAAACCAAAATATGGAAATACATATTTACGGATAGAAACAGCATAGGACAATAAACGGAAATATGTTTTCAACGTTAAATATTTTGGAAATCTGTCTCAAATTACGACAATTTTCAGCACAAAATTAGAAATTCTTAGCCCTCAAATTTTAGTATGCATCCCTTAATTTCTATCGTCATGGCAACCTACCAGGGCGAAAAATACTTAAAGATACAAATCGAAAGTTTGTTGGCCCAAGACTATCCCAACCTAGAATTCATCTGGGTAGATGATGCCTCCACGGATCAAAGTTTGTCCATTTTAAAAGCATATGCAAGCCAAGATGCGCGCATTCACATCATAGAAAACCTAAAAAACGAGGGGCATAATGCCGCTTTTGAAAGGGGCATGAAAGCGGCTAATGGAGATTTGATAGCATTATCAGATCAAGATGATTATTGGATTCCATCTAAAATATCCACCCTCGTCAATGGAATCGGAGATTGTTCATTAGTTTACTCAGACTCCCAATTAATTGACCCATTGGGAAAAGAATTGCCCTTAAAAATGTCTAGCTTAAAACGCCAAATTGCATACAATTCACCGCTGATGTACACCTTTGGCGCTTGGGCTCCCGGACATACCATGCTATTTAAAAAAGAGGTTTTGGAGACGGCTTTGCCACTTTCCAACTGGGTTACGCATGATTATTTGCTTGGATTCTCGGCCACTTGCCATAACGGGATTGCGTACATCCCCATTTCAATGGTACATTATCGGCAACATGAATCCAACGCGATAGGCGCCGATCTTAAAAAAGCTAAAAAATTATATAATACTCGTTCAGAACGAAACATGCGCATTTGTGAGCGCATTAAAATACTCGCTGAAAGATGTAGCTACTCCAAAGAAAAACAGATTTTTGAGCAATTATACCTAGATTTTTCAGGAAATTCCCTCATTAATAGAATGCGAAGATGTAAGACTGTCATGAAATACCGCGATGATATGCTGGCCTATAAAGGAAAATCAAGCTTAGGCAATTTCTTATATTGCTTTAAACTCTTATTTAGCATCTATTGATCTTTCTTCAAAAAGAGCCATACACGATAACCCGCATTTTTGACGTGTACCCAAAACGGAATTTGTGATTCTTGCAATGCCCCGTCAAAAACAAGGCCTCTACGCAAATAATATTTCGACAAGGTAGACGAGGTCATCCCCCATTTCCTAATAAATTGATAATATCCTTTGTTTTGTTTCACTCGCTTGACTGATATCGACCCAAAATGATAGACCCTACTTGCCCCCAATCCCTTAAATAATCGGACTCCCTGATTCCATAACTTCATGGAAAAATCCGGATCAGAATACATGCCCGGGGAAAACTCGACGGAATATCCACCGACTAAATCCCAGAGATCTTTGTGGACAACATTGGGTGGCCAGGTACTTCCTTGCCAATCTTGAAATTCAAATTGACGATAAGTATCATATAATTTATCTTCTTGAAAATTTTCAATACTCGTGCCAAAATCCGCTTCAATGGAACAAGTGCTTTGGGCTCTAGGTTCAATCATCGTGGAGGAGAAAAAGAATTTTTGCGTCCCACAGGAGTCGATCTCTTTTTTTAATTCTTGATCCCAATCAGGCAACACATACATATCATCGTTTAGATACAATAAATAATTGGCGTTGGCCAATGTCCTCATGGCATTCATGGCATGACAAACACCCACATTTTTATAGCTGTACGAAAATGCAATATCTTCCTGAGCCTCTACCCATTCTTTGGAACCGTCATTCGATTCATTCAAATGAACGATTAATTCAAAGGGTACCGCAGAATTTTTCCTAATGCTATTAATGCACAAAGTAAGGTATGGGAGATTATTCCAGCTCGGAATTAAGATGGAAAAGTAAGGCGAAGCCAACTTCCTTTTGGCGGGAAAATAGTGGATTTCTTGCATCTAAATACGCTGATAGTTTTTATATTCGCCGATACGCCAACCCGTCCAATCGGCAATTTTTTGCAAGACTTTTCTACGCAAACTCATCTTGGAGCGAAGGACAGCTGGATCAAAATCAAAGTCCCAATTTTGTGCCTTAATGCGAGAAAGGGAAACGTTGGGATGCGTACCTGTAAACCTCGTTAGCCTTTCAGCATTTCCAAAATCAAATTCGTAATCCGCCGGGACGTTTTCCGCAAGCCAAGCATCATCATGGTAAAACTGTGTAAAATTTCTCACTTTTTGATTTAATCCCATGGGAGGTTTAACCCAACCATAATGAAAGATATGTGCCGAAATTTCCTTTACTTTTAATTTTTTTCCGCCTTTGCGAAAGCCCTGTGCATCTTTATAAGAATGAACGAGCGGGTTAAATCGCACAAGCCGAATCTCTTTTCTATACCACCTTCTAGAAGTCGCGATGTAATCAAAGGAACCATAAAAGTGCCTATATTTAAACAATAAACCCTCCACCTCAGGGTTTTCCTGATGCTCTTTTAAATCCTCTAAAATACCATTGAGGTCATCTTCATGCACACATTCATCCCCTTGAATATAAAATGCCCAGTCGGTATCTGGTGAAATAGCCTGATATGCCTTATCCGTTTCTAAAGCAAAAACATGTCCCCCTTCACGTTTTGTGTCGTCCCATATCGTCTCAATAATCCTAATTTTATCTGATTTGATTCCTTGAATTAGACCCAGCGTATTATCCTCTGATTGACCCACGGCCACAACAAACTCGTCACAAATAGGCAAGATCGATGTAATGGCTTCCACGATCGAATAATCGTTTTTGATCGCATTCCGAATGAAGGTAAAGCCGGAAATTTTCATGGGCTAAAATTTCACTTGAATTCCATGGTAATTATCTTGCTCCACGTAATCTTTGCGAAGTGGATGACCGACCCAATCAGCGGGCAACAAAATGCGAGTCATGTCAGGATGACCCCCAAACACAACACCCACAAGGTCAAATGCCTCTCGCTCATGCCAATTAGCCGTTTTCCAAATCCCACTCAAAGTAGGTACAATAGGCAATTTCCCATCTTCTTGTAATCTAGGAACCTCCAATCGAATGTGAAAAGTAAGGTGATTAGGAATCGAGTAGAGGGTATAAATAATTTCTAACGTTCCATTTTCAGGACCATTGTCAATCGCAGTCAGGCAAGAAAGTGAATCAAAATAAGTCGACGGATGGCGCCATAAAAAATCACAAATTGAAACCAATTGTGCAGCCTGAACGGTAATGCGACCTGATTTTTCATCTAGGTCAACGGAAAAATTCAATTCGCTTTCAATCAGATTTTTTATATCTAGCGCTTCCATCCTTAGGCTTTTTGAGCGATGGCGTCCAAAATAATTTGGGGCACGACACGCGTTTCTTGATTGATTTTTTCTTGTAATTTCAAAATTCCCCCTAGTAAAGCCTCGGGTCTTGGCGGGCAACCTGGCACATACACATCCACAGGAATTACTCGGTCTACCCCTTTAACTACGTGATAACCGTGTTCCCAATAAGGACCTCCACAATTGGCACACGACCCCATTGAAATCACATAGCGGGGTTCAGGCATTTGTTCATAAAGTCTTCTTATCCGATCGGCCATTTTAAATGTAACCGTTCCTGCGACAATCATCACATCTGACTGTCTAGGGGAAGGCCTAGGAAATACACCAAAGCGATCCAAATCATATCCAGAGGCAAAAGTTTGCATCATTTCAATGGCACAACAAGCTAAACCAAAACTCATTGGCCATAATGAACTTGCCCGAGCCCAGTTGAGTAAATCCTCAAATTGGCTCACTACAAATCCTTCCGACTGAATGTTTTGGTCTAAATATCCCTTCATTATCTTACAATGGTCAAATTTCCAATGACATCTGGATAGGCTTCCGGATAGTCTTCCAAATTAGGTCGAATTACGTAGGTGTAAGTGCCCGTTGGCAAATCTTTCCCGTTATATTTTCCCCTAAAGGGTTTTTCTTCATACATCGTGCCAGTGCTTTCAAATACTTTCAGGCCCCAGCGATCCATCACGTAAATCTCTGCGTATGGATAGGATGAAATATTATCGATGGTCCAATAATCATTTAAATCATCATTATTAGGAGATATGGCATCATAAGGCTTTACTCTTGCCAAAACGATGATATCAATTGTAGCATAATTCCGACAATCTGCTGCAGTCGTTGCGCCCGGTAAATAACCATTTATAAAATAAGTCGTCTTAAATGCACTCCCTCCTAAATCACCTAATCCCTTTACATCAAAATACGGATTAAGACTTAGTGGATCAGATAAGGCTAATTTAGGTGTCCATGACCATTTGATACCCGGCGTTTTAGCCCCATTGACAGGCATTAAAATGGGAGTAGGATTTTCTCCCGGTTCAGGGGCAAACATGATTATTTTTTTGTCCGTAGCCACCCATACTTTTGTAGCACAGTCCTGCCCAAAAGCAGAGATTTGAACAAAAAGGAGGATTGAAAGAATCGTTTTCAGATTTTGTAATTTTTGTTTGAAAGTAAAAAAATATACACGCACCATAAAGCTTTTAAAAAAATCCATGTAAAGGTTTTGTAAATATACCTAAATTCACAAAATTTTTAATCAATGTCCACATCCCATTTTTTCGATTCAGATTTGGCTACTTTGCGAGGGATGACTCCCGCGCGCTTGTCGCTACTGCAATCGGAATTAGGGCTATTTACTTTTGGGGACCTGATCCAATATTTTCCATTCAGATATGAAGATAGAACTTTACTAACACCTATCGCTCAAATCAATGATCAAATGGAAAATGTCCAATTTATTGGACGCATTAAATACAAAGAAAAAATTGGTGTTGGCCGGAGAGAAAGACTCGTGGCAGAGTGCTGTGATGAAACGGGATGCATTGAATTAGTTTGGTTTCAAGGGGTAAAATGGATCGAAAAATCATTAGTTGGCGGCGTGGATTTTTTATTTTACGGTAAGCCCGGGAGTTTCAATGGCCAAATTCAAATGACCCATCCTGAGATGGAAGTCTACAAAGGGCCACAGATTTCAGAGAAATTTTTTCAGCCCATTTACCCGCTGACTGAAAAGTTACGTAAGAAATACGTCGACAGTAAATTAATTGCTTCCCTTCAGAAAAATTTGTTGGAAGTTGCATTTCCCTACATAAGGGAAACATTGCCGCATGAGATCATACAGCAATTTAAATTAATTTCTAAGCAGGAAGCGCTCTACCACATTCATTTGCCCCAGTCGGAAAATTGGCTACACCAAGCAAGAAGGCGGTTGAAATTTGAAGAATTATTTTACAACCAACTGCGTTTAATCAAGCAAAATTTAGTTCGTAAATCCGCTTTTCCGGGCCAAGTTTTTTCATCTGCCGCCTTATTAACTACCTTTTATAAGGAACATCTCCCCTTTTCATTAACGGAGGCGCAAAAAAAAGTTATTCGGGAGATTTTTGAAGACATGCGCTCTGGCAATCAAATGAACCGACTTCTCCAAGGGGATGTGGGTTCCGGAAAAACCATTGTCGCCTTTATTTCGATGTTACTCGCCATCGACAATGCAACCCAGGCTTGTTTGTTGGCCCCCACCGAAATCCTAGCGGATCAACATTTTCAGGGATTAAAAAAGTTTGCAGATCTTCTAGGGGTGAGCATTGCTAAACTCACGGGATCCGTGAAGAAGAAAGATCGTGTGGAAATACACGAAGGCTTAACCTCTGGAACCTTGAATATATTGGTGGGAACACATGCCATTTTTGAAGATGTGGTCCAATTTAAAAATTTAGGGCTTTGCATCATTGACGAGCAGCATCGTTTTGGGGTAGCTCAAAGAGCCAAACTTTGGGATAAAAACAAGCAAATTCATCCACATGTACTGGTCATGACGGCGACTCCGATCCCGAGAACTTTGGCCATGACTTTGTATGGGGATTTAGATGTTTCCGTGATTGACGAATTACCTGCGGGTAGAAAACCCATTCAAACGATTCATCGGTATGATTCACATCGTTTGCAGGTGTTTAGTTTTATCCAAAGTGAGATTCAAAAAGGGCGTCAAGTTTATATCGTTTATCCGCTCATCGAGGAATCTGAAAAAATGGATTTCAAAGATTTAATGGATGGGCATGAAAGCATCACGAGGGCATTCCCTGAAATACCTTTGGGAATATTGCATGGGAAAATGAAGCCTGCCGATAAGGATTTTGAGATGGCCAGGTTTGTGAAAAATGAAACTAAAATCATGGTGGCCACGACGGTGATTGAAGTGGGTGTGAATGTCCCTAACGCTTCCGTTATGATTATTGAAAGTGCGGAGCGATTTGGGTTGGCGCAATTGCACCAACTAAGAGGCCGGGTGGGCCGAGGGGCGGAGCAAAGTTATTGTTTGTTGCTGACCGACTATAAAATTTCAGCCGATACAAAAAAGCGTATTGAAACCATGGTGAGGACAAATAATGGGTTTGAAATTGCGGAAGTGGATTTGCAATTAAGGGGCCCAGGGGATATCGGAGGAACGAGGCAGAGTGGGGCCATCGACCTAATGATTGCTGATTTATCGAAGGATGGGGAGATTTTAAAAGTGGCCCGGGAAACCGCTGTTGCCATATTAAACGAAGATCCCAATTTAGCGCATGAAAAAAATACGATGATTCGGGAGCAGGTACGCCAACAAAAAAAGGATACGACCAATTGGGCCCGAATAAGTTAGTTTAACGTTGGATCATCCGGGTAGGTCGACAGCACCCGAAAATCGCCTCCCTTATCATATAGTACGGTCCGCCACAAATTTTTATTCGATTCATCAAACACGTAATCTTCTCGAGCCGGATGTAAATACCAAGCATTTTGCTTCACCTCACGGGCTAGTTGGCCCGCGCCCCAGCCCGAATATCCAATAAAAAATTTGATCTCTTTGAAATTGATGGCGCCACTGACCACATGTTCGATGGCTTTTTCAAAACTTCCTGACCAAAATATTCCTTTGGAAATTTCAATTCCATCAGGGATAAGATCAGGTCTACGGTGCAAAAATTGCATGATTGTCGGGTCCACAGGCCCCCCAGAAAACAATGGGACATTTTCCAATACCTTCTCATCTACGATCGAATCGAAAACAACCTCTTGCTTTTGGTTTAAAATGAGTCCAAAAGAATGTGAATTGGAGTGCTCACAAAGCAATACCACAGACCTATGAAAAGCAGAGCCCTCAAGAAATGGTTCTGAGATCAAAAGAACTCCAGGTTTTAATTCATCTTCCATGTAATGTAAAGGCATAAAAAGGAATTTCGTATCTTGTTTTAAATTAAAAAATATATGTCTAGTATCGTTTTTATCTCTTTGGGTGGCAATCTAGGAAATACCCTTGAAATATTTAAAAACTCATACCTTGAAATTGAAAAAAAAATAGGTCGCATCACTGCATTTTCTAACCTGTATCAAACGGCTGCCTGGGGAAAAACAGACCAACCCGATTTTTTAAACCAAGTAATCTCCTTAGAAACCGAATTGAATCCAGAAAAAATAATGTCTGAATTATTAGCTATTGAATTGTTTTTTGGTCGTCGGCGCGATGTCATCTGGGGCCCTCGCATTCTTGATCTTGACATTCTTTTTCTTGGAAATCAAATTGTTAGCAGTGAAAATTTAACTATTCCACATCCTCAGATTGCCCATAGACGCTTTGTTTTAATTCCCATGGCAGAGATTGCCCCCGATTTTTTACATCCCATTCTCCAACAAACTATGTTGGAATTATTGGAACAAACCACAGATCTTCAAAGCGTTCGTGTGATGGATTAATCTTCGATTTCAGTATCGTTTTCTAAAAGATTGGGGTTGGGGAAGCGCCAACTTTGACCCACAATTTTTTCGTAGTACTTTTCGTATAAAGGCAGAATGTTTTTGATGTCAAATAATTTGGCTCGTTCCAATGCATTTTTTTTCATAGTCGCATGTAAAACGGGGTCCGACAAAATAGCGATTGCATTTTTTGCCATATCGTCCACATCTCCAATTTCACTGACAAATCCTGTTTCCCCGTGAATGTTTACTTCCGTTATACCACCGGCATTAGAGGAAATGACTGGTACTTCACAGGCCATCGCTTCCAATGCAGACAAACCAAAACTTTCCTTTTCGGAAGTAAGTAGAAATAAGTCGGCCAGCGAAAGCGCCTCCTCGATCGTATCCAATTTACCCAAAAAGCGAACATCAGCTTGAACACCCAATTCCCTACACAATACTTCGATCGCAGTTCTTTCAGGTCCATCACCAACCAATAAAAGCTTTGAAGGAATTTGTTTTTGGACTTTGGCAAAAACTTGAATGATATCTTGGATTCGTTTTACCTTCCGGAAATTGGACGTATGAATTAAAAGCTTTTCTCCATGTGGACAAATGGCTAATTTAAAATGCTCTTTAGGTTGTTTTTTAAATCGTTGAAGGTCAACAAAATTGGGAATCACCTCGATGTTACTTAAAATTTCAAAGGAGGAATATGTATCATTTTTTAAACTTTCAGAAACCGCGGTTACTCCGTCAGATTCATTGATCGAAAAAGTAACGACCGGTTCGAAAGATGGATCACGGCCTACTAAAGTAATATCGGTTCCATGAAGCGTGGTAATCACGGGAACGTGAATGCCTTTATATTTTAGAATTTGCTTGGCCAAATAGGCAGCTGAAGCATGTGGAATTGCATAGTGCACATGAATCAAATCGAGCTGTTCGTTAATCGTCACATCCACCATTTTACTGGCTAGCGCTGATTCGTAGGGTAAATATTCAAAGAGCGGATAGGATGCCACGGAAACTTCGTGATAGAAAATATTTTCGCTAAAAAAATCCAATCGAGGGGGTTGGGTATAGGTAATAAAATGAACTTCGTGTCCTACTGACGCTAATGCCTTTCCTAATTCTGTGGCCACAACACCACTACCCCCGTAAGTAGGATAACAAATAATCCCTATTTTCATGCCTCAAATTTATTAGAATATCAATTAAAACTGACATAAAACCCAAAAGGTTCCTGATTTAAGCCTAAATTTGTGGTAAATAATGGAATCCCCTTGAAAAATTTAGTCATTTTCGCCTCTGGTTCTGGCTCAAACGCCGAAAAAATTTTTGAATATTTCAAAGATTCCACAGAGGTTTTAATCACACATATCTTTTCAAACAATCCAGAAGCTGGTGTTATTTCGCGGGCAGAAAGATTGGCTATTCCTTGCACCATTTTCACTAGAGCTGAATATAAAGATGGGACCTTATTGAAAAAAATTCAATCACTGAACACCGATTGGGTTATTTTAGCTGGCTTTTTATGGCTGATTCCAAGCGATTTTATTCAAGCCTATCCTCAAAGAATTATCAATTTACATCCAGCATTGTTGCCCAAATTTGGCGGTAAAGGAATGTATGGGCATTTTGTGCATGAGGCTGTCGTGGAAGCGGGAGAGAAAGAATCTGGCATAACGATTCATTTCGTCAATGAACATTACGATGAAGGTGGCATTATTTTTCAAAGTTCCTTCGCCGTGGATCCAAGCGACACCCCAGAAGATGTTGCGAAAAAAGGACAAGTTTTAGAGCACCGTGATTTCCCAAAAGTGATAGCGAGTCTGGTGCTACCAGCCTCCTCCTAAAACACGGTACAAGTTAATCGCGCGCATCCACTGATTTCGAGATATTTCCAATAACTCTAATTCTGATCGTAACGCATTTTGTTGCGCGGTCAATACTTCTAAATAACTTGCATTAGCCGTTAAAAAGAGGGTCCCTACCGTACTTATTGCTCCCTTTGTCAATAGTACTTCCCGTTGCTTCAATTGTTGCTGTTTTTGCAAATAGGCCAATGACTTAACTTGAGTATCCCATTCCAGATATCCCTTCACGAGAACATTTTGATAGGCTAAATCTTGTGACTTCCAGTGTGATTCGGATCGCAAAATATCGGCAGTCAGGGCATATCGATTCAACCAAGGGCTCGTGATTCCGCCAATTAATTGGTAAGCCATGGAGGCTGGAAGTTGAAACAAATAAGCAGGCTGAAATCCTTGCACGCCTAATATCCCTGATAGAACAACAGAAGGCTTTAGTGCTAAAACTGCACTCTCCTTGGTTTCAAAGGCAGCCATTAAATTCAATTTTGCCTGCCTAATATCAGGCCTATTCTCTAATTGGTCTATTTTTACCCGAGCAAATAAACTACTGTCCAAGGCGCATTGAAAAGGGAATTTGGATCGTAAAATAGGGGCATTGGGTTTGTTTAAGAAAAGACGAATCGCATTTTCTAGACTAATAATTTGTTGGAGCACATCTCCTTCTTGTGCACGCGAATTTAACCATTGTGCCTCCAGCTGCTGAACCGCAGATTCATTCACCACCCCTGCTTCCTTCTGCACTTGTACCAATTCGAAGACCTTTCGCTGGATTTCAATGTTGGATTTTAAGATCTCTAACTCTTTATCTAATGCGATCAACTGACCATAGGAACTTGCCACTTCAGCCACAATGGAAGTTATTATCCATTGCTGTCCTGATTCTGAGGCGATGTAACGAAGGGCACTCGCCTTCTTTCGCTTGGCTAACTTCCCCCAAATATCCAGTTCCCAACTTGATTGTAAGCCAACTTGAAAATCAGGTAAATTTTCTGGAATGATTTGTTCCTTCGTGATGTTGTTTGAAAACTTGGTATCGTAATTTCCAACAGCATCCATCGTATATTTTCCAAATCGCCTCAAACTGGGCTGTATTAATCCACTGACGGTAGGTTTTCTTAAACCTCTTTGGTAAACAAAATCAGCCTTTTGCATCGCAACTTCTAAAAAGCCAATCTTGATATCATTGCTTCGAATCAAAACTGAATCTATTAATTGCAATAACAAGGTATCCCGCTTCCAACACTCTTGGACATCTGAAACTGAGGGGTTTTCTTTCGAAACTCGATAAGTTTCAATTTCAGCATTTATTTTAAGTTGCTCTTTCAATATGCTTGACGTACAAGACGACAAACTCAACGCTATCAATAATATGATATATTTATTTTTCATTTTTAGACATTTTAGCCGAGAGCGATGCGAATACCACATACAAGCCCGGAATTACCAATAAACCTCCTACTGTACCTAAAATCATTCCGCCAGCTGAGGCCGTACCAATCGTCCTATTTCCAATCGCACCCGCTCCAGATGCTAGCATTAGCGGAATTAATCCTGCCACGAAGGCAAAAGACGTCATCAAAATAGGTCGCAAACGGGAGAAAGCACCTTCCTTAGCAGCATCGATGATCGTGGCTCCTTCCTTTTGTTTGGCAATCGCAAACTCCACAATCAAAATGGCATTTTTTCCTAACAAACCGATCAACATCACCAGCGCCACTTGGGCATAAATATTGTTTTGCAAGCCAAACATATACAAGAATGCATAGGTCCCCATGGCTCCCATAGGAAGGAATAATAATACAGGGAATGGCAACAAGAAGGATTCATATTGCGCGGCCAACAACAAATACACGAATAACAAACAGATCGCAAAAATTAAAATTGCTTGATTCCCTGCTAAATCCTCTTCACGCGTCATACCTGACCATTCCAACGTATACCCACGTGGCAGACTCTTCAAAGCTTGTGCTCGGATAATATCCAAAACCGCACCCGAACTAAATCCAGGAGCAGGTTCGCCATTCACCATCGCAGACGTAAACATGTTGTAACGCGTAAATTGCTCCGGTCCATAGACACGCTTCATCTTGACGAAAGATGAATAAGGAACCATTTCACCAGCTTTATTTTTGGCGTAAAACTTCAAAACATCATCCGGATGAGCCCGGTAACGCGGATCTACCTGAACCATTACTTTGTACATTTGGCCAAAGCGAATGAAGTTCGTGGCATAAAAACTACCCAACAACGTCTGAAGGTTATCCATCGCCGGCAAAACATTAACTCCTTTTTGAGCAGCGGCTTCTTGGTCTACTTCCAACATATACTGTGGAAAGGATGGGTCAAAACTCGAGAAGGTATTTTGAATCTCAGGAACCTCATTTAATTTCTTAGCAAACTCATTCGCTACGCCAGCCAACTTCTGTAAATCCCCCGAACCCGTTCGATCCTGAATACGGAACTCAAAACCGGATGCATTACCAAAACCTGGAACGGCTGGTGGTGGGAAAAATTGAATACTTGCATCCTTAATTCCGCTCGTCTTTTTTCGAATAATCTCGGTTAACTCATCCACCGTTTCCTTACGCTCTTCCCAAGGTTTCAAGGTGATAATCCCTGTTCCATACGAAGCTCCAGAACCATCGGTCAATAAACTATATCCGGCCAATGTTGAAAAAGACTCAATAGCATCTACTCCTTTGATCGATTTAAATACTTGATCCATCACACCTTCCGTCCTTTCCAAGGTCGCTCCAGCCGGCGTTGTCGCGTTGACATATAAAGTTCCTTGATCTTCAGAAGGAATAAATCCACTCGGAACAATGCCCGATAAGACTACAGTTCCACCGACAGAACCAAGCAAAATTAGCCACATCAAAATTCGTTTACTGATTAATGCGCCTACCCACACCAAGTATTTTTGCGCGATTTGATCGTAGCGATGATTGAAGGCGTGGAAGAATTTCCCTAACCAATTCTTTTGGTTATGTTCTGGCTTTTTCAATAATAATACGCATAATGCTGGAGTTAAAGTCAATGCCGTTAAGCCCGACAAGGCAATGGAAATGGCCATGGTCACTGAAAATTGCCGGAAAAACACTCCTATCGGACCTGAAAGAAAAGCAACCGGAACAAACACCGCACCCATCACTAAGGTAATCGCTAAAATTGCCCCTGAAATTTCGTGCATCGCCTCTTGAGTCGCAGCTAAAACAGGCATGTCTTTTTCTTCCATTTTGGCATGAACCGCCTCCACGACCACAATCGCATTATCGACGACAATTCCAATGGCTAAAACCAAAGAAAACAAAGTCAATAAATTAATTGAAAATCCAAAACCGAGCATAAAAGTGAAGGTCCCAACCAAGGAAACGGGCACGGCAATAATAGGCACCAAGGTAGCGCGCCAATCTTGCAAGAAGATAAAAACCACGAGCGCTACGAGCAGAAATGCTTCTAATAAAGTCTTGATAACCTCGTGAATCGATGCATCCAAGAAACGGGAAACATCATATGAAATCGTAAATCCCATGCCTGGAGGAAAAGTGGTCGTTTTCAATTCAGCCAGTCGTTTTTTTACATTTTCTATTACTTCTGCCGCATTCGAACCTGGACGTTGTTTCAATAATATCGCCGCGGATGGTCGGCCATTTTCTTTCGAAAGTACATCATAATCTAGCGATCCAAATTCCACGTCAGCCAAATCCTTCAAGCGTAAAATTTGGCCTGTCTCAGTTGCCTTAATGACTAGGTTTTCATATTCAGCCACTTGAGTAAACTTCCCTGTATAACGCATGACATATTGTAAAGCCTGCGGATGTTTACCTGAGCTTTCCCCAATTTTGCCGGGAGCCGCCTCCACATTTTGATTGCGCAAAGCTTGAATAACATCTTCCGCGGAAAGTTTATAGGCAAATAAACGATCCGGATGCAACCAGATACGCATCGCATATTCTCTCTGGCCCATAATATCGGCAAAGCCAACACCATCAATCCTTTTCAATTCTGGAAGTACGTTAATATCTGCAAAATTATAAATGAACTTCTCGTCAATGTCGGCATCCTCGCTCAAAAGATTCACATACAACAACATGCTATTCACCTCTTTTTCTGTGATTACCCCAGCTTTGATTACTTCTTCGGGCAACTCATCCAGTACCGTTTGAACCCTCGTTTGCACGTTGACCGCCGCCACATCCGGGTCGGTTCCTACTTCAAAATATACCTGAATAATACTCGTTCCGTCGTTCCCTGATACAGACGTCATATAGGTCATTCCAGCTACTCCATTGATAGCACGTTCAAGTGGGGTGACTACGGCTTTAGCGCATACCTCGGCATTCGCACCTGTATATTTTGTGGTCACAGTTACGGCGGGAGGAACAATATCTGGGAATTGCGTAATGGGCAATTGCTGCATGGCAATCACCCCTAGAATCACGATAAAGATCGATACAACGATCGACAATACCGGTCGTGTGATGAATTGTTGTACCATATTACAATGTTTTATATTCGGTTAATAATTGGCGCATCGGCTTGAAGGTCGACATGATTTTTTGGCCTTGCTTCACGAGCTGAATGCCCTCAATTAAAACCGTATCCTTGGATGAAAATCCATTTTTAACCAAGTAAAAATGAGGAATGCGTAAGTCAGGTACGATGCTTTTCATTTTAACAATACCGTCTACACCTTTCACAAAAACGTAGCTCTTTTCTTGAATCTCAAAAACAGATTTTTGAGGAACTGCCCAGTATCCTGTTACTTTTTTAGGCAATTGTACTTTTCCTGATGCCCCATGTCGCAGAAGTTTATTCGGATTTCCGAAACGAGCACGAAAGGCAATGTTTCCAGTATTTTTATCGAACTCCCCTTCAATGGTTTCCACTAAACCTTTTTCTGGATAAGTTTCCCCGTTGGCCAAAACTAAATCCACCGATGCCGATTTATTTACTCCATCTTGTTCACTAAAGGCAAGGTATTCCTGTTCGGACACATTGAAATAAGCAAAGACATTGTGATTGTCTGATAGCGTTGTCAACAAAGTTCCTTCGTCGACCAAACTTCCGCGCTTAAAGGGCAATCGGTCAACGACACCCTCAAATGGTGCACGAATATTGGAATGTTCTACTTTCAATTCGGCGGCTCTTACATGTGCTAACGCTTCTTCGCGTTTTGCTTTCAGTCCATCCACCTTGGCAAGCGATATGGCTAATTGGTTTTTTGAAATTACATTTTTGTCTACCAACAAGCGGGTGTTAACCAAAGTCAATTCCTCCGCTTTTAACTCCGCCGAAGCCTGACTTAAAACAGCCTTTGCACGCGCTAAATCGGCCACATATTCTTGACTATTGATCGTAAACATAATCTGCCCTCTTTTGACTTGCTTGCCTTCGTCCACCAAAATACGGTCCAAATAGCCTTTCACCCTGGCTCTAATTTCTACGTTTTGGACAGCATGTATATCAGCCACAAATTCCTGATGAATGATCGTGTCTAATGAAATGGGGGAAGAAACTTCCAATGTTTGAACTTCGACTAGCTCCTCTTTTTTGGCCGTGCAGGCTGTTAAAAGCATTAATCCGAATAGGTATTTTTTCATTTCTACTTAGTTAGGCCTTCCTCCATGTTGCTTGTAGGAAGGTGTTTGTGTTTTAAATGTATCCACCCATTCTATATTGGGTTTGTATTCTTGGTACTTGGGGGTTTGATTGACAGGCTTCTTTTCCTTTATTTCTACCCGTTTTTCAATCAATACTTTATCTTTCAATTTTCTGTTTATCTGATTTTTATAGTTTTTTTCTTGGCTGTAGGCCACAAAAACCATTGAGATAAACATAGACGCTAATACGTATGTTTTCATAACAATTAATTTTCTATGCGAAAAACGCATGGATGACAAGAAGATTTTATGATTTTGTTTCAGTAATGCACGCGGAATTACGCCGTGCGAGGAGGGGGACTCTCTTGCTCTAGGAGCACATGTAAAGTGGATAGTTTATACTGATCGTTAATTGATTTATCAGTAAAACCATCAATATTATTTTGGTCTAAATCCAAACCAAAATCTTCATTCGCAAAAAAATCATTACAACCATCTTCTTCAAATGAATCTTCAAAATTCATCTCTAAAGAAATGGGATTTTTTTCAACCAAAACATCAAACGCTAACGAAATTCCATCTTTCGTTAACAAACAAAATACCAACAAGAAATAAACGATAATTCCTCTTACCATTGATTAATCTTTAATTTCCTCATAAGGTACATAATCTCCTTCGTCGGCCAGCGGTTTTTTACCCGTTTTCTTTCCTGTAGGAGGTACATAATCCACGTCAATCGAACCTTCCCTACGCGCTTGTGCAGCAGCTTGTTTGGAACGAATATCTTGCTCCGACATCTTTCTATGAACCTGTGTGATGATAAATCCCTTAAACAAGAATCGCACCAAAGGCCAAATCACATAGTAAAACACCAATCCAAAAGCGAGTAATTTTAACATAATTACTTAACGGCTTAAATATAAATTTCGTTCTCCATACACCTTGCGAAAGAAATCATCTTTCAAATCATCAATGAAATAAATCGCCTCTCCTGTCGATTTCATTTCAGGTCCTAGCTCCATATTGACATTAGGGAATTTCGAGAAAGAAAACACAGGAATCTTAATCGCATATCCCTTTTTAACCGGTTTAAAATTGAAATCTTTGACCTTCTTATCGCCCAACATCACCTTCGTCGCATAATTGACATAAGGTTCTTGGTATGCCTTGCAAATAAATGGCACGGTCCGAGAGGCACGTGGGTTCGCTTCGATGATGTAGACCACCTCGTCTTTGACGGCAAATTGAATGTTTAAGAGACCTTTGGTCTTCAGTGCCACCGCAATCTTGCGCGTGTGATCTTCAATTTGCTTAATCACATGATCCGACAAATCAAACGGAGGTAACACTGAATGAGAATCTCCAGAATGTATTCCTGCTGGCTCAATGTGCTCCATTAAACCGATGATGTACACATCCTCACCATCACAGATCGCATCCGCCTCCGCCTCAATCGCATTCTCCAAGAAATGATCCAATAAGATTTTGTTGCCCGGAATATCGCGTAAAATATCAACGACATGTTGCTCCAATTCCTGCTCATTAATCACAATTTTCATGGATTGACCTCCCAAAACATAGGATGGGCGGACCAACAATGGATACCCTAATTCCCGTCCGAGTGCGGCTGCATTATCTGCATCTTCACAAACGCCAAACCTTGGATAAGGGATATCTAAATCTTTCAATAGACTAGAGAAAGCTCCACGGTCTTCCGCTAAATCCAAGGCCTCAAAGGAAGTACCTAAAATTTTAATGCCATATTTTGATAGCTTCTCGGCTAATTTCAGGGCCGTTTGACCCCCTAATTGGACAATCACACCCTCCGGCTTTTCATGCTGAATGATGTCATACACATGCTCCCAAAATACGGGTTCAAAATATAATTTATCTGCTATATCAAAGTCCGTTGACACCGTCTCAGGATTTGAATTAATCATAATGGTCTCATAACCAGCTTCTTTGGCTGCCAATACCCCATGCACACAAGAATAGTCAAACTCGATTCCTTGACCAATCCGGTTGGGACCCGAACCCAAAACAACCACCTTTTTCTTCGTTGACACAACGGATTCATTATCCAAAACCTCCGCACCTTCTTGTCCAAAAGTAGAATAATAATAAGGAGTTTTTGCTTCAAATTCAGCGGCACAGGTATCCACACATTTGTAGATACGCTTAATGCCTAAGCTGTTTCGCTTATCATAAACCTCGGATTCTAAACACCGTAAAGTATGCGCAATTTGTCGATCCGCAAAACCTTTATGCTTCGCTTCTTCGAGTAAAATTTTAGGAATATTATGAACCGAATACTTCTCTATTTCTTTTTCGACACGAACCAAATCCTCAATTTGATTCAAAAACCATTTGTCGATTTTCGTTAATTGCTGAATCGTCTTAAATGAAATGCCCATTTTGAAGGCATCATAAATATGGAACAAGCGATTCCAAGAAGGATTAGCTAATGAATACATAATCGCATCCTGATCGCGCAATTCTTTTCCATCCGCTCCCATCCCATTTCGCTTAATCTCTAAGGACTGACATGCTTTCTGAAGTGCCTCTTGGAAATTACGTCCAATACCCATGGTTTCACCCACCGATTTCATTTGTAAACCAAGCGTACGGTCAGCACCTTTGAACTTATCAAAATTCCATCTTGGCACTTTAACAATCACATAATCCAATGCCGGCTCAAAATAAGCGGAAGTCGTTCCTGTAATCGCATTGGTCAACTCATCCAAATTGTACCCGATCGACATTTTAGCCGCAATTTTGGCAATCGGATAACCCGTCGCTTTTGAGGCTAAAGCCGAAGAACGAGAAACCCTTGGGTTTACTTCGATCGCTATAATTTCATCCGTTTCAGGATTTAATGAAAACTGAACATTACATCCCCCCGCGAAAGTACCTATGGCATTCATCATCTTGATGGCCATGTCTCTCATTCGTTGGTAAATGGTATCTGGCAAAGTCATCGCAGGAGCTACCGTAATAGAATCTCCCGTATGAATTCCCATCGGGTCAAAATTCTCAATCGAGCAAATGATAATAACATTGCCGATGTGATCCCGAAGCAATTCTAATTCATATTCTTTCCAACCCATAATGGATTGTTCCACCAACACCTCATGGGTAGGGGAAGCGTGCAAGCCTTTATTTAATGCTGCGTCAAAGTCCTTTGGGTCATGAACAAAACCACCCCCTGTACCTCCTAAGGTGAAAGATGGACGAATGACCAACGGGAATCCTGTTTCTTGTGCGATCTCTTTTCCTTCTAGGAATGAACGAGCCGTACGACCCTTACAAACCCCAACGCCAATCTCAATCATTTTCAATCGGAACTTCTCGCGGTCCTCTGTCGTTTCAATCGCTGCTATATCTACGCCAATAATCCGAACACCATACTTTTCCCAAATACCTGCCGCATCACAATCGATCGCCAAATTTAATGCTGTTTGTCCACCCATCGTAGGCAAAACCGCGTCGATTTGATGACGCTCTAGTATGTGAATGATGGACGCCTTTTCTAATGGTTTCAAATACACATGATCCGCATTCATCGGATCCGTCATAATAGTCGCCGGATTAGAATTAATTAAAATGACCTCGATGCCTTCCTCGCGCAACGAACGTGCTGCTTGGGAACCTGCATAATCAAATTCACAGGCTTGACCGATAACAATGGGACCGGAACCAATAATTAGGACTGATTTAATCGACGAATCTTTAGGCACAGGATGGTGTAAATTTAAAGCGTTATAATTTCAAAAATGATGGGCCTTTCAGTATGGCTCAAAAATTGTACAAAATTAGTGGTTTGAGCTCAAATTGGGAAGCATAATTGAAAATAAATTTATCAATTTCCTATAAATCCATTTATATCCACATAGGGCTAAATAGATCCCGAAAAATCTCTTATTTTTGATAAAAATTTGAACAATTGATAAAGATATTAGTCGCTTTTGATGAAAATAGAGTCATTGGTAAAAACAATGCATTGATCTGGCATTTACCTGCGGACCTTCAGCGATTTAAAGCGCTCACTACGGGACATGTCATCATCATGGGGCGAAAAACGTACGAGTCCATCGGCCGGCCCTTGCCTAATCGGACCACGATCGCCATCACGCGTCAGACTGAATTCAATCCAGAGGGTATCATCACTGCAAATTCACTAGAAGAGGCCCTTTTAAAGGCTAAGTCGATCTCAAGAGAAGATATTTACATTGTGGGCGGCGCTGAAATATACCAAATGAGTCTTGCCGTCGCGGATCAGATATTAGTTACCCAATTACATGATATTTTTGATGGGGATACTTATTTCCCAGAGATCCCTGCAGATACCTGGGAAGTGGTAGCCCGTGAAAGAGGTATCACCGATGAAAAAAATAAGTTCCAGTATAGTTTTTTTACCTATCAAAGAAAATAAACATGGAACAGAAAATTGAGCTAATCGATTCCCCACTTTTAATCGATCCCCAATTCAAATTTTTACAAGCTGATGAGGCCGGAGGAATTTGCTTGTTCATAGGAACCATTCGAAATAAAAATCAAGGAAAAGAAGTTAATGCGCTAACCTTGGAGGCTTATTCACCCATGGCCGTCAAACAAATAGAACGATTAGTTACTGCAGCCGGAGATCAATGGCCCATCATCAAAACCGTGGTTTGTCATCGAACCGGACCATTGGAAATAGGCGATATTGCAGTGATCATCGGGGTGACTTGTGTGCATCGCGCAGAGGCTTTTGCGGCATGCCAATGGTTAATTGACACCTTAAAAAAAGAAGTTCCTATCTGGAAAAATGAATTTTATGCGGATGGGTCCTCGTGGTTAGTCCCACATCCTTAATAGAATTATCTAGGGCGCTGATACCATCATGCTGCAACCCCGCATTTCTGAATTATCAAAGCGACCCAGTATCTTAAATCGAATGCCGTCCTCTTCCAATGAACCTAAATCCTTCGTCTCAACAAAGGAGCAGGATTCAATATTAGCTAAATCAATCACTTTGATTCCTCCCACTTTTCCTGGTGTTTTTACCAGTGAAAATGGATCATTCACCTCACGCAGAAGCACGCGCATGGTTTTAGCCGGGACAAAAATTCCGTCTGAAATTGAATAGGCTTGAGAAAATAATTCGGTCATTCCATATTCAGAAGCCACTTGTTTACATCCCATGTGCTCCATTAGGTAGGTATGAATGCGATCACGAATCCACTCTTCCCTTCGCCCCTTCATCCCTCCTGTTTCCATCACGATGATTCTACCTTCTTTGATTGCCTCATACCAAAATGAAAAATCTTGCCCCGAATCGATCCAATCTAACAGTCCAAAAGTCACGCCCATCAGCCAAATTTTCCGATGAGTTTTTAATGCTTCTTTAATTTGAGCCACTAATTCAGCGTATTGATTTAAAAAAAATCCAGAAAATTCAGATTTTGATTCTTGAATGAAATGGTCCATCATAAAAACTAAACTGGACGTATTTCTTTCCAAGTAAGAGGGCAATAAAGCAAAAATGTGATAATCCGTTACTGAGCCAAAAAGGCAATTAAACGCATTTAGTGAACTTTCTTTATAAAATTCAGGATCGCAAACGGCGTGTTTGGAAGGTATTTGCCCAGTAGTACCTGAACTTTCAAAGTCGAAAAGCACGGGAGTAAACCCCGTTTGAACTTGGTATGTTTTAAACAGCTCAATGGGCAAAAAAGGAATTTGCTCGATGGTTTGAATGGCGTCCACCGAACAATCTAGCATCCTAAGAAAAGACTGATATATGGGATTATGCAGCGCTTGGAAATGAAATATTTCGATGGCCAAATCCTCAAAACCTACAGAATTCACCTGTAAAACTTTACGTTTCAGTACTTCAATTTGCAACTCCACATCCTCAGGATTTTCTTGCATACCTTTTATTTCGAATTTCATACAAAATTAAACCAAATCATTAACTTTACGATTCTTAATTTTAGGATTAGATGTCTAATAAAAGTTTTTTATTCAGTTTAACTATTTCGATTGCGCTATTCGTCTGGAGTTGCGTGAAGGAACCTGAATTTAGCACCACACCAGCCATCTCATTTGAATCCATCCAAAAAATCACCAAAACAAGTAATGATGGCTTTGGTGGGAAAACGAAAATTGACTCAATTATCATGAGCATTCGCTTTGAAGATGGCGATGGGGACCTTGGAATTACTGCTGCAGAAATGAAAGAAAATGCTAAATACAAGGACTTTAGAAATTTCGAAGTAGATGTATTATTGAAGAAAAATGGCAAATATGTGCCTGTCTTATTTAGCCCTAAAATCGGAGGATTAATAAATTTCCAATTGCGCCCCGACCAAAAACCGGGTCCAATAGAAGGATCTATTTCCTATTCAACCCAGTTTGTCTATGCCTTCTACAAAGGCTATTCGCCTCTTTTTACTGAATTTAATGATACATTAAAGTTTCAGATTTACATTAAAGATAAGGCATTCCAACAAAGCAACACGATTGAGACTGAGCCGGTCATCATCTTTCAGAAGTAATTATAGCTTAGATATAATTTTATAAATCTTATCATTCAATCGATATTTCAACATCCTTTGATCCTTTTCGTCTTGCTGAATATCCAAAATATTTTTGTCTTGAAAAATTAAAGATAATGACTTCGTAAAATTGTCAATCAGCTTAGATCTAAATTGTCTTTGTGATTCAGGAGCACTTTTATGCCGACCAAAAAAAGCAATTAATTGATGCCCATTGACATAGCCTTGACTATAATTTAACAAAAGGAAATCCAGGAACTTTTGCTCATTTTCGCCTAAAATGTTTTTTAGCTTGCGACTAAGCCTTCTTTTTTTCAGATTGCCAAAAATAAATATTAAAAACATACTGGCTAAAACACCTAAGCTTAACATCATAACTTTAAAGAATTCCATATACCAGGGTTCGTCGGTTAGCTTTCCTAAATATTCTGAGTCAGCTAAAATATCATTAAGCGATATGGTATATTGAACAGCTTTTTTTGTTGTTGAATTTTTGGAAGAAAAATTAGATGACCAGGCCAATGAATCTTTCCCTTTGTAATGTATTTCCTGATCACTAAAGTTGTCATTATTTCCTGCAACAGGTAATCTGCCTGAATTGAGCCAATGGTAAGTTTTGAAATTATCTAAAAGATCTATAATAATCATCGTATCATAACGATACACCTGAACAGATTTATCGATCAAAATAAAATACCTGCCGTTGAACAGAAAATTTCTATACAGGTCTTTTTCAACGTATTTCTTTAATTCTTCTAAATGTACCGCGCCAATTATTTTAAAATTATGATCCTTGAATCCGTATTCATATATATTCCAATCAATAATTGCACTTTCATACATTCTAGAATCATTCACTTTTAGATTGGCCATGGTAATAAAAACATCCCTTGATGGAAGGTATGCTGAAATCCCATCATTAATTGCCAAAGGCACATCCCCCTTAACTGCTATACTTGTCCATTCTTTATTAATTGGATCGAATTTAGTTAACACATTGGATGATTGCCAAAATCCGTATCCTCCAAAGGAATATAAGACCCCATTTCGTAGAAATTTAATCGCTGCGCAATTTGCACCTCGATAAAAAGTTTGATCAATACGTTTTAAAATCCAATTTTTGCGATCTAATTGATATACTTGGCCCGTACAACTAACCATTAAATAAGATAAGCTTGAGCCTGGAATAGGAATTTCTTGGTAATGCCTGTTCCCCGAAATCAAATCATAGCTTTTAATATCTTGAAAACTTAAGTCAGCTATTTTATTCCATTGGGACCCATCTTTATTTTCAAAAAACTCTTTTGTTTCAAAATTAATCTGGTAAATATTTCCAGATTTTGGATGAATCCATTTAGCTGTTTGGGCTGAAACGGGTCTAGCCAAAAGAAGAAAAAGGATGGAAAAAAATATTTGGAAATACTTCATAGGAATTTAATTCTATCCAAAAATGCAATTTTTTTATATAAAATTTAAATAATTCTTATCGTATGAATGAGAAATCTTGACATAATTTAAACGAAAATGGCTAATTTTGACTTATAAATCTAAGCTTAGAACAATAAGCTACCCATTGAAATAATTAAATTATGACCTTACACCGCGAAGGAAGGACTTTATTAATCACATCACTCATTATTGTCCTTGGCATTAATGCGTTTATTGCCTATCTTTTTCCAGACCGAGAATACCTAAGGGAATTCATTGTTGTCATTACTTCTCTATTTTATTTAATCATTTTACAATTTTTCAGAGTACCGAAACGTCATACTGAAATAAATCCTCAGCATATTATCGCACCTGCTGATGGAAAAGTAGTTGTGATCGAAGAGACCGTAGAATCAGAATATTTTAAAGGAACACGTAGACAGATTTCGATCTTTATGTCGCCCATAAATGTGCACATTAATTTTAATCCTATTTCGGGTATCGTTTCCTATTTTAAATATCACCCAGGCAAATTTCTAGTTGCTTGGCATCCGAAGTCGAGTACCGAAAATGAGCGAACTACCTATGTAGTCAAACATGAAAATGGTACTGAAATATTGTTCCGCCAAATTGCCGGCGCCCTAGCCAAAAGAATTTGTTGGTATGCCAAAGAAAACGACTCAGTGACCCAAGGTTCAGAATTTGGATTTATCAAATTTGGAAGTAGAATCGATATTTTCTTGCCCTTAGATGCCGAAATCTGTGTCAATTTAGGCGATAAGCCTGTCGGCGGAGAAACGGTTATTGCAAAACTACGTTAATTCCAGCTCACCCAATTTTCTTCAATTATACCCATGATTTTCTCAAGGCCTATTTGGTCTTCCTCCGAAAAATCATTAATAGAATCCGAGTCTACGTCAAGGACTAAAATCACTTGTTTCTCATGAAAGACCGGAATAACGATTTCGGATTTAGAGGCAGAGGCACAAGCAATATGTCCAGGAAATTCGTCTACATTAGGAACAATAACTGTTTTTCTTTCCGTGTAGGCGTATCCGCAAACTCCTTTATGAAAAGGAATTCGAGTACATGCTACGGGGCCTTGAAATGGACCTAAGACTAATTCATCTCCTTTCACTAAATAAAAACCTACCCAAAAAAAACCGAAAATATCATGGATAGCCGCTGCTATGTTGCCAAGGTTAGCATATAGATCCGTTTCTCCGGCCAACAAAGATTGAATCTGCGGATACAAATTCGCATACTGATCCGCTCTTGTTCCGTCAATTTTGATTAAATCTTCAGCCATGTTAAACGCTCGATTTAGCTAAATATTTTTTCAACCAGGATTCACGAACCGTCTGAAGCCATTGGTTTCTGTATTGACGCAAGTCTGATGTTTGTGGTGGGATGATGAAATCTTCTTCCAATAAATGAGCGCTTGAAATAAAATCTTTAATCGATGTTATCGGGATAAGCGAGATTTGTTCCCCTTGAATTCGAGCAATTTGCCGATCAAAAAAATCAACTTGAAGTAGGTCTCCTAAAGATTTAAACCACCGGGTGGATGCATCGATCGAACAACCTGAGGCTTGATTCACATCTTCATTAACCGCGACAATAACAACTTGACCAAATCGAATCTCAAAAGAAGCATTCAGCGGAGCTCCATGGGCAGCCCAAGCATTCATCTCATATGTCAAAAAAGAACTTATTTGTTCAATTTCATTGGCCATTAAGCGACGATTTGCTTGATAAACCCACACACGGGACTGATCGGGTAATTGTTCGAATGGTATATACATCTTATTTCATTGCTTTTTGGACCAACTCAGCCAAGTCCACTACTTGGATTTCTTTGTCATGGCCTGTTTTATTTAGACCATCTTGAATCATCACCATACAAAAAGGACAGGCGATGGCTACTTTTTTTACACCGGATTCAATAATCTCTTCCGTCCGTTTTACTTGGACGTCCATCGCACCTGGCTCCGGTTCCTTAAAAACTTGGGCCCCACCGGCACCGCAACAAAGTCCTTTGGTGCGGCAACTTTTTAACTCTTTTAAATCTTTTTGAAGTTCCGCAATTATTTCTCTGGGCGCCTCATAAATCCCATTCCCACGACCCAAATAACAAGAATCATGAAACGCAATCTCCTCCCTTTCCTCCGAGATTTCTATTTTACCCTCTTTCAGCAATTGAGCCAATAACTCCGTGTGGTGAATGACATCATAGGTTCCTCCAAGAGACGGATATTCGTTTTTCAACGTATTAAAACAATGGGGACAGGCTGTCACAATCTTTTTCACTTGGTACATATTCAGCACCTCAATATTAGTCATCGCCTGCATTTGAAACAAAAACTCATTGCCTGTTCTTCTTGCTGGATCGCCCGTACAAGATTCCTCTGTTCCTAAAACGGCATATGAAATTTCAGCCTTTTGTAAAATTTCACAAAAAGCGCGCGTCACTTTTTTTTGTCGGTCGTCAAAAGACCCTGCACAACCCACCCAAAATAAATATTCTGGCATTTCACCCTTAGCTAAATAATCAGCCATTGTTCGAATATTTAACACCATCTCTGACATATTACTTCTTTAGTTGTACGACTTCATTTAAAAATTTAACGGAAGCTTGCATCGGAAGCTCCGTTTTATTTCCTAAAATAGGTGAGGTTATCACATGATTGCCTGATTCAGGGAAAGCAATTTCACGCTTTAACGATGAGTCAGTTCCTAATTCCGGAAACATTTTTTGCATCGCTTTGACCGAAACGACCTGGTCTTGATGAGTCTCATCTTTATAATAATAGGTCAATAAAACAGGGATTTTAACCTGGTTAAAAACTTCTTTATTCATCGTATGTGTCAAGAAATTTTGCATTTCTACCACAGCCTCAAATCGATAATGCAAATTCCAATAGGCATCATGCGCCTTATTTTTGCTCGGTATTTCATTATATTCTCCCCCTTTGATGAGTCGGGCTAATTGGAGTCCCCAAGGATTGTCTAATAAAGCCGCGTTCGGATCAGCTACCTCAATACAAGGTCCATATAAAATGATTGCCTTAATTTCTGGGTGTTTTGAGGCTAAATAAATCGTCATCGCTCCCCCGAAGGATGTTCCCATCACAATTACCTCTTGGCCCAGTTTTTTCGCTATGGCCAAATAATTCTCAACACTCGCATAATAATCATCAGCCGTCACATTTCCCAAAGTGCGATCAGATGTCTTTTCTCCATGTCCCGCGACTCTTGCCAATACTAAATTTCCATTAAACGCCGCGGCAACTTGTCGGTGTACTGGATCGCCCTCCATCTGTGAAGCTGAAAAGCCATGTACATATAAAAAAGCATATTTAGTTTTTTGAGGATGTAAGGAATCAGCCCAAATAATTTTTGCTTCATTACCAGGTTTTAACTCCTTATTTTCCATTTCCTTTTGTTGGATAAACTCAGATATTTGCGTCAGCGAATCCGGGATACTGGTCCAAGTAGGACTTGCCTTCAACACTGGTGCATTGGGTTTAGGTCCTACAAAATAAATGACAATCAGGGCTAAGAGTCCTATTAATACTTTTTTCATCGCTTATGATTTTGCCCAATTCATTCGATCCGAAGGATTGAATTTCCAAGGGGCTTGATTTGTTTCAATATTTGAAAACATGGAATTCCATGCTGCAGGAGCATCCGACATTTCCATGATTTGATACCTTCTCAATTCCAAAATAATGTTTAGAGGCGACAATTCCATCGGGCAGGCCTCCACGCATGCTTGACAAGTGGTGCAAGCACGTAATTCCTCCCCACTGATTTTATCCAATAATGATTTGCCATCATCGACAAATTGGCCTTTGTTTTTGGACAAATTAACGCCCACTTCCTCCAGTCGATCTCGGGTATCCATCATGATTTTCCGAGGAGATAATGATTTACCCGTTTGATTGGCCGGACATTCATCTGTACAGCGGCCGCATTCAGTACAACTATAGGCATCTAAAAGATTTTTCCAATTCAAATCCATGACGTCTTTGGCCCCAAATCGAAGATTAGTCGGCGCAGCTTCGCTCGACGCGGGTTGACCTAGCATCAACTTGACTTCATGGGTGACAGAATCTAAACTAGGAATAAAGGCAGATGATTTTAAACTAGAATAATAAGCGGCAGGAAATGCAAAAAAGATATGTAAATGCTTTGAATAAGTCACATAAAGCGCAAATCCTAGGATGCCGGCGATGTGAAACCACCAAGCAATTCGCTCTAATAAATACAAGGCTTCCGAACTATATGAATCCAAGAATGGAATTAAATTTTCTGAGACGATGAACGAGCCTACAGCTTGAAAATGTTCGACTCCTCGACTTTGTAAGACCGCATCTGCTGCGTTCATCGTCCACAAGGCAAACATTAACACACACTCGACGATTAAAATAGTATAAGCATCCCGGATCGGAAATCCCTTTAATTCCGAATGTTTTTCAGATTGTAACCGTTGGACTTTGAAAATACCCCGACGCGCAAAAAATACTAAACAAGCTATAAATACACCGCCAGCTAAAAGCTCAAAAAAGTTCAAAAGTAAGGGATACAGTGTTCCTAAAAATGGAGCAAACAATCGATGTGTCCCTAAAATTCCATCCAATATAATCTCTAAAATTTCTGCATTAATCAAAATAAAACCGATATAAATCAAGAAATGCATCAGGCCAACAAAAGGCTTTTGGAACATCTTTTTTTGGCCAAAGGCTAGTAGAAATACTCGCTTCCAGCGTTCGGCCGGTTGGTCTGATAATTGGATAGGCTGTGACAATCGAATGGTAGCCAATATTCCTTTAAATCGCATCGCGATTAAATAACTCATGGAAGCGAGTAAAGCGATAAAAAGAAATTGAAAAAAATAAGTCATATTCATTTATTAATCAAAAACGCTCATGTCCAGAGAGAGCATTTGGGCAAGAATTTCAAGTCGAAAACTAAATAAATTTAAGCTAGAAAAAAACCAAATTGATCATATTTTAAGGTAATTTTTTATCGTAGGTAAATTACTTTGGAAGATCCAATCAATCATGGCCAACGCTAAAGTTCTTTTTTCAAAAATCTTCCCGTATGGCTATTTTTCGCTTTTGCCACCTGCTCTGGTGTACCCGAAATAAGCAATTGGCCCCCAGCATTTCCTCCTTCTGGACCCATGTCAACAATATAATCCGATACTTTAATCACATCCATATTGTGTTCAATCACCAAAACGGTATTGCCTTTATCCACCAATTTTTGCAATACATCTAAGAGTAATTTGACATCTTGAAAATGCAATCCTGTGGTAGGTTCGTCTAACACATACAGAGTTTTACCCGTATCTTTTTTTGACAATTCCTCCGCCAGTTTAACCCTCTGCGCCTCACCACCAGATAAAGTTATTGCATGCTGCCCTAAAGTGATATAACCTAAACCCACCTCGGATAGGGTTTGAACCCTACGGAAAATACGGGGTTGATGTTCAAAAAAATCGAGCGCCTGTTCTACCGTCATATCCAATACATCTGAAATCGATTTCCCCTTGAAGCGAACTTCCAAGGTTTCGCGGTTAAACCTTTTTCCTTTACACGTTTCGCATTCAACAAATACATCAGGTAAAAATTCCATCTCAATTTTTTTCCTACCCGCTCCTTCACAACCCTCACAGCGACCTCCCTTAACATTAAAACTAAATCGGCCTGCCTTATAGCCTCGAATTTTAGATTCAGGTAATTCACAGTATAAAGTCCTGATATCGGTGTACATATTGGTATAAGTCGCAGGATTTGATCGGGGTGTCCGACCGATAGGCGACTGGTCCACCTCAATAACTTTATCGATAAATTCTAAGCCCGTAATGGACTTAAAAGGCAAGGGTTCACGTTTGGTTCGATCAAAAAATTGCTTCAATTTTAATACCAAGGTGTCATGAATTAAGGTCGATTTTCCAGAGCCAGAAACACCAGTAACCGTAATAAATTTACCTAATGGAAATTCAACACTTACATTTTTTAAATTATTTCCATGCGCCCCTTTAAGTACAATTGAATTCCCGTTCCCAGCCCTACGAACTTTCGGCGCTTCAATTTTCAACGCCCCATTCAGGTATTTTGCGGTAGGTGTTCCTAATTTCAAAAATTCGGAAGGACTCCCAAAACCTATGATATGGCCACCATGGCGACCCGCTCCAGGTCCAATATCCAAAATGTAGTCAGACTCAAGCATCATGTCTTTGTCGTGTTCGACGACAAGCACTGAATTTCCTAAGTCGCGTAAATCTTTTAAGGCTAAAATCAACTTTTCATTATCGCGCTGATGCAAACCTATGGAAGGTTCATCCATGATATAAAGCACGCCTACCAACTGCGTTCCGATTTGCGTCGCCAAACGAATGCGTTGGGATTCCCCGCCAGACAAACTTTTCATCGGTCGGTCGAGTGTCAAATAAGTAAGACCAATTTGCGTCAAAAAGCCGATTCTCTTTTTAATTTCTTTTAATACCTCGGTGGCAATTTGTCTTTGTCGGTCTGAAATTCTTTCTTCCAAATTAAAAAACCACTCGGCCAAATCACTAACATCCATTTGGGCTAATTCCCCAATGTGCTTACCATCAATCTTAAAATGCAAAGATTCCTTTTTCAATCTAAAGCCATCACAGTCTGGACAAATTTTAATCTCCAAAAAATCCTTCAACCAGTCTTGTGTTTTTTCAGACCCGTTATCTTGTTGGCGCTTCAGAAAATTAATAATTCCATCATATTTCGTACTCCACTCGGTCCCCACATATTTTTTTGAAGGCACGGGAACAGGTTCATCCGTTCCATAAAGCATTATCTCTACAGCCTCCCGAGGGAATTTAGCGATGGGCGTCGACAAGCCAACAGAATAAGGTTTTAATAAAACCTCTAATTGCTTGAAAATCCACAACTCCCTATATTCCCCTATTGGGGCTATCGCTCCCCGAATAATACTCAGGGATGGGTCTGGAATGACTGATTCTTCGGTGATTTCTTCCACCACTCCCAGCCCATTGCAACAGGGGCAAGCACCATAAGGACTATTAAATGAAAAGGAATTTGGCGCAGGTTCATCGTATGATAAACCGGTTTTGGGGTCCATCAGCGTTTGGGAGAAATAATGCAATTTCCCTTTCTCGTCCAAAACAAAAACTTGGCCTTTGCCTAAGTTCGTTGCCGTCTGCAAAGATTGTGAAATTCGTAGTCGTTCAGAATCGGAAACGATAAGTCTGTCTACCACAACTTCCACATCATGCACTTTAAATCGGTCTAATTGCATTTTAGGAACCAGATCCATCACTTCTCCGTCCACACGAACTTTGGTATATCCCCACTTCGCTATTTGAACAAAAAGCTCTCGGTAATGTCCCTTTCGCCCTTTCACTAGTGGGGCTAAAAACCACACTTTGGAGGAGGAGAATTGACTCATTAAAGTCGATATGATTTGATCCACCGACTGCTTGACCATGCGTTCTCCAGATAAATAGGAAAAAGCATCTGAAGCCCGAGCAAAAAGCAATCGCATAAAATCATAAATCTCCGTGGTGGTTCCTACAGTCGACCTTGGATTCTTAGAGGTTGTCTTCTGTTCAATGGATATCACGGGAGACAATCCATTTATTTTGTCCACGTCAGGACGTTCCATATTGCCTAAAAATGAACGGGCATAGGCGGAAAAACTTTCCATGTAGCGCCTTTGGCCTTCGGCATAAATGGTATCAAAGGCAAGAGAGGATTTTCCTGAGCCAGAAATTCCCGTAATTACGACTAGCTGATTACGGGGAATGGATACGTCAATGTTTTTTAAATTATGTTCACGCGCACCCAACACCTCAATGTGAGAAAAACCGGTTAAATCTTTGGGTTGCTGCATATGGAAAAATCAAATATAATTCGCAAAGGTACAAAAAAAGAGGCTGTCCTTTTAGGGACAGCCTCAAGATAATTTTATATGAATTTTACTTATTCAATAACTGGTCAAAAGTTAAAGAAACGTAATAGATACTTCCAACCGTTGGGTTAGCCCATCCAGTCGTATAAGCAGCACCTAATAGATTCGAACCACCTACTTTCAAAATAGTCTTCATCGCAGATAATTTCTTGCTAACCTGCGCATCTAAGGTATGGAAAGCAGGAATTAAGCTTTGTTGAGCCTGATTAACTACTTGGTTAACAATAGATGATTGCCAAACGAATTGTTCTTGATATCTCCAAACGGTACTGAAGCCCCAGCCAGATCCACCAATGTTGCGGTTTCCTAAGGTTACGTTGGTGCGGTAATTAGGCGTATTAAATGCTAATTGGTAATCCACTAAACCACCATTATCCTTAACTGCGTTGTATGAAACGTTTGTTCCTAGAGCCCAGTTAGATCCTAATTGGTAATCTAAACTTAAACCCCAACCGTTTGTAACCACTTCGTTCTGAACGTTAGATGGAAAAGAGAACACTTTATTTCCTACTACCGTTGCGTCATTATGTTGAGATGGTAATTGAACTACGACCATACCAGCAGAGAAATTGGTGAAGTTGGACTGATAAACATAAAAATCGGCCAACAACTTATCAGACAAGAACCCTTTGTATCCAAACTCAACTGTTTGAACTTGCTCTGGCTTCCAAGCTTTAGCTGTATAAACTTCTGGCTTTCCAGCTAACACAGATTGTAAGGTAAATGAATTACCTGATAACTTATAACGATCTTGAACTACTGGAAGACCTCCTAGCAAACGAGCTGATGGAGTATTTAAGTTGATGTACTGATCTTGTGTCGTTGGAATACGGAAACCTGTTTGATAAGAAGCACGGAAATTAGAACGTCCTTGCGTTAAAACCCCAGTCAAACGTGGGCTAAATTGGCCTTCAAAATTTTCGTTCTTGTCATAACGCATAGAACCTGTTAATTTAAACTTGTCAGCAAACATCTTCTTACCTACTTGAACATATCCACCAAATTCGTTGATCGTAAACTCGCTTCCGTCTGCTTTCAAGGCAAACAAAGAACCTTCTGAATTTAAAGCGTATACTTGATAGCTAGCTCCAACAATCATTTCTAATTTCTTGTTAAACTTCTCAGTGAAGTTATACATTCCTTCATAGTGATAAAGAGCTGACTTATCTGTGAATTTCGCACCCGCTGGAAGTGGTTTGTTTTTGATGGCTGCCACGGCTTCATTAAATGCTGCCGTTCCTGGAACTAATCTTCTTCCACCATCAGCAGTTAAACGAGCTGCAGCATGATAATTAGCAAAATTAGCTTGGGTAGAAGCAACGGCATTGCCAATTGCAGTAGTAGGATTTCCCGTTTGCGCTAATGTAGTTGCCAAAACAGTACCAAAGTTCTGTAGAGCTGCTCCTGCAAATGCGCCGAAATAATTAGGATACCAAGACGTACTAGGATTTGCTGCTTCATTTACTAATTGGCCCAACGTTCCTGTCGCATACGCATCTCCCGAATTCTCTTGAGTTGTGCAAGCACGTAAGAAGAAATTACTTCCTTTCAATTCAGCCTTGTATTGTCCCATCGAGAAATTCTTAATGGAATAACGATCAGCTCCTGTATATAAAGTAGTACCAGAACCATAAGAACCTTGCAATACCAATTCCACATTATCGTTAAATCGATAATGCAAAGCTGCATTAAATTTCATGTTGCGGTTCACATAAGAGGCTAAATCACTTTCTTTATATCCTTCACGAGAAATAGAAGTCTTAGGTACGATGTAATTTAAAATGGCCGTTGGCGATAACAAACCCCCTGTTGCTCTTGATATTTGATTAATTCCCGCAGTTAATGGATGAGTAGGAACACCTAATAATGGAGTCAAAGAAGACAACATTTCAACGTTCGTCTCATCACCAAAAATACTAACCCCATTATAGGCTAAATTTCCCATCCGACTGCCTGGTCCTAATTTAGTTCCATTCAATAAAGATTGGTCACGGTAATCTGTCGATTGCCAATCATCTGCACTTAATGTATTGAAATTAACTTTATAAGCCCACTTATTATTAATAGCCTTCGCGTAACGAATGGAAATATCGCTATAAGGAGTAGTCGCTTCAGAACGATTTGATGCGCTCATGGCACCAACTTTTACTTGAGCACTTAAACCTTGGTATAAGAACGGTGACTTTGAATTCATCAAAATAATTCCATTCAAAGCATTGGGTCCATATAAAGCAGATGATGCACCTGGAAGTAATTCAACTCCTTCTAAATCTAATTCAGAAATACCTACGATATTACCTACTGAGAAGTTCAAACCTGGAGCTTGGTTATCCATGCCGTCAATTAACTGAACAACACGTGTATTACCATTGCTATTAAATCCACGCATGTTGATGGATGAAAAACTAAGGGATTGTGTACTCGTTTCAACGCCTTTCATATTTCTTAATGCATCATAAAAAGAAGGTGCAGCTGACTCTCTGATCGCACGAATGTCCATTTTTTCAATGGTCACCGGAGATTCTAACACGCTTTCTTCAATTCTAGAGGCAGATACAACAACATCCTGACCTAAAGTCGCTTGCTCTTTTAAGGAGATGTTTAAATTTGAATTTGCTGATGATACGACGATTTCTTGGCGTTCATAACCGACCATAGAAACAGATAAAGTGAAAGGAACTGGTGTCGTTGTGCTTAAGGAAAAATTACCTTTAACATCCGAAATAGTACCAATAACTTTCCCTTTTACAGAGATACTAACCCCAATAAGCGCTTCTTTTGAAGCAGCATCACGAACATTTCCAGCTACTTTAGTTTGTGCCATGGCAGCAAAGCTCATAGAGAAAATGAAAGCCAGAATGGGTAAGGTTTGAGTAATAATTCTTTTCATAATGAAGATTTGTTAATTACTTATTTTGATTATTAGGTTACACTTTTGCAACAAAGCTACGTAAGATTTATGTAATGGCCACTTGTTGTATCAAAAAATTACTACTTTTTAAGTAAATATTTTTATTTCAACAGATGATTTGTATAGGTTATAACCCATCTATCTGTTTTTCGATATATAAAAAGGCCTCTTTTCTTCTTACATTTGTTCATTAATGTAGTCCAATGAGAAATTTTTTATTGTATTTGATTGTTTGCGCTATCACATTGACATTGCAAAATTGCAAACCCTATACCCCTGTGACTTTGCAGGTGCGCTGGAAGGATTCGCCAATACCCCCAGAATCAGACTATTCAGATGAAAATAATTGGGCTGCCTTACCTTCGAAAAAGGATGCGGCGGATCGAGTACCCATCGGATCTCCATTTAAGGACGAACAAGCTTCAGCTAAGGCCGACGTCTTTTTCATACATCCAACGATATTAACCTACGAACCTACCAATGAATTCAAATGGAATGCAAGCTTCAGCGATGCTTATTTGAATGCTATGGTAGATAGTTCAACTATCTTAAACCAAGCGACTATTTTTAATGCAGCAGGTCGCATATACGCACCTCGCTACAGGCAGGCCCATTATCATGCATTCGTCACCTCTTTTAAAGAAGATAAAGCCGCTGCCTTGGATATTGCATATTCTGACGTGAAGAAAGCATTCCAATATTATTTATCCCATTATAATGAGGGAAGGCCCATCATCATCGCTTCTCACAGCCAAGGAACTGTTCATGCCACAAGGCTCATGCAGGAGTTTTTTGATGGGAAAGAACTTCAAAAGCAATTGGTTTCTGCCTATATCATAGGAATTGCCACACCCAAAAATATATTTCAACAAATTAAACCATGCGAAAAACCGACTCAAACGGGTTGCTTTATTGCATACACCACTTTTTTACAAGGATATTTACCTGATTGGCATCCCAAAACTCCTACGGAACTTGTATCTACTAATCCATTAACTTGGACTTTGGACGACAATTTTGCTCCCAAAGAATTAAATCCAGGTGGTGTGTCCTATGGATTCAAATGGGTCAAAAATTTTGCGGATGCACAAAATCATTTAGGGGTATTGTGGACTAACACCCCTTATGTTTTTGGTCGATCTTTTGTCCATTTAAAAAATTGGCACAAAGCTGATTTAAACCTTTTTTATGCCCCTATTCGAGAAAATGCAAAAGCCCGAGTTGATGCATTTATTAGCCAAAAACATTAATATGAAAAATACGTTCTTGATTATCATGGCGGGCGGAATTGGTACTCGCTTTTGGCCCATCAGCAGAAGTGCAAATCCTAAACAATTTCATGATGTCCTAGGGGTGGGCAAAACGATGCTCCAACAAACTGCTGAGCGTTTTGAGGGAATCATCCCAAAAGAAAATATTTATGTGGTGACAAGCACTGAATTTGCGGATTTAGTGAAAGAGCAATTGCCTTATTTACATGCTGATCAAATTCTTAAGGAACCACAACGAAGAAATACTGCTCCATGTATTGCCTATGCGGCCTATAAAATTGGCAAAAAACATCCTAAAGCTAAGCTAATTGTAGCTCCCGCTGACCATGTAATCCTGAAAGAAGAGGCCTTCAAGTCCCGTATTAAAGAAGCACTGGAAGCTGCATCAGAATCTCATTTAGTCACTTTAGGGATTGTGCCTACCCGGCCAGATACCGGTTATGGGTATATTCAATATCAACCCAGCGAAGAAGTAGCCAAAGTAGTTAAAACATTTACGGAAAAGCCGAATATTGAATTGGCCGAAGCATTTTTAGATAGCGGTGAATATGTATGGAATGCTGGCATATTCATTTTCAGTATTCCTACTTTCAAAAAAGAATTAGAAAAGCAATTATCTCGTATGGCTGAACAGTTTGAAGAGGGGGGAAATGCTTATTATACTAATCAGGAAGAAGAATTTATCCGGAAAGTTTATGGGGTATGCAAAAGTATTTCCATTGACAACGGCATCATGGAAAAAGCGCAAAATGTCAAAGTAATCCTCGCGGATATTGGTTGGTCTGATCTGGGCACCTGGAAATCTCTTTACGAGATTAAAGAAAAAGACGAAAAACAAAATGTGATCGAAGGAAAAGTACTCATTTATGATACCGAAAAATGCATCATTAAAACACCCCATCATAAATTAGTGGTGGTGCATGGTTTGCAAAATTACATTGTAGCGGAACATGGGAATGCACTAATGATTTGTCCGAAGGAGCAAGAACAACAGGTAAAATTATTTGTAGAGGAAGCCACTAAAGTTGGCATAGAATTCAGCTAAGCATTTTCAGCCAAATCAATTAACGACTGAAAATCCATCAATAATTTTATATTTTCAGGCACTTTGCAAGTAGTTTGGAGCGCTTGATATCCCGTCAAAACAATTTTACTTTTTGGCAAGTCTTTACTCATCTTACTTAAATAATCGTCGATTAAATCCAAATTGGGTTCACTGGTAAAAACAGAAAAAACATAGTCTGGTTGATGGATTTCATAAGCCAACAATAACTCCTCATAAGGCAAAGATTGACCCAAATAAACAACGGAGTGCGCGCGAGCGCGTAGGATAAAATTCGCAAATAAGATTCCTATTTCGTGCAATTCGCGCTCAGGAAGATATAATAAAAACTTTTTTGAATGAGGTTTCAAATTAAGGTCTTGAGCATCAATGGCCGCAATCACTTTTTGGCGAATCAAATGGCTTATGAAGTGTTCTTGAGCCGGCCCCACAGAACCTGAAAGCCAAAGAGTTCCTAAACGACGCATGAAAGGGTGAATGATGTTCAGCATGTAGCTTTCAAAACCATGCTTATTCACAATATTTTGGGTTAATTGCTGGAACTTCAATTCATCTAAATCCAACATAGCTAATGTCAGCGCTTGGATTTGTTCAGGATCACTTAAAACGTTATTGGAAAAGGCCAAGATGTGCCTAAAAATTTCCTCCTTCGACATTTTGACAATGCTGGAAATTTTAAATCCGCCCTTATTCTGCAGTAAAGCGATGTTTAAGACCAACTTCAGTTCCTCATCGCCATAAAATCGGATATTGGTTTCTGTCCGGCAAGGATTTAAAATGCCGTATCGTTGTTCCCATATTCGCAAAGTATGTGCTTTAATCCCACTTAGATGCTCTAAATCTTTGATCGAATAGTACTTCTTCATAAAAAAATATTACTGTAATTTAGAAGTTTAACTTAATAATTTCTCAAAATGTTTTAAATCAAAAAAATTGCAATAAAAGCCAATGCCCCAAGAAGAACAGAAATTGGAGCATAGCAATTAATCGAAATAGACTAGACTTTGAAGGCCATGGGCCCGACTGGTAAACATATTGAAAGAAAAAACTAATAACCCACCAAGCTACAAAATTTTGAACAGGTACTTGTACATTTGACCAATGCCAAAAATCAAAATGAATAGCCACGGGCTCAATCAATAAATCCAATGCCGTCATTAATCCTGCGCCCAGAGCCGCCTTGCCTATTTTACCCCCTGCATTCCATTCTTCCACCACGGCATTTGTGCTCATCAATAAAATAATCCAATTCAACCCGATGGTTAACGGCACATTTGCCAACTTCAATCCAAGGGTATTTCCGTAGCTATAACTTCCAAAAATCAAACCTGTCCGGACACCTTGTACCTCGACTAGCCAAGCAGCTATCGCAATAAAAAATAAGACCAGATAAGTACTAAAAGAAGGTCTTGGATGATAAAAAATACAAATAAATGCGGTAAACCAAAGGTTTAAAGGAACTAATGAAATGAATAAATTTTGAGTCGCTGGGATATGCATGCCTATTAAGCCAGCTGCATACAATACCATCAAAAAACGCTTTAGATAAACAGGATTCATATCTACAAGTTTAATGAAAAAGTCCCAGCATCGCTACCGGGACTCTCATTTTCTAAATTGGGGCGGATGATGGGACTCGAACCCACGACCAAGCGCACCACAAACGCCTACTCTAACCAACTGAGCTACAACCGCCATTTAGGACTGCAAAAATACGAAATGGAAGGTATATTGCAAAACTGAAATCAAAAAAAGGGAGAGAATTTAAAATCTCTCCCCTGAAATTTATTTTTGAGCAGATAAATAACGCGCTTCCGCCTTATTCCAATCCACTACATTCCAAAATGCATCCACATAATCCGGACGTTTATTTTGAAACTTTAAATAATAAGCATGCTCCCAAACATCTAATCCAATCACAGGAAACCCTTTTACATCAGCCACGTCCATCAAAGGATTATCTTGGTTGGGTGTAGAAGAAACCGCTACTGAACCGTCTTTTTGGGCCACTAACCAAGCCCAACCTGAACCAAAACGAGTAATAGATGCTTTTTTGAATTCCTCCTTAAAGCCATCAAATGAACCAAATTTAGCATCGATCGCTTTTCCTAAGGTGCCAACAGGCGCGCCTCCTCCCGTAGGAGATAAAATATTCCAAAACAAATCGTGGTTGTAATGTCCACCGCCATTATTTCTTACGGCAGGCGCTAAAGTGGATATCGTTGAAAATAATTCCAACAACGTTTTTCCTTCTAAAGGAGTACCTGTCACGGCAGCATTTAAATTGGTGACGTAGGCATTATGGTGGCGATCATGGTGAATCTCCATCGTCAAAGCGTCAAAATTAGGCTCTAATGCATTGTTTGCATAAGGCAAGGGTGCTAGTTCAAAAGACATATAGATATTAATTTATGTTTAAGGGGCAGAAAAATTTCTACCTAGGTAAAAACGTATTGAAGAATAAAATTACTAATCATTAATAATCATACCATGTTAAAACTCTTTTTTTTTAACGCCGCATGGAAAAAAATTCCTTTAACAGCAGCGCTGATTCTTCGGCTAAAATTCCTGAGGTCACCTCCGTTTTGGGGTGTAAAATATCTTTCCCTAGGCTCAAAAAACCTCTTTTATCCTCAGATGCACCAAAAACCAGTCGGCCTAACTGAGACCAATAAATAGCTCCAGCACACATTAAACAAGGCTCTAAAGTCACATAAAGCGTGCAATCTTTTAAATATTTGGCTCCGATGGTTTGAGCGGCAGACGTGATCGCTAACATTTCAGCATGCGCGGTGACGTCGGTCAGCATCTCGGTCTGATTATAAGCTTTCGCCACAATCTTTCCTTGGCACACAACCACCGCCCCCACTGGGATTTCTTCCTCCTCTAAGGCGCGTTCGGCTTGTTTCAAGGCTAAACTCATGTAATATGCGTCTTCGTTCAGAGTCATTTTTGAGGCATCTGAATCACTTGATTCCTTAAATAAAAATCCAATAAAACGATGGCCGCCATCGCTTCTACAATGGGAACTGCCCTAGGAACCACACAGGGATCATGCCTACCCTTTCCTGATACGGTAATTTTATCTCCTGTCTCATTCACACTGTCTTGATCCTGCATGATGGTAGCGACCGGCTTGAAAGCAACTCTAAAATAAATAGGCTCGCCATTTGAAATTCCTCCTTGAATACCTCCTGAATGATTTGTCAAAGTCCTTAAGCTGCCATCTGCTTGTTTTTCAATGATGTCATTGTGCTGTGACCCTCTTAACTCTACTCCAGAAAAACCACTCCCATATTCAAATCCTTTTACGGCATTAATGCTTAACATCGCTTTGCCTAATTCCGCATGAAGTTTATCAAATACAGGTTCTCCCAATCCCACTGGACATCCTGTAATATAAGCAGATATAACACCTCCGACCGAATCCCCCTGTTTCCTTATATCGTCAATGTACGTGAACATTTTTTCAGCTAAAATTGGATCTGGGCAACGAACGGCGTTGGACTCGGTTACAGATAAGTCCAACTGTTCAACGGGCGTTTCCAATTTCATAGTACCTACTTGGGATACATAGGCAGTAATTTTTACGCCTAGCTGACTTAAAACCATTTTGGCTAATGCGCCTGCAGCTACACGGGCGACCGTCTCACGTGCTGAACTACGTCCTCCTCCCCGGTAATCTCTCAACCCATATTTAGCAAAATAGGTATAATCTGCATGCGAGGGTCTAAATTGGTCCGCAATATGCGTATAATCTTTAGATCGCTGGTCGCCATTCCACACGAGCATGGCGATAGGCGTACCCGTTGTCTTACCTTCAAAAACACCCGATAAAACTTCGATGGAATCCGCTTCTTTTCTTTGAGTAGTAATGCGCGACTGACCTGGTTTCCTTCGATCTAACTCAGATTGCACAAAATCTAGGTCGAAAGTTATCCCTGAAGGACAACCTTGAACAATAACTCCCACAGCGGGTCCATGGGATTCCCCGAAAGTACTAATCTGAAATAATTTTCCGTATATACTACTCATATCTTTTTATTTTGGCTTTTTCCAAACAAGGAAAGCTATAACAATCGCTAAAAATATCAATATTAAATTAGTTAATTGACTCCAATTAACCCACCTGGCCCACGACACGTCCAACGTCTTTTTGTTTTCAATCCCTCGGTAAACCTCATCTTCCGATTGACCCGTGTTGAGTAAATGATCCGATGAATTACCTGTTATATCCAACACCATTTTGGATCTTAATGTATCAAATTGCTCTGTTTTTACATTAAAATAGATCCAATTAAAATAATGACTTAATGCAAATTTACCTGGTTGTTTGGGAATAATTTGAATTTTATCCGTTTTATTGCCAAACATTTTTTCTTGGAACGGTGCCACAGTCGTTTGAACTGAAATTGGTGCAAAATTGATGAAATAATCGGATTCAGGGGATTTATTATCCCACAAAACTCCATTTCCATCTCCCAATAAAATAGATGTATACATAATAGGCTGCCCCGTCTTGGAAATTGACGACGAAATAGTTTCTTTTAATTGGAAATTCCCTACCGGAACCTTTCCACTTAACGGGTGATGCGGTAAATCCCTAAGCTTAATTTCCACAGGAGCCGAAGTAAAATAAACAGGTTTTTTAAGGGCTTCTAATCCCCTTCTAGTCAGAGAAATGACTCTGAATTTCAGTGCAGGTATCTGAATTTTTTGATTTTGCAAAGCAAAATAGGTGGCTTGAAAAAACCGGTATTCCGTATATTTCTTTTTATTAATGAACACCTTGGCAATTTGCTCCGTGGTAATTCCAAAATTTTCTTCCCAACAAAACTTCGGTTTCATTTTAGAAATTAAGGCAGGAATCTGAAGGTCATTATGATCAAATTCGAATTCCTGCGTAGTACTTTCTGGCACAAAAAAAGACATTTTTAAGGTGAATCCCTGGCCAACAAATGGCTTACGTACATTCGAGGTAACCACAAAAAACGGTTCATTTGCGCTCAGCATGAACTCACTTGGCAAAAGCTCTTCTGTAAATTCCTCCGTGTCAACCGCTGGGCTGACCACAATCGTAAAAGGTTCGATCCTATACGTCTGATTACCCACCTCTATAAATTCGTTATTTATTTCAAAATTACCTGCATTATCAGGCTGATAATATTGAGAAAAAGTATACGAATTTACCATCTGGCCATTGATGGATTGAGATGCCTTAGCCCGACTAACACCTTGTTTTTTGAAATTCAAAAGCTCGGGAAACTTATAGCTTGGTAATGATGCCGAAGCATTTTCAGCACTCGTCAGCGTAAATGAAAGTATGAAACTTTCGTCTTGGGAAATGGACTTTGAGCCAATTTGTGTAGTTACGCTCATAGGAGTCTGACCCATAGCGGAAAATGCCAGCGTTAACATCACAAAAACGATATGAAAAACAGGTCCTAATTTTTTCATTCTCGCAATTTACATAATTTGTCACGGGAGAAGATATTCTACGGATTAAAAACTTTGAAACGGAAGGAAATACCTAGAGCTCCATACCAATCTGATTTATTTGACAAACTTTTGCCAATGGAACAATCTAATTTAACATGATCACTTATATAATAGGCTAAGCCTCCGTCTACCCAATGATCTACATTCACTGAAAAAGGAACTCGGCCAAACACCTCTACATAGGCATACCCGTTTTGACCTATGTTCATATTAGGAGCAATTCGGTATATTCCTTCCATAGTGCCATTGGTATGAAATTCTGCTCCAAAATTATACCCAATTCCATATCCTCTGCCAAAATCATTTTGAAAAGTTAAAACCGCATCGCCCACTGAATGTTTGGTTGGATTTCGCTCACTTTCATCTCGATTTAAATTATCCCAATGCAAATGAGTGATAATTGCGGTTCTAGGAATCCATTTTTTTCCTTCCAACAAGGCCAATTTAAATCCAATGGCTTCTGTTTTAAAACTTGAAATGCCAGCAGAGGAAGAAGCCATAGACACATATCGCAGTTCTAGATTTTTCCACAAACCCATTTTAAGCAAGGTTGTTGGAAAAAAATACTCGAGGCCATCCGCATAACTATTGCGATTAAAGCCCATTTCTGCTTGAATATATCCTTTTTTGACAATGAAAGGGCATTCAGTTTGATCAGGCCGATCGGTTTCTATACGACCCGTTTGTTGGCCTCGAACAGCCAAAAAAGACAATACAAAAATGAGAAGCCATATCAATCGCATGGCCAAACATACACACTTTTAGTTTTAACTAAAAATTTATTTTGTCTTACCAAAATTAAATCCAAGCACCCAAAACCACTCGCCAAACCAAATCGACTGGCTGGCTTTATCTTCTGATCGGCCTGTCGTATGAACATCCCACAAATCAGTATATCCTCCCTTCAAGGTCGTTTCGAGAAATAATAAATGGGTTAGATTTAGTCTCAAACCCGATTTAATGGAGGCACCTGCCCCAGCTAAATTCCAAAAATTATTTTGACCTACCGTAAATAAACGAACATCAGAACGGGGAACCACTACACCGATACCGACTCCATTAACCCAGTCTAATTGCACATTCGTTTTTCCTGCGTGCCATAATGTTGCGTAATGATCTAACTCCACTGCCGCGAAATTAAATCCATCGGTATGCTCATAATCAACAAAATCTGTTGGATCAATGACGATCGGCGCATTTGAAAAATTTCCCACATATGTAGGATTTACCCAAATGCCAGGATTTGAAGCTTGACTCGAAATTTTTCCCGTGATATGGCTATTCTGAAAATCATCCACCACATATTTCATGTGATCCCAACCTATACTTAAGGACAAATTATCTTGAATAAAATACCCCGCATGCAAATTGAATTGGGGAATTGAAAAGAGCGATGGATTAAAATACGTCTCAAATCCGTCAAAAGCAGTGGGGGCATCTGAGGCTGTGACCTTATTCAACGTAAAGTCATACCCGGGGCCTTGAAAGGAAATATCGGAGCTAGGATAAGCTGATCGATTATAGCCCCAATAAACAAAAAATTTACCCTTATGTGGAATGGGTTGACTAAAAGCAGTTATTGAGATAAATAGAAGTAAATATTTCAAGTTCTTAATTTTAAAATTTCATCTAAATTTCGGGAATTAATTGGTCATTTAGGAATCACATTGTTGATATTTAACATAAAATTAAATTTTGTTTAAATTTTTCGGACACAAATACATAAATTGCGATTTCATAATTCAACTTTTGAATTTTGAAATTGAAAATTGCCTAGTAACCATTGCTCATCAAATATGAAAAAACCAATTATAAAATTTGAATATAAAACTTTCACCCTTGGGTCAGAAATTACCCAAGAGCAAAAAGATTATTTCAACAAATATGGGGTAATACAATTCAAGAATTTTATTTCCCCTGAAACAGCCTTGGTGTTTATTGATGAATTAGCTCAAATTGAATCAAAATGGCTTGAAGAAGGGGTCCAAAAAATCAATGGGATTCCATTGAAATTCGGGAAAGATCCAGAGGGGAAAGACATGATCCAACGTATGTGCTTCACAAATAAGTACAGTACTGTGTTACAAGAGTTCTTACAAGATCCACGATTAAGCATATTAACAGAATTCCTAGCCCCTTATGATGGTCGAATTTCAGAAGATGAAAAAGATGGATTGGTGTTCAACCACTACGTAAATCAACCAAATTCAAAATTCACACAAATGGGCTGGCATACGGATAGCCCCCGTGATTTATTTTTGGGCCAAAAAATATTACCTATGCTTAATGTAGGTATTCATTTAGATCATTGTCCTTCATCAAACGGAGGATTAAGGGTGTTGCCTGGAACCCAAAATCAAAGTGTCTTGAAACTGCTTTTTGGCAAAAAACAATTTATCGATCATCGTTCAGACCCAAGAGAAGCTGCATTTGAAATCGAGCGTGGTGACTTAACCATTCATGATGGAAGGTTATGGCATCGAGTAGAAGTTTCTCCCAATTTTGGAGAAAAATCTAGACGTAGAGTGATGTATGTGCCGATTATAACTGGAAAATTCAAGCCTAAAAATTCCACTAGCAAGACTCCATTTTACCATCGCTTTGCTAAAGTAGTGACCAAATAAAAGCATATCTATTGCGATGCTTCCATATAGGATTGCAAAATGATGGTTGCCGAAACACGGTCTACATTTCCTTTTTCTCTCCGATCTTTTTTAGACATTCCACCAGCAATCATCGCTTGCATCGCTAATTTTGAGGTGAACCTTTCATCATGCTCGTGTAGGGGAACTGCAGGAAATTTCTTTTTAAAGCTTTTAATGAAAATTCGAACACCAGCAGTGGAGTCCGTATCCGAATTATCTAAATTTTTTGGCATGCCGATGACCACTTCGTCAACGGCTTCTTTTTTGAAATAACTCTCTAAATATGAGATCAGCGTGTGTGTAGGAACTGTTTCAAGGCCATTGGCAATAATTTTCAATGAATCCGTCACAGCTAAACCCGTACGTTTCAAACCAAAATCAATGGCTAAGATTCTGCCCATAAAATTTATTGAATATATCCTTTATCACGAAGGATTTTATCCATCAATTTTTTATCATTTTCATTATTGAAGATCGAAAATGGCAAATACATAAATTGAAATTTTCCCATTTCAAGCACATAAGATTGCTTATCCTTGTATGCTTTTAAAATCATATCCCATTTCAACATACCCCCTTCTTTATCGGAAATTTTCATAAAAATTTGACGAGAATCTATCTCATACCGATACTTGTCAAAAAGCTGCTTATACTGAGCCAATTGCGTAATTCCAGTAAATTGAATTAACCAAAATAATATATATCCGATGGTACCGATGGCAATAAATATATAAATCCAATAGTTTTTATATGTTCCAGAAAGATTTAGTGCCACATTAGCAAGAATTAAAACCAATGGAATAAACGACCACTTCCACTGATTGGCAACTAATTGGCGCATACAAAGTCCAATGTATTTGTTTTTTTCTAACCCGTATTTCTTCGTTTTAATCGCTAATGGATTGGAAGGAGCTTGCATTTGTTGGCGCTGTTGCGCCCCATACATTTTGGCCATATAAAATAATTTAACTGCTAAATAAAGCGTAAAGGTACGAAATTTGGATAATTTTGGTAATTTTAAGAGCTATTTTAGTGCAAACACCCATTATGTCGGCAAAACAAATCTTAGACGGACCTTCATTGCTTCAAAAAATCAGACGAATTTCGTTTCAGATTTATGAAAATAATTTTGAAGAAAAGGAAATTATTATCGCCGGAGTTATAGGAGAGGGCTTTGCCTTAGCTAAAATGCTGTGTGAACATATTCAGGAAATCTCAAAGCTACAAGCGAAGGCGGTGGAAATTCAGCTAAATAAAGAAATTCCATACGATCAACCCGTAAGTTTTGACTGTTCATTAGACCTATTTGAAAACAAAGTGATCGTGGTCGTTGACGATGTTTTAAATACAGGTCGAACATTTTCTTACTCCTTAGCCCCATTTTTAAGCATTCCGGTCAAAAAAATTCAAGTAGCTGTTTTGGTCGATCGCAATTACAGAAAATTTCCGATTTCAGCTGATTATAAGGGATATGAATTATCCACTACCCTATCTGAGCACGTTGAGGTAATTATTTCGGACGCGAAAAAAAGAGGCGTCTATTTACATTAAGATTGCCAAATCTCCCAAGCCTTATCGGCCTGACCGATTAACATGTCAATTCCTGTATGCGTGCCACCTACGCGAGCGGCAATTCCTTTTTTAAGAAATAAGGTTTCTAATGGATTATATACGGCATCGTATAAAAAATGCTGCTCATTCAAAGCCGCATAGGGCAAAGGTGGGCTTGTGTCAATATTTGGAAACATCCCAAGGGGTGTGGTATTCACGATTAGACCTATTTCAGGAATAAATCCTGGAATTTCTTCATAGGATATAGCGTCGCCAGAAGCCACTCGAGAAACTTTAATCACAGTAATTCCTAGATCTTCCAAAGCAACAATAATGGCTTTAGCAGCTCCCCCCTGACCCAAAACCAACGCTTTTTTTGATTTAAAATAGGTCAAAGCGGTCCATGAAGTAAGTGTATTTTTAAACCCCCAATAATCTGAATTGTACCCAATGGTACGCCCGTTTGACAAAATTTTAATTGTATTGACAGCACCTATTTTTTTAGCTGCAGAATCTATCTCGCTTAAAAATGGCATGACGAGTTGCTTATAAGGAATCGTTACATTTAAACCCTTTAAAGTGGATTTATGCTGGGCCAATAAGCCAGGAAATTCGTCGATCGATGCGATGGGAAATTGTTCATACGCATGCGATTGAGACAACCCTAGCGATTGAAATTTTTCAGTAAAATATTTTTTGGAAAATGAGTGACCGAGAGGAAAACCAATTAAGCCATAAAGAGAAGATATAGCCATAAGATTCTACTTAGCGAAGCGTTGCTTGATCAATCCAACCAAGATTGGTAATACCGAAACTCCTACAATTCCAAGAACTACCTTTTCGAAATTTTCCTTCACAAAGGCATTATCTCCTAAATAAAACCCAGCCATGGTAATGGAAGTAACCCAAAGGCAAGCGCCTAAAAACCCATAAAGTAAATAAACAGGATACGACATGCGACCGGCGCCGGCAACAAATGGCGCCACCGTTCTCACGATAGGAATAAACCTGGCAAGAATAACCGTTTTAGCCCCATACTTAGCATAAAAAGTTTCTGTTTGTTCCACATGTGAACGTTTTAAAAACAAAATTTGCTCCTTTTCCCTAATCCAGGAACTGAAATATTTTCCTAAGAAATAATTGACTTGATCCCCAGATAATGCTGCCAAAATAAGCAAAGGAATAACATAATAAACATCTAGTTGGCCCGAAGCAGAGGCCAACAAACCCACTGAAAATAGCAATGAATCTCCAGGAAGTAAAGGCATAACTACGAGTCCCGTTTCCACAAACACGATTAAAAATAAAAGTGCATAAGTCAAAGATCCGTTGGCCGAAATAAACTCAGTAAGAAATTGCAAGGGATCTTTTAACAAATCCAAAAGTAATTGAAGCATGTTTGTATTTTTGAAAAATAAAAGAACCCAAAACACCGTTTATTTGTGTTGGATAGGCCCTTGAAGTGTATATTTTATCGTGTTAAAAAATGGTCAAATGTGTCGCCACGTAAACCTAATCGAATGGTTTCTAAGGAAATAACTTCGTTTGGAGCAATATTGCCAACATTCACATTGGCACCTACTAATTTAACAAACCAAACTTGTTGGGACTTCTGAGGTGCCTCCCAAATGATTTTTTCTTCGGGAATTTCAGTCAAAATCTCTTCCACTAATCCTTGTCGAACTTCTCCTGAGGAACGGAATAAGCCCACATTTCCACCTTCTCTAGCTTCTCCAATCACTTTCCAAGAACCGGCTTCCAATTCCATTTTCATCAATTTGATCCATTTGTAGGGAGGAATTATTTTAGCTTCATCTTTCGATCCCACTTCAGAAAGGACTATCACTTGCTTAGAAAGCTTGTGAATAAATTCACATTTTATGTCGGAGGGCATATCCACGGAACCATCAGAAATTTCAGCATATTCCATGCCATATTGGTCCAGAACGCGCTGATATTCATCCACTTGGCCTCGAATATAAAATGCTTCAAATAAAGTACCTCCAAAATAAACGGGAATGCCTGCTGATTTATAAATGGCTAATTTTTCTTTCAAATTAGGTGTCACGTAAGACGTAGCCCAACCTAGTTTGACAATGTCAGTATGAGCTCCGCCCATCTCAATGAAATCTTCTACTTGCCTTAAACTCAAGCCTTTGTCCATGACCATCGTCAATCCCTTTTGACGTGGTTTTGAAGTTCTCTCTGGAATTTGATCTAAATTATAATTCATAATGTGATATTGGCTATGATTTTCTCCAAGTAAGTCTAAAGAGAAATTTGGTACAAAAATAAGCATTCCGAATGAGGTCAGCAAACCTTTTCCAATTCTGTTAGTTTAGTAATTTATCATGATTTCCCCATATATTTGCACGTTCAATAAATTTCTATCGATGAAAACAACATTTTTAATCTTGTTAGGTACGCTTATTCTACATGCAAATTCATTTGCAAACTCAGGTCCCGATGTCATTTTGGGCGAATGGCTTTCGCAAGAAAAAGATGGAAAAATAAGTATATTCAAACAAGGCGATAAATTTTATGGCAAAATCTCATGGGGGAAAACACCTGGCAAAAAGGACATTAATAATCCTGATGCCAAATTAAAGAATCGCGACCTCATTGGATTGGTTATTTTACAAGATTTCAAGTATAAGGGTTCCGCTTGGGAAGATGGCAAAATTTATGACCCAAATTCAGGCAAAACCTACGATTGTATTTTGAAAATAAAGGACAACAATAAAATATTGGAAATCCGAGGATATGTAGGTACACCCATGTTTGGCCGAACGGCGACATGGACCCGTTCATAAAATATTATTTTTCCGCCTAACAAATTATATGAAACCAAACGAAACGGTTCTTCAGTTTTTGAACCAAAATTTAGATCGCAAGATTGTTGACGGAAATCCGAATCCAGTATCTTCTTGGCTAGATGGTACCTTAAAGCAGGCCAAATTAGGCTCAATCACAGCAGAATTTGAGGTTAGAGCTGACCAATGTAATCATGCCGGCGTTTTACACGGGGGAATTATTTCAACTATGTTGGATGAAATCATGGGCATGACCCTAATTACGGTTCAGATAGATCATCTTTATGTAACTGTCAATTTACATGTCGACTTTTTGTACGGGGCTAAGGCAGGCGAAAAAATTACCGTTACATCAGAGGTCTACCGAGTGGGTAAGAAAATAGCTAATGTAGAAGCCAAAATGTACAATCAAGAAGGCAAGATTTTAGCGAAAGCGACGAGCAATTTAGCGGCCACTTCGATCCCGATTAAAATTTAAGACAACGTTTGATAAACCAAAAAAGCAGATAAATATGCTAATGCGGTCATGTATCCGAATTGAATCAACGGATATTTCCACGATTTAGTTTCTCGGTAGGTCGTTGCCAGCGTACTCATGCATTGCATGGCGAATGCATAGAAAATCAGCAAAGAAAATCCTAAAGCCATATCGTACATCGGTTTCCCTGTTTGGGGATTTATCTCGGCGCGCATTCTGTTTTTAATCGTCGCATTTTCATTGTCGATTTCTCCCCCTAAACTGTAAATGGTCGACATCGTTCCCACAAATACTTCACGGGCAGCAAAAGAGGTAATCAGTGCTATGCCAATTTTCCAATCATAGCCCAAAGGCCTAATAGCCGGTTCGATAAACTTACCAAAATGACCCGCATAGGAATTTTCTAATTTTTCACCGGCAATTTTATTACTCAGTTCAACACCTGATAAATTCGGATTTTGAATTTTAATTCGGCTCGTCGCATCCTCCATACTATTTCCAGGACCATAGCTGGCTAATACCCATAAGATAATCGAAATAGCTACAATGACTTTACCTGCTTCAAAAACAAAAGCCTTCACATTATTCAAAATTGTGTAGCTCACATGCTTAAATCGCGGCCCTTTATACGTGGGCAATTCCATGATGAAGTAACTCTTTTCCTTCGCCTTAAGAATCAATTTCATGATATAGGCTGAAAACAATGCCATAAAAAATCCGAGCAAATACAAGATAAATAACACCAATCCTTGTAAGTTGAAAAGCCCAAATAAGGTATTTTTTTCAGGAACCACCAAGGCAATCAACACGGTGTAAATTGGCAATCGCGCAGAACATGACATCAAAGGTGTCACCAAAATAGTAATCAAACGATCTTTCCTAGACCCGATCGACCGAGTACTCATAATGGCAGGCACGGCACAGGCCACACTTGACAGAAGGGGAACGACCGACTTCCCATTTAATCCAAATCGGCGCATTAATTTATCCATGATAAACATCACCCGAGACATATATCCCGTTTCCTCCAACATAGAAATGAAGAAAAATAAGAAGGCTATTTGAGGAATAAAAATCAAAACACCACCGATTCCCGCAATTAATCCATCGGTTAATAATCCCCTAAATGTCGATTCCGGAAGTATGCCTTTCAACCAATCATTTAATAAAGCTACTCCAGCATCGATGGCATCCATCGGATAAGTGGCCCACGTAAAAACGGCTTGAAACATGACAAATAAAATCGCCAAAAAGAACAAATATCCACCTACAGGATGTAGAAATAATTTATCTAATCGGTCTGTCCAGGTCTTTACCGGTGGCGCATCCCATTGTCGATTTAAATTAATCACACAACGATCGACCACCTCCGTTAAAAACTCGTAGCGCTTGACCGTTTCGGCCGACTTATATTTTTTGGGTTCAAAACTATGTTTGACCATGATTTGATCCAATGCTGCACACTGAGCTTTGGTAAACATTTTCATTCGATCATGTTCCATTAGCCAAAGTAAACACCGGTAAGGATCAACCTCTCCAAAAGCCGACTGAATCTCAGTGATCAACTCATCCGATACGGGAAGAGGCAAGCCATCATTGGATGCAAATCGATTTTCTAACGTTTTTTGAACCGATAATTTTAATCCGTTCACCCCAATCCCTTTTTTAGCATTTACCTCCGCCACCTCAACACTTAGCTCCCGAGCTAACTTGATCGAGTTGATCACATAGCCTTCATTTTCCGCTACATCAATCATGTTGAGAGCCAAAACGGTTGGAATTCCCAAGTCACGAACTTGAGAAAAAAGCAATAAATTTCGCTTTAAATTAGATGCATCTGCTACGACAATAGCCATATCTGGATAATCAGGATGTGCCGGATTGCCCAAAATATTAATCACTAATTCCTCGTCGATGGACTTTGGATAAATACTATATATTCCTGGTAAATCTAAAATCTCAATTTGATTTTTTGGACCTAATTCCCATATTCCGGTTAATTTATCCATGGTCACGCCAGGGAAATTTCCCGTTTTTTGACGTAGGCCAGTCAATGTGTTGAACAAGGACGACTTCCCCGCATTTGGGTTTCCAATCAATGCTATTTTAGGGATTTTAGCCAATTTACTTATGATTAATTAGGATGGTGGCTGCCTCTTCTCTTCGCATCGATAAAGTATAGCCTGAAACTTTAATGGCAATAGGATCGCCAAATGGAGCATGATGCGTTAAAATAACTTCTGTACCTGGCAAACAACCCATTTCTAATAATTTTAAGGAAAGTTTTTCATCCGTAAAACCTGAAATAAACCCATGATCTCCAATACCCAAATCTGCAACTGTACGCATATAGAACTAAGCTCTCCTATTTAGAATTATTCAAAATTAGCTACAAATGTACTAAGTATATCTGAGCTAAAAAATGATCGAGTAGAGATTTAATTTGATGTTTAATGCGGAATGATTCAAATCAACGGATTTACGATTAATCCCAGGGTAAAATACTTGCATAATATTCCTTAAAGCAAATTTTCTGTCGTAAATTGCGGGTCCTATTAGATTTATTCATGCTAATTAACGAGATACGCGTGTTGGTTAAAAAAGAAATCCAAATGGAATGGCGTCAGAAATACGCGATTCATGGATTACTGTTGTATTTGGCCTCCACTATATTTGTTTGTTATCTATCATTTAAGGCTAAGCAACAAGCCATTAATCCTATCACTTGGAATACTTTATTTTGGCTTATTATCTTATTTATAGCCGTCAATGCCATCGGTAAAAGTTTCACCCAAGAATCAAAACAGCGCAATATATTTTATTATTCGATTGTAAGCCCAGAAGCGGTCATCTACTCGAAAATTTTCTACAATGCGCTAGTGATGGTCGGCATTTCGTTTGTAGGCATTGTATTTTATTCTTGGGTCATGGGCAATCCAGTGGGGAATTTACCTTTGTATCTTGTCTCATTGCTATTAGGATCTATTGGTTTTTCAGCTACTTTGACGATGGTTGCTGGAATCGCTGTACAAGGTGAAAATTCGGCCACACTGATGTCGGTCCTAAGTTTTCCCATCATCATTCCACTCTTATTGCTCTTACTTAAACTTTCAAAAAGTGCAATGGATGGAATATCCATGCAGGAGAATTGGGATGAAATGGCTACTTTGGCCTCTTTAGACGTAATTGTTATAGTATTATCAGGAATTTTATTCCCCTATATATGGAGACATTAAAAAAGAATTATTGGAAAATAGCCTGTATGCTACTTTTAATCTACACGATTTGGGCAGGATTTATGGGGAAAGTGCCCCGACAAGCCATTCTAAATGAAACCGTGAGAAATTTATATTTTCATGTCACGATGTGGTTTACCATGATTTTTTTATTGGGAACCTCGGTATACCATTCGATTCAATACCTTCGAAAATCAGACATCAAAAGTGATCTCATTTCCAATGCCTATGTAGAGACCGGTTTGGTTTTTGCTACTTTAGGTCTGGTCACAGGTAGTCTTTGGGCGAAATTTACGTGGGGAGATTGGTGGACCAACGACCCAAAATTAAATTCGGTTGCCATCGGTCTATTAATTTATTTGGCCTATGGCTTAGTACGTTCCTCCATGCCAGATGAACAGCAAAAAGCAAGAATATCAAATGTTTATAATATTTTTGCCTTTGTTATTTTCATGATTTTGATTTGGATATTGCCTCGTATGACCGATTCATTGCATCCCGGAAATGGAGGAAATCCAGGATTTTCAAAATATGATTTAGATTCCAATATGCGATTGGTCTTTTACCCGGCGATTATCGCTTGGACCCTATTAGGCTATTGGATCGTAAACCTTAGAATTCGAATTAAAAAACTTGCACATTTAATATCAGAAAACGAATAGACATGAAATTTTCAAACACTTTATTGATTCTTTTAGTTAGCAGTTTTACTTTGATGGCCCAACAAGCCGACATCGAAATGGCGGATCAATTCCGTGCAGATGGAAAAATCTATGTGGTCATTTCAGTTGTTTTGCTGATTCTCGTAGGTCTTTTTATCTATCTTTTCAACTTAGACAAAAAAGTTACCCGACTGGAAAAAGAGGTTTCTAAGAACGCTTAATATGAAAAAAACACATATCATTGGTTTGATTTTAGTGGCCATTGCCATCGGCATTATTTTAATTACGACGGGCGATGCAAGTACCTATGTGGGCTTTGATGAAGCAGAAAGAATTTCAAAATCTGACCCATCCCAAAAAGTACATGTCGTAGGAAAACTTAAAAAAGACGCTCAAGGAAAAATCTTAGGCATGATATTTAATCCCGCCTTGGATGCAAACCGACTAGAATTTACGGTGGAAGATAGTTTAGGTCGTGAAAACCAGGTTATTTATGCCGCTCCCAAACCTCAGGATTTTGAAAAATCCGAAAAAATTGTTTTGGTCGGAAGCATGAAAGCGGACAAAATATTTTATTGCGACAAGATTCTTTTAAAATGCCCATCCAAATATCAAGAGGGCAAAATTTCTGCAGATTCAAGCGCTTCATTTGAAGTGAAAAAATAAATATGATACACGAAAATATTGGCACTACGGGTCATTTAATGGTAATTGGGTCATTTGTAACGGCCGCTTTAGCCACATTTTCATACTTTAAAGCAACTCAGTCGACCGACGAGCTCGCTGAAAATGATTGGAAAAAAACAGCAAGAGCCTTATTTATCATTCACTTATTTTTAGTGATTGGCGTGGCGACTAGCCTTTTTGTCATTATCTACAATCACTATTTTGAATACCATTACGCATTCACTCATTCTTCGTTAGCACTGCCCACCATGTTCATGATTTCATGCTATTGGGAAGGCCAAGAAGGCTCATTTTTACTATGGATATTCTGGCAAGCTATTTTAGGGGTGATTTTAATGATCAAAAATCCAAAATGGGAATCGCCCGTAATGACTGTTTTTGCCCTCGTGCAAACCTTTTTGACTTCCATGATTTTAGGTGTCATTATTCCATGGATCGATTTGAAAATCGGATCTTCACCGTTTCTTTTGTTGAGAGAGGCGCAGCCCGACTTACCTGTCTGGAGTTTACAGCCTAATTTCATTCCAAAAGATGGGCGAGGCCTAAATCCTTTGCTGCAGAATTATTGGATGGTGATTCATCCGCCAACACTCTTTTTAGGATTTGCTTTGACACTTGTTCCGTTTGCTTATTTAATCGCTGGACTTTGGAAAAACAAGTTGACCGAATGGATAAAACCTGCTTTGCCTTGGGCTGCTTTTTCAGCTGCCATTTTAGGGATTGGAATTACTATGGGTGCGTATTGGGCTTATGAGACATTAAATTTTGGAGGATATTGGAATTGGGATCCGGTAGAAAACGCCTCTTTTGTCCCATGGCTCGTTTTAATTGGCGCCATTCATACCATGATTGCCTATCGGAATTCAAGTGCAGCCTTAAAAACTTCCATAATTTTGGTCATCTCGACTTTTATTTTGGTCCTTTATTCCACTTTTTTAAACAGGTCTGGGGTACTAGGAAATGCCTCGGTTCACTCTTTTACGGATTTAGGCCTTTCGGGCCAACTCCTAATCTACATGTTCACATTTTTAATTGTGGCCATAATTTTAGCAGCTTACCGATGGAAAAGTTTACCCAAGGATGAAAAAGAAATTGGCATTTACCATAAGGAATTTTGGATTTTTGTCGGAGCTTCTGTATTGACTTTATCGGCGTTCCAACTCATTTTTACGACGTCCATTCCCGTATACAATAAAATTGCTGAGGCCTTTGGCATGGTTTCAAATATAGCTTTGCCTGCCGATCAAGTTGCACATTACAGTAAAATTCAAATTTGGATATTTATTGCGGTTGCACTTTTAAGCGGGGTAGGCCAATATGTATGGTGGGGGAAATTAAAACAATCTACTTCATTTAAGCCACTCTATTCTTCACTTTTGATTTCAGTTTTATTAACTGTAATTGTCATTAATTTCGAAAAGGTTTATGAAATCCCGTACATCGCTTTATTATGGAGCGGGCTTTTTTCATTAGTCGCGAATGGCCAAATATTGTGGTTTTTAACGAAGCAAAAATTCTCCATTGCCGGAGGCGCACTCTCCCATGTAGGTCTGGCGATTATGATTATAGGCGTTTTGTTTTCGTCTGGCTATTCCAAAGTTGTTTCACTCAATCGATCTGGCTTTGCTATCTCCAATAAAGTAGAGCAATTCACCAAGGATGACAATAAAGAAAACAAGGAAAATCTGCCGCTTTGGTTAGGTCAAGGAGCACAAATGCAGGATTATCTTGTTACCTACAAGGGTAGAAAAATTGAATTAAGAGGGAAGCCTGGTTATTTTAATCGCAAAGATTTTGACATCATTGAAGGAGATTTTCATGCAGTTGCTTTAAAAAATATTGAAAAAGAAGGGCAATCCATCGCTAAAAAAGGAGATACCCTAACGGTAGAACCGGAAAACAATTATTACGAATTGGAGTTTAAAAACGCAGAAGGCAAAATTGTATCCTTGTTTCCTCGTTGGCAAATGAATCCCAAAATGGGAACCGCCATTTCGCCTGATGTGAAACACGCTTGGGGCCACGATATTTATACCTATGTATCATTAGATCCACGACTTGCCGCAGATGCTGGATCAGAAAAACAATGGAGTCAAACCGTCGATGCGACGGTGTCTATCGGAGACACCTTATTCTTAAATGATTTTGTAGCTGTTTTGATGGATGTTACCCGCGTCACTAATGTGGAAAATGTAGTACTGGGTCCCAATGATGCAGCCGTTCGTGCTAACTTTAATGTTTTGGGAAAGAATTTTCAGCAGTTCCAACTAGCTCCTACGTTTATTATCAAAGATCGGATGGTGGCTATGCCCGCATTTGAAAGTGAAGAAACGGGGATAAAAATTAAGTTTACTGCCATAAATCCACAAACTCAGGAATTTAGTTTTTCTTATAATACAACCCAACAAGATTTAATTATCATTAAAGCGATAGAGAAGCCTTATATAAATTTAGTTTGGGTGGGATCTATTTTGATATTTATTGGCTTATTTGTCTCTACATTTAGGAGGACAGAAAAAATGATTGCCTAATATGGGTAAAAAAGAAATTTTAAGTTTAGCGGCCGGGATTGGGTTTTTCATTATTTGGATCATCGATCTAAATTCTCCAGTGCCCAAAGATATTCAGGGCCATTTCTGGTCTGAAATATTTTATCATTACGGTTGGCTCATGTATTGCGTCGCCTGCCTTTTTTACTTTCAGTATTCAAAAAATGAACGATTGAAAAAAGAAGACTCACAGAAATCAAATAAGAAATAAATTGGATTCAATGGCCGACATACAAACGCCTCAATACGTAGGAATCATCTTAGCCATGGTTTTTTCAGCATTTTTTTCTGGGGTGGAAATGGCTTTTGTCTCGTCCAACAAACTATATTTTGAACTTAAGGCGAAGCAAAACATCTTAAGTGCCAAGATCATTGCTCATTTCAATCAAAGCCCATCTCAATTTATTGGAACGATGTTAATCGGCAACACACTTTCATTAGTGGCCTATGGCATATTCATGGAAGAGTTTTTGCATCACCTGATTTTGGCCAATTTACCTTGGATTACGAATGAAATTATTGCCAGACTTATCGCATCAATCGTCGCGACCATAATTATATTAACCACGTCTGAATTTACCCCAAAAAGTATCTTTTTGATAAATCCTGATGCCATTCTAGAATTTTTAGCCATTCCTATTTGGATCATAAATACGCTGATGTTCCCTTTAGTCTGGCTGACCGTAGGATTGTCAAAATGGTTTATTACTCGGGTATTACGTTTAAGCTATTCGGAAGAAAAACCGGCCTTTGGATTAACCGACTTAAACCACTACTTGCAAAATTTAAATCGAAAGGTTTCCACCGAAGAAGAAAACGAGGTAGATACAAAAATCTTTCATAATGCATTAGAGTTTAAGCAAGTCAAAGTGCGCGATTGCATGATTCCCCGAACAGAAATTACGGCCATCGAAATAGAGGAAGGTATCGAGGGACTCAAAAAAGTATTTATTGAAAGTGGCCATTCAAAGGTTTTAGTGTATAAAGAAACCCTGGAAGAGGTGGTTGGATACTGTCACTCGTTGGCCTTATTCAAAAAGCCAAAAGACATTCAAAGCATCCTTACTTCCATTCCCATCGTTCCCGAGGCCATGCCCGCGAATGATCTCATGTTAAAATTTTCCAAAGAAAGAAAGTCATTAGCGATCGTGGTCGATGAATTTGGAAGTACCTCAGGTCTGGTCAGCATGGAGGATGTGATGGAACAAATTTTTGGTGAAATTCAAGATGAGTTTGATGATACCGAGGATTGGATCGAAAAGCGACTGGACGACCATACCTTCATCCTTTCTGGACGCCATGAAATTGATTATTTAAATGAAAAATATAACTGGAATCTTCCTGAGGGCGATTACGAGACCCTTGGCGGGATGTTAATCCATCTTTACGAAGATATTCCAGCTGTCAATGAAGTCATTACTTTGTCTGCCTTTCAGTTTCAAATCATGACGGTAACAGATGCTCGGATTGATACTGTAAAAGTCATCATTTCTGGCAAACCCATATCTAAATAATAGGTAGGGTCTATTGATTAATCGATAAAATTCGCTGGAGTGTTTGACACTTCATTTCCGTTTCTTCCCATTCTTTTTCTGGGTCAGAGTCTTCTGTAATTCCGCAACCTGCATAATAAGTAGCTGAATACCCATTTGTTTCTTTCGTGACTTTAACAGTCCGCAAATTGACAAATAAATAAATCTCATCATTCAAATTCACGGGGCCCAAATAACCGCTGTAAAACTCACGGTCATGCGCTTCGGCTTGTTTTATCCAATCAATGGCCGCTTCTTTAGGGGTGCCACAAACAGCCGAAGTTGGGTGCAATAACGACAACATAATCCCAGGCAATTGCGGGAAGTTGAGCGCCTTTGTATCCACTACATATTCCGTTTTCAGGTGCAATAAATTACCCGCTTGAATCGTTTTGGGTCCATTTTCAATATATTCTCGCAACCTGATTTTCTTAAAACATTCAATAATATACCGACTAACAAAAGCCTGTTCTTCGATCTCCTTTTGTGACCAGCGAGCTTCGTGAGGTGCAGTAACTTGACCAACATTTGTTGACACAGGTTGCGTACCAGCTAATGAAATCGTTTTAAATATACCTTCGTGATTTAATGAAACTAAAACTTCTGGGGTCGCACAGATCCAAGTTTGCCTAAGCGAGGGGATGTAAAAAGCCGAAACAAAAGCGTTAGGGTATACTTGACATAATGATTCGAAAAAATGCAAGGTCGAATAATCAGCACCCAAAGCCTCCTCATCTGTCCTAGAAAGCACGACTTTTTGAAAATTACCGGCTTTGATTTCTTGAATACTTGCGTTCACCCAATAGAGAAAATTTTCTTTTTTAGGAGATCCGGTCTTTAAAGGAAATACCTCTTTAACCGAAACGTGGACGCTTGGCACCTCGGAAACAAACAAATACTCAGCCTTTAAAAAATAGGGATTCCCGACAAATGGAGCCGCCATAAATCCTGGCTCAAAAGACTGAAAATCAAGTGAGTCTGTTACATGTCCACCTTGTGTGTCAATTAAAAATGAACGTGTTTCCGAGTTTGGCAAGCGCCAAAGAGCGATGGCCGCGTCATGTTGCTGAGCCTCATTCCAAAGTTGATTCCATTCCGTATCTTGGCGATATAGACTCGTATTCTTGGGCATTTTAATAAGACAAAATAGCTACTGTTAATCGGCTTACGCAAACCAAATTTCCCGATTCATCATGAATTTTGATATCATATACATGCAATGTTTTACCTATTTTCAATGCGGTACATGTACCTATGACAAATCCTTCTTTGACCGATTTCATGTGATTGGCATTTATTTCAACACCTACACCACGATGCGTAGTAGGATCCGCTACGGCTAATGATGCAGCAATACTTCCCAAAGTCTCCGCTAAAACAACCGATGCTCCTCCATGTAACAAACCATAGGGTTGCTTTGTTCGAGAGTCCACGGGCATTTTTGCCTTAATAAAATCCGGCTGAACGTCAATAAACTCGATTCCTAAAACATCGATCATGTTTCCATGGCCCCATGAATTAAGAGTGTCTAATGAGATGGATGTATTAAACATAATATTCGTATTTTTGCACGTAAAATTCGGAATAATTTAACGAATTAAACTCCTTTTGACCCAATTTATATGCATGCTTTAAAAGACATTTACCTTATTCGTCATGGTGAAACAGATTATAATCGAATGGGGGTGGTTCAAGGTAGTGGAATTGACGCGGATTTAAACGAATTAGGAAATAGGCAGGCACAAGCATTTTTTGAGCATTATCAAGATTTAGCCCTTGACAAAATTTACACATCTGCACTACGCCGAACACATCAGTCGGTCAAAGGATTCATCGACAAAGGACTGCCGTGGGAACAATACGAAGGTTTAAATGAAATTTCTTGGGGAATTCGCGAAGGCAGAACGCCCTCAAATGAAGACGATGCCTATTATAGAAACTTAGTCCGAACTTGGAGAAAAGGTGATGTGCACATCCCGTCTGAGGAAGGGGAAAGTCCAATCGACGTATTGGAAAGACAAAAGCCAGTGGTCGAATTAATTCTATCTCGAAGGGAAGAAAAATCCATATTAATTGCCATGCATGGACGAGCGATGCGCGTTTTATTAACGCATCTTTTCAATCAACCCTTGCAAAATATGGATCACTTTGCGCATCAAAACTTATGCTTATATCACCTGCAATATGATTATGAAAAAGGAATTTTTATTTCCCTAAAAGCGAATCATGCGGATCATTTACAAACTTTACCAGATTCCATCTAAATTCTGAAGGTATGAATCGAAACCATTTGTATTGGAAATTTCAATTATCTGGATGGTTCATTTGGGCGTTAAACGAAGCATTATTATACACGAATCAATACGGTTGGAAATGGGAGTGGATTTTTTCATCGTTTGTCAATATCACATTAGCCGTATTTCTGACACATGTTTATCGGCAAATTTCTCATAAATACCGTTGGCAAGATTTGCCTTTATTTACCTTAATTCAGGTGAATTTGGTCGCACTCATCGTGATGTCGGCTTGTCTTGTTGGACTCAATATCCCATTGGATTACATTTTTCTATCGGAGAACTATGCCATTGAATTAAGCCCATTCATCGTATTGCAGATATTTTTAAATTTCGCCAAACCACTCGCCATCTGGCAATTGATCTATTTCTTTTTCCAGTATTCCAACAAAAAATTAGAAATGGAAAGAGAAAATGACCAATTAGAAAGAACCATTTTAGAAACAGAAAGCAAAGTTTTAAGGGCGCAAATGAACCCCCATTTTGTATTTAACGCACTTAATAGTGTTCGGGCGCTCATCACCGAGGATCCTCAAAAAGCTAAAAAAGGCATCAATCAGTTGTCAAAATTGCTTCGAAGTTCCTTGCTGACGGAACGTAAAAAAACAATCTCTCTTTCCGAAGAATTAGACACGGTCACCGATTATTTATCCTTAGAAAAAATCAGGTATGAAGACCGATTAGCTTGGGAAATTACGGCAGACAAAAATTGTCATAAAGCACAAATTCCCCCGATGCTATTGCAAACGCTCATTGAGAATGCGATCAAACATGGTATTTCTAAAAAAATTACAGGAGGGACCATCACGATTGCCGCAAAAAATAAGGAAGGAATTTTGACCATCAAAGTCATCAATCCTGGACATTTCAAAAGTCCAGTTTTGTCCAAAGAACAGGGTGTCGGACTCATTAATTCAAAAAATCGGCTACAAATATTGTTTGGAGAAACCGCTCACATTAGTCTTGGACCTTTGGACAAAAATCATGTGATTGCCGAAGTGAATTTACCCTATCTTGAAAATTAAATACACTAACCATGAAAGCAATTATTGTCGACGATGAACGTCTAGCCCGAAACGAACTGAAAAGATTGTTGGAAAATTTTCCAACCATCGAAGTCATTGCAGAAGCTTCCAATACGGAAGAGGCAGGGCCACTGGTAGAAGAATTAAAACCTGATGTGCTTTTTTTGGATATTCAGATGCCGGGCAAAACTGGATTTGAGTGGCTGGAGGAATGGGAGGGATATTTACCTGAAATTATATTCACTACGGCTTTTGACGAATTTGCCCTCAAGGCATTTGAAGTTAATGCCTTAGATTATGTTTTAAAGCCCATCGAGCTAACTCGGCTCTCGGACAGTATTCAAAAATTAGAAAATAGATTCCATTCGATCCATCATAAAACAGCCGTTCAAGGCCAAGATAGAAGCCAGCATCTCTTAGGTGCCAATGATCAAATATTTGTCAAAGACGGTGAAAAATGTTGGTTTGTCCGACTTGACCGAGTACGACTTTGTGAATCGATGGGAAATTATGTGCGTTTATTTTTTGACGATCAAAAACCTTTAGTTCTTAAATCATTAAATGCCCTAGAAGACCGACTTGATCCTAAGGTGTTTTTTAGGGCAAATCGGAAGCACATCATCAACTTAAATTACATTGAAAAAATTGAACCTTGGTTTTCAGGTGGGTTGCAAGTAACGCTAGTGGGCAAAGGGGAAAAAATAGAAATTTCTCGCCGACAATCCATTCGGTTTAAGGAGCTTCTGTCTCTTTAACGCGCTTGGGTGCCTCGCCTAAGATAAAACCATAAGGCTGTAAGGTGGGCACATGATCAAAAATCACTTTGATGATGGCTGTAAAAGGCAAAGCTAAAATCAATCCAGGGATTCCCCAAAGCATTTCGCCTCCCAAAAGAGCTAACATGGCCACGAGGGGATTAATGCTGACTTTGGAACCGATCACCAATGGAGTTATAAAATTAGCCTCAATAAATTGGACTGCAGCAATCCATACGACAATCGCTAATGCATGCGAAGGACTTAGCGTAGCTAAAGATAATAAGATGGGCAAACTCGCTCCTATCCAAATTCCGATGTATGGAATCAAAAGTAATAAGCCGGTCGTTATTCCGAAGAAAATAGGATAATCCACTCCTATCCACCAAAAACCTAAACTATTAGCGCACGCCACCGTAAACATAACAAAAAGCAATCCCACTAAATATCCCTGAACGACGGAACCTGTTTTGCCCATGATACCTCTCAACGTATCTTTTTCGGTTGTCGGAAAAACCATCGCCAAAAAAGTAAAAAAGAAGCTTCTGTAAAACAACATGAAAAACATGAAGATGGGAATCAAAATTAGAATCGTAAGCGAATGGACGATCGTTGAAAAGGTAGCAGTCAAAATACTTCCGGAGTTTTTCAATAATCCAATGGTCTGATTACTAAGCTCTAGCATTTGCTTTTTTCTTGAAATATTTAAATTTCTTGAAAGAAAAGTTTGTAATCCAGAAATCCATTTTTCAGCTTTTTTAATAAACATGGGCCAATCATTTGAAAACTCAATTATCTGAAAGGTTAATAATGAAATCAAACCCGCAATAATCGCCACAGAAAAAAGGAGACAAATGGAGATTGCGACAGATCTAGGGAAGCCTTTGTTCTCAAGGCCCCGACAAAGTGGAAGAAGAACCATGGCGAGTATGAGAGCAAATGCAATTAGAATCAACAAATCCTGTAAATAATACAAGCCCAGCAGTACTAAGTAAATGGAAATTAAAACGGAGGCCAAGCGAACAGAATAAGGTGAATCTTTAAACATAAATTGTATATTTGATGGTATAAATGTCGATAAAAATTAACAATTTGGTAACATATAGCTGTCTATATTTGCGTCATAATTTCATCAATAGCTGTCAGTTCTATCCATGAGTCAAGTAAAACAAAATACTAAAATCTTATTGGTTGACGATGATCCTGATATTCTTGATTTATTGGAATACAATTTAGCAAAAGAAAACTATGTTTTAGCCAAAGCGGCCAATGGACAGCAGGCATTAGAAATAGCAAAAACTTTCAAGCCCAATTTAGTCATTTTGGATGTCATGATGCCTATTTTAGATGGTATTGAAACGGCTCGTCAAATGAAATTGATGCCTGAATTAAAATCAACTATCCTTTTATTTTTAACGGCTCGAGGGGAAGAATATACTGAAATAGCGGCTTTTGAGGCAGGTGGTACCGATTATGTGGTAAAACCAATAAAGCCAAGAGCTTTAGTAAGCCGAATTAAATCGATGTTAAATCGCGAAAGCGGTGGAGCAGCAGAAAATGCTCAGGAAATTATTCAAATAGGCGATCTCGTAATCAACCGAACTCAATACTCCGCTAGCTTTCAAGGTCGACTTTTAGTGTTGCCTAAAAAGGAATTTGAATTACTTTCGTTTTTAGCTAGAAATCCCAACAAAGTTTTTAATCGTGATGAACTTTTGGAGAAAGTTTGGGGTACCGATGTCTATGTCGTTGAGCGGACAGTAGATGTGCATATTCGAAAATTAAGGGAGAAAATTCCTGAGTATTATATTAAAACGCTCAAGGGTGTGGGATATTTATTTTCCATCGATCCTATTTAAAATTCTAAATTTTCGGTCATAATAGGTAAATTGCGCCTTGAATGAGGCTAATCTACACCTTTCTTTTTATCACATTTGTTCACTTTACTCTCTTCCCATCAGGGCCTAAAAGAGAATTGAGGGGAGTTTGGGTCGCTACCGTCTCCAACATCGACTGGCCTAGCGCCAGAAATTACAATGGGATTAAGCAAAAAAATGAGTTTGTTGACCTTCTGAATTCCCATCAAAAAACAGGAATTAATGCTGTTTTTGTTCAAATTAGGACAGCTGCTGATGCATTATATGCAAAAAGTCCAGAACCTTGGTCCACTTTTTTGTCGGGATTACAAGGTCAGCCACCTAGCCCTTACTATGATCCATTAGCCTTCATGATCGAGGAAAGTCATGCGCGAGGAATTGAATTTCATGCCTGGTTAAATTTAAATCGGGCCAGTATATCAACCAATTCTCTTCTTGACGCCAATCATATAGTCCGGAAACATCCCGATTGGATCATCAAATACCACGGACAATTGATCCTTAATTTTGGCCTTCCGGAAGTCCGACTTTATTTAGTGAATTTGGTCAAAAATATCATCGAACAATATGATGTAGACGGGATTCATTTTGATGATTATTTCTACCCCTACCCCATGAAAGGAGAAGAAATTAATGATCGCGAAGCCTTTGAAAAATATAAATTACCGGAGGAAAGCCTGGGGGATTGGCGTAGGAGAAATACAAATAACCTCATTAAAGATATTTCGGATGTGATCAAATCGACCAAACCCAAAGTGAAATTTGGCATTAGTCCTTTTGGAATTTGGCGACATCAGAGTGAATCTGTTTTAGATGGATCCCCCACTCGGCGAGGCTTACAATCCTATGATGACTTATTTGCGGATACAGAAAAATGGATAAAAGATGGGCTAGTGGATTATTTGGCACCCCAATTATACTGGGAAACAAGTCACAAAGTCGCGGCTTTTGAACCCTTAGCTAAATGGTGGAGTGCCCATAATTATGGCCGGCCTATTTACATTGGTCATGCGGTATATCATTTAAGCGACGTATGGACACCTGGCGAATTAAGTAAACAATTAAAGGTCGCGCGTAGTTTACCCAACGTGCAAGGATCCATTCATTTTAGTTCAAATTTAATCATTCGAAATGTGAAAGGTTGGCGAGATACCTTAAGGCAAAATCAGTATACTTCTGTCGCATTAATTCCCACAATGCTTTGGAAAGATAGCATCGCGCCTACCCCTCCGCACCAAGTAAGTTTACTGAAAAAAGGCGAGGAATGGTTGTTGGCCTGGAAACCAGGAGAACCCAGTGAAGACCAAGATCCTCCCGCCTATTACGTCGTTTATAAGATTAAAAAAGGCGAAGTTGACCCACTGGAAAACTCGGAAAATATCATTTTCAAAGGCAAAATGAATCAATTAATTTTAGATAAAAATTGGATACGATCAGGTTATGGATTTGCGGTTACGGCACTAGACCGATTACATAATGAATCACTGCCGGGAACGATCCAATGGCTCATACCGACAAAAAAAGAATAACATGAATCAGAGATTACATTTGACGATCAAGGAGATTACCGAAGAAACGGATGACACCAAAACCATCCATTTTTGGCATCCCATACACAATACCATCTCATATATATCGGGGCAGTTTTTCACGCTTATTCCGGAAATTGACGGTCAGAAAATCAGGAGAAGTTATTCCCTTTCATCATCCCCAAAAACAGATACCTCACCAGCTATTACCGTCAAAAGGATTGAGGGTGGGCTTGTTTCCAACTATTTATGTGACCATTTGAAAGTGGGAGATAGCCTAGAAGTCATCGAGCCCATGGGTAATTTCTTGATTGAACCCCAAGCTGATTCCAGTAAAACCTATGTTTTTGTGGCCGCTGGATCTGGAATCACGCCCCTATTCTCCATGATCAAAACTGTATTGCATTCAGAGCCTAAATCGAATATTTACTTGGTTTATGGATCTCGAAATGAACAACAAATTATCTTCAAAAAAGCCTTAGAATCACTAGAAACCCAACATGCCTCCCGGTTCAAAATGATTCATGTCATCAGCCAGCCTTCGCACACATGGCCTGGTTTTAAGGGGCGTATCAACCAAGCATCCATTGTTTTTTATTTAAAACAAGAGTTTGGCATTGACATCCCTGCAGCCTTTTATTATTTGTGTGGGCCTGCTGGAATGATGAGCGAAGTAGAAAAGTCTTTAGCGATGTTTGATGTTCCCAACACACACATTTTGAAAGAATTATTTTTATCTACTGCGAGTGAAGAAACAGTGCAGGCAGAGGAAGACGGAAGCTTAAAAACCCAAGAAGTTACCTTGGTATTTGAGGGAAAAACGCATACAGTAACGGTCTTGCCTAGTGAAACTATTTTAGAGGCTGCCTTAGAAGCAGATATCGACATCCCCTATTCATGCCAAGCAGGAATGTGTACGGCCTGTATGGGATTATGTACCAGCGGAAAAGTGATTATGGATGAAGAGGATGGACTTACCGATAATGAAATTAAAAAAGGATATATTTTGACCTGCGTGGCTCATCCGATGAGTGATGGGGTAGTCATTAATTTAGATTAACAACAAAAATGCACATGATAAAACGTACGGTCACCCCGCAAATAATCCATCGAACTTTACTTCCCCAAGACTTTTCATTAAGCACTTGGGAAAGTGTTTTGCCTTACTTTGAAAAATTAAGTGCGCAAGAAATCATTGATTTACATTCCCTTGAGGATTTTTGCAAGAACCGATCTGAACTTGAAAGCTATTTATCAGAAAATTTTGCTTGGCGTTATATCAAAATGTCTTGCGATAATCAAAACGAAAATTTACAACAAAGCTATCAGCAATTTGTCAATGAAATTATGCCCAATGCGTCTGTATTCGATGATGCTTGGAATAAAAAAGTGATTGATTCTGGATTATCAGACCAAGTTCAAACGAAAGGATTTTCGATTATGTTGAGAAGTCTAAAAAAATCCATTGAAATTTTCAGAGAAGAAAATATACCCCTGTTTACTGAATTGCAAAATTTAGAAAGCCAATATGGTGCGTTAACCGGAGCGCTGATGGTGGAAATTGACGGAGTGGAAAAGACGCTCCAACAAGCTAGCGCCTATTTGGAGTCGACCGATCGAGGAGTAAGAGAAGCCGTTTACCGAAAAGTCGCAGCCCAAAGACTCAGCATCAAAGATGAATTAAATACGCTTTACAGTGAATTGATAGGCAAAAGAAATCAAGTAGCCTTGCAAGCCGGATTTGAAAACTTTAGGGATTTTTCTTTTGCGAGCTTAGGCCGATTTGACTACACCCCAAATGATTGTTTTGAATTTCATGAAGCCGTAGAAAAAACAATCAAGCCCATTTTAAATGAATTAGCCGCTAAAAGAAAAAAAGCCTTAGGCATAGACTCGCTCAGACCTTGGGATAAATCCGTGGATCCATTAGGCCGAAAGCCGTTGAAACCATTTAAAACGGGAGAAGAGTTATTGGAAAAAACGATTCGGGTATTTGATCATTTAGATCCTTTTTTAGGCGATTGCCTAAGGGAAATGGTGAAGCTAGATCGCTTTGATTTAGATTCAAGAAAAGGCAAAAACCCGGGCGGATATAATTACCCTTTAGAAGAAACCGGATTTCCATTCATCTTCATGAATGCTGCAGGCCAAGTGCGCGACATGGTCACATTGTTGCACGAAGGTGGACATGCGGTTCATTCCATTTTAACCAAGGAGCTTTCCCTGAATGCATTCCGAAATTTTCCATCCGAAGTAGCTGAGCTTGCCTCCATGAGCATGGAATTAATCACGATGGATGAGTGGGATATCTACTTTGAAAATCCTGAAGATGCCAAAAGAGCCAAAATAAAACACCTAGAAGATATTCTAGAAACCTTGCCGTGGGTGGCGACGATCGACGCATTCCAGCATTGGATCTACGAAAATCCGGATCATACATTAGCTCAAAGAGAAGAGAAATGGAATGAGATATTGGCCAGATTTGCGGATCAGATGACGGATTGGACCGGCTTAGAAGAAATAAAATCCCATGTTTGGCAAAAGCAATTGCATCTCTATGAAGTGCCCTTTTATTACATCGAATATGCAATAGCCCAGTTAGGAGCATTGGCGGTTTGGAGAAATTATTGCCAAAATCCCAAGCTTGCTTTATCGAATTATTTGGAGGCATTGTCAATAGGTTACACCGAACCCATCAAAGCAATTTATGCAAAAGCGGGGATCGAATTTAACTTTAGCGAGGGCTACATCGCCGAATTAATGTCATTTTTAGCAGAGAAAATCAAAAATTTAGAGGAAAGCTAAGGCTTAGAAGCACATAGACTTTTTTAATACAAAATTTGGCCTTATTTTTGTGCCAACAATTTGTCCTAACAAGAGAATGAAATTAGAAAAAATACTTCCGATTATAGCCTTAGCCTTTATGGCAACAGCTTGTGACTATCAAAAAAACAATACCATCAAGCAGAAAGATTTCAATGAAGGTAACTCTTATGTATATGGTGTTCATCCAGATAGCGCTGCGGTTCAGTTAAAAAATAAATATGACGCTAAGCCGGAATTAGAGCTAAAAGCAAATGCACTTCGCGAGAAAATGTTTAGTGGAAAAAGTATCAATCAAGGAAATTAATCTTTCCCATCCCATATTTTAAAGCCGGTTTATCCGGCTTTTTTAATGCCCAAACCACTCGCGTAAAAAAGTGAGTTGGTAAATCGCCCCCGTATATAACAAGGCCCACAAAAGTGAGGATATGGCCATAAAAAAGAGGACACGCGGCAAAGACACCTTAAAAGACAAGGCCAATAAACTCCCTCCAATCGGCGTAAAAATCAGTGGCGTAAGTGCCGCAATCCCTTTGATTCCAAATTTCTGCCAGATCTGAACAGCATAACGCACTCGCTTTGAAAATAAAATAGCTTTCTTCTTTCTAAATCGACCGATAAAACCGATGATTAACTTACCCATACTCAAGGTCAATGAAATCGTTATCATCGCACCTAGCCAAGTAAAAATAACGGTTTCATACCAGGTTAATCCTAGACCAAAACCGGTAATAGGACCGGCGATAAATTTTAAACCTGTGGCAATCATCACTCCGGAATAGGCTCCCCAAGACATATTTACTTTGATTTATAGGCGTCAATTCCTTTTTTAAGAAACGAAATAAAATGATTAATATCAGCGTCAAAAGCGACTGGCAGAACCATGGGCGCGCCATCCTTTCGCGGATCTAAAAGGACATAATGAGGTTGGGCATTTGAATTAAATCGAGCGATTTGAAAATCTAAATTTTGATCGCCCAATGTCTTTTTTTCTTGGCCATCAACTTTAGAGATATACCACTTATTTTCAGGAAGCTCCGTTTTATCGTCACAGTATAAAGCGACAATTACATAGTCGTTCTTAAGAATGGACAAAACCGCGGGGTCAGACCACACATATTCCTCCATTTTTCTGCAGTTGACACATCCATGTCCTGTAAAGTCGATAAAAAGAGGCTTACCAACCTGCTGAGCATAGGCCTTCGCCTCCTCAAAATCAAAAAAGCCGTTCAGTCCTAAGGGTAATTTTAAAAATTCACTGTATTTAACGGAAGATGAGGAACGCGACGAATTACTATTTTCTTCACTTAACTGTTCGGAACCCTTAAAATCCTGACTTGACATAGGTGGCAACCAGCCCGACAAGCCCTTTAATGGAGCACCAAATATCCCTGGAGTTAAATAAATTACAAAGGCAAGAAAAGCCGTGGCAAAAAGCGCTCGGGGAACAGATAATTTCCCAGAGGGTCCATCATGAGGCAATGAAATTTTACCAAATAAATACAAAGTTAAAGCTGTAAAGATGGCAATCCAAATGGCTAAAAATATTTCACGATCCAACAAATGCCAATGATACACCTGGTCTGCCACACTTAAAAACTTGAAGGCTAGGGCAATTTCTAAAAATCCCAACACCACTTTCACTTCGTTCATCCAAGTACCAGACTTTGGCATTTTTTGCATAAACCCGGGGAAAATGGCAAACATCGTAAATGGAATGGCAAAGGCTAATGAAAATCCTAACATCCCTATGATGGGCTTCAAAAATACTCCCTGAGAAGAGGCAATCAAGATAGATCCTGCCAAAGGTCCCGTGCAAGAAAAGGAGACCAAAACCAGCGTAAATGCCATGAAGAACACACCTAATAATCCGCCTTTATCAGACTTCGCGTCGACTTTATTGACCAAGCCAGAAGGCAACACAATTTCGAATGCACCCAAAAAAGAAATTCCAAAAAAGATAAAAATGGCAAAGAACAACAGGTTAGGAATCCAATGTGTACTCAAAAAATTAGCAAAACTAGCGCCAGCAAAAAAAGCTAAAATGGTGCCAAAAAATACATAGATTAAAACAATGAAGAAGCCATATAGAAAAGCTAACTTTTTCCCACCTTGTTGTTTCGTAAAAAAACTAACCGTCATGGGAATCAGTGGATAGACGCAGGGAGTCAATAAGGCCAACAAACCAGCGCCCATTGCCACCCAGAAAAACTGCCATAAAGACTGATCGTCTTCTGGTGCTGTTAGTTTTACAGCTGAATTAGAGGCTTTTTTTTTTGAATCCTCTGGCGTAGAGGATGCGCTTAGCTTGGAACTTATCAGAAATGGCCCCTTGATTGGTACACACAAACCACTTTCATTCGAACAAGTTTGTGCATCATAAGATCCGTCTATCTTCCAAGAATCTGAGGTAATTTTTACGGTTTGTCGAAATTCGCCTTCCTCGGTGAAATAGGTATATGTACCGTTCCAAATCTCTTTGTCAAATTTTGAATGTGGATTTATAGCACGCAGAGGCCCGTCAGTAGATACACCTAGACCCTCTTTGATCTTAATCGTAGTAACCACTGGCCCTAAATCCTTATCAAAATCAGATGAATATAAGTACCAGCCTTTGTCGATTTTAACTTTAAATATAATTTCAGCGCTTTGGCCCACGGTGGGGTTTGCTGGCTCCAAAGTCCAAGACCATTTAGCCGGAGTGATTTTTTGGGCAAAGCCTGTAAATCCCACAAAACCCAAGAAAAGCAAAATGATTAATTTCAATTTCATACTCTATAATTTTAAAATCGCCCCTTCCCTTTTTTCAAGTTTCAAAATTAACAAAAAATAGCGGAACCTCATGGGATATTTATTCAAAAATGGGGAATGATCGTTTTTCTATTCCGTTAAAAATTCGTAATTTTAAACTCTTTAAAACGAAATTCAATCCACATTTATTACATGGCTGCTAGCACATTTCCCACCCAGCGAGACGTTGAAATTTTTTCATTAATAAGCGAGGAAGCACATCGACAAGAGTTCGGCATCGAATTAATTGCTTCTGAAAACTTCACTTCCCCTCAAGTAATGGAGGCACAAGGAAGTGTTTTGACAAATAAGTACGCAGAAGGCTTACCTGGAAAAAGGTATTATGGAGGTTGTGAGGTAGTCGATGTCGTGGAAACCATTGCCATTGAACGTGCCAAAAAATTATTTGGCGCCACTTGGGCGAACGTGCAACCTCACTCAGGTGCGCAAGCGAATGCAGCGGTTTTTTTATCGTTTTTAAATCCTGGAGATAAAATTTTAGGATTTGATTTGGCACATGGGGGACATCTTTCTCATGGTTCACCGGTCAACTTCTCAGGTAAATATTTTCAAGCGTTTTTTTATGGCGTTGAAAAAGAAACAGGTTTAATCGATTGGGATAAGGTAGAGGCAATTGCCTTGAAAGAAAATCCTAGGTTATTAATTTGTGGGGCTTCAGCCTATTCTCGTGATTGGGATTATGCACGTTTAAGAGCTATTGCAGATAAAATAGGTGCCATTTTATTGGCCGATATATCTCATCCATCCGCTTTAATTGCTAAGGGTTTGTTAAATGATCCGATGCAACATTGCCATATTGTAACGACTACCACACATAAAACTTTGCGTGGACCTCGTGGTGGTTTGATCATGATGGGCAATGATTTTGAGAATCCTTTTGGCTTCAAAACATTGAAGGGTGAATTAAAAATGATGTCAGCCTGTTTAGATGGAGCCGTTTTTCCAGGAACACAAGGAGGACCTTTGGAGCATGTAATTGCCGCAAAAGCGATCGCGTTTGGAGAGGCTTTAACGCCAGAATTTGGCCAATATGCCCAACAAGTTAAATCCAATGCGCAAGCTATGGCGAAAGCTTTTTTAAGCAAAGGATATGATATTATTTCTGGGGGAACAGACAATCACTTGATGCTGATTGATTTAAGACCGAAAGGATTAAGTGGCAAATTAGCTGAGAATACGTTAATTCAAGCGGACATTACCATCAACAAAAACATGGTTCCTTTTGATGATAAATCGCCATTTGTGACTTCAGGAATGCGAGTAGGTACAGCGGCTATGACCACCCGTGGATTAAAAGAAAATGACATGAGTCAGATTGTTGACATGATCGACAAAGCCCTCATGCACCACGATAATGAATCTGTTTTAAAACAGATTAAAGGAGAAGTTAACGAGTGGGTTAAACAATTCCCTCTTTATTTATAAAATAGCATATGGCCACAGACCAAGATTGGGAAAATGATTTTGATGACGACGTAGAAGAGAAAGATGGGACTGAAATGTCGTTTCTAGACCATTTAGAGGAGTTACGTTGGCACATCATGCGATCCATCGCTGCGATTTTGATTTTCACTATTGCCGCATGGATTTTTAGAAATGAGATTTTTGGTACCATTATCATGGGGCCAACAAAGGTCGATTTTGCGACCAATTTAGTGCTTTGTCATTTGGCCGACATCACGGGATGGACCAGTTTGTGTATGCAAAAAGCTGACTTCATTTTGCAAAGTAGAGAGGTTTCGGGTCAATTTATGATGGCATTAACACAATCCATTATTGTTGGATTATTGTTTTCCTTCCCTTATGCATTTTTTGAGCTTTGGAGATTCATTAAGCCAGGCTTAAAAAATAAAGAATTAAAAGCAGCGAAAGGAGCCGTTTTCTGGGTATCCACCTTGTTTTTCATGGGGGTTTCCTTTGGGTATTATGTGGTGGCTCCTATGGCGATCAACTTTCTAGCCAATTTCAAATTGGATGCTACGATTCAAAATCAATTTGACGTCAATGATTATATCTCATTATTATCCATGCTTACGCTTGCGTGCGGATTGACATTCCAACTACCCATGGTGGCTTTTGTGTTATCCCAAGTAGGTATTCTAACCCCTTCTTTTATGAGGGAATATAGAAAGCATGCGATGATTGTCATCTTAATTGTCGCAGCGATCATCACCCCTTCACCCGATGTGATTTCCCAACTCCTTGTGGCATTTCCACTATTAGGATTGTATGAAATCAGTATCTGGGTATCTGGAAGAGTCCTAAGAAAAAAAATGAGGGAAGAAGCCCTTGAATCGAATTCTTAATTGAATTCAACTAACACAATCGTATGAATTACTTATCGGCGGAAAATATTTCACGCAACATCGGAGAAAGATGGATCTTTAAAAGTCTGTTCTTTGGCCTACAAAAAGGTGAAAAAGTTGCCTTAATTGGCAAAAATGGGACCGGTAAAACTACATTGATGGAAACATTAATGGGTATGCAAACGCCTGACGATGGAAAAATATCCATCCGCAAAGGTATTCGCGTAGGCTATTTACCCCAAAATCCCATTTTTTCCGAAAAAGAAGAAGTCTTAAATTATCTGTTTTCAGACGACTTGCCGTCCGCCGTTGCCATCAAAGCCTACGAAAAGGCCATGCTTTCAGGCGACCCTAAGGAGTTAGAAGACTCCTTTGCTTTAATGGAATTGCATAATGCTTGGGATTATGAGGCAAGAGCCAAACAAATCATTACGAGGTTAGGTATTCCTGATGGAGACCAAAAAGTATCTACGCTTTCAGGAGGGCAGAAAAAACGCCTTTCGTTGGCTAAATTGCTGATTGAAAGTCCAGACATTATGATCTTGGATGAGCCAACTAACCACTTGGACATTGAAACGATTGAATGGCTAGAAGGAATACTTTCAGGCCCCAATGTGACCGTGTTAGTGGTTTCTCACGATCGCTATTTTTTAGATAAAATATGTAATAAAATGTTTGAGCTTGCCCTCGGTGCTTTATATACCTATGAGGGCAATTATGCCTATTTTTTAGAGAAGAAAGCCGAAAGAGAAGCATCCGAAGCGAGCAGCATATCCAAAGCAAAAAACCTATACCGCAAGGAACTTGAATGGATGCGTAAGCAACCCAAAGCAAGGGGAACCAAAGCGCAATACCGCATCGATGCATTTACTGAAATCGATGAAATGGCTCATAAGAAACTGGATGACAGCAAGCTGGAGCTCAATATTCAAATGTCCCGATTAGGAAATAAAATCATTGAAATCAACGGCCTTAAAAAAGCGTGGGGAGATAAAAAAATCATCAACGAATTTACGTATACGTTCAAGAAAAAAGACCGCATCGGAATCGTTGGCAAAAATGGGGCTGGGAAAACCACCTTTCTCCAACTGCTTACCGGTTTAGAAAAACCAGATGCCGGAACCATCGATCCGGGTGAAACATTAGTGATTGGTTACTATACCCAAATACCATTTGATTTTAAACCTGAGCAAAGGGTCATCGATACCATCACGGAAATAGCGGAAGTTATCCCTTATGGTAAAAATGAATCGCTAAGTCCGAGCCAATTTTTAAGTAAGTTTTTATTCCCTACCGCTCAGCAATATACGCCTGTTGAGAAACTTTCAGGAGGAGAGAAAAAACGCCTTCAGCTCATGCGGGTGTTGGTCCAAAACCCTAACTTTTTAATCTTAGATGAGCCGACGAACGATCTTGATTTAGATACACTCCAACTCTTAGAAGATTTTTTATCAGAGTTCCAGGGTTGCCTACTATTAGTTTCTCATGATCGTTATTTCATGGATAATTTGGTGGACCAATTGATCCTAGTGGAAGGAGAAGGAGAAGTGAAATTCTTTAACGGAAATTATACTGATTATCGAATTTCATTAGAAAACCAATCAGAAAATACAGCGGCGGCCAACAAACCAAGCCCCGTGAAAGCACCTTCTACAGAGAATTCAACTTCGACCAAGGTGAGTAAACTAAGCTTCAAAGAGCAAAAGGAATTTGAAACATTAGAAAAAGAAATACAAGATCTTGAACAAAGTAAACAAGGATTGATCGAGCAATTGAATGCCGGCCATGAGGACTTTCAAATTTTAGGCCAATGGGCCACTAAAATTGAAGAAATCAAAAACTCGCTGGAAGAAAAAGAGGCCAGATGGCTAGAACTCTCAGAAAAATAACAAAAAATGGCCCTAAAATTTAGGGCCATTTTTTATACAAATTACTTGTGATTCTTAGTTTTCAAATAAGAAATCCTTCACGCCAAATAATGCTCCGTCTCCTCCTTTGGGACTCACAAAGACAAAATACAAATCTTGCACGCCTGAAACATTAACAGGAATGTTGAATTTATTAGACGCATTTATATCAGCGGATCCTACTAGATTACCCGTCGGGCTTCCCGTTCTTAACTCAAGAGTTCCGCCAACTGTTTGACCTTGCATATATAATCCCATAAAAGAGATATTTTTAATTCCGGTCAAGTCGATTCCATTGTATTTAGCAAAACCTTTATCACCTGTGGCAACTAAAACTTCTCCGAGTCCGTCAACTTTATATTTAGATCCTTTAGAAACTTGGTCGAAATCCACGGCTTTGATCGTTGGATTACGAAGTGCCACAACTTTTTGACCCGTAGCAGGACCTAATTTACCAGCTCCTTTATCCGTGTAACTAGCGGCAAATAAATAAGTACCAGCCTTTCCTTTATCTTGAGGAACATATTCGCCAACAACCGGCTTGGATGCCTTCTTCTTGTCAGATAGGCTTAATACATAATTCACGATCTCCTTCGCATCCCCTAACGAAATTTGAGGGTGTGCAGCCATCGCCTGCTCTCCCCAAACACCACCACCACCGTTGATGATTTTCTTCGCAAGCATGTCAATATTCTGAGCACTTGGCTTATATTTCTTGCCTAAATCTAAGTATGAAGGTCCGATTGATTTCTTATCGGCCGCATGACATGCCTTACAATCTGACAAATCCATCAATCTCTTTCCATTAGAAAAAGAAATATTCGCCTGATGTCCTTGGGCAATAACCGTTTTGTCATAACCATCTAAGAAATTAACACTCACCATCACATCTTCTTCAGCTACTTTTTTATTTGCCAAACTTCCATCTTCCTTATCTTTCACAGAAACTTTATACTTAACTGGTTTATCATTCCAATAAAAAGTTTTATTTCCTTCAATAGCAACTTCCACCTCAGGAACCTCATTACCTGCCCGAACGGTCAATTGAGATGTACTTACATTTCCTTTCGAATCTTTCACTCGTAAAGAAACTTCATAAACACCCGACTTAGAAAAAGTGATGGCTGGATTCGCTGCATTACTTGTTTGACCATTACCAAAATTCCAAGCATACGTAATTTTATCATTATCAAAATCTTGAGAACCTGCAGATGAAAACTTTACTTTCAATGGAAGAGATCCCACTTTTTTATCAGCAGATGCAACGGCCAATGGCTTACGATTACCAGCATTATATTCCAATTTATATAAAACAGCCTCATCATTTTGAGCAAACCAGTTGGGTCCATACTCTAAACCAAAAAGCGTTCCATTTTTGTCAAATTGCATATCCATCGGATGAGAAAAAGGAATAGATGGCAAGAAGCGATCCATATTTGAAAAATCTCCATTTTCTTTCATGGACACCGTATAAATTAAATCTCTTGCCCAATCGTAGGCAATTAATTTACCATTATAATAGGCTGGAAATTTGGTTTTTGAATCCGCTGGATAGTCATCTCTGTAATAAACTGGGCCCGCCATCGCATTGCGACCGCCTTTTCCAACTACCGGACCAAACTCCGGAGAGTCCGCATATGGATAGTAAATGAAGGCTTTTTGAGCAGGTGGCAAATGGGCAAAACCTGTGTTGTGAGGAGAATCGTTGATCGGCGCACGTGGATTAAACACAGCCCATGTGCTATCGTTTTTAAAATCTCGTTGGTTATACGGGCGGTTGTCCGCTACAAATAAAGGCCAACCGAAATATCCAGCTTCACGTGCTTGATTTACTTCGTCGTGTCCACGTGGTCCGAATTTCTTTGACGCTTCTCCAGCATCTGGACCTACTTCTCCCCAATACAAATAACCAGTACGCTGATCCACAGAAATACGGTAAGGATTCCGATTACCCATCACATAGATTTCTTGCTTAGCATGATAAATTTTTTCTGGATATAAGTTAGTCGCAGGAATCGTGTACCCTCCTTCTGGTGTAGGTTTGATACGCAAAATCTTACCCCTTAAATCATTAGTATTTGAACTCGTCGATCTTGCGTCCCAACCCGAACGGCCTGGACGATTGTCACTCGGACTATATCCATTCGATGCAAAAGGATTGGTATCATCTCCCGTGGACAAATATAAATTTCCTACTTTATCCCAAGCGATCGAGCCACCCGTGTGGCAACAATCTACTCGCTTCACAGGAACGCGTAAAAGAATCTTTTCAGTATCCATCAGCAAAGTATCCTTAACGTTATCATATACAAAACGAGATAAATGCTGTGCCGTATCGGGCTGGCCTGAAGGTGGCGAATAATACAAATACATGAAATTATTTGAATCAAAATTAGGGTCAATATTCAAGCCCATCAATCCATATTCCTGCTTAGTATACACATTCAAATTAGCGACTACCTTCGATTTTCCTTTTTTAGGGTCATACATTTTCAACTTCCCTTTTCGTTCCGCATAAAAAATCTTGCCACTATTAGCCACAGCTAATTCCATAGGCTCATCTAAACTGCGATCCAAAATAGTTTTGGTGAAGCGATTATCTTCCGGCGCCAATTCTGTTCTAAGCGCTTTCTTATAGTTTTGATCGGGACCTGAAGACACATATTGAAGTCCTCCCCAAATATGCTTAAGCACCAAATCTTCCGAAAATGTCTCATTCGTGTGACCCCAGTTGGTATAAAAAGCACGGCCACCATCATATTCATGGTACCAAGCCATCGGGTGAAAATCACCCATTTTACCGTCTTTGTATGACTTTTCGTCAACAGTCACTAACAATTTTACATCTTTATTAAACTCTTTGATATCATAAAATTCATCCGTGCGATCGAAAGTTGACGGCATGTGTGCAGTAGAAATGTGTGCATTATCCACGACATTCATCTTACCTTTTTGCACATTTGGACGACCAGGGTGTGAGGCAAAATATCCCCCGGCTAATTTACCATACCAAGGCCAATCATACTCTGTGTCCGTAGCCGAATGAATACCAAAATATCCACCACCCGCTTGAATAAAACGCTCAAACGCATTTTGCTGAGCATCATTTAAAATATTTCCTGTCGTATTTAAGAACACAACTACACGATACTGCTTTAAATTATTTTCAGTAAAGACTGTTGCGTTTTCAGTGGTATCCACTTGAAAGCCTTTCTCCTTGGCCATTTTCATCAAAGCCGTTTTTCCGGATCCGATGGAGCCATGACGATATCCTTTAGTAGAAGAAAAAACAAGGACTTTTTTTCCTAAAAGCGGATTTTTATCCTGAGCGTTTGCTTGTTGAAATGATAGGATAGTCAAACAAGAAACGGCAAAAATAATTCGGCTTATGCCGAACAAAAACTTTTTCATAACGTAGTATTTTATAATAGGTAATGTCAAAGTTACTTCAAATCACAAATTTTCGATTATTTTTATAAAAAATATTTAAAATATCCTTCAAAATGATGAAAAAAATCACGCTCGTGGCATTGTTGGCCTTCATGACCAATATCCTTTTTGCTCAATCAATCTGCTTTTCGACCAAAGATCAAATGCAATTAATGGCCTCAAATAAGGCATTTATGAAATCACATGCATTGCCTAAAGCGTATAAGCACGTAAGCAAGGCGGGCGGTGTGATGGTGGAATTTAATACACCAGATGGAACCATGGCCAAAGGATTTTATATCCCAGCGGCTAAACCAACCCATTATACCTTGTTTGTATTCCAAGAATGGTGGGGATTAAACGATCACATAAAAAGAGAAGCTGAACATTTCTATTCCACATTAGGCAACGTTAATGTGCTTGCCTTAGATATGTATGATGGAAAAGTAGCTACTAGCCGCGAAGAAGCTGGGAAATTAATGGGAGGAGCTAGCCCAGCCAGATTAGAATCTATTATAAAAGGAGCCATTTCATATGTAGGGCCTAAAGCAAAAATCGCTACGGTGGGTTGGTGTTTTGGTGGCGCATTATCTTTAAAGGCCTCTATTTTAAATGGAAAACAAGCCGCGGCTTGCGTGATGTATTATGGCATGCCGGTGAAAGATGTGGAGCAATTAAAATTACTTCAAACGGATGTTTTAGGATTGTTTGCAGGAAAGGAAAAATTCATTTCGACTCAAGTCGTAGCTGAGTTTGATGCCAATATGAAACTGGCTGGGAAAAAATTAACGATGAAGAGTTTTGATGCGGACCATGGATTTGCAAACCCTTCTAACCCCATTTACGACAAAGCATCGACAGAGGCTGCTTGGGATATGGCCATCACTTATTTAAAATCTAAATTAAAATAATGCGGTATTTTTTGATATTGCTTTGTGTAGGTTTTCTAGCAGGTTCTTGCGCGAGCAATCGCTATAAGCAAAAACCATACAAGAAAAAATGGTCACTTTTTAAGAAAAAATCTTGCGATTGTCCAGACCTTAAATAATGGGGTTAATGGACGATGCGGCTAAAGAACCGGGAGCTAATCCTTGGAACCAACGTTGCCTATCGGCCTCTTGATTAGGGTTTTTAGGTTCCGTCACGTGCATGTCGGCGTCCATGAAAATTAAAGTCATCACCTCCCGCATTTGGTTGGTTTCATTTCCCGGGGCAGCATGTAAAGTCCAACCGCGATGAAAGGTGGCATCCCCAGCTTTCATCGTTTTTTGGGCGACAATCGGAAATTTATGTTCCGCGACAAATTCACTAATCATTTTTTCAGACTCATCTGAAATTCCAATAGGGGGAAGACTAACATGCTGACTGCCTGAGGCAAAAGTCAACATCCCCATGCCATCTTCTATGTCGACCAAAGGCATCCACATCGTCACTGTTTTGTCGGTGTCCATCGGCCAGTAATATTGATCTTGATGCCAAGGAGTTAAGCCTCCACCAGGCTCTTTAAATAAGGCCTGATCATGGTATAATCGTACATTTTTTACACCTAATAATTCAGCTGCAATTTTCCCAAATCTTTTGGCTAAAGAGAATTCCTTAATCAACTCATTTTCCTCCCATAGATTCATCATTTGTAGAAATGCCTTTCCATAGGTATCCCTTTCTTCCATCGGCTTTTGATTCTTTTTAAAATCAACGGCCCAAGCGCGAATGGCTTCTCGGTAAGGTTTAAGGTCTTCTATTGGGAGTACATTTTCTAGGAAAACGTGTCCATTTTTTTGAAAATCAGAAATTAGATTTGACTCTAAAGGATAAGTTTTTGATAACATCGCGAATATTTTTCACAAAATTGACATGAATTAAAATCAAAAACCACGTCAAAATTTGTAAAAAATAATGCAATTTTATCCTAAATTCAATTTCGTATAAAAATTGAGGTAAAATATTAATATGAAGGCGAGCCTTGAACATTTATCAGAAAACATAAATCAGCCGATCCAATTGAAGGAAATTGTACAGGCGCGTTTTGATGCTCCCTATCATTTTCATCCTGAGTTTGAATTAACATTGATTATATCTGGGGAAGGAAAGCGTTTCATCGGCAATCAAATTTCTGATTTTAGTCCCGGCGACTTAGTTCTTTTAGGATCCAATTTGCCACATTGTTGGCAAAATCACAGAAAAGATTGGCTGTCAACGGATGAGGATTTAGATGCGGCTCAGGCCATTGTCATTCATTTTAAGCGAGATTTTCTGGGTGATAAATTTCTTGAGAATGATGCCTGTCAAAGCATACGCCAATTGTTGGATCGAGCCAAAAGCGGCCTATCTATTTTAGGCCCTACACAGGACAGAATAGCCAGAGAAATGCTGAAATTAAAGGAGTTAGCCCCATTTCCTCGGCTCTTAGCTTTTCTACAAATTTTACATTCCTTGACGATGGGTGGCGCAGACGTTCAGCCCATTGACACCAATGAGGGAGGCTATACTGTCTCGAGCGTCGACTTAGAACGAATCAATCGAATATATGCATACATCATTGCGCACTATACGCATGAAGTCCATTTGGATGAGGTAGCTCATTTGGCCAACATGACGGAAACAGCTTTTTGCCGGTATTTCAAGAAGGTAACCCAGAAGACTTTTGTGGAAATTGTGACCGAATTTAGAATTAAACATGCGTGCCAAATGCTAAGAACTACCCAAAAAACGATGGTCGAAATATGTTTTGAAAGCGGTTTTGGCAACTTATCACACTTCAATAAACAGTTTAAGCAATGGATGAAAGTACCGCCATTGCAATATCGAAAAATGACTCAGGAATGGGTCTGATCTAAATGACTTCGTTCTTCTCTGGAAAGAGCAAACTCAAAATAATGCTGGTCGCTAAAATTCCAACAATCACCGCTAAGGATGAAAGCGTTCCAAAACCGATTTCCGTTAAATAGTGATGTCCCAGCATTTTCAAGCCAACGAAGCTCAACAAAACTCCTAGGCCGATAGGTAAAAAGCGAAATAAACCCATCAAATTCGACAGAAAAAAGAAGAGCGAACGCAAACCCATCACCGCAAAAACATTGGAAAAAAAGACAATGTAAGGATCCTTTGAAATTGAGAAAATAGCTGGAATGGAATCCACGGCAAATAATATATCCGTAAATGCAATTACTACCACGATCACGAAAATAGGTGTAATAAATAATTTACCCGTTTTCATACGCACGAAGAATCGGCCTATGACATTCCGGTGATACACATTAAAGAAACGCGATAAGAACTTGACGATCGGGTGTTCGGACGGATTAATCTCTTCATCATGTTGTTTGGTAAATAAAATTTTCACTCCGGTATAAACTAAAAATGCCCCAAAAACATAAATGATCCAATCAAATTTTTGCAACAAAGCCGCCCCCAAGAATATGAAAATTAAACGCAAAATGATGGCTCCTAAAATACCCCAAACCAAGATCTTTTTATAGTAGCGCTTTTGAACACCAAAGGAATTGAAAATTAAAATGAACACAAATACATTGTCGGCCGACAACGAATATTCGACCAAATATCCCGTTATAAACTCAAGGGATAAATTATTTTGAAAAATAGTTAATTGGTCTGCAAAAGACCCGCTGCCCAAGTCTATGTGAGGAGCATATAATTCTTTGACGGCAATTAATCCATTTACATCCGTAATGCCATGCACCATACCGCCAAATTGTCCCAAAAAAAAGTAAAACGAAATCGCTAAAAGCACCCACGCCCCCGTCCAAAAACCCGCCTCTTTAAAGGTAACCTCCGCAGCACCTGCCTTTTTGAAAATTCCCAGGTCCACAAGCATAATAGCTATGACCAAGATTGAAAAAAGAAGAAAAAATAGAGATTCGCTCATAAATATTTAATTTTACCATTAGGCGACACAAAGGTCGCAAAAAATAGCCAAAAAATATGTACGAAGGGAAAAAGGTTATCGTCGTGATGCCGGCTTACAAGGCCGCGTTAACACTAGAAAAAACATATCAAGAAATACCACATGATTGGGTGGATGAGGTGATTTTAGTGGATGATTATAGTCCAGACAATACGGTGGAAGTAGCGAAAAAAATTGGCATTAAGCATATCGTGCAACATGATAAAAACCTTGGCTATGGTGGAAATCAAAAATCATGTTATACAAAAGCGCTTGCCTTGGGTGGTGACATTGTGATCATGCTGCATCCGGATTATCAATACACTCCCATGTTATTAAAAGCCATGATTTCTATTATTGGCAATGGTTTATACCCCGTAGTTTTTGCTTCGAGAATTTTAGGAAAAGGTGCTTTAAAAGGCGGCATGCCTATTTATAAATATATAGCCAATCGGCTCTTAACCCTGTTTCAAAATATATTAATTGACCAAAAACTCTCCGAATACCACACTGGTTATCGGGCTTTTTCCAAGGAAGCGTTAGAAGCCGTACAGTTTACAAAATGTGACAACGATTTTATTTTTGATAATCAAATGGTGTTGCAATTGTTTTGGAAGGGTTTTGAGGTGGGCGAAGTAACATGTCCAACTAAATATTTCGAAGAGGCGTCGTCGATTAATTTTAAACGAAGTTCCATTTATGGCTTAGGTGTTTTATGGTACTCCGTACGTTACCGACTGGCTAAATGGGGATGGAAATGGGATTTGGTGGAATAGTTATTTTGTTTCAAGCCTTTTTTTATAAGGCTTGAAACATTGAAAAATTCCTACAGCCGAATATTAAGTCCCAATAAAAAGTTGAACCCCGCCTGAGGATATTGAAAATTTTCCGTCGTTAATTCTCCTGCATACAGATAACTATAAGTATATCCATTAGACGAGTACATCGAATTCAACACATTATTTAACAATAAAGTAGAGTTGATATGTGTAGAAAACACATAGCTAAACCTCAAATCTTGAGTGGCATAAGCAGCCAATGATCGCTTTTCCGTTGACGTATTATCTAAATATTGCTTGCCCACATATTTGGATAATAGCGCTCCCTCAAAAGGTCCTCTTTTATAGGTAATCGTATTCCCAGCGATTACATTGGGTGAATACGCTATATCCGTTGTGCCGTGTGGGATGATTTTCTCGGTGTAGTTTTCATAATCGGTCAACTTCTCATTGAAATTTTGTATTTTATTTTGGCTCAACGTTACATTTCCAGACCAAAGGAGATGAGGCAAAATTTGATAATTCAAAGAAGCCTCTAGACCCAATCGGTAACTGTCTGAGGCATTGGTTCGAATCGCCTCGCCTACATTATTTAGGGCACCGGTGAGGACCAATTGATCTTTATATTTCATGAAATAGCCGTTCACTTGCAAGGCATATTTTTTCCCAGTGCGCTGATAGCCTAGCTCATAATCTTGAAGGTATTCGGGTCGAGGTGCGGAATTTGGATTGTCCACAAAATCTTGCCGACTAGGTTCCTTGCTGCCCAAAGAGATCGAAGAATAAATTTTTGAATCGTCTGAAATCTGATGGGTCAAACCAGCTTTGGGGTTAAAAAATTGATAGCTGTTTTGATTGGCCAAGGTCAAAAACTTATCTGCCGTGCCCAACATCGTATACCCAACCGTTCGATATTGTAAATCAAGGTATGCATTCCAACGATCAGCTAAAACCAAGTTTGCCTTTGCATACAAATTCAAATCCGTTTTTTGGGACCTACTCCGATACCACTCATAGCCTTTGTATGAAACAGGTAAGGATTTACCCTCCGTAATGAGCCCAAAATGCCTCCCCACATATCGGTTCCAAGCACCTCCAAAATTGAATTTAATCCTGTTAGATCCTTCATATTGCAACGAAAAAGTACTTCCATAAAAGTCATTATCCAACCATTTTTGGCGAATCAAATCGGTGCTAATTTTTGAATTTATTCCATAATTTTCCAAAGCGGCTTCAGGCTTGAATTCCTCGAAATAACCTCTTCCATAGGTGTAATGAGCATTTAAATCTAAATTCCAGGTAGCGGATATTCGATGATTTGTCAACAATTGTACATGATCTTGGGCATAATTATCCGTTTGGTTTGCATAGGTATAATAGTTGTACGTCCGACCGGATTTCAACAAGTTTTCGGCCTCCGCGGTGGACAAATAATTACGATCAATGAAAGCCTGCATCTCAGTTAAAGACCCGCCAACGCGAGATTCTGGAGTCCCATACCAAGACTGAAAAGTCTTCTCTTTGCCAAGAAAATAATTGACCCGCACAAAGCTTTTTTTGCCAAAATAAGCTGCAGACAGATAAGCGGATTGAAGGTTAGAGGATGCGCGGTCGATGTAGCCATCCGAAACGATTCTTGACAAACGTCCATCCACCGTAAATTTACCGCCCAACAACCCCGAACCTAATTTCAGCGTTGTCTTAAGCGTTCCAAAAGATCCCCCAGAAGCATTTATTTCTGCATAGGATTTCTCCTCAAAATGATTTGTTTGCATGTTGACCGATCCACCAAAAGCTCCAGCACCGTTTGTCGACGTACCCACTCCCCGCTGTATTTGCACCGAATTAACAGAACTCGCAAAATCTGGCATATTGACCCAATAGGTTCCTTGAGATTCAGAATCGTTCACAGGAATACCATTGATTGTCACGTTGACCCTCGTCGCATCAGAGCCCCGAATTCTGATTCCAGTATACCCGACTCCAGCGCCCGCATCGGAAGTAGTTACGACAGATGGAGTAAAATTTAGCAAATTGGGCATATCTTGGCCCAAATTATTTTTGCCTAGTTCCGCTGCCGAAACATTTGAAAAGGCCATCGCCGAATTTTCATCCGCGCGTAAGGACTTCACCGTCACCTCACCTTGTAAAAAACTAGAGCGTTTTAATTCGACGCGCGACGCTTTTTCAGCTAAAATCTCGACCGGCTCATAGCCAACAAAACTAATTTTAAGAACGTTTTTTTGAGATAGCAAACGAATGGAAAAATATCCATTGGCATCCGTAATCGTTCCATTGGGACTTCCTACGAAAGAAACTGAAGCGCCCCATAAAGGCAATTTCGATTCTTGATCTAGCACTTGCCCGCGCATTTTTTGGGCAAAACTGGACTGAACAGAAACAAACAAAATAAACAATGTCATTAACTTTTTCATTTTGAAATATTAATAACAGGCAAAGGAGTCAAATCCCGTATGATTCAACAATAACCCTTATTTTTTGATTTTTTTGAGTTTTCAGCGCTAAAAACTCGACAAAATCCCTTCGACGGCATTATCCGTATCAGGTTCAATGGGTATAATCTCAGCCTATTTTTCAAGGCACCCCTTTTTGTGGATGCACAAAGATATAAATTTTTCTACCTTTACGTTCCAAATTTAAAAAATTACCTGTTTTAGGGATCGTATGATCGTAAAGGATTTCCTCCAATTATATAAGTATGATGGGATTGTGCAAACAATTTCCCAGCAAATTACTAATGCAAATAAAGGGAGTTCGTTTTACGTAAAAGGGCTATGTGGCGCACTAGACACCGTTTTAATCGCCGCCTTAAGTCAAGAAAAAAATCCATTTCTACTCGTTTGTGAAGAAAAAGAGGAAGCTCAATATATGTTGAACGACCTGCAATCGCTCTTAGGGGATACCGCCGTCATGCTTTTCCCCATGTCACATAAAAAACCCTATGAGTGGGAGGAAGTAGATAATGCCAATGTGCTCATGCGGGCGGAAGTGCTGAATACATTGAGCAATTACCAGGGTCAAATATTAGTTTTAGTCACCTATCCTGAGGCACTAACAGATAAAGTAATTAATCGAAAATCGCTGGTAAAAAATACCCTTTCTATACGCGTTGGAGATAAAATTGACCCCACTTTTGTGGCCGAGACGCTCAATGAATATGATTTTGAGCGAACTGATTTTGTTTATGAAGCGGGTCAATATTCCGTGCGTGGAGGAATTTTAGATGTATTTTCCTATGCCGCCGAATTTCCTTATCGGCTTGATTTTTCAGGCAATGACGTTGAAAGCATCCGAACCTTTCATCCAGAAACCCAATTGTCTATCCAATCGGTTTCAGCCATGCACCTGATTCCAGACGTGCAAACAAAATTAGTGCAAGAAACCAGAGAAACATTTTTCTCTTTTTTGCCAGAGAATACGGCCGTTTGGATTAAAGACCCAGGCACTTTATTGGAAATCATTGAAACCAATTTTGAAAAGGCTACTGCTGATTTTGAGCGAATAAAATCCTCCGGCGGCGGAAATATCCAAATCATCAGCGATCCAAGCGAACGCTGGGAAACAAAAAAAGATGTAAAAAAATCATTGACTGGATTTACGCTGGTGGAATTTGGGAAGCGAGCATTTTTCAAAGGTGCCACGCTCATCCAATATCCTTCCAAAAATCCCGGTGCCTTCCAGAAAGATTTTGAACGTCTGGCCGCTGCGTTTTTAGAAAATCAAAGTTTGGGCTTTCAAAATATTATTTGTTCGGAATCTGCGCGCCAACTCGAACGTTTGGAGGTCATTTTCAATGAGATAAATTCGACGATTCAGTTCAAAACAATTCAAATTACGCTAAGAGAAGGGTTTATAGATGAGCAAACAAAAATTGCCTTTTATCCGGATCACCAACTTTTTGATCGATACAACCGATTTAAAGAGAAAAATAAATTCTCTAAAAATAAAACCCTCACCTTAAAAGAATTAAGAAGTTTACAAGTGGGCGACTTTGTGACCCACGTCGATTATGGGATCGGTCGTTTCGCGGGTTTGAATATCATCGACACCTCGAACGGCGAACAAGAAGTGATCCGGTTAATTTATCGAGATGACGATGTCTTGTCGGTTTCCATCCATTCCTTGCACAAGATTTCAAAATATTCAGGCAAAGACGGAGCGCCGCCCAGCATGTCCAAACTGGGCTCCCCCGAATGGGACAATAAAAAATCAAAGGTAAAAAGGCAAGTAAAAGACATTGCAAAAGAATTAATTGCGCTCTATGCCAAAAGAAAAACCGCCAGAGGATTTGCCTTTTCAGCCGACACCTATTTACAAGCGGAATTAGAATCTTCCTTCATTTATGAGGACACGCCAGACCAAGCAAAAGCCACGGCCGATGTAAAAATGGATATGGAAAAGCCACATCCGATGGACCGATTGGTCTGTGGAGATGTGGGTTTTGGTAAAACTGAAATCGCCATCAGAGCCGCATTTAAAGCTGTTGCCGATTCTAAACAAGTGGCTGTCCTCGTACCCACCACCGTGCTGGCGATGCAGCATTTTAGAACTTTTCATGAACGATTGGCTGCTTTCCCTTGCAAAGTAGAGTACATCAATCGCTTCAAATCCAGTAAACAGATTAATGAAACACTCGCACGAGTTGCCACCGGCGAAACCGATATACTGATTGGCACACACCGACTGGTCAATAAAGATGTGGTGTTCAAAAACCTAGGTTTGATGATTATAGACGAAGAACAAAAATTTGGAGTCAAGGTCAAAGACCGGTTAAAAGAAATGCGTGTGGATGTGGATGTGCTCACTTTAACCGCTACGCCAATCCCTAGGACCCTGCATTTTTCGCTAATGGGTGCGCGTGATTTATCCATTATTGCAACTCCGCCCCCGAATCGCCAACCGGTCGAGACCAAATTAGTGGTCATGACTGATGAAATTTTAAGGGATGGTGTGCGTAGTGAATTAGCTCGCGGAGGACAAGTTTTTGTCGTACACAATAAAATTAGTGATTTGGAGAGTACGGCCAACCGGATTTTGCGTTTAGTTCCCGATGCTAAAATAGGCGTGGCGCATGGACAAATGGAAGGCGATAAATTAGAAAAAATCATGCTCGGGTTTATTGAAGGCCATTTCGATGTGTTAGTCGCCACCAATATCATCGAATCCGGTTTGGATATTCCAAATGCCAACACCATTTATATCTTGAATGCAAACCATTTTGGTCTTTCCGATCTACACCAAATGCGTGGCCGCGTAGGCAGGTCGAACAAAAAAGCCTATTGCTTTTTGGCCACTCCATCTTTAGCCTCCCTAACCAGCGATGCGAGAAAAAGATTAAGCGCCTTGGAAGAATTTGCAGATTTGGGAGACGGCATCAAAGTAGCCATGCGTGATTTAGATATTCGAGGAGCCGGAAATTTATTGGGAGGAGAACAGAGCGGATTTATTAATGATTTGGGATATGACATGTACCATAAAATTTTAGATGAGGCAGTCCAAGAATTAAAAGAAAATGAATTCAAATCTTTATTTGAGACAGATTTAGGGGTAGTGGCAGAGGCCCTAAAAGTAGATTGTCAAATCGAAACCGATTTAAGAGTTCTGATTCCAGAAGATTATGTGAGCAGTATTTCCGAACGACTAGCCTTATATACGCGATTAGACGAGATCGAGAACGAAAAAGAGTTGGATGAATTTATGGCTGAGGTGAAAGATCGCTTTGGCGAATGGCCAACAGAAGTGCGAGATATGTACGAATTAGTGGCTTGCCGTTGGAAAGCTCAGGTACTCGGAATAGAAAAAATTACGCTGAAGGGCAATATTTTGAAATTGTATTTCGTTTCTATGGAGGCGCAGTCAAATACCGGAACAGCCATAATAGGCCAGGTCATTCAGTTTGTAAATAAGAAAAAAGGAAGCTGCCAACTGCGTGAAAAAGGGGGTAAATTGATCCTCCAAGTAGAAAAAGTAAGTACAATAAAAGATTTAAACAGTATTTTGATAGATATTTTAGGTTAATTTTGAGCAAATTGCTTGAATTTCATACCTTTGTTTTTCAAATTCTGTAGAAAAGAACATATAGATGATTGCTAAATTAAAATTTGTTTTAGGCCTTTGCGGCATCGCGGTGTTAATGACATCCTGCCCAAGCGGCATCGGAAGTAAATTAGGTGGAAGTCTAGGCGGCAAACCTAATAGCGTTAACATTGGAAGTTCGTCTTCTGTAACCGGTCTTGCATATAATCAAAAAGCAGGATTTCAGGTTGATAAAAAATTCACAGGACAACTCATTGGGCCTAACTTAGTCTTTATTGAAGGGGGTCGTTTTACCATGGGATCCATCGAAGAAGATGTGATGGGAACGCATGATAATATCGAGCGTACCGTCTCTGTACAATCATTTTACATGGATGAAACGGAAATCGCGAATGTGCATTATTTAGAATATTTATATTCCGTTCAAAAAGATTCAACCTTAGATTTTTATGAGGCTGCGTTGCCTGATACGACTGTTTGGCGCAATGATTTAGCCTTTAATGACCCATATGTCGAGCAATATTTGAGGTTCCCAGGATTTAGAATGTATCCAGTAGTCGGAATTTCTTGGACTCAAGCGACCGATTATTCGTTGTGGAGAACGGCCGTTGTAAACCAAAATTTAGCCGGAGGAAATGCTAAAACTAAAGCGCCTAAAGCAACTAAGACGGGTGCCGCAACAGCTTCAGCTGCGACTAGAGCCAATGCGCCAGCCAGAGTAAGTATAGAATCAGGACGTATTTTACCATCTTATCGATTACCTACTGAGGCGGAATGGGAATATGCGGCGAAGGCGATGATTGGAACTCAACAGCAAGATGAAAACCAAGCAAACCAACGAATTTATCCTTGGGATGGACCATCATTAAGAGAATCTAGCGGTAAAGGCAGAGGGACGATGTTGGCCAACTTCAAACGTGGACGAGGCGATTATGCGGGTATTGCAGGAAAATCAAATGACGGTGCAATCATAACCGCTGAAATTTACAAATATGCTCCGAACGATTTCGGTTTATATCAAATGGCAGGAAATGTGAATGAGTGGGTGATGGATTTATATCGTCCCTTATCGTTTCAAGATTTCAATGACTTAAATCCTGTGCGTCGAAATGATAAATTAGACAAAGCTTCTCGATACGATAGCAAAAACAATAATTCATTAATTGACAATAAATCCAGAGTTTACAAAGGAGGTTCTTGGGCTGACATATCTTATTGGTTAGCACCAGGTTCTCGTAGATTCTTAGATCAGGATTCTGCTACGGCGACCATTGGTTTCCGTTGCGCCATGATATCTGCTGGATTAAATAAATAAAAATTATTTTAAAGCCGCCAGTGCGAGAAAAGAAATTTCTCTTGCCCCGGCGGCTTTTAGTTTTTCGGCGGCCGCCAAAAAAGTAGCCCCTGTAGTCAAGGTGTCATCCACGACTAAAATGTGCTTGCCCTTAATCAGCTCCTCATTTTCTACCCCAAAAGCATCTGACAGAGATTCATATCGCTGAGCTCTATTTTGGCCAACCAAAGATTTACTTTGAATTTTACGAATTAATACGTGTTCAAGACTAGGCAATCCGGTGGCTTGTTGGATTCCTTTGGTCAAGCAAGCGGCTTGATTATATCCTCTTTCTCTCAATTTTTTAGCAACAAGTGGAATAGGGATCATCGCATCATAAAAAATAAATGAATGGGCTTTTTGTAATTCCTTGCCACACCAAAAACCCAAAAACTCCCCTAAATCAGCATGCCCCTTATATTTAACCTCATGCATAAGGTGCTGAACTCGACTTCCCTCAGCAAATAAAAAAAAGGCATTAGCATCTGTAAAATCAAATAATCCGTCAAATTTTGCCGTAATCCAATTAGGCGTGGGTATAAATAAACCCGGCTTTGGCAAGTCGAATCGACAGCCCGTACAGATAAAATCTTCCGACGCTAATAGAGGAATTTGGCAAGCTCCACAGAGCCTGGGATAAACTAATTGTAAAAAGCTCTTAAACATCTAGAAAAACTTTTGTATTTAATATAAGTTTCAGTAATTTTGCACCCCTAAATAAGTACTAAAACGAAAACATATTGTTTTGTTGTCCAAGTACTTGATCATTTAAAAATAGAGTTAAAAAAAACATTTCATAATTAAATTTAAAAATGGCACGCGATTTAAGATTTACTAGAAACATTGGTATTGCTGCGCACATTGATGCTGGTAAAACCACCACAACAGAACGTATTCTCTACTATGCTGGGGTTTCTCACAAAATAGGTGAGGTACATGATGGAGCGGCTACCATGGACTGGATGGAGCAAGAGCAGGAGCGTGGAATCACGATCACATCGGCAGCAACCACAGTAGGTTGGAAATACCGCGATCAAGATTATCACATCAACATTATTGACACTCCGGGTCACGTAGATTTTACCGTAGAGGTAAATCGTTCTTTACGTGTATTAGATGGTCTAGTATTTTTGTTTTCGGCGGTAGATGGCGTTGAGCCACAGTCGGAGACTAACTGGCGTTTGGCGAATAACTACAATGTAGCTCGTATTGGATTTGTCAATAAGATGGACCGTTCGGGTGCTGATTTCTTAAACGTGTGTAAGCAGGTGAAAGAGATGTTAGGTAGTTATGCGGTGCCACTTCAATTGCCAATTGGGGCTGAAGATGGTTTCGAAGGGGTAGTTGACTTGGTTAACTTCCGTGGAATTAAGTGGAATGAGTCAGATAAAGGTATGACGTTTGTAGAAGTTCCTATTCCAGATGATATGTTGGAAGAGGCGACTGAATACCGTGAGAAATTATTAGAAGCAGTAGCTGAGTTTGATGAGACTTTGATGGAGAAATACTTCGAAGATCCTGCGTCCATCACAGAAGATGAAATTTTAGCAGCTTTACGTGCGGCAACTATATCAATGAAAATTGTTCCAATGCTTTGCGGTTCATCTTTCAAAAACAAAGGTGTTCAGACGATGTTGGATTACGTGATGGCCATTTTGCCTTCACCAATGGACAAAGAAGGAGTAAAAGGAGTTCACCCAGATACCGGCGCTGAAATCTTAAGAAAGCCAAGTGAGTCTGAGCCATTTGCGGCTTTGGCATTTAAAATTGCGACTGACCCTTACGTGGGTCGTTTATGTTTCATCCGTGCTTATTCAGGAGGTTTAGATTCAGGTTCTTATGTATTGAACAACCGTTCAGGAAATAAGGAGCGTATCTCTCGTATTTTCCAAATGCACGCAAATAAGCAAAATGCGATTCCTCGCTTAGGTGCTGGAGATATTGGTGCGGTGGTAGGATTTAAAGATATTAAAACGGGGGATACTCTTTCTGACGAGAAGCATCCAATTATATTAGAGGCAATGGATTTCCCTGAACCAGTTATTGGTTATGCGATTGAGCCTAAGAAAGCGGCTGATGCTGATAACTTCTCTAAAGCGATCACTAAGTTGATCGAAGAAGATCCTACTTTACAAGTGGAATCTAACGAGGAAACAGGTCAAACCATCATCAAAGGAATGGGTGAGCTTCACCTAGAAATTATCATCGACCGTATGCGTCGTGAATTTAATGTAGAAGTAAACCAAGGTGCTCCTCAAGTTGCTTACAAGGAGTCTTTAACTAAGACAACTGAACACCGCGAGGTTTACAAAAAACAATCAGGTGGTCGTGGTAAGTTTGCTGATATCGTATTTGAAATCGGGCCAAGAGAAGACGAAAAACCAGGTTTAGAATTTGTTAATAACATTGTGGGTGGTGTGATTCCTCGTGAATTTATTCCAGCGGTTCAAAAAGGATTTGAGGAAGCGATGAAAACGGGAGCTTTAGCAGGATATCCAATGGATTCAATGAAAGTTCGTTTATTCCACGGATCTTTCCACGATGTCGATTCAGATTCATTATCATTTGAATTAGCAGCCCGTATGGGTTACAAAGAATCAGCGAAACAAGCTGGTGCTAAATTGATGGAGCCAATCATGGCCGTGGATGTCGTTACTCCTGATGAGTACACAGGTCCAATCACAGGTGACTTAAACCGTCGCCGTGGAATCATGAAGGGTATGGATTCCCGTCAAGGAGCTGTAATCTTGAAGGCTGATGTGCCTCTTTCTGAATTATTTGGTTACGTAACTGATTTACGTACGATGTCTTCAGGACGTGCTACAGCATCATTGACGTTCTCTCACTACGAATTTGTTCCACAAAACCTTGCGGAAGAAGTAGTTAAGAAAGCAAAAGGATTGTAAAATTCTTTTAAGATCATTAAAAGCCCGAGCGTGATGTTCGGGCTTTTTTTATACAGTTGAGCCAAGGACTTAGGAAACAAAAAACCTTTTAAAACTTTGTATTGGCTTTTCAATCAAATTAAGTGATAGAAAAGAAAAGGTGAACAACACGATAAAAGGCACTATATTAAAAGGCAATTCGGGGATAGGGATGTGTAATTTTCCGGCGATTTTAAAGAATAGATCGGGGACCAACATATGATATAAATAAATGCCATAGGACATTTGGCCGATTAAACGCAAAGGACTGGTCGACAGAATTTTGGCAAAATTTCCGGGTTGCATGGCATAAAAAAGTACGGCAACCGAAACCAAAGAGGTGAACGTTCTAAAAAATAATTGTTTGACTAAATCGGCATCCGTGTTCTTTAGGCAGATCATTAAAAAACAAAATACAACGGGAATAATCAATCGTCGGATCCATACTGATATTTCTGCGGACCTTCCATCGCGGATGTAATGCGCTAATAGAGCACCCCAAGCGAAGGTATCCACGCAGGTCAACATATACACCCCGATTCCTTGTTGGAGATGCACAGAATAATACCTGAACGCAATCCCAAAAAGCACGCAAAACCATAAAAAATAGGCCCGAAAACGACTCGAAATTAACAAAATACAAAAAGGCCAAAGTACATAAAACTGCTCCTCTACCGACAATGACCAATACGGAGACAAGGTATCAGCCCAGTTGGTATGCTGCTCCAACCAATGATTATACAAGTAAGTCCAATAATACCATGGATGCGCATAAAAGTCGCTATTAATCGAGATAGAGGCTCTTTTCAAAACCAACAACCCCGCCAACACTAAAAAATAAATGGGGAAAATACGGAGAGCTCTGCGGATAACGAAGTTCTTAAACGAGCGAAAAAATTGCGCTTTGGTCTGTTGCTCCATTAAGATATTGGAAATCAAATAGCCCGACAAAACAAAAAATAAGGTTACTCCGATAGGGCCATTAGGTAAAATATTAATTCCAACTCCCTCCGGGAACCAATGGAAAACCAAGACCAATAAAATAGCGATGGCACGAACTCCATCTAAAGCCGGAATATATTTCATTCAGACAAAGCTAAAAAAACGTGCGCAGGAATCAAACCTCTTATCCACCTATATCCCACTTTATCCCCCGCTTGTATCTTTTGTCTAAAACTCAAGATACTTTCAAACTTTGGATGTATTTTTGAATGAATTATAGATTTACACATGACTAAAATAATTGAGACCCAAAATATTTCCAAACGCTACGTGATGGGCGAAGAGGTAATCGATGCATTAAAGAACATCAATATCTCCGTGAACAAAGGCGAATATGTGGCTTTTATGGGACCCTCTGGATCTGGTAAATCAACACTCATGAACATAGTAGGCTGTTTAGATACGCCTAGCACCGGAAAATATATTCTTAACGGACAAGACGTTTCTGAAATGTCGGAAAACGAGTTGGCCGCCGTCAGAAATAAAGAAATTGGATTTGTTTTTCAAACGTTCAACTTACTTCCGCGCCAATCAGCACTTGAAAATGTAGCTCTCCCATTAATTTATGCAGGATATTCCAAAGCAAGAAGAACTGAAATTGCCATGGAAACCTTGCGTGGCGTAGGTTTAGATAATCGTGCTCTGCATAAGCCCAATGAACTTTCAGGGGGACAAAGACAACGTGTGGCCGTAGCACGTGCACTCGTAAACGACCCATCGATTTTATTAGCAGATGAGCCCACAGGTAACTTAGATTCAAAAACTTCCTACGAAATCATGGACCTTTTTGACCAATTACATAAAAAAGGAAATACCATTGTCATGGTAACCCACGAGGATGACATCGCTCAATATGCGCACCGGATCATTCGTTTGCGCGATGGTTTGATTGAATCAGATACCATCAACACCAATGTCAGAAAAGTAGAGAAAGGGTAAACTAATTTTCAATTTTTCGAAATAAATTAAACAAAAAAAGCTGTTCATTTCTGAACAGCTTTTTTATTTATAAAAATCTCAAACCTATTTTTTCTTCTCTTTTACACGAGCCGCTTTTCCTTGCTTACCTCTCATGTAGTATAAGCGAGCACGACGAACTTTCCCACGACGGGTAACCTCGATCTTGTCAACATTTGGAGACAAGATTGGGAAGATACGCTCTACTCCAATTCCATTTGAAATCTTACGAACGGTAAAGGTCTCTCCAGCACCTGAATTCTTGCGCTGAATAACTAAACCTTGGAATACCTGGATACGCTCCTTGTTTCCTTCACGAATTTTTACGTGTACATTAACTGTATCGCCAGCTCCAAATTCTGGATGCTCCGCTCTACGTGGTGCACTTTCTGATTCAACAAACTTAATTAATTCACTCATCTTTATTAAATTTTGGATGATTATCAGCGCTTAGCGGTCCAATTGTACATAAGCCGAGCTGATTCGGGTTGCAAAGATAGAAAAATAAAATCTTTTTTGAAAAGAATGATTAAAAATAATCCTAAAATTTATTTTAATCCCTTGATGCTTTTCACAAATCCCACAATTTCCTCTCGTAGATTTTTAGCATTCCCTAAAAGTTTTACAAATGCACTGCCTATAATTGCCCCCGAGGCCCCATTTGAAGCCTTAATAAAACTTTCTCGGTCGGAGATTCCAAAGCCAACAAGCCTTGGATTTTTTAAATTCATGTTGTCAATACGTTTGAAATAGGCTTCTTGGTCAGATGAAATACCTGTTTTGGCACCTGTGGTACTAGCAGATGATACCATATAAATAAATCCCTCACTAACGGCATCGATTTGCTTTATGCGCTCATCGGATGTTTGAGGGGTAATTAAAAAGATATTCAATAACCCATATTGTTCAAAAATAGACTGATAACTTAATTGATACTCTGCCAAAGGCAAATCAGGTAAAATTAACCCATCGACTCCCACTTCCTGGCATTTTTGACAAAAGCGCTCAACCCCAAATTGCAACACAGGATTAATATACCCCATCAATAAAACAGGAACAGAAATACTTTGCCGCATATTTTTAAGCTGATCAAACAGATGCGTCACGGTCATACCTTGATCTAAAGAAACTTGGTTTGATTGTTGGATCGTCTCCCCATCCGCCACCGGATCAGAATAAGGCATCCCAATTTCAATAATATCAACTCCCCCTTCTTGCAATGCATTTAAAACCAGCATGGTATCTCCAAAATTAGGATAGCCCGCCGTTGCATATATATTTAAAATAGGCTCCTGAGTTGATTTAAATAACGTTGATATACGATTCATATTACTGGTTCAATTTTAATTTTTCTTGGTATGTCGCCAAATCCTTATCCCCTCTTCCTGATAAATTGACAACCGAAATTTCATCTGGCTTTGCTCCTAATTTTCCAAACACCGCAAGCGCATGCGCCGTTTCCAATGCGGGGATAATCCCCTCCAGCATCGAGCATTCTAGGGCAGCATCTAACGCTTCATCATCTGTAATATCAAAGAACTTCGCTCGGCCAGATGTAGCCAAATGAGCATGCAAAGGCCCAATTCCTGGATAATCCAAGCCCGCCGAAATCGAATAAGGCTCAATCACTTGGCCATCTTCCGTTTGCATCAACAAGCTTTTGGATCCATGCAAAACACCGGGTTTCCCCAAAAAAGTGGTCGCAGCCGAATGGCCCGTTGAAATACCTTGACCAGCCGCCTCCGCAGCAATTAAGGCGGTTCGCGGTTCATCTAAATAATGATAAAATGCTCCCGCAGCATTTGAACCCCCTCCCACACAAGCTAATATATAATCTGGGTAATCGCGTCCCTCCTTCTCTTGTAATTGCCATTTGATTTCCTCCGAAATAACCGATTGGAATTTGGCAACCATATCAGGATAAGGATGCGGCCCCACCACGGAACCAATGATATAATGTGTATCGACCGGATGATTAATCCAATGACGCATCGCCTCATTGGTAGCATCCTTCAAAGTCTTTGACCCGGATTGCGCGGCAACAACAGAAGCCCCTAGCATTTTCATTCGAGCCACATTAGGCGCCTGACGATCTATGTCAATGGCCCCCATGTAAATAATACACTCCATACCCATCAAAGCACAAACCGTAGCCGTTGCCACTCCATGCTGTCCAGCACCTGTTTCAGCCACAATTTTATGCTTGCCCAATCGCTTAGCCATCAAAATCTGACCGATCGTATTATTTACTTTATGAGCACCCGTATGACACAAATCCTCCCGCTTCAAATAAATTTGGGTGTTGTATTTAGCCGATAATCGCTCCGCCTTAAACAAGGGAGTCGGTCGGCCCACAAAATCCTTCAATAAGAAATGAAATTCCTTTTGAAAGCTAGGTTCCATCATGTATTCCAAATAATGTAAACGCAATTCCTCTACATTGGGATACAACATTTCAGGGATAAAAGCTCCCCCAAAATCACCATAATAACCCTTTTCACTCACATGAAAAGATATTCCTGCATCGATCATCTGTCAATTATTTTTGAAATATTTTTAACTTTTTCTATATTCTTAAATCCAGGCATGGACTCTAATTTACTATTAAAATCAAGCGCATAGATGGGAAATTGCGCCGACAAAGATATCGCTTCTGCCACATTTTCCTCCCCTAATCCGCCGGCCAATATAAACGGAATGGACTTTTTATATGCCTTCATTATAGTCCAATCAAATGTTATTCCCGTTCCACCCACCTGTTCCCCCTTTTTCGTATCCAATAAAAATAAATCCGGCTCCCCCACACAGTCCAACAAATCATTTTCATTGTTCACGGAAATAGCCTTGATCACTTTCAGTCCCAAAGACTTTAATTTCAATATGTCATTGGCCGATTCCTGGCCATGCAATTGGACCCATTCAAAACCGGACCTTTTCGCCATTTCAGCTATTTTCTCTACGAATGCGTCCACAAATACCCCAACGGCCTTTATATTAGTTGGCAAGTCAGGAATTATAAAATCCTCCCCTACATACCTGGGCGATTTTGGGGCCCAAATAAATCCCATAAAGTCTGGCTCAAATGCAGCGACATCCTCAACATTCCCTAAATCTCGCATACCGCAGACCTTCCACTTCATCGCACCTATTTTAAAAATTCAGTTAAAGCAGCCCCAGGATTCGTCGTTTTCATAAAACTTTCGCCAATCAAAAACCCGCGATATCCATATGTTTTCAACTCCTTAATAATCTCAGCACTCGATATACAACTTTCAGAAACCTTCACAAATTGAGCCGGAATTTTATCCGACAATACCTTTGAGGCCTCCACGTTTTGCTCCGAAAAATTCTTCAAATTTCGATTATTTACGCCCACAACCGAAATGTAATCCCCCACACTTCGATCCAATTCTTCTTGGTCATGTACCTCTAACAAAGTCTCCATGCCTAAAGAACGCGCTAAGGTTCCTAATGTTTTAACTTCGGAAGGACTTAATGCGGCGGCTATCAACAAAACAACATCCGCACCCATCGATTTAGCCTCAATAATTTGATACTCGTCGATCATAAAATCCTTACGCAGCAAAGGCGTTCCCGGATTCGTCTTTCTCGCTAATTCAAAATCTGCATAAGTACCGCCAAAAAAATGCTCATCCGTCAGCACCGACAAACATGCAGCACCAGCTTCCACATATCCTCTCGTCACTTCATCCACACCCATTCGATCATTGATGATTCCTTTGGATGGCGACTTACGTTTAAATTCGGCAATAATTCCGGTAGATGCTGGCGCAATTAAAGACATCGACAAGGAATGGCAAGCGCGCGCAAAATACCCCTGCTTCTCTAATTCAGCCACGGATTTATACCGTTTGCATGCCGCAACCTCCTCCCTTTTCTTCGCAATAATTTGATCTAAAATGCTCATTTTATGTTTCTTATACCCAACGTGATTATCACGTCATAACATGTAGAGACGCGATACCTCGCGTCTATTTTTTCCGTCTATTTAATCCATTATAAACTTCTTAAACGCCTGAAAAGCCCGACCACTTTCAAGTGACTCCTTCGCCATTAAATATCCGTCCTGGAAGCTTGCCGACTTTTCCGCTACCCATAAAGCAGCCCCCGCATTCGCCAAAACAGCTTGTGTTTGCGCCACTGTTCCCTCTCTTTGTAAAATCTTATACAGCATTTTGGCTGATTCCTCTACATTTGCTCCCCCATACAAATCTGATTGCTGTACCTGCGAACAACCTAAATCAGCAGGTTGGTACACTTTTTCTCCTGCATGTGTCGTCAAACGAAATGATGACGTCAATGAAATCTCGTCATATCCATCTTCAGAATAAACAATTCCATATTTATTTTGACTCTCCTTAAAAAAGCCTGCATATAATTCAAAAGCTGAAGGCGAATACACGCCGGTCAATTGCTTATTGACCCGAGCGGGGTTCAACAAAGGTCCCAATAAATTAAAAAAGGTTTTCATCCCCAGCTCTTTTCGAATAGGACCCACAAACCTCATCGCCGGATGAAATAATGGCGCATGTAAAAAGCACATGCCCGCAGAATCCATTTTACGTTTTAAAATTTTAACATCACTATTGAACTTCAAACCCAAAAATTCCAAAACAGTCGACGAGCCCACCGAGGAAGAAACACCGTGATTCCCATGCTTGGCAATTTTCTGGCCCGCACCTACAATCACAAACGACGAAGTGGTACTAATGTTAAACGTGTCTTTCCCGTCACCCCCCGTACCACAAACATCCATGGCATCAAATTCAGATAAATCAACAGTCACCGCTAATTCCATCATCGCTGATACGAATCCTTTGAGCTCAGCTACTTGAATCGGATGATACCAATAAGATGATAAAAATGAAGAAATTTGGCTTGGATTTATCTCGCCTTGCCCAATTTTCAACATCATATCCCTAGCCTCTTGTTCACTAAGGGATTCACCTTCTACACGTCTCTCTAATATTTTTTTCATTGTTATTTCAACCAATTTTTAATCATCTGTAATCCATGTTGGGTCAAATATGCCTCAGGGTGAAATTGCACTCCACGAAGATCATACTTTTGATGCGCCTCCGCCATCACAAATCCTTTATCATCCACAGCCGTAATTTTTAAATCTTCCGGCATCGTTTCAGGAACAACCGTCCAGGAATGATACCGACATACCTCAAAACGAGTGGGTATTCCTTGAAATAATTTTTCACTCGGATCCGTCACCACGCATTCCGTAGTCACCCCATGCAGGACCTCACCCATATTTTGCAATTCGGATCCAAAGGCCTCGCCAATCGCCTGATGCCCCAAACAAACTCCTAATATTTTTTTGCTAGACTTATATTCCTTCAATAAATCCAACATGATTCCCGCCTCAGATGGAATGCCTGGACCCGGCGAAAGTAAAATCTGATCGTAGGCAGCCACTTGCTCCAATGAGATTTTATCATTCCGAAAAACATCCACTTTTGCCCCCAGTTCCTTCAAAAGATAGACCAGGTTGTACACAAAAGAATCATAATTATCAATCACTAATACATTCATATCAATCTAGGATAAAGTTTCCGCCACTTCTAATGCCCTACGCAAAGCGGCCAATTTATTATGTATTTCCTGCATTTCACTAGCCACCACTGATTTAGCTACCACGCCCATTCCCGCTTGAAAAAACAGTGTTTGGCCCTTGCTTAAAAATGTTCTGATCGCAATCGCATGATTAAAATTGCCTTCAAAATCCATAAAGCCAATCGCCCCACCATAAATGGCACGGTTCGTGGGCTCTAACCGATTAATAATCGTCATCGCATTGTGCTTTGGCGCCCCACTTAAAGTTCCCGCCGGAAAAGTGTCGGCAACTAATTGGAGCGAATTAACCCCTTTTTGCATGTGTCCAGTCACCTTGGAAACCAAGTGAATAACATGGGAAAAAAACTGAACCTCCTTAAAAGTTTCCACCTTCACATTTTCAGCACTTCTACTTAAATCATTTCTAGCTAAGTCCACCAACATGACATGTTCCGCTGATTCTTTGGGATCGGCAATCAATGCCTGAGCTAATTCCGCATCACGCGCATCATCCCCAGAACGCCTAAATGTGCCCGCAATTGGATGAATTTCAGCTAAATCTCCGTCAATTTTAATTTGCTTCTCTGGAGACGCACCAAAAATACGATACTCCTCATAATCAAAATAGAATAAATATGGCGATGGATTCACGGAACGTAAAGCCCTATACACCTGAAAATCATCTCCTTGATAATTTTGACTAAACCTGCGAGAAGGAACAATTTGGAATACATCCCCGCGCAAACAATGTTTTATACAGGTGTGAACAATTTCCCGAGTTTGGTCTTCGGTCAAGTTACTAAGTTCTTCTCCTTGGCGTTGAAATTTTCCCAATGCCTCCGCAGGCTGATTAATTACATGTTCAATAGCTCCCAAGGAAGGCTCGCTTCCGTCATAGCTATGGGCATAAAAAGATAATTGATTATTAAAATGATTAAAGGCTAACACATAGCGATATACAAAATAGCGAATGGACGGAATTTCGGTTTCCTTGCTTTTGCCCCTCATCTCGATGTCTTCAAAATATTGAACCGCATCATACGATATATGACCAAAAAGTCCATTGGCCATGGGCGAATCTCCCGCCTCCTTTGTAAAAGAAAAACGATCAGAAAAGTTTTTTAAAGCCATAATGGCTTGTTGGCGCGACGCCAACACAAATGTCTCCTCACTACCATCCGGAAATTTTTGAACCACCACCGACTGATCTAATGTAAAACTGGCAATCGGCTCAAAAGCGATATGAGAAAAACCATGCTCACGGCCATGGTAATCAGCAGATTCCAAAATCACCGAGTTTTTGAAATTCTTCCGAATTTTAAGAAATAAGCCTATCGGCGTCATCGTATCGGCCAAAAGCGTTTTTCTACTCGTTTTTATATGTATTTTTTGTGTCGTAGACATGTTTCTAAATTGAATACAAATTAATAAAAAAAGGCTTACTGAGAACAGCAAGCCTTTGTAAAACATATCATATGTGCACACAGCAAAACTGTTCAAGGGTTTATTACCCTTGCCAACCGTTTTTGTTGTATGCTGCTTTTATCATTTTGTTATAATTTTTACAAATGTAAAATGAAATCTATTAAATAAAAACTTTAACCTATTAAATCCCACAAATTTCCATACAAGTCCTCGAAAACAAGGACTTTACCATATTCCTCTTGCGAAGGCCCACGCACAATCGTGATGGCTTGTTGGCGCAAATTTTCATAATCCCTTTCAAAATCATCCGTGTGTAAAAATAAAAATACACGCCCTCCTGTTTGATTACCAACTCTCGATTTTTGTTCCTCTGTCGCGGCCTTCGCTAAAAGCAATTGGCAGCTCCCCTCTACAGGTGGTTGGATTAAAACCCAACGCTTCACCTCACTCAATGTCGTATCTTCAATTAATTTGAAACCTAATTTTTGGGTATACCAAGCAATCGCCTCATCATAATCAGCCACCACCAAAGCAATATGCATCAATCGTTGGTTCATATCTTAATTTTCGTCTCGGCCAACAAAATTGAACGGAGAGATCAATTTCAATTCATTTTTGATCGCTTCACTAACCGCTAAGCCATCAATAAATTGATGAAAAACAGCTTGATCTATTTTGCCATGATGACGCGTTAAATCCTTGAGCGCCTCATACGGTTTTGGATAGGACTCCCTACGAAGTACTGTTTGTATCGCTTCTGCAATGACAACCCAATTATCCTCTAAATCCTGAGTGATTTTTGATTCATTTAATTCCAACTTCCCTAATCCTTTTTGTAATGAATTCAAGGCAATCAACGTGTGCGCCAAAGGCATCCCCACATTCCTTAAAACAGTAGAATCTGTTAAGTCGCGCTGCAACCTAGATATAGGTAATTTTGCTGATAAGAACTCGAAAGTGGCATTTGATAAGGCCAAATTACCCTCCGCATTTTCAAAATCAATGGGGTTTACTTTATGAGGCATGGCAGAAGAACCTATTTCTCCCTCCTTAATTTTTTGCTTAAAATAACCCATGGAAATGTATTGCCATACGTCGCGAGAAAGGTCAATTAAAATCGTATTCAACCTTTTTAAGCCATCAAAATAGGCTGCCAAATTATCGTAATGTTCAATTTGTGTCGTATACTTGGATCGTACAATGCCTAAATTGCTATGCAATTTCGCGGCAAATTGGGGCCAATTTATATCCGGAAAAGCGACTTGGTGTGCATTGAAATTTCCAGTAGCGCCGCCAAATTTTCCCGTAAAAGGAATTTGAGCCAAAAGGTCTAATTGGCGATTCAACCTTTCCACAAATACCATCACTTCCTTGCCAAGCCGAGTAGGTGACGCGGGCTGGCCATGTGTATGTGCAAGCAATGGAATATCTTTCCAATCCTTTGCATAGCTAGAAAGGATTTCAATGACTGAAATATAAGTAGGTAAAATAACGTTATGATGTGCCTCCGCGATGGACATCGGGATAGCTGAATTGTTGATGTCTTGAGAGGTCAATCCAAAATGAATAAATTCTACGTAGGCCGACAAGTCCCCGTGCTTTTCAGAAAGCGAAAGCATTTTTTCTTTAATAAAATACTCAACCGCCTTGACGTCATGGTTGGTGATCTTCTCCTTTTCCTTAATCCACTGCGCATCCGCCTCAGAAAATTGGAGATATAAATTTCGTAGGTCAACAAAAGCGCCTGTAGGAAAACTAGCTAACGGTTTTAATGGGATTTCACAAAGTGCAATAAAGTATTCGATTTCAACGCGAACGCGGTATTGAATTAAACCAAATTCAGAAAAATAAGGCGCCAAAACAGCTGTTTGTCGACGATACCTCCCGTCCACGGGAGAAATAGCACTTAGTAAATTTAATTCCATGTGATTCCTTTCAAAGTGTAAAGGTACAAAATTTGTCTTGGAAGAGGGTTTAATCAAAAGATTTTGAATGATTTAGATAGGGATTTTCCTAATTTTTTAGGAAATTTAGCAAAATACCTGATATGCTAAGTCCAAAATACCTATCCCTTGTTCTAGCTATTGTCATTGCCGGAGTAACGACTGCCTTCATTTCGTTTTTACCCACCTCAGATACAGCCACCCTATTTGTGTGTTTTACTAGTTGTCTGATTTTTGGAACTATTCTCATTTATTTTGCCTTGGACTATTTAGTTTTCAAGGAGGTTAATTTGTTATATGACCGTATCAAACAAATAAAAAAGAAGAATTTTTCTGTCATCCCTCGGTCTCAATTGATCGAAAAAGACAATCCCATTGCCTTATTAACGGAAGAATTAAACTCCTATGTTACGACCAAAGAAGATGAGGTGAAGGAATTGAGAAAATCAGCTAAATACCGACAAGAATTTTTAGCGGATGTATCACATGAATTGAAAACCCCCATTTTTGCCGCTCAAGGTTTTGTGCATACTCTGCTAGATAATCCCGAAGAAGGTATTGAAATTAGAACCAAATTTTTAGAAAAAGCGGCAAAGAGTCTCGATGGATTAGATGTTTTAGTGAAAGACTTGTTGACCGTTTCTCAGATAGAAACGGGTGCCATTAAGATCGACAAAAAATCGATCGATTTGCGCCCCATCATTTTGGATATTTTTGAACAATTAGAAGCGAAAGCCAAATCAAAAAAAGTGTCATTGAAGTTGACCGGCAAGGAAGGTCCCCTATTAGTCAAAGCAGATGGCCAACGCATGGAACAGGTGCTGGTTAATTTAGTTGAGAATGGGATCAAATATGGAAATCAGGAAGGCAAGGTGAATGTGTTGATCGAAGAACGAAAGAAAAATCTTCAAATTTCAGTGAAAGATAATGGGCCAGGAATTCCTGCTGAACATCTACCCAGATTATTTGAACGCTTTTACCGAGTGGATAAAAGTAGGGCTAAAATGAGTGGTGGTTCTGGCTTAGGCTTATCGATCGTCAAACACATCGTGAAAGCTCATGGAAGCCAAATCACGGTCATCTCTAAAGTTGACAAAGGAACTAACTTCAGCTTTAAACTTGAAAAGGCTTAAATAAATCTTACGCAGCGCCCTCCGTTAGTCTTTCCGTATTTTCCGCAATCCTCAATTGCTCAATAAATTCACCTATTTCTCCGTCCAAGACGGTTGGCAAATTATAAACTGTCAATCCGATGCGATGATCGGTCACACGACCCTGTGGATAATTATACGTCCTTATCTTATCGGAGCGGTCCCCCGAACCAACTAAGGATTTTCGCGCACCGGCAATTTCTGCATTACGTTTGGCCAACTCAATTTCATAAAGTCTTGAACGCAACACGGTCATGGCCTTATCAAAATTCTTAATTTGAGAACGTTCATCTTGGCATTGAACCACAAGCCCAGAGGGAATGTGCGTCACACGCACTGCTGAATAAGTCGTATTCACCGACTGACCACCCGCGCCAGACGAACAGAAAGTGTCCTTTCTAATATCACTCATATTAATCTGCACATCCACTTCATCCGCCTCTGGCATCACAGCCACCGAAGCGGCCGACGTATGAATTCTACCTGCAGATTCAGTCGCTGGTACCCGCTGAACGCGGTGAACACCCGACTCAAATTTCATTTTGGCATATACATCCTCGCCTTGAACCGAGGCAATAATCTCTTTATATCCGCCGGCCGACCCTTCCGTAAAATCCATGATTTGGAAAGTCCACCCCATCTTTTCAGCATAGCGCTGATACATTCTAAATAAATCACCTGCAAAAATACTGGCTTCATCCCCACCGGTACCTCCTCGAACTTCCAAAATACAATCTTTGGAGTCATTCGGATCCCGAGGGATTAACATCTCTTTTAAAACCTCATTCATATCCTTCTCAGCTGGAACTAATTCGTCCAACTCCGCCTTGGCCATATCCCTAAAATCTTCGTCCTTTTCTGTGGCAATAACATCCTTTGCCTCCTCGATCGACTTCAATAAATTTAAATAGGTAGCATACTGATCAACAATTTTTTGCAAATCCTTATATTCCTTACTTAATGTTTTAAATTTCTTTAAGTCTGATACGACTTCCGGCATGGCGATCTGTTGCTCCACTTCTAAAAAACGTTCCCTAATGGCCTCCAACTGCTCAAGCATGATTTTCTATTTTAAAAATTTTTGCAAAGATAACAATTAGTTGAATACCTTTGCGCAACGCTTTTTTATTATGTCCCTATCAAAACTCTTCTTGCTCTTTTTTATCTTAGGATTCAGCTCCTGTGACTTTACAACACGCATTGATACGGCTGCTGCAGTAAAAGAAATGAAAGCCAAACAGGTTAAGCGCGTGCTTCCAGAACAAATTGTAAACCAGGTAGATACTTGGGGCTTAGGTGTTCAAAAAGAAATAGAAAAAAAGCTACGTGAAAAATCGGCTTTGGACTTGGCAAGCCTTTCAAAAAAATATGGAATTTCAATTCTCGTAGGAAAAGCCACCGAACTCAAAACCCAAGTGGGTGATCAAAAAATCAAAGAAATTTTAGATGCATTGGATTATAGTCAATCAATCCAACAAGAAATTCCACCCAGCATACAGAAAAATGCAAGTGGCGATAGCCTCTTTTACATTTTTATCCATCCAGTGGCTCACACGATTATTTTAGGATTCAGCAAAGTCCGTGTCATTCAAGAGATGGACCGACCGCTAATCAAGTGATTGGGATTTGATTAAGGCCAACATCTGTTTATAGATTTCTTGCATTTCTGGACGATCAATGAGTGATTGTTGGTCCATGACCATTCTCCCATCTTGTAATTTTGCGGCTTCTTGAGCCGGAGAAATAGGATGATTCGAGAAAAATGACTTCATGTAATTTTCGACAACCCCTTGGATTAACTGAGGTTCTAATTCAATTGAGGTCAACAATTCTTTCGCCTGGTTCCATAGTTGCTGTGTAAAAGTACCCGCCATCAACATCGCCAAATGAATCTTTTTTCGTTCATCTCCATTGACTAAATAAATCGCATCGGACACATCTTTGGCAAGAGCCAACAAGCTGGTTTCCGTCTCTTCCACCAGCACCTCAACACATATAGGAGTATTTGAAAGATTTAATTTTCTCCCCGTTAGGACATGCTGGACTGGAAAAAATACCCCAATCTGATTCATACTTTCCCGAAGTGGATCGTACAAAAGCATCGATTCTGCCAATTGGGCTGTGCCTGAAACCAAGACTAAAATTCCATATTTGGGCAATATAAGCTCCGGTAAAACTTGGGGGTATGCGGACTCAGGTATACACATAAAGAACACTTCTGATGTGGATTCAGAAAAATCTAAATGTTCTTGTACCCGTGCATTATATAAAAAACTACCTAATTCTTTGGCCTTTTTGGGGTCTCGACTGAAAACTTCTTGAACAGAATTTCCTGCATTTTCAAATGCTTGAGATAAATGCCAAGCCACATTTCCTGCGCCAATAAATGAAATTTTCATACTTAATAGATGGGTTCTCTTTTAGATCCCACAAACGGAATCCATTGTTGGTCCAAAATTCCGGAAAAATTTCGCAAAAACATAACAAAAGATGGTTTGAAAGGATGGCGTGCTAAATGCATTCCTGCCTCCTCCGGGGTAAGGTCTCCCTTCTTCGAATTGCAGTATTTACAAGCAGTCGTCAAATTATCCCAAGAAGTTCTTCCCTGCCTGGATTTTGGCATCACATGGTCTAATGTCAAATGGTCTTTAGATCCGCAATATTGACATGTATTCGCATCGCGCTTAAAAATATTTTGTCGGGTTAAAACGACGCCTTTGTATGGAAAATAAACATATCGATGTAGGCGAATGACAGAGGGGAAAGGGAAAGTTTGTGAGATCGAGTGCAATTTTGCAGTGCTTGATTCGGCGACTAATTCGGCCTTGTTTAGGTAAACCAACAAGAATGCTTTGGGCATCGAACAAATCGTGAGGGCACTGTAATCTTGATTGAGAACTAACACTTTCTGACTCATATACAAAAATTATTTTTTGCTTTTTTCGCAAATCCTCTACTCGTTTTAAAGGTAAGAAAATTATCAAATGATTGACATCAATTCCAAAGAAAAATAATATTTTTTTAATCGCTTTTGTCCACAGGGTTCGAGGGTATTGTTCATTCTTTGTAGATTTGCAAAAAAAAGAAAAAACACATGTCCCAGCTGATTGAAAAGATTAAGGAAATAGCCCAGAAAAATACGTTGGCTGTGATCGGAAATCGCCATCACCTACATCAAAATCCTGAACTTTCTTACCATGAAGTAGAGACTCAGGCCTATGTGTTGGCTCAACTCAATTCCATGGGAATTCAAGCAGAGCGCATCGCTAATACAGGGCTAATTGCCATGATAGAAGGCCGAAATCCAACGAAACGTGTGATTGCTTTACGCGCCGACATGGACGCGTTGCCCATTTTTGAAGCAAATGATGTGCCTTATAAATCCAAACGAGAAGGCGTTATGCATGCTTGCGGACATGATGTACATACTTCTTCTTTGCTCGGCACGGCGAAAATATTACAAGAAATACGTGGAGAATTTGAGGGGACGATAAAATTGCTTTTTCAGCCTGCGGAGGAAAAAGCACCTGGGGGAGCCAGCGTTATGATTCAGGATGGTGCTTTGCAAAATCCGGTTCCGGCTGGGATTTTAGGCCAACATGTCGCTCCGAATATCCCGGTGGGGAAAATCGGTTTTCGGGAAGGTATGTACATGGCCAGCGCGGATGAGTTGTACTTGACGGTGAAAGGAAAAGGTGGCCATGGCGCCATGCCAGATATTTGCGTAGATCCGATTTTGATTGCTTCGCACATCATTGTGGCCATGCAACAAATCATTTCTCGAAATAAAAATCCAAGATTACCATCGGTGTTAACCTTTGGAAAAATCGAGGGTTTGGGAGCGACCAACATCATTCCTGATGAGGTTAAAATCCAAGGCACTTTCCGGGCGATGGATGAAGAGTGGCGCGCGGATGGCTTGGCAAAAATGAAAAAATTAGCCGAAGGAATGGCCGAGGCGATGGGCGGTACTTGCGTATTCGAGGTATTAAAAGGCTATCCCTTTTTACAAAATAATCCTGCGCTAACCCGGCGCATGAAAGAAGCGGCGATTGAATACATGGGCAAGGATCAGGTTATCGACCTAGATATTTGGATGGCGGCGGAGGATTTCGCTTGGTATACGCATCACGTAGATGCATGTTTTTACCGTTTAGGGACTCGCAATGAGGCTCGCGGAATCGTCAGTGGGGTGCATACGCCAACCTTTGATATCGATGAAGAAGCTTTGGAAATCGGACCCGGACTGATGGCGTGGTTGGCCATTACTGAGCTCAATTATCTGACTATTGACCCACAATAGTAAAATTAATTATATCAACTTCTTGTTCTTGAATATCAGTTTTTAAAAGGCTAATATGGGCGAAATTCTTTAGCTTTACTAACTTTTTAAAAGTTAGTAAAGCTTGAAATGAGGGTCTTAGATCTATATTTTTTCAGCTAAATTTTACGATTTTTTAGCCCAAATAAATTCCTTTTTTGGGAAGAATTAGACGCGAGGTATCGCGTCTCTACAAAAGCTAATCGTTTGATTAAAACTCCATCGGGTCAGGATGCTTAAATTGATATTTTAACTCCTTCGTTATTTTTTCCCCGGAAACAATTTTGCCTCCTAAACAGGGCTGTGAATAGTCCCAAGTTCCCGCAGGCATATTGCGTTTTTCGATATCGTTTTCGCCGACCTCCCCTTTTGTCGGATGAATAGGCGCTACTATATTATAAATACCCTTATTAATTTTTTCTACAGTTAGCGCACAAAGTGCAACCACATCATCTTTATGGACATAATTGACCGGACAATTTGCCCCATCGTTTCTACGGCCTGAGAAATATTTGGCAACAAATCGATCTCCCCCCATTAAACCCCCTAATCGTAAAGTAACACTAGGTATTTTAGACGCCTGAATCAATGACTCAGCTTGGGCCATCAGCGAAGTTTCGACTATGGAGGATTTTTCATCCACGATATCAGAAACATTTTGATAGATGGAAGTGGACGAAAGAAAAATGATTTTTTTCACAATCTTCTCATCCAAAACGCTGAGCCAATCCTGCAATATTTGTAAATAAAATTCTTCTGAATTCTTTTTTCTACGCGGAGGTATCGCCCAAATTTGAATTTCAGACTGATTCATCTCATCCCAAAGGCCCTTCTCCATATTGGGCTCTGCCCTAAATTCCACCACCTTAATGTTAGGATGTTTGGCTTGTTTGTGAGCAGACGATGCTGAGACGGTTACTTCGAATTCCGCTAACGCTAATTTAAATGCTAAAGGTGCACCTACCCAACCGCCCCCGTAAATACTGATGTTTTTTTTCATAATTTTTTGCACCTTTGGAACAAATGAACAACAAATTTAGTTGTAAATCACATTAGCGAGCACCATCCTATGAATAAATTGTTTTTTGTTCCCTTTTTATCACTTATCATTTTTGCGATTGATTATTATGTTTGGCAAGCATTTCGCACGGCAACCCAACAATCATCTGCTCAAATACAGGTATTTACCCGATATGGATATTGGGGTTTTACGGGTTTGATCATTGCTGGAGTTTGGGCATATAATTTCTTACCCTTAAGTTTTTGGAAAAACGAAATTCGAATAACTTTTATGGCCATGGTGATGATTAGTGTGATCACCAAATTATTCATCATCATATTTTTATTGATTGAGGACATTACCCGCATCATTCGTTGGTCCTTCCAAAATGTAAAAATGCGCATTAGCTCCGACGAATATGCTCCGGGAAATATTAGCAGAAACGAATTTCTTTCCAAAGCCGCATTGGCCGTTGGCGCCGTACCAGCCGCCACATTTGCCTTTGGAATCATTTCTGGTGCGCATGATTATCGCGTTGAAAAAATATCCTTAAAAATCCCAAATCTCCCTAAAGCTTTCAAAGGCATGCGAATTGCCCAAGTTTCTGATATTCATACAGGAAGCTTTTTCAATAAAACAGCCGTCAAAGGGGGAGTCGAAATGATGTTGCGTGAGAAGGCAGATGTGATCTTTTTTACGGGAGATTTGGTCAATAATGAGGCCAAAGAAGTAAAAGATTATTTTGAGATCTTTTCAAAATTAAAAGCCCCCTTAGGAGTTTTTAGCACCTTAGGAAACCACGACTATGGAGATTATGTTCGTTGGAATTCCCCAGCAGCCAAAAAGCAAAATTTAAAAGATTTGATGAAAGCCCACGAATTAATGGGCTATGATTTATTAATGGATGAACATCGGTTCATCGAAGAGTCCGGTGAAAAATTAGCCATCATAGGAGTGCAAAATATTGGCGTGGGTCGTTTCCCATGGTATGGTAATTTAGGAAAGGCCTATACCGGTACGGAAGAAGCTTCTACTAAATTGCTTCTTTCACACGATCCAACTCATTGGAATGCCGAAGTAACCAAGAAATTCAAGGATATTGATGTCGCTTTTGCAGGCCATACGCATGGAACACAATTTGGTGTGAAGATTGGCAATTATAAATGGTCCCCAGCACAATACGTATATAAGCAATGGGCAGGGCTATATCAAGATGGTGAACAGCAGATTTATGTGAATCGCGGATATGGGTATTTAGGATATCCTGGCCGAGTAGGTATGCCACCAGAAATTACGGTGTTTACGCTAGGTTAAATTTGACAGACAAATTTGCCCACGATTCAATCCATAAATTCTGAATTTTAAATAATTCGTTTGCCCATTAGCAAAAAAGTGCTATTTTTGCGTCCCAGTTAATTGGTTTCGTGGCCGAGCGGCTAGGCAGAGGTCTGCAAAACCTTCTACAGCGGTTCGAATCCGCTCGAAACCTCAAAAAACCTTCCTAGCGAAGGTTTTTTTGTTTGTGTTAAAATTTTACTACTTAAGCTAAAAATAATTCAATAATCTTTTATGCTTATTTCAAAAAATTCTAAATAAGGGACTAATCCTTAAAAAATCCTGAAATTGAATGGCCAATTAATTGTTTCTTATTATTTCAGATAGTAATTTTGGCCTCTGAATTAAATAGAGAATTCTAAGCTTATGTTTTGTAAAAAATCAACTCTCGTTACCTTTCTTTTTTCATTAGCCTTATTATTTGCAACAGCAAGTGCATCTTATTCACAAGATGCGGCCGAAGGAGAATCATTATTTAAAAACAATTGTGCGGCATGCCATAATACATCCGATGAGGCTTTAGTTGGCCCTGGATTAAAAGGTATTTCTGAGCGACGTCCCATCGAATGGATCGTTTCTTGGGTCCATAATCCTCAGGCTATGATCGCATCAGGCGACAAATATGCCAATGATTTGTATAACAAATATAACAAGGCGGCGATGACCCCGTATCCCAACTTCACTGAGGGGCAAATCAAGGGAATTGTTGCTTACATCGATGCAGCGAATGCAGCTCCAGCGGCTCCGGCAGCAGGTGCAGCTCCAGTGGCAGGTGCGGCTCCAGCAGCAGCTCCAAGCTCTGGTGGTATGATGGAACTCTTGTTAGTGGGTCTTTTAATTATCATGGTTTTAGTTCTCATTGCCTTATTGTCGATCGTAAATACGTTAGGTAAACTTTCAGGTTCTGAGGCAAACGAATCAGGAAAGCCATTTTTCCAATCCTTATCAGAAAATGCAAAATCTTTAGCCGCTAATTCGGCCATCAAAACAGGCGTTATTGTTTTAGTCTTATTATTAGGAGGTAAAGCAACCATCGACGCAGCTTACGGAGTGGGTATTCACCAAGGATACGCACCAGAGCAACCGATTAAATTTTCACACAAATTACACGCGGGTGAATATCAGATTAATTGCAACTATTGCCATACAGGAGTTTACGAGGGAAAAGGAGCCAATGTGCCATCGGCCAATATATGTATGAACTGCCACAATGCGATCAAAAGAGAGTCTCCAGAAATTCAAAAGATTTACTCAGCTATAGAAAAAAACGAGCCTATCCAATGGGTTCGCGTTCATAACCTTCCTGATTTAGCTTATTTCAATCACTCGCAACATACGAATGTAGGGGCGCTTGAGTGTAAGAGCTGCCATGGTGATGTGGAGAAAATGGAAGTGGTGGAGCAGCGTTCATCCTTAACGATGGGATGGTGTATTGACTGTCACCGTCAAACAGACGTTAATGCAAAAGGCAATGCCTATTATGATAAATTAGTTGAGGTACATAATAAGGATAGCAAAACGCCTTTAAAAGTTCAAAACATCGGTGGCTTAGAATGTTCTAAGTGTCATTATTAATTTTAGAAAAATAGATTCAATTTTAGTCTGAATAAGAAAGATTATATGGAAAATTCGAACAAGAGGTATTGGAAAGGGATTGAGGAGTTAACCAATGAA
>CANHGO010000002.1 GCA_947460975.1 Cytophagaceae bacterium
AAAAGATAAAGCGAAGAAAAGAGTTGTTGTAGTTGAGCAAGTAGGCCAAGTACACATCAAAGCTTCCTTTAACAACATCATTATTTCCATTACCAATTCAGCAGGTCAAGTGATTTCTTGGGCTTCAGCAGGAAAGATGGGTTTCCGTGGATCTAAGAAAAACACTCCTTATGCAGCACAAATGGCTGCATCTAACTGCGCTGCAGTAGCTGTCGAGGCTGGAATGAAAAAAGCAGAGGTTTTTGTAAAAGGACCGGGTGCTGGACGTGAGTCTGCTATCCGTACCATCCAAAACTCAGGAATCGAAGTATCACTGATACGTGATATTACTCCGATGCCTCATAATGGATGTCGTCCTCCAAAACGTCGTCGCGTTTAACGATTATTTTGTGTGTTAGGTAATTAGTAATTATTTTCTCTAACACTTTTTTTTCACTTAACTAATTACTTCACTGGGCACAAGAAGCCTAGTGACTTTTAAAAAGATGGCTAGATATACAGGTCCAAAATCCAAGATTGCACGTCGATTCGGTGAAGCGATTCTTGGTCCGAGTAAAGCATTATCTCGTAAAAACTATGCTCCCGGAATGCACGGTAAAGGAAAACGATCAAAAGTTTCTGAATATGCTTTGCAATTAAAGGAGAAGCAAAAAGTAAAATATACGTATGGTATATTAGAGCGCCAGTTCGAAAATCTGTTCCACAAAGCTGCTGTAAAGGCGGGAATCACAGGTGAAAACTTGATTAAATTGTGTGAAGCAAGATTAGACAATGTAGTATATCGTTTAGGCATTGCTCCTACTCGCCGTGCTGCTCGCCAATTAGTTATTCACAAGCATATTAATGTGGATGGCGAAGTGGTTAACGTGCCTTCATACTCGTTACGTCCGGGCCAATTGATTGGTGTTCGTGAAAAGTCAAAATCTTTAGAGGTGGTTTCAACTTCTTTAGATGGTCGCTCTCCAAAACGCTTTAACTGGTTAGAGTGGGATGGTGTAGAAATGGTAGGTAAGTTTATCGCCCTTCCAGAAAGAGACCAGATTCCTGAAAACTTTAATGAGCAGGCAATCGTCGAATTATACTCTAAGTAATCATTAACGAATTATTAGAGATTTTAAATAGTACCAATAACGTTTTTTCAGTATCATTTTAAGCTACGAAATATGTCAATATTAGCATTCCAAATGCCCGAAAAAGTTGTAATGGAGAAAGCCGATGACTTTCACGGGTTATTTGAGTTCAAGCCACTCGAAAAAGGTTACGGTGTTACCATAGGTAACGCTCTTCGTAGAATTTTACTTTCCTCACTGGAAGGCTACGCAATCACTAGTGTGAAAATATCAAGTGTTTTACACGAGTTTTCTGCTATCGAAGGTGTTCACGAAGATGTATCTGAAATCATCTTGAATTTGAAAAAAATTCGCTTTAAGAAAGCACAAGAGATTTTAGAGAATAAGGTAACTCTTAAAGTAAAAGGCCAAACAGCCATTACTGCCGGAGATATCGCAAAATTTACCCCTTACTTTACTGTTTTAAATCCAGATTTAGTGATCTGCCATCTTGATTCTTCTAAAGAATTAGATATTGAGCTTTTCATTGAAAAAGGACGTGGTTATGTACCCGCAGATGAGCCTCGTGCAAACGAATTGCCTTTCGGTCATATAGCTATCGACGCGATTTATACGCCGATCAAAAATGTTAAATTTAGCATTGAGAATACGCGTGTTGAGCAAAAAACAGATTATGAGAAATTGGTTTTAGACATTGAAACAGATGGTTCTATCCATCCAGAAGATGCGCTAAAAGGTGCTGCTTACATTTTGATTCAACACTTTATGTTGTTCTCAGATCAGACAATGACTTTTGAGACTCCTAAGGCTGAAGAAGATAATGTAGTAGACGAGGAAATGCTTCACATGCGCAAGCTTTTGAAAACTTCTTTAGCTGACTTAGATCTTTCTGTTCGTGCATACAACTGCTTAAAATCTGCAGATGTTCGTACACTTGGAGAACTGGCTAAATTAGAAATCTCAGATATGATGAAGTTCCGCAATTTTGGTAAGAAATCATTAACTGAATTAGAGCAATTAATCGATGAAAAAGGATTAACATTCGGAATGGATGTTGCCAAATATCGATTAGATGAAGATTAATTAATCAAGTAATAGGTGGTTTATTCATGTGAATAAACTAACCGCAGCTCGCAAGAGCTTTTAACTTACGAAATACAAAAATGAGACACGGTAAAAAATTCAATCACTTAGGAAGAACAGCTTCCCACAGAGCAGCCTTATTATCCAATATGGCATCCTCATTAATTTTGCACAAGCGTATCGAAACGACGGTAGCTAAAGCAAAGGAACTACGTAAATACGTAGAGCCTTTAATTACTAAATCAAAGGATGATTCGACAAACAATCGTCGAGTTGTTTTCGCTTATTTGCAAAATAAAGAATCCGTAAAGGAATTATTTGGAATCGTTTCTGAGAAAGTAGCTAATCGCCCAGGGGGTTATACTCGTATTATTAAATTAGGAAATAGACTAGGTGATAACGCCGAAATTTGTTTCATTGAATTAGTTGACTTTAACGAGACTATGTTAGCTGCATCTGCTGAAAAAGCAGGTAAGACGCGTAGAAGTCGTCGTGGTGGAGCTAAGAAAGAAGAAGGTACTGAAGCTATTGCTGCCGCACCTGTTGCTGAAGCTCCTTCTGCGGAAGTGGTTGAAGATGCAGTTGTCGTAGAAGAAGTTGCTGAAGAAGCTCCAGTTGCTGAAGTAGTAGCGGAAACTGAAGTTGCCGCTGAAGAAGTTGCTGTAGAGGAAGTTGTTGCTGAAGAAGCCCCAGCTGCAGAAGAGCCTACGGATGCGCCTGCAACTGAAGAGCCAACAGAAGAAAAAGGAGAAGACGCTTAATTTCTCTTACATTTTTTTGAAGGGCTTCAGCATTTGTTGAAGCCCTTTTTTTACGTATTTTAGCATCAAAATTTTATAGTTCATATTTTATGAGAATCACTGAATCCACTCCAGCCGTTTTGCTTTTACATGATGGCACTCTTTTTCACGGTAAGGCACTTGGTAAAATTGGGACCCATGGCGGGGAAATTTGTTTCAATACCGGAATGACAGGTTACCAAGAAATTTACACAGACCCTTCTTATGCGGGCCAAGTTATCATTAATACGACCGCCCATATTGGTAATTATGGGGTAATTAGTGAAGGAGAAGCCGAATCAGACCAAGTGCAAATTGCCGGAATGGTTTGTAATGAATTTGCTAGCGTACACTCAAGAGCCACTTCCGATGGATCACTTCAAGATTATTTGGCTAACGCAGGAATCGTTGGAATTTCAGGGATTGATACACGCGCTTTAGTACGTCACATCCGAACAAAAGGGGTGATGAACTGCCTGATTTCGTCTGAAATTTTTGATTTAGATACCTTAAAAATAGAATTATCTAAAATCCCTTCCATGGAAGGCCTTGAATTATCTTCTCAAGTTTGTACGCAAGAGTCCTATTTTTTAGGAGATGAAAGTGCTCCACACCGGGTGGCTGTCCTAGATTTAGGCGTGAAAAGAAGCATATTATCTAACCTGACGGATCGGGGTTGTTACCTCAAAGTATTTCCAGCGAAAACGTCATTTGACGAAATTTCAAAATGGAATCCAGATGGTTATTTTGTATCGAATGGACCAGGTGATCCAGCCGTAATGCCCTATGCCGTTGAAACCGTTTCTAGCTTTTTAGACAGCGACAAACCTGTTTTTGGTATTTGCTTAGGACATCAAATTTTAGCCCAAGTTTGTGGGTTAAAGACATATAAAATGCACAATGGTCATAGGGGGTTAAATCACCCTGTCAAAAATTTAGTCACGGGACTATCCGAAATAACTTCTCAAAATCATGGATTTGCTGTGATGATGGATGAATTAATGAGTAGCTCACAAGCCGAATTAACACACGTTAATTTAAATGACAAAACGGTGGAAGGCCTTCAGGTACATGGAAGGAGAGCTTTTTCAGTACAACATCATCCTGAAGCGTCCCCTGGACCTCACGATTCCCGTTATTTATTTGACCAGTTTGTAGATTTATTCTAACCAACATTTAATTAGTGTGGCCTATACTTCTCAAAGATTTTGAGAAGCAGGTTAGTGGTTGGCGTACCCAAACAAATGATTTTCCTTAATTTGCTTAGCTACGGAGGCAGGAACCATTTTTTCCCAATCTCCTACGCCATGTTGAATCATGCCTAATACGTTGTCTGTACGTATGGTCATCAATTTTTCGTCGTATTTTTGGATGTCCTCCAACTTCTCATTGTCCTTTAAATAGGTCAATAAACCCGCTAAATGTGGCTCAGTTTTAAATGTATCTAAGTGAATGATTTCACCTTGTTCATTTAATGTAGGATATAAATAAAGTTTTATTTTTTGACCAAATAAACTTGCAAATGCACTAATAATACCTCCTGGTAAATCCTTATAGTGCGTCTCATCAAAAATATATTCTAAATTGGGCATACCCATGATGAGCGCCATACGTAGTTTTGTGAATTGACTCAAATAGGCGACTAATTTGAAATATTCATGGAAGTTAGAAATCAAAACCGTTTGGCCTAAAGAACATAGAATATCCACTCGGTCCAAAAAGTCTTTTTCGTCAATTTGATTCGTTCCATCTTCCAAATTCCGAAGCGTTAATTCAGATAAAATACAGATTTTATCATCATCCACATCCGCCTCATTTTCAAATTGCTTAACTCCTTTTTTAAGCATATCTAAGAATATATTTGTCACAGGTCTAAATCGACCACGAATTGCTACAATATGCTTTTTCGAAAGCGCATCATAGGGTTGCATCACATTGCCATCAGGTCCGAAAACTGCCGCTTGGGCATAGCCATGCTTAACCAAGTATAATGACATTAATCGATTATCCACGTCTTTAAAATCGGGACCTTCAAAACGGATCATGTCGATTTCAATCCGGTCTGTCGACAAATCATCTAATAAGGATAAAAGAAGAGTTTCAGGGTTATTGTGATGCGTGTAACAGCCATAAATTAAATTTACGCCAATGATCCCGAGCGCTTGCTGTTGTAATATATTATCATTATCCAGCATATTCACGTGAATCACCACATCATTAAAAGCACCATTGGGCTTTAATTGAAACCTAAGTCCAATCCAACCGTGACTTTCATTTGTTTTTTGATAGTTCAATGCCGAAACAGTATCTGCAAAGGCAAAAAACCTCTTTTCATCGGCCGATTCAGTTAAACGAACATTTAATAGTTTGTACTCGCGGTTTAACATTTTCATCAACCGCGTCTCACACACATATTTACCTGAGGCTTCTTCCCCATAAATGGCATCCGAAAAAGCCATGTCATAGGCTGAAATCGTTTTGGCGATCGTTCCAGCTGCTCCCCCTGCTTTGAAAAAATTAGCTGCAACATCCTGTCCAGCCCCAATTTCAGCGAAGGATCCGTAGACACTAAGATCTAAATTGATTTTTAATGCTTTTTGTTTCGTACCAATGGATTTAACTCTAGGTGTCATTGACGAATTTATTTTGTTGATGTACAAAGGCGTGATGCAATTTAAAAAATTATATCCTCATTTGATGCGTACTCTTGAAAAAATGCAACTTTTATTTGGTTTTTGGCCAAAGCTGATTTTTGTAATACAATGTTAAACCAGCCATTGGCGCTTCAGAAATGTGTCCTAATTTTAATTTATGGGCATTCAAAACTCTTTTTAAAATATCGGAATAATAGAATGCAATGGAACCCGTAAAATGAATCGGGGTTTCAAATGCATGCGTATATTTTAAAATATATAAGGAGCAAAACTGTTGGAATGACTGCTCGATTAAGCGATAACAAAAAGGTTCTCTTCGGTGCTGAAATATAAATTTGGAAAAGCTTGCAAACCAGCGATTGGGGAATTCGCCTCGATAGGCTTTTTCTAAAACATCCAACCTATTGAGCTCACCAAACCTGGCAATGAAGCTTGTTCGTAATTCTTCCGGCATTTCATGATGCAAGTAACTAAGAACTAGCACTTTGCCTAAGTGACCTCCGCTACCTTCATCCCCTAACCAAAATCCTAGCGGTGGTATTTGCTCGGTTATTTTTTGACCATCGAAAAAACCTGAGTTGGACCCTGTGCCTAATATGCATACGATTCCTTTTTCGTCACCGCAACTTGCTTTTGCTGCCGCCATTAAATCATTCTCAATTTGCACGCTAGCCCCCTGAATGATCGTGGATAAAAATTCCCGGATGATTTGTGCTTTGTCCTCTCCTGTGATGCCGGTACCGTAATAGTATAGATGTTCTACTTTTTTACCGACAAGCCATGTTGAGACTTCCGTTTGCGAAGTAATGATCTCACTGGCCGATTGATAATAGGGGTTTATGCCTGCTGAAAAAAACGAATCATACGCCTCATCTGGTTTGGCTATAAACCTCCATTCCGTTTTCGTAGAACCACTTTCAATGAGTAGTAACATGGTTATTTTAGTTGGCCTATAGGTTCAAATTTTTCAAAAACTTTGGCCGAATGTGGTGCATCAGCCAATTCCTCAGTTAAATCTTGCCCTGCCCAATGCTCATAATGCTTACCATTTTTCCAAAGCTTGGACGTTGTCATATCAAAGATTTTACCAGCAAAGGCTACCCAAATTTCGGGTTTGTCCTGGCCATTTCGTAAAGCTAATTGTGATTTAGTATAAACGGGCAATGAATTTTCCAAAGTAAAATATATCAAGCACGAAGCTAAATAAAATCATTGAAAGACCATTTTTTTAATAAAGATTTTTAATTTTACACGAATTAAATAAGTTTTAATATTATGAAACAGTATATCTTATTTCTAAGCTTTTTGGCAGCCTTATTTTTGGGTGCTTGTAGTTCAAAAAGCGACCCTACTCCTGTAGCTCCTACACCCGTTACCCCTACGCCAGTGGCTCCTACAGTGGCTGATTTAGTCAAAAAAGTTTGGTCGGCGAATACAGTTTCATGGGATGGCGTGGTCCAATATACCAAAGGAGGAACGACTAATTTGGTCGCTGGATATTCACAATTTAAATTAGATTTAAGCACTTCTGGTTCCGTCACTTTGACTGAATTTGATGGCAAAAAATTTACAGGGAGTTATTCATTGTCTTCCGATAATAAAAAATTGACTTTAACTAGTTTGACAAGTTCAGAAGGCGCACCATCGGGAACCAATGGCACGTTAGAATTAACCATCAGCGGAACTCCATCGGCCACCAGTTTAGCCTTAGAAACGACTACAGCTTATATTAAGGCAACCAATAAAAAAGTAGCCTTGACTCTAGTAAATCCCTAAAAAAAATGCTTTAATAGGAGCCGCCCGTAAAAAGGCGGCTCTTTTTTATTATATGGAAAAGAGAACTGAAATTGGAAGTGTTGGTGAATTTGGATTGATTGAGCGTTTAGCTAAACCATTTTCATCTCATCAATCCTGGACTGCGATTGGCATAGGGGATGATGCCGCGTCATTACATGCGGAGGGCATGGAAGTGGTATCTACCACGGAATTACTGATCGAAGGAGTGCATTTTGATTTGTCCTATTCTCCATTGCCCCATTTGGGTTTTAAAATAGTTAGTTTGGCGCTTTCTGACATAGCAGCGATGAATGCTAAACCTACTCAAATATCGATAGGATTAGGTTTAAGCAATCGCTTTTCAGTAGAGGCCGTCGAGGAATTATATACTGGTATCCAACAGGCTTGTGAGGAATATAAAGTGGATTTAGTGGGTGGGGATACGACCGCCTCTCCTCAAGGATTAATTATTTCTGTATCCGCATTAGGGTTGGTTGACTCAAAGAACCTAACCAAAAGGTCCGGTGCCAAGCCCAACGATGTGATTTGTGTGACAGGAGATTTGGGAGGAGCGCTGATGGGATTGCAATCGTTGGAAAGAGAGAAACAGGTGTATTTAGCTAATCCAACCATGCAGCCAGAGTTGGATGGGAAAAGTTATGTGGTATTGCGCCAATTAAAACCCGTGGCACGATTTGATATTTTACATGAGTTGGCTGATATGGAGGTGGTGCCAACTTCCATGATCGATTGTTCAGATGGTTTAGCTTCTGAAATTATTCATTTATGTAATGCCTCAAATACGGGTGCCAGGATTTTTGAGAAAAACATTCCCATTGACGATGAAACGTATTTGTCGGCCACAGAATTCAATTTAAGCCCGTTGACCGCGGCATTAAATGGGGGAGAAGACTATGAATTAGTGTTTACTGTATCTCAAAAAGATTTCGAGAAAGTTGAGAAAATAGCCGATGTCACGGCGATAGGTTATATGACCGATGTGAAGCATGAGCGTGTTCTCGTCATGAAGTCAGACCAAATTGTGAATTTAACTGCGCCAGGCTTTGGCGAAAACTAAAATATGGCGGTAGCGATCATGCAACCTTATTTTTTTCCTTATTTGGGCTATTTCCAATTAGTTCAAGCGGTCGATCATTTTGTCTTTTATGATGATGTGATGTTTATTAAAAAAGGCTGGATCAATCGGAATAGAATTTTAATGCAAGGGGATGAATTTTTATTTACGATTCCTTTAGAAAAACAAAGTCAAAATAAAACCATCAGGGAATCAACGGTCTCTTGGGGGAAAGAATTTCCAAATAAATTCATGAATCAGTTAGATTCTTCGTATAAAAAAGCGCCAAATTATGCGGAGGTCAGGGACCTGGTCGAGCAGGTTTTGAATAGAAAATTTGAGAGTTTGGCAGATTTAGCGAGTGAAAGTGTTCAAGCCACTTGGGCCTACCTGGGTTTGGAAAAAAAATTCTACCAGAGTTCCCAATTATCTGTTTCTGAGGATTTAGGCCGTGCTGAAAGGCTGATTGAAATCACAAAATCCCTAGGAGAATCCAGCTATATTAACGCAGTTAATGGCCAAGAATTATACGAAAAAGGCTTTTTTAAAGAAAAAGGCATTGATTTGCATTTTTTGAAACCCAATTTGAATCCCTATTCACAGGGGAATACAAAAGAGTTTGTCAATGGGCTTTCCATGATTGATGTTTTGATGTGGAATAATAAGGAAGGGGTTGTTCAATGGTTGGGAGATTCACAATTAATTTAAGTATTGATTTCCGTTTAATAAATTTTGGTATCATTTTATGAATATATTGGTAACTTTGTTGATTGAATTAAAATAGATTTAAATTAGTCAATGACTCAGTCTTTATTCATTCGTCGTTATTCAAATCGATTCCTCTCAAGGTGGTTAGTTCTTGCCATTGATGTCATTATTGCCATATTCTCATTTTTAGTAGCTACTGCACTACGCTTAAACTTTAGATATGAGGAACTTCATTTAGAAGTGTTCATTTATCACTTTGTTTTCTTATTGAGCATTCGTTTTATCACCTTTCTATATTTCAAAACCTATTCAGGTATTATTCGACATACGAGTATTGAAGATGCGGTTTTAATCTTAAAAACAATCTTTTCGGGCACGATGGTAGCCGCCATAATTTCACTAGCAATTCGATATTTTTTGCATGTGGAAACTTTGATTTACGTGCCAATATCCATCTTAGTTATTGACTTTTTCATTTGTTTGTTTTTAATGGTGAGTCTTCGATTCATGGTTAAAAAGTTTTACGAATCGTTCATAAATGAGTTTAAACCAGCTGTCGGAGTATTGATTTATGGAGCGGGGTATTCGGGTTTATTGACTAAAAATGTGATTCAAAATGACCGAGGAATAAATTATCAAGTTCTTGGATTCATTGACGATAATGAATCTAAAGTTGGCAAAACCATTGAAGGAATTCGCGTATTTAATTTAGGCGAGGCCTTGGATAAGTTTGTTGATACTTATGAAGGACTTCAGGTCATTATGGCCATAAAAAATATCAATATACAGGCTAAGAGGAAAATTTCTGATGTGTTTTTGGATCGAGGTGTTGTGGTTAAAACATTGCCTCCGGTAGACAAATGGGTAGGTGGAGAGTTTGCGATCAATCAGATTCATAATGTTAAAATTGAAGATTTACTGGGTCGAGAGGAAATTCAGATGAATAATAAGATGATTTCTGAGGAAATGAATAGTAAGTCTATTTTGGTTACGGGCGCTGCTGGTTCTATTGGCTCCGAGATTGTACGCCAATTGATCGCCTATTTCCCTTCAAAAATTATTTTAGTAGACCAAGCAGAGTCTGGGCTATTTGATTTAGAATATGAATTAGTTGGCCGAATTCCTTCCAATACAGAGATTGTTGTGAAGGTAGCTGACGTGTCTGATATCAATCGAATGTCCTATATTTTCAGAACGCACAAGCCCTCCATTGTTTTTCACGCGGCAGCCTATAAGCACGTGCCATTGATGGAGAAAAATCCCTACGAAGCCGTTAAGATCAATATTTTAGGGACGCGTATTTTAGCCGATTTAGCAGCCGAAAATGCAGTAGATAAATTTGTCATGGTGTCTACTGATAAAGCAGTAAATCCCACCAATGTGATGGGCGCTACCAAGCGATTTGCCGAAATGTATACACAGTCGATGAATCAGTTGGAGGGCATGCATACCAAATTTATTGCGACGCGATTCGGTAACGTTTTGGGTTCAAATGGTTCTGTTATTCCTTTATTCAAAAAGCAAATTGAACGCGGCGGTCCCGTAACTGTTACGCATCCTGATATTACGCGCTATTTTATGACGATTCCTGAGGCTTGCGAACTCGTATTAGAGGCGGCTACCATGGGAGAGGGCGGTGAGGTTTTTGTCTTTGATATGGGAGAATCGGTTAAGATTATTAATCTTGCCAAAAAAATGATTACCCTAAGTGGAATGCGTGTAGACCGCGATATCGAAATTAAGTTTACAGGCTTACGTCCTGGCGAGAAGCTATATGAAGAGCTTTTAAGTACGGATGAAAATACGTTGCCCACACACCATCCCAAAATTTTAATTGCCAAAGTGAATGTGCCAAGCTATTCTTACATGGATATTCAAATGAACTTAATGCAGGAAGTGTTGGAAGAGGGAGGAAACAATAATGATCTCGTTTCGAAAATCAAGGAAGTAATTCCTGAATATAAATCAAATAACTCAATCTTTGAGAAGTTGGACAAAGTAACTGTCAACATCAAGCGCGGGGCTAATTTTTAGTCCACTTTTTGATAATCCCAATCGCCAACAAAGTAAATAAAGGTGCCATGACGATGTCAATCGTATAATGGACATGTTGGATTAATAACAACATCACTAGTATTACGCTTAAGATTATAGCCAGAATTTTTTCCATTCTAAGCGGTAAAAAATAACACGCAAATACCATCGTGGCAGTATGTCCAGAAAAGAATAGGTCTTTTGTAATGGGCATATTCTCTCCATAGATAAATATAGCCGCGACCGGGTCATGCAAGTCGACAATCCCCATGGGAGGATTTAAGGCCACAAAATAGATGGTTAAAAAACGAAGGGCTGTTTCTAAGTTGAATGCCCAAGCAAACCAAACAAAGGTCTTTGGCGTCGCCAAAAGTCTAATGATTAAGTAAATAACCGTGCAATAAATGATCGAGAAAATGGGGTAAGAAACGTTTTTTGAAGGAATAAGCTCCAATATAAAATCATTTAAAATGATGCCTTCACGCTGTTGGACCCATTGAAAATAAGTGGCTGCTTTCCATGGAAAAACTGAAAATGTAAGTATGGCCAATGAAAAACTTAGTCTGAATGATGATTCTTTCCATGCCTCACCCCAAGCCCCTCTTACAGAATTTATAAAACCTTTCATTCAGCTTTTTGTTATATTTACGCGTCGCAAAAATACTAAAATAAAAAACATGATGAATCGTTGGTTTAAAAATGCAAGCTTCGTTTTAAGTATAATTCTCGGTTTTGTTCATTTTTCATGCGGAAACGCTACAAATACAAAAAATAAAAATACAATGGAAGAATCGAAAAATGTATCAGGGGCTAATTTAGAGACTGTAACCTTAGGTGCGGGGTGTTTTTGGTGTGTGGAGGCCGTTTACCAGAGGCTAAAAGGAGTGAAAAGTGTCACCTCTGGGTACATGGGTGGTAAAATGAAAAATCCGAGTTATCGTGATGTTTGTACAGGTTTAACGGGCCATGCTGAGGTGTGCCAACTAACCTACGATCCTAACATCATTTCTTTTGAAACTATTTTGGAGGTGTTTTGGCAAACGCACGATCCCACTACATTGAACAGACAAGGTACCGATGTAGGTACTCAGTATCGTTCAGCGATATTTTTTCACAACGACGCTCAAAAGGAAGCAGCCATCGCTTGGAAGACAAAATTAAATGGTCAAAAAGTATTCCCAAACCCTATTGTAACCGAAATAAGTCAGGCATCTACTTTTTACGTAGCAGAAGATTATCATCAAAATTACTTTAACCAAAATGGCGATCAACCTTATTGCCAAATTGTCATTAAGCCAAAAATGGATAAGTTTTTGAAAACGTTTAAACAGAAGCTTAATTAAAAACCTCCCTTGTCATAAAAACTTCTTCGTCGAGAAATTTTTAATTCTTGAAGTAAAGTCGATTTTACTCGAAGGTCAAATGAATAATTGGACGCACGTCCGTAAAATGGACTTGCAATGGGGGTCCAATTGAAATTCAATTCCCAGCAGTGTAGATCTCGGTGCACCGACATATTGGTGTAGGTAAGTCCACTATACTTGAAATCATATCCTGAACTCATAGAAAATTTCCATTTTTCTGTTAAGCTTAAATCCCCCTGAAATGTTAGACCACTAATTTGTTGCGCAGCAGCCAAACCCATTCTGTTCATACTAAACTGATAACTAAACGAAAATGTCCAAGGCACATTCCAATCCACATAGTCGTCAATATTTCGATTTATTTGCTTTAGTTGGGCTTCAGATGCATTAGTACTAGTCTTCAAATTTTTGGACTTTGAGGGAGCAAACCTTCTTCCGATCGAAAGATTAAGTGCCGTTAATCTCGCAAGGCCTTCTCCTTGGCTCAGCATTAAATCAGGAGTTCTCCTCCCCACATCAAAAAATAATTTGTCATTTACGTATAAGTAAGGGTCAAAACTTCCACCAATATTGATATCAAATTCACTCACTCTCGAGTTTGCATTGAAGTTTAAATTGGACAAGGGGTATTCTTTTGCTAGCAAATTATAACTCCCATTTATTCCAAAATTATCAAGTATCGTGACTTTTTCATTTTGTTTAGTGGCGGTATCCGATTTCGTTTTCAATTTCGCCTCAAGGGTATTTTGAAGTCCAAAACTAATGCTCCCAGATGCACCTCCATAACTCATCTGCCGGGGGTCAAAAGTGCTAATCCGCCTAATATCTCCTACCTGTTCTACTCCCTCCTTGTTAATAAATTTACGGTTGTTGATTCGAACATCTTGATAATACCCATAAGTTGGATCCGAATAGTCAGGCGTATAACTTAAGCTGATGCTAGGAGCGACGGTATGCCTAAGAGCCTCTAATCGCCCTTTTTTGAATCTTAGCGTTCCATAAATTCGAGTATTCATGCTAGCCGAAAATGAAAGTTGCGAATTGAATTTTGGCAATCCCCCGATCGTATCAATTCTCACCGTCGAATCACTTTTCATATAGGTATACTTGTACGACCTAGTGTACATATTTCCTGACCACGAAACGCCCGGTGTTAGGTTCACATATTTATTTAATTTTAAGTTGGGCAACGACAATGGAATGCTATAATTGAATTTAGTTTGCGCTTTCTCCCAAAGTAGTGGAAGTGTGCTCGCGTCCACAGGAATAACACCAGGAGGCAATTCATCCATCGTTTTTGGAACAAATGGTTTCTGAATGATCCCTCTTTGGCTGTTGGATTCTCTAGGATACACATCAAATTCATATCGAGTATAAGGATCTGACACTTGGTTCGTCATACTGATGCCCCCAGAAAAATCAAGCCCTAGTCTAAATTGATCTAAAAATTGATCCCCTAATGAATTTTTTCTTTTAAAGGGTTGAAATTGGTTTAGACCAAAATTGAATTCAGTTCCTGCGTCAAATACTCGAGTAGTCGTATTTTGATTAATCCGCAAACTGATTCCTGTTCTTATGGTCTGCCCTATATTTTTGGTGTATTGCACAGATGACCCTATCGTATTGGATAAATATTGCTGGCTATTAAAGGTATTAAACTGATTGTAGGAATTTGAGGCAATATTAACCGACGCGGAAAAGCTTGAATTTCCTCTACTTTGAGGGCTATGCGACCATTGCAATGAAAAGTCATTTCGTTTGGTCGGAGAAAATTCATCTCCATTCGTATTTCGATTAAATGCTAAGTTGAAGCTACCTGCGAATCGATAACGCTTATTATATTGTGAGTTTGCTCCTAAACCCCAGCCACCTTTTGAGTAAATTTGGCCTGTAAACCGAACACCTATATTTTCACTAGCTGCCCAGTAATAACCGCCTTCTCTCAAATAGAAACCTCTTCCTGTAGGCTCTTCTCCGTACGTTGGCACAATTACGCCCGATTTGCCCGCTTCTTTTGGTTGAGAATAGGGGAAAAACCCAAAAGGAAGACCAATCGGGAGCGGAATGTCATTAAGCTCAAAGTGAAAGGGCCCTGAAATAATCTCTTTTTTCCCGACGACTTTGATTTTACTCGCTTTAATATGAAAATGGGGATGTGTTAAATTACAGGTGGTATAAATGGCATTTCGGATGTACAGATTATCTTCTTCATCTTTTTTTACTGTTTTTCCTTGGACAAAACCTTCGCCTTGTTGAGTGACAATCGCTTTGATGGAGGCGCGCTTTGATTTGAAATTATAACGGACTTCTTCCGAGTCATATTTATCTTGCCCCTGTGTAAATACAGGAAGTCCAATTATTTTTTTGGTAGCCGTGTCTAAGGTGCCTTTGGCAAACACTTCATTTTTTGACCAGTCCAACCTAATATAATCCGCTTCTAATGCGATATTCCCGTATTTTAATTTTGCTCCTCCATATAAATTAACTACCTGTTTCTCTGCGTCTAATACCGTTGAGTCTATGGCAGAATAAAAGACAGTCGTTTCTAAATCGGTTTTTTTTGATAATGAGTCTTTGGGGCTGATTGATTTTATGATCGAATCACCTGAAATAACTCTTTGGGCCCTAACGTCCGTCAGGCCAATGAATATTCCCACGCATAGCATGAAAAGGTGATATGTGGATTTATTTATCAAATGGAATTTAAAAATTATAATTATCTTTGTTTGTAAAAGATTGACAAAATTACATGATTGCGTGGTACCTAAGTGATTTATTTAAAAAATAATGTTTTCAACAGTTCGACTTATTTTTATTTTTTGCTTAACCCTTTTATTCATATCGGCTATATTTCCGACGATGGATTCCGTCAAAAAATCTCCCAAAAATTCGATTAAAATTGTTTGTTTAGATGCCGGACATGGAGGTAAAGATCCAGGTTGCATGGGCCCCAAGGGGTCACATGAGGGAAAAGTGACGTTAAAAATCATTTTGGAATTGGGCCGAAAACTGAAAGAAGAACATCCTGATTTAAAGGTTATTTATACCCGCGATTCGGATGATTTTATTGAACTAAATGAACGGGCTAATATCGCCAATCGGAATAAAGCGGATCTTTTTATTTCAGTACATTGTAACGCAGCGGCCAATAAATCAGCGTATGGGACAGAAACATATACGATGGGTTTACACAAAACCGATGGGAATTTGAACGTAGCCAAGCGTGAAAACTCGGTAATTTTGCAAGAAAAAGACTATCAAACGGCCTATAGTGGCTTTGATCCTAATTCTCCTTTAGCACATATTATGATGGCTAATTATCAAAGTGCGTTCATGGCTAGTTCGGTAAAATTTGCTTCTAAAGTAGAGGAGCAATTCATGAAAAACTATCAAAGAAAGAGTTTTGGAGTGAAACAAGCAGGATTTTTGGTTATCTGGAGGACGGCGATGCCAAGTGTTTTGATTGAAACTGGATTTTTAACCAATCCAGAAGAAGAAAATTATTTATCCTCTGAAAAAGGTCAAAAGGAAGTTGCCGAAGGAATCGCGAAAGCATTTAAGCAGTACAAAGAAGAAATTGAACGATAGAGATATATGTTGAAAAGCAACGAACTTAAGGTAGGTTTTTTAGCGCTAATCGCGTTTTTAATTCTCTATTTTGGATTTAACTTTTTGAAGGGGAATGATATTTTTTCGGCTTCAAAAACGTATTATGTTCAATACGAAAATGTAGATGGTCTAATGGCTTCTAATCAAGTGATGGTGAATGGAGTAGAGGTGGGCAAGGTAAAGAAGGTATCCTTAGTACCAGATAAGGGCAATAAAATTTTAGTTGAACTGCGATTAAATAAATCACTTTTAGTTCCTGATAAATCCATTGCGGTTCTCTCCGATGGAGCTTTATTAGGGGGTAAAATAATTCGGCTTGAGCTTTTAGGAAGTGGCACTTTGCCTGAAGGGGCATTTATTTCCCCTATGAATGAGAAAGGGTTAACTTCCTTGTTGAAAGAACGGGCACTTCCCGTAATTTCTAATGCAGATTCGTTGTTGATTTCATTTCGACAAATCAGCAAGAAGTTTGATAACACTGGGACCTATTTAGACGCCTTACTGAAAAATTCGAATAAGGCCGTCGTGAATATCAACGGGTCTGTTAGTGATTTAGTGGCAGAAAATAAGGCAAATATCAATCAAATTACAGGCAATATGCGTGCTTTGTCGGTCAGTTTAGTGGAAACTGAAAAGCAATTAAAGCCATTGCTGACCAAGTTCAACACCATTGCAGATTCATTGCAAGCGGTTAAAATTGGCGAAACCTTAAATTCAGCCAATAAGGCAGTTAGCTCGCTTCAAAGAATCGTTTCTAAATTAGAAAAAGGGCAGGGAACAGCAGGTAAATTATTGATGAATGATAGTTTGTATGTGGGCTTAAATAAGGCTCTTTTGGATTTAGACAAGTTACTAATAGATGTAAGGCTTCAGCCAAAGCGTTATGTCAATGTATCCGTTTTTGGCAAAAAGGATCCGGGACCAACACCGGATAAATAATAATCAATTTATGACGACCCAACAAGTAATAATTTCGGCTTCGCCGGAACAAGTAGATATATTGTTGGCGGAATTGGGGGAAATACATTTTGATATTTTTGAAGATTCTGATACAGGTCTTATTGCCTATTGTCAAACAGATTTATTTGATCTAGCACTTTTTTCTGAGGTGATTAAAAGATATGAAGTTTTAGGACCTATTTCTTTTCAAATAAATGAAATAGAAAAGCAAAATTGGAACGCGGTTTGGGAGTCAAATTATGACCCTATTCGAATTTCGAATCAAGTATTTATTCGGGCTAATTTTCATGAATCAGAGCCAGGATATGCCATGGAAATTATCATTAATCCCAAAATGTCTTTTGGGACTGGACATCATGAAACAACTTTCTTGATGACACAAGCATTATTTGAGATTGAATTACAAGGAAAATCTGTTTTAGATGCCGGAACTGGAACAGGAATTCTGGCTTTAGTGGCTAAGAAGTTAGGGGCGAATGATGTAAAGGGATTTGACATAGATCCTTGGTCGATTGAAAACTCAATTGAAAATGCAGGATTAAACCTATGTGAAGACATCATTTTTGTCGAGGGCACGATCGTCAACGAATCAATGAAAAAATACGATGTGTTGTTGGCCAACATCAACCGAAACATTTTATTATCCGAAATACATGAATATTCTGAACGGATTGTTGACGGAGGCCTGCTCCTATTAAGTGGATTTTATGTTGAAGATGTGCCGATGATCGTGAAATCGGCTCTTGAAAATGGACTTATTTCTTTGGCTCAAACAGAGAAAAACCATTGGACCTGCATCAAACTCAAAAAATCTAATTTGTGATTTTTTAATATTTTACACTATTTTTTCTAGTATTTGAATTAAAACCCTTATTTTTGAAGGTTTTACTCATAAAACTCAGGAATTTGGGTTGTAAATGATACATGAAGATCTCTCCTAATAAACCCTTTCGGGTCGTTTATTCAATTTTGTCTCATGAATTTCTCGGATATTTATTCGAGGTGTTTGTTGTGCAATTGAACGAGAAGGGCCAATTGACCTGGGAGTACCAAACGTTAACGGTGCGTAATTTTCATGAATTCGCGCATGGACTTGATGAGCGCGATGAGGCGGCGGTTAAATTGATTGAGGGGATGAAGCCCGCGGCTATTTTTGAAAAATTTAATTCATCAAAACGAAAGACCATTGAGGAGTTTTATTTAAAAACGTTCGATGCGGAGAAGGGGGAGAAGGAAATTCAAGAAGCTGTTCATTCGGTCATTGAAAAGCGTAGAGCTCAAATATTTGATCTCATTTGCCCAGATAAAACATTGTTTATCATGGGAAATGATGGCAATCCCATGCGTCAATCCATTGAGATTCAATCCGAACCTGTTGAAGTATTATTTCACTTCATGCGGAATGAAGAAAATACACACTATTTCCCTACGTTGAAGTATTTAGGTGCTAAGTTGGAATTCCAGTACAAGGACGCCATGATTCTATGTGATGAGCCTGCTTGGATGTTGTTAAATCAAAAGCTTTATCATTTTAAACCCTTATTAGAAGGCAAAAAGCTTCGTGCTTTTTTGAATAAAAAATTTGTTGTCATTCCGAAAAATATGGAGGAAGACTATTTTCGCAAATTTGTGAAGGCGATGGTTGCCCGTTATCCGATCTATTCCAAAGGTTTTGAGGTAATTAATACAGAAAAAAATTGCCAATTTTTATTGACCTATGGACCAATCACTCCAAGAATAGATGAGGAAGAAAAGTCGGCAGCAAAAAAAGCGGCTGCCTTAGTAGCCGCGGATCGTTGGAATTTTGTTCTATCTTTTCAGTATGGTAATAATAGATTTCCGTGGGATGGCTTATCTGCGGAGGCCAATGTATTATTTGAGAAAAAGGGAGAAAGTTATGCCTTTCAAAAAATCATGCGATCTCTGACGAAAGAAAAGAGAGCATTTCAATATCTGAAGTCCATAGGATTACCTTTGGAGCAGGATGGTCGCACGTCAATCTCCCGATCTGATGCAGTTCAGTGGCTTACTGAGCATAAACAAGATTTAGATCAAGCAGGTTACCTGGTTCAATTTAGAGGGGATGGTCAAGCCCCACGTTATTTCTTGGGAAAACCGGAAATTAAGATTAGGATTGGAGAAAAATTAGATTGGTTTGATATTCAAGCTGTTATTTCTTTTGGAACATTTCAGATTCCATTTTTAAAAATACGCCAACTCATACTTGCGAAGAAGAAAGAATTTCATTTGCCTGATGGGTCAATCGCCATTATCCCGGATAATTGGTTTCATGATTATCAGGACCTATTCTATTTTTCTGAAACTAGACCTGGGGAAGAAGGGGTGTATTTGAAACGCCAACATTTCCAATTGGTACAAGAATGGGAAGATCAAGATCTAATTAAAACGTCGCTTAGAAGTAAGACGGTTGCCGATTTAAGCCTTCAATCTAGGGATTTCCCTGTGCCTAAAAACTTTAAGGGAACTTTAAGACCATACCAGTTAGATGGATATAGGTGGATGCGTACAAGGCAAAATGCCGGTTTGGGCGCTTGTCTTGCAGATGATATGGGTTTAGGTAAAACGATTCAAACGCTATGTTTATTGCAAAGTTTGAAGGAGCAGGGCGAGGTATTGCCAACCTTATTAGTGATGCCTACTTCTCTTTTGTACAACTGGGAGATGGAGGCTAAGAAATTTACTCCCCAATTACGGGTACTTGTGTATAGTGGCCCACAAAGGGAGAAATTACAAGCCCAAGTAAAAAAGACAGACTTGATATTATGTTCTTTTGGCTTAGTGAGATCAGATATTGATTGGTTTGAAAAACAAGAATTTAGTTATGTGATTTTGGATGAGTCTCAAGCCATTAAAAATCCTCAAGCAAATATTACGAAGGCAGTCCAAAAATTGAACGCCAAATATCGCTTAGTGATGACGGGTACTCCTCTTGAAAATTCGACGATGGACTTATGGTCTCAAATGAATTTCGTCAATTCAGGATTGCTTGGAACGCAAAAATATTTCAAGGATCATTTTCAAGTTCCCATAGAAAAGAAGGCTGATGGAGACATGAAAAAGCGGCTTTATTTTCTGATTAAGCCTTATTTACTTCGAAGAGAAAAGCGCCAAGTAGCCGCAGATTTGCCAGAAAAAATGGAATCCATCACGTACTGTGGCATGTCGGAGGAGCAAGAGCGATTATATGACAAAACGAAATCTTTTTATCGCGATGTTTTATTGAAGCAAATTAAGGATGAGGGCTTGCAAAAATCTCGTTTTTCTGTGCTTCAAGGGTTAACGAAACTGCGCCAATTAGCCAACCACCCTTTGTTGTGTGAAGAAGGGTATGTGGGGGAGTCAGGAAAAATGGAGGCGGTATTAGAAAAATTGGAAACAGTGTTAGAGCAACATCATAAGGTGTTAATTTTTAGTCAATTTGTGCAGCATTTACAGATCATTAAGCGTGCTTTAGATGAGCAGGGTGTTGCATATGCCTATTTAGATGGTAGCACCACAGACCGAAAAGGCCAAGTGGAAAGCTTCCAAAAATCGGACGGGCAATCTGTATTTTTAATTTCACTCAAAGCAGGTGGCGTAGGATTGAACTTAACAGCGGCTGATTATGTGTTTCTTTTAGATCCTTGGTGGAATCCTGCTGCAGAAGCGCAGGCTATTGATCGAGCCCATCGAATCGGTCAAGAAAAAACAGTATTTACCTATAAGTTTATTACAAAAGAAACTGTTGAAGAGAAAATTTTGGCTTTGCAGCAGCGCAAGCTTGACTTGGCCAATGAATTAGTCACTTCTGATGAAAGTATTCTGCGTGCTTTAAGCGAAGACGAGGTGCTGGATTTATTGAGCTAATCATTTACTCTTTAGCCCCAGCTTTACTAACTTTTCAAAAGTTAGTAAAGCTAGGCTAAAGAAATGGAATTATCTTCATTTAGCTGATCAGTAAGCTGATTATTTAGACTTTTACTAATATATTTTTCGCCACTTCATGGCTAATGAAAATGGGCTCTTGCTCTGCAATTTTCAATGAAACAGATCTGTCAAATGTGTTGATCTCTACTACTTCAAGCCTAGCCCCTAAGCTTAAATTTAATTTTGTGAGCAATTGAAGAAATACGGCAGAATCTTTTGCAACGCCCATGAGGGTACATGTTTCGTTTAATTTCACTTCTGATAAATGCAGGTATCCAAGCTCCGGAATTTCCCCTTCTTGGCTAGGAATCGGATCTCCATGAGGATCTATTTTGGGAAAATCTAAAAAAGAATCTAATTTATTGATTAATGTTTCCGATTCGATGTGTTCTAATTGCTCCGCTATTTCATGTACCTCATCCCAATTGTACCCAAGCTTTTCTACTAAAAATACTTCCCAAAGACGATGCTTTCTAATAATGCTCAGCGCAATATTTTGGCCTATCTTGGTCAGCCGAACCCCTTGGTATTTTTGATAAGTAACCCAGCCTTTTTCGGCCAATTTTTGCAACATGTCTGTTACGGAGGCAGCCTTATTGTTTGTTAATTCAGCGATGGAATTTGTTGAAATATCTTCTTTAGTCCCTTCGCAAAGCCTATAAATAATTTTCAGATAATTTTCTTCGGCTAGTGATGTAGTCATTGTAGTTTTAGTTGGTGAGCAATTTAAAAAAAATATATGATAAATTAATTTTTAGCCTAGACTAAAAATTAATTTTGAAGCAACGTAAAATTCTGTATATTTGAATCATATAGTTGAAATAATTTAAAAGTCATTGGAAAATAGAAAACATTCAAATTCTCTTTCTGAAGTTTTTGCAAGCATCCAAATCCCTAAGGGCAATGGATTTTGGCAAAACCTAAGGGCTTTTATGGGTCCCGGCTTTATGGTAGCCGTCGGGTACATGGACCCGGGTAATTGGGCTACTGATTTATCAGGAGGTGCCCAATTTGGCTATACGCTTCTCTTTGTTATTCTAATTTCTAGCTTATTTGCGATTTTACTCCAACACCTTGCCCTAAAATTAGGCGTGGCCACTGGGCGTGATCTTGCACAAGCATGTGGCGATTATTTTTCTAAGCCTGTCGCATTTTTTTTATGGATTTTGTGTGAGGTGGCTATTACTGCTTGTGACTTAGCTGAAGTTATTGGCTCTGCGCTTGCCTTGAATTTACTTTTTGACATTCCTATTTTGATGGGAATTCTGATCACGATCACCGACGTATTTTTGATTTTATTTTTACAAAAAAAGGGTTTTAGGGTCTTAGAATCAATTGTTTTAGCCTTATTGATTGTAATCGTTTTATGCTTTGCCTTTGAACTTATTTTAGCAAAGCCAGATCTTTATAGTATTTTCAATGGCCTAATTCCTCAAAAATCTATTTTTTTAGATGATCGTCAATTATATGTAGCGATTGGTATTTTGGGTGCCACGGTAATGCCTCATAATTTGTATTTGCACTCAAGTATCGTTCAAACGAGGGCTTTTGCAAAAACAGATGAAGATAGAGAGAAGGCCATCAAATTTGCTACGATTGACTCCACGATATCCTTAGGACTTGCTTTTTTTATCAATGCAGGAATTTTAATTTTAGCAGCATCTACCTTTTATTTTAGTGGAAATAGAGGAGTGGCTGAAATCCAAGATGCCCATAAGCTATTAAACCCTGTTTTGGGGAGTCATTGGGCTAGTATTGCTTTTGCCATTGCCTTATTAGCTTCCGGGCAAAATGCGACTTTAACAGGGACTTTAGCAGGTCAAATTGTGATGGAAGGGTTTTTGGATTTAAGAATTACCCCCTGGCTTCGCCGATTAATCACCAGAGCAATAGCTATTTTGCCTGCATTTTTTATTACTTGGTGGTGGGGAGATAATAAAATCGGAGATCTGTTGATTTTTTCTCAAGTAATCCTTTCTATGCAATTATCTTTTGCCGTAATTCCACTGATTTGGTTTACAAGTGATAAGAATAAAATGGGTAAATTTGTCAATCCAGCTTGGGTAAAATGGTTAGCCTGGGTCACGGCAACCATCATTTTGAGCCTTAATGTATATTTAATTGCTCAATTCCTTTAAGACAATTTTGGTAGCAAGGCCTTTAACCAGATATTATCTTGGCCTACAATAAACTTTTTTTCAAATACCACATCTGGAAATGTTGGCGCAAGTATACCCTTCCCCAATTTCAATGGCGTCTCTATTTTCCAAATCTCATGAATCAATCCAGCAGCGTAAAATAGATTAGCCGTACGTGTTCCACCTTCCACCATCATGGATTGAATGTTATTTTTGTAACAATAGGTTAAGATACAGTCAAGGAATTCCGTTGAATTTTTATCTCCTACCGCGATCCATTTTTTTTCTCCAACCGCCTCGCTATGGTATTTGGTAAAAACGAGTAATGGCTCATGATCCTGAACTAATTTTGATTCTCTGGGCAATCTATTTGCAGGATCTATGACGATTCTTAGGGGGGAGTTGCCCTGCCAATGGCGTACATTAAGCGTGGGATTATCAGCAATCGCCGTTTGAACGCCAATTAATATCCCCTGATTCTCTGCTCGCATTTTGTGAACGAGTTGTTGGCTTTCGGAATTTGAAAACGCGATAGGTGTACCGTCAGCTTTGGCTACAAAATTATCCTGCGAACAGGCAAATTTTAGCGTGATATAGGGTTTTTTCTCCCTTTGAAAATGGAAAAATTTTCGATTAATTTCCTCTCCTTTTTCTGTAAGCAAGCCTATAGAAACTTCAATTCCGGCCTTTTTCAACGCCGCTATTCCCTCGCCCGCGACTATAGGATTAGGATCAATATTGCAAATGACCACGCGCTTCACCCTACTTTTGATTAATAAATCAGCACATGGAGGAGTTTTGCCATGATGCGAGCATGGTTCTAAATTCACATAGATCGTAGAGCCTACGATATCTGAGGGATTAACAATCGAATGGATGGCATTCACTTCGGCGTGTGCCTCGCCATATTTTTGGTGAAAACCTTCCCCGATGATGCTGTCATTTTTTACGATGACACAACCTACTAATGGGTTAGGAGCGACGAACCCTGAACCCATGTTGGCTAAATCCAGGGCTCGTTGCATCCAAAGTACTTCCTTATCCAATGACATGACTGGCTTCTTCCGTAACCTCTTCTTTTGATTTCTTGAAATTACTTGACATAAAACTGTAGATGGCAGGGATGATATACAAGGTTAACGTAGTAGAAAATATCATACCACCTACAACCGCTATACCCATTGACACCCTACTTTTCGCTCCTGAACCTAAGGCCAAAGCAATCGGTAAAATACCCAAAATAGTACACAAAGATGTCATGACGATAGGCCTAAATCTGGCTGCTGCAGCTACTTTTACCGCTTCTAATTTAGATAGGCCAGATTCCTTTTTCTGATTGGCAAATTCCACAATTAATATACCGTTTTTGGTTACTAGGCCAATTAACACAATGATTCCAATTTGTGAGAATATATTAAGTGTTTGGCTAAAATCCCAAAGCGTTAATAATGCTCCAGCAACGGCTAATGGAACCGTAAATAAAATAATCAGTGGATCGATGAAACTTTCAAATTGGGCCGATAAAATCAAATAAATCAATAAAATAGCCAGCGCAAAAGCGAATAATAATGAGGAACTCGATTCCTTAAATTCCTTACTTTGGCCATCATATGCAGTAGAGAATGACACATCAAACGTCTCTTTGGCTAGTTTATCCATCTCATTTAATGCCTCTCCCATCGTTACACCCTTGGCCATTTGTGCCTGAACTGTAGCGGCAACATAGCGATTGTAACGATAGAGTTGTGGCGGAGTACTTTGTTCGGTTATTTTAACCAAGTTGTCCAACTGAATTAAATCTCCACGATTGTTTTTCACATACAAGGATTTTAAGTCTTTCACATCATTTCTTAGATCTCGATTGATTTGACCAATGATTTGATATTGCTTGCCATCCATCACAAAATAGCCAAATCTTCTTCCAGATAGGCCTAATTGAAGTGTTTGGGCTACGTCTTGAATCGATATCCCTAAATTTTGTGCTTTAGCGCGATCAATTTCTAAGCGTAATTCAGGTTTCGTGAATTTTAAGTTGACATCCGAATTCTCAAACTTAGGAGACTCTCTCACCTTAGCTAAAAACAAAGGCATCATCTTTTTTAGTTTTTCAAAATTTGGCGCCTGAACCACAAATGCAATCGGCAATCCACCACCTCCACGCTGTCCAGTGGATAAGGTAGGATCTTGAATTAAAACGGCCTTAGCCCCCGTAAACTTTTTAATTTTAGGCTGTAACTCTTCTGCGATGGCTTGTTGGGATCTCCTGTTTCCTGGGTCTGTCAGCATAATACGCATACTTCCTGTATTAGAACCCCCATTTCCAAAGGGCGGAGACGTGTAGGCATATATATTTTTTCTTTCATTATCAGGTATGGCATTCATCAAAAAATTTGACATTTCATCCGTATAATGTAGCATATATTCAAATGTTACTCCTTCAGGTGCTGTAGCATTTACTCTCAACATCCCTCGATCTTCTAATGGAGCTAATTCAGATGGGATTGCACCTGTCTTGAATAGCGCATAAATAATTCCAAAAAGAGAAACCATAATCACCCAAGCAAGCCAACGAGCATTTAGGAATGAGTTTAATGAGCTCTCATATGCACGGTTTAGCCACACAAAAAATGGCTCGGTCACGCGGTAAAACCAAGGCTTTGAGTGACCGCCTTTTAACAACCTTGAACCTAACATCGGTGTTAATGTCAAAGAAACAAAGGCGGATATAATTACAGATCCAGCGACAACGATTCCAAACTCGCGAAATAAGCGGCCCGTAATTCCTTGTAAGAAAATCACCGGCAAGAACACAGCGACCAATGTAACGGTGGTTGAAATAACAGCAAAGTAAATTTCCTTGGATCCTTCTTGTGCCGCTTTCCACGGACTTAAGCCTTCTTCAATTTTAGCGTAAATATTCTCTAAAACAACAATGGCATCATCCACAACTAATCCGATAGACAGTACAATACCTAGCAAAGTTAGTACGTTGATCGAAAAGCCCACCAGATACATAAAGAAGAAAACCCCAATTAAACTTACGGGAATGGCCGTCAATGGGATAATGGTCGAGCGCCAGTCTCTCAAGAATAAAAATATAATAATTGTTACCAATAAAATAGCAGTTAATATCGTTTCTTCTACTTCTATAATTGATCTTCTTACATAACGTGTGTTGTCAAAGCCTTCTTTTAGCAAGACATCATCTGGCATCGTCGTTTGAATTTGAACTAATTTCTTTCTAATCGAATTGACAATTTCAATTTGGTTTGAGCCAGGCTGAGGAATCACCGCGATCGAAATCATCGGAACATTATCCCGCTTAAACATCGTTTTTTCATTCTCGGAAGCTAAAACGACATCCCCCACATCCGAAAATTTCACAGAACGATCCCCTTCTTCTTTAATGATTAAATTTTCAAAATCCTCAACGGTTGTTAATCTACCCTGAGTCCTAACAGTTAGTTCTGTATTTGCTCCCTCTATACTTCCTGATGGCAATTCGATATTTTGTTTAGATAAGGCCGAAACAATATCTGGAGCTGTTAAACGAAAAGAAGCTAAACGATCAGGGTCAATGTTCAAACGCATCGCATATTTTTTCTCCCCCCACATTTGAACCGAACTTACTCCTGGAATCGTTTGTAATTTCTCTTTTACATTTCGAGTGGCGATCTCGTTTAAGTTTAAGATATTTCTTGTTTTTGACGATAAATTTAAATTATAAATAGGTCCTGAATCGGCATCCGATTTTGAAATAACAGGTGGATCCACATCTTTTGGCAATACTGCCATAGATCTTGAAACACGGTCGCGTACATCATTTGCCGCATCTTCAATATTGACCGATAAGTCAAACTCAACCGTGATGCTTGACCGCCCGTCTCTACTCGAACTTGTCAATGTTCGAATACCCGCAATTCCATTAATGGATTCCTCCAACGGTTCAGTAATTTGGGATTCTATAATGTCAGCATTGGCCCCGGTATAACTTGTTTGCACATTAACCACGGGAGGATCCACGGATGGATATTCTCTAACACCTAAATAATTATAGCCAATGAGCCCAAATACAATAATCGTAATGGACATGACAATGGCCAAAACTGGGCGTTTAATACTGATTTCTGATAATGATGCCATCGTTTTATAGGTTTATACTGCCTTTAAGGCTAATGATTTAATGTTTAACATAGTTTTTTGTAATTCTTCCCAAACTTCCAAAAATGGGAGTTCACGTGTACTTCCACTCGCATTAAAATAAATATTGGCTATGCCTCCTTTTTCCTGGTATGCACCTGAGTAGGACATGTATTTTTTGAAATTGGCAAAATGACCGCATAAAATTAAAGCAGGTATTTTAAAAGCATTCGCAATATGTGTGGGCCCAGAATCGATTCCCAAAAAAAAGCGAGCCGATTTTATCAGGGCACAGGTATCTTCAATACTTGTTTTTCCCACTAAATTCAAAAAACTTTTGCTTGAATAAGCTAAGGGTTCATGGGTGCCAATTTCAACCACATTAATTCCATGTTCGATGGTTAATAAATCTAGTAATTGAATCCAATGTTCATCCTGCCATTCTCTGTTGATGTCCGTCGACTTGCGATGCAATACCCAATAATCTCCCTCAAAAGGTAGATTGATATTTGACTGTCCTATATAAAGTGAAGGCGCAGTCTCATCTAAATTTAAGTGACATAATCTTGAGAAATTGCCCAGCAGATTACTCGACTTATAATAATTATGAATCGTTAAATCAATCTCTTCCGCATATGGATTCTCTAATTTTGCGCCAAAATACGGATCCTTCCTTAATTCATTTAAATGCAAATTATAAAAATGGCAAAATGCATTTTTTCTGGTGATTAAAATACTAAAAAGTACGTTGGTCTCGAGAATGACTTTGGAAAGCCCAGGATGCTTGGTTAAAATAGGAGCAAAGACAGGCTTTACGATCCAATAAATTTCAGCATCTTGAAACTTCTTGTGTAACGCATCTATAATGGGTTCGGAAGCTACAATGTCTCCCAAATGTTCTGCCAGTAAAATGCCTACAAACGTCTTATTGGGATTCAATAACCGTTTTAGAAAAAGCGTTAAATTCAAAAATCCATAAGCTCCTATCGCACGAATTAAATACGTTAATTTGCGGAATTTATAGGACCATAAAGATTTTGTCAAATAGATACTTGGCATTTGAGATTATTGAACCACTTCTTTTATTTCAACGTCGCCATCTGGTTTAACCTGAATAATTCCATTGGTGATTAAGGTATCGCCAATCGACAGACCAGATAATATTTCTACGGTGCGCTCACTACGTGTGCCTAGCTCAACTTTCTGAGGAACCGATTTTCCATTTTTTACGAGAAAAACCTTATTTCCTTTCGCCTCAGGTATAATTGATTCGGTAGGTATGAGTATAGCAGATCCTTTGCTTTTTAAAATCAAATTCACCCTAGCGTATGCTCCGGGAACTAGTAAATTACTTGGATTGGGCGACAAAGCTCTAATTTGTAAAGTACGAGTTAGCGGGTCAATTTTAGGATCCACGGCGTATACTCTTCCCATAAAGGTCTTTTGCTCATTTTCAGTGGTGAACTCTATCGTACTTCCCTGGCGGATGGCTGTGGCATATTTAGCAGGAATTGAAAATTCTATTTTGGCAGGATTTGTATTGGTTAAAGTGGCAATTTTAGTTGCCGGAGAAATATAACTTCCCATACTCACATACCTAAAGCCAACTTTCCCCGCAAATGGAGCCTTTAACGTAGTTTTTAATATTTGTGACTTTAAATCTTCAATGTCGGCAGAGATGGTATTTACGGAATTCACAGCAATATCATATTCCCTTTGTGAGATAGCTTCTTTCTGTAAAAGCACTTTTTGCCTTCCTTCGTTATCCTCCGCTAGCTTTTTATTGAATCCTAATTTTTTTAACCTAGCTTGTAATTCATCATCGTTTATTCGCAATAATACAGTACCCTTTTGGATATTATCACCTTCTTTGATATTGAGTAAAATAATTCTTCCGGCTATTTCAGATCGAATTTCGACTTCCTCATTAGGTAATATACTTCCTGTGGAACTTAAAATATCATCTAACTTAGTTGACTTAACCACGGTTACGATGACAGCTGTCTTACCACCTTTGCCACCCGGCCCACCTTTCTCTTTTTCTTTACCCTTCACGTTATCTTTTGATTCTGAAGGGGAAAAAGTTTTTTTAATTTTCGGATAAAAAGCTAATCCCAAAATTAAAATTATCGCTATTAAGCTGGTGATTGTTTTCGTGAACTTATTCATGTATGCGTATTCAAAGGTTTATTAATTTTCTAAGATAAGGAAATTCAAACATTCTTGTGTCCTCAGTTGTAGGCAAATTTTATTTTAATTAGTTAACCACGGTAAAATATGTTCATTTTGTGTTTGATTCATGACAAAGTGGCTTTGGGCATTTCCGATGTTTTTTAAACTGGCCAATTTATGCAGGATAAAATGTCGGTATTCATCCATATCGGCCACGACTATTTTTAACAAAAAATCGCTTTGACCAGAAACGCAATAGCACTCTTGCACTTCGAGTAATTCCATCACATCTTTTTCAAATTGGTTTAAATATTCCGCCGCATGTTCTTTTAACGAAATATCGCAAAATACGGTCAAGGATTTGCCTAATTTATTGGGATTAATAATAGCCTTGTACCCAGTAATGACCCCATCTTTTTCCATTCGCTTAATCCGTTCATGGATGGGTGTGGCACTCATGCCTAATCGACTCGCCATTTCTTTATTGGACAAAAAAGCATCTTCGTGCAAAAAGGCAAGTATTTGTTTATCTATTTCATCTAATTTTGCCATCCTTTATTTCTTTTTTACCAGCGAGGCACCTACTGAAACTATCCCTTCTAAGGTATCCATTCTCATATTTTGCTGTAAACGAATTCGATAGGCACCTGATGTAGGAAATTTTACATTTTTGAAAATGGTATATGAATGACTATACATATCACCTATTCCTGAGCCTTTGGGCTTCCCAGATTTTGCATCATAGAAAATGGCTTCTGCCTCAGCTTTTTTCAAGCTGGTTCCCGCTTCATTTAAAATTTCCGAAATGAAATATAAATTATAGAAAGAATACGTATTCGTTTGTCGGATAGCCACCTGCATATCATATAAGTGAGTAGTATCGGTAATTTCAAAGGGGATTTCGAATTTGTTTTTTTGTATCCAACCTATTTCACCCATCGATTGTCTTTCGTTGACAAGCTCATTTTCACTACAACCCAGACACACAAATCCCATTAATAAGCCTATTATTAATAGAAACCTTAAGGGGAAAGGAGTGTACCTCCATCTAAACTTGAGGAGTTTCAGGCGCATTTCCTGGAGGTCTTGGTTTAAACTTCTTTTTAAACTTTTTCTTAAAAGGCTTTGGAGTGGCATTGTTTTGCGGGGATTGACTATCGCCAATAGGCCCATTGGGAAGCTTGGCGCCTTCGTTGCCACCACTTTGCTCAGGGGCCTTTTGATTCGGATTATTGGGCTTAGGTCTTTGTTGGAAATTAGGCTTTGGTCTATTCGGATCATTATCCCTAAACCGATTTTCATTCGGGCCTTTTTTAAAACCTCCTTTATTTTTAGAGCCCCCGTATTTCTTATCCATCCGATCTAAATCAGAGTTTAATTGGGATAAGCTCAATTTTTCAATGACTGGCGCATCGGGATTAAGATCTTCGAATGACTCTGGGATAATACCTTTTTTATTTAAATCGATAACCTCTTGAACACGATCGCAAGAAACAGGAATCCAAATAGCTTCTTCCCCTATAATACCAAACCACATCATTCTTTTGAAAATATCTGTTTTTTGTAGAACAGCTTCCCCTTTTTTCGTTTTTATCCGTCCCTCGATCGTTGGTATGCCTTTTAAAGCATCCATATAAGTCTCTAATTCATAATTTAAACAACATTTCAAACGACCACATTGGCCGCTTAATTTCACCGGGTTTAACGATAAATTTTGATAGCGAGCTGCAGCCGTAGTTACATTTTTAAAGTCGGTCAGCCATGTAGAACAACATAATTCTCTTCCGCAAATCCCAATACCCCCTAATCTTCCTGCCTCTTGACGCAACGAAATTTGTTTCATTTCGACCCGAATTTTAAATTCGGTAGCCAATAATTTAATTAATTCCCTGAAATCAACTCGGTCATCCGAAGAATAATAAAATACGGCTTTAGTGCCATCAGACTGAAACTCCACATCGGAAAGTTTCATGTTCAATTTCAAATCTTGTATGATTTGTCGGCCACGGTACATCGTAGGCAAGTCGCGAGCAATTGCCTGCTCATGCTTTTCTAGATCCTTTTCATTGGCAATTCGAACAATATTTTTCAGGTTCTCGTCGTCTTTGATGGACTTTTTTAGTAACTGGAGTCTAACAAGTTCTCCTTGCAAAGAAACCACACCCATGTGAATACCTGTTGATGATTCGATCATCACTGGATCTCCCGTATGCAAAATTAGTTCCGTGGAATTCCTAAAGTATTCTTTCCTTCCGCCTTTGAACTTTACCTCTACGATTTGAAAACGTTGAAATTGAGGCACATCCAAATCGGATAGCCAATCAAAAACATTCATTTTATTGCAGGCACCTGTGCCACAACTGCCATTACTTTGGCAGCCTACAACTTCTCCTTCGACTTTTTTCGATCCACATGATCCTGTGGAGCACGACTTACATCCCATATTTTTATATGTAAATCAGCTTTTAATTCTTAAATCTAAGAACATCTAAGCCGATATCTCGTCTAAAATTTTTACCCTCATATTTTGCCGTAATAGCCGCCTTTTGCGATTTTTGAATGGCATTTTCTAATGTATTTGAGGTGCCCGTAAAGGCCATAACTCGACCCCCATTAGTCATTATTTCTCCATTTGTTTCCTTTGTTCCCGCATGGAAAATGAAGGCATCCTCTATTTTTTCTAAATTTGAAATGACATCCCCTTTTCTATAAGTTTCGGGATATCCTCCAGCGACCACCATGGTCGTAACAGCGTACTGACTTGAAATCTGTAAATTTTGTTCACTCAAAGTACCATTTGAGGAAGCAATCAGTAAAGATAGGAAATCAGATTCGATTCTTGGTAATACTACTTCAGTTTCAGGGTCACCCATCCGAGCATTGTACTCGATGACATAGGGTTCGCCTTCATGATTCATAAGGCCAATAAATATAAATCCTTGGTATTTAATTTTTTCAGCATGAAGTCCGTGCAAGGTTGGGTCAATTACTTTTGTTCTGACCAATTCCATGAATTTAGCTGTGGCAAATGGAACTGGGGAAACAGCACCCATTCCTCCCGTATTTAAGCCTTCATCATTATCTCCAATTCGCTTATAATCTTTTGCCTCTGGCAAAACCACATAATTCTCGCCATCGGTTAAAACAAAAACAGAAAGTTCGATGCCCCTTAGAAATTGTTCAATCACCACTTTTTCAGATGCAGCGCCAAATTTTGATTCCAAAAGCATTTCTTCCAGAGCCTCTTTGGCTTCCTGTAGACTTTGTGCGATAATGACCCCTTTTCCCGCAGCTAATCCATCCGCCTTTAAAACAATAGGCAAACTTTGCTTTTCTAAATATAGCAAAGCGTCTTGAATAGTTTCTTTTGTGAATGTTTTTGAGGCAGCGGTGGGTATGCCATATCGATGCATAAAATTTTTCGAGAAATCCTTGCTTCCTTCCAACTGCGCCCCATCTGAACCCGGTCCCACAATTCCTACATGTTGTAAGTCTGCTTGCGATTCAATGAAATTTCGTATGCCTCGAACTAATGGTTCCTCTGGACCTACGATGACCAACTCAATATGATGTGCACGTATAGCAGCAACAATTCCCTCAAAATCAGTGACCTCTAAGGCTAAGTTTGTGCCAACATTAGCTGTTCCAGGGTTACCTGGGGCAATAAATAAATGACTCAACAAATTACTTTGAGAGATTTTCCATGCAAATGCATGCTCACGTCCCCCCGATCCCAATATCAATACATTCATACTTAATGATAGTTCTAATTCGCTAATTCACTTAAAAACTTGATCCGCATTAATCGGAGCTCTTCCTCATTTACATCCTCAATGTTGCAGTTTTCCAATGCTGTCGCAATATTATCAGAATCTGCACTCATGAAATATTCGAAAATCTCATCCTGCTTATCAGGTTCTATTACTTGATTAATAAAATAATCTAAGTTCAATTTGGTTCCAGAATAACAAATGGTTTCAATTTCTTGAATTAAATCCACCATTGAAATTTCCTTTTGCTCGGCAATAATATCTAAATCAATTTTTCGATCTACCTGCTGGATGATATGAATTTTAATCTTTGATTTATTAACGGTCGACTTCACAACGACTTCTTTGGCCGTCTCTATTTCATTTTCTTCCACATACCGAATAATGGCGTCAAGAAATTGTTTTCCAAATTTCACCACTTTCCCCATCCCAACTCCATTAATCTGAGCCATTTCTTCCTGTGTCGTAGGATAGGTGGTGGCCATTTCCTCCAAAGAAGGATCCTGGAAAATAACATAAGGAGGTAAATTCTTCTCTTTAGCTACCTTTTTTCTAAGATTCTTTAATAACTCAAATAAGGCATCATCATAGGCTTTTGCACCTAATGCTAAACTTTCCTCCGCATTTTCTAAATCAATGGCCTCCTTCTCATAATCATGGTCTCTCGAAAATGTCAAAGGATGTGAATCTTTTAAAAATGCATGCCCCTTTTCCGTAATCTTTAAAATACCATAATTTTCAATATCCTTCTCCAATAAGCCATAAATTAAAACTTGTTTGATAAACGAAATCCATGGGGATTTGACACTTTCCGGGTTAGGCTCTTTCGCAGATCTTTTACGTAATTGCGGCTTTTTAGGATTTCCATCCTCATCTTCATCGTCCTCATCCTCTTCTTCTTCCACGACTTTATTCCAAGAAACTTCTTTCCCAACTCCAAAAACCGAAAGCTTAGCCTGTTCATTGCTAGTAATATATGGATTGCTTTTGCCTTCTAATACATCTGCAATATGCTCTGCCTCAAAATTTTCCCCTGTTTGTTTGATGGCTTCTAAAACCCAACTAACCTCTTGTTCAGCCTTGTAGGTAGGTGTGGGGTGCATGCAATTATCGCAAAAACCGCAATTATCAGCCATGTACTCTCCAAAATAACCCAATAACTGCTTTCTTCTACAAACTCCTAAATTGGCATAATACACCATTTCAGTCAACAATAACTTGGCATTTTCTTTCTCAGATACCGCCTTGTCCTTATTGAATTTATCTAATTTCAATATATCATCGTAAGTGTAAAACAAAATACACGTACCCTCTAGTCCATCTCTTCCCGCACGACCCGTTTCTTGGTAATATCCTTCTAGTGATTTTGGGGCATCATAATGGATAACAAATCGAACATCTGGCTTGTCGATTCCCATACCAAACGCAATAGTAGCCACCATCACCTCCACCTCTTCATTCAAAAAGGCTTCTTGGTTGAACATCCGTACTTGAGGCTCTAAACCCGCATGATAGGGAAGTGCTTTTACGCCATTGACTAATAATAAATCAGAAATCTCCTCAACTCTTTTTCTACTCAAACAATAGATAATTCCAGCTTTGCCACTATTTGATTTGATGTAACGAATTAACTGCTTATCAATATCTTTCTTCGATCGGATTTCGTAATATAGATTTTTACGATTAAAAGAAGATTTAAAAACATGTGCATCTTCTAAATTAAGTGTTTTCTGAATGTCTTGCTGAACTTTAGGAGTGGCCGTCGCCGTCAATGCTATGATGGGTAATTTGTCATTGATAGACTCAATGATCGTTCTAATCTTTCTGTATTCAGGCCTAAAATCATGCCCCCATTCTGAGATGCAATGTGCCTCATCGATCGCAACAAAAGAGATATTGGCCTGCTTTAAAAAATTTAAATTTTCTTGCTTATTTAGCGATTCAGGCGCGATATACAATAACTTAACTTGGCCATTAATTACCTCGCTTTTCACCCGATTAATTTCAGCACGAGTTAACGAAGAATTTAAAAACTGCGCATTGATGCCAAAGGCAACCATTTGGTCCACCTGATTTTTCATCAAGGCAATCAGCGGTGAAATTACGATCGCCGTACCTGGCAAGACAATGGCAGGCAGTTGATAGCAAAGAGATTTACCAGCGCCCGTAGGCATTAATACAAAACTATTATTTCCCTGTAACGTATTTTGAATGATAGCTTCCTGCTCCCCTCGAAACTGACTGAACCCGAAGGTCTTTTTCAGTTCTTTACTCAATAATTCTTTTGTTATAGTAATCGGCATATAGTTTAAGTCGGCTGAATTGTTTTGTCCTATTGTTTTCCTAACGATTTATGTAAACCTGTAAAAAAACCTTCTAATTTTGAAATTAATCAAAAATATTCAATCCATAGCAAAAAAGATTAGTAATTAAGGTTGAGTCCAATTTTATCACGAAATGACGCTATCAACGTCCATTTAAAATGGAAAAATCGACTTAAATATGGTCAACAATTGACGCCTAACGCATTCTGTTTGAGGACTGTACTAGCATTTCATCTTTTCTGATGAGCCGATTGGCTATCATATTGGCCAGTAGTGCGACCACCATCGCATAAAAACCGAAGCCATAGGCTCCTTGGTTTTCCGGTTCAAATACAGGCATCGCTTGTTTGAAAATAATCCAAAAAGTATAAGCCATCGAACCGGCTATTAATAATGAATTTACTAGACCCAGGGTCATTTGACGCACTCTATTTTTAAACGAAAAGAGTATGAGTATGGTCAAAAGGGTGGATGAAATCAGCAATAAGGCAAGGAAAATATGGGAATGCTCATTGACCATGGCCCCATTTTGAGAAATGGTCCAGTGGGTATTAGTCAATTCCGCACTTTGTCCTGAAATACCCGTTTTTGTCCATATAGGCCAACCATATCCTACGAAGCTTTGCGCTAAAACAACGATGGCTAAAAAAATGGATTGTGGTCTTTGTATCATGTTAAATCTTATTTTTAATATGCAAAACTAATTATTTTCTTGAAATTGTTTGGCCGCAATTTTAGCGGATGACAGGCATAATGGGATTCCTCCTCCTGGATGGACACTTCCTCCTACCCAATACAAATTTTTAATCGCCGACCTGTAATTGGGATGTCTCAAAAACGCCGCAAACTTATTATTGGACGCATTTCCATACAGTGCTCCACCGGAAGAGGAAGTTCTACTTTCGATCGACCTTGGGTCTAATATATCTTCGGCCACAATATAGGGCGCAACATCTATTCCCAAGCATTTTGAAAGTTTTTGAATGACATTAGTCTTTGATTTTTGAACCAAATCTTCCCAATCCTGTCCTTCATTAGCGGGAGCATTGATTAAAATGAACCAATTTTCACATCCCTCGGGTGCATCCTCTGTCGCTACTTTGCTCGAAATATGAAGGTAAATCGTAGGGTCATCTAACAACGTTTTTTCCTCAAAAATATGTTTGAATTCCTCTTGGTAATGATCTGAAAAGAAAATATTATGAACTCCAAGGGCATCAAATTTTCGATTCATTCCCCAGTAAAATATAACCCCAGAACTTGAGCGCTCTTGATTCAAAAGCTTTTTTGGGGCTTGAATTTGGGGCAATAAATTTTTATAGCTTGGCCTAATGTCCATATTACATGCCACATGATCAAATGAAAATATACCTTTAGCTGTTTTTATCCCCACGGCTTGCTGACCCTCAGTCACAATTTCCTCTACCTTTTCGTTCATTCTAAATTCCACGCCTAATTCCTTGGCTAAACGGCATAGTGAGTTGGTAATGGAAATCATTCCCCCCACAGGCATAAATGCGCCAATGTTGTATTCTAAATTAGGAATAACGGATAAGGTCGCAGGGGTTTGATAGGGATTTGAACCATTATAGGTGGCATATCGGTCAAATAACTGAACTGTTTTTGGATGTTTAAATCTTCGCGCATGGTAGGTATGCATGGTTGAAAATAGTCCCAAATTAGGGATGTTCAAATAGCCTCTCATGGCCTTTTTACTGGTCCACGTGCTAAGGTCTTGAAGTGAATTTTCTAAAAATAGTTCACTAATGATTTCATATTTATGTTGGAGTCCCATTAAAAATTCAGCTACATTGGCTTCTTCTTCACCTAAGACTTTGGCCATTTCCGAGGCGGTTTCCATTGGATCCGCATGCGTACTAAGCTGAGTTCCATCCGTCCAAAAGTATTTGCAAATTTCAGGCAATCGAATGTAATTAAAATAATCTCTTGGGTTTTTCCCAGCGAGCTCAAAGAGTTCATCCACGAACTTGGGCAAAGTAAAGAGCGAAGGACCCGCATCGAAGCGGTATCCGCCTAGATCAATTTGAGATAGTTTGCCTCCTGGATAATCATTGGCTTCAAAAACGACTACTTTTTGACCTAAACAAGCCATGCGAATGGCTAATGCAATCCCGCCAATACCTGAACCGACTATTCCAAAATGAGCCATTAGTCTATAAAAATTTCAAAGCACTAAATTAAGAATTTAAAGAATAAACAGCTAAATGTTTTTCCCTCAATCCAATTTCAGTAATTTTGCACAAATTTAATTGGCAGAGGAAAATATGTTACGTACACACACGAACGGAGAATTGCGGATCACAGAGGTAGGTCAGGAAGTGACTTTATGTGGCTGGGTTCATAAATCAAGGGATAAAGGGGGGATGATTTGGGTGGATTTAAGAGACCGTTATGGCATAACGCAGTTGATGCTAGAGGAAGGAAAATCGAGTCCTGTGGCGCTTGCCATGGCAAGGGGCTTAGGTCGTGAATTTGTGATTGAAGCCATAGGCGTAGTCGTGGAGCGTTTAGCTAAGAATGATAAATTACCTACAGGAGATATTGAAATAAAAATTAACAACATACGCATTTTAAATCCTGCAAAACTTCCGCCTTTTTTAATTGAGGATGAAACGGATGGAGGAGATGATATTCGAATGAAATATCGGTATTTAGATTTACGAAGAAATCCGATTCGAGAGAGTCTGCGCTTACGTCACCAAGTAGCGCGGGAGGTTCGTAATTACTTAGATAATAAGGATTTTATTGAGGTGGAAACCCCCGTGTTGATTAAGTCAACCCCCGAGGGCGCTCGAGATTTTGTTGTTCCGTCTCGAATGAATCCAGGCGAATTTTATGCCCTTCCTCAATCCCCACAGACATTTAAGCAATTATTGATGGTGTCGGGATTTGATCGTTATTACCAATTGGTCAAATGTTTTAGGGATGAAGATTTGCGTGCAGATCGCCAACCAGAATTCACGCAGATTGATTGCGAGATGTCTTTTGTGGAGCAAGAAGACATATTAAATATGTTTGAAGGGTTAATTAGACACTTATTTCTGCAGGTTAAGAAAATTGATATTGGCACTGTGTCAAGAATGACCTACGCGGATGCGATGAAATGGTATGGTTCTGATAAGCCAGATATTAGGTTTGACATGAAATTTGTCGAATTTAAGGCCGAAGGGGTAGATTTGACATCTGGGAAAGATTTCCAAGTATTTGATTCCGCTAACACGGTGGTGGGAATTTGTGTGAAAGGTGCCGCGGAATATACCCGTAAGCAATTGGACGAGTTGACTGATTTTGTACGCCGACCACAAATAGGCGCCAAAGGTTTAATTTATGCGCGTGTTCAACCTGATGGGATTGTAAAATCGTCGGTCGACAAATTTTATAGCGAAGAGGATCTTGCCGCTTGGGCAAAGGCTTGTCACGCTGAACCTGGTGATTTAATTTTAATTTTATCGGGCGATGGCGATAAAGTGCGTAAGCAGTTGAACGAATTGCGATTAGAAATGGGGACAAGGTTAGGCTTGAGAGATCCAGATAATTACCAAGTTCATTGGGTTGTCGATTTCCCATTATTAGAATACGGAGAAGAGGAAGATCGCTGGTTTGCGATGCACCATCCATTTACCAGTCCAAAACCAGAGGATATTCCTTTGATGGAGGCTGGTGATTTCGGAAAAGTGAGAGCAAACGCCTATGATTTAGTCATTAATGGCGTGGAGGTAGGTGGTGGATCGATTCGTATTTTCCAAAAAGAGTTGCAATCCAAGATGTTTGAAGTTTTAGGATTTTCTCCTGAAGAAGCCAAAGCTCAATTCGGATTTTTATTAGACGCTTTTGAATATGGTGCGCCTCCACACGGAGGTTTGGCTTTTGGTTTTGATCGATTATGCTCATTGTTTGGGGGTACTGATTCGATTCGAGATTATATTGCATTCCCTAAAAACAATGCCGGCCGAGATGTCATGATTGACTCGCCCTCGCCACTCGCTCAAGCTCAGCTAGACGAGTTAAAAATAAAGACAAATTTGTAGAAAAAAAGGCCTGAATTTTCAGGCCTTTTTCATTTATTCAAATTCGTATTTAAAGACAGGGCTTTTCCATTCCCCAGCGGAAATATTCACCACTTCTTTTATTTCACCTTTATGAATGTCAAAAACCCAACCATGCAAATGAGGTAATTGGCTATTTTCCCATGCTTTTTGAACAATAGTTGTCTTGGCTAAATTCTGAATTTGTTCTTTCACATTTAATTCGACCATCGCATTGAAGCGATACTGTTCGTTTTCAATGGCTTGCAAATCATCATAGTGTTTTTCATAAACTTCTTTGATATTTCTTAGCCATTTATTGATTAAACCAAAGTCTTTATTGGTCATGGCAGCTTTTACACCCCCACAATTATAATGACCACAAATGATGATGTGCTTAATTTTCAAAACCTCAACGGCATATTGCAAAACAGATAAAAGATTCATGTCTGTATGAACCACCATATTAGCTACATTTCGGTGAACAAAAATTTCACCGGGATCTGCATGTGTAATTTCCTCCGCAGGTACCCTGGAATCTGCACAACCAATCCATAGGAATAGAGGGTTCTGATCCTTAGATAAATCTTCAAAATAATGCTCGTCTAAATTAAGACGCTCACTAGCCCATGCCTTGTTACTTAGAAGTAATTTTTTATATTCTTTCATTTTTATTTTTGTTTAAAATCAACATTAATGCCGCGTTCTTTGGCAGTTGACATAAATTCACTGATTAATAATTTAATATCATGATCTATGAAATGCACTTTTGATGCGTCAATATAGACCTCTGAACCTTTAGGTATTTTTCGAAATACTTCCTTTAATGACATTTTATGAAGGAAAGTTGCATCTTTTTGGAATTTAATTAATACTTCATTTCCATCATGGAATACCGAAAATACAGATTCATAATTGGTTAAGACCACAAAAATCAAACCAATAAATGTGCCTATAAAAATACCCCATAACAAATCAATTCCTACGACCGCGATGATGGTCGCGATGAATGGAATCCACTGTTTCCAACCTTCTGAAAATATTTTTTTGAATTCTTTGGGATGAGCCAGTTTATATCCGGTATACAAAAGAATACTAGCCAAACATGACAATGGAATCTTATTCAAATAGAGAGGTAAGAAAATTACCGCTACCAATAACAGTAAACCATGAATTAAGCTAGACATTCGAGTTTTACCACCGGCATAAACATTGGTAGAAGATCTGACAATCACAGATGTAATGGGCAATCCACCCAAAAGTCCACTGGTTAAATTTCCAAATCCTTGAGCAACCAACTCCCTGTCGGCAGATGAAATTCTTTTTAAAGGATCTAGGGAATCAATGGCCTCTAAGGAAAGCAATGTTTCTAAACTGGCCACTATGGCCAGTGTGATGGCAATGGAATAGACAGCTGGATTGGTCAAAAAAGTCCAATCCGGCCTTGCAAGTCCCCCTGCGATTTCTCCTATTGAGTTGAATATAGGCAAATTAACCATGTGCTCTTGCGAATTGCCTAAATACAAGTCTGGCGCATTCATTTTTAACAATTCATTCGTTAGCACTCCGACTAACACCACAAACAAAGACGCAGGAATTGCCGTTAAAAACGTAATTTTTCGAATGATCCAAGGCCAAGAAAATAAAATCAAAAGCCCTAAAAATGCGATGATAAACGCTCCTGGCTTTAGCGTATTAAATGCCGATAGGATTTCTGAAAATGTATTTTGACCATCAGAACTTTGAAAAAACTCAAACTCGCCAATAAAATCTAAATCATCTCCTATCGCATGTGGAATTTGCTTTAAGATGATAACAATTCCAATGGCAACTAGCATTCCTCGAATCACCGAAGATGGGAAAAAGCTCCCAATCTTACCTAATTTTAGTAGTCCTAATATCACTTGTAATAGACCCGCTAAAATAACAGCCACCAAAAAACCTTGAAATGAACCAAGAGTAATAATGGCATTAGCCACAATAATGGTTAGCCCAGCTGCAGGACCGCTGACGGATAACTCAGATCCTGAAATAAGGGTAACTAAAATTCCTCCTACGATTCCGGCAATTAAGCCTGCCATTAAGGGCGCTCCTGAGGCGAGCGCAATTCCAAGACATAAGGGCAATGCAACCAAAAATACAGCAATGCCCGATTTCCAATCACCTGAAATGATGGATTTAATATTAGAAGTAATGTTCATCTTGATTAATTAAAAATTTCTAAAAAATTGAAATTTAGGTAATCAATATAAGGTCTGGAGGAGTGAATTGAGGTTTTAAAAAGGGCTTCAAAAGCCTAGGTTGGGGATGTATTGAAACTAAACCTTCTTTGAAATTTATCAGAATAAATGGGATTTCTTTTTTTGAAAAAAAACACTTTAATTTATATTCATCTTCATCATTTTCTTCGTCATCCTCTTCCTCTTCAGCATTGTTTGATGTGGTTAATTGAATCGCTGAAACATGTGCATGAAAACTTTCTTCCGTATGCCAGGTAAATGGAGCCTTAACAGTATGTGAAATAGTAGAATTAGCATCTTCGGAATAAAACATCATTCCTAGAGACCAAAGCAATACCATAAACAAATAAAATACTTTCATTAATCGAATTTTTGATTATTCTGGTATATAATTTTCCCTTGAGCATCTCGCTCTACCATTAATATGGGTTCCGATGCATCAAATTTATCTTTCCCATATCGCCACTCTTTTTTCAATCTTCCTCCAGTACCAAACTCGTAAAATTCACGCCAGCGTCCTATTCGGACCGAATCATCTAATTTCCCATCTTCTTTCAAATTACCACTCGGGTAAAAAGACAAATAATTGCCTCTTGTTTTCCCATAAAAATTAGGGATCACTTGTTTGATTTTCTTTTTAGCGTCATCATGATACGAAATGTTTGAGCCAGCTAAAAAGCCACGGTCATAATAAACCTTATTTTCTAACTCATTTTCAGGTCCAAAAGTTTCCCAGCGACCATCTTTTGTCCCCATAAAGAAAAATCCTTGTTCAACGATGACATTATTAACTGTCTTCTTAAACGGGCCATGGCAGATTTGCGCAGTTTTATTGTCTTTAATGGATGAGTTTACGATACGGGATTGATTTGGGTCAAACCACCAGATTTCTTGGGCATATGCGCTAAGTGATTCATCTTCTACAAATTTGACCACATTTATTTCCTCCACTGTACTTCGATTTCCACTCCCATATTGGCCCAAACGTCGGTCCGTTTTTATGTTGGCATATTCGTCTTTAACAACCAATTTTTTCTTGATTTTCCGCGTTGCGATACTGGCTTTTACTCCGATATCTCTGATCCCCATTTCTTCAATAAAGGCACGGCTTTCCTTTTTCCAATCCGCACTTTCTTGCTTAATTTTATCTACGCTATTTTCTAATCCAGTGGATAGCCTTCCCCCTAGAATTCCTTTGGATTTAACAGTGGTGTCGATTACCGGTTTTTTATTGGATTTAATGGCATTATTCTGACCGATGGCGATTGAGCCTACGAAACAAAAAAACAAAATATGTAATTTTCGAATAATCATGTTTGCATTAACGCACAGATTGCTATAAAATTTCTCAAAATTAGAAATTAAAATGATTAGATGCGTGATAATATGTAATTTGCTTAAATTTTAAAATGTTGTTGGATTAAAAATAGTTTTGCATTGGAAAAAGAGTCTAAAATATATGTAGCTGGCCATCGAGGAATGGTTGGGTCCGCGATCGTTAGAAAATTAACATCACTGGGGTATACTAATTTATTGACCCGGACATCATCTGATTTGGATTTAAGAAATCAGCAAAAAGTCACAGACTTCTTTGAAGTTGAGAAGCCTGAATACGTGTTTTTAGCTGCAGCAAAAGTAGGAGGCATTGTAGCGAATAACACCTATAGAGCCGATTTTTTATATGAAAATTTAGCGATTCAAAACAACATTATCCATGGGTCATATCTGAATAAAGTTAAGAAATTAATGTTCTTGGGGTCTTCTTGTATTTACCCTAAATTAGCTCCCCAACCTCTGAAGGAATCTTATTTATTGAGTGGTTATTTGGAGCAGACCAACGAGCCATACGCGATTGCAAAAATTGCCGGCATTAAAATGTGTGAGGCCTATCGGGCACAATATGGATGTAATTTCATTTCGGTCATGCCGACCAACTTATACGGAACAAACGATAATTACGATTTAGTCAATTCACACGTGTTGCCTGCGATGATCCGTAAATTACACGAGGCAAAGGAAAAGGGTGCTTCTGAAATGACGCTATGGGGAACTGGATCTCCGATGCGAGAATTTTTACATGCGGACGATCTTGCGGAGGCATGTTTATTTTTAATGGAAAATTACAATGAAGCTGAGTTGGTCAATATAGGGACTGGTGAAGATGTGACGATCAAAAAGTTGGCAGATCTTGTGAAGCAGATCGTGGGTTTTCAAGGTGAAATCGTTTGGGACTCCTCAAAACCAGATGGCACGCCTAGGAAATTGATGGATGTTTCTAAACTACATGGCCTTGGTTGGCATCATAAAATTGCACTGGAAGACGGCATTAAATTAGCCTATCAGGATTTTCTAAAATTGACTGACGCTAGTAAATAATGCCTAAGATGAATTGGTTTAGTACCTGGTTTGACTCTCCCTATTATCATATTTTATATGATCAAAGAGATGAAAATGAAGCGTCAGCATTCATAAAAGCCATTCAGCAAAAATTAAAGACTCCCCAAAATGCACATGTTTTAGACGCCGCTTGCGGACAAGGAAGGCATGCCAAAACATTATATGAATTAGGCTTTAAAGTCGACGGTTTTGATTTATCCCCCAAGAACATAGTTGCGGCTAATCATTATGCATCTGAAAATTTATCTTTTTTTGTACACGACATTCGAGACCCTTTGCCTGTAGACGGCGCCTATGAATGGGTCTGTAATTTCTTTACCAGCTTTGGATATTTTGATCTGAAATCGGATAACCAAGCAGCATTCAATTCATTAAGTGCCGCATTAAAGCCTGGAGGTGTTTTTTTAATGGATTTCTTTAATCCTACCTATGTTCTTAATCATTTAGTTAGCCAAGAAACAGTGATCAAACAAGGTATTTCATTTGAGATAAATCGCTGGGCCGAAGAAGGGTTTCTGTATAAATCCATTGATTTTGCCGATCAAAAGGACACATATCATTTTGAAGAAAAAGTTGAATTAATTTCCAAATCGGATTTCTTAGAATATGCAGTGAATTCGGGACTTAGCTCCACAGGCATGTTAGGGGATTATCAATTAAATGAGTTTGATGATCAAAATTCACCGAGAATGATCTTTCTTTGGACAAAGAATTAAAGGATGGAAACTTTTAAAGGTTTATGGACGAGTGAAAATGGAGATGGAACTTATGCCACCTCCCTGTCAAATATCCCGATGGATGTTTTAAATTCTGAGCTGGTGCTAGTGCAAGTTTTTTATTCCTCTTTAAATTATAAAGACGCACTTTCTTCCTCTGGGCATCGAGGCATTACTCGAAATTTTCCTCATATTCCGGGGATAGATGCTGCAGGGATTGTAATTAATGACCCAATGGGCAAGTTTAAGCCTGGAAGTCAAGTCATTATTACGGGTTTCGATTTGGGTATGAATTCACATGGAGGATTATGTGAGTATGTTTCCGTACCATCGAGTTGGCTGATCAAATTACCTTCAGGACTAACACTTGAAAAATCCATGCAAATTGGCACCGCCGGTTTGACAGCCGGTATGGCATTGTTGGCCTTGCAACAAAACGGCATTAAACCTAGCGATGGTCCTATCGTGGTGAGTGGTGCTACCGGAGGTTTGGGGATGTGCAGTATTTTATTGTTAAAGCATTTGGGCTATGAGGTCATTGCCGTCACGGGCAAAAAAGACTTACACAGCTTTTTGAAGTCGATCGGGGTGGATGAAATAATCGATCGGGAGGAATTCCTCCAGGAAACATCGAAAGCACTTTATTCGATGCGATTTTCAGGAGCAATAGATACCGTAGGAGGTGATACCTTAATTAAAATTTTAAAAAGTCTAAAGGCCGGTGCTTCAGTAGCTGCGTGCGGGATGGCCTCTAGTGTCGAATTAGACTTGCAAATTTACCCGTTTATCCTTAGAGGGGCCCGACTATTAGGCATTTATTCGGCTGATTCTCCTTTGGAGTTGAAGCAAAAAGTGTGGAATAAATTTTCTAAAGAATGGTGTTTCCCAATGGATCAAATAGTGAAAACAATATCCTTAGAAAAAGCACCTGAAATCATGCAAGGCATGCTAGCCGGCAAAACTAGTGGCAGATACTTGGTCAAAACAATCCTCTAATTTTTAATAAACTTCATGCTCGGTTGGCTCAGGATTTCGGGTAATCGAACCACGTATGTGCCCACAGGGATTTTAGAAATGTCAATTTTCAATTGATTTGCTCCAGGTTCTAAATTGACTTTTTCGGAAAGAAAAATTCGGCCATGTATATCAATAATTTCGATGGTATAAGTACCAGCAAGAGCTTGAGGTAATCCTACGTTAAGCAAATCGACGGCTGGATTTGGATAGGCAACATACGCTGAAAAAGGGTTTTCTTTTTCCGCAGCTAATATGTTGATCGTCAATAAATCAGATGTCGCGCTACAGCCATTCACATCTTTGAGGAATACAGAGTACAGGCCACTTTGCACGGGCCTAAATGAGGATGTTGTTGCGCCAGGGATAATGGCGCCATTTACATACCATTGAATAGTCCCAGTGGCAGTTATTTTCATCGTCCCATCTTCATAAATGATCGTGGGTGGCAATGGACTTGAAACAGTTAAATTTAAGGCGCTTGATGTGTTTGTGCACAATCCATTTACTGTCGCTTTTACTTGATAGGTTCCGCTTTTTTTAGCTTCGTATGTGGACGTAATTGCTCCGCTAATTACTGCTCCATTTAATAGCCATTGAAAACTAGGATTGTCTGCCGACTTTGCCGTAATTAAAGTGGAACTGCCTACGCAAACGGTTTGAGCACCTGTTGGACTAATAGTAGCTTCTGGAGTTTTGGCGGTTGTGATATTCACGACAGATCTCGGACTTGGACAGCCCAAAGACTTGAATTTCATATCATAAAAATAATAGTAACCTGTGAGGATGGGCGCTCCGTTAAATAGTGCACCGGTTATTGTTAAGATATTAGGAATAGTATAAGGATAGCCCAGATTTGTAGGGGTATTTAGCGTGTCTGATAATGATTTATTGCTTCGGAATATCGTCGCCCCATTACTACAAGATTGAGCAAGTATATAAGTCCCTGGTTTTGGGAAAGATAAATTAAGCTCAACCAATTGGCCAGGATCATTTTTATCATCGGTTAATTGGCCATTTACTTTTGTAAAGTTTGTTTGCGTTCTAGTGGCATTCAAATCTTTAGTGATGGAAGAAACTAATTCCCCGCTTTCATAGTTGATAACATCAAAAGTAATGGTCCCGGAGGTCCCTACATAGATTCTAGCCGACTCTAAAATTATAGGTACCTTGATATCAAATATAGGCGCAGGTCCAAAGTTTTCAAAATATGAACCTGTGCCAAATTCCTTTTTTGTCTGAGGTTTCATGGATCCAGAAAAGTCATTAGACCCAACGGTATAATTAGCCGAATAAGGGGCGGTTGCAGTTGTCCCTGATGCGGCAAGTACATTATTGTTGTACCAAAGTGGGAAGCCTTGCGAAGCACTTAAATTTAAGGAACTTGCCCCGGAGCAGAAAAGACCGGTTCCAATGGGTGCCTGTGGATTTTCAATTATTTGGCTGGTGCTTAATAAATCATTGTTTGTATTTTGATCGACATCTAGACTTGAAATCGCTTTAAATATGTATGTTTTCCCTGCAAGCCAATTAGCTGTTCCTGTAACGGTAATGATTTGCTCGACACCTGCATTTATTTTTGATATTTTTCCTGTAAGACTGCCCTGCAAGTTATTTTCAAGGTAATAATTTAACGAAACCGGTATGTTACTTTGCGGTTTACTTCCATAATTTTTCACTCGGACCATGAGTGATGCTTGGCCATTTGTGGCGCAATAACTAGTTGTTGGATTAGAAATTGACATGACACCTAAGTCATTTGAGGCTTGAATGACTTGAATGACATATTCTTCAGATTCGCCTGTTCCTAAATTTCCGCAAACATTGGTAGATGAATTCCCCAGTTCACTGACAACCCTCATTCTGAAGTACTGATTGATGCTTATGTTGGACGGGATTTTAAATTTTGCCGAATAGCTTTCTGCGGTTAGTAGATCACTGGTTAACATCATCTCATTTGAATCTTCGAAATCTCCATCTTGGTTCCAGTCTACCACCACTTTAATTTTTTTGCTGGCAGTGCTTGAGAAAGTTAATTTAAGGTCGTTGGATCCCCCTAATTCTAAAGGAATAGGCGTGGAGGTGAAGTCTTGCGTGGTGGATACCGTATTAGAATAAGTGCCAACGGTCAGTGACTTGATAAGATTTTGAGGGCTTGTCGGCGTAATCGCACAATAGGCTTTTCCCCCAATTCCGGATACAATCAACGAGAAGTCTTGTTTGTCATTTTTTAAAGTCCCCTTGTGTGAAATCGATAATTCATATGTTTTTCCTGGAACAGCACCTTTAATGATGATTTTTTCAATGTTGTCACGAATATTGTCACCCGTCTCTGCGATTTTTTCTGGGACGTTGGGATCTAATATGAAGGGTAGAAATTTTCCTGTACCATCCGTAATTTTAATATCCAGGTCATTGACTAATTTAGGTTTACGGTTATTTAAATTTTCAGTATTAATCGGAAATACAGTTGCTTCAGGATCAGTCCACGAAAGTGTAGCAACTAAATCACCTTTCCCAGACGCAACAAACGAACGTTTGTCTGTAGCTGTATTGGCCAAAGTACCTTCAGAGATTAAATTCGACGAACCCACATTTAAAATGACTTTTGCCGCTTTTTCCATGTCTAAAAGACCCCAACCCGTCTTGTAGTCAGGACCCACCGCTTCCAAATCCAATGCCGTGTGTAATACAAGCCCTTTTAAGGTAGCTGCCCGCATAAATGTATTAGCATTTAGACGATTGTATAACTGTTGAAGCAAATAGATAGATCCTGACACTTGGGGTGTGGCCATAGAGGTCCCACTTAAGTAGGAGTAACTAGTATTAGAGGCATTACTAGTGGATAAAATATCGGTGCCCATTCCTATAATATCAGGTTTGATTCTTCCATCGTCAGTGGGACCCCAGGATGAAAAGCTTGCCAATGCCACATCACTTCCTTTTTCTGGAATGGTGTACATGGATTCTGCCGCACCTACGGTCAATATATTTTTGGCTGTACCGGTAGTCGATATGATGTCATATCCGTCATTTTTACTTCGGGTAATGTTAGAGGAATCTTTGGTGGATGTTTTTAGAAAATAGTATTTTCCTGGCTCTGGACCATTTCCATCACGGCTGTTACCAGCGGATTTAACAATTAAGTAGTTAGGAGCATTAAATGCGATTTTATCCAGCGTTTGCGTATTTGAATCATAAAAGCCAAACTTATAGTCCTCGAAAGTACTTACTTTGTCTTCTCCCCACCACTGCCACCTACTTTTTCCTGAATCATATACCCAACCGGATTGATATCCATAGGAGTGATTACTGACTAACAAAGGTGGACCTGTTTTTGGGATAGATGCATCACTAATTTCAGCATTATCATTATTGTAATCCCAAACTTTTAAATCTGCGCCAAAAGACATCCCTTTCGCATTCGCATTGACTCCTGAGGCAATCATGGTACCGGCAACATGCGTTCCGTGGATATCAGTAGTACTTGAATTCTCCTGTAGTTTGATGCGACCTCCAAATTCTTGGTGTGTTGCCAAAGCATTTCCTCCATCCCAAATCGCCAAACGGCCTGACATGGTATCTGATTTTCCACTTAATGAAATTCCTAGGCTACCTCCTGAATAAAGTTGGTTTGTTTTGGTGGTCGCCGCAGCTTGTGCATTGGAGTGATTGATGATATAAAGCGGTTCGCCTATTTCATTGATTTGTTGAAGACTTAAAAATCGTCCATTTCCTAAATCTTCTTTTAATTTAAGACCTCTTTCCCCTGCAATTCGTAAGCTTTTTTTGTAATTACTGTCTAATTTTTGACTGAAATCAGCTGCATTTTTTATGCGTTCATTGATTTGCAAGCGCCTATTTTGTAAACCTTGTCCCGCTATTTTTTGACTCATCAAAAAAAGCACTATGAAGATTAAAAAATATTTATAGGTAAGGAGTAATTTCAAGGCTGATATAAAAAAAATAAATTTAGCATTTTTCTTTTAATTCTACACGAAAGGTTTTTCGATGGATGTCTGTTGGCCCCAAATTTAATACCGCCTTTCTATGTTGCAAAGTGGGATAGCCGGCATTTCTCTCCCAGCCATATCCTGGGTATTTTTCAGCTGCATTTTTCATCCATTCATCGCGATATGTTTTAGCTAAAATGGAGGCGGCGGCAATCGAGAAATATTTCGAATCGCCTTTCACGATGCAGGTATGTGATATCAAAGGATAGTTGATGAACCGATTTCCATCCACCAATAAATGATCAGGTCTGGTTTTTAATTGGTCCACCGAACGGTGCATTGCCAAAACACTGGCTTTATAAATATTAATTTGATCAATCGTTTCATGGTCTACTTCTGCAATCGCATATTCAATGGCATAGTGTTTCACGATGTCAATTAAATTCGTTCGCTGCTTCGAAGTTAGTTGTTTCGAATCCGTTAGGCCAGCATGCGCAAAGTCTTTGGGTAAAATAACGGCACTGGCTACCACTGGACCTGCTAAACAGCCTCTTCCCGCCTCATCTAATCCTGCTTCTATCCCTGAAAGTGAAAAATAGGGGAGTAAAGTCCCTGTAGTTTTCTTCATAAATTCGAGCCAATTAATAAACTTTTGTTGGTGTTTACATAAATATGGGTTAAAATTGAGGAAAATTTCGCAATAACCCGATGATGTCTTCGTATTTAAAGTCAATTTTCTTATTTATTTTATTGGTTCCCATGAGTGTTTTGGGTCAAAAATATAAACCAAAAAAGATTTTTCATTTGGAAGCTAAGTCGGTTCGATTTAGTGGGGAGGGTACAGGAGGAGAGTCCTATTTTTTTAAACCGGCCGTTGAGTTAGGCATAGGTTTACAATATCCAATAACTGCCCGTGCGAGCTTTAGTCCCCAACTTGCTTTGTCTCAAAGAGGATATCATGGCAAAACAAATTTCTCAGATTCTGTTTATGTCGAACGTACCATTTCTTTAAATTATTTGGACTTTAGTCCCAATGTAGAGATTAAATTAGGAAGCTTGTCGGAATATGGCGGAGGCTTATCGGTTTGGGCAGGTCCTTATTTTGGCGTGGGATTATGGGACAATTCAACGTATGTGAATAGAGGCCCCAATCCACTCAAACCTACCACATTTGTGACCACCACAACTTCAGGAGAAAGTTTTTCTCGCGATTTGCGAAGGGTTGACATGGGATTCAAAGTAGGTCTTGGAATTGTTTCTCAAAACTTTGTTTCCTTGGGGGTAACCTACCAAACAGGGATTTTAAATATCGCTTCTGGAACAGGAGCTTTGTATAACCAATCCTTAGGATTTTACTTGCGCGTCTATTTTGATGACGTACTTTAATCGCGGTTAAATAGAAGTCTTTTCCCTAATCGACTCATGTCAAATTTTCCGTTTGAATAGGCTAAGTGTCCAGACACAAATGTGGATTCGATGCCTGCAGAAAATGTCTTGCCTTCTAAGGGGGACCATGCGCATTGAAAATGTACATTAGATTTTTCGACCTGTGTCGGTTTTTGCAAATCGACAATCGCCAAGTCGGCCCAATAACCTTCCCTGATATATCCTCTTTCTTTTATTTGAAAGCAATCAGCCACCGCATGTGCTGTTTTTTCAGCAATCTTTTCTAAACTTATCACCCCTTCTTGGGCTAATTCGAAAAGGATCAAAAGCGGGTGCTGGACTAAGGGTAAACCCGAAGGTGCAGACCAATACCCTTGTTGTTTTTCTTCCCAGGTATGCGGTGCATGATCCGTGGCGATGATATCTAACTCCCCCGTATTCAATGCTTTTCGCAATGCATTTTTGTGCCTGGCATCTTTAATGGCCGGATTACACTTAATTAAATTGCCCTTTAATTCGTAATCGGAAGCATCAAACCAAAGGTGGTGTACGCACACCTCAGCCGTGATTCTTTTATCTTTAACTGGTTTGGTATTATCAAATAAAGCTAGTTCTTCTTCCGTGCTAATATGTAAAATGTGCAAGCGTGTATTGGACTTTTTAGCTAGGTCAATAGCCATGGAAGACGATAAATAACATGCTTCTTCATTACGTATGAGTGGATGTAAATAGGCCGGTGCATCGTCTGATGGATATTTTTCTTTAAACAAAGCTAAACGGGCGCGAACGGTTGCTTCATCTTCGCAATGGGTTGCAATGAGCATTTCGCTACGTGTAAAAAGTTTTTCAAGGGTTTGTACGTTATCGACCAACATATTTCCGGTACTTGAGCCCATGAATATTTTAAGTCCGCAAACATCTCTTTTGGATGTTTTAAGTACTTCTTCCAAATTATCATTGGACGCCCCCATAAAAAAGGAATAATTGGCCAAAGACCCCGCCTGTGCAATGTCATATTTATCGGCTAATAATGCTTGATTAAGTGCATTGGGCACGGTATTGGGCATTTCCATAAAACTGGTTACTCCGCCGGCTACTGCAGCACGCGCTTCAGAGGCAATTTTTGCTTTATGCGTTAACCCAGGCTCTCTAAAATGCACTTGGTCATCGATCATGCCTGGAAATACATGTTTTCCATTCAGGTCTAAAACAAGATCCTCGGCATTTGGAGAAATAGAGGAGGCAATTTTATCTATGCGGCCTTGTTTAATCCGAATATCTCCTTGAAAGATTTTGCCTTCATTGACAATTTGACCGCCCTTTAATACGTAGTTAGCCATTTTATTCAGTGCTTATTTTGATAATTTTAAACTCAGTCCGTCTATTTTGTTGATGCATTTCTTCGGGACATTCTACCCCATCAGAACATTCATTGATCAACTGGCTTTCGCCATACCCTTTGGGTTTTATGCGATCCTTGGCAATTCCCCGACGAATAATATAGTTGACCGCTGATTCAGCCCTTCTCTGTGATAATTTCAAGTTATACCCGGTACTTGCCCTAGCATCTGTATGGGCGCCTAGCTCCAAATTCATTTGTGTATTATCCGTTAAAAATTGGACAATTTTATCTAGTTCTTCTGCCGCATCGGTACGGATATCTGCTTTGTTCAAATCATAATAAATGGAATTGATTTCATACAATTTGGAAATCTCTTTCCCGATCTCCGGTCGGTCCATCGTGATGATTACTTGGAATGTCGTGTCCGTGATTTCTTTTTTCAATAAAGACTCAGGGATGCTTTTTCCTTCCATGGAGAAGCTGGATCGAACCGTGATAAAGTCTTCTTTGTCACACTTAAAGACGAGCTCGTCATTTTCAGCCAAATCGATCAATTCAATGAATCCCTTTTTATTGGTTTTTTCATTGGATAAGGTTTGGCCATTTTTGCGAACATTAATTTTGACGGAGTCAATCGGATTCCCGGATGGATCTACGACCTTGACTTGAACAAAATAATTGACAATTTTCTTATTCAACGTATCAATCACGGGTGGGGGAGCAGTGGTCCACCAACGATCTTCAGAGCCAGTGGACTTGAAAAAATAGATGTCGTCATCGCCTTTGCCACCAGGCCTATTTGAACTAATATAGCCTTGTGTAGAATCGGAAAATGAGATCGCAAAGTCGTCGCCAATCGAATTAATGGGGACACCTAAATGCTCGACAATAATTTCATTTTCATTTCGGCTAGCCACAAATAAATCCAAACCTCCAATGCTCGGATGTCCATCTGAGGAGAAATACAATTTCCCGTTGGCACTTACGTAGGGAAATAATTCATCACCAGGAGTGTTAATCGTGGAACCTAAGTTGATCGGTCGGCCAAACCTACCAGAGTTGTCAATAGGCACCCGGTATAAATCAACGCCCCCCTTTCCTCCTCGACGATTTGAACTAAAATATAAGGTTCTTTCATCAGCAGAAAAACTGGGGCTACCATCCCAAGCGATCGAATCTGAAATGTTAAGTCGCTCAGGTTCAGACCAAGCATTGCCCGTTTTTTTGGACATATATAAGTCCACATCGGGGGAAGGATCCTTGCTTTTGCCTGTATTTCCCCTGGCAAAAACGACGGTGCTTCCGTCCTTGGTAAACGCTGGAGTTCCATCGTTCGCATTTTCTTTAAAAAGGGCTGAGCTAAATATGGATTGACTTCCTATTTCTCCAGGATTTTTTAAAGGGGCTTTGACAATGCCTAAAAAAGGCAGGCCATTGTTTTTGTAAATTTCAGGTTTCGAGGAACTGGTGAAAATCAATTCGTCCCCTATTTTTTTGGCGTCAAATTCTGTTTTTGCGGTATTTCCTGCGAGCGCTTGAAGCGTTACCGGACTTTGTTTTTTAAGTAAATCAGGAATTTGGCCTAAGTTTTCTAATTCAATCTCTGACTTGATTTGATATAATCGGCTTGGTTTTGACTTGACAAATTCACTTAAATAGCTTTTTGTTAATTCATAATTGCCGATGGATTTAGCAGACATTGCCATATAATAAGGAAGCATTTTGTCCACATAGCCTTTAGCCTGCGCTTGTTGGTAATAAGGCAAAGATTGAGTGATTCGATTAGATAGTCGGAAAGATTCGCCCAATAGAAAATTGGTTTGATCCAATTGGAAACCTTTTTTAGCCAAGGGGAGTAATTCCTTAATGGTCAATTCATATTCGCCTTTATCAAAGTGCTTTAACGCTTTTTTATTGCTTAATTTATCCGTGTGGCATGAAGTGAAAAAAATGCCCAATAAGAACAGAATCGAATATTTTTTGAACATATGCGGATTGTAAAATACTATCTATTTTAAAAGAACTTTCAAATGTAATAAGCTATGCTCATTAATTTCATGTAACTTTGCAGAAATTTAGAAAATAATAAGGCGTAAGGCCTTATACAATCCAGCAGTGATGTTGCACATTTTATGAGAAAAAGAATCGAAAAGGACGACATACGTCGTTCAGAATCCACACGCAAGTTTTCCGGTCCAAGTAGCGGAGGCTCATCAGCGAGAAAACCAACCAAAAATTTTACAGATCGGAGTACCGGAAATAAGCCAACGAGCGATTGGGGTGGAAGATCTGAATTTCGTTCATCAGAGCCAAAATCTTTTGACGGGCCAAAAAGAGAATTTTCAGGAGACCGTGAGCGCAAGCCCTATAATCCAGAAAGAAAACCATATGCTGGAGATCGACCTAGCCGACCATATCAAGGAGGAGACTCAAATTCAGAAAGCCGTTCACGTCGGGAATTTGACGGACCCAAAAGGGGATTTTCAGGAGACCGTGAGCGCAAGTCCTATAATCCAGAAAGAAAACCATATGCAGGGGATCGACCTAGCCGACCATATCAAGGAGGAGACTCAAATTCGGAAAGTCGTTCACGTCGGGAATTTGACGGACCTAAGAGGGAATTTTCGGGAGACCGTGAGCGCAAGCCTTATAATAAGCCATACTCGTCAGACAGAACACCTAATTCGGGAGAAAGAAATAGAGAGTCAAGGCCTTATCAAGGAGGAGACTCAAATTCAGAAAACCGCCCACGTCGGGATTTTGACGGGCCCAAAAGGGAATTTTCAGGAGACCGTGCGCGCAAGCCATTTAATCCAGAAAGAAAACCATATGCAGGGGATCGACCGAACAGAGCTTTTCAAGTAGGAGATTCAAATTCAGAAAGCCAACCACCTAGAGAGTTTGACGGACCCAAAAGAGAATTTTCAGGAGATCGTGAGCACAAGCCATTTCAAGCTGATGGTTCCGAGACTGAGCGTCCAAAAAGAGTATTTGACAGAGAAAAATCGGATGATTCTTCGAAGGATTTCCGGGAAGCGCCAACAAGCAAATTCTCAAAGAGAGATACGTTTAAAAGCAGAAATAGGTACGAGGAGAGTCCAGCACATACGCCACAGTATAAATTAGATCGTTTTAAAGAAAAGGCACCTGCTAAAATTCAAAGAAGAATTAGAGAAGCTGAAAGTAAAAGTGACATGGTTCGCTTAAATAGATATATCGCGAATGCAGGGATTTGTTCTCGCCGTGACGCAGATAAATTGATCGAGGCGGGTGAAATTAAAGTGAATAATAAAGTGATCACTGAAATGGGCTATCAAGTAGCTCCTACAGATATTGTTAAATATGGCAATCGCAAATTGAATCGCGAAAAGCCAGTCTATGTATTATTGAATAAGCCCAAAGACTTTTTGACCACAACGGAAGATCCGAATGATCGTAAAACGGTTATGGAATTAGTCAAAAATGCGGGCGATGCACGTATCTATCCAGTAGGAAGATTAGACCGTAATACAACGGGCTTAATACTATTGTCCAATGATGGCGAGTTGGCCGACCGGTTAACTCACCCGTCCCATGAAATTGAAAAAATTTACCAGGCAGAGTTAGATAAGCCTTTGACCGATGATGATTTCGAGAAAATCAAAGCGGGATTAACCTTGGAGGACGGAGAAATCAAAGTGGATGATTTAGCAAAAGTCACTCCGGATGGCTACGTCATTGGCGTTAAAATTCACTCAGGGAAAAACCGAATCGTAAGAAGAATATTTGAACATTTGGGCTATGAGGTAACGAAACTAGACAGAACAACTTTTGCTGGCTTGACTAAAAAAGATTTGCCAAGAGGCCATTGGAGGTATTTAACAGAGCGCGAACTCGTTAAACTGAAGTACTTCATGTAAACAAAAAAAGGCCTGAATTTTCAGGCCTTTTTTTATGCTTGCATCATTGAATTTAAATATTCATCAATGATTCACGACGTCTCATTTTACCAGCTGGGATACCAAACATCATCTTAAATCTTCTACAGAAATAAGCAGTGTCTTTATATCCTACTTCAGAACCTATGGCACGAATGGATTTTTTAGTAGTACGTAAAAGTCCCACGGCAGCTTCCATTCTTTGATATTCAATGTAATCCTGTGGATTAATTCCGGTTAACATTTTGAAATATTGCCCGACATAGTCCTCAGATACATTGGCCACATTGGCTAATACCTTATTTGATAAATCCCCACCGATATGATCCTTGATGTAAGCAAAAATGTCAATTAACCTTGGATCTTTGAAATAGGTGCTGTTGGTAGCTAGTTGCTCAACAAACAATCTATTCTGAATGATATAACGAATAACTTCAATAACAATCTCTTCCGTTTTTATTTTGATGATCCGGCCTTTGCCAATTTCATCCGACATATCCTCAAGGAGAATTTCTTTGATGGTTTGAGCCAGCTTTTCATCTTTCTTGATCAAAAATGGAGGGATATCTAGGGAAGTAAAGAAATTCACTGAATCGAAAACCTTAGCTTCAAACGCGACCATGCCAAATGAATTTTCAAGTCTACCAATAGCACTTGAATCATTATTTTGATCAAAGTATAGCTCACGATGTGTCATGAACTCTTCATTGTTTACCGCTTTAGGTTTTTCCGCATTGCCATACGTAACACTGACCATTTTACCACCTGGAATAAAAAGCATATCACCCTCTTCTACCTGAGTTTCTTCCTCACCAAATGAAACTTCGCCTTTGTACAATATCAAGAGCGAGTTTTCGACATCATAATAATTTTTTATTCGGATAGGTTGTAATATTCTTATGTTTCTAGCCTTAATAAATTTAACTCCTAAGGACTCGATAATCTTATTATAATCTTCCATTTTCGTATGTTTTATCGTCGATTATTACGATTTTCTTGATTTAACTTGGACAAAACTAATAAATCAGCGAATAAATCCAAATTATTTAGGAAAAAAATAGTCTTTTTTTTCAATATATTTAAATAGGTTTTATTGTAATATACCTATAAGTATGCTTTTTTAATTCCTCAAAATTTCAAAAAGTATATGCCTGTTGTTTTTATAATTATTTTTAGGACACGTATATTTTTAAATTAAAATAAATAATTAGCTCATAATTTATCCGTAAATTTGATGCTTGTGGATTTACAATACAGCTTAAATCCAATAATTATACTAAATCATGGGATTATTTAATTTTCTTACAAAAGACATCGCGATTGACTTAGGTACTGCAAACACCTTAATCATTCACAAAGATCAGGTAGTTGTAGATGAACCATCTATTATTGCGTTAGACAGAAACACAAATAAAGTTTTGGCTGTAGGTCGACAAGCTATGATGATGCATGAAAAAACGAATGATAACATCAAAACGATTCGGCCTTTAAAGGATGGTGTGATTGCGGATTTTACGGCAGCTGAATTAATGATGCGAGGTTTGATTAAGATGATGGATAAGGGAAATTCGTTTTTTTCTCCAGCATTACGGATGGTTATTTGCATTCCATCAGGAATAACGGAGGTTGAAAAAAGAGCTGTAAAGGATTCAGCCGAGCATGCTGGCGCACGTGAGGTTTATATGGTGCATGAGCCTATTGCAGCAGCGATTGGAATAGGAATTGACATTGAACAACCCAACGGATCGCTTGTGGTGGATATAGGTGGGGGTACAACAGAAGTCGCTATTATTTCACTGAGTGGTATTGTTGTCGAAAATTCCATTCGCGTGGCAGGAGATGAGTTTACAAGAGATATAAAAGATTATTTATTGCGCGAGCACAAACTAGTGATTGGCGAGAGATCAGCTGAGCAAATTAAAATTCAAGTAGGTGCGGCATTACCAGAATTAGAAAATGCACCGCCCGATTTTGAGATTAGAGGTCGTGATCAAATGACGGGTATTCCTAAAGAAATTTTAATTAATTATTCCGAAATCGCTTACGCGTTGGATAGTTCAATTACCAAGATTGAGGTAGCCATAATGGAAACCTTGCAAAGGGCACCTGCCGAGTTATCCGGAGATATTTTTCATAATGGAATTCATTTAGCTGGTGGGGGTGCCATGCTACATGGTTTGGATAAAAGAATTGAGAAGAAAACCCAACTTAAAGTGCATGTTGCTGATGATCCATTAAAGGCAGTTGTACGAGGGACAGGTGAAATTCTTAAAAATCTTGACAAATACAGGGCGGTTTTAATTACATAATTTCTTCCTTTTAATGATAGCTTTGGCATGAATCAATTGTTTCAATTCCTTATTCGACAAAGGATTATTCTTTTGTTTATTTTATTGGAGTTGATTAATGTTTGGTCTATTTTCAAATACGATGACTTTCAACATGTTATTTATTTGAATACAACAAATCGCTGGGCCGCCTCTTTATTAGCTACAAGTCGTGAAATAAAAACATATCATCATCTGGGTGAAGTGAATGCTGAGCTTGCTTTAGAAAACTCCCGATTAAGACAAGAGATTTTTAAATTAAGTGCCATAAAGCAGCCAGAAAGCAAAGTTCCTTATTTTGTTAGTTCAGCCATGCTGAATCGGTATGCTCCGGTGGCCAGTAAGGTGATCGATCAAAGCACACAAATGTCGCAGAACTATTTGACCATCGACAAAGGATTAGTTGATGGAATCAAGCCAGGCATGGCGGTCATCTCATCCACTGGGGTGGTCGGGAAAGTCATGTCTTGTACTTCTAATTTGTCTTTAATTGTCTCGGTATTGCACATAGAAAATAACGTTTCCGCGAAACTTAAATCTACCGGAGAATTAGGCTATATAAAATGGCCTGGAATTCAAACGGAGGTGGTTGAAATGATGGATGTTTCCAAATATAAAAAAGTGCTCAAAGGGGATACGATTGTGACTTCTGATTATAATGTAGTATTTCCTCCCAATATTCCGATTGGCATTGTCGCAAAAGTAGGTCTTGAAAAAGATGAAACATTTCATAATATTAAAGTGATGTTGCTGACTAATTTCTCGACCCTCAAGTATGTGTATGTGATAAAGAATCACCTGTTAGGCCAACAATTAAAGTTGGAAACCTCAAAACCTAAGCCTGAATAATATGGGTAATTCATTTCAAATAAAATGGATTTTTATCGTTATTTTTAGCCTTTTTGCACAGGTTTTTATTCTAAGAGATGTGGCATTGGCTAATGTGGCATTTTGTTTTATTTACCTTTGGATCATTATAAAAGCACCTATTCACACTCCAATGATTTATTTAATTTTGGCTGGTTTTTTTATAGGTTGGATTGTCGATATTTTCTATAATACCCACGGAATCCATTCATTAGCCACCGTATTTATTGCGTTTTTAAGACCTACGTTCTTTAAGGTGCTAACCCCAGTGAATGGCTATGACGAGCGATCCAGTGTATCATTGAGTGAAATGAAAGCTTTATGGTTTTTCCCTTATATTTTTGTGATGCTTCTCTCGCATCACTTGATTTTATTTTTAGTGGAATCCGCCGATGCTACTTTATTGATGTACAGCCTACTCAGGGCTTTTGCCAGTGCCATTTTAGGTACATTGGTTTTCGGAATGCTTGAATTATTCAATCAAAAAAACTAGGTCTTTTTGTCACGTAGATTTTTGGCTTCATAATTGCAATTAGGGTTGTTTCGTAAATTTTGCGAATAAATTCATGCTCATGGAAGTCGAGGTAAAAGACAAAATTCATTCTTTAGGTAATGCAAGGTATGTTTTTGAAAAGGAATTCATGCCACACATGGATGCCATGTATAATTTCGCACTTAAGTTGACCGCCGACGAAGATGATGCTCAAGACTTAGTGCAGGACACTTGTCTAAAAGCATATCGTTTTATAAATTCTTTTGAACCAGGTACCTACGCGAAAGCATGGTTATTCAGAATTTTAAAAAATAATTTCATCAATGACTATCGTAAGAAATCGAGGGGCCCATCCAAAGTCGAATTTGAATGGGTAGAACAGTCAATTTCTGGGGAAGATGAAGCCACGGAACCCGCATATTTCGCTGATTTACAAGCGGAAACAGTTAATGATATGTTGGGAGACGAAATCACCGCCGCACTCCAATCTCTCCCAGTTGATTTTCGAATGATTATTATTTTATGTGACCTGGAGGAGTTTAGTTACGAGGAGATGGCTAAAATTTTGGATATACCCATCGGCACCGTTAGATCACGTTTGCATCGCGCGCGCGCCTTGCTTAAAACTAAATTGGTGAATTACTCTAAGACGAAAGGGTATAACTGACAACGTGTCATTAAATTCAGGGAACTAATTTTCTAATAGCGATGTTAAAAAAATTGAATTAAGGTAAAATAAAATGAAAACGAGCTGTGAACACCATCAGGATTGCATGCAATTGATTCAAAAGATTTTGGATGGGGAAGCAAGCGTAGCTGAAAAGGAATATTTTATTGCCAATAAAGATCAATGTTTGCCATGTCAGAAGGGCTATGAATTAGAGCTTTCGCTTAAAACGAATCTCAAATCTAAATGTCAGTTATCCTGTCCCGAGCAAATCATTCATAAGATTAGATTAAAACTTTTTTTGCTTTTAATCCTAATTTCAATTCTTATTCCCTTATTTTGCTAGCTTAACTAAAGTGAAATATTTTTGGAAGGTAAATTAATTATTTTTTCGGCCCCTTCGGGATCAGGTAAAACGACCATCGTTAAAGAATTATTGAAAAATAATTCGAATCTAGGTTTTTCTATTTCGGCATGTACACGAGATAAAAGAGGCCGATTAGAAGAAAATGGTCAAGATTATTATTTTCTTACCCCAGATGATTTTCGTGAAAAGATTAATGAAGGTGCTTTTGTCGAGTGGGAAGAGGTCTATTCGGGGGCCTATTATGGTACCCTGAAATCCGAGATTGAGCGTATTTGGGCCAGTGGAAAACATGTAATTTTTGATGTAGACGTTAAAGGGGGACTTGCTTTAAAACAGTATTATGGGGATAAAGCTTTGGCTATCTTTGTCAAAGTACCTTCTTTAGAGATATTAGAAGAAAGGCTTCGGTCAAGAGGTACTGAGACAGAAGAATCGCTTTCTAAGCGAGTGTTCAAAATGAAGTTTGAATGGTCATTTCAAGATAAATTTGATGTAATTCTAGTCAATGATACGTTAGATTTAGCTATCCGAAAGGCACAGGATTTGTTCACCCAATTCACAAGCTAACATGAAAGTCGGATTGTTTTTTGGCTCATTTAATCCCATACATCATGGCCATCTAATTATTGCCCAAGCCGCATTAAATCAAACCGATTTGGATCAAATTTGGTTTGTCGTCTCCCCACAAAATCCGCATAAAAAAAGCAAAAATTTATTACATGAGTTCGACCGACTTGATTTAGTTGAAAGGGCCATTGCCGATAATTTTGCTTTTAAATCCTGCGATATTGAATTTAGCTTAACTAAGCCATCATATACGATAGATACTTTGGTCCACTTAACGGAGCGCCATCCTACGAAAGAATTTTCATTGATTTTGGGAGGTGATAATCTTGAGCAGTTTAAAAGTTGGAAAAATTTCGATAAGATACTTGATTATTTTAAGCTCTACGTATATCCCCGTGGTGAAATAGCCGCCTCAGATTTATGGCAACATAAGAGCATTATCAAGATTGACGCGCCTATTTTACAAATTTCGGCTACCTATATTAGAATTTGCATCCAAAATGGCAAGTCCATTAAATATCTAGTTCCTGATCAAGTGGAGGCTTTAATCAGTCAGAAAAAATTTTACCTTTAGGCCTTTCCGCCTAAGCTTTGTACTCTTTTTTCCTTCGTTTCCCTTTTCTTCGAATTGCCATTTTATGGATGATTGGAATTTGCATGTATGCGTATTTTCCATTTTTCTCAACCCCATTTATTTATGTTTTAATGGTGCTATGGATGGCTGTTTTCATAGGGAGCTTTTTTAAGATTCGTTATTTCTTAAGTATTTCTTTTAGCTTATTATTGCCTATTGCTAGTTATTTAAACGCTGGCTTTAACACTCAGGCCCACTTAAACTTTGATCTTAAAAAGACAAATACGTTTGTTTTTGAGGTCATTGATTTTCCTGAAAACAAACCTAAATCAATCGGTTTGATCGTTCGTTGCATTGCATTTTTAGACCAGAAGAACTGGAAAAAGGGCTCTGGTAATTTTAAATTATACCTTGCGAAAACGGCGAAGAGGCCTGTAAAAGGTAGTCGATTGCTCGTACAATCTACCTTGATTCCTTTTTCCCAACCATCATTTCCCTTTGAAAAAAACTGGTCAGAATATTTTCAGGCCAAAGGAATTTATGGCTCCACATTTATTGCCAAAAATTCATTTGTGCTTTTAAATGAAGCTGCTGATAATAAAAATATAGTTTACTATTTCCACATTTGGCAATCTTTTTTAGCCCAACAATTAGAGCTTACCATGCATCCAGGGATCAATTTAGACGTGGCAAAAACGATGCTCTTAGGGGTTAAATCAAGTATTGACTTTGAAACCATGTCCGTCTACTCCTCTTTGGGGGCAATTCACATATTGTCGGTCTCGGGCTTGCATGTGGGACTTTTATATGCAGGGCTAAGTTTTATTTTCGGCTTTTTATTGCGAAAGGGCCGATATGGCAAAATGCTCTTTTTCATTTTAATGATGATTTTACTTTGGGCATATGCTGGAATTTCTGGTTTTTCTGATCCTGTTCTTAGGTCCGCTTGGATGTTCTCCTTGATGCTTTTTGCTAAGGCATTTTTGCACCATCAAAATGCAATTAATACATGGGCTTTCTCGTGTTTCGTGCTATTGGTGTGTAAGCCTATGGCATTGTTTGAACCTGGGTTTCAACTGTCTTATTTAGCTGTGTTGGGTTTAATTATATTCCAACAAAAATGGGCATCTCTGATAGAAATTAATTTACCATATAAGCCTCTTCAATTTATTTTATCTAATACTTGGGACCTAACCTGCGTGGCTCTGGCAGCTCAAATTTTTACTTGGCCTTTAATAATTTATTATTTTTATCAATTTCCCAATCCATTTTGGTTCTTATTGCTTAATCCAATTTTAATTGTGCTATCGACTATTTCACTCGGCACAGGATTCTTATTTATTAGTGCATCTCCTATTTTGGTTTTCCTTAAGCTTAATTTTTTGTTGCGATGGTTGGGTATCTTATTAGATTTTAGTTTTTCAATGTTGCATTTTGTCATGTTTAAGTTTGTCTTTTTTTTTCACCCGATCTTGCCATTCCTTAAAATTCACTTGATTGAAGTCTTCGTCTATTTTTTGCTTGTCGTATGCTTATGGTGTTGGTTGACTTTCCGAAAGCGATGGTATTTGTCATGGGTAATTTTTCTGATGTGTTTTGAATGTATATTTCATGTAATCCCTTCACGAAGCCATCCTCAATCTTTCTTGTCTCAATATAAGGGTTACCCCATTTTTGTCATGATTTCTGGAATGAAATCCTATTTTTTTGCTCCGGATGATTTGAGGTTGGACCCTCTTTGGATACAAGGCCACATGAGTCCGCTTTGGGCTAATGTGGGAGTTCGGGACACCTTGGGAATCTACTACAACCCCACGAAGAATTACAGTTGGCCTTATAAAAACAACAAATTCATTCTTTTAAATAAAGCAGCCATTGGACCCAGAGGCTATGGATATACTGTGGTGGTATCTAAAACAGCTTCGCTAAAGAAACCTTACTGGTTACGCACTTGGGATCATTCCACTATACTAATTGCAAAGAAACCTTCGAGTTATTTTCAGTATTTATGGTCGAGTTATTATCCCAAGCATGAAAATCAGGAAGTAGATTTTTTGGATCAGAGAGCAGCGATTAGGTATTAAAAAAGACTACCTGTTGGGGTAGTCTTTTTGTCTTAGCTTGGTTTTTTCTCATTGCGTTTACGCTCATTCGGATCTAGCCAAATTTTACGCATTCGAAGTGATTTAGGAGTAATTTCTAAATATTCATCCTTTTGGATAAACTCCATACATTCTTCTAAAGAGAAATTTAATTTAGGCGCAATTTTAGCGTTTGTATCTGTTCCAGAAGCACGCATATTCGTTAATTGCTTGGCATTTTGTAGGTTAACTTCAATGTCATTTTGACGATTATGCTCTCCTACAACCATTCCTGTATAAACCTCTTCACCTGGATCGATGAAAAATACGCCTCTATCTTGTAATTTATCTATCGCGTATGGAATAGCAGCTCCCGTATTCATGGATATTAATGATCCGTTGATACGTCCTGGAATAGGTCCTTTAAAAGGCTCATAAGCGGTAAAACGGTGTGCCATAATGGCTTCACCAAATGTTGCGGTTAATACTTTTGATCTTAAACCGATTAAACCCCTAGAAGGTATATTGAATTCTAAATGTTGAAGGTCACCTTTTGGTTCCATAATCAACAATTCTCCTTTTCCTTGAGTGGCAAGTTCAATTACCTTTCCGGCAACTTCCGCAGGTACATCTACAACTAAAGTTTCAATAGGCTCTAAACGCTCCCCATTTTCACCTTCTTTGAAAATTACTTGAGGTTGGCCTACTTGTAACTCATATCCTTCCCGACGCATCGTTTCAATGAGCACGGATAAATGTAAAATTCCTCGACCAAAAACTAAGAATTTATCTTCACTCTCGGTGGTCATTACTTTTAATGCCAAATTCTTTTCAGTCTCCTTGAATAAACGCTCACGAATATGACGAGAAGTAACCAATTTCCCCTCTTTTCCAAAAAATGGAGAGTTGTTGATCGTAAACAACATATTCATAGTAGGTTCGTCGATAGCAATACGGTCCAACGCCTCCGGATTTTCAGCATCAGCAACTGTGTCGCCAATTTCAAAATCTTCAATACCAGTAATGGCACAAATTTCGCCGCATTCTACTTTTTCCACCTTCACTTTACCTAAACCCTCAAATACTTGAAGTTCCTTGATACGCATTTTCTTGGTACTTCCATCTGCTTTACAAAGGGCAATTTGCATTCCCTCTGTTAAAGTTCCTCTTTCTAAACGCCCGATGGCAATACGACCCACAAAAGATGAATAATCTAATGAGGTGATTTGCATTTGGGGAGTTCCTTCTTGAACTTTGGATGCAGGTATGTTTTTAATAATAGAATCTAATAATGCTATGATATTATCTGTAGGAACCTTCCAATCTTCACTCATCCACCCTTGCTTCGAAGATCCATAGATACAAGGAAAATCTAATTGCTCCTCTGATGCATCCAAATTGAACATTAAGTCAAAAACTTGCTCATGAACTTCATCTGGACGACAATTCTCCTTGTCTACTTTGTTGACTACAACAATCGGTTTAAGACCTAAAGCAATCGCCTTAGATAAAACGAAACGAGTTTGAGGCATTGGGCCTTCAAATGCGTCAACTAACAGTAAAACACCATCAGCCATACGTAAAACACGCTCTACTTCTCCTCCAAAGTCGGCGTGACCAGGAGTGTCAATAATATTGATCTTTACCCCATTGTAACGTACGGATACGTTTTTTGAAGTAATTGTTATGCCTCGCTCACGCTCTAAATCATTATTATCTAGAATTAAATCTCCAAACTCTTGGTTCTCTCTAAATATTTTTGAGGCGTGAATAATTTTGTCGACTAAAGTAGTTTTACCGTGGTCAACGTGGGCAATAATGGCAATGTTGCGGATGCTTTGCATAAAATGAAGGCTCGTAAATTTTAAGGTGCAAAGGTATGGATTATTTCTTTGAAAAGTACTATTTGAATTAAATTACCATACTCGAATTTAATCAATCGACTTTTGTGTATTGATTACCTTAGTTTTTGTAGGATATTCTTGTAAAATTTTGGCTAAAATGCTGTTTGAGTCGATTCCGCAAAATTCATATAGTTCTTTTTGTTCTCCATGCTCAACAATCATGTCGGCAATTCCTAGTCGGATTATTTTGGATTGATATTGATGGTCTACCATAAACTCGGCAATGGCAGATCCAAAACCGCCTTGAATCGCCGCATCCTCGACTGTAATTATGGTTTTAAATGCTTTGAAAATACCATGCAATAATCGCTCGTCAAGGGGTTTGACAAAACGCATATCATATAATGCCGGATTTAGGCCTTTTTGTTGGGCCAATTCGACTGCCTTTTGTGCTTCATTCCCAATATGACCAATGCTTAATATGGCTACATTTTCTCCTTTTATTAGTTCTAAACCTGTGCCAATTTCAATGCTTTCAAGCGAAGTTTTCCACGCCGGCATAACACCTTCACCTCTAGGATAGCGAATCGTAATGGCTTGATTCAGCTCTTTAAATGAGTCTAAGGAGGCTGTAAACATCATATTTCTGAGTTCCTGTTCATTTCTAGGTGCGGCTACAATCATATTCGGGAGAGCCCTCATGAACGCAAAGTCATAGAGCCCATGATGCGTGGGACCATCAGCCCCTGCGAGGCCTGCACGATCTAAACAAAAGATTACCGGTAATTTTTGCAAACAAACATCATGCACTACTTGGTCGTACCCTCTTTGCATGAATGAACTATAAATATTACAAAAAACAGTCAGTCCTTGCGTAGCTAATCCTGCAGAAAATGTAACGGCATGTTGCTCGGCGATACCTACGTCAAATGCTCTATCTGGCATTTCACGCATCATAATATTCAAGGAGGATCCTGATGGCATCGCAGGTGTGACCCCCATAATTTTGGGATTCTTCTCTGCTAGCTCTAATAGGGTATGTCCAAAAACCTCTTGGTATTTTGGAGGCTGAGGATTATCAAAAGTCTTTTTGTGAATCTCGCCCGTTAATTTATCGAATTTTCCAGGGGCATGCCATAAGGTTTGGTCCTTCTCGGCTAAACTATACCCTTTGCCTTTTGTCGTAATGCAATGCAATATTTTAGGCCCAGGAATATCTTTCAAATCATTTAACACAGTGGTTAAGTATCCTATATCATGGCCGTCAATGGGGCCAAAATACCTAAGATTTAATGACTCAAATAAATTACTTTGTTTTAATAAAGTTGCTTTAAGTCCATTTTCGATTTTGGATACAATTTCTTGGGCCGATTTACCAAATGTTGACATTTTTCCCAACAAATTCCAAACGTCATCCTTCACCTTATTATAGGTATGAGATGTTCTAATATCTGTTAAATACTCTTTCAATGCACCCACATTCGGGTCTATGGCCATGCAATTATCATTTAAGATAATTAGCATGTTGTTTGGAATGTCTCCTGCGTGATTCATCGCTTCAAACGCCATTCCAGCGGTCATGGATCCATCCCCTATTACGGCAATATGTTGCTTTTGGAATTCTTTTTTGTAACGAGATGCCACCGCCATTCCTAAAGCGGCTGAAATAGAGGTAGACGAATGCCCTACGCCAAACGTATCAAAAATGCTTTCGGATCTTTTTGGAAATCCACTAATGCCTCCTAATAGTCGGTTTGTATGAAAAACATCCTTTCTTCCAGTAAGTATTTTATGGCCATAAGCTTGATGCCCAACATCCCATACTAATTGGTCTTCAGGTGTATTGAAAACATAATGTAGGGCTACAGTTAATTCGGTTACTCCCAAAGAAGCTCCAAAATGCCCCCCATTAACAGAAACATGATCGATGATAAACTGCCTTAATTCGTCACATATTTTAGGCAATTCTGACGGGGAAAGGCTCCTAAGATCTGCTGGAGAATGTATTTTACTTAATAATGGACCAGCTTTGAATTGCATAAATTAATAATTAAAATTACCCGAAGGTGAATATCAAACAATGTAAAGGTAAAAATGTTTTTAGGCTTATTCGTTTTTTTGACTCGCTTTAAACAACCTCCTTTTTTCGTATTTACTCAAACTATCATACCCAGATTTAGAAATTTTATCTAAAATTTGGTTCAGCTCTTCTTCTACAACTTCTTGATTATCCTGTTCATTCACAGATTCATAAATTCTTTTTTGAGCCACTTTTACAAAAGAAAACACTTTTTCTTCTTTGACAAAAACACTCTTTTTTTGCGGGAGTTGAAAATAAAATCCATAAATAAAACCCATTAATCCACCACCCAAATGCGCAATATTTCCTCCGGCATTCGTCCCAGTAGTTTCAATGAATGACCAAATTAGATAAAATGCAGCCACATATTTAATCTGCACATCGCCAATAAAAAATAAATGAATGCGATAAGTGGGCTTAATGGTTGCCGCGGCAACCACAATGGCAAATACCCCAGCTGATGCCCCATTTAGGTAGGTAGGCCCTTTTAAAATGAAATAAGAGAAGCTGTTCACTAAAAGCAAATAAGCAACTGCCCCTGATAATCCACCCCAAATAAACAATTTTACGATTCGTTCGGAACCTATAAAGTCTTGAATAATTATTCCAAACCAAAAAAGGAACATCATATTAAAAAGCAGATGGAATAATTCAATATGAATAAAGAAGTAAGTGAATACTGTCCAAGGCTCCTTAAGTACAATTGCGGGCGTTGACGATAGCGTTAAATGCTCCAATGTAGCTGCAAATATTTCTTCGTGGCCCGCCAGAATAAGCGTGACTTTGCCAACCATCAAACCAAGAAATATAAAAATATTAAAAGCAATAAGCTTTTTTAGTCCTTGATTGGGACTATTAAATATCATTTTTATATCGAACCAAATACTTTTCATCTTAAAAAAATGTATTTCTTTTAGTGCCCCAATATTTTAAAAGAATGACTGCAAAAATCATTCCGCCAATATGTGCGAAGTGCGCCACATTATCTCCTTCACTTTGCTGTATTCCCTGATAAAGCTCGTATAATCCATAAAAACTCACAAAATATTTAGCTTTAATTGGAATTGGGAATGGGAATAGAAACATTTCTGAATTTGGGAATAAATAACCAAAAGCCATTAAAATTCCAAAAATAGCCCCTGATGCTCCGCCTACAACACTGCGGTTTATAAACTCAGCATAATTAGTCCTGACCCAATCTGAATTAACAGGTTCAATAGGACTGATGACACTAAAATGCTGAACGTAGTCCGTCAAATTAAATGAACTCGGATTAGATAAAACCAATTCGGTTGCCCTTCTGAAATCCGCGAAATCAATAAAATGCTGAATACCCATGTACAATAACCCAGCGCCAATGCCACAGAAAAAGTAAAAAAACAAGAATCTTTGTGCGCCCCAAACTCGTTCAAGCAATGACCCAAACATAAAAAGCCCAAACATGTTGCTCAATAGATGCATAAAATTTGCATGAACAAACATATACGTGACCACCTGGAAAAAATAAAAATCTCTTGCTTGAAAGTAGTGTAACGTAAACAAATCTTCGGGTAAGGCGCCTTTTCCTAAAAAAAGAACAACATTAACGATGATTAAATTACGAACGGTAGGTGTTAAGTTTCTAAACATATTTTTATTCTTCAAATCCCCAATCAATTGAGTTTTTCATGTCTTTAATAATCAGCCCCATTGATTTGAATGTGGCTCTTATTTCATCTACCTTATCATATTTTCGTTGGTCCTTAAACTCTTTATATAGTGATAATAAGCCGTCCACTAACACGTCTGAGTTTTCAGGTGTTTCCATCGTCAAGCCTAATACGTCTTCTAAAAAGAGCACGTAATTTGTTTTTAAAGCTTCAAAGGTGCTTAGACTGATGGACTCAAAGGTGAGTGTTCCCGTATGTAATTGATTTATTTTTTTCAACAAATTAAACAAATGCGCAATCGTCACAGCGGTGTTTAAGTCGTCATTCATCCCATCGTAACAACCCTGAATCGAACTTAAAATATCTGCTTCTTGGTCGGAGTCTACCTGCATGGAAATATCCCGAGGATATTCCATTTTTTTGACGATTCTTAACCCATTTGCTATTCGTTTATACCCTTTCTGTGAAGCTTTTAAGGCCTCATTTGAAAAATCTAACGTGCTTCGATACTGCGATTGCAGCATAAAAAAGCGAACGGTCATCGGACTATATGCCTGCTCTAATAATGGGTGATTTCCAGTAATTAATTCTTTCGGTAAAAAGGAATTGCCCAATGATTTACTCATTTTTTGGCCATTAACAGTAAGCATATTGGTATGCATCCAATATCGGACAGGGGCTTCACCATAGGCAGCTGTGGCCTGTGCAATTTCACACTCATGATGTGGGAATTTCAAGTCCATTCCTCCTCCATGTATGTCAAATTTATTGCCTAAATATTTATGACTCATGCAAGTACATTCAAGGTGCCAACCAGGAAATCCTTCTCCCCAAGGCGAATTCCAGCGCATGATATGTTCAGGGGATGCTTTTTTCCAAAGGGCAAAATCCAAAGGACTTTTTTTCTCTCCAACACCGTCTAAATCTCTCGTTTCAGTAAGTAAATCGTCTAAAATCCGACCCGATAAATTTCCATAATCACCCCCTTGTTTATTATATGTTTCTATATCAAAATAAATAGAGCCATTGGATTCATAGGCTATACCTTTATTTAACAGGTTTTGTGTGGTCTCTATTTGCTCGACGATATGCCCCGTAGCGGAAGGTTCAATACTTGGAGGTAATAAATTAAATGTTTGCAGAACGTGGTGAAAATCTTGTGTATAGCGATGAACAATTTCCATGGGCTCTAGCTTTTCCAATTTGGCCATTTTGCCAATCTTATCCTCTCCTTCGTCTCCGTCGCCCACTAAATGTCCCACATCTGTGATATTTCTTACATATCGAACCTTATAGCCTATGTGGCTTAGGTATCTATATAAAATATCAAATGAAGTAAATGTCCTAAGATTCCCTAAATGCACATAGTTATAAACAGTCGGGCCACAAACATACAATCCCACATGTGGCGCGTTGAGCGCTACAAAAACTTCCTTTTCGCGACTGAGTGTATTATATAATTTTAATGGCTGCATCTAGACTATTGCTGTCCTTATATAGAAATTTATATAAGGTATTAAAATTACTGCGATTCTTTTAAATCACCAAAACTATTATTGCTTAGTCGAATCAATTAAACACGTTACGGAGATTGGAGCCAAAATATATTATCTTTGGAAATTCATTTGATTGATTACATGATATTAAAAGAAGTAGGAGGAGATAAGATCCTTAAGCGAATGTTTTTGGAGTTCCCGGTTTCTTTATATGCGAGTGACCCGAATTGGATAAGGCCTTTAGATCAGGACATTGAAGTTATTTTTGACCCCAATAAAAATTTTCATTTAAAAAAAGGAGAGGCCATTCGGTGGATTTTATTTGACGAAAATCAAAATCCTATCGGTCGAGTAGCTGCCTTTTATGAAAATACAGAACCTGATAAAAGTAATCTCAAAATGGCTGGGATGGGATTTTTTGAAGTGATTGATGATGAAAATGCTGCCAAAATTTTATTTGATGCCTGTAAGAATTGGCTGGTAGAAAAAGGATTTGAGGGCATGGATGGACCCATTAATTTTGGGGAGCGCGATAGCTTTTGGGGATTAATGATTAAAGGATGGGAATTTGAACCCACCTATAAGATGCCATGGACGAAGCCATACTACATTTCATTTTTTGAAAATTATGGGTTTAAAGATTATTTTCAACAATATGTCTATGTTTCTTCCATTCAAGGGGCCAATGTTACTGACGGAATTGAGGAAAAGGCCCAGCGCATTTATCAAAATCCCAATTATAATTTTAAGCATATAGAAAAGGCTAATCTCGCTAAATATGCCGAAGATTTTAAAATCATTTATAATGCGGCTTGGGCAAAATTTCCGGGTGTCAGTGAAATGACTTCCGAGCAAGCTCAGAAATTAGTGAAGCAAATGAAGCCCATTATTGACGAACAATTACTTTGGTTTGCGTATTCTGAACTTGATGAGCCTGTTGCATTTTTTATTGTGATCCCCGATTTGAATCAAATTGTCAAACATTTACATGGTAAATTGGATACATGGGGAAAGATAAAATTTTTACTGTTAAAAAGTAGGGGCGTGCTAACTAGAACTTGTGGTGTTATTTTTGGCGTGGTTCCTGAACATCAAGGGAAGGGTGTTGAATCAGCCATTGCCTTGCGTTTTAGAACGGCTGCCAGAGAAAATCCTTTCTATCCATATACGACCATGGACATGAATTGGGTCGGCGATTTTAATCCCAAAATGATGCGTTTTGTTTCCCAATTGGGAGCCACTAATGATAAAACATTTATTACTTACCGTTATTTATTTAATCCTAACCAGCCCTTTAGTCGTTGTCCTAAAGTAGGCTAAATACATGTAAAATGAGCTTATTAACAATTGGAACCGTAGCGTTCGACGCCCTAGAAACCCCTTATGGAAAAACTGATAAAATCATTGGTGGATCTTGTACTTACATTGCTCTATCAGCAGCATTTTTTCTACCTCAGGTCAATGTAGTTGCCGTGGTTGGGGATGATTTTCCCCAAGAATACATGGATTCTTTAATTTCAAAGGGAATTAATTTGGATGGTTTGCAAATTAAAAAAGGGGAGAAGTCATTTTTTTGGGCGGGAAAATATCATAATAATATGAATTCGCGTGATACCTTGGTGACGGATTTAAATGTATTAGCGGATTTTAAACCGATGATACCGAATAGTTATCAAGATTGTGAATTTTTGATGTTGGGTAATTTAACACCCCAAGTTCAAATTGAGGCTATTCAAGGATTAAAGAATCGTCCCAAGCTAGTGGTGATGGACACCATGAATTTTTGGATGGATGTGGCGATGGATGATTTAAAGAAAGTACTTAAATTGGTTGACGTCTTGTGCATCAATGACGAAGAGGCGCGCCAATTATCAGGACAGTACTCTTTAAGGACGGCAGCTAAAATGATTATGGGAATGGGTCCTAAAACGCTAATTATCAAAAAAGGCGAGCATGGTGCCTTATTATTCCAAGATACGAAGATGTTTTATTGCCCAGCATTGCCTTTAGAAGAAGTTTTTGACCCCACAGGTGCGGGAGATACTTTTGTTGGCGGATTCATAGGTTATCTTGCGCAAACCAATGATATATCTTTTGAAAACATGCGCATGGCCATTGTTTATGGCTCTGCAATGGCATCATTTTGTGTAGAGAAATTTGGTACTGAACGACTTTTTGAAGTGACGGCTTCCGATTTAGAAGCAAGGGTAAGCGAATTTAGAGAACTCGCTCGCTTTTAGTTTCCGCCCACAACGACTTCGGTTAATTTTGAGGGGTCTAGGTATTTATTAGCTAGATCCCTTATTTCACTCGGGGTGCATGAAAATATTTGATCTTGAAATTGATCATAATAATCAGCGTCCAACCCTTCTAATTCAATTATTTTTACTTTTTCTGCGATATCAAATGCCTGAGTTAACTCTCCAGTAAAGCTCCCCATTAAATAGTTTTTAACCAAAGATAATTCTTCTTCCGAGACTAATTCGTCTCTTAGAATTTTCATCTCTTTTTTTACTTCAGATATCGTTTCGGCTACATTTTCATTTTTAACATCGGTACCCACTGCCCAGTACCCTGAACGGTACATCGGAACTAAGGAGGATGATATTCCATAGGTAAATCCTTTCTCTTCTCGGATATTTTTTTGAAGCCTTGAGCCAAAAAATCCGCCAAGAAGCGTATTCAGTACGCTGAATTTGAAATAGTCCTTGTTTTTTCTATTAATGGATTTTATTCCTAGCCTGATTGAACTTTGTAGTGCATCCTCTCTTGTCTCTTTTGTCGAGCTTGGTTCCATGAAAATGGGATCCGGGACGATCAATGGCTCTTTTGTATTAAAAGTAAGTCCGCCAAGTGTGGAGTCCAAAATTTTAATTTCCTCATTTGATATTTTTCCTGAAAGAAAAATACTGGGTATTTGGCTGGCCCAAGTTTTTTTGTAAAAAGTAATCAGATCGCTTACTTCGAGTAATGCTAATGACTCTGGAGTTGCAGAGCGGCCATAAGGATCATTGCCATACAGTTTATTTCGCATGATTTGGCTTGCACTATACGCTGTCTTTTCCCAGTTTAATTTATTTTTCTGAATTTCAATTTCTAATTCTTTTTGGAATTCCTGCTCAGGAAAAATACACATTTGAATCATCTCAGCCACATATGGCATTAATGCGCCGAAATGTTTAACTAATCCATAGACGGTAAATGTTGCTTGATCTAATGTAGCTTGTATATCCCAGAATGCACCATGAAAGTCAAACGATTGATGAATATGTAAAGCATCATGCTTGCTTGTACCACGCTTCATTAATTGGGCTGTTAAACTTGCTAAACCCGCTGCCTCACTATGGATTCCCCCTGCTTTTGTACTTAGCTCAAATTTGAAAACAGGCTGCTCTCCTAGATTGACTGAATTTACGACTATACCATTTCTTAAAGAGTGTTTATTGGCGGAAGGGAATTTTATTTTCTCAATAGGAAATGCTCCGGGGGCTTTACTTCTGTCCAACATCTAAATAGGGCTTTATAAAAAACAAATGACATCCAATTATGAATGTCATTTGCAATAAAAAAATATTATTTAATTATTTCTTAGGAGTATCGTTATTGATGGCTGCTAATAAAGTTACTCGCAATGTATTTGCCAATGGACTGCTTGTTCCTGTTGGAACTAAGTAAGCAAAGTCAAAGCCATATTTTTGATCTAATTTAAGTCCTACTCCAAAAGTGAAATATTTACGATTCCCTTTCATTTCTGATTCATTGAAAAATCCACCACGTAAAGCGAACGTATTATTAAATAAATACTCAGCTCCCAATGAAGTAGTAAATTCTTTTATTTCTTCACCAAACCCATCTTCTGCATCAAACAATGAACCGAAGATTCCTCCAATAGCTGATGAATTAGAACCCGTTGGATCAGTTTTTGTTGGTGTAGGAACCATCAATTTGTTTAAATCTAACGTGAATGTTAATTTATTCTTATCATCTACATTTTTAACAGCGGCAATACCAGCTCTTAAATTTGTCGGGATAAAGTTTTTATCTAAACCACCGTATGAAACTTTACCAGAAATGTTAGACAACATCAAACCATATGTATAGTTCCAGTTTTTTTCTGAGGTATTATTCCAGTATAGAGATAAATCAGCGGCTACCGTTTGAGCTGGTTGCATGGCTGATGTACCCGCACCTTGATAGTTTCCTAAAAGGTTAGAGTTGATATATTTTAAGTTTAAGCCTAATGCCAATGTATTTGACAATTTTCTTGCATGTGATACAGTCAAAGCATATTCCTTAGAATTGAAATTACCAGCACTTGTTCCAGTAGCGGTTGTAGCTTGGAACAAACCTTGATCAAAATAATTGATCGAAAATCCGAATGCCTGTCCTTTTGCTGTTTTTTTGTATCCTGCGATGTTATAAAGCGCCATGTCATTTACCAAGTTACGTAACCAAGGAGTATATGAAATTGCAAATCCTAAATCTTTATCAGCGGAAGCTAATTTTGCTGGATTCCAATAAATCGCATTTACATCTGAAGAAATGGCTACTCCCGCATCACCCATCGCCGCAGAGCGTGCATCTGGTGTTACATTCATGAATAACATGGTTGGCGTTGGAATTCTACCAGAATTCAATTGACCTGAAACCAAAGTTTGACCTATTGCGAAGTTACATACTAGTAGCGCTATTGCGGATAGTAATGATCTTTGAAGAATAGAAATTTTTGTCGTCATCGGTTATTAAATATTAGATTGTCTAGTAATTGCAAATTATTTAAGGTCAAAAATAAGTATTTTTAAAGTATTTAGTGTTTAAAAATGTAAAATATTTTATAAAATTTATTTTAGGGTCGTGATTTTTCCACTGATCAAAATAGTTTCATTGTTTTTACTTGGCAATAATTCCAATTTAAACACTGAATCGCCAATTAATTTAGCTAATTCTTCATCAGTCCAATTTATACGTAATTCAAAATCTACATTTGAAAAATAGGCGACATTTCCTTTTTTTATCAAAATTTGCTGACCCAAAACATTAAAAATTCTTAGATCATATTGATAAATATCCCAAGGTATTTGGCCGATTGCCTTGAATTGCAATTGGTTGCTCATTGGGTTAGGAAATACTACCCATTCTAAACGACTTGCCTCTGAATTTATTACTTTGATTTCAAAAAATAATTTTTGAGGGTTATTGCTTCCATCCCAACAATTTACCTTAAAAACGTAATTCCCTATTTTCAAATTTTTAAATGGATATGCAAATGTCCCTTTTTGAGGAAAATTCAGATCAGGGATGAAATAATCGGATAATTTAATTTTGAGTGTATCGTTCACAACGAGCTCAGCAAATTCGTTTTGATCATTTTTCCAACGAAGAGAATTATCGTCTTCGATCCTAATTTTTAAGTCAAAACTGCTATTCATTGTTTGGAATTTATTTGACTCGGGCTCCAATACTGTTATGCTAGGAGGTTTTGTATCCATGGTAATGAAGTTGGAAATTGTAACAGGAAGCGATTTGAATCCATTGATTTTTTCTCCTGTATTTAATTGACCTATTATTTTTCCAACTAACGGTCCATTTAAGTTGGGAATCGATTTTTGACTTACTGAGAATCTATCTCCAGTCATTTGAATAGTAGATGTCCAAATTAAGTCACCCTCTACAAAATACTCATAGGCGCTTGTTTTGGTTCCCAAAGTCTTTTTCCTGGTAGGAGGTGAATAAAGGTTGGCTCTTATTTGAGCATTTATATTCGTAGGTGTTTTTGTCAATAATTGCCCTTCAAGGAATTGGCTTGAACCTGGAGTGATCGTTTCTGTTTTTATTGTTATTGCTTGTCCCGTCCAGGGTAATTCTAGGGTAGGGTCACCCAACAAACTGATATTTCGATTAATAACACCGGTTTGACTGCTGTTTTTGGTTTCTCTAAATAAATCGCCAATTCGATATTTTACTTGGGTTTTATGATCGATTAAGTTTTTGTAAAAAGATTGACCAAACAAGTAATTGCTGCTTTGAAAAACGGGCCTTGTGGTACTAATGAGTCCTATCGCTCCCCCTTTTGTGGACATTAAAGAAATTTCCGCTCCTGATAATTGATTTGGATCATCAAATCGGCCAAATTGACAAGTCGCGGTTAATAAAAATGGTAAGTGCTGCAAATTTGTTAGGCCAACTAAATCATTATTGGTCAATATTTTTTCATCTGTCCAGCCACTCTCTGAACCGTGTCCAATGAAATGTATAAAATCAGCCTCAGAATTAAATAATGAAAGTAATGCTTCTTTTGCTTTTTTAGAGGTATACATCCCCCCCGTCATTTCCTGTTCAAATTGATCTAAATAAAGCTTTTTAATGTTCACATCATTTGCATCTTTGATCATTAGATTGGAAAAATCCTCAGCATCTTGAATGTGAATGTTAGCATCTCCATCATCGGCCACCCATGCGAGGACTTCAGGCTTGAAGCGATTACTCTTTTTTGACTCTATATATGCAATTAATTTGTTCACAAAGAAATTTGCCTCACCGGGATTTTTTGCGGGAATTCTGCCAATAGCAACTTGGAGTGTCTTTTTATTTGTTTTTTCGCCTTCTAGCCAATCACCCTCCTCTGGATTTAGTAAACCAAAATAATCATCCGACGAGTAGCTCAATAATGGTTGGAAAGATTCAATACTTTGGTAGGTCGGCACAAAGCAATTTTTCTCGATGTCAGTTGACACGACCGACTTACCTTTATAATCAATGGATGCATCACCCAAAAGAATCACATATTTTAAAGCAGAATTCGGACTTTTATATTGCCGATAGATAAAATCTCGAATAGCCGTCACATCTTGTTTCCCCCCAGAATATTCATGATAGATTTGTTCAGTGTCAACCACTTTTGTAGCGATATTTTGGGAACTACTTTTATATTTTGCAAGGGTATTTGCAGCTTCTTTCAGTGCTGGGCTCGATACAATAAGCAATTCATATCCGATTTCTTTATTAATATTTTGATTAGGTAACAGTTTTATAAAAGCGGGAGATATTGCTTTTTGGCTGTCAAAAAGCAATAATTGGCTTTCTGGTTTGACATTCAATTTTAAAGCGGATGAATAATTTATAATTTTTGACCAATTGTTCGTACCGTTACGCAGCCAAATTTGAGTGGCTGCATTTGCATTGAGCATGGAGATAGAAAAACTAGAGTCTGTTGTATTAGGCAATAAATAAAGCGGATTATCATGTTTTGCATTAAAAATTCGAGGGTACTGTAGCGATAAATAGTCAAGATATCCAGTGCCGGTTGTGTTTTTATAGTTAATCGTCCAGTTCCAAAGATTCTCTTTTAATTGGGGTGCCAACCAGATATTAAGATCCTGAAAATTAGCCTTATTGTCATATCGTCCTCCTGAAATAGGAGGGATTTTCAAGTTTCCGATCGTATTTCCTATGACATCAAAGGTAAATAAGCCTTCTTGGGTCGAGCTAGAGTAAAAACGACCCCCTAACCTTGAATTCATTCCAAGCTTATAATCTGCGAGTGAATACTGCACCGTTTTGTTATTTGTCCCATAAAATGCATCACCTACCCATTGTCTCCCTGACTGAATTAAATTATAGGTTTCTGGCTCATAGTGAAAAATAGACCAAGCAAAATCCATCGTTTTAGAGTCACCCGGTGTGGCTTTTTCTTCTACTATGCGTTTCGCTGCTGGGTCATCCAAGCGCATAAAATAAAAGCTAGAGTCGGAATAAGCGTGTAACTCTTGTACCCATATTTTTTGTTGAAAATCAAAACGTATTTTATGTGGGGAATTTCCCCAAAAAATAAACGAATCATTCGCATCCCATTTGTTATCCTGTTCGCCCTCAAAATAGATAGGTATTTCCTCCAAATCTTGAGGCCTAGGAATCTTGAGATCTTGAGGTAAAGCGCCTGAGGCCGTTGAGTAAAGACTGACTTGTTTAGGGTTTAAACTTGACCTGTCGATTTTATTTTTTTCGAGCCAAAAGGCATCAATTTTGTAAATGCCATTTTGGGTGATCCCAATTTTCACCCACTTGCCAGTTGATAATTTTGAATCTGTTTGGGCAAATACCGAATTAGAAATGCAAAATAATCCCATTAGTGCTATAAAATAGCCTTTATAGTTCATTTGATTCCAACGGAGTAACCTGTGCATTTTTTGCTACTAAGTATAGTTTGCCAGTATTGGCCTCTCTACAAAAGTAGCGTGTTCGACGTAGTTTCCCTTTGATTAACGCTAGGTTTTTTAACAAAAAGATTTGATTCTCAGGAAGAGCATGTAATGTGATACTAGAATTTGACGCGTCGTACGTTTTTAGCACATCCACTAATGGACCATGGCCAGTTGAGGTAGCGCTGGGATTAACTAAATACGATTTTAAAACTTTGATTAACTCATCGGGCAATAAATCTTCTTCTAAGATCGGTTCAAATATAGTTCTAAATGAACTTTTCCATTCTTCCCCATGGGGTAAAACTTTGTTTTTGTAAGTTAAATAAGTCAATAAATGAGCCACTTCATGTAAATACGTGACGAGGAAGGCGTATGAATTTAAATTTCGATTGACAGTTATTTGATGCCCTTTTTGAGGAGAATAGCGATAATCGCCTAATTTAGAATGGCGCGATTTACTGACAATAAAGTCAAATGGATAATCATGCCATAATTGAAAACAATATTCCGCAACCTTTGGCGGGAAGTGGTCAAAAAATGAATTGATTTTTTTGTTCTTTTCCATTTTTGGGCATAAAAAAAAGTCCTCCGCATGCGAAGGACTTTTTCTTGGTTGCTTAGATTACTTAGCAGCAGCTGTATCAGCAGCAGCAGTATCAGCAGCAGCAGTATCAACTGGTGCAGCAGCAGCAGTATCAACAGCAACTGAATCAGCAGAAGCTTCTGCTTTTTTCTCACCACAAGATGCTAAAGTTACCATACCAGCAACGAAAGCTAAAGCGAATAATTTTTTCATTTTTGTAATATTTAAAGGTTTGAGCTACAAAACTAGTGTAATAAATAGTAACAACAAATTTTTTCACAAAAATTTTAAGGTTTTTTTAAGTTTTGAATAAAAAATGCGTTTAAATAGCTTAAAATAAGATAGAGACTTATTTTTTTTAAGTAATTCCTAAGAAGTAGGTGAGATTTATGATATTTCTTACTTGATTTACCTGAGTAAGTCCTTAAATCGGTCGTAAAATCCACTACTTTTAAAGGTAAAAGTTTTGTGCAAAACATAGTTTGAGATAAAACTAAATCCCATGCCTGTGGTAGTGGTTAGGATTTGAGTCACATTGATTTTTTTATAGGAAAAGGGAATTTTCAAATAAAAATCACTCATAAATGTTTGAAGAAATGTATAAGGCATTACACTGAAAAACCACGTTACAAATCCAGAAAATGTGGCTACCATTAGAAATTTAACCATTTCGCGATTCGTCTGCTGCGTTTTTCTAGCGTCAAATGCAAAAAGTTTGGTCAAGGTAAAACCTACAATAACCGAAATGAAATATGCGGGGAGTATCGTTGCCTCATAATTTAATTTGAACCAATCTTTTAGTAATCCTCCACATACGAGTTGAACAATAGCGCCGGCCCCTGCGATCAAAAAATACGCAATCAAATCTTTTTTATTAAAAAGGGTCGTTTTTTTTGTCAAATCCTTCGCTAAAATAAACTCTTAACAAGATTGGGATAAACACCTAAAGCAAGCGTACCAATCGTACAAAACCACAATGCTATTTTAAATAATGTTGGGATTTCTATTTTTTCTATATCCCCATCTTTAAAATACATGGTAATAATTCCTCTGAAATAATAATAAATACCGACCGCCGACATTAGTATAGCTAGAATGACTGGGTAAATAATATTGCGGTTAAAGCTGTCTGAAAAAATGAAGAATTTACCCCAAAAACCAGCTGTCAGTGGTATGCCAGCTAAGGATAATAGGGAAATAGTGAAGCAAAATGCTAGTCCAGGATTATTTTTTGCTAATCCTTCAAAGGATGAATAATCTTCTGGTTTTTCCTTCCTACCCGTTTGATATTCTGAAACGATGATTAGGACTGCAAATGCAGCTACGGTTGCCAAGGTATAAGAAAGTGAGTAATACAAAACAGTGGATGTGGATGACTTTTGCATGGCACTCACTGTCATCAACATGTACCCCGCGTGCGAAATACTTGAATAGGCAAGCATCCGCTTAACACTTACTTGGTACGCCGCAGTCACATTTCCAATAATCAAAGTCAGCATACTGATGAAATAAATCGTTAAAACCCATGTCGAATAAATGCCTCCAAACACACCAGATAAAATATGGTACAGTGCAGCAAACCCAGCTGTTTTTACCACGGTGGACATAAACATAGTAAAAATAGTTGGCGCACCTTCGTATACATCAGGTGTCCAAAAATGAAAGGGTGCAGCTGAGACTTTAAAGAGTAGGCCAACAACCATTAGCAGGACTCCTATGTACAAGAAACTAGGCATCGACTCAGGCGCTGTGGCGGCTATAATATTAGCTAAGTTGGAAACATAAAAAGATCTTGTTGCCCCATAAACTAAGGTAATGCCAAACAGTAAAATACCCGTAGCAAACGCGCCCATTAAAAAGTATTTTAAAGCGGCTTCATTTGATTTAAGGTTTCTTTTGTCTGAACCAGTGAGAACATACATGGCTACGGATAAAATTTCTAAGCCAACAAACAGCATGATCATATGATCGAATGAAACCATTAAAATGGCTCCAACCACTGAAAAAAGTAAAATTGCATAATATTCAGCAGGATGTGTGTGTTCATCGTCTGCTCCAAATCCTCTTGAGAGTGCGACAACCAAAAATGCAGCCAATTGAATAATTAAACTAAAATTAATGGACGTATTGGTTGTCCTAAACATATTGCCAAACCACAATAATTCATGATTCCAGTCCATAGCCGTAAGGCCTATACCAACAGCTATAAATAGTAAGGTAAGAATTTGTAATACTTTTCTTGGGAACCAAAATCCCCAAAATAAATTACTAATTCCAAAAAGTGATAACGCTATAATCGCCGTCATAAAAATAAGATGCTTTTAAATTTAATTATTTCAATAGTTGGGTTATTTGCGAAACACTTTCTTCACTAAAATGTAAGATAGCATTTGGGAAAATACCCCCTAATAAAACGAATATACTTAATGGAATAAGGGCCATTTTTTCTTCTAATGTCAATTTTGAAAATTCAGTGGTGATTCTCGATACATTTCCAAACATTGTTTTTTGAATTAAACGTAATGTATATACCGCCCCTAATATAATGGTGATGCCAGCAACAATTCCAAATATCATGGAGTAGTCAAATATACTTTTAAGTAAAATAAATTCCCCGATAAAGCCATTCGTTAACGGAAGCGCAACAGAACCTAAGCTTAGGATGATAAAGCAAACCGTAAGTGCATAGGAGGATTGAGTTATACCACCCAATTGTGCTAATTCCCTGGATTTAGTTCTTCTTTCAATAATTTCAATCACAAAAAAGAGTCCAATGACATTAATTCCATGTGAAAGCATTTGGTATAAGGCACCTTGAATTCCTTCAAAACTTTGCGTCAACATACCTGCCGAAATTAGGCCAACGTGTGCAAAAGATGAGTAGGCCAATAACCTTTTAGCATCTTTTTGTTGGATAGCAATAATGGAACCGTAAATAACACCAATGATTGAAAGGATGATGGCGGTATTTCCCCAAATTCCAATTCCCAAAGGAAACATAGGAATGATTAATCTTATAACCCCATACGTTCCCATTTTTAACATGATGCCCGAAAGCAACATGGTGCCTTGACTAGGCGAAGTCGTGTAGGTGTCGGGTTGCCAAGTATGAAATGGGAAAATCGGCATTTTGATTGCAAACGCAATAAAAAAGGCGATAAACAAGTAACCCTGAGATTCAGCACTCAAGTTCCTAGCAGTTAAATATAAGGCTTCGATATCTGCAGAATGCGTTGCTCCAGGTGTTCTTAGGTATACAAAAATGAGTCCAATGAATAAAAATAAAGATCCAAAAATGGTATAGAGTAAGAATTTAAACGTGATGGCTGATTTATTTTCTCCCCCAAATTTCGAGGCTAAAAAGTAAATTGGCAACAAGGAAGCTTCAAAAAAGAAATAAAATAAGAATGCGTCTTTGGCTAAAAAAGCCCCCATCATGGCAGATTGCATCATTAAAATCAAACCTTGATATTGAGCATGATTGGCCTTTTCGGTCTTGGCTGTCGACCCTATGATAAATGGCAATAACAAGGTACAAAGGCCTATTAATATTCCACTGATGCCATCGGCCTTTAATGAAAATTGAATGCCAACTTCAGGGATCCAATTTTGAATGAAGGTGATGGGTACCAAAGATTCGTTTATTTTATAAAGTACCAAACCCGTGGCAACGGCTTCTATAATGGCTGCTGATAATGAAATAATAAATGCTTGTTTGGGCTTGGCAATTAACAAGTATGCGCCAATCAGCAATGGAAAAAATAGGATAAAAACTAAATTCATGCCTTTTCTGTCAAATTTTAAATTACAATATCCAGGATTTTAATCCCATAAATAAAATGATCGCAATCGAAATCACCATCATAAATACGTAATAGCCAACATTTCCTGTTTGAATTCTTCTGAATTCAGTAGAAGTATATTGCACGATTTTCCCAATCCCCTCAACAAATAAATCAATGACTAAAAAATCAATGACTTGTCCAAAAAAGACGGATAAGAAATTCACCGGTTTTACAATGATTAAATCATATAATTCATCGATGTAGAACTTCTGATAAATCAATTTTTGTATTCCTTGAATTTGGCTGTCTTCCGATGGAATTAGTTTTTTACTACTAAAAATATAGATAGCTAACACGGGAGGAATAATAGCGGCGAATAACGGAGCTCCCATTTCTAAACTTAAAAACGATACTTCTCCTAGGGGTTCAGTTGACGGCAAAAGCGGGGCCAACCAATGTGCTAAAAATTCATTTCCACCCGCAAAATGAGGTAAATTAATTAGACCACCTGCCACTGAAAAAATAGCTAAAATGATTAACGGGATCGTCATTGACCATGGAGACTCATGTAAATGACTCGCTTGTTTCTCTGTCCCCCTAAACTCACCCCAAAAAGTCAAAATGAATACTCGGAACATATAGAATGAGGTACAAGCGGAACCTAATATGGCCAAGCTCCACATGAGCAAATCATGATGATACAGATGCGCTAGGATTTCATCTTTGGAGAAAAATCCTGAAAAAGGTGGAATCCCTGAAATAGCTAAGGTCCCTAATAAAAAAGTAAAATAGGTGATGGGCATTTTTGATTTTAATCCTCCCATTTTTCTAATATCTTGCTCATCTGACATGGCATGAATTACAGAACCAGCTCCTAAAAATAATAAAGCCTTAAAAAATGCATGCGTCATGACATGGAAAAATGAGGCCGAATAAGCCGACGCACCCAATCCCATAAACATATAACCTAGTTGGGATACCGTTGAGTAGGCCAACACTTTTTTAATGTCATTTTGGAATAAACCAATTATAGCTCCTAATAGAGCTGTAGATAATCCAATCCAGCCAACAAATTGTAAAACATCAGGACTTAATTCGAAAATAACGTTTGCTCGAATGACCATGTAAATACCCGCTGTCACCATGGTTGCCGCATGAATTAATGCAGAAACTGGAGTTGGACCCGCCATCGCATCAGGAAGCCATGTAAATAAAGGTATTTGTGCTGATTTACCCATGGCCCCTACAAATAAACAAAAGGCTATAAGCCCTAAATTTTCCGGAACGTCGCCTTGTTGGATCGATGAAAATATTGTTGCGTAATCGGTGCTATCAAAGTCCTGAATCAGCAAAAATATACCGATCAAAAACCCTAGGTCTCCAATTCTGTTCATGATAAATGCCTTTCTAGCGGCATTTCCATAACTATTTTTTTGATTCCAAAACCCGATGAGGAGATATGAACATAATCCTACCCCTTCCCAACCAATAAATAAAACGGTGAAATTTGCCCCTAGGACAAGGATCAACATGAAGAAAATGAACAAGTTTAAAAAGGCAAAAAACTTGCCAAAACCCTGGTCATGAGACATGTACCCAATCGAATAAATATGAATCAATGTCCCTACCCCTGTAATGACAAGCAACATCATAATCGATAATGCATCAATTTGGAAATCAAGAGGAATTTGTAAATCTCCCAATTTAATCCACTCAGCCACATGTAAAATTTGAGTGGTTCCATCAAAATTGACAAACAGTTGGATGGATAAGATAAAGGCTACCAGAGGCGGGATTGTGCCAATAATGGCTGCCAGTTGTTTTGGGATACTTGGAAATGAAAGACCATTCACAACAAAACCAATGAAGGGTAAAAGCGGTATTAAATAAATTAAAGACATAAATGAATGTTCTGTAAAATTAATTTTTCAACTTATTGAGTATTCCTATGTCAATACTCTGAATATTTCGATATATCATAACAATGATGGCCAAACCCACGGCCACCTCAGCCGCTGCGACTGCCATAATAAAAAAGACAAAAATTTGACCCGATGGATCTGAATAATAGGAAGAAAATACAGCTAAAAGTAAATTGACAGCATTTAACATGAGTTCAATAGCCATAAATACGATGATGGCATTTCTTCTTGTTAATACACCCAAAATCCCTATGCAAAATAAAGCGGAGCTTAATAAAATATAATGTGCTAAGGGAATGGTGCGAATTATGTCTGGTATGGATTGCATTGTTTTATCATTAGGCCATTAACATGGCAAAAATACGAATTAAACTTAAATATTCGACATCTTAATTTTGCTTTACCGCTGAAATCCTTGCAATTTAATTTCAGTTAATTTTTTCTTCGTATCGATCGCAAAGTCACCCTTTAAAATCCAATCATAATAGGAAGGATCACTTTTTAATACTTCAGTGACAGATCTACCGGAATACTTCCCAAAATTAAAAACAGGAATTTTCTCTTTGTTATAAACCATGCGATTGGCGAAATCAATTGAATTTGACATCGTTAATTCATGCAATTTTGACATATCATTTTGGATGGGGAAGTATTCCTTCCCATTTTCATCTTTTAATGAGACCTCTTCATATCTTTTTACTTGGGCATTTAAAACTTCCAACGTAGCTAAAACATCCGCCTCAGCCCCATGCGCGCCAATTAAATCCTTGCCGCAATAAAACTTGAAAGCTGCTGTTAAATTTCGTGGTTCCATCAGGTGAAAAATTCTTTGGGCGTCTATTAACTTTCGATTCTTCATGTCAAAGTCAATTTCATTTCTATAAAATTCTTCTACCAACATGGGTACATCGAAACGATTTGAATTAAATCCAGCCAAGTCGCATCCTTCCAAAAATCCAGCCAAAGATTTGGCCACTTGCTTAAATTGTGGTTCATCTTTTACATCCTCATCGTAAATGCCATGAACTAAGGAAGCTTCAATCGGAATCGGAATACCTGGGTTTACCCTTCTCGTTTTTACTTCAATTGTGCCGTCGACATTTGCTTTTGCGATAGCAATCTCAACGATACGGTCTTTGTTGACCATGACCCCAGTCGTTTCTAAATCGAAAAATGCGAGTGGTTTATTTAACTTTAATTGATGTTCCATGTACTGTCCAAATTTATGAGAACAAAGGTAGCTTATTTATTACCTTTGCCATATGAAATTTAATCCAAAGGCAATATTTTTTGATTGGGACCATACGCTTTGGGACCACGATCGAAACGCTCGAGAAGTTTTATTGGATTTGGTTGACGAGTTTAAGTTGACAAGCACCCTTGAAACCGATCAAAACAACATTTGGAATAGTTTCAATGTATTAAATAACCAGTTGTGGGATGATTATCAATCAAAAAAAATTTCCCAATTGGAGTTAAGAGAAACAAGATTTAAACTTTTTTTTTCACAGTTGGGCTACGAGGGTGACCCCCAGAAATTTTCTAATGAATTTCTATATCGGACCCCTAGAAAAAAACATTTAATGGGGGGTGCTTTTGAAATAATTGAAGAATTAGCTCAAAAGTATCCACTTTTTGTCTTGACCAATGGCTTTGATGATATCCAATTTGTCAAAGTGGAGGCCTGTGGCTTGCAACATTGCTTTCAAGAAATCATCACCTCTCAGCAGGTTGGCACGCAAAAGCCCGACATAAAATTCTTTGAATACGCTTTGAAAAGAGCTGATTGCTTGGCACACGAAGCCGTTATGGTGGGGGATCACCCAATTGCCGACATACAAGGTGCGGAAAATGCAGGAATTAAGAGCATTCATTTGAACCTAAATAGGTTAGATTCTATGGCGCAAATCCAAATTAAACATTTGACGGAATTGCGAAGTCACTTGGTGTAATTATTCGAAAAGCGACATTTGATTATCGTTTGTTTTCCGATCAAAGATCTTTTTGTCCCGAATGAATTTCTTGTTGTCCTCTAGAAATAAAATGAATTTCTCAATTTGATTATAAAGTGGATTGAAATCGTAGGTTTTTAAATCATAGGTTTCTACATAAACAGCGTTGAAGTCTGTGATGATGTAGTCTAAGCGTTCAATCCCATATTTTTGGAGGCCTAATAAGTATAAATTTTGATGGTTATTCTGAAATCGGCCAGGCTCGTAAAAAGAGGTGCTTTTTAAGTCGAAGGCAATATTATCACCTATCCCATCTACATAGCCATAAATTTGAGCATTTTTGTACCTTGATTCAAGGTAAAATTGAGTTCTGTATTTCCCTGGAATCAAATTTCTTGCTTGGTCAATGATTCCTTCATTAAAGAGTTCTTCATTTTCCCCTAATGTGACAGCCCTTTCGAAATCTACGCCTTTTTGTTGGGCCTTAGTAGTCGGTTTTTTAGTTCGATTAATTCGTTCAATCAGCTCAATTTCATCCACAATAATCTTGCCTGAAGAATCTCTGGATTGACTTAGATAGAGTGAAAATGAATTTAAAAGCGTTGGATAGAGGCGATATAACATGTTCGCAATTTATCCAATTTGCAGTCGGGATACAATCTGATCGCCAATTAAATGTTGCTCCGTTATTTCTGACACATCTTCCAATTGGACATTTCCGTAAAAAACACCTTCGGGATAAACGACCATCGTAGGACCTTTGCCGCAAAAATCTAAACAACCGGATTTTTGAATTCTTATTTTACTTGTATTTCCTGATTTTGCCCACTCGTCCTTAAACGCTTGGATTAATTCCATTCCATGAGCTGACCCACAGCATTTTTTGGGAGCATCCTTGTCATTGGTGCAAATAAAGACATGTTTTTCGAAGTGCATATTAATTGATTTCTAATAAGATGGGACAATGATCTGAGTGTTTTATATCGGCTAAAATGGACGCATTTTTAATGGATTGGGCCATCGGTTTAGTCGCCATTAAATAGTCGATGCGCCAACCTAAATTTTTTTCTCTCGAATTTGCGCGATAACTCCACCATGAATATTGGTGTTCAAGAGCTGGATGAATCAATCGAAAAGTATCTATAAATCCATTATTGATATAATTTTCCATCCATTCTCGCTCTTCAGGCAAGAAACCAGAGCTGTTTGCATTAGATTTAGGATTATGAATATCAATAGCTCTGTGACATATATTATAATCACCCGCTATAATTATATTAGGGTGGTTTTTAACTAATTCATTCGTGTAAGCTTGAAAATCAGCTAGCCATTCCATTTTAAATGATTGCCTTTCATCACCACTGGATCCAGATGGCATATATACACTCATGACAGAATAATTCTCGAAATTTACTTGGAGTACTCTTCCTTCTTGGTCGTATTTTTCAATCCCACATCCATGTTGCACGGAAACAGGTTTTATTTTGGTGAAAATACCTACTCCTGAATATCCTTTTTTTTGCGCTGATTGCCAATAAATATGATAGCCTAATGATTTAATTTGATCTAAATCGACTTGCTCTTCCTCTGCCTTCAGCTCCTGCAAACAAATGATATCTGGATTTTCCTGTGAAAGCCAAGCGATGAATCCTTTTTGAATGGCTGCTCGAATCCCATTCACATTGTAACTGATTATTTTCATGACATTTCCTCAAATAAGACTTCTGTTTTGAAGTAATGAATGACATGTGCTTTGATTAATATCTCTTGCTCTTTTAGATTTAAAGGAGGTAAATTTTGAATGAGTTCCCAATGTGGCCACCCTTCAGCATCTTTGCCATCTAAGGAATAAAAGCCACTGTAGCTCAAAACCTTGCAGGTTGCGATGTGCATTAAGTCTTGTTTTTGCTCCTTGGTGAAATGGACATGGCCATGTCCCAATTCTTGAACGCCAATTAAAAATAATACAGACTCAAGATCAGCAGGGCGCTTATTAAATTGCGTTTCAAGAAAATCAAGAATTAATTCCCATGCTTCTTTAACTAAGGCTGGCTCAAATTCCATGAAATTGATGATTATTGAAGATGTATTTTGAACTTGGCTGATTCTAAAACTGCTTGATCACCCTTGGAATTATTGCCTATTAAAATAAGCTCACCATTAATTTCTTTTTCTGTAACTAACGTTATATTGACCCTTCCTACGCCATTTTGAACCCCTTCCTTATTCGGTAAGGTAGATTCGAAAAAATTGTTTTTATCTGAATAATTATCAAGATTCTTAATTAAATTTCCAATGTTTTCGATTTCCCCATCTCCTGGAATAAAATAGGTTCCTGGACCCTTAAGTTTAAATATTTTCAAATAAACAGATTCTAAATTATCCTTATTGGTCGCAGTAATAGTAAGCGTATTATCTCCCATTTCTGGCTTCAATGTAGCTACAACTTCATTGGTCTGTATGCGGTGATAATCCTCTTGACCAAAAATTATTTTTCCCGAGAAAAAGCTTTGCTCAGTGGGTTTTACGCTGAATGTATTATCATAGGATATTAAAACCACGAAAATACCTAATCCAGTATATAAAAAGTTGATTGGATTTTTAATGAACAATAACGCAAATCTGCTTATTGGATTTCCAATGAGCAAGCGTAAAAATTTAGTCTTACCTGAATTTGAATCTTTCATTTAAGCTTTTTCATTCACTATTTAACCTGTAAAAATCGATGATCGATATTTTTTACGGAACAAAAGTACTATAACTAATTATAAAGGGCAATGATTAGACCGATTTTAAAGAATTTATTTATTAAACGGGAGAATTAAAAGGAAATTAATAATTAGCTATGTAATTTTGAAAACTGTTAATCAAATAATTAGTTTGTAAAGATAGAGGTCATGGATACATTAAGTAAATCACTAAATAGTGATTTAATTGGCAATTCTAATGGATTGCCGAATGGTTTATCAGTAAGAAGAACATTAAAAAAAATGAAGGCATTTTCAATTCCTGTTTTGTTTAAAAGTAATTTGATTGGAAAAATCAAAGAGGCAAGGAGATTTGGGGATAAAATGAAAAAGAATTTTGAGCCCTCTCACTTTGATTTTGGTCCTGTAGAAATTTTAATTTCCCGACATTTTGGTTTTTGTTATGGGGTGGAAAATGCAGTGGAAACGGCCTACCGTATTGTCGAAGAAAATCCTGATAAACGTATATTTTTACTTTCCGAGATGATTCATAATCCGGCAGTTAATGCGGATTTATTAGATCGAGGAGTAGAATTTATTCAAGATACTTTGGGTAATCAGCTAGTAGCCTGGGATCAATTGACCTCAGATGATGTGGTTATTGTTCCTGCATTTGGTACTACGCTTGAAATTCAAGAAATACTGTCCAATATTGGTATTGACATTTATTCATATGACACCACTTGCCCATTTGTAGAAAAGGTTTGGAATCGCGCTAACTCGATTGGCCAAAAAAATTATTCGGTCATAGTACACGGAAAGCCGAGTCATGAAGAGACTAAAGCCACTTTTTCGCATTCTAAATCAGTCACCCCTACGCTGATCATAAAAGATATTAATCAAGCTAGACAATTAGCTGATTACATTAAGCTTGAAAAAGATTCAGCTGAATTTTACAAGGAATTTGAAGGTCAATATTCAGAAGGATTTGATCCGTCAAAGGATTTAGTTCGTATTGGAGTAGTGAATCAAACGACCATGTTGGCCACCGATACTCAAGAAATCGTTGATTTTTTAAGAGAAGTAATTGTTGATTTTTATCAATTAACCACGGATCAAATCACCTCTCATTTTGCAGATACTCGCGATACGCTTTGTTATGCAACGAACGACAATCAAAGTGCAACCTATGGCTTATTAGCTGAGGATGCGGATTTTGCCATTGTGGCTGGTGGTTATAATTCCTCAAATACAGCTCATTTGGTCGATTTATGTGCAGATAAGCTCCCAACGTATTTTATTAAATCTGCAGATAAGATTATTTCAGAAAAACAGATTTTCCATTTTGATAATGTTCGAAAAGAGGAAGTTTTGACGGATGCATTTATCCCTCAAAAAGATAAAGTTCGTGTGCTTTTAACTTGTGGAGCCTCCTGCCCAGACGCGGTAGTCGAAGATATATTAAGGAAAACGGTTTCTTTGTTTCCTTCAGCTAAATCCGTGGATCTTGTCGTGGATCAGTGGGTTCTTGAAAAAAATCAATAGCTATTCAATATTTTTTGTACCGCCGGCACATAACCCTCGCCGAATAAGTTGACATGCACCATCAAAGGGTATAAATTATAAAGAGGGATTCGTTCATGAAATCCTTTTTCGATCGGATGCGCTTCATGGTAAGCCTCATAAAAAGTCTTATCAAAACCTCCAAACATGGTTGTAAAAGCCAGTTCAGCTTCTCTAAGCCCATAATAGCAGGAGGGGTCCACTAATACAACTTGTCCAAGTGTGTTTACCATCACATTTCCAGACCACAAATCTCCGTGCATTAATGATGAAGGTTCGTTTGGGATTAGATCTGGCAACTTTTCAAACAATTGGTTGAACTTGTTTTCCATTTCAAGGTCAATTTTCCTATTGTAAACCGCGATTTCAATTTGATTTTTCAATCTGTTTTCAATGAAAAAATTCACCCCATTGACATTCCAATCATTTTTTTGTTCTGCCGCCCCTAGGTAATTTGTGTATTCAAGGCCATGGCCTAAAGCGGAAGAATTTTGATGCATTAGGGCTAATTTATGTCCGAAATCTTCCCAATAAGTTGTGTTTATTTCCCCGGTAGGGATGCACTCCATCATTAAATATTCCTTCTCTTCGACGGTCCCCACGCCGATAACCTGCGGTACTTGTATCGTACTTGTTTGATTTAATAATTGGAGATTTTTAGCTTCCGCCTCAAATAAACCATGGTGGTCACCTTGATTCCATTTGATGAAAAATTCACCGGATTTCAATTTTACCCTAACCGCTAAATTAAAATTCCCCCCATAAAAAAACTGAAATTCTTCAATGGCAACATCCTCCCGCACGTGTATTTTGAGGATTCTTTCTATAAATTGATATTGCTCTTGTGATTGCTGGGACATACATGAATAATTACCCAATATTACCAAAAAGCGTTCTTGGAAGCAATTTTATTTTTTCAAAAGGTGAAGAACTTAGGAGTAAAAATCGTATTTTCAACTTTTTAATGGCATTTGGCACCCCAAGAAAACCCGGTCGTTTCCCAACTAAAATCCTATCATCGCCTCTTTTATAGAAATGAGGTTATAAAAGGGCTTTTATTCAGTCTTTTGTCCATTGCCTGCCTGGGGTCGATCTTTATTTTAATCGAATATTTTGCTTGGCTATCATCCCCGCTTCGAGGAATATTATACTACCTCTTTTTAAGTGCATCGGTTGTTTTACTAGTGAGCAATTGTTTTACGCCTATAATTAAATGGACTAATAAAATTAGTCCTAATGATTTGGAGTTTATGGCTAAAAAACTTGGAAAGTTTTTTGACAAGCCCCATCAGGATGAATTGATTAATATATTGCAACTGCAAAGTGACGGCATGCATAAAGTGAATTCTCCTTTGCTTGAGGCAGCGATCACACAAAAAGTGCGTCAATTATCTAGCTATACATTTGTTGATTTTATTGATCATACAAGTCACCGAAAAACCCTTTACGGGCTCATTCTTTTACTCGCGCTTTTGATATTTTTCGATTACCTTAATCCTCAATATGTTCGTAAACCGACCTTAAGGATTGTCAACTATACTTTTCAATATCCCAAAGTTTTGCCATTTCAGTTTTTGATTTTAAACAAAAGCCTGGAGGTAGTCGCAGGGGAGCCATTCACGATTCAAGTCCAATTAATTGGCAAAAATTTGCCTTCTGACGTTTATTTCGTCAGCCAAGGAAGCCGCATGAAGATGGATAAAGAGCTTGAATCAAATGTATTTAGCTTGGCCCTGCCGCCCATCGCGAATCCTCAAATGTTTCAATTTGAAGCAGTAGATAATTTTTCTGAGCCACAAACCATTCAGATTATTCACCGACCCGGTATAGAGAAGACCACTATAACCATTGAATTTCCCGCTTATATCCATAGACCCACAGAAAAATTAAGCCAATTACTTCCTTTGCAAATTCCGGAAGGCGCTAAGGTGTATTGGGATATTTCAACAAATGATGTTAAAAAGGCCAGTATTTTATTGGGCCAAAAACCTCCTAAAATTGATTTCAAGAAAAATATTTTGTTTGCAAATTATGAATTTTCAACACAGTTTTTTGAAAACTCAAGCTATCAAATTCACTTATCTAATGAACACTTTGATAGCCAAAAAACATCTGTTTTTCGCATTGATGTCATAAAGGACCAGTATCCAAAGGTCGAATCCCAAGTCATTGAAGATACTTTATATTATCGATTTTTGATTTTTAAGGGAGTGGCCAATGACGATTATGGACTTAATCAAGTGGCTTTGAAATATCAAATCAGAGGGGATAAACAAGCAAATTGGGAATCACAATTTGTTCGAAATCTAACTATACAAACGGGCAAAAGAGAGGTTGATTTTGGATTTTTAGTTGGCCTAGATTCTCTAAAATTACGCCCAGGAGCACAATTGCGTTATTATTTTGAAGTGACTGATCATGACGGAATACATGGACCTAAAAAAACAAAAACCCAGCAACAAATTTGGGAATTCCCTGAATCAAAACAATTAGCCAAAAAATCAGATGACCGATTTGTGGAATTGGAAAAGAATATATCATCAAGCATTCAGAAGGCTCAAGAAATAAAGAAGGAATTGACTGACGCGATGAATCGGCTTAAATTAGGAAAAGACCTAAATAATAAAATGCTTGAAGAGGTTTTAGCGAAGGAAAAAGAATTGAAAAAGGCCTTAGATGTTTTGAAGGACCAACAAGAAAAGTGGATGGGTCAGCAATTTAGTTTTCAAAAGCCGACTGATCTTTGGATTCAAAAAATGGAAAATTTGCAAAAGCTTATTGATCAAATACAAACGTCCGATTTAAATAAAGGGACGGATGATTTGTTCAAAAACTTGCAAAAAGAATTGCCGAGTAATTGGCAGAAAAATTTAGAACAAAAACAATCGCTCAATAAAAATAGAGAAAAGGAATTACAAAGATTGGAACAGTTTTATAAAGACTTGAGAATCGATAAAATGATGGAGGAATCTATTCAGGATTTAAATGAACTCAGTCTAAAACAAAGTAAGTTGGCCGAGGACCCTTCCAACAATCAAGCGGAACAATACAAAATTCATCAAGAATTTAAAGAGCAGGAGAAGGCGATTGACAACCTTGAGAAAGAAATGAATTTGGGTTCCAAAGAATTTGATTCATTGGAAGAAGAGATCGAAAAGTCGATGGATAATGCAGAAGAATCATTGGAGAACAAATCCACCAATAAAGCTAAATCAGCTCAGAAGAAATCAGCCGAAGGGCTTAAAAAATTAGCCAAAAAATTGGAGGATAAACGGATGAGCGAGGAGAGCAGTGCGCTCGATTTGGAGGTAAACCAATTAAGACTTTTGTTGGATAATTTGTTACAAATTTCTTTTGAACAAGAACGTATCATGTTGGATTTTCGTCGTTTACGGGAAGGCAGTCCAGCCTTAAAATCTGCCTCCCAGAGACAAAATAAGATCGCTGAAACAGCTTTTATTTTGGAAGACAGTTTGATTAGTTTGGGCAAAAAAGTAATGCCACTTTCTCAATTGATCACAAGAGAAACGACTGAAATGCACAACCGATTGAATGAGGCGGCCAATATGATGAAGGAACGCAAATGGCCTTTAGTTCAGGCTAGGCAACAACAATCAATGGCTTCAATCAATAAACTGGCTGTGATGCTATCCGATTTATTGCAGCAAATGCAAAACCAACAAATGCAGATGAAACCTGGTAAAAAAGGGAAGGGGAAACAAAAGCCTCAGGGTTCATGGGCGGCACGCCAACAAAAATTAAATCAGAAAGCCAGGGAAAGTAAAGGCGATAAACAGGGCCCCATGAGTGAAGATATGATTAAAATAGCTCAAGAACAGGCAAGGCTCCGACAAGAATTAGAAGAAAAATTGCAAGATATTCAAGGCCGACCCGGATCAGATAATTTGGAGAAAAGCTTAAAGGACCTCATTAAAAACATGGAAAAAAATGAGACTGATTTTGTTAATAAACGCCTTAATCAAGAATTGCAAAATAGACAAGATCTCATGTTACCTATTTTATTGGAATCTGAAAAGGCGTTAAAAGAGCAGGGCGAAGACCCCAAAAAAGAATCAAAAAATGCGCTCGAAAAATTTAGAGAAAGTCCACCACCTAATTTGTTGCCGTACCTGAAGAAATTAGAAGAAAATAGATCTTTGTATCAACGAAAGCCAGTGGATTTAACGCCAAGCTATCAAGAAAAAGTGCTCCGCTATTTAAATCAATTTAAGTAGTTATTTTCTTTTTGTAAATAGGAACTGTACTGCATGGCTCGCCAAAAAATAAACTTTTTACGATAGGCTGTAATAACGTTGTTAGCTTTACATAGGCATCCATTGGCACCGCTTCTTTCGAACAACCCTTAACAACCACCCGGCCATCCCGGTAGGTATCCAAATTTAATGCCAATAAGGATTTTGCAAATAATTCTTTTTCTAAATCTGCTAAATTTCCATAGACTATGGTGGAGGCAAAGGGGCTCATTTGTGTACTTACTAACATGTATGCCCAAGTGGGGATGATGGCATCACTTGAACAAGAAATGGCCACATGTTTTCCTTGATATTGATTCCAGGAGTGATCACCTAGAAAAGCTCTAAAATCTTTCTCTTTTAGCACCAAATCCATAAATAATAAAGGCCTGATATCGAAAAATATACGTTCACCAGGAATTCGAATGGTTTCTAAATCCAATTGAATCAATCCGCTTTGAGCTACTTTATTTTCAATCGCATTCTCCATTAGATGTATTTTTTTTGTGGCTTTTGTCCCATATATTCCTTCAAATAATCGGGCTCAATGGTAACTATATTTTCAAATTTTTTGTTTAAATAAGCCTCATAGGCTAATTGACCCATGTGAATCGCCTCAGGAGATGGGTTTTCTAAATTAAATGTAAATGAGGGATTGGGAAATGAATCCATGAATTTTTGTGCACCGTGCCCGAAGATTAACGCGTTTTTTTCTTGGTACGCAGCGAATGACATCTCATCTAAGATTAATGGATTTGCAGGCTCAAGCTCTTGTAGATCGTTCGTGTAGACGGCTGCATAAACTTCCATTCTTCTAGCATCCATGACGGGAATTAATATCGGATGCTCTGTTGAATCAACATGCCTAGCCGCCAATATTTTTAACGTAGGCACAGCGATCAGTGGTTTATCAAGTCCAAAGCAAAGCCCCTTTGCCGACGCTAAGCCAATTCGTAAGCCAGTGTAGGATCCTGGGCCGATTGAAATAGCTATCCCCACTAGCGAGCTAAGTTTAGTAGCTGCTTTTTTCACGACTTCTTCTATCAGCAAAGTTAGCTTTTTCGCATGTGCACTTTCTTCCTCACTTTGCGACGCGGCGATTAAGCTGCCTTGGTCATGCAGTGCCACGGAACATTTTTGAGAAGAAGTTTCGATGCTTAAAATGAGACTCATTTATTTTTTTTGGCTAAAATTTCTTGAAATTTTTGAGGTTGATTGAATAAATTCAAACTTTCTAAAATAACAGGATCTTTTGAAAAAGACCATTGGTTTACCCCTTTTTGTAAATAATAATGTAGGATTATTTCTTGCTCAATCAACGAAATAATTTCTTGCTTATGGGCTAAAAGTTCTTTGGCCGTAGACGAGCTCCACTCAGATTTCAAGGCCGACATACTGGTTTCTAAGCTGGCATAAGCTTGGTCTTTTTTAGCCAGGTCTATAGCAATTCTCACTTGCTTTTCCACCGGACTTTCATAAATAAATTTCTGGTTTTTAAGCCAATTTTGAAAATCAGTCATGTCATTTTCTGAAAAAACGAAGGATTCCGCATTAGCAATTTTAGGGTGATTTTTTCGATAATGGCAGGCATATAAAAAAATCATATGTTGTTTCATGAGCGCTTGTGTAAAGCTTGAAGACGTCAAGTCCTTACCTATGAGTATATCTGGTTGAATACCTCCTCCGTCGACAACTGTCCTTCCATTTTGCGTTTTAAAAGTTTTAATGGACGAGTCTTTGTAAGCAATGGCTTGGCCTTCTGAATTTTTATGTTGGTAGTCAATCGCCTGAATGCAACGTCCACTTGGGATGTAATATTTAGCAGTCGTGATTTTCATTTTTGTCCGATAGGGAAGATCTCTGGTCACTTGGACTAGCCCCTTTCCGTAACTTTTTTTGCCAATTAACACAGCACGGTCGTAATCTTGCATAACGCCAGCGACAATCTCAGCTGCGGAGGCCGAATGGCCATTGATTAAAATAATGAGCGGAATATCTGAATCAAAACTAGTATTCAATGCCGTATATGTTTTATTCCATTCCTCTACTTTTCCTCTAGTTTCAACAATCTTGGTTTCTTTGGCTAAAAATAAATTACAAATGTCAACGGCTTGAGTCAACAATCCACCAGGGTTTTCACGGAGATCTAAAATTAATTTTTGCATCCCCGCTTGTTTCAATGTTGACAATGCGGACTTTAGTTCTTTGGTAGCCGAAGCATTAAATTCCTCTAACGAAATATACCCCACTCCCGGCCTAATGATGCCAGAATAAATAACATTATTAATTTGAACGGTCTCTCGCTTTAAATGAATAGTCTTAGGCGCGCTTTCATCGTTTTTCAAAATGGAAATATCTAAGGAAGTGCCAGCCTGTCCTTTTAATAGTTTAGAAGGTTCAGCCTCAGGAGTATCCGATATTTTAATGCCATTGACAGAAATCAATTGGTCCCCAATGCCCAATCCGGCTTTTGACGCAGGACTATTTTCATCCACATAGGCAACTCGGTACTCGTCATTAATCTCAGCTAAAACGATTCCAATTCCTTGATATTTTCCTGTGGTCATGGTCATGAAATCCTCCAATTCATCTTCAGGATAATATACGGTATACGGATCAAAACTTTTCAAGAGCGCATCTATAGAGGTTTTGACAGCCAGATTTGGATTTACGTCATCCACATAAAATTTATTTAATTCCTTGAATACAGATGCGTATAAATCTAGATTTTTGGCAATGTCAAATAGACGCTCGCCAGGTCTACTAAAGGAAAATCCAATCAAGCCAACGAATGCGATCAATCCGACGAAAGCTCTTCTGAGATATTTTTGCCTAAACTTCATTTTTTAGATTTTCATTTTTTGTAAATGCAGTAAAAATTTGATGCATTTTTTTTTGAATTAATTCAAACGATTCTATATCAGTGCCAATATAAATAAATCCCATTATATCAGGTAATTTATTATAGGCTAATCCTTGAAATAGAGGTTTTGTTAATCGATATGCTTCCCTAGTTCTTCGCTTGATTACATTGCGGTCAACAGCCTTTTTGAATTTTCTTTTGGGAACCGAAATTAAAATTTGTGGAGATTCGGACTTTAAATCACTGGTACGATACAAAACTCGAAAAGGATAGAAAAATCGTTGTGACACAATTTGACTATCCTTTTGAAATAAAGAATCGATTATTTTTTTTTGCGTTAACCGCTCAGATTTTGGGAAAGTGAATTTCACGGCAAGAATACTTTTTTAAGCAACAGCGAGCCAGAAATCAGCCTTTCTTAAAATTATGGCTTATTTTCCTCTCTTTTCGTCAGAAACTGAAAGCTTGTGACGTCCTTTTGCGCGACGCGCAGTTAAAACACGACGACCATTTGCTGTCGACATGCGCTCACGGAAACCATGCTTATTCTTCCTTTTTTTAACCGAGGGTTGGAAAGTTCTTTTCATTTCTATTAATTATTAAATCCCCAACAGTTTCGAATTGGGTTTGCAAAGGTACGAAAATTTATATTTTATTCAAGTGTTCATTGAAAAAAAAATCTGAGACAATATGGAAGGGGAAAACAATGCGATGATTTTCTATCTTTGTTCTTTAATATTTAATTTTGAAAGTATCCATCATTACGGTCTCATATCAATCGGCTGCCACCCTTAGGCAGACTATAGAGAGCGTATTGGCTCAAGATTACACGAACAAAGAATATTGGGTCATTGACGGTGGATCTACTGATGGGTCTTTAGAAATTTTAAAATCTTTTGGTTCATCCATCCATTTTATATCTGAAAAAGATGCGGGAATTTATGATGCGATGAATAAGGGCTTGAAATTAATTGATGGCGACGTCATAGGGATGATAGGTGCGGATGATTTTTATCCTACGAACGATGTCATAAGTTCCGTAGTAGCTGCTTTTGATTCCAATCAAGTGGATGTAGTTTACGGTGATAAGCAATATGTAAACCCTGAAAATCCAGAAAAGATTGTTCGATATTGGACGGCAGGGGCATATCAAGAAAACCAGTGGCTTTACGGGTGGATGCCACCCCATTTATCGTTTTATATTAAAAAATCTTCAGCAGATAAAAATGGTCCTTACAGAACGGATTTTACCTGTTCAGCGGATTACGAATGGATGCTTAGAGCGTTATATAAGAATAAAATGTCGGCTTTTTATTTACCTAAAGTTTTAATGACCATGCGAAATGGGGGTACCAGTACAGCCTCATGGAAGCATCGCCTTATTGCAAATACGGAAGATCGAAAAGCTTGGTCCGTGAATCATTTACATCCATATTTTTTTACCTTAGCTTTGAAACCATTGCGTAAGATTTTCCAATTATTTAAATCTAAGAAATGAGAGTAGTATTACTGACACAGGATGATCCATTTTTTTTGCCAAAGGCAATTAAAAAATTGCATGCGGGCTTGCCTGATGATATCGAATGGGTGGGTACAGTGCTTTTTGAGGTTTCCCCTTTTGGCAAAAGAGAATCTTTTTTTGCCAAAATGAAAAAGACATTGGATGTATTTGGCCTAGAATTTTTTATCTATTTTTCTCTCAAATTCATCAAATCAAAATTAACGCCTGGGCATTCGGTTAAAGCCGTTTTAAGTCAGGCTTCTATACCACTATTTACGCTTGAGGGTTCAATTAATTCCCCAGAGAACCTAAAAATACTTTCAGATCTTAAAGCGGATTTATTTGTTTCTATTGGCGGCAATCAGGTATTTAAAAGGGCACTTTTGGATATTCCTACTAAAGGGACAATCAATCTTCATACGGCTTTATTGCCCAAGTACCGAGGTTTGATGCCCTCTTTTTGGGTGTTAAAAAATCAAGAAAAATATACAGGAGTCTCCGTGTTTTTTGTGGATGAGGGCATTGACTCTGGGCCAATCGTTGTGCAGAAAAAAGTGGAAATTGCAGGGAGGACCCAGGAAGAGCTTATTGAATACACGAAAGATATTGGTATGGATTGTATTTTGGAGGCCATGATTTCAATTCGTGATCAATCATATATCCTAATTCCAAATCCGAAGGAGGAATTAACGTATTTTTCGTTTCCTAGTCGGCAAGACGTAATTACTTTTAAGAAAAATGGAGCCCTATTTTTTAGGTGGATATAAATGACAATTTTAACTTTTGATATCGAAGAGTGGTTTCATTTATTAGATCATCCCAGCACAAGGACTGAGGAGGATTGGGCTAAATTTCCATCTAGGATTCATGAAAATGTAGATCGGATTTTAGACATGCTTCATCGGAACAATCAAAAAGCGACTTTTTTTTGTTTGGGATGGGTTGCAAGAAAATACCCCGAAATTATCAAAAAAATAGCCGAATCTGGGAACGAAATAGCCACACACTCCGATTTACACCAATTGGCCTACCAGCAAAATAGAAAAGCATTTGCAGAAGATTTGAAACGTTCAATCGATAGTTTAGAATCGATTACAGGAAATAAAATTAGAGCATACCGAGCGCCTGGATTCTCTTTAATGGAATCTAATAAATGGGTGTTTAGTGAATTGATTACCCAGGGAATCGAAATAGATTGTTCGATATTTCCTTCGAAAAGAGCGCATGGGGGCTTTGCAAATTTTGGCCAACAAGAACCTTGTTGGGTTAATGTAGATGGACATAAACTCAAGGAATTTCCCATCAATGTCACTTCAATGGCTGGGCTGCCTGTGATCTTTTCAGGAGGGGGTTATTTCAGGTTATTGCCTGATGCGATTTTAGCTAAACTTTGGGACCAGCAAAAATATGTAATGACTTATTTCCATCCTAGGGATTTTGATGCGGGCCAACCGATGATCCAGGATTTAAGTATGATTCGCAAGTTTAAGTCTTATTATGGCCTAGCCGGAGCATTATCTAAACTAGAGCGACTTATGTTAGGACGTGAATTTATAGATTTAGTCGAAGCGGACCAACAAGTAAACTGGGAAAAAGCCCGTACAGTTTATTTATAAAAAAAGCCTTCATTTCTGAAAGCTTTTTTTTATGTCTAAAGTTTAAAAATCCTTAAACTTTGATTTCTACGTCTACTCCTGATGGCAATTCTAATTTCATCAATGCATCTACTGTTTTGGCAGATGACGAAAAGATGTCAATTAAACGCTTGTAAGTACACAATTGAAATTGCTCACGCGCCTTTTTGTTAACGTGTGGGGATCTTAAAACAGTGAATTTTTCGATTTTTGTTGGCAATGGAATCGGGCCAGAAACAACAGCACCCGTAGCTTTAACAGCTTTTACAATTTTCTCTGCTGATTTGTCCACTAATGTGTGATCAAATGATTTCAGCTTAATTCGAATTTTTTGATTCATATGATTTGGTTCATTAAGTGAATGAATAACGAAAGAACCATTAACTCCGTTAGACATGATTTTAGTCCTGCAAATGTAGGCAGATTAATCTTGATTCCCAAATTCTTTAAAACTTTTGTCGTTGGATTGCAGCAGCTAATTGGCTTTCAAATGACTTCAAATTTAGCTGGAATAGGGTAGTATTTATTTTTTTCAATGAATTCATGGCTTCTTTGGCATATTCAATTTCCCCTATTTCTAACGCTCGGAAGGCGTAAAGTGGATAAAAATCGGGCACTTCTTTGTTCCATCTCAAGGCGGCTAAGCTTGCATCATACGCTTCTTTTTTACTAAGAAATGGAATTGCATTCGTCAGAGTAGTTAATTGGAATGGATATTTTTTCACTGCCGCCTTGGCCTCTGATTTATTTGAAATTTTCGGATTTTTGACGGGAATTAAAGAAGCTTGATGCCAAAAATCGAGTAAAGATTGCAGGCCTTGTGTTTGATCCATGGGTTGAACATCTATATATAGAGCAATTTTTTCCAAGGAACTTAATGGGTCCTCGTGAAAATAATCTTGCATCGCTTCCGCTAATTTGATTTCAGGAAATAGGGATAAAATGCTGGTATCCTTGGCCATTTCATGGATGGGTAATAGGTTTTGTTTATCCCTAAAGTATGGAATAGAATTATAAATCATTGCTAAATCCCTGACATCTGCTTTTGGCTTAAATGAAATTGCTAGAGACTTTGAACCCATTCGTTGATTTCTTAGCATGCCAATAGCCCATAAATTAGCTAAAATGGCCGGATCATTGGTAGCATGATTTGTATCGGGTAGGACTGTATTTTTCTTGAATTTGGCTATTGCGTACATATAATTTGCCCTTGTTAATACAGATTCTGAATCGTATTCAAATGCTTTCTGATGATAATACAAGGAGGAATCTAATTGATTTAATTTTTCAAAAGTATGGGCTAATTGGGTGATGATTTCAACACTTTCAGGCATTTTTTGATGGGCGCTTTGCAGGGCAAATAAAGATTCAAATAGATGATTTTCTTTTTGATAAATATTGCTCAATGCAATGGCAATTTTTTCATTGGGGAATTTTACTTGGCTCGTCGACAAATAGTAAGCCAATTCCTCTGCTTTATTTTCTTGGTAGGCGATGCGGGCCAAGCTTGTATTGCTTTTTGCATTAAGTTTACTGTGAATCAAACCCTGTTTATAGTTGATCTCAGCTAAAAAAGGATCTTGTAGAATTTGAGCGAGTTCTCCGTCGGCATTGTATTTTGCCGCTGTGATTTGGTGGTAGGCGCCTCCATTTAAGGCAAAAACAAAAGCTGAACCTAAAATTAAAATTCCGACAAATAAAATGTAGGTAGGTAGGATTTGGGGTTTGTCGACGACCTTATAAATCGGCAAATTTAGTTTGATCAAGTCATTGAAATTTCGAATGATAAATAATGGGAATAAAACGAGATTGATTATTTGGCTTATTAAGGCCCACGTTTCGATCGCCCTAATTCCAGGGTCATTGGACGTGTAAAGCATTAATAGGGCAGTCGACAAGTTTAGAAAAGCTAAGCCAATAAACAATGTATGTCCACCCTGTTTTTTATGCTGTTGATAAAGACCTAACAAAATACTTGAAATCCAAAAAACAAAACTAGGGATATAGGTTTTTGTCTGAAAATTATAAATCAAATGGCCAAAGCTGAAAATCAGGTTCACGGCATAAAAACCAAAAAGAATGAGCCATTTTTTTTGACTTTCTTTTTTTGTCGGCGAATGCCCTAATTGTAATAAAAAAAGACAAATAGTATTTGAAAATAAGATCGTGAGTGAAAATAAGCTAAGGATTCCAAGCCAAATCAGTTGGGAAAATAATACTTCATAAAACGTTTCAATAGGCTGTTCGGCATTTTTAACTAATATGATGGCTAACCAAAGCAAAATTCCTGATAAGATAAACAGCCATGATATGCTAGCCCATTTTTTGAAACTTATGATTAAATAGATGATTCCAATAAAGGAAAAAATGAAAAATATGAGGAAAGGGACCGTGGATAGCTCAACAGGGAAAAAGGTATAGTATTGTCGGATTAAAAAAAGGGTGGAACTTAATTTACCCAATGAATTTTGGTCTATAACGCCTTGAACTGGAATTAATTCACTGGCAATTTGAGTATTAAATATAGGCATGCCCCCTAAAAAATAATAGCTTAGGCATGCAATTCCAAGGCCATTTAAAACGAGAAATTCCCAGGTATTAAAAGTTAAAGGCTGTTTGCTCAATGATTTATATTAAGATAATGTGCAATTGGAAATTTAAATTTCAGCATAAACTTTAATTCATTCAAAGAAATAGGCTGATTTTGTATAAAAATAGCAAAAAAATCCAAACCGGAGTTTTGGTAATTGGAATTTACAGACTAATTTTGCATTCCGAATGTACAAGGCATTCAGGTAGATGTCAAACATTAGTTTTTAGCTAATCATTAATTTAATTATCAAATGGCAAACGCAGTAAATAAAGGGAAGGTTGCACAAGTAATTGGACCTGTAGTCGATGTTAGTTTTGAAGGAGAGGGATCAACATTACCAGCAATTTTAAACGCACTTTCTGTTACTAAATCAAATGGTCAAGGACTTATTTTAGAAGTTCAGCAACATTTAGGAGAGGACAGAGTTCGTACAATTGCCATGGAAGGTACTGAGGGTCTTCAGAGGGGACAAGAAGTAATCGACTTGGGTACACCGATGACTATGCCAACGGGCGAGGGAATCAAGGGTCGTTTGTTTAATGTGGTAGGAGATGCGATTGATGGTATCCCGCAGCCGAAGTCGGACAAAGGAATGCCTATTCACCGTTCGGCTCCTAGGTTTGACGAATTAGCAACAACGACTGAAGTTTTATTTACAGGTATTAAGGTGATCGATTTATTAGCTCCTTATGTAAAGGGGGGTAAAATTGGTTTATTTGGTGGAGCGGGTGTTGGTAAAACAGTATTGATCATGGAATTGATTAATAATATTGCCAAAGCTTATGAAGGACTTTCTGTATTTGCAGGTGTTGGAGAACGTACGCGTGAGGGGAATGACTTGCTTCGTGAGATGATTGAATCAGGTGTTATTAAATATGGTGAAGCATTTAAGCATGCGATGGAAGAGGGACAATGGGATTTGTCTAAAGTGGATGAAAACGAATTGTCTAAATCTCAAGCAACCTTGGTTTTCGGCCAAATGAATGAGCCTCCTGGAGCACGTGCGCGTGTGGCTTTGTCAGGTTTAACAGTGGCTGAGCATTTCCGCGATGGAGATGGAGAAGGTTCTGGCCGTGATATTTTATTTTTTATTGATAATATCTTCCGGTTTACTCAAGCAGGTTCTGAGGTTTCGGCTTTGTTAGGTCGTATGCCTTCTGCGGTAGGTTACCAGCCAACGTTGGCGACAGAGATGGGAGCGATGCAAGAGCGTATTACATCAACGAAGCGTGGTTCCATTACATCGGTACAAGCAGTTTACGTACCTGCCGATGACTTAACGGATCCAGCTCCGGCAACTACATTTGCCCACTTAGATGCAACAACGGTATTATCTCGTAAAATTGCTGAATTAGGAATTTATCCAGCGGTGGATCCTTTGGATTCATCATCTAGAATTCTTTCAGCAGAAGTTTTAGGAGATTCTCATTATGATACAGCTCAAAGAGTTAAAGAGATTTTACAACGCTACAAAGAATTACAAGATATCATTGCGATTCTAGGTTTAGATGAATTATCTGAAGAGGATAAGTTAGTTGTATCTCGCGCAAGACGTGTTCAGCGCTTCTTGTCTCAACCATTTTTTGTGGCTGAACAATTTACAGGATTAAAAGGCGTTTTAGTGGATATCAATGATACGATTAAAGGTTTTAATGCGATCATTGACGGAGAATACGATTATTTACCTGAAGCGGCATTTAACTTAGTAGGTACTGTTGAAGATGCGGTGGCTAAAGGTGAAAAATTACTTGCTGAGGCATCAAAATAGAAAAAAATGTATTTAGAAATTATAACTCCTGATCGTAAAGTATTTGCCGGCGAAGCTTCTGTTGTTACACTTCCGGGTGTGGATGGCTCGTTTCAAATATTAAATGATCACGCGGCGATTGTAAGTACTTTACAAAAGGGTGAACTTGTCGCAGATAAACAAGCTTTTCAGATTGAGGGTGGGGTGGTCGAAGTTTTAAATAACAAAGTTTTAGTATTGGCTGAGGGAGTTCAATAAACTATGAGGGCACTTGGATTTTTATTTTTGGTCATTCTTTTTTTAAGTTCTTGTTCTGAGAAGACGCAATTGACTGGATCGTTGATGACTTTAATTAAAGAAAACCAATTGCCTTTAGAGAAAATCCAATTTTATAATGACAACCCCTTGTTTCTAGAGCGTGAGTTAAACGCTTCTGAGGCGAATGTCAAATCGGGGAAAGTCCTAATTGTTAATGGCAAATCCATCAATCGAATTACACTCGAGAAGCAAACGCCAGGACTTTTGGTTAAGCAGTCACAGGATCATTTACTTATTTCTTTTGAATCAGGTGCCGGTGAGGCAAAAAGTTTACACTTTGCCCCCATCTTAGGGGAAAGAGGCGAATATTTTTATCAATTGGTCGATGAATCTGGTAGTACCACATTTAGCCGATTGATGTATGATGGCAATAAATATTTATTGTATAATAAATCAAAAATTAGATTAGAGATAATGAAATCATCCTTTTCAGGTTTAAAAGTTAGTAGCAAAAGGATGAAAGGGAATCGAATTCAATAAACTTTAAAATAGTTAATTGTAAAATAGGATGCTTGCATCCTATTTTTTTTTGACCCAAATTTACAATTAGTATGCTAAACATACTTTATATGAAAGCAGAGAATACGGTTGATTTTCAGATTAAAACGGGTTGGAATGCGATTAGCAGGATGTATAATACCTATGCTGCTCAATTTGATATGACAATGGCCATAGGGTATGCTTTATTACACATTGATAAAAATGGTACATCAGCTACCAAAATTGCACCTGCGTTAGGGCTTGAGTCTAGAAGTTTGACCCGAATGTTAAAAACACTCGAAGACAAGAAATGGATTCGTCGAGAAGCAAATTTTAAAGATAAGCGAGTGGTAAAAATCTTCTTGACCGAATTGGGGAAGAAAAAGAGAGATCAAGCACGTCAAGGAGTCATTTTATTTAATGAAATCGTGTATGAAAGGCTTGGTCAAGAGAAACTGGATCATTTTTTTGAAGTAATGGAATCAATTAATTCATTATTAGATGAGGATACGGTTAAAATTTTAGAAAGATTAAATCATAAATTGTGATTTCAATATAATGACATATTATTAACGAACAATGATATGTTATTGCCGATGAATAAAAATGGCCTTATTTTGTAAATTTTTTTAATATAAGGATAGTTTTTGTGTTATAGATTTATATTTTTGCACTATTGTTAATTAATAAAGGAATAATCTAAACTACACAATTAAATAATTACCATGAAAAAATTACTTTTGGTACTTGCATTAATGCCTTTCTTTTTCTCTTGTTCAAGTAAAAAGAAAATGGCCGACTTACAATCACGTTTGACAGAATTACAAACTAGTAGCGATCAGGCTTTAGCTAAGGCGAAAGCAAATTTAGTTGATTGCCAATCATTGACAGCTAGTCTTCAAGGAGAAATCAAGAAAAGAGATTTGGATCTTGAAGCTAAAAATAATCAATTGAAATCCGTTCAGGAGCAGTTGGATTACATGAAAAAAACAAATACTAATTTGTTAGATCGCTTATCTGACCTATCTGTAATCAATAAATCTGGTGCTGAAAGTATTCGTAAATCTTTGGAAGCCTTAAATGACCAAGGTAAATACATTAAAGATTTGAATTCATCGATGCAACGTAAAGACAGCATTAACCTTTCATTAGTAATGAATTTAAAGCGTTCATTGGCTGATATTAATGATGATGATGTTACTGTTGAAGTTAAAAAGGGAGTTGTTTACATATCAATTTCTGACAAATTAATGTTTGCTTCTGGTAGTGCTATTGTAAACGCAAAAGCTGAGACTGTTTTGGCTAAAGTAGCTAAGGTAGTAAATGACCATAAGGACTTAGATATTTTAGTAGAAGGCCATACTGATGCTGTGCCAATTTCGACGGATTGTATCAAAGATAACTGGGATTTAAGTGCTAAGCGTGCTACTTCAGTTGTTCGTTTATTGCAAACGAAATTCTCAGTAGATCCTGAGCGTATGACTGCAGGGGGTCGTGGTGAGTTTGAACCTCAATCAGAGAACAAAAGTCGTTCAGGTCGTAAATTAAATCGTCGTACTGAAATCATTGTTACTCCTAAATTGGATCAATTCTTCAACTTACTTTCTGCTCCTAGTGGCAAGTAATCTTAAAAGCGATAGAATAAAAAAAGGGCCTTTAGGCCCTTTTTTTATGATAATTTTTGCTTAACGAAGGCTAATTTTCGCCTTGAAACGGGTAATCTGTTTCCTAATGATGTAGTAATATGGGTGAAATTGGATGTGCTAATGGAAGGAATATTTTCTTGATTGACCAAATAGGATTTATGGATTCGGATGAATTTATGCATTCTGAAATGCGATTCAAATTTTTTTAACGTTTTAGCTATATAAACTTCTTTTTTAGTAGCCAAATAGACTAAACTATAATTTCCCTTTCCTTCTATATAAACGATATCTTTAATGGGACAATTTGCGATTCCAGGCAATTTTATCTCTGTTCTCATTTTTGGTTTTATAATTTATTTAAATCATTTAAACCTAAGAAATTGTAATCCAGAAATGCCAAATGAATTATTTAAAGGTAAATTATTTATTAATCGGTAATTGATTTTGAAAATTTGGCAATAAAAAAAGGTCTTCGACGAAGACCTTTTTCAATGTAGCGGGGGCCAGACTCGAACTGACGACCTTTGGGTTATGAGCCCAACGAGCTACCAACTGCTCCACCCCGCGATATAATTGGAGTGCAAAGGTGCAGTGTTTTTCGCATAAAAACAAGTATCTTTGTTAAAATTTACAATCCCACCCTTTTTTGGGCAGTACAAAATAAATATGGCCCAGCAGCATAAAGCAGGTTTTATTAGTATTATTGGTAAACCCAATGTTGGCAAAAGCACTTTGATGAATGCTTTAGTTGGCGAGCGTTTGTCTATCGTTAGTTCTAAGGCCCAAACTACGCGACACAGGATTTTAGGTATGCTTAATGGCGTGTTGGGAGATGATGAATATCAAATTGTATATTCCGATACTCCTGGTGTTTTAATGCCCAAATATGAGTTGCATAAGTCGATGATGGCATTTGTTAGAAGTTCCTTAGAAGACGCTGATGTTGTTTTATATGTAACGGATGTTTTTGATACGTATGAGGATTTAGATTTTTTGACTAATTGGAAGGATCATACGGAAACTCCTATTTTAGTTTTGATTAATAAAATAGACTTGGTTGATTCTGAGAAACTTCAGGTTTGTCTAGATTATTGGAAGGAAATTTTTCCCGGAAAGGTGATTTTGCCCATTTCTGCTTTAGAAGGAGTACACTTAGATCAAATATTTACCCATATAGTTGAGAAGTTACCTGTACATCCCCCTTTTTTTGATAAGGATGAATTGACAGACAAGCCAGAGCGCTTTTTTGCCTCAGAAATTATTCGGGAGAAGATTTTTTTAAATTATAAAAAGGAGATTCCCTATTCTTGTGAGGTGGTGGTTACTTCTTTTAAAGAGGAAGAAACTATCATTCGAATTGCTTCTGAAATCTATGTTGAGCGTGTTTCCCAGCGTGCCATTTTGATAGGCCATAAGGGTGAGAGTATTAAAAAGGTAGGGATTCAAGCAAGAGCCGAATTAGAGAAGTTTTTTGGTAAACATGTATTTTTAGAGCAATTTGTTAAAGTTGAGCCAGATTGGCGGGGAAAGGCGGATAAATTGCGTTCATTCGGGTATGCACTCGATTAATTAAATAATAAAATGTCAAATATAATTGCAATTGTAGGTCGTCCAAATGTTGGTAAATCAACGCTTTTTAATCGTTTGATTGAGCAAAGAAAGGCCATCATGGATAATATGTCTGGGGTAACTCGAGATCGTCATTATGGATATGGCCAGTGGACAGGTAAATTTTTTACTGTGATTGATACGGGTGGATATGTCCATGGATCTGAGGATATTTTTGAAGGTGCCATTCGTGAGCAAGTTGAAATGGCCATCGAAGAATCCAACGTTTTATTATTTGTGGTTGATTGTCAAACAGGATTGACTGATTTGGATAAGGACTTTGCAAAAGTTTTAAGAAAATCTAAAAAACCTGTCATTCTAATCGCAAATAAGGCGGATACGCATGAAAAGGCCTATGCTGCAGCGGAATTTTATGAGCTAGGATTAGGGGACCCTTTTCCCATAGCCGCTGAAAGTGGTAGTGGAACTGGAGATATGTTGGACGTCATGATTTCTCATTTTGAAGAAGAAGGTGAAGAGAATCCTGAAGCCGGTGTGCCAAGAGTAGCTATTTTAGGAAGACCCAATGTAGGTAAATCTTCGTTTTTGAATGCTTTATTGGGTAAAGACCGTTCGATTGTAACTGATTTGGCTGGTACTACTCGGGATGCGATTCAAAATCACTATACGCTTTATGGCAAAGATTTTATTATCACTGATACCGCAGGAATAAGGCGTAAAGCACGTGTCGACGACAACATAGAGTACTATTCTGTTTTGAGGTCCATTAAGGCTTTAGAAGAATGTGATATAGCCATTATATTGATAGACGCAACGACCATAGATCATAACACGGGTTTAGAAGCTCAAGACATGAATATCATTAGTATGGCCGATAAAGCCAAAAAGGGAATTGTTTTAATGATTAATAAATGGGATTTGGTTGCTAAGGATACCAATACGGCTATTAAGCTTGAGAATGCCCTAAAAGAGCGCTTAGCGCCCTTAAACTACATGCCAGTTATATTTACGTCGGTTCTAGAAAAGAAGCGAATTTTTCAGGTAGTTGAGAAAATGCTTGAAGTATTTGAGAATAGATCGCAAAAAGTATCGACTTCTAAGTTGAATGATGTCATGCTAGAAGTTATTCAGAATTATCCCCCCCCTGCTTGGAAAGGAAAATATATAAAGATTAAGTATTGCACGCAGGTGTCTACTCCTTACCCTACGTTTATTTTCTTCTGTAATTTGCCTCAATATATCAAGGAGAGTTATGAAAGGTATTTAGAGAATCAAATGCGGAAAGCATTTAAATTGGAGGGCACGCCGATTTCTTTATTTTTTAGGAAAAAATAAGGTTTGTAACTCTGATTTATCGAAGTAACCGATTTGGCCTTTGGCACCTACGCCAATTATTTTATGCTTTGTAGCTATAATGTTGTGGTAGTGACTCTCACTTAATTTTTTCCATTGGCTTGATTTGGGATGGAAAGCATAGCTTCCAGCGGGTCCTGTTACAATCCAATACGGACTCGACCAAATAACTTTTTCGATGTAATAGTTGTTTGGTAGCTGGTTTTTGATGGGGGTCCAATTTTTGCCTCCATCTTTAGATTCTATTATAGGAATTTCGCTCGAATTAAGATTTAAATAATTTCCCCCTGCAACCCAAAAAAGGTTTTTATTTTTGGCTGCTATTGTAAAATATCCACTACTTGTATCTGCTGGAATTTCATTATGTGTGATCTCCCAAGAGGTCAGATTTGCATTTAAGCTTTGAAATATTCTGGCATGATGTCCTCCTCCTGAAATAATGGTTAATTTTTTATTTAGCCAGAGTAAACTGGAGCCACTTGCCGCAAAAGCTGCTTCTCTTGGCAATAATGTCGGGAAATTGATTAAGTTAATGGGTTCAATTTTGCTTCCGTTTTGCAGTATTTTAAAAAGGACAAATTTTTGATCGATGGGATCCGATAATAAATAGCCTATTCCTTTTTTGTGATCCCATGCAATTGCATCAAAAAAGTGTTTAGTTTCCTTTATATGCAGTATTACATCCCATGATTTTCCTCCATCCTTTGTTTTATACAGTTTGGCCGCATCTTTTTCAGATGGTCCAGCACTCATCAAAATGATCTCTTTATTGTTTAAGATAACGAGATCTCTAAAGTCTAAATTTTCTGCCCCTGGCACTCGTTTAACTTCCCATGTTATTCCTTCGTCTATTGAATGAATGTAGGTTCCTTTAGTGCCACCTATCCATATCTCATTTTTAAATGATTTAAGTGCTCTAAATGACGCTGTCGTTGGCAAGTTAATAGGATGCCATTGTCCCAACGTAACTAGTGAAACAAAAAGTAGAAGATAAGTGATTGTGAATTTTTTCATAAAAAAAGCCATTCTGGTTTTCCAGAATGGCTTAATATTTAAATTGAATGGAAGATTATTTATTTACAATAATCTTACCTACATATGATTTATCAGCTGTAGATTTCACTTGAAGTATGTAGATTCCGTTTCCTAAACCTCCTACATTCAACGTGTTTCTTCCGTCTGTTCCATCTGAGCTTGCAATTTTACCTGCAAATACTGGACGACCAACCATATCGTAAATAGATACATCTGCTCCAGTCCAATCTTCTAAGATTTCAATAGTCACATTAGAACTTGTTATTGGGTTTGGATATATCGCAACACCTTTAAATTCTGGATCTACCACATAAGCATATTTCACTAAATCAGTCCAGCAAGTTAATGGTGTTCCTTCGATTGTATAAAGGTATTTTCTACGAGTAGTATAATCACCAGCTGTTTTTACTTTAGATACAAATGTTTTTGATATCAACGCTGCTGAACCAAACTTCCACTCATATTCACCGGCGCTTGTAGCATTAGCCGTTGCTGCTGATGGGAAATTAAGTGCTTTGATAGTATAAACACCTTCCTTAACAATTTTAGTATCAGAAGTTATGGCTGGGTTAGTTTGAACCGTTACTTTAATCTCATTTGAATTTTTAGAGATACAACCATTTAAATCTGTAGCTGTTGTGAAATATGTATCACTTGTTCTAACTCCTGCTAAAACTTTTCCAGCTAATAATCTAGCAGTGCTTAGTTTACCATACCAAGTTACATCATTAACTGAAGTTGCCGTTAAGGTTACAGAATTGAATGTACCAAAATCAGTATCGGCTCTTTGACAGAAAATGGTTGGACCACCTGCAGCAATCACTGGAGCAGCTGGCAATGGCAATACTTTTACCTCAGTCGCTGCTGATGATAAAGAAACACATCCATTGATGTCAATCACTTTAACTGTATAAAGTCCCGCTTTATTGATGTCAACTTCTCTTGTCGTCAATGCGTTACTCCAAAGGAACTTAGTAGCCGCACCACTTAAACTATCCAATGATGATTGTAATTTAGCAGCAATTGGTGTTCCTTCACAGAATCCTAATTTTGTCAATGCTGTAATCGTTGGAGTCTTAGGACGTGCGTAGTTTACAATTGTTTTAGCATCAGATTGATCTGATGGACAATCATAACTTGAAATATAATCTACCGTTACCACTTGGTTGCTGCTAACTTTAATGCTAGATAAATTACCCAATTTAGTATCTTCTAAACCATCTACATACCATCTAAACTTAACTGGATAAGTTTTCTTAGCCGGCATTAAATAACCTTCATTTAATACTAAAGAAGCTGAGTCAACTGACAATGTCGTAAATGAATCTAAACAGAAATTTGTATTTCCTGCAATAACTGGTTTCTTTAGATCAACATACCAGATATTGATTCCATTTGATTCAGATGTACCACAACCTGTTAATGACCGGGCAGTTAAACGATAACTTCCTTTTTGAAATGCAGTTAATTTGTTAGTGTTTACTCCAGTAGCCCCTTTAGACTCTGCACCATAATCACCAGCCATCCATTTGAAGTCAAAATATTTTTGATAGGCAACGTATTTCGCATCAGAAATAGAAGAAGTTATTAATTTACCTTCTCCTTTGCAAATTTCTTTAGTCCATTGGTCAACGGGTCCTTCTGCTGAAGCAGATATTGCTGGTGGAGCGTAAGCTCTTAAAATACCACCTACTGAACCTTCTTTAGATTGAATTACAGTTGGTGAAACCACATTGTCAAAAAGACAAACAACTCTATATGTTCCCTCTTGGTAGGCACCTGTTACCGTTAAAACGTTATTTCCACTAGTTATTTTTACTCCATTAGGTTGTGTCCAAATAGTTCTCTCATAACAACCTTCCGCTTTCAAAGTAACGCTACCTGAATTTGGATTCTCAATATCAGCGCATTGTTTTTCAATTTGCCTAGGTTTTGGCTCCGTTGTAGAAGCGAATTTATTCATGTTAATCCATACAACAGTGCTCGGACCTTCAGGTACTCCTAATGAATTCTTACATTGTACCGAATAGAAATAAGGATCTTTTCCCTCACCGATACCTAGTGATACAGTAAACACATCTACAGCAAAATTGGAGCCTGATCCTGTTCCATAAGCAATATCCCAATCTGCTGCTAAGTCACCAACAAAACCATTGGCAGTTTTGAATGTCCAATCGTATCCATTTGGACAACCTGTTGCCACAAATTTACTCTGAAAGTCGTGAAGTCCCCCAATTGAAATACCTCCTGAGACACCATTGATTTTAGGAGTGTTTTGAGCCTGAAGCTGAAATATTCCTAATACGGACAAGATTGCGATTAAACTGAGTTTTAAATTTTTAGCCATTATCTTAAAGATATAATTGTGTAGATTTTATGAAAAAAATGGTTAGTCGATTTTTTCAGAAGGCAAGTTAAAAATTATTTTGCAAATTATATAAGAAATTTATTTTTAGGTATTATTTTTTTCCGTTTGTTTAAAAAACCTTAATATAAGCTCTATTCTTATATTTCGTGTTGTTTTTATGTGTAATTTTAAAATTGATTTCAGTAATTTGAAAATTCGAAACAATTGCAATTTTAAAATAAGCCCAGAAACATTTAATAATGGACGAATCCAAACCCAAATCGCTTAACTTTTTAGAAGAAATAATTCAGCAAAATTTAGCCACAGGCCAGTATTCAAACGGAATTTTTACCCGTTTCCCTCCTGAACCTAATGGGTATTTGCATATCGGTCATGCTAAAAGTATTTGCTTGAATTTTGGTTTGGCGCTTAAGTTTGGTGGTAAAACAAACCTTAGATTTGATGATACAAATCCCATTACAGAAGAAACCGAATACGTTGAAGCGATAAAAAAGGATGTTAGTTGGCTTGGTTTCACTTGGGAAAATGAACTTTATGCGTCTAATTATTTCGAACAATTATATCAATTTGCCGTAGACCTGATTAAAAAATCATTGGCCTATGTCGACGATTCTACCGCTGAACAAATAGCGGCACAAAAAGGGACCCCTACCAGTGCAGGAACAGAAAGCCCTTTCAGAAATAGATCGGTTGATGAAAATTTAACCTTATTTAAAGAGATGCGTGATGGAATTCATGCGGATGGGGCCAAAGTTTTGAGGGCCAAAATAGATATGGCTCATGCCAACATGCACATGCGGGATCCATTGATGTACCGCATTCGGCATATGGCCCATCATCGAACAGGAAATGCTTGGTGCATCTACCCCATGTATGATTTTGCACACGGCCAAAGTGACTCGATTGAAGGAATTACCCATTCCATTTGTACGTTGGAATTTGACGTGCATAGGCCTTTATATGATTGGTTCATTGAAAAATTAACCATTTTCCCAACGCATCAATATGAATTTGCCCGACTAAACTTATCTCATACGGTGATGAGTAAACGCAAGTTATTGCAGTTGGTCAACGAGAAAATCGTCCATGGCTGGGATGATCCCCGCATGCCTACTATTTCGGGTTTAAGAAGACGCGGTTATACGGCAGCTTCCATTCGCAATTTTTGCGATCGAATTGGGGTGGCCAAAAGAGATAATTTGATCGATTTAAGTTTATTGGAATTTTGTATCCGAGAAGATTTGAATAAATCGGCGGACCGAGTAATGGCCGTTTTAGACCCAGTTCAACTAGTAATTTCCAATTATCCCGAAGATCAGGTCGAGGAATTAGCGATCGAAAATAATCCTGAAGATCCTGAATCAGGTACTCGATCAGTGCCTTTCTCCAAAAATCTCTACATTGAAAGGGAGGATTTCATGTTGGATCCACCTAAGAAATTTTTCCGACTAGGTCCAGATTTGATGGTCCGATTAAAAGGCGCCTACATTATTAAATGTGAATCTTTTGATTTGAATGAAGATGGAACTGTTAAGACCATTTATGCGACGCATTTCCCCAATAGCAAATCCGGTTCAGATACCTCAGAAATTCATGTGAAAGGAACCATTCATTGGGTTTCCATTCCGCATGCGGTCGAAGCGGAAATTAGGTCGTTTGATCGATTACTTATCGTAGAAGATGCTTCAGAACTTGGCGATGATTTTATGAAATTTATTAACCCTGAATCCATTCAAATTACAGAAAAGGCTTTTGTGGAAAGAAGCTTACGTTCGGCTAGTGTAAACAAAGCGGTCCAATTTATTAGAAAAGGATATTATTGCTTAGATCCAGATGCAAGTTCCGGAAAACTTGTATTCAATCGAACCGTTACCTTAAAAGATACTTGGGCCAAGGAACAAAATAAGTAATTATTTTTTTGCGAAAATGGATTCAACAAAAGCTGCTTTGTTGAAGACTTGTAGATCTGAAATTTTCTCGCCTACGCCAATGTATTTAACTGGAATTTTGAATTGGTCCGAGATGCCTATGACCACTCCGCCCTTTGCCGTCCCGTCTAATTTGGTAATGGCTAAGGAAGTTACTTCGGTCACTTTGGTGAATTCTTGTGCCTGAATAAATGCATTTTGGCCGGTCGAGCCATCTAAAACGAGCATTACTTCATGCGGAGCTTCAGGGATGAATTTTTGTATGACACGTTTGATTTTACCCAACTCCGTCATTAAGTTGACCTTCGTATGTAATCGCCCAGCGGTGTCAATAATCACGATGTCCGCATTCATATCAACGGCCTGTTTCACGGTATCAAATGCCACTGCCGCCGGATCCGTATTCATTCCATGATCGATCACTGGAATTCCTACTCGCTCCCCCCATAATTTCAATTGGTCTACTGCCGCAGCCCTAAAAGTGTCGGCCGCACCTAAGACTACTTTTAACCCGTTTTGGTGAAATTGTGATGCCAATTTCCCGATGGTTGTTGTTTTTCCTACGCCGTTGACGCCCACTACCAAAATCACATAAGGTTTTTGTTTAGGCTCGGCAAATGCATTTTCTAAATCTGTCGATTGATTTTCCTCTAACAAACCAGCCACTTCCTCTCGAAGCACTTGGTCCAACTCTTCCGTGGATACGAAACGATCCCGCTCTATTCTTCGCTCAATTCGCTCAATGATTTTTAACGTGGTTGCCACTCCCACATCTGAGCTAAGTAATACCTCCTCCAGCTCGTCCAATACCTCTTCATCGACTTTGGACTTCCCAAGAACCGCGCGGCTCATCTTGGTGATTAAGCCCGTTTTTGTCTTCTCTAGTCCCTTGTCCAACGCAATGATTTCCTCTTGCTCTTGAACAGCGGGCTTCTTTTTTAAAAAATCGAATAGTCCCATGAGTATCTGTAGAAATTAAAAATCAATGAAAAATAAAAAAGTCCCTTCGAAAAAAGGGACTTTCATGTAGCCTAATTAATAAATCCAATAAATTGAAAAACTAGTTTTTCAACGCAGCATTTACTTCATCCTGAAGAACAATTTCTTCTCTGAATGTATACGCTCCTGTGGTTGGATTTTTAACCGCCTTTATGATTTTAGCGTACTTAACGCCTCCTTCTTTCTTTAGTGTTGCAACTACCTTCTTAGCCATAATTCCTGAATATTAAATCTATTTAATTTCTTTATGTAAAGTAACTTTCTTCAATACCGGATTGTATTTTTTCAATTCAATACGCGCCGTCGTATTTTTACGATTCTTAGTCGTAATGTAACGAGACATTCCTGGTACGCCAGACTCTTTGTGCTCAGTGCATTCCAAAATTACTTGAATGCGATTTCCTTTCTTTGCCATAATTTGTAAATCATTTTTACGTCTCCTCTCGAAACGGAATGCAAAGGTAGAAGAATTATTTTTTTCAACAAACTCTTTTACTAAAATATATATCAAAAAATATTCAAGTACTTGATATTTGTATTAAAAAGATGGAAACGAGTTTTTTTTAAGCAATTCTTTCCGCATTTTTGTTTAATGAATTCCACTCAATACCAATTTCATCCAGAAAACTTCCATTTATCGGATCCAAATCGGTATAAAGAAGAGGATTTGAAGTCGGAGGAAATGCTCATTTCTTTAGGACCTCAGCATCCTTCTACACATGGAGTGCTCCGGTTAGAAGTTATTTCTGATGGCGAGTGGGTTAAAGATGTGATTCCGCACTTGGGGTATTTGCATCGGTGTTTTGAAAAACATGCTGAATCTCTCCCATTTAATCAAATTATACCTTATGTAGATCGCCTTGACTACATGGCTTCCATGAATTCTGAGCATGCGTATGTCATGGCGGTGGAAAAGATGATGGATTTAACGGGTAAAATGCCCAAGAGAGTCGAATATATTCGTGTTTTAGTCGCGGAATTAAATCGCATTGCATCACATTTTGTAGCTATAGGAACCTATGGCCTAGATATCGGAGCTTATACTCCTTTTTTATGGCTGATGCGCGACCGAGAGCATATTCAGCGCTTATTGGAATGGTTATCGGGTGCTCGAATGCTCTACAATTATGTATGGATCGGGGGGTTATTTTATGATTTACCCATCGGTTTTGAAGAAAAGATAAAAGAGTTCATCCCCGTTGTTAAAAATACTATTTCAGAAGTGGTCAAATTGGTCGAGGAGAATACTATTTTCATCAAAAGAACGGCAAATGTGGGGGTATTGCCTTTAGATATCGCCATCAATTATGGTTGCACAGGTCCTGTACTGAGAGGTTCTGGCTTGAGGTATGATTTACGAAAAGTAGATGCTTACTCTATTTATCCGGAACTTGATTTTGATATACCTATCGGTGCTGGAGAAAAAGGCCAAACGGGAGATTGCTGGGATCGAAACCATGTTCGAATACAGGAATGTTTAGAATCAATCAAGATCGTTGAGCAATGTTTGGATCAGTTGACGGGCGAACATAAACGAACCAAAGATTTTAATCCGCAGGAATTTGTACCCAAAAAAATACGACCAGCTGCGATGGATGTTTATGTCAGAGCTGAAAATCCAAAAGGGGAATTGGGCTTTTTCATACGATCGGATGGTAAATCCGATATTCCTCAGCGAATGAAAGTGCGGGCTTGCTCGTTTCATCACCTTTCTGTCATCCCTTTGTTGGCAAAAGGAGCATATTTAGCAGATTTAGTAGCGATCATTGGATCTATGGATTTGGTGATGGGAGAAGTAGATAGATAATTATGGCAAAAGAATTTTTTAATGCCCTTGAGGCTGAAATTGCAAAGCAAGACATGGGGAATCACCCCAAAGAATTGTATGAACCTATTCACTATTTAATGAGTTTGGGTGGGAAAAGAATCCGTCCTGTACTTTGCTTGTTAACGTATTCCTTGTTCAAGGATCAATGGCAAAAAGCCATTTCGCCCTCTTTGAGTCTTGAAATTTTTCACAATTTTACCTTAATGCATGATGACATCATGGATAAGGCGCCGCTCCGTAGAGGCAAGCAGACGGTTCATGAAAAGTGGAATGACAACATTGCGATTCTTTCTGGGGATGTGATGTTGGTTAATGCGTATCAATACTTGAATAAAATCAAGGATTTGAGTTTATCGGAGTTCCAATTTGCCTTGGAAAGATTCAATAAAACGGCGGCGGAGGTTTGTGAAGGCCAACAAATGGACATGAATTTTGAGGTACGGGATCAAGTTTCTGTCGACGAATATATTGAAATGATTCGCCTGAAGACCTCAGTTTTGATTGGCCTTTCGATGGAATTGGGAGCTATTTTGGCTCAACAATCCAATCAAGTTTCTAATCAAATCTATAAAATTGGCGAATTAATTGGGCTCGGTTTTCAGTTGAAAGATGACTTATTAGATGTCTATGGAGATCCAGAAAAGTTTGGAAAACAACCTGGCGGAGACATTTTAGCGAATAAAAAAACGTATTTATTAATTCGGGCTTTGGAATTGGCTGAAGGAGAAAACAAAATAGAATTATCAAAATGGTTATCCATGGCTAACCCGAACCCTGAGTTAAAAGTAAAGTCTGTGACAGCTATTTACACCAGTCTTGGCGTGAAAGAGGAGACAGAAGCGTTAGTGAAAAAGTACTTTGATGAAGCTTTTGTGCAGATGTCGGCCTTGAATATAGGAGATGAAAAAAAGGCGGGTCTATTGAAATTCATGAACGGGTTGGTGGATAGGGAAGTTTAATGTAATTTTAGTGTTTAAATGGCTTCGTCAAGAAGCTTTTTCTATTATGGGGGATACGATTTCAGTAAGTTTAATGATTATGGCTGTGACCGTACTGGTTTCATTAGCTGCTTGGCAAAAGGCTGATTGGATGGAACTAATGACCATGAATCCTTACTTGATTGATCGTAAAAAACAATATTGGCGCTTCATCTCTTCCGGATTTATTCATGCGGATTTTACCCATTTGTTTTTCAATTTGTTTTCATTTTACTTTTTTGGAACCCAGTTGGAATATATTTTTACCGTGATTTTTCCAGGCATGGGGCCCCAAATGTTTGTGTTTTTTTACTTGTTGGGAATATTGGTGGCAGATTTGCCGACGTATTTCAAACAAAAAAATAATGCTTATTTCAATTCATTAGGTGCTTCAGGGGCTGTTTCTGCCGTTATTTTTGCAGGGATCATGTTTTTCCCTACTGAAAAAATTTACTTGTTTGGTCTATTAGGAATCCCTGGAATTATCTATGCCGGTTTATTTACTTGGTACTCTATTGAAATGGACCGAAGAGGAAAAGATTATGTCAATCATTCCGCGCATTTATACGGGGGATTATTTGGAATTTTATTTGTCTCGCTGACTTATCCAAAGGTTTGGATCACATTTATTGAACAAATTAAGGCGATGATATGGTAAAAAGAATCGCCATATTGGGATCAACAGGATCGATTGGAACTCAAGCGCTAGAAGTCATTGATCAGCATCCTGCTATTTTTGAGGTAGAGGTTTTGACTGCGATGAGCCAGGCAGATTTGCTCATATCCCAAGCCATTAAATACAAACCTTCTCATGTAGTGATTGGCGATGAGTCAAAATATGAATTTGTAAAAAATGCGCTGTCAGGATTAAATATCATTGTTCATGCAGGTGCAAAAAGTTTAGAGGAGGTTGTTACATTAGGGACTGTAGATGTTGTATTGACGGCTTTAGTCGGTTATGCGGGTTTATTGCCCACCGTAAAAGCTATTCAAGCAGGAAAGCCGATTGCCTTAGCTAATAAGGAAACCTTAGTCGTGGCTGGCGGTCTCATTATGCCTCTTGCCAGAAAAATGGGAGTTCCCATTTTACCCGTTGACTCAGAACATTCTGCGATTTTTCAATGCTTGATGGGGGAGTCACATAATCCCATTGAAAAAATAATTTTAACCGCTTCAGGGGGACCTTTTAGAGGATTCACTAAAGACCAGTTAGCGAACGTTACTCGGGCGCAGGCATTAAAGCATCCCAATTGGACCATGGGGGCTAAAATCACCATAGATTCAGCCAGTTTAATGAATAAAGGCTTAGAGGTCATTGAAGCTGCATGGCTCTTTGACGTGGAGGCATCTCAAATAGAAGTCGTTGTTCACCCTCAGTCGATCGTTCATTCGTTAGTTCAATTTGATGATGGATCGATCAAAGCCCAACTAGGTTTACCTGACATGAAATTACCTATACAATTTGCTTTAGGGTACCCAAATCGAATCAAATCTGATTTTCCAAGATTTGATTTTCGTCAGTTTGGTTCTTTAACTTTTGAACAGGCGGATGTAGATACTTTTCGAAATTTAGGATTTGCTTTTAAAGCGCTAGACCAGGGAGGGAATATGGCCTGTATTTTAAATGCGGCCAACGAAATAGCTGTCGACGCGTTTTTAAAAGAACAAATCGGCTTTTTGCAAATGTCGGATTTATTAGAACATTGCATGTCTCATGGAACTTTTTTAGGTAAACCGACATTAGAAGATTATATTGAAACAGATTTAGTAACAAGAAAAATGGCCCAAAATTGGGTAGAAAAAAACAATAAGAAATAATATGGAAGGTTTGATCATGGCAGGGCAGTTGATTTTAGGGCTGTCGATACTAGTAACATTGCATGAGTTTGGTCATTACATTACAGCCAAATGGTTTAAAATGCGGGTTGAAAAATTTTATTTATTTTTCGATTTTTTATTTCCAATTCCTTCTTTGTTAAACTTTGCTCTTTTTAAGAAAAAAATTGGCGATACCGAATATGGTTTAGGTTGGTTTCCTTTAGGTGGCTACGTTTCTATTGCGGGTATGATCGACGAAACACAGGACGCGGCTACTTTAGCAAAGGAACATGAGCCATGGGAATTTAGAGCTAAGCCTGCTTATCAGCGCCTAATCGTCATGTTGGGAGGGGTTATTGTGAATATTATTACGGGTATTGTCATTTTTGTTTGCCTGACTTATTCGAATGGAAACAACTTTATTTCAAAAGAGGAATTAAATAAAAATGGAATTGTTGCGTTGGAATTAGCCCAGCAAATTGGATTAAAAACGGGAGATAAAATCATAAAAGTGAATGGAGCGGATTATCTTTCTTTGACAGATTTAAGATCTTCAGATGTATTGCTAGGTGATAATTCTTCCTACACGGTACAAAGGGGGGATCAAACGTTAGAAATCAAAATACCATCAAATTTCATCGAAAAATTAAGTGATAAAAAAGCTGGTTTCATTGAACCTATGGCGAAATTTAAAGTAGCCGAAGTAACAAGCCCCAATCCTCCATCAGCTTTTGATAAATTATTAGGGAAAAAATCAGAGGAGATGTTGCCAGCCTTATCTGCGGGTTTAAAAACGGGAGATTATGTCACTTCAGTCAATGATAAGTCGATTACCTATTATCATGAAGTGAAAGAAGCTTTAAAATTGGAGGCTGGGAAACCCATTCGTCTAGGCATTTTAAGAAATGGGAAGGCGGATACACTTCAGATGACAGTGACTCAAACGGGTCAAATTGGGTTTTTCCCAGAATTGTTAATTAAAGTTTCCCACCAGGAATATGGTATTTTAGAGGCTACCGGAATCGGAACTTCAAGGGCGTTTTCTGTCATTACGGACAACGTAAGAGGATTTAAGAAAATTGCTTCTGGGGATGTTTCTGCATCTAAAGCCTTGAGTGGACCTATTGGAATTGCTCAAATGTTTGGAGGAGTTTGGGACTGGACCAGATTTTGGATGTTGACGGGTCTTCTTTCGATGGCCTTAGCTTTCATGAATATTTTGCCAATTCCAGCTTTGGATGGTGGGCATGCAGTTTTCTTAATTTATGAAATGATTACGGGAAAGCCTGCTTCAGATAAGGTATTGGAAAGAGCCCAACAAGTTGGCATGATCATTTTGTTGGCTTTAATGGCTTATACCTTTGGGAATGATATTTTTAAAGCTTTATTTTAATCCTTGAAAAAACTCTTTTTTTTAATTTTTGTATTCGTGAGCAATCTTACTTTTGCTTCGAAAAACCATCCTTTTCATACCAGTGTAACGGAGATTGTTTTTAATGAAAAAGAGCAACTTTGGGAAGTGAGTATTCGTTTGTTTCAAGATGATTTGGAAGCGGGATTGTCTGCATTTCAAGGAAAAAATTTTCAGTTTCAGGCCGGTGTAGATGTGGATGAACTACTGACAAAATACATCAAAACCCATGTAGGTTTTCAGGTAAATTTGAAATTACAAACACCTTATCGATACATTGGATTTGAGCCACAAAAGGATGTAATTTGGGTGTATTTAGAAATTCCGACCCAACAACAATTCGCTGGGGTATATTTTCAAAATAGTTTGTTAGTGGACGTGTTTCCTGACCAAACCAATTTGTTGCATGTAGCGCGACTGGATAAAAAGAAATCCTATTTGTTTAAAAAAGACATTCCGGTAATTTTACTCGAATAGTATTTTACTGCCATGTTGTCTTATGGCATAATAGTTGATAATAGACGGATTCCTTCAACAAATATTGAAGTGGGTAAGGTATTTAAATTGATCGTATGAATAATCCAAATGATGTTTTTAAGCATTTGAGCGTTTCAGAAATTTCTGATTTCGAAAATATAGAATTGATTCCTATTAATGGGGAGGGGATTGGAAGTGATGATAAAATGGGAGTTTTGTCAGATGAATTGCCAATCTTACCTATTCGTAATATCGTGTTATTTCCAGGGATGGTTATACCGATTACGGTTAGCCGCCAAAAATCGGTCAGGCTTGTCAAAAAGGCTTACAAAGGGGATCGAACGCTAGGAGTTTTGGTGCAAGCAAGTAATTCAAAAGAAGAGCCCAAACTTGACGATTTATATAAGATCGGTACCGTAGGTCACATCATTAAAATGTTTGTACTTCCGGGAGGGAATACGACGATTATCGTTCAAGGTAGAAAGCGTTTTGAGGTAAAGGAATTTGTCAAAACAGAACCTAATTTAATTGCTAAGGTTAATTACATCGAAGATACCTTTCCCAAAAAACTAAATAAAGAAAACAAGGCCTTGATTTCAACGTTGAAAGAATCGGCTTTAAAAATATTAAATCTTAATCCAGAAATTCCTCGTGAAGCTCAAATTGCATTGGATAATATTGAGTCTTCCGCCTTTTTAATTCACTTTTTGTCTTCAAACATTAATGCGGATTTGAAGGAAAAGCAAGGATTGTTAGAAACCTTGGACGGAATAGAACAAGCCACTCATTTGTTGGAATTTATGTTGAAAGACATTCAACATCTTGAGCTTAAAAGGGAAATACAAAGCAAGGCGTCCAGTGATATAGATCAGCAGCAAAGGGATTATTATATACGTCAGCAAATTAAAGTATTGCAAGAGGAGTTGGGCGTAGAGAGTCCTGAACAGGAACTAGATGGATTAAGAGCGAAGGGAGCAAAGAAAAAATGGTCAAAAGAAGTGAACGACTTTTTCAACAAAGAGTTGTCGAAGTTGCAGCGAACGAACTCGATGTCACCTGAATACCCGATGTTGATGAATTTTGTCGAACTCCTGACTGATTTGCCTTGGGCGGAATACACAAAGGATAATTTTGATTTAGTTAAGGCTAAAAAAGTACTGGATTCGGATCATTTTGGTTTGGAAAAAGTGAAGGAAAGAATCTTGGAATATTTAGCTGTATTGAAGATGAAAGGGGATATGAAAGCGCCTATTTTATGTCTTTATGGCCCTCCAGGTGTAGGAAAAACATCTTTAGGCAAATCAATCGCGAAGGCTTTAGGTCGGAAATATGTTCGGATGGCTTTAGGTGGATTGCGTGATGAGGCGGAAATTCGGGGTCATCGCAAAACCTATATTGGGGCGATGCCGGGAAAAGTGATTCAAAATATTAAGAAAGCGGGTTCTTCTAATCCTGTATTTATTTTGGATGAGATAGATAAAGTGGGTTCTGATCATCGAGGTGATCCTTCCTCGGCCTTGCTTGAGGTGTTGGATCCTGAGCAAAACAGCAGCTTTATGGACAATTATTTGGAGTGTGAATATGATTTGTCTCGCGTTATGTTTGTGGCTACGGCAAATAATTTAGATACAATTCACCCCGCTTTACGTGATCGTATGGAGATTATAGAAGTGAGTGGCTATACGATGGAAGAAAAAGTTCAAATTGCTAAAAAGCATTTGTTGCCCAAGCAAAAGAAAGAGCATGGTTTAGAGAAGATGTCCGTTAGCATGTCTGATGTGGCGATTCAAAAAGTGGTGGAAGGGTATACCCGAGAATCAGGAGTGCGAAAATTAGAACAAGAGATAGGCCGAGTGATTCGGAAAATAACGAAATCCATTGCGATTGGCGAGACCTATCCGGCTAAAATTCAAGCGTCGGATGTATTGAAAATGTTAGGCCAAGAACATTTCGATAAAGATGCTTATGAAAGCAATGAATATGCGGGTGTTGTGACAGGTTTAGCCTGGACGCCGGTGGGTGGCGATATTCTATTTATTGAGACACTTTTAAGCCGGGGAAAGGGTGTATTGACACTTTCAGGCCAATTAGGAGATGTGATGAAAGAGTCAGCGATGGCCGCACTAAGTTTTTTAAAGGCGCACGCAGATCAATACGAAATTGATTATCGGATCTTTGACCAATATAATTTGCACATTCACGTACCCGCTGGAGCTGTCCCTAAAGATGGTCCATCTGCGGGAATTACCATGCTTACAGCTATTGCATCTGCTTTAACTCAAAGAAAGGTGCGTTCTAAATTAGCTATGACGGGCGAAATTACCTTACGAGGAAAAGTCTTGCCTGTCGGCGGAATCAAGGAGAAAATATTAGCGGCTAAACGTGCGGGCATTAAAGAAATCATCATGTGTGCAAAAAATCGCAAGGATGTGGAGGAGATAGAGGCGCATTATATTTCAGATCTATCCTTTCATTATGTTGAAAATGCGATTGAAGTTTTGTCTTTAGCCTTATTAGACGAGAAAGTTAAAACGCCTATCTCTTTTGTATTTCAAGAGGATGCCAAGGCTACTGTTTCCGTATCAGCGTAAAAAACTTCTCCCCTTTCCAGGCTATATTGAATGACTTTTATGGCCTCAGATTTAGAGAGAGGGCGGAGGCAGTCGACTAAGTCGCTTAGATTCATGGGGCCATTTTTTAAATACTGAAGGATCAACTTCCTTTCTTGGACGTTCCCTTCAGGATAAGCCTTTCCAGAATTCTCGCGTTTTTCTTGAATGCAAATGTCACAAATGCCACAGGGGATTTCGATGTTCTCCCCGAAATATGCAGATATTTGTGCCGTTCTACAAAATTGATTTTGCCTTACATAGGTTTCGATGGCATCTAATTTTGACTTACTGGAATCTTTTTTTGCGACATAAGTGTGCCAACTAATCGGCAAATTATGTACGGATGCTCTTGGGGTTAAAAACGTGATTTTGGGTTGCCCATTTTGTTTTTCGTATTCGATGATTTCGAATTTTTCTAATAATTGCAATGACCTTTCAATATCTGCGACAGGTGCTTTAAATTGTTGGCTTATCGTTGATTCCGAGATCGTTACAAACTGATTGTACAAATTTCCACCAAACTGCCTTAGCAAATATTTTAATATTGATTCAAATTTTTCATTTCTAATTTGAAAGTCATAGAGCTCGGTAGAGTTGACAATAATTTTTATTTTTGATGGATTTTGCATCGCATCGCTCATTAAAATTAAGCCCTCAGATTCGAGGGTTTTAAGCGCGTAAAACGTTTCAGAGGAAGGCAATTGGTAACGAGAAACCATTTCTTGCCAATCAAAATCGTATGTTGACAATTCGCCACTTCCTTCGGCGATTTGTAAAAAATTACTTATGGATTGATACGTTCGTTTGATGATATCAGCGGTGGGATATGATTTTTGCCATTGTGCTTTTAACTCAATCAGGTCATTCTCCTCAATTAATATGACACCAAAGGCTTTTTTTTCATCTCTTCCTGCTCGACCAGCTTCCTGATAATAGGCTTCCATTGAATCGGGGAGGTCAATGTGAACGACGAGTCGGACGTCAGGTTTATCTATTCCCATCCCGAAGGCGTTGGTCGCCACGATGCATTGAATTTGATTCTCAATCCATTCTTTTTGCCGCTTTGTTCTTTCTTCAGTGGATAATCCTGCATGGTAGAAATTTGCTTTTATCCCTTTGTCTAAGAGTATTTTGGTGATTTCCTGTGTTTTTCTGCGGTTTCTAGCATACACAATGGATGAACCACCTACCTTTTGGATCATCTGAACTAATTTTACATCCTTATTTTCTTCCCAAAGGACGGAGTAAGACAGATTAGCGCGACTAAAACTTTTTTGGAAAACGGCTGGATTTTTCAGCTGCAAATTGGCCAAAATATCTTTTTTGACAGCCGTAGTCGCTGACGCCGTCAGCGCCATGCATGGGACGGCTGGAAATAAGGTTTTGAAATTTTGAATTTCTAAATAAGCAGGCCTAAAGTCATATCCCCATTGTGAAATGCAATGTGCTTCATCGACCACCAACAAAGAAATTTTCATCAGTTTGGCTCGTTCAATGAGTAATTCGGTTTTTAGTCGCTCTGGAGAAATATAAAGGAATTTAATCTGGCCATAAATACAATTATCCAACAAAATGTCAATTTGTCTTTTTGACATGCCTGAATAAATGGCCACCGCCGAAATGCCCCTTTGAGTCAATTGGTCCACCTGGTCTTGCATTAAAGCAATCAGTGGAGTGATTACGATACAAATCCCATCCATAGCCATGCCGGGAACTTGAAAACACAGTGATTTACCCCCACCAGTAGGCAAAAGCGCTAAGCAATCTTTTTGGTTTAAAGCCGACTGAATGATGTCCTCTTGAAGAGGTCTGAATTCTGAATATCCCCAATATGTTTTTAGAATGTCGTGAATTTGACTCATAGGTAATTCAAAGCTACCAAAAAAAAGTTCTTGAGAAAATAGCGAATGGCCTACTATTGTTTTTTGATTGAAATTTATTCTTTTAAAATGTCAAATATCGGGGCAAATTCTATTAATTTTAAGTTTAAATCCATGTATATGTTGTCAGAATGGGACTTAACAGACCTGAAAAATAGGGGAATTAGAATAGAGGATGTTTACCAACAAGTTGAATTTTTCAGGAATGGATTTCCATGGATGAATTTAGAAAAGTCGGCGGTTATTGGCGACGGAATTTTAAAATTATCTGAGTCGGAAGTGGGCCATTGGGTCAATCAATTTGATATACTCACAGCAAATTTGCAAATCGTGAAAATGGTTCCGGCCTCAGGAGCGGCGACAAGAATGTTCAAGTCATTATTTGAGCATGTTTCGGAGGGCAAATCGAATAAAGAATCTGATCTATTTTTAAGTCGTTTACATGATTTTGCTTTTTCAAAAGCGTTGTTAAGTTTATGCCCAAGCCAAGATTCGAATGAAATAATTAAAACCTTATTGGGTGAAAAAGGCTTGGATTACGGTTCGCTTCCCAAGGGTTTATTGGCTTTTCATTCCTATGAGGATGGATCTAGAACCCCTTTAGAAGAACATTTATTCGAGGCAGCTGAATATGCTTCTGACGGCAAAAAAGCTCGTTTGCATTTTACGGTATCCCCAGAGCATCGAGCGAGATTCGACAATTTAGTTGGCGAGTTAATGCCAAAACTAGAGTCGACATTTGGAATCAATTATGAGGTTCAATTTTCTGAACAAAAGCCAGCGACGGACACGGTGGCGGTCCAATTAGACAATGAATTATTTCGGGAAAAAGATGGAAGCATATTGTTTAGACCTGCTGGCCATGGTGCTTTGTTGGAAAATTTAAATGAAATAAAAGCGGATTTAATTTTTATCAAAAACATAGATAATGTAGTCCCTGATGCTAAGAGAGAATCTACGATTCGATATAAAAAGGCGATAGGCGGCTTGCTTTTAAGCATTACTGAAAAGATTAAGGATTATTTGTTGCGCTTACAAGGGGAAATCTCTGAAGGTTTGATCGTGGAGATACTGGCATTTACCAATAGCCATTTGGGCATTAAAATGTCAAATGATTTTAGCCATTTAAGTGATGAGGAAAAAGTGGATTGGCTTAAGAATATTTTGCATCGACCTACGCGAATTTGTGGGGTGGTTAAAAATATGGGTGAACCGGGAGGGGGGCCATTTTGGTGTTCGGATGGGCATGGAAATTTTGCATTACAATTAGTGGAGTCGGCTCAAGTGGATATGGAAAATGAAACTCAAAAAGAAATTTTTTCAAATTCTACCCATTTCAATCCGGTTGATTTAGTTTGTTCAACGAGAGATTATGAAGGGAATTATTTTAATTTATTGGGTTTTCGGGATATGTCAACCGGCTTTATAACTGAAAAGACGAAAGATGGTCGAAAATTGAAGGCGCAGGAGCTTCCAGGCTTGTGGAATGGGGCCATGGCGCACTGGAATACCATTTTTGTCGAGGTTCCGTTGGATACCTTTAATCCAGTAAAAACCGTAACTGATTTGTTAAGGCCTGCACATCAAAATGGCTAGATTTTTTCAATTGTCAAAAAATCAATTAATTTTGGCAACCTTTCTGAAAGATTTTTGAGAAAGTATATAAATGCTTGATTACAAAAACCTTATTCGGTGTCCGAATAAGGTTTTTTTTGTGATTTCAGCAAAGCAAATTTTATGCAGCTTGATGTATAGAAATCTTTTATGATTAACTTTGACGATTCATTTGGTAGGCAAAACATAGCCAAAGGAAAAATAAGAGTGCCTCATTTAAAAATTGTTACAAGATATGGCTTTAGAGCAGACATGGCGTTGGTTTGGACCCAATGACCCCGTAAAATTATCAGATGTGCGTCAAGCAGGTGCGACGGGAATCGTCAATGCATTGCATCAAATACCCAATGGACAAGTTTGGGAGGTTGCCGATATTTTGGAAAGAAAAAATATCATCGAGGCTTCAGGTTTAACTTGGTCAGTGATTGAAAGTATCCCTATTCATGAAACGATTAAAACGAGAACCGGCGATTTTAAAAAATACATTGCGAATTATCAGCAATCGATACGTAACGTTGCCAAAGCAGGCTTAGATACTGTTTGTTATAATTTTATGCCTATTTTAGACTGGACAAGAACTGACTTGGATTTTAAGTTTCCGGATGGAAGTACAGGCTTACGCTTTGATTCGGCTGAATTTGCTGCATTTGAGCTCTATTTATTAAAGCGACCAGGTGCTGATGCACATTATTCGGAGCAGGAAATCACCCGTGCAAAGCGTTGGTATGATCAATCGACATCGGGCCAACAAGAAAAATTGATTCGCAATGTCATTGCGGGATTGCCTGGGAGTGAGGAGAGTTTTACGTTGAAATCATTTCAGGAAGCATTAGACACTTATATGGAAGTTGGCGATGCCGAATTACGCGGTCATTTATATGAATTTATCAAAGAAATAGCCCCAGTGGCCGAGGAAGAAGGGGTTAATTTGTCGATTCATCCTGATGACCCCCCCTATCCAATTCTAGGCTTGCCGCGTGTTGTGAGTACAGAAAGCGATGCGGTTCAGTTATTGAAAGCTTATGATCGCCCAGTGAATGGTTTGTGCTTTTGTACAGGCAGTTATGGAGTAAGAGCCGATAATGATTTAGTTGGAATGGTGGAGCGATTGGGCCATCGGATTAATTTTATTCATTTGAGAGCCACAAGAAGAGATGAGTTTGGGAATTTTCATGAAGCAGATCATTTGGACGGAGATGTGGATATGTTTGGTGTGATGAAGGGATTGGTTGTGGAACAAAATAAACGAATTGCTGAAGGCCGGAAGGATTATAGATTACCATTCAGGCCAGATCACGGACATCGCATGTTAGACGATTTACAAGAGGGCAAAAAGACGAATCCGGGGTATACGGCAATTGGCCGATTGAGGGGATTGGCGGAATTACGTGGGTTGGAATTGGGAATCCGTGGATTTGTCAAATAATTTTATTGATTCGTATTTTGTTTTTCGTTTCAATTTATTAACTTTGCACCCCCGTTAGTATGGGATAACTCAATCGTATGAGTATCATTTGCTGCTGGGATTTAATAGAATTTATATTTAAACAGGTAATTACGCTAAAATGCCAACTATTCAGCAATTAGTGCGCAAGGGACGTGAGCAAATGACTTGGAAATCTAAGTCACCTGCTTTGGATTCTTGTCCACAGAGAAGAGGGGTTTGTACACGTGTATACACGACGACTCCAAAGAAACCAAACTCAGCGATGCGTAAAGTAGCGCGTGTACGTTTGACAAACCAAAAAGAAGTGAATGCTTACATTCCAGGTGAGGGTCACAACTTGCAAGAGCACTCGATCGTATTGATTCGTGGTGGTCGTGTAAAAGACTTACCGGGTGTGCGTTATCACATTATTCGTGGAGCATTAGATACGGCCGGAGTAACGGGTCGTTTACAATCTCGTTCGAAGTATGGTGCTAAGCGTCCAAAACCAGGACAGGCAGCTCCAACAGGTAAAAAGAAATAATTATTAACAGAACGATCCAGTATGCCATTGTTAAAGGCAGAAGGTTGGGTCAATTTTAAAAAACAAACAAAATGAGAAAGGCGAAACCAAAAAAACGCTACGTATTACCAGATCCTAAATTCAAGGATGTATTAGTGACCAAGTTTGTCAATAACTTGATGTATGATGGAAAGAAATCGACTGCATTTACTATTTTTTATGATGCATTGGATAAAGTGGAAGATCGTACTAAAGAGAACGGATTAGAGACTTGGAAAAAAGCATTAAACAATGTTATGCCATCAGTCGAGGTTAAGAGCCGTCGTGTGGGTGGTGCTAACTTTCAGGTTCCAACAGAAGTGCGCGCTGAACGCAAAGTTTCATTGGGAATGAAATGGTTAATTTTATATGCGAGAAAGCGTGGCGATAAAACCATGATGGATCGCTTAGCCAATGAAATCATTGCTGCTGCCAAAGGTGAAGGTGCAGCAGTTAAGAAGAAAGATGATACGCATAGAATGGCAGAGGCGAACAAAGCGTTCTCTCACTTCCGTTTCTAGTCGTTATTTATATGATTTTAAAAGGCTGTTCGATCACGAGCAGCCTTTTTTTATGGGCCTAATATTCAAGCAATGAAACAAAAATTTCATTTCAGTTTTCCGAAAATTAGTTAATCGATTGGTTTAATAGGCTTTTTGTGAATTCAGTTAAATATTTAGTAGCTTTGATGATAATTCAACAAGCAAAATGATATCTAAGAAAGCAAAATATGCGTTGAAGGCGCTAAAGGTTTTAGCTCAATCGTATGAGAAAGGCCCATTATTGATTTCACATATTGCAGAATCTGAAAATATTCCCAAAAAGTTTTTGGAAGCTATTTTATTAGAATTACGAAACCATGGGATCTTGCAGAGTCAAAAAGGGAAAGGGGGCGGATACTATTTGCGCATTCCTCCAGACCAAGTAACATTTGCCAAGATCATTCGGATTGTAGATGGACCTATTGCCCCAGCTTTATGTGTTTCTTTGCATTTTTACGGTAAATGTGATGATTGTGCGGACGAAGAAACTTGTAAATTGAGGAGTGTGTTAGCCAAATGGCGCGATGCCAATTTATCGGTTTTAGAAAAGACTACTTTGGAGGAACTTATTTAAGAGATAAGTCAAATCATACAAAAAAAAGAGCTCGATATATAATCGAGCTCTTTTTTTATTCAAATAAGTGATCTAAATTTTTCAATTTAACTTCTTCTGTTTCCAACTCTAAAAATTCTTCCCAGAATGGATTTTCTGGAACAGCCGCTTTACAGATGATAGGTGTTTGTTTGATGGGATGTATAAAGTATAGTCGGCGCGCATGTAAATTGATACTCGCGTCAATATTAGGCTTGTCATAGCCGTATTTTATATCTCCGCGAATCGGGCATCCCAACGAAGCTAACTGCACCCGTATTTGGTGTGGCCGACCGGTTATAGGCTCCACTTCGATTAAATAATGGAGATTGATTTTGCCGATCAATTTATAATTTAGTTCTGCTTTTTGTGCTTTATCCTCTGGATAATCTAAGGCCGTTGTTACATTTTTTGCCTCATTCTTGATCAGATAGTGGGTTAATTTGCCCTTGATTGGATCCGGTTTTCTCCTCGTAATAGCCCAATATGTTTTTTGAATATCTCTTTTGCGGAACAATTCATTCATTCTTTCAAGGGCCTTTGACGTTCTTGCGAATACAACTAAGCCACTGACCGGTCTATCTAATCGGTGAACAGGATGTAGAAAAACAGCCCCTGGTTTTTGGTACTTTTCTTTGATGTAATCTTTCAATACATCGGTGAGTGTTCGGTCCCCAGTACTATCCCCTTGGACAAGAATACCTGCTCGTTTATTTACGATTAGGAGGTGATTGTCTTCATATACAATGTGATAGTCTTTCATTATTATGTCAATTTTCCCTAAATCGAGATCAACAAAGGGGGATGCAAAGGTAGGATTATTTTGTGAAATTATTTCTCGATAATATTTTAATTTCTTGTGCTAAGAGGATCATGTCTGAAAACTCAATGATTCTTTACTGTATATGTTTGGTTACAATTTCAAACCCCATCTTTTTACCTCTTACCTATTACCTATTACTTCTTACCTTATTTACCTAATCTCCTTTTTCATTCGATAATGTTGAATCTCCCCAAACAATAAATAGGATTCTTTCTCAATGACATATCCAATGGATTTATAAAATGGAACGGCATTTTCACGCGCTTCTAAGATGATTTCTTGAATCCCCATGGTCATCGCCTTCTCTTCTAAATGCAACATAATGGCCTTTCCCACACCCTTTCCTTGCGCCTCGGCTGCCACAGCAACACACCTAACTTGGCCTTGATTCTCTCCAGACTTGTGCATCCTGGCAACCCCAATAATTTGATCATCTTCTATGACCATGGCATGAATAGCTTCCGATTCATCTGCCAATACTTCCGAGCCCAATGGCTGATTCCATGGCGCTCTCAGTATGGTGAAACGAAGTCGATAATAAGACTCCCATTCATCTTGGCTTATTGGACTTTTAATGATCATATATTTTTTGGCTTCCTGATCTATGAAAAAAAAGGAGCCCTAATAAGTTTTTCTCTCTAGGGCTCCTCAATTAATTTTTACGATTCAATGAACCTCATGCAAGGCTTATCCTATTTTATTTGGCAAAATTAACTGCGCGCATTTCACGGATAACAGTCACTTTGATTTGACCCGGATATTGCATCTCTTTTTCTATTTTTTGAGAAATATCAAACGATAGGTTGGATGCTTTTTCATCACTTACATTTTCCGAGTCAACTAAAATACGCAATTCACGTCCTGCTTGAATCGCATAACATTTTTGAACCCCGTCAAATGAAGTAGCCAAGGCCTCTAAATCCCTTAAACGCTTCATATAAGACTCCATCATCTCTCTTCTCGCCCCAGGTCTTGAACCTGAAATGGCATCACAAACTTGAATGATGGGAGAGATCATCGACGTCATCTCAGTTTCATCATGGTGTGCGCCGATCGCGTTACACACTTCTGGATGCTCTTTGTATTTAAGCGCCAATTCCATCCCTAATAGTGCGTGAGGTAATTCAGGCTCTTCATGCCAAACTTTTCCTATGTCGTGCAATAAACCAGCACGCTTGGCTAATTTGGCATTTAAGCCCAACTCCGCGGCCATGGTAGCACATAACTTCGCCACCTCTCTAGAATGTTGCAAAAGATTTTGTCCATAAGAGGAACGAAACCTCATCCGACCTATCATCTTAATTAACTCTGGATGTAAGCCATGAATACCTAGTTCGATGACCGTTTTTTCCCCAATCTCGATGATTTCATCATCAATATTTTTTTTGGTCTTATTGACTACTTCTTCAATACGCGCAGGGTGAATACGTCCATCTTGTACCAAGCGATGCAACGATAAGCGCGCAATCTCTCTTCTAACCGGATCAAATCCTGAAATGATAATTGCCTCTGGTGTATCATCTACGATAAATTCTACTCCTGTAGCCGCCTCTAAAGCACGAATATTTCTACCCTCTCGGCCAATAATCTTTCCTTTTACATCATCTGATTCAATGTTGAAAACCGAAACGCAGTTTTCAATCGCATTTTCCGCAGCCGTTCTCTGAATCGTCTCAATGACAATTTTCTTCGCCTCTTTGGTTGCAGTTAATTTCGCTTCCTCGATGGCCTGCTTAACTAAAGAACTGGCCTTGCTTTCAGCCTCCGACTTCAAAGCCTCCATGATTTGTTCACGAGCTTCCGCTGCTGATAAATTGGCAATTTTCTCCAATTGACTAATCTGGTTTGCCAGCATTTCATCTGCCTCAGCGCGTTTTTTCTCTACCTCTTCAAGTTTCTTGCGGTAGTTTTCTTCCTTGGATTGAATGCTTTGCTTTTGCGCCTGCAAATCTTGATCGGCTAGTTTTTGCTGCTCTTGTTGTTGCGCTAAAACTCTCTCCTTTTCCCTTAAAATTTGCTCATTTTCTTGTAAGATACCCTTCTTAGCTTGAGTTTCTTCCTCAAACTCACCACGCAGACGGAGGAAATTTTCCTTGGCCTCCAACATGCGATCTTTCTTTAAATTTTCTGCTGAGACTTCAGCATTTTTCAAGATATCATCAGCCTTTCTTTTAGCCTCATCTTCGAAATTTTTATTGGCTTTTGAAAAGAATACTTTTCCAGCGAATACGCCCCCTGCTAATGATAACAATGGGATAATAATACTTAATATGCTCGACATAGAACGAATGTGTTTATTACATGAGTCCCAAAAAGCCTTGAAAAAATTTGATTATAAAGTGAACTCCTCAGCCATCACGAGCAATTGCTCGTTTTCCGCTTGAACATCTTCTAGCAAATTAGTTTTTTCCGATTCAAATTTTAATCCACACATAGCTAAATCTAAGGCCACCAACGCCATTACAGCGTTTGGATCTGAACTATTGGCCTTTTTTTCGTAAAATTTAACTAATCGGTTAACTAATAATGCCGCATTGCGCACACAAAACTCTTCTTCTTTATTTACCCGCAAGGACACTGTTTGTATTCCTAATAATAAATTGCAGGGTAATTGTTGGCTCATGTTTTGCGTAATTGCTCAATACAATGATCTATTTCAACTATATATTTATCTAACGTTTTCTTCAGCTCAGCAGTTGGGACCGCCGTGTTGTTTGTACTAACTACAATTTTACCAAATTTATCTGATTTTTTAAAGTTTTTCTCTAATTCTTTTGCGGCTTGGCTCGATAAATTAAGTTCCCTATTTTTCTCATCTAGCAGGGTTTTTAATCTGTCAACCTCCCTTTCCAGTTCTTTGATGGTCCCTTGATTTTCTTGCAAACGCAATACCATTTGGCTGATTTTCAGCTTTAAGGTTAAATATTGCGTTTTTAATTCCTGTTTCATTTGACCTTTAAATTAATGTTTTAACTTAAATTTTCCTCCGCCTTTCCAAGAAAATTCGAAGGCCACAACAAATAAAAGTAAAATAAAGACACCTATATTTTCGCGGACGATGTTCGGAAGATCTATGATGACTTGAATTTCATGTCCGACCTCAATACATAAATACCCTAGAACAATATATAACAATCCGGCTTTCCAACGATACGGTATGGGATCAAATTTTTGACCACCTAAATAACACAAGATCATCATGACTAAGCTTGACGCCAGAAAAGACCAGGCGCAAGCCATATATCCGTATTTTGGGATAAAAATAATATTTCCAACAACCGTTGTAACTAATCCAATTAGCGTAATGATGGTCCCCATGTAGGTTTTATTCGTTTTTTTAAACCAGACAGATTGGGTATAATAAACACCTAAAAACAAATTGGCCAAAAGTAAAATGGGAACAATTCCAATGCCCTCCCAATAAATTTCCCTTCTTAAAAATAAAGTCTTAATCCAAAATAAATTGACCGAAACCCCCACCCATAAAAATGTACAAATAATAATAAACCAGTGTGTCACTAAGGCCAAATTGGACTGATCGTTGGCCTCCGTTTTTTTCCCCAGAAAAAAAGGTTCAGCCGAATATTTAAAGGCCTGAATGGCCAAGCTCATAAAGACAGATAGTTTATAGCAATTGCCATAAATACCTAAGGCATCTTGAGAACTTCTTCCAGGATAAAAAGATTCAGGTAAAAATTCCTCGAGCAGTAATCGGTCAAACATCAAATTGAACATGGCGGCTAAGCTCATGAACATAATGGGATAAGAATAGACCCACAGAGATCTTAATTCGGCCCAGTTCCAGGTCCATTTAAACACTTTGAACTCTGCTTTGAGCCAATAAAACAAGGACGCATTGCCAATTAAGTTGGCCAGAAAAATATACCCTGCGCCGACCTCTGGTTTATATACGTTCTTCAAAAACTCAGGCCCAGTCCCTTGCTCATGCATAGGTTTTAAAACGAGGAGAATGATTAAATTTAGTCCAACGTTAATTAAAATGGAAACAATTTTCGCTTGAACAAATGTTCGAATTTTGTTTTCTAATCGGAGCTTGGCAAATGGGATGGCTGTGATGGCGTCAATGGCTAAAATTAGGGCCAACCACTTTAAAAATATACCCTTATTTTCATACCCTAATTGGGCCATGATGGGATCCGAAAACAGAAATAAACAGAGCGTAAATAATCCTGAGGTGGCGATAATCGCCGTTAAAATGATGTTGTAATATTTAGCTGGAGCCTCTTTGGCATACCTGAAATAGGCCGTTTCCATGCCATAGGTATAGATGATATTAGCTATGGCCATGTAGCCATATAATTTGACATTAATGCCTAATTCCGCTGGTAAAAATGCGATTGTATGAACAAATACAAGTAAAAAATTAAGGGAACGCCCTAATATGGTACTGAATCCATACGATAGAGTTTCACCCGCTAATTTTTTTAGAATAGACATGTGTTAAAGTTTGTCAATTCCAAAGGTACAAATTTCTGTTGGATTGGGTAATTTATGGTTTTTGATATCCGATCGTTTGATAAAATTGCTCCGAGTAATTATCAGAAAGGGGGATATGGTTTTCGCCAATTTTGATTTTCTGATTTCGGATGGATTCTACTTTTTTTAAGGAAACGATGAAAGACTTATGGATTCTTTGAAATTCAGCCGAAGGCAGTTTTTCCTCAATTAATTTCATCGTCATTCGGCAAACCACCGGAAACTTCTGGGTTCTCAAGTGAATTTTAATGTAATCTTTTAAGCCTTCAATGTATAAAATATCTTCCAGCATGATCTTCATCAACGAATAATCTGCATGAATGAAGATGTATTCCATTTTTTCAATCACCGGAATTTGCGCTTGAACCTGCACATTTTTGCTTTTGAAATAATCCAGAGCTTTATGAGTGGCTTTTAAAAAGCGATCAAATGAGATGGGCTTAAGCACATAATCAATCACGTCTAAGTTAAAACCCTCTAAAGCGTATTGTTGGTATGCCGTCACAAAAATCACCATTGGTTTCTGTGTTAGGCCCTCTAAAAATTGGACTCCCGTGATTCCGGGCATCTGAATATCTAAGAAAATCAGATCGATTTCATTTTCTTGGAGATATTCCAATGCCTCAAAGGCATTTCTGCATCTTTTTTCTAGTTTTAAAAAAGGGACTTTGGCGATGTTATCTTCCACTAAATCAAGGGCAAGATTCTCATCATCTACCGCTAAACATCTTAGAACAACCTTGGGAAGGGCTGTAAATTCCTCGATTTTCTCTTCCTCTTCTTCCATGTTAAATGTGTCTTATCGTAAGCTCAACCAAATAACTATCTTCCTTTTCGTGAATATTTAATTCATGCTGATCAGGGTACAAAAGCTCTAATCGCCTGCGCACATTAGCTAAGCCTATCCCAGAACTTTCATCTTTTATTTCTGAATTTTGTTTACTCACTTTATTAACAACACTGAAAAATAAAGCCTTTTTATCATCGTTCAGTTCGATTTCAATGCTGGGGTTTTCAACCATTCCAACGCCATGTTTGAATGCGTTTTCCACAAAAGGAATAAGCAACATGGGTTCTATGCTAGAAGGTGTGGAACTTAATTGGTGTTTGAAGTCGATCTTAATGTCATTGCCAAATCGTAAACGCTGCAGTTCAATATAACTTTCTAAATAACTAAACTCCTTGTCAATGCTTACCTTTGAATCAATCGTTTCATAAATCATGTACCGCATTAATTCGGACAATTTAATTACCACAGGTTCCACCATTTCGGGCTTTCTTCTTGACAAAGAAACAATGCTATTGAGGACATTGAACATGAAATGGGGGCTGATTTGAGATCTCAAGAATGACAATTCAGATTTTAATCGCTCGTTTTCCTCCTCTTTTTTAACCTCTTGATCTGTCATGTTATCCGAAAGGAATCGATAACTTATACCAATGGCCACAATAAATAATAATTGGAATATAATCCTTAATGAGGTCCCTCTCCTAAACCCATTGCCTCTGGGCCCCCCGCCATTCGCCATTTCAGGAAAAAATAACTTAAATAATTCCTCATGAAACCAAAGCATTAATGACAAAGAAATTACGAGCATTACTATGTAAATGAAAACACCCCTATTTTTTAGGATTTTTCTTAACAAAAATTCTGTATTGAAGTAAAAGAGGGGAATGTTGAATAATCCAAAAACGACAAAAAACATATTCCATTGGAAATGTCGCTCAATTTCTCGTGGATTACTAGAGGCTGTATTGGGTCCTAATAAAAGGGGTAATGCCAAAAAACATATCCAAAAAAAGATATGTAAGAGTATGGGCCTAAGCTTCCAATGTAGTTTCGACATAATTTTCTTTAGGGGAGTAAATCCAAATTAAAACAAAATCGCTTATATTACTAAAAGTTTTTCTACGAGTGTCCCTTTTTTGCCGATGAAATAGCTAAAAGGATATTTGTAAATTACATTAAACCTATTAAAACGAACATGAAAAAAGTCATTTATTTACTATTGTTGCCCTGGGTTTGTTGGGCCCAACAAACCATTACTCTGACAGATTTGAGTGCTTTTGATCATCCGAGTACGAATTGGACCATTGAGCAAGTGATTAAAGCGCGACCTACGGATACGATCTTTCAAGTAAGCTCAGGAAAAGGGGTTTTATTAAACACGCTTCGTCATGGAAAATACAAGCGTACAGATGATTTAAAATTTAATTTAAATCATGGAGACATTCATTTTATGATGGATTTTATGCTTCCCAAAGGCGCTAATTCAGGCATATATTTACAAGGCCGATACGAAGTACAATTATTTGATTCATGGGGTAAAAAATCGCTAAAATTCGGCGACTGCGGTGGCATTTATGAACGCTGGGATGATGCTCGTGGAAAAGGGAATGAAGGCTTCGAAGGTTTTGCCCCTAGACAAAATGCATGCAAAGCACCTGGTTTATGGCAATCGATCGAAATCGACTTTGAGGCGCCAAGATTTGATGCTTCAGGTAAAAAAATTAAAAATGCTGTTTTCAAAAAAGTTATCCTGAACGGAATATTGATTCAAGAAAATATCGAAATGTCTGGTGTGACTCGAGGGGCAATTTTTAGTAAAGAAGGTCCTTTAGGTCCTATTACTGTTCAAGGAGATCATGGACCTGTGGCATTTAAAAACATACGCTATGAGACCTATGATAAGCCCAGCGCCAAATTAAGCAACATATCTTATCAGTATTATGAAGGAAAATTCCCTGAGCCAGTGATTGGACAAGCTGTCCCATTGATTAAAGGAAATTTAGCCGCTTTGACCCAAAAAGTGATCAAAGCGCGAAATGATTATTTGATTCATTATGTAGGGGATTTAGACATTCCTGAAACGGATAATTATTCATTTCAGACCAATTGGACAGGGTCGGGCGTTTTGAAAATTGACGGAAAAGAATATAATTCAGGTGCCCACTGGTATACAGATGACGTTTTATCCACGGCTAATTTAACGGCTGGCAAGCATAAGTTTGAGCTTATCCATGTGAAAGATTTTAGCTGGGGCCCCAAGGCTTTGGGCGTTTTTGTCAAAAGAGTTGGAGCCCAAGTGGTTCCTTTACACGTACGGACTTCATTGCCTGATCCTGAACCTAAAGGTTTGATTGAGGTGAAAGCAAATTCAGAGCCAGTATATCAAAGATCTTTTACATTTCACCAAGGAAAGAAAAAGACGCACGTGATACATATGGGGGACCCTTCAGGACTTTCCTATTCCTATGATTTGAAACAAGGTGCTTTATTGCAAACATGGAAAGGCAAATTTTTAAATGCGACACAAATGTGGTTGGATCGAGGCGAGCCTCAAACCGCTGAGCCGATGGGATTAAATGTGGTTATGGATGGTAAATTTCCTTTGGTTTTAAGTAGTCAAGCCCAACCCGATTCCGTTGACGCAACTAAATTAGTTTACAAAGGATATAAGATATTGCATGGCAGACCGGTGTATATGTACGATTGGCCTGCTGCTTCTTTGAAGGTAGAAGATCACCTAAATCCGAATGAAAATGGGACTGGTTGGCTTAGAACGATCAATGTGATTGGCACAAGTGCACAAAAATCCAATATTGAAGTGGTGGTCGGAAATAGTCCGGATGTCGTGGAAATCAATCCGGGCCTTTTGGCTTTACAAGGAATGGGGTATTATGTTCAATGGGCTGGTGCTCCTGCCGTTATTTTGAATTCACAGGCCCCAGGAAAGCAAGTGAGAGTTCCTTTACAAGGAAATAGTTTTACATATCAATTGATTTGGTAACCTAGATAAGATCATGAAATTAAAATTAAGCATTTTATTATTAGCCATTTCTGTGGCAGCTTTTGGGCAAAAGCCTGCTCCAAAAACAGAGCAAGATTTTTATGAAATAAAAACCTTACCTATTCCTCAAGACCTTTACTTAGAAGTGGGAGGTTTGGCAACCATGCCGGATGGCCGATTGGCTGTAAGTACTCGGAGAGGGGAAATATGGATTGTTGAAAATCCTTATCAAAAGGATAGCCACCAAACGAATTATCGAAAATTTGCGAGTGGCTTGCATGAGATTTTAGGCTTAGCGTATAAGGATGGTGTCTTTTACTGCTCTCAACGTGGGGAATTGACAAAAATTACGGATACTAATCGTGATGGAGTGGCCGATTTATATGAGCCGATTTACCAATTCGAATTATCTGGTAATTATCATGAGTACACTTATGGACCTGTTTTTGATAAAAACGGGGATATGTTGGTGACCTTGAATTTAGCTTGGATTGGCTTTGGTGAAGGAAAATTTGCCAAATGGCGCGGTTGGTTAGTCAAGATAAAACCCGATGGAACATTAGAACCACAGTCGGCAGGCCTGCGCTCCCCCGCTGGTTACAGCATTAATGACGAAGGCGATATTTTCTACGGTGAAAACCAAGGCGATTGGGTTGGCTCAGGTCGAATCACTCATTTGGCGAAAGGTGATTTTGCGGGTAATCCTGGCGGAATCAAATGGGCAAAAGAACCAAATAGTCCTTTTAAATTGACTTTGGAGGAAATTCCGGATAATAGCCAACCGATGTTTGAGGCGGCTAAAAAAGTAAAAAACTTAAAACTACCTGCGGTTTGGTTTCCACATGCGATCATGGGAATTTCAACATCCGATATTATTCAGGATACGACTAAAGGAAAATTCAGTCCTTTCCCTGGTCAGTATTTTGTGGCAGACCAAGGACAATCTAAGGTGATGCGGGTGTTCATGGAAAAAGTGAATGGTGTTTACCAAGGATTTTGCATCAATTACCGTGAGGGATTTCAATCGGGCATTCTGCGTGAGCGTTTTGGCTTAGATGGTAGCATGTTTGTAGGAATGACCTCAAGGGGTTGGGGATCTACTGGGAAAGATAATTTTGGACTGCAACGCTTAGTTTGGAATGGATTAACGCCTTTTGAGATTAACACGATTCATGCCAAATCGGATGGATTTGAGATTTCATTTACTCAGGCCGTTGATGTAAAATCAGTAAAGAACGCCGCTTCTTATGCGCTCAGGTCTTATATCTATCAATACCATCACCAATATGGAAGTCCCATTATTAATGTAAATGAGTTGAAGATCAAGGGAATTTCAGTTTCTCCAGATAAGAAAACCGTACGTATTTCGATGGACGGAATTAGGCAATTCTACATTCATGAGTTTATTTTGAAAGGTGTTTTAAATGAGGAGGGAGATCCTTTATTGCATGAAACGGCTTATTATACTTTGAACCAAATTCCTGCTGGAGATAAAATGGCCATAAATGAATCTTCCGCGCCTGTTGTTGAAAAAGCGGTTACCGCGGTAGTTGAGCAACCAAAATTGGCGGTCAATGGCAAAAAGCAAGTTGTAACGGAAGCCCAAGCATTGGCCTTGTTAAAAAAGCACACTTGCTTAGCTTGTCATGCAAAAGATAAAAAAGTGATAGGTCCTTCTTATGAGGATATTGCTAAGCGGAAGTATTCGGACCAACAAATTTTGGCATTAGTGTATAAGCCTAATCCTCAAAACTGGCCTGATTATGCAACTGAAATGGCTCCAATGAGTCATATTCCGGCTAATGATGTATTGAAAATTGCTTCTTGGATTAATAGCCTTGGAGCAAAAAATAAAGTGGAACCGAATCGGGATTAACCGTAGTCGGGAAAGCTCATAAAAAAAGGAACTCAAATTTTTGAGTTCCTTTTTTTATGTAATGGAAAGAGTAATTATTTTTTCGGTTCAACTGAGCCTTGAATGGTTAACACAATTTGAGAAACCTCCCCATTGTTGACAACCGTAATCGTTTTGTTGAAACTTCCTGGACGTCCTGCTGAGTTATAAGATGCAGTCACCTTGCCTGATTTACCTGGCATGATGGGTTCTCTAGTCCATTCTGGAGTGGTACATCCACATGATGGTTGAACATTTGAAATAACAACGGGTGCTTTACCTGTATTCGTAAACTCAAAACTGTATGTTGCTTGAGTTCCTTCCGTGATTTTTTTGAAATCGTGTGAAGTCGCTTTGAATTTAATCATCCCTTGCGCGTTCGATTGAAATGCAACGGCAATTAGTATGGCAATAATTCCTAAAAATTTCTTCATGGTTTTTTATTTTTAATAATGTGTGGCAAATCTAAAACAAAGGGAAGATTCAACAAAAGAATTAGGGTATTTTTTTATCAGACCTATGTTTTTGGCTCATGCTTAAAATGTTGTATTTTTGCATGTTAAATAAAATAATGCCCTTGATTCCCCAGAATTCATATTCTTTTACTAAGTCGGAGCTTACATTTGATCCCAAAAAGATTCTGGAGGATTATCAACTCGCCGTGATAAGTCGGCAGTGTAGCTTATTAGTTAGGAAAGAAGTTTTTACGGGTCGGGCTAAATTTGGTATTTACGGAGATGGTAAGGAATTATGTCAAATAGCTTTAGCCCGCTCCATGCAAACAGGTGATTATATTTCTGGATATTATCGAGATCAGACCATTGGCGTGGCTGTTGGCGACTTAACCTGGCCTCAATATTTTGCTCAATTATATGGACATCCTGATATAAATTTTGATCCACATTCAGGGGGTCGACAAATGAATAATCATCATGCTACGCGTTGGCTAGATGAACATGGGGAATGGAAAGACCAAACTTCTCGCATTAATTCCGTGGCAGGAATTTCATCAACAGCCGCGCAAACACCCAGAGCCTTAGGGATCGCTTATGCATCAAAATTATATCGAGAAAGACCCGATTTAACGGAGCATGCGACTCTTTTTTCTAAAGGTGGACAGGAGGTTTGTTACACGACGATCGGAGATGCAAGTACTTCTGAGGGAATGTATTTTGAGTGCATTAATGCGGCAGGGGTTTTACAAGTGCCTATTATTTTTTCCGTTTGGGATGATGGATATGGTATTTCGGTGCCAATTGAATTCCAAACAACGAAGTCGTCTATTTCAAAGGCTTTGGCCGGTTTTCAGCGAAATGAAGATGGAAAAGGCTTAGAAATCATCGAAGTTAAAGCTTGGGATTATCCGGGATTATTGGCCGCCTATGTTCGGGCAGCTAAATTAGCTCGAGAAGAATTTGTTCCTTGCTTGGTTCATGTCATTGAATGTACTCAACCTCAGGGGCATTCAGCTTCAGGGTCACATGAGCGGTATAAGTCTACGGATCGATTGGCTTGGGAACATGAAGCAGATTGTAATTTATTGTTTCGACAATGGATTTTAGAAAATAAATATTCGGATGAGTCTACGCTAAAAGCGATCGACGACGCAGCCGTTATTGAGGCTAGAAAATATCAAAAGGATGCATTTGCAGCTTATATGTCTTCGGTGGATGTGGACCGAAAAGGTTATTTAAGGATTGCACAAAATTTATTGGATTCCACGAACGAACCAAGTTTGTTGGAACCCATCATAGAAGAATTAAATCAAGTTACGTATCCCATTTTTAGTGATTTGGTTAAAGCTGGGAGAAAAACATTAAGAGCATTTCGTTTTTATCAAGGCCCTGCGGTTAAATTATTAAGGAAGTGGTTGACGGATTTGGAAGATAAAAATCGCAGAAGATTTAGTTCGCATCAAATGAGTGAATCGATTCATTCGCCATTGCTGGTGAAGGAGGTGAAACCTTTGTATGAAAAAGTGCCCCAACAAGTGGATGGTCGCGAAATTTTAAATCAGAGTTTTTCTAATTTTTTAGAGGATCCTCGCGTGTTTATTTTAGGGGAGGATGTAGGAAAAATTGGAGATGTGAATCAAACATTGGCTGGTTTACAAGATAAGTTTGGGCCCTTAAAAGTAACGGATACGGGTATTCGAGAAATAAGTTTAGTGGGTCAGGGAGTGGGCGCTTCGATGCGTGGCTTGAAGCCGATTGTCGAGATACAGTACTTAGACTATATTTTATACCCATTTCCTATTTTATCGGACGACTGGGCTTGCCTGCATTATCGGACAGTAGGTGGCCAAAAAGCGCCCATGATCTTAAGGACAAGGGGACATCGCTTGGAGGGTATTTGGCATTCAGGTAGCCCTATGGCCTTATTGATCAATGGGTTACGAGGAGTACATTTTTGTGTACCTAGAAATATGACTCAGGCCGCAGGGATGTATCGGACTTTATTAATGGGCGATGATCCTGGTTTGGTCATCGAATGTTTAAATGGATATCGACTGAAAGAGCCTATGCCGACCAATTTATTGGATATTGTCGTGCCTTTAGGAATCCCAGAAATTTTAAGGGAGGGTGGAGATTTGACGGTGGTTACGTATGGATCCATGTGTCGCATTGTGATGGAGGCTGCAGAAACCTTGGCCGAAATGGGTATATCGGTGGAGGTCATCGACGTGCAAACCTTATTGCCCTTTGACCGAAATCATCAGATTCTTTTATCTATTCAAAAAACGCATCGTGTCCTTTTTGCCGATGAAGATATGCCGGGTGGAGCTACGGCCTACATGATGCAAGAGGTGATTGACAAACAGGGAGGATTTAATTGGTTGGATGCTCCAGCTAGATGTTTGTCGGCGCCCCCTCATCGACCTGCCTACAGTTCAGACGGTGATTATTTCAGTAAACCTAATGTAGAAAATGTAGTGGATACTGTTTATGAGATGATGCGTGAGGTGGATCCAACATCCTTTCCAGCTATTTATTTTTAATATGTCAGCGATCTCTTTGTACTTTAAGGCAATTTTATCTGGGGTGCAAAGCACTCGCAATGGAATGGCTTTGACATGGAAACATGCATGGTCTGCCAGAAAATCACGGAAAGTCCAACAAATTCAAGATCCTCAATATTTTAATGCAAGTGAAAATACGGGGATTTTTACCTTGGAATATCCGCATCAAAAAATACCGGTTCCGGTCAATGGAAGATACCAATTGCACAATGAGATGGACGATTGCATCGTTTGCGATAAATGTGTCAAAGTATGTCCCGTGGATTGCATTGAAATTGATCCCATTAAAGCGACGGGCCTTGTTGGACATACCTCAGACGGATCCCCTATTCGACTGTATGCAGCAAAATTTGACATCGATATGTCAAAATGTTGTTTCTGTGGTTTGTGTACCACAGTTTGCCCCACGGAATGTTTGACGATGACATCTGAATATGATTTTTCGGTTTTTGATGTGAAGGAACATACGTTTGGTTTTGCGAATTTAACTAAGGAGCAGGCGGATGAAAAAAGGCAACTGTATGAGCAGTTTGTCGCTGAAAAGGAGGCGATGAAAGCTTCCGCGTCCGTTTCAACTGAATCATTAGTTGAGAAAGAAGGCGATGAGAAACCAGCAGCTAAGCCAGCATTTAAGCCTAGTTTTAAGCCGAAAATGCCAGGTGCGAAAATAGAGGAATCAATTCCTCCTGTAGCTGATAATCCGGCGACTGAGCCTGAGAAACCAGCAGCTAAGCTAGCATTTAAGCCTAGTTTTAAGCCGAAGATTCCTCCCAAAACGCAAGATGATCATGAATAGTCCCTTGATGATTGGTTTTTTGGCCTTAACTATTTTGACCTGTGGAAGTGCATTTTTCATGTTGTGGACTAAAAATGTTTTGCACGCGGCGTTAGCCATGTTCATGACGATGCTTGGTTTAGCCGGATTTTATGTATTGGCTTTTGCGGATGTTATGGCGGTGTCGCATTTAATGATTTATGTGGGTGGTGTTTTGATTTTGATTTTGTTTGGGATTATGATGACGAGCCAACGAACTTCTAAATCGGGACAGGCTAATGAACTTTGGACCGAACAAAAAGGTAGGTTCTGGGCATTTTTTATTGGCCTTACTGTTTTTTTTGGTTTGTCTTGGTTACTGGGGCAGCAACATTTTTATGCGTTTTCTGACATAGATGAATATTCAAAACTGGGCCGAGTAGGTTTAAGTTTCATGCTTGAGTATTCTTTTCCCTTTGAGTTGACAGGTGTATTTTTATTGATTGCATTAGTGGGCGCTACCTATATCGCTAAAAATCATGAATGAAATTCCATTGATATTTTTCTTGTGGGTCGGGGCATTTTTGTTTGCCACGGGTCTTTCCATTATACTAATTAAGCGGAACGTTATTTTTGTATTAATGGGGGTGGAATTAATGTTGAATGCAGCTAATTTAAACTTGATTGCATTCTCACAAGGGGATGAGCAAAACCAAGGTTTGATGATGGGTTTGTTTGTTTTGGTGATCGGTGTTTGCGAGATGTCCATCGCATTGGCTATTATCTTGCAGGTTTACCGGAGATTCAAAAAGATTGATATTGACCAATTTCAATCTAGAAATTAATTTTTCTCATCGAGCCAGATTTTCAGTTGGCTTATCAACGCAGGTGTTTTTGCCTTTCCAATCACTTTTTCGAGTTCTGTGATGGGTGCGTCCAACATATTTCGGGTGGTCCCAAATTGCTTCAATAATTTTTGCGCGGTCAATTTTCCTATCCCCTCCATTTCTTCTAGTTGGCTTACAATGAAATTTTTGCTTCGTTTATTCCGATGTGCGGTGATTCCAAAACGGTGGGCTTCATCTCGAAGCCGTTGGATTAATTTCAAAGACTCTGATTTCTTGTCAATGTAAAGTGGCAAGGTGTCCTCCGGAAAATATATTTCTTCTAGTCGCTTCGCGATACCGATGATGGGTATTTTCCCATATAGGCCAATGGCCTTGAGTGCGTCACAAGCGGAAGATAGTTGGCCTTTGCCGCCATCCACAATGATAAGATTAGGCAATTCAGATTCCTCTTCCAACAATCTTTTGTAGCGACGAGTGACGACTTCAAACATGGTGGCAAAGTCATTGGGCCCCTCAACAGTCTTGGGAGTAAATAATCGGTATTTCTTTTTTGCTGGGAGACCATTTAAAAAACAAACCATGGCGGATACGGGATTGGTACCTTGGAGATTTGAATTATCAAAACATTCGATATGTTTGGGTAATTGGGTTAGGCGTAAATCATTTTTCAACGTCAGGAGGACTCTCATTTTTCGATCTCCTCCACTTTCTTCCGCCGCTTTTCGATCGGCTTTTTCCTTTTTGAAGTAGAGCACATTTTTAAGCGACATGTCGAGCAACTTTTTCTTATCGCTCATGGCTGGGATTGTATTTTTGACTCCTTTAAATTCGAGCGCCATGGGAATGTTGGTGATAATTTCTTTTGCCTCGCTTTGAAATTGTTCTCTTTTTTCCCAGATGAGCATGGTTAATAAATCACTTTCGTCTTCATTCAATTTTTTCTTGGTCTCCCAAGTTTGAGATTGGGTAATCGTTCCGTTGATTACCTTCATGAAATTGATGTAGGCGACTTGTTCATCAGATACGATTGAGAAAACATCGACATCATGAATGGCTGGATTGACTACGGTAGACTTAGCTTGGTAGTTTTCGAGCAATTGCCATTTTTCTTTATATTCTTGCGCTTCCTCGAAGGCCAATCGTCCAGCTGCGTTTTGCATTTTTTCGTGGAAGTAGTTTTTGGGCTTTTGATAATGTCCTTTGAGGATGTGTTGAATGGAATCGATGTATTCTAAATAAATAGTTTCTGATTGCAAACCTTCACAGGGTCCTTTGCAGTTGCCAATATGATATTCTAAACAGACTTTGAATTTTCCCTGTTCGATGTTGGCCGGTTTTAAGGCCAGCGAGCAAGTACGAAGGGGGTAGAGTTGGTGCAATAGCTCCAACAAAGCATTCATGGATTTTGGGTTTGCAAAAGGCCCAAAATAGGTTCCTGCTTGGTGATCAATGCGCCTCGTCGATATGAGTTTAGGAAAATGCTCTTTGGTGATGCATAAAAAGGGATAGGTCTTATCATCTCTTAAAAGGATATTGTACTTTGGCTGAAACTGCTTGATGAGGGTATTTTCCAACAAAAGCGCATCAAATTCTGAATGCACGATGGTGAATTCAACGCGTCTAATTTGTTGAACGAGTCGCCTTGTTTTGGTATCTTGATTTTTTTGATTGGTAAAATAGCTGCTAATTCGATTCTTTAAATTTTTTGCTTTCCCAATATAAATTATGGTGTCTGCTTCATCAAAGTAACGATAGACCCCAGGATCTTCTGGGAGAGTAGGCAGCAGTAATTTTACATCCAATTCGTACATCGACTCAAAATAGGTAATTATTTAAAGTAAGAGAACTATACTAATTATATCGCGCCCTATTCATTAATTAACAGGTTGTTGGCTCATGGCTAAGGAATCTTGTCCTACTTTGCCGCTGCAAGTAAAATCGAACGTAAAATTATCAGGCTTTAGGAATGGCATTTTTCGGTACCCTTCTATGGCTAATGTCGCATCTGAATATACGCGCTCCATGAATTTTGCATATACGGGCATGGCCATTTTAGCGCCTTGGCCTAAGGCCAAATTTCTAAAGTGGATACTTCGATCATCACCACCTACCCAAACTCCAGCGACAATTTTTTGAGTAACTCCCATAAACCAACCATCTGAATAATTAGATGTGGTTCCCGTTTTTGCTCCTATTTCGTTTTCGGCAACTATCGAGGTTCGCTTTAATCCCTCAGCTGTTCCACCAGGTTCGTGTACCGCACCTTGAAGCATGTAAGTCATTAAATAGGCCGTTTCAGGTTTTATTGCTGCTTTTTCTATCGCTGAAAATTCCCTTAAAACCGTACCTACTTTATCTGTAATTTTTAATACTAAAATAGGATCCGTTTTTTCCCCACCATTTGCCATCGTGCTATACCCCGTCACCTGATCTAATAATGATACTTCTGAGGCACCCAAACATAAAGAGGGCACTTCATTTAAAGGACTAGCCACCCCACATTTATGTGCAAATTCGGCAATTTTAGCGGGCCCCAATTGCTTCATTAGCTTAGCCGAAATAGAATTGATCGACAATCCCATCGCTCGGCGCATCTTTAAATTTTCATAGGAGAATTTACCATCCGAATTTTGTGGTGTCCAAGTGCTCCCCGTTAAACCATCTTCTTCACCAAAGGTCACCGGCTCGTCCACCAGCTCATCGCATGGATTAATGATTTCATTTTCTATCGCGGCTCCATACACAAATGGCTTGAAGGTAGAACCCGGTTGGCGCCTACTTTGTGAAATATGATCAAACTTGAAATACTTATAATTAATTCCACCGATCCACGCTTTTACGTGGCCATTGGTAGGATCCATGGCCATAAATCCACAGTTTAAAATCTTTTTATAATAGCGCAAGGAATCCATGGAACTGAAAGTGGTGTCAATATCTCCTTGGTAAGAAAAAACGGTCATTTTAATGGGTTTATTCAATTCCTCCCACACTTTAAATTCGTCATTTTCATAGGCAGTCATTAAATCTCGATACCGTTGCGTACGCTTCATAGCATCTTTTAAAAAGCCTTTAATTTCTTTCATCTCTTCATTCACCCAGGGGTTTCGACCTTGCCAATGCGAGTAAAATAATTTTTGTTCCGCCTGCATATGTTCTCTGACGGACTCCTCTGCATATTTCTGCATCCTAGAATCAATGCTCGTGTAAATCCGCAATCCGCTCGTGTATAAATTCAGTTGCTGATCTTCTGGCCTATCTTTATTAATCTCTTTTAAAGTGGCTAAAACTTGTGTTCTAATGGCCTCTCTAAAATAAGGAGCGGCTCCTGTATTTTGATTTTCTACTTTATAATGAAGATTTAATGGGGCTTCCCTCATTTTTAATAAATCATCCTCAGTAAGAAACTCATATTTCTCTAATTGACCTAAGACCGTATTTCTTCTTTCAATCGTCTTTTCAGGTCTTACGCGTGGATCATATAGGGACGGATTTTGAAGTAGGCCAATCAAAGTTGCCGCCTCAGGCAGTGTGATATCTTTTAAATCTTTTTGAAAATAAGTCCGACAAGCCACTTGGATTCCGTACGCATTATTACCAAAACTGACCTCATTTAAATACATAGCCATGATTTCTTGTTTGGTATACCTTCTTTCGAGGCGTATGGCCAATATCCATTCTTTGACTTTGGCGATGACCGTTCGCAAACCATCTACTTTCATTAGCAGGCCTATGTATACCGGATCGTCTTCTCCAAATTCCATAGACCGAGTATTAAATAAATTTTTAGCTAATTGTTGGGTTATCGTACTTCCCCCGCCAGCAGTTCCCAGTGAAAACACCACCCGAAACATAGATCTTAAATCAATTCCTGAATGCGAAGTAAAACGCGCATCTTCAGTGGAAATTAGCGTATTTACGATGTTTAAGGGGAGTTGTTCGAATTCCAACGGGTTTCGATTCTCCCGAAAATACTTCCCTATTTCTTGGCCATCTTCTGATATAATTAAGGAAGCTGCTTGGCTTTTCGGGTTTTCCAATTCCTGTAAACTAGGCATTCCGCCAAATAACCAAAGGAAATTAAAGTTGACAGCCAACACAAACAAGATCCCGGCAACGGTCCCTATCATAAAAAACTTATATAGGAATCGGATGATTTTACTGTATTTACCTTGATCTGTTTCGAGCATTGTTAACGGATGTTTTGGTTTAATGCTTTTAAAAGCGCATCTGCTTCAAGTTTTAATGGACTTTGCGGATAGATTTGAATGAATTTTTTCAATTGCATGGAATATTCGCTAATATCCTTAATTCCACCTTTACAAAGCGCCATTAAAAATACAATTTTATCTTCCAATTTACTATTTGGATAATTATTTTGAATATTTTGACAACTTGAATAGCAGCTGTCAAAATCTCTGGCCACATATAAATAATAAGCCTTTTCGTATGCTTTTTGTGCCTCTTCTTCCTTGTTTAGACTCAGATTTCCCGTTTCTAATTTTAAAATCAATTGCCTGAAATACGAATCAGGAAATCTTTCTGCTAGTTTTTCTCGGTAAAGCTTTTTTTCATTCGAGCTCGTTAAATAGAGTAAATACAAGCTTTCCGCTTCAAATTCAGTACTGGGAAATCGATTTAATAAGTTGAGCAAATTGGCTTTAGCCAATTCATCTATACCAATTTCTAATTTTGTAAACTTGGCAAGTTTAAACAGGGATTGCTCAATTCTTTTATTCGAATTCGTGATTTGAAGGGGCTCTCTGGGAAGGGTAGCCAACCATTTTTGCAAGGAATCCTCAGAAACAGCGGAGTTTGAATCGGGGGTATTTGATTTTTTTACCTCAGCGATCGACGAAGAAACAATTTCTGATCCGGTACTCGCATTCTTATTTTTCCGATTCCAAAAGTCTTCCAAAGCCCTATTTCCCCACTTGAAATTGAATTCTTGTGAGCCTTGAATCCTGGCCATGTCGTTGTAAAAATAAAAGCTTTGTTGTTCAGGGCTTGTTGGTCTTCTCGTGTAAGTAGCAATTGTATTGGACTTTACCTCTGTTTTTTTCTGGAGCGAATCTGATTTTTTTGCTTTAGCCAGCATGTATTTTTGATACATTTGACTTAACTCCTCGGTTGATTTTTTGCCCATGATTTGCAAAGAATCTTCCACGATGATGACGTTGTTTAATTGGTTAAAATTGGCCCAATTTTTCTTTAATTTTTGAGCGGAATTAAATTCGATATGCGAGGATGGTAAAAACGTAGCCGCACTATCAAAGTATAAGGCAGCTTCTGGGTATCGTTTCAGGGGACTCACAAATAATTGACCCAATTTTAAAAACAACTCCCCTTTGTTCGGATTGTTGTTGCTAGCCTTCGACCAATATTCCCTCGCTTTCTCAAAGTCTTTATTGGCATAACTGATTTGACCCAAAGCCAAGTAGATCTCAGATTGCTTGTCGAGATTTTTCGGTTCCTTGAGCATTTTCTCTAGATCGCCTACTTGACCCGTTAGTTTTTTACTCGCGATTTGCGCATTTAATAGAAGCTCATAGGTGGGCTTATTATTTTTTACTTGATTGAAGTTTTCTTGGGCTAAGCTATTTTTCCCTTGTGATTGAAATAATTGGCCTAGCACAAAATGCAAGCGGGCTTTTTGAATCTTAGATTTGATATGCGATATTTCTTCATTCAGTAGCGCAACTGCAATGGGAATCTCATTTTTTACTTGGTGATAATAGGCCTTATTTAAAATAAAATCAGTTTTCTGGGTAGCGTTTAAAGGAACATCTTTGATGAAATTCTCTACGTTTAAGGCCGATTCGAAATCTTTTTGGTCAATGTATATTTGGTACAAATAAATTAAGGCACTCGCTTGAGTTATTTCATCATGGTCGATCGAGTTAATGTATTTGAAGGTCTCGGTCGCATTTTTAATGTCCCCTTTGATAAGTCGGCCTTTACCTATGATGAGGTAGGCGTCATCGATAAACTTGGAATTTTGGTGTCGGTCTATCACCAAGGAGGCTTTCCTGATCAAGTTCCCAATTTCGTTGCTATGCGCTTGTCCAAAACTTGAATCAATCGGTGGAAATATGCCCAAGAGGAGGGAATAATTTTCATTTCTTTCTTCCCAGGATTTTGTTACTAGCTCTTTGTATACTCGATCCGCTTGCCAAATGGCATTGTATTTTGCATTGATATTATGAAATGCCTTTGCTGCCGGACGCGTGCTTTGTTGGGAACAAGCCCACGTAGCCATGACTAAAAAAACGAAGATGAATATTCTCGGCATTTGAACCCGTTAAACAATTTTCAAATTTACAATTATAAATATGAAACGGAGCAAATTATACCCGAATCAGTGACAAATTTTCAAAATTTTAATATATTGAACTTTACAATTTAAACCCATTCACATGCAACCTTATCAGCGATTTATTGGAGCAGCTTTTCAGATGTTGGTGACCATTTTATTGGGTGTTTGGTTGGGTCAATATTTGGATGGGTATTTCGCTTTGCGGCAGCCTTGGTGCACCATTGGATTTTCGTTGGGATCCATCGCCATTTCTTTATATGCTTTGATTAAAAGCCTACCCAAATAAATCACAATATTTCCGTAAATTGCTTTACCGTACCCTTAACTAATTTTTACGTGCCAGAAGGTCGCCGACTTATCATTTTTTTATTTTTCCTTTTGATTGGGCTTATATTCATAGGTAAAACGTTTTATCTTCAGATATTTGACTCAACCTATGAAAAAGCGGCAGATAATAATGCCATTCGGAAGATCATCCAAGTGCCATTTAGGGGGGAAGTGTATGATCGTTTTGGGAAGTTGATCGTTTACAATACTCCAGTGTACGATTTATACATCACCCCTAGAAAAGCCGTCGTAAAAGATACCAATCGTTTTTGCGAATTATTTGGTATCACCAAAGGTCGTTTTGATACGCTGACCAAAGAAGCGTGGGCTTATTCCCGCGTCAAACCTTCGCTATTTTTGAAGCATTTATCTAAGGAGGATTTTGCTAAAATTCAAGATGCTTTGGTTGATTATCCGGGTTTTTCTATTTCGACAACCGCCTTTCGAACCTATCAATCCAAGGCGCTCTCAAACGCGCTTGGCTATGTAGCGGAAATCAACACAAATTCGCTATCGGATCAAAAGGATGATTATTATCGACAAGGTGATTATGTGGGAATTTCGGGCTTGGAGGCTTTTTATGAAGAGGCACTTCGGGGCCAAAGAGGGGTAAAATATCGAATGGTGAACAGCAATGGGGTGGAAAAGGGGGAATATCGACACGGTGATTTGGATGTCAGTTCGGTTGCCGGACAAAATTTATTTACGAGTGTTGACATCCGACTGCAAGAATATGCAGACAGTTTAATGATGCATAAAGTAGGAAGTGTAGTGGCCATTGAACCTTCTACGGGTGAGATTTTGAGCATGGTATCCGCTCCGTCCTATGATCCCAGTTTATTAGCCGGTAGAAATTTTTCTAAGTATTATCAAATATTGGCCCTAGATCCTTTAAAACCATTAATCAATCGACCACCGTCGGCTTATTATCGGCCCGGTTCTACCTTTAAAATTGTGCAGGCATTGGTCGGATTGCAGTTGGGCATTTTAACTCCAGGATCCGTTTTCACTCATGCAGGTGCCCCCGTTAAATGTCACGTACACAACACCTCACACAATGATTTACATAACGCGATTCAGTGGTCTTGCAATCCCTATTTTTATCATGCATTTCGTAAAATCTTATATGATAATACGCAAGGTGATACGTTTGAAAGGTCTGCGCAGGGACTCCAACGATGGTCCGAATTAGTGGCTAATTTTGGTTTTGGTCGGAAATTGGGGGTTGATTTGGGAAATGAGAAAAAGGGTAATCTCCCTAATGTCGAGTATTATAACAAGGTTTATAAGGGGGAAAATACGTGGAAATTTTCCAATATATATTCCTTGAGTATCGGAGAAGGAGAGTTAGTGGTTAGTCCATTGAAGATGGCTAATTTCGCTGCGATTATTGCCAATAAGGGTTGGTATATACCTCCGCATCTAGTGAAGGGCGTAGGGGATAAAAAGACGATTGACACTTTTTATAAAACGCCCGTGTCGGTGGGCATCGATGCCAAACATTTTAATGTCGTCCATGAAGGCATGCGTGATGCGGTTTTACATGGCACAGTGGGGAGGGAGGGGAAAATTCCTGATATTGTCATGTGTGGAAAAACGGGTACCTCTCAAAATCAAAAGGGCAAAGACCATTCTGTTTTTATCGCTTTTGCGCCTAAAGATAATCCCAAGATAGCCATTGCCGTATTTGTCGAAAATGCTGGGTTTGGAGGTTTTGCGGCAGCTCCTATCGCCTCTTTAATTATTGAAAAATATTTAAAAGGCCGTGTGGAGAGAAAAGATATTGAGACTAAATTTATGAACATGAGCTATTTGGCGAATGTAACGTATAATCGTAAAATTGTTAAAAAGGATTCATTAAAACGATGAGCCAAGAATCAAACCAGATCGGGAAATTAGATTGGATATCAGTCGGCCTATACGCACTTTTTGTGTTATTAGGCTGGATGAGTATTTACTCAGCCGTCTATAATCCTGAAGCTCCTTTGTGGATTTTTGATGAGGCATTTTATACGAGCAATGCGGGGCGCCAATTAATTTGGATTGGCACATCGCTAGTCTTAATTATGTTCATATTCGCCTTAGATTTCAGGTTTTTTGAATCTTTTGCGGTGTTTATTTACGTAGCATTTATGTTGGCACTGATCGCCGTTCCGTTCTTAGGTGTGACGATTAATGGATCACATTCTTGGTTTAAGCTAGGTGGGATTACGATTCAGCCAGCAGAGTTTGCCAAAACGGCCACAGCACTATTGTTGGCCAAATATCTGAATGATCCTCAAGTAAATCTAACCAAATGGACGAACCAATGGAGATCTGCACTGATCATTGCTTTGCCCATGTTATTGATTATTGGCTCTAATGAAACAGGCTCTGCCTTGGTTTTTGCCTCATTTATTATTCTTTTATACCGGGAAGGTTTGCCCGGTGAATATCCTGGATTATTGATTGCCTTAATCGTGCTTTTTGTCAGCTCGCTTTTGCTAAGTCCTTTGACTATTTTTATTTGCCTTTTAGTTATGGCAAGTCTTTTCGTCATTATTCTGCCGATTTACCAAAGACGTTTGCCTCAAACCTATGTTCGAATCGCTGGGGCTATTGCGATTATTATGGCACTATCCACAATTGTCGATTGGGTTGTTAATCATGTTTTAAAGGAACATCAACGCAATCGAATCAAGGTTTACTTGGATCCTTCTTTTGATACCAGGGGCTTAGGATATCAAGTGACACAATCTAAAATTGCGATTGGCTCAGGGGGATTTTGGGGCAAAGGGTATTTAGGGGGAACCCAGACTAAATTCGATTTTGTGCCTGAGCAAAGTACCGACTTTATTTTTTGTACGATTGGTGAGGAATTTGGGTTTGTAGGGGTGATGGCGGTCATCGTGTTGTTTTTATTTTTTCTTTGGCGTTTGTTGTATCTCGCGGACCAACAACGATCTCGGTTTGCCCGTGCGTATGGATTTGGGGTGGTTGGCATATTGTTTTTTCATTTTTTAGTTAACATTGGAATGACCATTGGATTAATGCCAATTATGGGAATCCCGTTGCCATTTTTTAGTTATGGGGGTTCCTCACTTTGGTCATTCACTATTTTATTATTTATATTTTTAAAACTTGATGCGCATCGTTCTGACATGCTATCTAGATAATATATTTCTATGGAAAATCAACCATTAAGCTCCAAAGCAAAAATGCTCATTGCCGTTGCCGCACTGGGCTATTTTGTTGACGTATACGATTTAATCCTTTTCTCTGTCGTTCGAAATCCAAGTTTAAAATCATTAGGCTTATCGGGATCTGAATTATTAGATCAAGGCCTTAACCTGATGAATATTCAAATGGGAGGGATGCTTTTAGGAGGAATTTTATGGGGTGTTTACGGAGATAAAAAGGGGCGGAAATCTGTGTTATTTGGTTCTATTTTAATGTATTCTATTGCAAATGCGTTAAACGGATTTGTTACCGACATGAATACCTATGCTATTTTAAGGTTTATTGCCGGGATCGGTTTGGCAGGAGAATTAGGAGCGGGAATTACCTTGGTTAATGAAACTTTGCCGCCCTCAAAACGCGGGATTGGTACATTGATTATTGCCGGAGTAGGTGCTTCAGGTGCCATTGTCGCTCCCATCGTTTCAAATTTAAGTGCGGATCCCGAGTGGTGGAGAACCTGCTATTTTATTGGCGGAGGAATGGGCCTTGCCCTTTTGCTCTTAAGGTTAGGTACTTTTGAATCTTCCATGTATCAAGATTTGGGTCAAGGCGTTAAGAAAGGAAATTTCTTCCAATTGTTTTCAAATCGAGCTACGTTCACCAAATACATGTATTGCATTATGATGGGATTGCCTATTTGGTACATCATTGGCATCCTCGTTTTTGCCTCTCCAGAAATCACGCAATCCTTCGGAATTAGTGGTCAGATCAATGGGGGAGATGCCATCATGTATTGCTATTTAGGATTGACTTTTGGGGATTTTGCTAGTGGGGCATTGAGCCAAGTATTAAAAAGTAGAAAGCAAGCCGTTTTAATATACCTCACGCTCGTTTCATTTTTGGTCATTTATTTCTTGTATTTCCTGTCAAATATTAGTGTTTCGTTTGGGCATGTAATCATCACCGCTTTAGGATTTTTTGGCGGGTATTGGGCGGTATTTTTAACCAGCTCTTCGGAGCAATTTGGGACTAATTTACGCATGACCGTGACCACAACCGTGCCTAATTTTGTGCGTGGAGCATTAATTCCTATAACACTATTATTCAAAGCGTTGATTCCCCATTTTGGTCTTATTAATGCCGCGGCGATGGTAGGATTTGTGTGTTTTGGGATGGCATTTTGGGCGGTAACGCATTTGAAGGAGACTTTTGGTGAATCACTTGATTATGTAGAATAATGGCTTTAATCACCAAGAAAAAAATCCTTTATCGAATCAATCACCAACTCCGTAGGTATTTAAAAAAATACAACCGAGAGTACACGATGAACATTAGTTATGCGGACTTATTGCGCTATGATAACGCGATTGTTTTGTATGACAAAAATGGGGTTGACACGCTTTGGGAATCTGTGTTTTATTCGCCTGGCGATCAGGAAGGAGTTTATGAATCCCTGAAGCAGATTTATGCCGACTTAAAAACGGATGGAAACGAGGAGGTAATCAAGCACTTGGTGATTGACCGAGTGGATTTTTGTACCTATGGAAATACGCATCCTTTCCGGATCCGAATTGTTAATCGGGTCAATGATAATTTTGATTATTTCTACATTAAAATTGCCGATGCATCGCGGGTGTATGGCTTAGAATTGGAACATATTTTATCTCCCAATCGGATCAATTACGTAACCCATGAAAATACGTTGGTGGAAGAGCATATTGCCGGGGTCCCTGGTGATATATTTCTTCAGCAGGAATTGGAGAGGGATTTGGAGGCACCTATCCGCTTGGCAAAGGAGTTTGTTAAATTTAACGAAAGGTGTTTAGTTCAATTGTTGGGCGACATGCATAGTGCCAATTATGTGGTAATTACTACACCTGATTTTGAGGAAATTTATTACCGCATTCGGCCGATCGATTTTGACCAACAGTGTTACGAGGGCAAGAAGTCGGTTTACCTGCCGCAGTATTTTAAACAAAACAATCCTTTGATTGAACTTGGGATGAAGTATATGACTCCTGAGTCTGTTTGGCAATATCAAATTGAGGAACGCTCGATGATTGCAAGTCGATTAAAATCTGAAAGCCAGCGCGTGTATGATTTGATGAATGTGATGTCAAAGGATGAGATAGCTCCGGTGGAAAATGTAGACCAACTAAAATCCGAATTGGCCAAGCACTACAATGATGATCGTTTTTTAGCCTGCCAAACCATGGGGGAAATTGTCTGGCATAGTCTGGAATTAGTAATGAGACACTAGCCCTTTTTAAGGGAATCAAAAGCTATCAATACAAATCCAAGGATAAATGCTAATCCACCAATAGGTGCAATGGCTCCCCAAAATAATTGCTGGCTAATGCAAATCAAATACAAAGATCCTGGAAATACAATCGAGCCTGTGATGTGAAAATAACTGGCTATTTTCAGCATTTTACTTGGCCTAATGATTTGTAAAATACCCAATAAAATCAGAGCTAATCCTCCATACATTTGATACTGGGCAGCTGTCTCAAAAGTCTCAAGCCGATTTATATGCATTAGGTAAGGTTTCCAAGCATGAGCTCCGAAAGCCCCAATGGCGACGGACGTTGCGGCAAAAATTGAACCTAAAAAGAGTGCTAGATTTTTCATTTTAGCGGGTATAAAAAAAGCCTTTCTAGGAAAGGCTTTATGTTTTAAGATGCCATTGTGACTTTTAGGTCATTCAATTTTCTTCGAATTGAGTCATCTATTTGTTGGTCGCCAACGCGTAAAATGAAACCGCCAATTAACGACTCGTCAATATGTTCCGTTAATTGCACTTCTTTGCCCGTATAGTCTTTTACGATTTTGGTCACTGATTTCTTCTGATCATCTGTTAAAGGACTTGCACTTGTAATTTCCGCCTTTTGTATGCCTTTAAATTCAGTATAAAGATTAATGAATTGTTTCGCTATCGCAGGCAAAATGCTTTCTCTATTTTTGTTTGTAATGATCACAAAGATCGAGTAAGTAACCGGATTAAATATGGATTTGAAAAGCTTATTTAAAATAGCTAGTTTGGTATAATGCTTGATGATAGGGCTTTTAAGCGCCAATACAAGGTCTTTACTCCCCTCGCAAGTCTCTTTAAAACCGACCATGTCTGTATAAACGGCATCCACTACATTTTTTTCAATGGCGAAGTCGAGCAGTGATTTAGCGTATCTATGGGCAACAATTAATTCAGACATTTTTACTTATTTTAACGATGTTTCAATTATAATTTTACTTCCGAGATCCAGTCAGAGACTAATTTTTCTTGGGCTGCTTTATCCTTTAATTGATTTTTAAGCACTTTTTCAGCTAATTCTAACGAAAGATTTGCTGCTTCTTTACGAATAGCGCTAACAGCGGCCACTTTCTCTTGCTCGAAAGCAACTCTTGCCTTGTCTATTTCTTGAGCTGCTGCCGTTTGAGCATCTAATTTTGCTTGGGCGATCATAGCATCTGCTGCCTCTTTGGCTTGCTTGATCACTGCGTCGCGATCTGCACGCGCGCTAGCGATTAATTGCTCATTTCCTGCTTTTAATTCAGCCATTTCTCTACGGGTAGTTTCCGAAAGTTTGATGGCTTCGTCTATGGATTGCTCACGTTCATCCAATGAATTGATGATGGGCTTCCAAGCAAATTTAGCTAGCAAAAAGAATAAAATTCCAAAGACAAGTAGCTGCCAAAATATTAATCCAAAGTCTGGGGTGATTAACTCCATATCTTATATAAATTTAAAAATTAGTAACATTTTAATAAGCGCAATTTGGCTCCAAACGAGTCTCAAATTGCGCTTAAAATTTTTCAAATCCTGAGTCTGAGGCTATCCCTCAGAGGATTCTTTGGGTTGATTACTTTAAAGTAACCAACAAACAAATTACAGCAGCGAAAAGGGCAACAGCTTCCACGAAAGCAGCTACGATCAACATCGCTCCTTGAATTTTTCCAGAGGCTTCTGGTTGGCGCGCAATGGCTTCCATCGCTGAACCACCAATGTTACCGATACCAACACCAGCACCAATAGCTGCTAATCCAGCACCAATACCTGCAAGGCCAAGACCTACAGAAACTTCTAATAAAATCGATAAAATAGACATACGATTTGGGTTTATATAAAAAAATTAATTTACAAATTAATGGTGATGCTCCTCTACCGCCGCACCGATGTAAGTCGAAACTAACATGGTGAAAATGTAGGCTTGAATCACGGCAACAATCATTTCAATGACATTCATGAAAAGTGAGAATGGAACTACGGCGAGTCCTAAAGCTGCATTTTCAAAAATAAATATCAGAGAAACTAAACTTAATAAAATGATGTGTCCTGCGGTAATGTTGGCGAATAATCGAACCATTAAAGAAAATGGCTTCATAAATACACCTACAATTTCTACAGGGGTTAATATCACTAACATCCATTTAGGAACACCCGGCATAGCAAAAATATGTAACCAATAATTTTTCTTGCCATTTAAATTGGTAATCACGAAGGCTATGATGGCTAAAACAAGTGTTACGGCAATATTTCCAGTCACATTTGCGCCGCCTGGAATTAAACCCAACATATTATTAAACCAGATAAAAAAGAATACAGTCAATAAATACGGCATAAATCGACGATAATGCTTCTCGCCAATATTTGTTTTGGCAATTTCATCACGAACAAAAATAATGACAGGCTCAAAAAGAGATTGCATTCCTTTAGGTGCTCTGTGTGGGTTTTCTTGATATCTCTTGCCTATTCCAATGAAGATAGTCAGCAATAAAACAGCTGATATTAAGAGGGAAGCAACATTTTTTGTGATTGAAAAATCATACACATGTTCTCCATTCTCCGCATGAATTTTTCCATGAGAAAGCATTAAACCTTGGTAAGGAACTTCCTCGTGATGTTCGTTTTTAAAATTAGCCGAAGAGAAAACCGACAAACCTTTTGATTCTGAATATACGATACATGGCAATGGCAACGTGATGTGTGTATGTCCGATGGTCATGAAATGCCACTCATGCTCATCAGCAATGTGATGCATGATTAATTTACCTGGATCAAATTTTTCTGATTTACTTTCTTCCGGAGCTGCTGTGGTACTTGTCGCTTCCGTTGGAGCAGGTTTTTGCGCCGCTTCATTCTCATTTGCCCAAACAGTTAGGCTCGTCAAGCAAAATAAAAATCCTAAGATTATATTTGAAAAATACATTTTTTTGAAATAAGTAAACATCGGCATCTTCATTCGCTCTTAAAAATAAATTCTATTGTAATTTTTGCTAATTCGTTGATTAACTGAATTTTGTCCATTAAAATTCCAAAAATTTTCTTCGGGATTTCTAAAAACGTCGCAAGTTACGAAGCAAACCAAATATTTCAAAATTTGAACTACATAAATAGAGTACAAAAAAGTTGCCCACAAACAAATAAATTTGTGGCGTATGAGAATAGGCGAAGAATGCGATAAAGAGAATGCTTAAAATAAATCGAATGCCAATGGATGCGGTTTGGAATTGTACAAACTTCTCCCCCTCATTTTTTTGTCCAAATTGGGCTAATTGGAGTGTCAAATAGGATTGAAACAACAGAAATACAAAGATGAATTTTAAGTCTGGATGTAGGAAATGAGCCAAAGAACTTTGGCTGATCCCCCAAACGCCTAGGCCTATTATGAAATAAAAAATAAATATTTTCAACATGGGACAAATATCTGATAATTGTGGGGTTAAATTAAATTTTAACCATCAAATTTTGGAATTTCCTTAATCCCGCTGTTAATTTGCATCCTCATTCAGTAGCTGATTGCCATTGAATTATAAAGAAGAAGGGAGAGACTAGGCTCTGTGAACTTCTGGCAACCCGTCAAGTAATTGACCCCGGTGCTAATTCCTACCCCAGGCGGTTGCCTGTTTAGGGAAATATAATGTTATGTTGTATGCAAGCAGAAGTTCATCATTATCATTCGACCGACACCTTCACTTTAGAAAATGGGTTTCAATTTCCATGTTTTGATTTGGTATATCAAACGTGGGGAAAAGAAAATGCTGCACAGGATAACATCATCTGGATTTGTCATGCATTTACGGGTAGCCACGATGTAGCCGAGTGGTGGCAAGGCTTAGTGGGACCAGGAAAATTATTTAATCCTGAAAATAACCTGATTGTTTGTGTCAATATCCCCGGGTCACATTATGGGTCCACCGGTCCTTTATCGGTAAATCCTCTGACAGGCCAACCCTATTTTCATACATTTCCTGAGGTAACGATTCGGGATGTCGTCAATTCTTTTGAATTACTCCGAAAGCATTTGAAAATCAAGAAGATTAAAACGTGTATAGGTGGTTCTATGGGGGGCCAGCAAGCCCTAGAATGGGCAATTATGAAGCCTGAGTTGATCGATAATTTGATTTTAGTCGCGACTAATGCGGTGCATTCCTCTTGGGGAATTGCGTTCAACGAATCGCAAAGAATGTCGATCGAAGTCGATCCGACTTGGACCGAATCGCACTCGCAAGCTGGAATTAACGGCATGAAGGCTGCTCGGGCTACGGCTTTAATTTCATATCGAAATTATGAAACGTATCAAATTACGCAGGCAAGGCAGGAAAATTCCATGGGTGGAAATTTAAGAGCAGTCTCTTATCAAAGATATCAAGGAGAAAAATTAGCCAAACGCTTCAATGCTTTTTCTTATTATCGATTATCTACGATGATGGATTCCCAAGATGTAGGTAGAAATCGCGGTGGGGTGGTGGCTGCCTTAAAATCGATACAATCTAAAACCTTAGTCATTGGCATTAAATCAGATGCCCTATTTCCTATCGTTGAACAAGAATTTTTAGCTAAACATATTCCAGATGCTTCCTTTCAAGTAATCGATTCTTTATATGGCCATGATGGCTTTTTGATTGAAAGTGGTTTGATGACGAAGGCGATTCGCCTTTGGCAAAAATTACTCCGACTGGAAGTAAATCCAATGGCCGACTTTTTCAAAGAACTTGAAAATGTGAATTGATCTTACATGTATCATTGACCTATGGATTTTAAAGATAAAATAGTTTGGATCACAGGAGCTTCTTCCGGAATAGGAGAAGCCTTAGCTTATGCTTTTGCTCGCCAAGGGGCGAAACTTGTTTTATCGGCCCGCCGAGAATCTGAATTGAATCGTGTCGCTGACGCTTGTCGATCGTATGGTTCAATGACACATGTAATGCCTTTTGACGTGATCGACTTATCGGTCCACGAGGATAAAGTGAATGAAGTAATACGAACTTATGGCAAAATAGACTTGGTCATTTTAAATGCGGGTGTGAGCCAAAGGTCCTTTATTGAAAATACGAAGTTTGATGTTTACCGACAATTATTTGAGGTTAATTTCTTCTCGATCGTCTCTTTAACGCAAGCCATTTTACCGATTTTTAAAAGTCAAAAATCAGGAAGATTTGTGCCGATTGCTTCTGTTGCTGGCCGGATAAGTACGCCAAGAAGAGCTGCTTATGGTGCCACAAAACATGCATTGATAGGCTTTTTCGATTCTTTGAGGGCAGAGGTGTATGAGGATGGAATTCGGGTAACCACTATTTTACCAGGCTATATTAAGACCAATATTTCCATTCATGCACTCAATGAAGACGGTGAAAAATATGGCAAAATGGACCCAAATCAAGCGAAAGGCTTAGATGTGACGGTAACAGCGGAAGCTATTTTGAATGCGATAAATACCGGGAAAAATGAGTTTTTCATTGGCGGAAAGCTTGAGGCTTTAGGCCTGTTTGTCAAACGTTTTTTCCCGGCACTCTTGTTTTGGATGATTCGAAAAATAAAAAATACCTAAGCAGTTTCTTTCTTTTCGCTAAAGAAAAGTACAAACAAGATAAGCACTAAGGCAGCTATGGCAGCTGGTACCATCCAAACTGATTTCCAATCATGCACACCTCCGCTGGTATACATGTCTAAAACGATTCCTGATAATTTAGATCCGATGCCCATTCCTACGCCATAAGTGGCTAAAGTAATTAATCCTTGGGCCGAGCTTTTAATCTTTTCACCCGCTTTTTGATCCGTATAGATTTGGCCTGTGACAAAGAAGAAATCAAAGCATACTCCGTGTAAAATGATACCAATATATAAAATCCATTCACTTTGGATTCCGTCGCCATAGCCAAAGCATAAGAAGCGAATAATCCACGCAACAAGCCCAACGATTAACATTTTTTTGACTCCTAATCGGATAAAAGCCAGTGGAATTAAGAGCATGAAAATTACCTCAGAGGCTTGCCCCAATGACATTTTGTTTTCAACATTGGTCATGTGTGAATCTGTCAAAGACGGGTTGGCCATCGCATAATAAAATGAGAGAGGGATACAAATTAAGATAGATGAGATAAAGAAAATTAGGAATGAACGATCCTTGAATAATTTGAGTGCATCCAAACCAATGATTTGCCCAATGGACGCATTTTTATCTGCTTTTGGTGGGGTATCTGGAAGGAAGAAGGCATAAATTCCTAAGGCAAATGAACTGTACATGGCAATTTGAAATATAGCTACATTGTCTCCTAAGGCTAAAAATCCAATGATATTAGTGACAACAATCCAGGCAATGGTTCCCGTAACTCGAATTGCAGGAAATTCCTTTTCAGGATTTTGCATTTGATTCATGGCAATGGAGTTTGACAAGGCTAAATTAGGCGCAAAACAAAGCGTATAAGCTAATATGTACCAAAAAAAGATTTCTGGGTCCTTCGTTTGACTCAGGAAATATAAAATCACACCTCCTAGAATATTTAGAAATCCCATCACCTTTTGCGCTGAGAAAAAACGGTCAGCGATCAAACCAACAAAAAAGGGAGCAAAGATTGCCGCGATGGAAAATGTGGTATAAGCATTGCCTACTTGGTCCCCAGTCGCACCCAACGTTGTTAGTAGGTATTTGCTCATTTGGCCATACCATGCTCCCCAAGAGAAGAACATCAAAAACATCATGGCAATGAGCTGGAATTTTACAGTACTTTTCATCATTATTTGGTTTGTTCGAGACCAAAAATACAAATTTGAATGAAATTAAAAATTTTATAAAAATATTTTTTTAGCGAAACTACATGAAAATTAAAACCTAAAATGACTGAATTGTACAATTTTTTATAAAAATTTATCAAAATTCAATCCACTTTTTTAATCTCTTGTAAAAAAGAGTAAAAAGGCCTTCGAATTCGATCCTGAAGCATTTTTATCGAGAATTTACAAAATTTGATTTTAACTATTTTTTGTTGTTGTTTTGGTCAAAATTCAGGGAATTAACAGCTGAATTCATTAAAATTAAGATGTTTCTATTAGGTGTTTTGTTAATTTCAGGTAGGCCAACAGGACCTTTTCAGGGTTCAATGACTTTATTTTTAAGTCTGTTTCTGTTGATTTCAGTAGCCCTTATTGTAGTTGGAATTTTCTTATACAAAAAACGATCAAAGTGGGTGTCTCATTCAATTACAACCTATGGCAAGATTGTTGAGATTTCTAAGCGATATGCACGTGGCGACCATTCAGGTCGTTTCCCTATTTATTTTCCAATCGTTGCCTATCATGTGAATGGTTTAGAATTTAGGAGAGAAGCTGAACAGGGAATCGCAAAAAATTGTGAGATTGGCCAGGAAATAACGGTTCGGTATCTTTCTGAAGATCCATATGAATCATCTTTAAGTGAGAATTCTGTCCCTGTATTAAATCCAACCATATTTTTTGTCCTTGGTTTCTTGATGCTTTTTAGCTCAATAGCTTTGTCTTTGATGACACATTGATTTTTTGTTTTTAAAATCATTTTGTAATTTGGTTCCTCAAATCATTTCGTATGGAAACTATAGTTAAAGAAAAATCCGAATTTCGTAATTACGAGCAAGGCGATATTACTGCGGCCGTAAAGGATCATTATTATAAGATGCGTACGCGCCAGACGTATGATTATGTTCAACGGATGAAAAAAAAGTATTTGACTTTTGAACGTCCAATGGATTTATGGGATATGATGGATCGTTTGAACGCATTAATTGACGTGAGCGACCCTGATTTAAATCTCCCTAACATTATTCACTTATTGCAATCTGCAGAAGGAATTCGCCAAGATGGTCGTCCAGATTGGATGCAATTGGTAGGTTTGATTCATGATTTAGGAAAAGCCATGTATTTGTTTGGTTCTGATGAGGACGGAACGAGCCAAGCAGAGCAATGGGGATTAGTTGGCGATGTGTTTGTTGTCGGTTGCAAATTACCTGACACTTGTGTGTATCCAGAATTCAATCAGGAAAACCCCGATATGTTGGTCGATCGCTATAACTCAGAATTAGGTATATACAATCCGGGTTGTGGATTAGATAATTTAGAATTAGCCTGGGGGCATGATGAATATTTATACCAAGTATTGAAAAACCATCCTACGAATACAATCCCAGAGGCGGGGATGGCGATGATTCGTTTTCATTCGTTTTATCCATGGCATACCGGCGGAAGTTATCAAGCATTATTAAACGAAAAGGATGCTCAATATTTAGATTGGATTAAGGATTTCAATCAGTATGACTTATATACGAAATCTCCTGTGGTCCCTAATTTCGAAGAATTAAAGTCTTATTATATGCCTATTGCTGAAAAATATTTAGGCAAAGGTCCTATCTACTGGTAAGAATTTTAAATAAGTATAAATAAACGGGAGGTCTTCGAATGAAGACCTCCCGTTTGTGTTTTTTATAGAAGCAGAATTTAAAGCTAAGTTTTACCAACCATCATTCTTTTTTGGTTTGGCATTCGCGGAATTCTTTTTTGCCGGGGTTAATACCGCTTCTGAGGCAGCAGATCCTTTCAATTGGACATCCGATTCCACTCGGCTGTAGACCCTACAAACAATTTTCCATTGATCATTAATTTTTAATAAGCTTAATAAATCAATGTATTTGAAGTCGGCAAACTGCAACTCCACAGTCGCCACTCCAGAGGTTCCGGCATACGAATAGGAAATTAATTTTCCTGTTGCCTTAACTCCACCGGCAGGCATTTTGCTTATAAAAGTTTTTACGGGAGAGTCTTGAACCCTTCCTGTAGCTGTATTTAGGTTTCTTAATAAAGCACCTGCATAAAATGCTTTATTTAAGCTTGCCGAATCACCTTTGGTGAATCCGTCGAAATAGGTATTGATGGTCGATTTGATCGCTTCATCGTCTGTTTGGGCAAAGCTTGATAAACTGAAGCAAGAACAAGCGATTGTAAATAAGATGAATTTTTTCATAAGGTATTGAATTAGTTGCCAGAGGTGAATTCGGAGGGAAGTGCTTCCCCTTTCATAAATAAATTTGCTTTTTCTGGGTATAAAATGGATTGAACGACGTTAACTCTTCCCAAAGAATGTCCGGCCATATTACCCAAAATGATAATGGATGAATTGTCTTTTGGATTGTGAAGATAGTAATTTTTAAACCCATGCCACCATCCCGTGTGATAGGTAAGCCACTCACCATTATCGAGTTGCGTTAGGCGCCAACCAAATCCATAGTTTTTGGGAAGGGTAGTCGGAATGGTATGCTGTGGAGTAAAGGCCTCTTCTAAAGTACTTGATTTGACTAATTTTTCTTCATTTAATGCGCTGTCCCAAAGATGCAGATCCTCAACGGTGGAATATATACCTTTATCGCCCGTCACTCCATCTAAGTGATTGAAGTCAGAAACGGCTGGTCCCCCACGCCTTGGCACATATCCTGTAGCGGCAGTTTTTAGCATTTCTGGATGCAATGGATCGTAAATAAATGTTTCCTCCATGCCTGCCGGCTCGAAAATATTTTTCTTTACGTAGGTTCTGAAATTTTCGCCGCTTAATTTTTCAACGATATACGCTAATAACATATAGTTCGTGTTGTTATAGCTGAAGCGCGCGTTGGGCCGATAATCAATATGGGGTTTTAAACGGATCATCATTTCCACTACCTTTTGATTGGTCAGTGGAACTTTCTTATCATACATTTTATCCATGTTATAGGCATAATCTGAAAGGCCTGAACGATGGGTCAATAAGCTTCGAATGGTTAAGCTAGAATCGTATGGAAATCCTTGAATGTGCTTGTAAATTGGATCGTCGTAGCCCAGCAAATTCTTTTCCTTCAATTGCATGATTGCGACGGCGGTAAATTGCTTGGACACGGAGGCCAATTGGAAATGCGTGTGGTTATTTATTGGTGATTTGGTGAAATAGTTGGCATAGCCAAACGATTTATTGTAAATGACTTTTCCGTATTGAGAAATTAATACTGCGCCGTTGAAGCCGGTGTTTTGTTGGAGTTTTTTGAAAAAAGTATCCAGTTTAATGGATTTTTGTTCTGCTATTTTGGGGTCAAAAAGAAGGCTAAGGCTGTCATTCTTTAACTCTATTTTTGTTTTTGAATGAAAGAAACTCCTAGTTTGATGGGAACTTACTAATAGGCCAATTAAGATAAAGGTCGATAAAATGAGTATTAGTTTAGAACTATTAGCAATTTTCGGCATATTGGTTGGAAAATATTTAAGGCAATTTATTTAAATTAGCGTTTATATCAAATCTTCGCCTCTTTTAATTGATAAATAAAAGGAAGCGAATCATTTCAAGAGAAAAAATTGGGTACGATATTAAAATTAATCTTTTTGGGTTTAATACGCATGTACCAAGGAATGATATCTCCTTTTTTGCCTAATTCCTGTCGGTACCAACCGACTTGCTCTGAATACTCAAAACAAGCGCTATTGAAATACGGCTTTTTTAAAGGATTTCGAATGGCGATTCGTCGAATTTCCAGTTGCCATCCCTGGGGCGGCAGCGGCTATGATCCATTACTGTAATGATTTTATGGGGTCAATGTGTCTATACGGTAAATAAATTATGATATCTATCAACAAAAATATAGTATGCTTGCATAATATATTTTTTCTCTGCAAATTTGTTTCAAATACTTGAAAAATTATGGCAAAAGAATACGACCGTAGAAATCTTGACTTCCTTTTAAAGGAGGTTTTTGATAGTGCTTCCCTTTGTAAATATCCTCGCTTTGCAGATTATACGCCTGACATGTTTGACATGTTATTAGATTCTGCAGATTTAATTGCCGAGAAATATTTGAGACCCATTTACGTAGATTCTGATCGGAAAGCGGCAGAATTAATCGACGGGGTGGTTCAGGTACATCCTGGTGTAGAGCCTTATATGAAGGAAATGGGCGAGTCGGGAATGATTGGAGTTACTTTTGATTTTGAGCATGGTGGCCAACAACTTCCTTCCTTAGTGGGAGGGGCGCATGAATTTATTCGGGGTGCGGCTCATAATTCAGTGGTGATGTTCACAGGTTTATCGCATGGCGCTGCTCATTTAATTGCGTCCTTTGGTTCGAAAGAATTAGCAGATAAATTTGTACCCAATATGCTTTCTGGCAAGTGGTCTGGAACGATGTGTTTAACTGAACCCCAAGCAGGAAGCTCCCTAAACGACGTATCCACCTCAGCCAAAGATTTAGGAGATGGTACTTATGCCATCAAAGGTCAAAAAATATTCATTTCAGGAGGCGACAATCACTTTTCTGAAAATATCATACACTTAGTTTTAGCCAGATTAGAAGGTGCTCCTGCAGGTACGAAGGGAATTTCCCTATTAGTAGTACCCAAAAAGCGAATCGAAAATGGCCAATTGGTTCAAAATGAAGTAGTCTCTTTAGGGGTTTATCATAAAATGGGCCAAAAAGCGACACCCGCACTTCATTTATCTTTTGGTGATAAGGGTGCATCGATTGGTTATTTAGTAGGGGAGCCTAACAAAGGTCTGAAGTACATGTTTCAGATGATGAATGAGGCTCGAATTGGTGTAGGTATGGGCGGGGCATATATCGCTTCTGCCGCGTATCATTTCTCGAAGCAATATGCAAACGAACGATCTCAGGGTCGTTTATTGACCAATAAAGATCCCAATACCCCACCTACATTAATTAAAAATCATCCGGATGTACAACGTATGTTGTATTTCCAAAAAGCGATTGTCGAAGGATCCATGGGATTACTTTTCCAATGCCTTCTTTGGGATGATTTAACGAAGTGCGCAGAAGGGGAGGAAAAGGATGAGGCCCAATTGTTATTAGACTTGATGACGACTGTCGCAAAAACATATCCGGCTGAAATGGGAACATTGGCGGTTAACCAAGGACTTCAAGTGTTAGGAGGTTATGGATATACCGAAGATTTTCCTTTGGAACAAATGGCTAGAGACGTGCGGATTATGTCTATATATGAAGGAACCACCGGAATTCACGGCTTAACTTTGTTGGGCAGAGGCATCCCTTCTAACAATGGACAGGCACTTCAAACGCTAGGAAAATGGATTGCAAAAGATATTGAATTAGGTAAATCTTCTGATTTGGTTACTAAATATGCGGGTATCCTAGAAGAAGAAGTAGCTAATTTGACCAAGGTGACGATGCATAAATTAGGCATTGCGATGCAAGGGAAATTTGATATTTATTTGGCCGATTCCACCCTTTATATGGAATTGTTTGGTATCGTAACGGTGGCATGGCAATGGCTAAAACAAGGAAATGTAGCCGCTGCGGCCATTAAAGCAGGAGGGTTGAGCGCTGAAGAACTCGCTTTTTACCAAGATAAAATTCATACGATGAAATTTTTCTTCCATTATGAGGTTCCTAAGACTTTAGGTTTATCCAAGCGTTTATTGGACGAAGAAATATTAACTATATTTTAATAGATTTTTATAAAAACACCCTTTAAAATGTTAAAAAATACATTAGTCATTTTGCTTTTTGCGGCATTCTCAACTTTTGGTCAGACAAAGTCGACATATAATGCCTACGAATTATTTCACCCACTTTGGAATTATGGACCAGCATCCTCAGCTCGTTCGGGTTCTGGTATCCCGGGGCCAACCTATTGGCAAAACTCGGTAGACTATAAAATATCCGCATCTTTAGATGAAGAAGCACGTAAAATTTCGGGTGAGGTGGAGATGACGTATAAAAATAATTCGCCGGATAAATTGCCTTTTTTATGGTTGCAATTAGATCAAAATTCATTTTCGACCAAATCACGTGGAGGCAAAACCACTCCCGTTTCAGGAGGTAGATTTGGGAATATAGGATTTGAGGGTGGATATCAAATAGAGAGTGTGATGGTGGATGGCAAAGCGGCAAATTATGTGGTAGAAGACACGCGGATGCAAATTCGTTTGACTCAACCCATGGCTGAAAAAGTGGGCGTAGCCAAAATAAAAATTGTTTATTCCTTTAAGTCTCCGGCGAATGGCCATGATCGAATGGGTATTCAAGAAACCAAAAATGGCGCTATTTTCACGGTGGCCCAATGGTTTCCAAGGATGTGTGTTTATGATGATATAGAAGGTTGGAACGTCCTACCCTATTTAGGCGCGGGTGAATTTTATTTGGAATATGGAAATTTTGAGTATTCCATTAATGTGCCGGCTTCACATATCGTAGTTGGGTCTGGAGAACTTGTTAATCCTACGGAAGTGTACACGGCGGACCAAGTGAAAAAATGGGCTTTGGCGGCACAGTCTGAAACGACCGTGGTGATTCGTTCTGCTGAGGAGGTATTAAATCCTGCTTCAAGACCTGCAAAAGACCGATTGACCTGGAAATTTAAATGTTCAAATGCGCGTGATGTGGCTTTTGCCACTTCAAAATCATTCATATTAGATGCGTCAAGGATCAACTTGCCAAGTGGTAAAAAATCCATGGCTGTTTCGGTTTATCCGGTTGAGTCTAATGGGCAAAATGCCTGGGGACGCTCGACGGAATATGTGAAAGCGTCAATTGAGTATTATTCGAATTGGCTTTACGAATATACCTATCCGGTAGCGACGAATGTAGCGGGTATCGTTTCAGGTATGGAATACCCTGGGATTATTTTTTGCGGTTACCGGGATCAAACACGTGCCCTGATGGGGGTTACAGATCATGAATTTGGACACAACTGGTTTCCAATGATTGTAGGTTCAAATGAGCGTAAGTTTCCTTGGATGGACGAAGGTTTCAATACATTCATAAATTTTTATTCCATGGACGCCTTCAATAAAGGAGAGTTCAAAAGTCAAAAAATGGATATGCATCAAATAGCACCTAGAATGTTTAGGGAATATGCGGATCCGATCATTTCTATTCCTGATGTCATTCAGCCCATGAATTTAGGTTGGGAAGCTTATAACAAACCAGGCATAGGCCTAAAGATTTTACGAGAAAATATTTTAGGGGCGGATCGATTTGATTATGCGTTTAAGAATTATATCAAGCACTGGGCTTTTAAGCATCCAACGCCATTAGACTTCTTTAAAGCGATGGAAGATGGAGCGGGTGAGGATTTGGGTTGGTTTTGGAAATCCTGGTTTTATGAATTGTGGCGTCTAGATCAATCTGTGAAGGATGTGGATTACATAGAACAAGATCCAGCAAAAGGCGCTTTAATTACCATTGAAAATATGGAGAAGATGGCGATGCCGGCTGTGGTGGATGTGGAATTAGTTAGTGGGGCGAAGGAACGATTTACATTTCCCGTGGAAATATGGCAAAGAGGAAGCTCTTGGACCTTTAGAACGTCGACCAACATCCCGATCAAATCGGTGACAATTGACCCAGATCACGTATTCCCAGACATCAATACTAAAAATAATATTTGGAGGCCTACGATTTTTAGAGCGCCGAGAGGAAATTAGGAAAAGGGCTTCTATATTTTGTTTACGGGATGAACTTTAGCCGATGTAGCCATTTTTTTGTGCTACATCGGTTTTTTTTTACCATTAGGAGTGTCTTTCTATTTTATAGTATTATTTAAAGTTTTAGTACCATTAAATCAGCAAATATGTTGGATTATCCGAGTATAACGAAGTCATTGTTTTAGACAAAAAGCGCCTTAAATGCGCGTAAACATAATTTATTTTCAAAAAAAGTTTTTTTTAAAAATAAAGCCTACCTATATTCACTTTATTAAAATCGACACAATTAACTATTTGGTCGATCAAACATCTAAAAAACCATTTTATGAAATCAAACTTTTACCGTAGCAAGTTACTGTACTTGCTGGCCTTTCTGCTCTCCTCTTCATGGGTGGCATTTGGCCAAAATCAAACTATCACAGGTAAGGTAACCGATGAAAAAGGCGAAGCCTTGATCGGGGTTAACATCATCGTTAAGGAGACCAACAAGGGAACCTCGACGAATGCGGATGGAAAGTATAGTCTTTCCGTACCAGGTAGTTCTAGTAAAATCATTTATACTTTCGTGAGTTATGAGAGTAAAGAAGTCACTGTAGGGAACCAGAGTATTATCAATGTGTCCCTTACTCCTGATGCAAAAAGCCTGTCTGAGGTTATTGTCGTAGGATATGGTGTTCAGAAAAAGGCTACTGTTTCCGGCTCTGTTGTGTCGGTTAAAGGATCAGACCTACAGAAATCGCCAAGTGTTAACTTAAGTAATTCAATTGCTGGTCGTATGGCTGGGGTAGTTGCGGTTAACCGTTCTGGAGAGCCTGGTTATGACGGATCAACGATTCGTATTCGTGGTGCAAATACATTGGGTGGTGATGGTGCGAATGCTGCCCTTATCGTAATCGATGGTATTCCAAACCGTGCAGGAGGTTTAGACCGTATTAATCCCGCTGATATTGAGACGATCTCTGTTTTGAAAGATGCGTCAGCAGCTATTTATGGAGCACGTGCGGCAAACGGAGTTATCTTGATTACAACCAAAAAGGGAAAGTCTGGGAAGCCTGAATTATCTTATTCATTCAATCAAGGTTTTGCGGATCCGACAGTCGTTCCTAAATTAACAAATGCATCTCAGTATGTAGGTATGTTAAATGATTTGGATATATACCAATTGCCAACAAACCAATGGAGTGCTGCAACAGCTGCTTATAAGGCTTCAGGGGTTTATAATGGTAGAAAAGCTCCATATAGTCCAAGTGACATTCAAAAATATGCAGATGGCTCTGATCCTTGGCTTTATCCAAATACTGATTGGTATAAATCAACCTTGAAATCATGGTCACCTCAATCACGTCATAATGTTCAAATGAGTGGAGGAAGTGAAAATATCAAGTATTTGGCTTCATTAGGCTATCAAAATCAAGATGCTTTTTATAAAAATTCAGCTACGGGATTTGAGCAATATGATTTGCGTTTAAACTTAGATGCGAAAATTAATGAAAATGTGAATTTGTCAATCGGTATTTTAGGTCGTGAAGAAAATCGTAGATTCCCAACACAGTCAGCCGGTGCAATTTTTAGGATGCAAATGAGAGGTAAACCTCAGGAGCAAGCATTCTGGCCAAACGGCTTACCAGGTCCTGACATTGAAAATGGTCAAAATCCAGTGGTTATCACAACCAACCAAACGGGTTATGATCGTGATAAGCAAAGTTATTTCCAAACAAATGGTCAGTTGGATGTTAAAATCCCTTGGATTCAAGGATTGAAATTATCAGGTACGGCTGCTATCGATAAGCGTATTCGTGCAACAAAGCGATGGGAAACGCCATGGACTCTTTACCAAAAAGGAAGTGGTTTTGAAGCGGATGGAAAGACACCAACGTTGGTGGCGAGTAGACGTGGGCCAGCTGAGCCTCGTTTGACATTAGGAAATGAAACTCAATTAAATGTTTTGTTAGGAGCTATAGCGACTTATGAGCGAAAATTTGATGGTCATGGAATTACTGTTTTAGCTGGAACAAATAGAGAAACCATTGATGGAGATAACTTCAATGCCTATCGTCGTTTCTTCATTTCACCTGCTTTAGATCAAATTTTTGCAGGGGGTGATTTAGAGAAGAATAATGGTGGTGGAGCTTATGAGCGTGCTCGTTTGAACTATTTTGGTCGTGTGGCTTATAACTTCAAAGAAAAATATTTAGCTGAATTCTTATGGCGTTATGATGGTTCGGATATTTTCCCTGAGGCTACTCGTTATGGATTTTTCCCAGGCGGTATGTTAGGCTGGGTGATGTCGGAAGAAAGTTTCATCAAAGACCAATTACCTGCGATTAATTTCTTGAAATTAAGAGGTTCATGGGGACAAATGGGTAATGACCAAATTGCGGGTTACCAGTACTTGTCTACGTATGGATTTAGAAGTTACATCATTGGTAATGTAGAAACAAAAACTTTATTTGAGACTAAAATACCGAACACTAACATTAAATGGGAGGTGGCTACTAACTCGGATATCGGTTTAGAGGGTTCATTATTCAATGATAAAGTAACGTTTGAATTGGATTATTTTTACAACAAACGTACCGATATTCTTTGGTTTAAAAATGCCTCTGTTCCTCAGTCGACAGGTTTGACTTTACCAGCTCAAAATATTGGAGAAGTTGAAAACAAAGGTTTTGACTTTACCGTAGGATATCGCAACCAAATTGGTGATTTCAAATACAATGTAGGTGTAAACGGAGGTTATGCTAAGAATAAGATTTTATTCTGGGATGAAGCACCAGGTGCGCCAGAATGGCAACGTTCTACGGGCAGACCGATGAATACCTTCGTAGCTTATCAATATGATGGGGTATTTAAGGATCAAGCGGATATCGATGCAACAACGATAAGCTATAAAGCTCTCGTGAATACTTTGCGCCCAGGAGATATGAAATACAAGGATTGGAATGGGGATGGTAAAATCGACCCGAACGATATGGTTCGTAATGACTTTACTCAATTGCCATTATTCCAAGGTGGTATTAATATTGGTGCTACGTACAAGAATTTTGATTTAACAATCTTATTCCAAGGAGCAGCAGGTGCAATGCAATATATCAGTGCAGGCGAAATGGGAAATATTGGTAATTTCATTACTGATATCTATGAAAACCGTTGGACGGTGGAAAACCCAAGCAGTGTACATCCTAGAATTGCTAACCGAAATGATCAATACTTCTCGGCCAACAATACCTATTGGCTTCGTAGTTCTGATTATATTCGTTTAAAAAACTTTGAAATTGGATACAATATTCCTGAAACATTATTGAACAAAATTGGTTTGAAGAATTGCAGATTGTATACCAATGGTTTGAACATGTTTACTTGGGATAAATTGAAAATATTTGATCCTGAAACTGTGAGTTCAACGGGTCAATATTATCCACAATCAAAGATTATGAATTTTGGTTTAACAGCAACTTTTTAATAATTAAATAGACAAAACAATGAAAAAAAGATATGTAATCATTGCGCTATCGGTTTTTGGCACTGTCTTTACGAGCTGTAACGACAGTTTTGTCAACACACAACCTTTAGATCAACTTTCCGAATCTGTCGTTTGGACAGATCCAAGCTTAGCGGAGGCCTTTGTAACTGAACTCTACGGAGGTTTAGGTAATGGAGGTTTTGATGAGCAGATGTTGGCATCTTTAACGGATGAAGCATCCTTTACGCACCCAGGTCGTAATATTACTACGATTACGGAATCTCGTTCTAATCCTGCTGATCCAGGTTGGATTAACGGAACCTTAAGTTGGCAAAATATGTATACTCGTATACGTGCTTGTAACGTGGCTTTAGAAAACTTGAAAAAGGCGACTACTTTTCCTAAAGCTACTGTTGATCGATTGAATGGGGAAACCAAATTCATGAGAGCTTATTATTATCATCAATTAGTTCGTTATTTTGGAGGAGTTCCCATCGTGGATAAGTCGTTCTCATTAGCTGATACTGAATTCTTGTCGAAAAGAAACACTATGAAAGAGTGTATCGCTTTTATTGAGAAGGAATGTGATGAGTCTGCTGCTTTATTGACAGGAAATATGGCCGCAGGACGTGCTTCTAGAGCTGCTGCATTAGCATTAAAATCTCGTATTTTATTGTACGCAGCTAGTGATTTATATGATGCTAGTACAGCTAAGTCTAAATCTGCTGCGATGGCAGCCTATACAAATCCAGAATTTGTTGCTTATGTGGATGGTTCTCGTACTGAGCGTTGGACTAAAGCTAAAAATGCAGCCAAAGCTGTTTTAGATTTGCCAGGTTTAGGTAATCAATTGAATTTATCTGAACCTGCTTCGAAAGAAGTTGGAACAACAAATTATATGAACAACTCTTTATCCAGAAATGGAGGAGAAAGAGAACTAATTTTCGCTCGTTATTTCATTAATGCTAAAGCTGAAAATGGTGGACGTATCGGTTTGTTTAACGGGCCTAATGGATATAACAACTGGGCTGGAAATGCACCGATTCAAAATTTCGTAGATGATTATGAAATGATGGATGGTACTAAGTTTTCTTGGTCAAATGCAGATCATTCAGCTGCTCCTTACGTAAATCGTGATCCTCGTTTTTATGCGACCTTGATGTATGACGGTTCTGCTTGGAAGCCTCGTTCGGCTAGTGCAGCTCCAAAAGACCCATTCAATCAAATTCAAACTGGACAGTATGAAATAAACTCAGGTTCAGCAAAAGTTCCTTATTTTGGATTAGATACGCGTAAGAGTTCTATTGAAGACTGGAACGGAAGCTATACGGGATATTATTTCCGTAAATTTACAGATCCTAACCCAGCGATTATTGACCAAAATACGTGGCAACAAATTCCTTGGCCTTTCTTCCGCTATACTGAAGCAGTGTTGAATTATGTGGAGGCTTGTATTGAGTTAGGCGAAGATGCTGAGGCTCGTGCTTGGTTAAACAAAGTTCGTTTCCGTTCAGGTATGCCAGCGGTCACTGAAAGTGGAAATGCTCTGCGCCTTCGATATCGCAATGAGCGTCGTATTGAAATGGCCTTCGAGGAACAACGTTATCATGACGCACGTCGTTGGATGATTGCTCCGACGACCTTAGGAAACAAAGTTCAAGTCATTAATGTGATCGGAACTTTAAAACCTGGTAAAACGGTTTCACTTTATCGATATGATCCTACTAGCTACGATTATCAATATAAAGTTGTACCTATGGATCCAGGAAAGGAAAACCGCGCTTGGGCAGATAAGATGTTCTTCTTGCCTATCCACCGCGATGAAATGAACCGTAACAAAAATTTGGTTCAAAATCCTGGATATTAATCCAAATTAATTTTAAAGGAAATGGGAAAGTTTAACGACTTTCCCATTTCCTTTTTTTATTTTTATCAAAAAATAATTCGTGCCTAAATACTATCTTTTATTACCCTTTCTAGTTGTTTTTGGATGTCAAAAATCCAATAAATCTGTGGAGGCTTCCGAACCTCAATTGTTTTCCTTGTTAAGTCCGGAACAAACCCAAGTTAATTTTCAAAACAATATTCAAGAAGGTTTAAATACCAATGTCCTCATGTATGAATATTTTTACAATGGGGGTGGTGTCGCTACGGGTGACCTCAATGGGGATGGGAAAGAAGACATGTACTTCTCGAGCAACATGGAGGCTAATCATTTATATATTAACGAAGGTAATTTGAAATTTAAGGAGGTGGCCCAACAGGCTGGCGTGACGGGTAGACCAGGTCCCTGGAAGACTGGCGTTAGCTTTGTGGATATAAATGGAGATCATAAATTAGATATTTACCTATGTTATTCAGGGAATTTGCCGCCTGATAAAAAAAGAAATCAATTGTTTATCAATCAAGGGAATGATGCTGCTGGCATTCCTATATTTAAAGATGAGGCCGCCCGCTATGGGTTGGATAGTCCATCCAATAGTACACATGCCGTATTTTTCGACTATGATCGAGACCAAGATCTGGACATGATTTTAGTGAACCACAATCCAAAATCCTTGCCCGTTTTGGACGAATCCAGCACCGCCGATTTATTAAACAAACCGGATGAAAATTCAGGAATTCAGTTTTTTGTCAATCCAGGCCAAGGAGGAAAATTCATCAATCAAACAAAAGCATTAGGAATACAAAGTTCCACACTTTCTTACGGCTTAGCCGTGGGAATTTCAGATGTCAATCAAGACGGTTGGCCCGATTTTTATGTCTCCAACGATTACACCATTCCCGATTATTTATACATCAATCAGGCAGGTAAATCATTCGTCAATACGATTAATTTGAGTATCGGTCATATTTCCCACTTTTCGATGGGGAATGATATCGCCGATGTCAACAACGATCTTCTACCTGATATTTTTACCTTAGATATGTTGCCAGAAGATAATGTAAGGCAAAAACTGTTGATGTCTCCTGATAATTATGAAAAGTATGATTTCAATTTAAAGGTAGGTTTTGGGCATCAAATCATGCGCAATATGCTTCAGCTGAATCTTGGAAATAATGCTTCAGGTAACACGATGTTTTCCGAGGTGGGCCAATTGGCCGGAATATCCAACACAGACTGGAGCTGGAGTGCGCTGTTCGCCGACTACGATAATGATGGTTGGAAAGATCTTTTTGTGTCCAACGGATATTTAAGAGATTATACCAATTTAGATTTCCTGAAGTACATGGGTGACTATGTTCAAAATAATCAAAATTCGATTCAAAGGGAGAATGTCTTGGAACTTGTGCAAAAAATGCCTGCCTCCAATGTGTCCAATTATATTTTTAAAAATAAAAAGGATGCGACTTTTAAAAATGTAACGGCCGATTGGGGTTTAGAAATGCCGACCAATAGCAATGGGGCGGCGTATGCAGATTTAGATGGCGATGGAGATTTGGAGCTGATTGTCAATAACATCAATAAGCCTGCTTCGATTTATGAGAATAAAAGCAACGAAGTTTATAAAGAAAACAAGTCTATTTCGGTTGACTTGCATGGACAAGGTGAAAATACCCAAGGTGCCGGTGCCAGCGTAAGCGTATTTCAAAATGGCCAAACCCAAGTCGTTTATGCCAATATGTACCGTGGATATCAATCCAGTATGAGTCCACGCCTGCATATAGGATTAGGTAATTTGGCCAAGATTGATTCGGTTCAAGTACGTTGGAATTCAGGTAAATCTCAAACGCTTAAAGGATTTAAAGAAGTTAAAAATATTTCATTTTTTGAGAAAGATGCTCAACTAATTAAAACGAAAGAACTTGAAAATAAATCCTTTTTTGTTCGAGCCGCGCCACTAATTTTAACACCTGTTGCTAATCCAGTGAATGACTTTAAACGACAAACTCAACTGGTCAATCCACTGTCATTTGTCGGGCCCGTTTTAAAATCTTCCCTTGTAAATCAAGACGGTCTTTCTGATATTTTTGTAGGAGCTTCACAAGGGAACCCTGCCCATGTATTTATCCAACAAAAAGGAGGTCAATTTCGGCCAGTTGGCATTTCTGGTTCTGAGGGATTTGAAGATTCAGATGCTTTGTTTGTTGACATAGATTTAGATGGAGATCTAGATCTATATGTGGCCAGTGGCGGTTATGCTAATTTGGAACCTACGTCTACTTATTTGCAAGATCGGATTTTTATAAACGATGGAAAGGGTAATTTTTCTTTATCCAAAAACAAATTACCTCTTCCTGCGGGTTCTCATTCAAGTGTCACTCAAATCGACTTAAATGGGGATAAATTACCTGATTTTTTTGTGGGGGGGCGCGTCATTCCTGGTCAATATCCTGTTATTCCTCAGAGTCAATTATTATTAAATCAGGGGAATGGAAGATTTCTAGACGTAAGTAAAAATTATCCCGAAATTCAATCGGTAGGTATGGTTACTGATGCCGAGTTTAAGGATTTAAATGGCGATCGTAAACCTGAATTGGTCATTATTGGAGAGTTTATGCCTATCCAGATTTTTAATTTTGAACAAGGGAAAGCAAAGAATATGAATGCTTCATTTTTTAACGAATCTCCATCTGGACTTTGGAATACCCTGGTCATTGAAGATTTGAATAAGGATGGGAAGCTTGAGATATTGGTTGGGAACCAAGGATTAAACTCTCAATATAAGGCTTCTGTCACAGAACCTATGGAGTTGTATGTGAAGGATTTTGACTCTAATGGGTCCGTTGAGCCCATTTTGACTACCTATGTCAAGGGTATAAAAGTTCCTTTTTTAACAAGGGATGAATTATTAGAACAGATTTCAATGATGCGTCCTCGATTTACAGATTATCAAAGTTTTGCGGAGGCAAAGCTCACTGATATATTTACAGAGGATGAACTTAAGGATGCTAAAATTTACCAAGCCACGGAATTAAAAACATCATTATTTAGTTTAAATGCTGGAGGGAAATACGAGTCTAAATCTTTACCTTCTATCGTGCAATCTTCACCCATTTTTGCTTTTCAAATCACTGATGTAAATGCAGATGGTCATTTCGATATAGTTATGGCTGGGAATATGAATCATGCCAAATTACGGATCGGGAAAATGGATGCTAATTATGGACTTTTGTTGCTGGGGGATGGCCAATTGAATTTTAATTTGGTGCCGCAAAAAAAGAGCGGATTTTGGTTGAAAGGGGATGTGAGGTCGATGTTGAAAGTTGACGATCAATGGTTTTTCGGCATTAATTCTTTCGGTGTAGAGTCTTATAAACTACAGAAATGATGCGGAAAATTTTAATTATTGCGATAGGTTTATACGCTATTTTTTCTTGTAAAACAGAAAATAAAAAAGTAGATTTTTCGGGTAGGGAGATTGATAAAGTATTGGGTGAAATGACGGAGTTGATGATTCATGATGTTACAAATCCCCCATTGGCTATGCGATTTTTCTCCTATACTTGCTTAGCAGGATATCAGGTTATTTCGGCCCATGACTCCACCCTACCTCGTATTTCGAAACATTTAAATGGGTATCCAACCTTTGAGAAAATCGATTTTACGCATTCGGATCCTAGCTTGGCAGCGATCATTGCCATGATGGAAGTTTCTAGGAAAATCCAGCCTTCAGGAAAGCGGATGGAACTTTGGGAAAATAATTATTTGGATTCTTGCAAATCGATTGGCTTATCTTCTGAGGTGATCAAAAATTCTAAGGATATTGGCGCATTAGTGGCCAAGAATATTTTAGGATACGCAAAGGCCGACCGATATAATACCTTGTCTAACTTTCCGCGTTACACCCCAGATAAGAAAGAAGGGTATTGGTATCCAACTCCACCGGGCTACTTTCCAGCGGTTGAGCCTTATTTTTCTAAAATTAGAAATTATTCATTGTCTGAATCTGAAGTTTCGGGTTTTGAAATTGAACCTCCTAAAGCCTATTCTATTGATCCGCGTTCCGGATTTTATACCTTGGCAAAGCAAGTATATTTGGCAGGCAAAAAAGAAGAGGAACAGAAAATTGCTGCTTTTTGGGATTGTAACCCTTTTGCATTGTCTTCCAATGGACACTTATTAATCGCCATGAAGAAGATTTCTCCTGGCGCACATTGGATGGGGATTTCTGCGATTGCCTGTGCAAAGAAAAAATTGGACTTTGGGCATAGTTTATTGGTCCGCGCCGTTTTGTCTGTGAGCTTACAAGATGCCTTTTGGGTTTGTTGGCGCGAGAAATTCCACAGTAACCGCATCCGCCCAGAAACAGCCATTCGGAAATTAATTGACCCTACGTGGAAGCCATTTTTGCAGACGCCTCCATTTCCTGAGTACCCGAGTGGTCATTCAACGGTCTCATCTACTGCCGCTGTGATATTAACACATTTTATGGGGGAAAACTTTTCATATGTGGATACGGTGGAAACGAGATATGGCATCGAGGCTCGGCCCTTTCAATCTTTTAATCAAGCGGCTGAAGAAGCGAGTATTTCACGTTTTTATGGGGGCATTCATTTTATGGATGGAATCACTTCGGGTCAATCACAAGGAAAAAAATTAGGAAACCATATACTTAAAAAACTAAACTTACTATGAAAAAATTAGGCTTGCTTTTATTGTTTGTCTCCACTAGTTTGTTGGGGCAAAAAGCTTCGAAAGAAAATTGGATTTCCATGTTTAATGGAAAGGATTTGACGGGTTGGACGCCTAAAATCAGAAACTATGCTTCCGGTGAAAACTTTGGAAACACCTTTCGCGTGGAAGATGGCAAGCTTGTGGTGAGGTATGATGCTTATGATTCATTCAATGAGCGATTTGGTCATATTTTTTATAAAGACAAGTTCAGTTATTACCGCATACGTTTGAACTATCGATTTGTAGGTGACCAGGCAATCAATGGGCCTGGTTGGGCCACGCGAAATAGTGGAATTATGATTCATGGCCAGGCTCCGCAAACGATGGGGAAAAACCAGGATTTTCCAGTTTCGATTGAAGTCCAATTATTAGGAGGTAATGGTAAGGACAAACGGACCACGTGTAATTTATGTACGCCAGGCACGAATGTGGAAATGAATGGAAAATTATTTACTCCACATTGCATCAATTCCTCTTCAGAAACTTATCATGGCGATCAATGGGTGCAAGCGGAAGTATATGTGTTTGGCGATTCATTAGTGCAGCACATGATCAACGGGCAATCTGTTTTATCGTATCAAAAACCTCAAATTGGCGGAGGTAATGTGGGTGGCCAAGAAGTTGTTTTTGGGACTAAGGGACAGTTGTTGGCCGAAGGTTACATCTCCCTGCAAAGTGAAAGCCATCCTGTCGAGTTTAAAAACATAGAAATTTTAAATTTAGAAGGTTGCATGGATCCTTTGGCCCTGAATTATAAATCCTATTTCATTAAATCAAAACCGAGCGATTGCACGTTTAAAAAGAAGCGTAAATAAATATTTTAAAGTACAAATTCAAATAAGGCTTTTGGAAATTCACCAAAGGCCTTATTTGTTTTTATTGTTTAGGATTCTACCTATGTCATTGGCTTTGCTTAACTCATCTTTGAGTTTGTCATAACTTCCAGCGAGCATTAAGCCTTTATATTTTAGCAGCGTGTTGATATATTCATCTAATACATCTAATAAATTTTCCTGGTTTTGGTGAAAAATCTGGCTCCAGGTTTCTGGGGAAGATTTGGCTAATCGGACAGTCGACTCAAATCCCGTGGACGCTAGCTCAAAAATTCTTTTTTCATCCTTTTCTTTTTCCAAAACGGTATTTGCCAGGGCAAAAGAACAGATATGAGAGATATGTGAAATGTAGGCTGTATGGACATCGTGGCCGATGGAATCCATGTAAATCAATTGCATCTGTAGTCCATGGGTATACAGGTCTTCAATGATTTGTATGGCCGAAGCTGAGCTTAATTCTTTATCGCAAATGACGCAGGTTTTACTTTTAAAAAGTCCTAGAACAGCCGCTTCGGGGCCTGAAAATTCGGTACCCGCCATCGGGTGTGTCGATACGAATTGGGCGCGTTTTGGATGATTTTTTAAGGCCTCAAAAACAGGGGTTTTGGTAGAGCCTACTTCGATGATTAATTGATGAGGTTTTAAGTGGTCCAAAATTTGAGGGATGATGTGAACTAGGACATCAACGGGAGTTGAAGTGATGAAAACATCTACTTCATTTAATGCATTTTCCCAAGTCATTACACGGTCAACTAATCGGAGCGATAAAGCCTTTGATTGGTGCTCAGGATTGGTGTCAATTCCGATGATTTCAGAAGCCCAATCGCTTTCACGAAGTCCTAATGCAATGGAACCGCCAATTAACCCAATCCCGATAATGCCTACCTTTTGTTTAGATTCCATTTGATTTTGATTTAATGCGCTGAATGACTTCTTTAAAAATTTCTTCTTTGGCACATAAAGATATACGGATATACTCATTTCCTTGAGATCCAAATATTCCTCCAGGAGTTATAAAGACTGCATTTTCGATTAATATTTGATCCGATAATGCATAGCCTGAGCTAAAATTGTTAGGTGTTTTAGCCCATACAAACATACCCGATTGCGCTTGGTCATAGGCGCATCCTAATAAATCGAGCAGTTCAAAAACCAGTTTTTGGCGCGTCTTATAAATGGTATTTTGCTGTTTAAACCAATTGATATCTGCCGAAAGAGCTTCTACTGCTGCCAATTGTAAAGGCAAAAACATGCCCGAATCCATGTTGGATTTAAATTTTAATACAGGATTTAAAAATTCCGATTTGCCTAATAGGGCGCCGATTCTCCAACCGGCCATATTATGGGATTTGGATAAAGAATTTAATTCAATGCCTACCTCCATCATTCCAGGAATGGCGAGCATCGATATTGGTTCATCATTTAAGATAAAACTATAGGGGTTGTCATTCACGATTAATATGGAATGCTTTTCCGCAAAATTTTTCAATCGTGTAAAAAATGCATGATTCGCTTTTGCTCCCGTGGGCATGTGTGGATAATTCACCCACATGATTTTTACTTTGGATAAATCCCTTGCTTCAAGCGCGGCCAAATCAGGAAGCCAACCCGTTTTTTCGGATAATTCGTAGGGTACAACTTTTGCTCCCGCCAACGAACAGGCCGCTTGATACGTGGGATATCCAGGATTGGGAATCAGTGTTTCGTCCCCAGCCTCTAAATAAGCCATGGCGATGTGCATAATTCCTTCTTTGGATCCCATTAAAGGAAGAACTTCTGAAGCGGGATTTAATTCTACCTGATAATGAGAGGCATAAAAATCAGCAAAAGCCTTCCTTAAAGCCGGTATTCCTTGGTATCCTTGGTAGGCATGGTGATCAGGATTGGCTGCAGCAGCGGTTAGGGCGTCAATCGTTTTTTGCGAAGGCGCTAAATCGGGACTACCAATGCCAATATTAATGACTGGTATTCCTTCTGCTTTAAATTGGGCTATCTGTTTTAATTTGGTTGAAAAATAGTATTCTTCAACGGTATTTAATCTAGATGCTGTGGATATATGTAAGCTCATAAAACAAAAAAACCGACGATGGGCCGGTTGTTAGTAAGTTATATTTAAAACCTATGTAACCGGCTATGCGCAATGGAAATACCCTGCGTAATAATATCCGATGTAATAAGTTTTGTTTTCAAAATTCATGCCCCAAAGGTATAAAAAAAATGTTTTTAAGCAAATTAAATCAAAAAAGGCCTTTTAAGTGAGTCACAATTAGATTTGACTCGTATCCTTTTGAAAGCGCAAACGCATAACACTTCTGGTATTTTTGTTGGCTTGTCCCCGTCTTTATTTCCGCTTTTTTCTTGTGCAATATTTTTGTCAATTGATCAATGTAATCAGCTTCATTTAGGTCATTCCACACATTGCTAAGCATTGATTCGGGAATTCCTCTTTTTTTCAATTCAAACATTATTTTATTTCGACCCCAATGTTTTTGATTGAATTTTGATCGGACGTATAGTTCGACAAACCGAGCTTCATTCAAATAATTATTTTTGGAAAGCCAAGTTAGGTAGTTGGCGTAGTCTGACTCGCCCACCAACAAGTCCTTCATTTTTTGTTTGATTTCGGAGACGCAGCGTTCTTGATAGGCGCAATAACGGGCCAATTGGTTTAAAACCTTGCTGTCCATGCCTGGGAAAAATTAGGATTCGAATTCTTCTATATGCTCTAAATTGAACAGTTCGTTCAAAATATCAACCATTTTCTCAGATTCACCTCTTTTGCAAGCCGCTTTTAAGTGAAGGATGGGTTGCTTCATGATTTTTTGGACCAAATTAGCGGTGATTTTCTCCAGCTTTTCGATTTCGTCCTTATTCAATCCTTTGATATGTCGGTTGATTTCTTCCTTCCTAATACTTTCGAGCGCATTTTTTAATTTATGGATCGTAGGAGAAACTTCCATTTCCTTGGACCAATCATTAAAACTAACGATACTTTCCTCGATGATCACGCGGACATCTGGCACAGAGGCCATTCGGGCAGCTAAAGCTTCATCCGCTCGTTCTTTTAATGAGTCAATGTTATACAGTAATATTCCTGGATTCTTTTCAATTCCGTCTTCGATACTTCTGGGTACCGATAAGTCGATAAAGTATTTAAAGGAAAGTACTTGAAGTTTTTTTATTTCATCTAGGGTAATGATTGGGCTTTCCGTTCGAACCGATGAAATGATGATGTCTGCTTTTGAAATTTCTTCCCATAAATCAGCAAAAGGTGCTACTCGGAAAGGCATTCCTTGGGCTATTTTCTCTGCTTTTTCTTGCGTACGATTCATGATCGTGAATTCAGCAAAATCCTTTTCTTCCATGTTCTTGCAAACATCTAAGCCGATTTCACCTAAACCCAAAATCAAAACTTTAGGCTGTGGAATCGCTTGAGAAAGCTCTTCTGCCAGGGCTACTGTCGCATAAGAAACAGAAGCTGCACCATCTCGAAAGGAAGTTTCTTGGGCTACCCGCTTATTGGAATAAAATATAGTATGCATCAAGCGATGCAAATAAGGTCCTGCTAAATTTAAATCAGCCGCTAATTGATACGCTTTTTTAATCTGATTTGGGATTTGTAAATCACCCACTACTTTGGATTGCAATCCCGTGGCTACTTCAAAAAGATACCTTAATGAATCCTCTGTTTCATTCAGGTGCTTGAAGTAGTTTAGAAATTCCGAGGTTATTTCAATTCCTTTTTCAATTAAAAGGGCTTTGACTAAATCCTCTGAAATGTTTGCCTGCGTAGTATAATATAACTCAGTACGATTACAGGTGGACACAATTAATAATTCATTTAGGCCAAAAAGGTCTTTGCACTTGATCGCAAACGCCTTGCTTTCTTCCTCATTCAAAGCGACCATTTCACGGATTGTGAGTGGTGCGGTACGGTGAGAAATACTAACTGACTTAAATGGTATAATCATTCTGATGGAATCGTAAAATTAATTTACAAAAGTACAATGCAAATATTTAATTTGTATCCTTCTTTAGAAGAAAATCGTAATTTTATTGATAAATAAAAAATCAGGTAAAATGTTTAAAAATAAAACTGTTTTCATCACAGGCGCTTCTAGAGGAATCGGGTTAGAGATCGCCAAAAAACTAGCTTCAGAGGGCGCTAATGTAGTAATTGCCGCAAAAACGGCTGAGCCGCATCCAAAATTAGCGGGGACCATTTATAGCGCTGCTTCAGAAATTGAAGCCTTGGGAGGTAAGGCTTTGCCTTGCATTGTTGACATTCGTGACGAAAATCAGGTTTTATCGGCGGTCCAAAAAGCGGTGGAAACCTTTGGTGGGATTGACATTTTGATCAATAACGCATCGGCGATACAGTTGACGGGAACGCTGCGCACCGAGATGAAAAAGTATGATTTAATGCATCAAGTAAATGCCCGAGGAACATTTTTGTGCGCGCAGGCATGTTTACCTTATTTATTGAAATCAGAAAATCCGCATGTGTTAACGCTTTCGCCCCCTTTAAATGTGGAGGCACGCTGGTTTGAAAATCATGTAGCTTATTCCATGGCTAAATTTGGGATGTCCTTGTGTACGTTGGGGATGGCTGCCGAGTTTAAGGGCAAAGTAGCTTTTAATGCGCTTTGGCCAAAAACGATTATTGCCACTGCGGCGATCGAATTTGCGATTGGAAATGCGGACATGATGCAATTAGGAAGAAAAGCGAGTATCATGGCGGATGCAGCCGCCGTGATTTTAAATCGGGATGCCCATACGGTCAGTGGTCATTTTTATATCGATGAGGAAGTATTGAGGGAAGAGGGGATCGTGAATTTTGACGCATACCGAGTAAATCCTGCGACTCGTGAAGACCAATTAATCCCCGACTTTTTTATCTAATGCTGTGCCAGTAATACCCATTAAAAATCCGATTAAATCGCCTTTTTGGTTGCCTGAGGGTCATACCCAGAGCATTTATCCTGCGCTTTTCCGCCATGTGATATTGCCACATCAGCCTATCCGAGAACGTTTGAATACGGATGATGGTGATTTTTTAGATGTGGATTGGTATCTAAATCAGGGGGACATAGACAAAACACCCTTACTTATTATATCGCATGGATTAGAAGGGAGTAGTGACAGGCACTATGTGAAAGGACTTATTCACATGATGCAAAGTGAAGGGTATAATATTCTTGCTTGGAATTATAGAAGTTGCTCAGGGGAAATAAACCGAGCTTTACGTTTTTACCATAGTGGCGCAACGGATGATTTGGATTTTATTATTCGGCAGGCTAACCTAAGGGGAGCGAATCAAATTTCGCTTGCGGGCTTCTCGCTCGGCGGAAACTTAACGTTAAAATGGTTAGGTGAGCAGGGAGAAAATCCTCCTCATTTCATTCGAAAAGCTGTAGCATTTTCTGTACCTTTACACCTTTCTAGCAGTAGCCGGAAGTTGGCCCGCTGGGAAAACCGCATCTACACGCATCGATTTTTACAAACTCTTATAAAAAAAGTCACCGAAAAGTCGGCATTATATCCAAACGATATTACGACTGGTATGTTGGCAAACATTAAGAGTTTGAAAGATTTTGATGATGTTATTACGGGCCCGCTGCATGGTTTTAAAGATGCGGAGGATTATTATGAACAGAATAGTTCGTTTTATTTTTTGGAAAAAATACGCATTCCGGTTTTAATTGTGAATGCACAGAATGACCCTTTTTTGACTGAGGAGTGTATCCCTTTTACATTGGCAGAATCATTGGATTTTGTTTATTTAGAAGCTCCCAAATACGGAGGTCATTGTGGGTTTTATCCAAAAAATTACCAAGGAGTTACTTGGTCTGAAAAGCGCGCGGCTGAATGGTTTAAAAATTGACGAAATTTAAAATAAGATGTCTAATATACCGATAGACCCATTGACCATTGTGATTGATTTTGATAGCACTTTTACTAAAGTAGAGGGCTTGGATGAATTAGCAAGAATTGCGCTTCAGGGCAATCCTAAGCAGCAAGAAATTGTCTCAAAAATTCGTGAGATTACGGATAAGGGCATGGTGGGGGAATATTTGTTTTCAGATTCTTTACGTGATCGAGTGGCTTTATTGCCTGCTAATCGTTCTCATGTAGACCAATTAATTACATTTTTGAAAGGGAAAATTTCTGATTCTTTTCAGCGTAATAAAGATTTTTTGGAGGAGTATGCGGATCGGATTTTAATTATTTCTAGTGGGTTTAAGGACTTCATCGTTCCGGTGGTGGAGGAAATGGGTATTGCGGCGGACCATGTCCATGCCAATACTTTTACCTATGATGCGGAGGGTAATATTACAGGCTATGACCCAACTAATTTACTTTCTCAAGACAAGGGGAAGGTCAAATTATTACAGTCTTTGGCTTTAGAGGGAGAGGTTTTTGTCATTGGCGATGGGATTACGGATTATGAATTACGGGAATCTGGCTTGGCCAATACTTTTTTTGCTTTCACGGAAAATGTTTCTCGGAAAGCAGTGACTGATAAAGCTGATTATGTGGTGCCTTCATTGGACGAGTTTTTATATATCAATGGCTTGAGTCGGGCGCAGTCTTATCCAAAGTCTCGGATTAAGGTTTTATTGCTTGAAAATGTGCATCCAGCGGCTGTTAGTGCTTTCAAAAAGGAAGGTTTTCAAGTGGAACTTTTGAAGGGGGCATTGGATGAAAATGAATTGATTGAAAAGATTAAAGATGTTTCTATTTTAGGTTTGAGATCTAAAACGAGCTTAACGAAAAAAGTATTGGATCATCCAAATGCATCCCGACTCATGTGCGTGGGGGCATTTTGCATAGGGACAAATCAGATAGATTTAGCCGAATGTGAAACTCGGGGCATAGCTGTTTTTAATGCGCCTTATTCAAATACAAGAAGTGTCGTTGAACTATCTATTGGTTTAATGGTGATGTTGACTCGTGATATTTTCGAAAAGTCGACCAAAATGCATGCGGGTATTTGGGATAAGTCGGCCAAAAATTCATACGAAATTAGAGGAAAGAAAATAGGCCTCGTCGGCTATGGAAATATCGGAACTCAAATTTCTGTCATTGCGGAGGCTTTGGGCTTAGAAGTTTATTTTTATGACATCGTTGACAAGCTTGCTCTAGGGAATGCAAAGAAATGCAAGTCACTGAAGGAGCTTTTCGGGCTTGCAGATTTTATAAGTCTGCATGTCGACGGGAGAAAGTCGAATACCAATATCATCGGAACGCAGGAGTTTTCTTGGATGAAAGATCATGTGATCTTTTTGAATTTGTCGAGGGGACATGTAGTGGACATTCCGGCTTTAGTTCATGCGATTAAATCAGGAAAAGTTTGGGGAGCGGCGGTGGATGTATTTCCTGTTGAGCCAAAAACGAATGATGAGGAGTTTGTCAATGAATTGAGGGGCTTGCCTAATGTGATTTTAACGCCACATATTGGCGGTAGTACGGAGGAGGCGCAGGCCAATATAGGTGAATTTGTGCCCGCTAAATTGCTTCAATTTATCAATAATGGAAGTACCTATGGTTCAGTGAATTTCCCGGAATTACAATTGCCTCCTTTAGAAGACGCGCACCGTTTGTTGCACATTCACCATAATGTTCCAGGTATTTTGGCTCAAATAAATAATGTATTTGCTAAATACAAGGTCAATATCATAGGTCAATATTTAAAAACGACGGAGAAAACAGGCTATGTAATCACCGATGTGGCCAAAGAATATTCTGAGGAAATAGTGAATGAGTTGAAATTGATTAACGATACGATTAAATTTAGAATGTTATATTAGCGATGAGCCCACATAAATCTATATTTTTTACACCGGGTCCCGCGGCATTATTTCCTACGGTCGAGGATCATTACCGAGAGGCTTTTCGGCAAAATTTGGGCTCTATTTCACATCGTTCAAGTACTTTCCGGAAGATTTACCAACATACAGTGGAGCAGTTAAGGGAGCTTTTGAATTTACCTACGAGCCATGCGATTTTGTTTACGGGTTCGGCTACGGAGATTTGGGAACGGGTGTTAATGAATACGGTGGAGCATGAGAGTTTTCATTTGGTCAATGGATCATTTTCGAAAAAGTTTTTCGAGTTTTCTAAGGAGTTGCATAAGTTTGCGAATGCTTTTCAAAAACCTTTTGGCGAGGGTTTTGATGCCAACGAAATAACGGTTCCTGAATATGCCGAATTAATTTGTTGCACTGCGAATGAGACAAGTGCGGGTGTTCAGATGCGTGCAACTGAAATTCATAAGTTGAAGAAAGCTAATAAAAATAAGTTTGTTATTGTGGACATGGTTTCGTCCGCGCCTTATACAAATTTGGATTATAATTTAGTTGACTCGGCTATGTTTTCGGTTCAAAAGGCCTTTGGAATGCCGGCAGGTTTGGGAGTTTGGATTGCTAATGAAGCGATGCTGGCGAAGTCGGAGCAAATTAAAAAAAATGAAGGAATTGTAGGTACTTATCATTCATTGCCTAGTTTGTGGGAAAATTATCTCAACTATGAAACTCCGGAAACACCTAATGTAATTGCGATTTATGTGTTGGGCAAGGTGGCTGAGGACTTGAATAAAATAGGGATTGATCATGTGAGAAAGGATACGGATAAAAAGGCCAGTATGTTATATGATTTTGCCAAAAAATCGGATCAGTTTGATATTTTTGTTGAAAATGAATCGCATCGTTCTGCTACAGTTGTGGTGTTAAATTGCAAAGATTTAGCGGGGGAATTGATTGGCCGATTGAAGGAAGAAACGGGCATGGTGGTAGGTGCGGGGTATGGAAAAATGAAAGAAACACAAATTCGTATTGCTAATTTCCCTGCGGTTGACGTGAGCCAAGTGGAGGTTTTGATTGACCATTTGAAGAAATAAATTTTAAATTAAACCTATATGAAAACGACACAACCCATTCGTTGGGGAATACTAGCTTGTGGAGGCATTGCTCGCAAATTTGCGGATGATTTGGCCTATGTGACGGATGGTTATTTAGCGGCGGTTGCTTCGCGCGACATCACGAGAGCGCAAGAATTTGCATCCCATTATTCAAAAGACGTAAAGACCTATGGATCTTACGAGGCCATGCTCTCGAGTGGGGAAATCGATGTAGTGTATATCGCCTCACCGCATGGTTTACATTATGAGCATACTTTGTTGTGTTTGGATGCTGGTTTACCTGTTTTGTGTGAAAAAGCATTTGCGATTAATTCAGGTCAGGTAGCTAAAATGATTGCTAAAGCCCGTGAGAAAAACATCTTTTTAATGGAGGCTTTATGGACACGTTTTCATCCGTCTGTGGCTAAAGTTCAAGAGATTTTAGCTTCGGGAGTCATTGGAGATATACTGCATTTGGAAGCTGATTTTGGGATCAAATTGCCTTATGTCGAAGAGGCTCGTTGGTTTAATCCTTATTTAACGGGTGGATCATTAATGGATATAGGAATTTATCCTTTATTTATTTCGAAATTAATTTTGGGCCAACCGCTTGAATTGAAGGCTACGGGTGTGATGGCCGGTACTGGCGTGGACATGAACTGCTCGATTGTGACGAAATATAAGTCGGGCGCCACAGCCACTCTTTTTTCAACCTTTGCGGCGCAGACAGATACGACTTGTACCATTTTTGGAACCCTAGGTAAGATTTTCATGCATGGACGTTTTCATGAGACGAAGGGAATTACCCTGTCGGTATACGAAGGCGAATCTCAAGTGGATACGGTGTTTGAGCCAGAGCGATTGGGTTGGGGATATAGTTATGAGGCAGATGCAGTTCAAAATGATTTAAGAGCAGGTAGAACTGAAAATGGTTTAATGACGCATCAATTTAGTCAGGAGTTGATGGGATTATTAGATCAAATTCGGGCTGAGATTGGGTTGAAATACCCTAACGAATAATATGAAAAAAATAATCTTTTTTTTGTGCTTTATTTCTAGCCCATTATGGGCTCAACAAGCTTTTGAAAAAGAGATAAGGAATTACGAAAAGCAAGATTCTATTTCGATGCCTGCCAAAGGACAAATCTTATTTATAGGCAGTTCTAGCTTTCGTATTTGGAAAACCTTTGCAACGGATTTGGCCGGGATTGCAGCAATCAATCGGGGATTTGGTGGATCTACGATGACAGATGCCTTGTATTATTTTGATCGGATGGTCGTGAAATATGCGCCGAGTACCGTCGTGGTTTACGAAGGAGATAATGATTTGAACAAGGGCAAAAGTCCAGAAGATTTAGCCAAAGAATATGAGGATTTTTCAAACAGATTAAAGAAGGTATTGCCTAAAACAAAATTAGTATATCTGGCCGTGCGTCCTAGTTTGGCAAGAATTACCATTGTTGACAAGCAAAAACAATTTAATTCATGGTTAGCGGATTATTGTAAATCTCAAAAAGGAAGGTTCTTCTTAGATATGCATTCTCCATTTTATTTACCTGATGGTACGGTGATGCCCGATATATTTGTGGCAGACCGATTGCATTTAAATGAGAAGGGTTATCTGATTTTCTCCACAAAAATCAGGGAGTTTATTTTAGAAAAAAAAATGCATTAGTTTATGAAGGATACAGTGTTCTCATCCAAAGATTGGTTACCCGGAATTTCAGTGGATTGTGTTGTGTTTAGTTTTCATGAAAACCAACTTAAGTACTTGACTTTAAAGTTTTTGAATTCAGATGTATGGTCCTTGCCAGGCGGTGTTGTTGGGAAAAAAGAAGGTATAAATGATGCGGCAGAAAGGGTTTTGAGTGAACGAACGGGTTTATCGGGTATTTTTTTAGAGCAGTTTTACTGTTTTGGAGAGTTTGGAAGAAACGTAAATGCAAGAGTAGAATTTGAGAAAATCAAAAGTGATATCTTTAGAACTAAGGAAGATTTGGATTGGATTTCGAGTCGATTTATCACCATGGGATATTTAGCCGTTGTTGACTATAGCAAGGTGAATGTAACGCTAGGGGATATTTCATGTGAATTTATATGGCAAGATGTGAATGAATTTAGGCGTTTGTTCTTAGACCATAATGAGATTGTAGATAAAGCTTTGGTCAAATTGAGGGAATGCCTGGATACCAAATTAATTGCTTTTGGCTTACTACCTGAAACTTTTACCATGTCAGAAATCCAACAAGTGTATGAAACTATATTGGGTACTTCTATTGTTCGAACCAACTTTCAAAGAAAGATTTTGAGTTTGGATATCTTAGAAAGAATTGAGAAAAAATATACGGGTGGGGCACATAAGGCACCTTATCTGTATCGGCTAAAAAATAATCTGGAGTAAATTAGGTCATGTTGTGATACACATTTTGTATATCATCATCCTCTTCTAATCGTTCAATTAATTTTTCCACATCGGCGATTTGGTCTTCACTTAGGTCTTTGGTCTCGTTCGGAATACGTTCAAAGTCAGCGCCCATCAATTCAAACCCTTTTTCTTCCAAAAACTTTTGTATGGCACCAAATGCGGTAAATTCACCGTAGATATTGATTTGGTTTGTCTCTTCATCTAAAAAAACTTCATCGCCGCCTAAGTCGATCAGGTCGAATTCTAATTCTTCTAAATCTATGTCCGGTTTGGCGGCAATTTTGAATACTGATTTTCTAGTAAAGATGAAATCCAACATCCCCTGGGTTCCTAAGCTTCCTCCACATTTAGTGAAAGAAGACCGTATATTAGCCACCGTTCGGTTGATGTTGTCTGTGGTTGTTTCCACTAAAATGGCGATACCGTGCAATGCATATCCTTCATAAACAATCTCTTTGTAATCTTCTTGGTCTTTTGAAACGGCACGCTTAATCGCTCGCTCTACATTATCTTTAGGCATGTTGACAGCCTTCGCATTTTGAATGATGGCACGTAAGCGGGAATTAGCTGTCGGATCTGGTCCACCTGCTTTGACTGCGATCACAATATCTTTACCAATTTTGGTAAAGGTTTTGGCCATTTGTCCCCAACGCTTAAATTTTCTTGCTTTTCTAAACTCGAATGCTCTTCCCATAGTTTAATATATTTCGAATTGCAAAAATAAAACAAGCAAAAGGATTTTCTTTACATTCTTTTAAAAATGTTCTTTTTATTTTGATTCTCCCCATAACTCAGGAAAAGCCTATCAATTATTAGATTACCTTTGTACGCTAAGGATACAATAAACTATGCAAAAATATATTTACTTATTGCTTTTGGTGGGCATACCCCTCTTCGTTTTTAGTCAAAAAAGAAATGAAAATTATAAAATGCACATTAAGCAGTCAGAGGGAAATTTAAAGGTTGACGGAAAATTGGATGAGCCCGCATGGCATTCTGCCGCTGCGGTGAGTGATTTTATGATGGTTAATCCTTTTGATACTTTATGTTCTAAGTTAAGGACGGATGTACGAATGACCTACGATGATAAGTATTTGTATATTTCTGCGGAATGCTTTTTGCAATCGGAGTCCAATTATGTCGTCGAGTCATTAAAGCGAGATTTTTCATTTGGTAGCAATGACAACTTCTTAGTTTTCATCGATACGTTTGAGGATAAAACAACGGGCTTTTCTTTCGGTGCCAATGCCGCCGGAGCCCAGTGGGATGGCCAAATGTCGGAAGGAGCTAAGATGAATTTAAATTGGGACAATAAATGGGAATCGGCTACCACCTATAACAATAAGTCTTGGATTTTTGAAGCGGCTATTCCATTTAAATCCATTCGTTATCGAGGAAATTCAACTCGCTGGGGGATAAATTTCTCGCGTTTAGATTTAAAGGCCAAGGAAAAATCAGCCTGGGCACCTGTGCCCCGACAATTCCCAACGGCCTCATTGGCCTATGCAGGGGTATTGGTTTGGGATACGCCACCGCCAACGCCCAAGCAAAATATATCCGTTATCCCTTATGTTTTATCAGGAGTATCGGCTAATTATGAGACAAAGAATCCGGCGATTTTTAGAAATCAAATAGGGGGCGATATTAAGGTGTCCATAAGTTCAAGTTTGAATTTAGATATGACGTTAAATCCTGATTTTTCACAGGTGGATGTGGATCGCCAACAAACCAACTTGGACCGGTTTGAATTATTTTATCCTGAAAAAAGGCAGTTTTTTATCGAGAATTCGGACTTGTTTGATGGCTTTGGAACGGAAAATATTCGTCCATTTTTTTCGAGGAGAATAGGCCTAGCATTGAATCCCAAAACAGGTATTTATGAACAAACGCCTATTACTTACGGGGCCCGATTGAGTGGTAAGTTGACAAACGACTGGCGCATCGGAGTATTGAATGTGCAATCTGAGCGAATAGAAGCCAAAGGAGTTCCTACGCAAAATTATTCGATGGTGGCCTTTCAGCGGAAATTATTTGCTCGCTCTAACATGGGCGTTTTTATGATCAATAAGCAATCGTTTATTGACACAGACTTACAAAAACAAAATGGCTTTTTGGAATACAATCGCAATATCGGTGTGGAATATAATCTAGCATCTGCGAATAATTTCTGGACCGGTAAAATTTTCTATTATGGATCTTTGACTCCTCAGAATAAGGACCAAAATTTTTCGCATGCAGCTTCTCTAGCCTACCAAGATAATAACTGGATTTTTAGTTGGAAACACCAATGGGTTGGAGCCAATTATAACCCTGAAGTGGGATATGTACCTCGGGTGAATTATACATTTATCAATCCTGAGTTTGGTAAAATATTTTACCCGAAAAATAAATCATCTAAACTATTTTACGCAACTCTAAAGGCCACTTCCATGAACTTTTGGAATAACCAAGGAGTCAAAACCGATAATACCACTTACGTAGCCATTGAGGGAAAACTTAAAGATCAATCAAGTTTTGGGACTTTTGTTTCGTATGATTATGTTAAACTTTTATATGATTTTGATGCCACCCGAATGGGCAATCCGGCCTTGAAAAGAGGCTCGGAGCATGCATGGAATGCAATTAATTTTTTATACAAATCATCCCCTATTAAATTATTGACCTTTTCAACTACCGCCCGCTTTGGGGGTTATTATGGGGATGGCTGGCGTACGGGCATTACAGGAGAGTTTGGATATCGTTTCCAGCCCTTTGGAAGTATTTCTATGGCCCTAGATTACAATGATATTCAAGATGTTCTAATTCCGGGCACGGATGTAGCCGCTTCAAAAAAAGTGTCTAGTCAATTTTGGATTATTAGGCCAAAGATCGATATCACCTTTTCAAATAAATTATTTTTTGCCACCTTTTTCCAGTTGAACCAACAAACAAAAAACGTCAATTTAAATGCTAGACTACAGTGGCGCTATAAGCCTGCATCAGATTTATTTTTAGTGTATACGGATAATTATTTTCCAGAAATTTTTCAAATTCGTAACCGAGCGTTGGTGTTAAAATTAAATTATTGGCTTAATTTGTAAAACTATTTTTAAACAGAAATCATGAAAAAATTATTCGTTATTTTAACTTGCCTAGTAGGCTTTGGTGCCATTGCACAAACTCAAGTCCCTTCTCCTCCCGCAGTTGTTGTTCAAAAAGTGGGTAATACTGAGGTGATGATTAAATACGCACAACCTGCAGTGAAGGGAAGGTTGGTTTTTGGAACAAAAGCTCAGAAGGCATTAGTTCCTTTTGGGGAAGTTTGGAGAACAGGGGCCAACGAAGCCACGACCATTGAATTTTCAAACGATGTGACGGTTCAAGGTAAGAAATTAGCTAAAGGCGTTTATTCTTTGTTGACGATTCCCGGTGAAACAGAATGGGCGATCATTTTCAATAAGGAAGCTAAAATGTGGGGCCATTATACCTACAAAGCTGAAAAAGATGTTTTACGCGTCATGGCAAAACCAAGTGAGCATAAAATGTCTGAAAGATTTACGATTGGGGTTTCGGCTACGGGCCAAGTAACTTTAGATTGGGACAAGACTTCTGTTTCATTTTACGTGAAATAAGGGCTTTGTAAATAAATAAAAGGCGGTTCTTTAGGAATCGCTTTTTTTATGATTTTTTGATTTGAAATGCAGGTTTCATTGGCTATTTTTACCCTTATAAGTTTACGTCACGTTAAAATTCGGTTCTTATGAAAAAAGTATTGATTGCAGAAGATAGTTCAGTGATTCAAAATTTGGCTAAAAAGATTTTGGAATTTCAGAATTTCGAGATTCATGCTGTGAAAAATGGCCAACAAGTTTTAGACGAATTAGCCAAAGCTGATTTTGATATTATCTTATTAGATATCAATATGCCCGTGATGGATGGTATGGAATGTGCAAGGGCAGTACGCGCTTTAGGTGACGCAAGCAAATCTAAAATCCCTATGATTGCGATTACGGGAAATGCAAGAAATTACTCGATGGCAGAATTTAAAGAGGCGGGCTTCAATGATTTTTTAGCTAAGCCATTAAACTTTGACGCATTAGTTTCTCAAGTGAAAGCTTTAACGGAGTAATTGTATGTCCCCGATACAAGTGACGTTTTTAGGAACGGGAACTTCTCAGGGGATTCCGATGATTGCTTGCGATTGTGAAGTCTGCAGTTCTAATGACTCACGCGATAAACGACTAAGAGTTTCCATTCATGTAGAAACTCAAGGCAAAAGTTTTATCATTGATACCGGTCCTGATTTTCGCCAACAAATTCTTAGAGAAGGAATTAAGCATGTAGATGCGGTCATTTATACCCATGAGCATAAGGATCACACCGCGGGTATGGACGACATTCGTGGGTTTAATTATGCGCAAAAATCTTCGATTCCATTATATGGGCAGAAAAATGTCATTGACCAATTGAAACGCGAATTTGCCTACGCTTTTGACGAGAACAAATACCCAGGTGTTCCTGAAATTGAGGTGCATTACATTGAAAACAAACCCTTTCAAATCGAAGGTGTTTCCATTATCCCCATTAAAGTGCGACACTATTTTATCGATATTTTAGGTTTCCGTTTTGGAGATTTTACCTACATCACAGATGCTAATTTTATTTCAGATGAAGAATTAGAAAAAGCAAAAGGGTCCAAAATTTTAGTGATTAATGCCTTGCGAAAAACGTCACATGTGTCGCATTTTAACTTGGCAGAAGCTTTAGAGATAATTGAAAAAATTAAGCCCGAAAAGGCCTATATAACGCATTTGAGTCACATGATGGGTTTACATGCCGAGGTGCAAACTGAGCTCCCTGAGCATGTTTTTTTAGCTCAAGATGGTTTAAAAATAACAATTTAATTCGATGGCACAGAAGGCTGTATTATTTGACATGGATGGGGTGGTGATTGACAATTTGCCTTACCACGTTGACGCTTGGTTATTGTATTGTGAACGTCATGGGATCCACTTAACTCGAGAAATTTTTTATAAAGACCTCAATGGATTGAATTCCAAGGATACGTTTGAGTGGCTTTTAAAACGCGAAATCAGTCAAGAAGAAATCAGTGAATTTGAGGAAGAGAAGGAATTGATTTATAGGGGTTTTTATAAGCCTTTTTTAGCGCCAGCTCCTGGTTTAATGGATTTTTTAACCTTGTTAAAAGCGTATGGAATAAAGGCGGCTTTGGGAACTTCTGCTGGACCTGGGAATATTGACTTTATTTTAGATGGCCTAGGTATTCGGTCCTATTTTGATACGGTCATAGGCGGGGCTGAAGTGACAAAAGGAAAACCAGATCCAGAAATTTATGTTCGTGCCGCAGGATTAGTCCAAATAAGTCCTGCAGATTGTTGGGTTATTGAAGATTCGCTTCAAGGAATTGAAGCCGGCTTGTCTGCCGGGATGAAGGTGGTAGGAATCACCACTTCGCATACCGCGGAGGAATTATCCCATACGCACATGACGAGCCCTAATTTTGTCGATTTATTTCAAAAAATGTTTTAATATTTTCTATTTTTAACAAATTAAATCATAGATAATGCGCGTTTTTTTATTGGTTAGTTTATTCGTTTTCAGTCTTTTTAATAGCCTTTTTGCGCAGAAATTAAAAATGGAGATGAAACCGGGCGAGATGATTGAGGAGTATACTCCTGAAAAATCAGGGATTATTCGTAAACTTCCAGAGGATTATTATGATAAAACCTTAGCTCAAATTCTTGAAAAAGCGAATAAGAAATCCTTGTCAACTAATTTATCTACTGTTAGTACAAGTGAGTTTATTGTTACCTACGAAGTACCTCCTCCAGCGAATGTGAAAGCAGTTTTTGAACAGGCAGCGGCTACTTGGGCTAATTTTTTGAAGTCTGATATACCTATTCGAATTTATGTAAAATGGCGTCCTTTGGCTACAGGTGTATTAGGTAGCGCTGGAGCTTATTCGAGTGTGAGAAATTTTGTAGGGGCTAATAGATTAAACACTTGGTATCCCATTGCATTGGCTGAAAAAATGGCTCATGCTAATTTAAATGGAGGGGAATCAGATGTTATAGCCACTTTTAATTCGGATTATCCGGATTGGTTTATTGGGACCAACGGTGTGCCTACTAATAAACAAATAGATTTATATTCGGTTGCATTGCATGAAATGGGCCACGGCCTTGGATTTATTGGCCAAATTCAGGCGGATATAACGTCTAATTCCACGAGTCTCTCTAAAGCAGGTTATGGTTACCCAGGGATATTTGACCAATTTATTTTTGATAGTAAAAACAAGCGGCTTGTTGACACAGTAGCATATAAGAATAATTCCAATCAAATATTTAAGCAGATAATATCAGATAGTTTATACTTTTCGTCCAGTTCTGTTTTGCGAAATAATGATAGGTCGCCGGCGCGACTCTATGCTCCTAAACCTACCCAAAGACTTCCGACAAACCCTCTAGGATATATGGAAGGATCCAGTGTTTATCACGTGGACCAAAACACCTACCCGCCAGGCAATATCAATGCATTAATGACTCCTCAAATTGCACCAGGCGAAATCACAGCCCAATTGGGACCCATTGTCGAGGGGATGTTCAATGATATTGGCTGGTATTCCTCTAATATTATCGATGCGGAACTTAGGGATACAGAAGAGAACCAAGTGCTTTTTTCGGCAAAGGTATATTCGGATACACTTTGGGATGAGAAATCATTGAAGCTCATGTACTCGATTGACAAAAGTATCTTGTCTGCGACTCCGGTGACTAGTTTTACCAAGACTGGGAAAAATACCTATTCGTACTTGCTCAGTTTGCCTAAGTCGACGGCCAATCGAAAAGTGTCCTATTATTGGACTGCGAATGAATTATCTGGCAAAAAATTCACTTCACCAGCTGAGGCCCCGGTCATTGCAGGTACAAAATTTGGGAGTTACAACGAATTTGTCATAGGGGTAGATACGGTTAAGCCAATCGTCGTGTATTCAAATCCACTTAAATACATATTTACTTCTCAGACCACTATTCCTTTGCCTACTTTATTGGCCCAAGACAATATAGGAATCGATACCATTTACATGGAATATTCGATTAATGGCGCTGCATTAAAGGGGCAAGGATTTAAAAAGCTTGTTGGCGATACCTATTCCTATTCCACCGCATTTAGTTTTTTAGCGGGTACTTTAAAATCTGGTGACGTCATCAAATATAGAATTGTGGTTAAGGATAAAGCCAAAATCACCAATGTGGTTAATTTACCCACCAATGGATTTTATGAATTTAAGGTTATCAACATTTTGGCATCAACCAAATCTTATGTAAATAATTTTGACCAACAACCTTTTTCTGAATTTTATTTAAAAGGATTAAATTTTAGTCAGCCCGCTGGCTTTACCTCACCTAGTTTAAATTCGGAACATCCTTATGCAGATGGTGTCGAGGAATCGTATGATGGAGGTGGAGGATCAGATAAATTCACTAACAACGATGCCATATTGTTGAAGCCCATTATCATTAGGTCTGATACAGCTAAAATTTATTTTGACGAAGTAGCTTTAGTAGAACCTGGAGAACTAGGGGAAGCTTTTTTGAATGTGGACGGTTCGGTGAATCGAAATTTTTTCGATTATGTAATTGTTCAAGGATCTAATGATTTGGGTAAAACATGGTTTGATTTTACCGATGGCTGGGATGCTAATGCCCATTCAGTTTGGCTAAAGGCTTGGGAATCTAAGACGGATAAAGATGGTAATTCGACTGCTACAGGCAGTCCATCTTTGTTGAAAAAACGCGAAATAGATATGTTGGCCTCAGGTAAATTTAAGCCGGGAGACCAAGTCATTATCCGATTTAGACTACATGCAGATGTAGGGGCTCACGGTTGGGGTTGGTGGATTGACAACTTAAATATTCAAGGGGCCAGTACCATTAGTAACCCGATTTTGGCTATCGAGCCAGGTACGGAAATCAGGGATTTACTTGTTTCTCCTAACCCGACAAGCGGTCGCTTATTAATCCAAATGCCATTAGTGGGGACTGAAAATAAAGCAGTAAATATTGTATTTTCAGATATGATGGGAAAAATGCTTATTTCAAAAAAATACCAATTAACTGGAAACTTGTTCAAGGAAGAGTTGGATTTATCTGCTTTAGCGCAAGGGACGTATTTATTACATGTGCAAACGGGTGATAAATTAATTAGTAGAAAAATTGTACTCATTAAATAATGGGTTTTTATTAAATTGCATTCCGATTTATACGGGTCGGTTCATTAAATAATTTTTTATGTCTTGGTTTTCAAGAAAAGATAAAGGGATTCAAACACCCACAGAATTTAAGCGCGAGGCACCAGATGGTTTGTGGTATCAATGTCCGTCTTGTAAAAAGGCGATACATACGAGAGAGCATCGTTTGTTTTCTTATACATGTTCTAGTTGCAATTACCATGAAAAGATAGGGTCACAGGAGTATTTTGAATTACTTTTTGATATGACCAAATACACCGAATTGGATGCTCAAATGGGATCTGGGGATCCACTTTCTTTTGTAGATACTAAAAAATATACAGACCGAGTGGCTTCCACGGAATTAAAAAGTGGATTGAAAGATGCAGTTCGTTCTGCTTATGGAGAAATGAATGGAAGTCCGATTACCATTGCTGCCATGGATTTTAGCTTTATCGGTGGTTCGATGGGTTCAGTGGTAGGAGAGAAAATTTCCCGTGCGATTGATCATTCCCTTAAAACAAGGAGTCCTTTTTTAATGATTTCAAGATCGGGTGGTGCCCGAATGATGGAGGCCGGATTTTCATTAATGCAAATGGCTAAAACTTCTGCCAGATTGGCGCTGTTGGCCGAAGCAAAAATCCCCTATATTTCATTATTAACCGACCCTACAACAGGAGGAGTGACAGCTTCTTATGCGATGTTAGGCGATTTTAATATTGCTGAACCTGGGGCTTTAATTGGCTTTGCTGGTCCACGTGTGATTCGTGAAACGATTGGCAAGGACTTACCCAAAGGTTTTCAAAGCTCAGACTTTGTCTTGGACCATGGATTTTTAGATTTCATTGTGGACCGTAAGGACCTGAAAGATAAGTTGAGCGCCTTGCTTACTATGCTAAAATAGATACTCGTAATAAGCTATTGTCCTGTTTTGAACATATATAAAAAAACCCTTTGCAGGATATGCAAAGGGTTTTTTTATATAAATCCGGTACAATTACTCAGCTATTACAGCGGCGGCTGCAGCAGCGGTGGTAACTTTACCTCTTGTTTTCTTTTCTTTTTCTGGTGCAGGAATTACATCCTCAACTCCAGCAAAAACACGACCACAATGCTCGCAAACAATAATTTTTTTCTTGTCCTTGATATCGGTTTGTCTTTGTGGTGGCACAGAGCTAAAACATCCTCCGCAAGCGCCACGTTTTACCAAAACCACAGCAAGACCATTTCTAGCGTTGTCGCGAAGTTTTTCATATGACTTTAGCAAACGAGCATCTACTATTTTCATTGCTTTTTCACGATCCTTTAAAGACTTTTGCTCATCTTCTTCGCTTTCTGCAATGATAAGTTCTAACTCTTTTTGCTTAATTTCTAAATCTTTTTTGCGCTCAAATAGGGCAGATTCTACTCCGGCAACTTCATCGTTTTTATTCAAAACTTTGAAATCAATCTCCTTAATACGCTTGTCTGCAATTTCCATTTCGATTCCTTGAAGCTCTACTTCTTTCGAAATAGCTTCAAATTCACGGTTATTGCGCACATTCATCTGCTGCTCCTTGTACTTGATAATTAACTTTTCAGATTCTTTCTTAGCATTTTTGTAGCTAGAAATTTGATCATCCAAAGTTTCAATTTCTTGTTGGAATTTAGATAGACGCGTTTCCATCCCAATAATTTCATCTTCTAAGTCGCGCACCTCTTCAGGTAAATCACCCCTTACTTTCTTGATATTGTCTAAGGCTGAATCTATTGTCTGAAGCTTTAACAATGCTTCTAACTTTTGGGCAATCGTTGTTTCGGTTACTGTAGCCATTATTATTGTTACGTTTGAAAGTATTAAACCTCTCTTAATTTTTAAGTATATAACACTGGATTAGTGCAAATATCACTTTTCAGAACGGCAAAAGTACTAAAAATATTTGATAAATAATCAAGGATTGTATCCTTTATCATTACTTCCGATTCATAATGTCCTATATCACAGATTAAACACTTATTTTCTGCATCAAAGAACTCATGATATTTAAAATCTGCTGATACATAGGCATCTGCTTTTTGTTTTTTTGCTTCATTTAGTAAAAAACTACCCGCTCCGCCGCAGACGGCTACGGTCTGAATTTCCTTTTTCAATAGGGCCGTATGTCTAAGTTGTCCTAAGTCCAATTGTTTTTTAAGGTGCTTCAAAAATTCCTCCGAGCTCATTGGTCTTTCTAATTGGCCTATAAACCCTGAGCCCACATCCTGCCAGCGATTGCTTAAACTCGTGATAAAATAGGCTACTTCCTCATAAGGGTGCACTTCATTCAGTACTTGGAGAATTTCATTTTCTAGGTGGGAGGGGAAAATCATATCCACTTTCAATTCTTTTTCAGTCGAGGGCGCATTTTTTTCTCCTTGAAAGGGATTTGAATTTCCCGAAGGGGTAAATCGGCCCGTTCCCTCACTCGAAAAGCTACATGAACTATATTCGCCTATATTTCCAGCACCTGCTTCATGTAATTTTTCCCTGACTATTTTTTCAAAAGCTTCCGGAACAAAATAGCTTAGGTTTTTTAAGGCGTTTGAAAAGGGCATTAATACTTTTCCTTTCAGGCCTATTTTATTGGCTAAATGATAACTTACGCCCAAAGGAGCGTGATCTAGGTTTGTGTGTGATGCGTAAAGTGAAATGGAATTTTGGATGGCTTTAATGACGGTTTTTTCTACGTAGTTAGCTCCAGTTATTTTTTTTAATCCTTTGAAAATGATGGGATGATGCGAAACAATCATATTGCACCCTCTTTTGATGGCTTCGTCCACAACCTCTTCCGTACAGTCTAAACTAATGAGGATGCCTGTTACGGGTGCATCTCTATGGCCAACGAGCAATCCCGAATTGTCATACGATTCTTGCCATGCAATGGGTGCCCACTTTTCCATGGCTACACAAACATCTTGAACTAACATACATTATTTGTTTATCTGCTGCAAAGGTAAAATTCTTTAATTGTTGGCGAAATTAATCGTATATTTAAATAATTCTTAGTGAATCCCCATAATTTATGCGTTGCAGACCTGCACTTGTTCTAGTAGAACGAAATCACATTTTATTGATGAAGTACCAATATGGTACAGAATTTGTTTACAATTTACCAGGGGGCAATCCAGATCCAGGGGAAACTTTTCCAGAAACGATTATTCGTGAATGTCAAGAAGAATTAGCGATCGAAGTAGAAGTGGGAAATATCTTGATTGTAGGGGAAATTTTAGCTTCAGATAAACGAGATGCCTCCGTTCATTTGTTGTTTGAAGGTAAAATTATTGCAGGCCTTCCGATTCTTCAAGCGGATCAAACAAGTGCCATTGAATTAGTTTGGGTATCCATTTCAGAGATTACCAAATTAAACATGTATCCTAATGTGTCAGTAGAATTACAAGATATGCTATTTCTTCAAAAACCGGGAAAGTACATTGGCGCTATTGACCAGCGTTGGGTTTAAGGAGATTTGCTGGATAAAAAGCCGTACCTACAAGTAATCCAATCATGCTGGCTACTAAACCATACCAAACGGATGGAATATCATTTGGATTAATGAAATTAAAGTAAATCCAGACTAATAACCCAGCGGCCATACTCAGGTGGGACCCCATCGGACTCGCTTTTTTCCACCATAAACCAGCATTTAAAGGGATAAATAATGACACAAGGCTAAAAGCGGATGCCTCGCTCACTAATTCAAAAATATTTTGTCGGGTAATGGCCATCCAAATACATGCCCCCGTTACCAGGACAACGGAAATTCTAATGTAAAATAAAACTTTTTTGTCATCAGGTTTTTTAAGCATTGGTTTCAATAAATTTTCTCCTAAGACACTTGCCGGTGCTAAAATAGCCCCACTGGTGGTACTTAATAAGGCGGAAAGTAGCGCACCCAAAAATAATATTTGAACTCCATAGGGGGTGAATTTCATCACAAGGTTTGGAATTAATAAAGCATCCTCAGCGAGTAGGCTTGGGTAAAGTCTCACGGCTATGAGGGCAATTAATAGGGGTAGCATAGCAACGCTTAGATACATCATTCCGGCGGCTAAACTAGCTTTTGAGGCAGTTTCAGCACTTTTTGCCGACATGACCCTTTGGAAAATATCTTGCTGGGGAATAGACCCTAAACCTATGGTCATCCAGGCAGCGCTATAGGTCAACCAATCCACCCACGTGTTTTCTTTGGGAATAAACCTGAAAAATCCTGGGGATTGTTGGTCTATAAATAAACCCCAATCAGGAATTTTATCCAAAAACAAATAGGCCAAAAATAGAAGTCCAACAATCAAAATTATATTGTGTAGAAAGTCAGTAATGGTGATCGACCACATACCACCTAAGAGCGTGTAGGTCATGACTAAAACGGCCCCTATCACAATTCCCATTTCGGTAGTGATGGGTAAAAGCAAATGCAAAGTCATGCCCAGGGCAACGAGCTGGGCTGAAATCCAACCAAAATACGAGGGGATCATCACGATAGCCGATAGTTTTTCGGACATCGCCCCAAACCTAATTCTGAAATAATCACTAAAAGTTAACACGGGGAGCGGATACAGCTTTTTGGCGTAAATCGAACCCACGATGAGTAATCCTAAGGCAGCTCCAAATGGTTCTTCTATAATGGCTAATACTCCTCCATGAACAAATTCACGTGGCGCTCCTAGCATTGTTTCGGATCCAAACCATGTGGCAAAAGTCACCATGGTGGCTAAGGCAAAGGGAAGCGACCGGCCTGCTAGAATAAAATCCTGAGTAGAATGCACTTTTTTACTCGCCCACCAGCCTACCACTAAGTTTAAGAGTAGATAAAAAATGACGAAGCCAACCAACATAATTGTCTAAAATTTAAACCAAAATTATCGATTTTTAGGAGAACCTTTTACCTTTACTTAACATTGGAAATATTTATATGTCGAATCAATTTGTTAGAGCACTAGGCGTTTTCTTAATTTTGACAAGCCTATTTTCCTGTTCTACTACTCGCTGGAATCGTTCATTTCGCAAATCCCCCCTTTCTAAGCTTGCCAGTGGTATTTTAATCCAAGAATTAAACACCGGTAAAATCGTTTTTTCTCACCAAGCAGATCAGTTTTTCATGCCTGCTTCCAATGCTAAATTGGCCACATTTTTAATGGCTAAGTCTTTTTTAGGGGATTCTATACCTTCATTTGCCTACCTAGAAAAAAGGGATACCTTGTTTTTTTGGGGTACTGGGGATCCGACCCAATTAAATCCATCCTTTAAAAATTCATCCCTGATTGATTATTTAAGCAAATCAAATAAGGTGCTCGTATATTGTGCGCCACAAAAGGAAATTCCTCCTTTGGGTTCGGGTTGGTCCTGGGACGACTACAACGATAGCTATTCCGCTGAGATTTCTCCATTGCCCCTATATGGAAATCTGGTAGGTTTTTCAGTTAATAACCAACAATGGGAGATGGCTCCACGCTTTTTTGAATCAGCTATTTCAGGGACTCATTCGTTCAATTATGTGCTTAGGGACCGCTTGAAAAATGAATTTACATTGCCAGCTTTGAAGTCAGAACGGAAGGTTCAGCAAGTTCCCTTTGTGACTTCCGCCTCTTTGACGGCAAAATTATTGGCAGATACACTCAAAAAAAATGTGGTGGTTCAAAAGAAAGCCATGGACCCCTTGGTTAAAATTCAGTATACCGGTTTGTTGGATTCTTTATATGTACCCATGCTGCATGAAAGCGATAACATGATAGCCGAGCAATTATTGTTGTTAATTGGCGCGAAAAACCAATGGCCTGGTGGGGCCCAAGAGATCATTTCACGTTTGAAGAAAGAATCGAATTTTGAATTTTTGAAAGCAGCTCGTTGGGTCGATGGATCAGGCCTATCTCGCTATAATTTATTTAGGCCCATGGATTTTATCGAAATCTTAACGGCTTTGTCTCAAAAATTGGAACCGGCCAACTTACATTATTTGCTACCACAAACAGGTAAGTCAGGGACTTTAAAAAGTGTTAAGCTGAAATCGGATGATCACGTCATTTGGGCTAAGTCAGGTTCCTTTAGCAATACCTATGATTTATCAGGGTTTTTCCAAAATTCAAAAGGGAAGACTTATGTGTTTTCCATCATGACTAATTTGGCCAACCATCCTGTCGCGGAAAGCAAGCGCGATGTGATCAATTTTCTAGAAAATTTAGATTAATTCTTTTTTAGGAACCGTTGGTAAATTCCATAGCTGAGCCCAATAAACATCATGACATATATGACACTTTGTAGGTTTGTCAATAAAGTCCCCAATAAAAATAGGGAGGACAAAAACACGAGTAATATAGGCAAATAGGGATAAGCCCAAACGCGAAATGGCCTTTGCAAATTAGGTTCTTTTATCCTGAGTTTGATTAAGGCTGCAAATCCTGACAAGTAACTAGCGACAAAAAAGAAAGTGGCAATATCAGAAAGTCTTTCGTTTATCTCCTTGCCGACTAATAAAAATAAGCATGCCAGTGCCAACGTAATATGGGTGGCGAAACTTGGGCTGCCTACCGCATTTATTTCGCTTGCCTTTTTAAAGAATAGGCCATCCCGACTCATCGAAAAAATGACTCTTGGCGCAAACATCACTTGCGTATTTAAAATGCCTAAAATACTGATCATCAAGAATAATGTAATCCACCTTCCCATATTAGCACCAAAAATATAGGTCATGGTATCGGCGGCGGCTAATTTGCTTTGGCTTAAAATAGAAAAAGGTAGGCTATATAAAATGGCGATGTTAATCATGATGTAAATGAAAGCCACAACGATCACGCCTATAAACATCGATTTAGGCATTGTCTTTTCCGGGTTTTTATTCTCTTCGGTGAAGTAGGCGGCGGTGTGCCAACCGTCAAACGCGTAAAATATGGACAACAATGCTGTCATAATTCCCGACCATAAAGGTAGGCCGATGGGCGCCGAGGGGGATTCAGAGATGGCGCCGCCATTTCCCATGAATGCGCAGATGCCGATAAAAAACAATAGGGCAAGCGCTTTAATTCCACTCAGCCATTCCTGGGATTTTCCGGCTAGGACTACACCCAATTGGTGAAAAGCCCATAGCAAAATTAAAATCCCTAAACTGCAGGAAACCAGGTAGCTTGTTAATAATGGAAAAAGGATGGCCAGGTATTCCGAGAACGTGTAGGCGCCAAAGCCGAGGGCGGTGACGGTGCCGAGCCAACTAGATAGCCCCACTAAAAATCCAATATATCGACCGAATGCACGTTCTGCGTAACCATACCAAGCACCTGCTTTGGGAATGGATAAACTTAATTCGAGCACGCAACTAACACCTAATAGTGCATAAATGGCGACTAAAACCCAAAGTGCGATAATTAAAGTGGGACTATGTAGGGCTGCCGCGATGGGTCCTGGTTTGCGTAAAATGCCAGTGCCCACGGTTCCCCCAAGCGTGACCGCCACTCCGAATGTGGTACCTAAAACTTTCCATAATTGGTTAGTTCCTGCTCTCATTTTTCTTCAATGTGTAATCAGCAATCAAAGGAAAATGGTCTGAATATTTGATATTACGCAAGGTTTTAAATTGGACGATATTCCAATCGTCCGAGAAAAATTGATTGTCGATCCGAACAAAATAAGGGCTTCTATTTAATGTAAATCCAAAACCACGACCAGCTTCTTCGAACGAATTTTTTAAGCGCTCGCGAATGGTTCCATAGGCCCAGCCATAGGGGGTTTCATTTAAATCACCCACAACGATGACAGGATATTGACTTTGTTGGATTAGTCGATTGATCTGATTCATCTCATCTCGGTGATGAATAAAGCCTTTTCGCATGGAGGCTATAATTCCCCTGCCTTCTTTTTTGGCGTCCTCATAATCTTGATCCCTGATTTTCCCCGTTACTTTTCCTACGCGGATGCCCATGGACCATAGTTGTAAATTGATCACTCGGACCGTATCTTCTTTGATAACTAAATCTACCATCAAATAACCATTGGCCGAATTAGCAAATTGTTTTCCTTCTTTATGTATGATCAGATATTTAGTAAAAATGGCCAATCCCATCTTCTCGTTCTGATCAAAAAGATCTTCTCTTAAAGGGAAAAAGGCATAATTCGGATATTGTTCGGTCATCATGCTGATGCTTCTGTAGGGCTTTCGATCTGTATTAGAATAAAATTCTTGGAAACATTTTATGTCGGCGGTATAGTCTAACATGAACGTCTTAAGCTTCGCCAAAGATTCCTTTTTCGCTTCATAATTATTGGAATACATGCCGTAAACATTATAGCTTAATACCTTAACTGAATTTTTAACCAAGGGATTTGGACTATTTAAAACGATACTTCTTTGGATAAAACTATAGCCCAACAATAGGACGGTCAGTGGTAATAAGGCTCTTTTTGCCCTTTGGAATAACCAATATAACAAGGATATAAAACACAATATTTGGGCATAAGGCATGGTCATCATGATGAATCCGGCGAGCCAATGATCAATCACGAGGGAATAACTTAATACATAAGTAAGGATGGTATATAGACAGAGGGGCAAAGTTCCAAGCCAAATAAGCGAAGAAATGAATTTTTTTAGGAAAGATTTTTGACTTGATTTTGGAGAACTCGGCTTTCTCATATTCAAATATACGCATAGACTCGGAAAGGGAATTACATTTTATAATTTTTACATGTAGGATTGTGTTTTTCAAAAAATATTTCTACTTTTGCAATCCCTTTTAACTACAATATTATTTAGAGGGCATAAGCTTAAATTAAAATATAACATTATGGCAAAGGTTTGTCAATTAACAGGAAAAAGAACAAGAGTAGGAAACCACGTTTCTCACGCTAATAATAAGACAAAACGTAAGTTTTTTCCAAACTTGCAAACAAAGAAATTTTTCTTAGAATCTGAAGGTGTTTGGGTTCGTTTGAAGGTTTCTGCGAAAGCAATTCGTACCATCAATAAAAATGGTTTTGAGAAAACTTTAATTCAATCTGCACGCAAAGGTACATTGAGCGTATAGTTTTTAATAAAAAATTAACGAAATTAGCCTCCTTGAAATTCAAGGAGGCTTTTTTTATTTAACATGTTGACACCATCTGAACTTATTCGGTACCAAAAACAGCTAAAGCTTCCGGAGTGGGGTATTGAGAAACAAACGCTTTTGAAATCTTCTCATGTGTTGGTTGTGGGAGCTGGGGGCTTAGGTGTTGCTGCGCTTCCTTATTTGGCTGCTGCGGGAATTGGTCAGATTAGTATTGTGGATCCTGACGTGGTCGATTTATCCAATTTAGGCCGACAAGTTATTTATACCTCGGCGGAGGTGGGGCAATCCAAAGCTCTTTTAGCCCAAAGGTATTTACAGAACTTGAATCCGGAAGTCAACGTAAGCAGTTTCGAGGTTAAATTGACATCTGAAAACGCAGCTGAATTTATTCGAAAAGCAGATTTGATCGTAGATTGTACGGATAATTTCGCCGCCCGTTATTTAATTAATGACCATTGTGTTTCTTTAGAAAAGCCATTTGTATATGCTGCCATTCACGCTTGGGAAGGCTTATTGAGTGTTTGTAATGCGCTATCGCCTAATGGTACTCGCACGGCAACGTATCGTTGTTTATTTCCAGAATCGCCCAATATGTCGGAGATTCCTAATTGTGATGAAGTGGGTGTCCTAGGATTTATACCTGGGATAATGGGCCTGTTGCAAGCAAAGGAAGCTATTTTTTATTTGGCAGGTATGTCATCTCCTGCACAGGGCGCGCTTCTTCGTTGGGATGCTCGCGACATGTCGATGAAGCATTTTAAAGTCGAAAGAGAGCCCGATGCGGCCTTACATATTTTTTCTAAAACGAATGTAGATGAAGTGCGGGAAATCCAAGTTGGCGAAGCTTACGCCTTATTGCGACAAAATCTAGCCTATATTTTAGATGTTCGGGAATTGGATGAGTTCGAAATAGCTTCAATTCCGGATACCTTACAAATACCTATGCATAAGGTCCCCAATACTATTGCGAGCTTACCGGTCCATAAAAAGTGCCTAGTGATGTGCCATCATGGGATGAGATCTGCCCACGTAATCCGTTTTTTACAGCAAGAAAAGGGTTTTACTAACCTTTATAATGTAGCGGGTGGAATCGATGCTTGGTCTTTGAAAATTGACCCTAGCATCCCTAGATATTAACGATATCACCGTATAGATCAAACTCCTCTGCCTTATTGATTTTAACATGAACAAAATCACCAAGCCTTGCATATTGTTCGGCTGGGATTAGGACTTCGTTATCTACTTCTGGGCTGTCAAATTCGGTTCGGCCAACAAAATATCCGCTTTCTTTTCTGTCAACTAAAACTTTCACCGTTTGGCCTACTTTTGCTTGATTTAGTTCCTCCGAAATGGTTTGTTGCAGTGCCATGATTTCATCAGATCTCTCTTGCTTAACATCCTCTGGCACATTATCTTCCACCGAGTAGGCGTGCGTGTTTTCTTCATGACTGTAATTGAATATCCCCAAACGGTCAAATCGCATACGCTCCACAAATGAATAGGTCTCTTCAAAATCTGCCTCAGTTTCACCAGGATACCCTGAAATTAAGGTGGTTCGTAAGGCTATGCCTGGAACTTTTTCTCGAATGGTTTGGATGAGTGCTTCTGTTTTTTCGCGGGTAATTCCTCGGCGCATATGCTTCAACATAGCATCTGAACCACTCTGAAGCGGCATATCTAAGTAGCGACAAATATTTTCACGCTCAGCCATCGTGTCTAGAATTTCCAATGGAAAGCCTGCCGGATACGCGTATTGTAAGCGAATCCATTCGATTCCATTGACATCTGAAAGTCGTTCTAATAATTCTTTTAACTTCCGTCCGCCTGTTTGACCTCCTTTTAAATCTAACCCGTAAAAGGTTAAATCTTGTGCGATCAAAATTAATTCCTTGGTTCCTTTTTTGGCTAATGAATTGGCCTCTAATACCAATTCGTCCATATTTCTAGAAACGTGTTTCCCCCGCATGATGGGAATAGCACAGAAACTGCATGGTCGATCGCAGCCTTCAGCAATCTTTAAATAGGCAAAATGAGCGGGTGTGGTCAGAAACCTTTCGCCTACCAACTCATGCTTGTAATCTGCTTTTAAGGCCTTGAGTAACCTTGGTAATTCATTGGTGCCAAAGAATGCGTCAACCAATGGGATTTCTTTTTCTAGGTCATCTTTGTATCGGTGTGATAAGCAACCCGTTACGTATAATTTGTCGATTTTTCCGGCTTCTTTGGCATCTACATACCGTAAGATTGTGTCGATCGATTCTTGTTTGGCATTGTCTATAAAACCACAAGTGTTGACCACAACGATGGATGCTGTGTCCTTTTTTGCTTCATGCGTCACTTCTAGGCCATTGCCTTTTAGTTGGGTATAAAGTACTTCCGAGTCAACGAGGTTTTTTGAACAACCTAGGGTTACGATGTTGATGGAAGCTTTTGGTTTTACTTTTGTTTTCATTCAATTCAAATTAGCATGCAATTTACGAAGAATTATGAGAGTTTTGCGTGCTCTTTTTTATTCAAAATTTGCATGAAAGAATAAAATTTTAGTAGTATTGCAATTCAAAAAACTTATTTAAAATGAAAAAACTGATATTAACATGTGCACTAGTGACTTTTGGTCTCATGTCTTTTGCCCAAAGTTTAAACACATTAACTGCCAAGGAGAAAAGGGCTGGGTTCCAATTATTATTTGACGGAAAGACTTTAAATGGTTGGCATACCTACAACAAACCGGGTATGATCGGTAATTGCTGGACCGTGGAGGATGGTGTCATTTCTTTTGATATGACCAAAAAAGAACGCGGTGATTTAATTACAGATGCGGAATTTGAAAACTATGATTTTTCAGTGGAGTGGAGAATTTCAAAAAATGGAAATTCAGGAATTATCTTTAATGTAACGGAAGACCTAAAATACCATAGTACGTATAATACAGGTCCTGAAATGCAGGTGCTTGACAATGATGGCCATCCTGATGGAAAAATATTTAATCACCGTTCTGGGGATTTATATGACTTAATTAAATCATCTTCTGAGCCAGTTAAGCCAGTGGGCGAGTGGAATACAGCTCGTATTGTATGTAATCGTGGTTTGCTACAACAATATTTGAATGGCGTGAAGGTAGTAGAAACACGTTACGACGATGCCAATTGGAAAACGATGATTGCCGGATCTAAATTTAAGAACATGCCTGCTTTTGGATTAAACATGAAAGGACGCATTGCGCTTCAGGATCACGGAAATCCAGTTTGGTTCAGAAATATTAAGATTAAGAAATTGTAGTCTTGTCATTGTGAGAATAAAAAAAATCCGCTCAGATCGAGCGGATTTTTTTTATTTAAAATAGCTCATGATTTCATCCGTAATCATTTGATGCCCTTTTTCATTCGGATGATTTACTTGGGACATGTAGTCGACTAAATTACTGCCACTTTTTACTTTGTTTTTGTATAGGGCATAGGTATCGATCAGGCCGATTTGAAAGCTCTTAGCTAGTTCTTTGATTTGGTTCGCATGTTGGTCTAGAATCGAAAGATCATCCTTGATGTCCACTCTTTGGTCTGGACTTGGGGTCAATAAAATTACTTTAATATTTTTTTCTAACGCTAATCGGATCATTTTTTCCCAGGCTATTTTTGCTCTTTCAAGCCCCATACCCCGATCATTCAGTGCGTAATCAATAAACAATACATCAGGCTTGTGGGTCAGCACGTCAGCCTCAAATCTTTTTAGGCCACTTTCCGAATGTTCCCCTCCAATTGAGGTATTGATAACATTGACTACGGTCATTGGATAGGCTGATTTCAGGTCTTTTAAAACCAAAAAGGGATATGATGCTAGCGTATTCACCACCGGGGTTTTAAAATATCCGGCGGGAACAGAATGACCATGGAAAACTAAGTTTATGGTCCTATTTTTAGGCCATTCCACCAACATTTCTGCTTTGATTTTTTCTAGGTAATTGGCCTTTGAAGCAATTTCCTGCCCATGTAATTGGTTCACAGCAAACAACAAAAACGTAAAAATCAAGTATCGGTTTTTCATGATCATTAATTTAAAAAGATTTCATCAACCAGTAGTAACGCTCTTTTATCTTTGGCACCATGCCATTGTGGGATTTTCTCCAGTGGTTTTGCGATGATTTTCATTTCGCTAAAAAGGGTTGGCTTGAATTTCACATCGATCGCATATAACTCGTGGAATCTCGTTTCTTTTGGAACTGGAACTTTCATTATATGTACCCGCTTAAATGCACCGTTCGCGCTTGTTTTCCCCCATATCTCGATGGCTTGAGGTGGGAAAATTCCGGTGGTCAACTCTTCCATAATCCGTAAGGAAACAATAGAAATGGTTTTAGGTGTTTTGAAATTTAAATTTAATTCCATGTCATTATTTCGCACACCGGTCCAAAAATTAGCCCATGCTGGGGCATTGGCACTAAAAGTTCCTAGGTTCCGATCGAAAAACGATTTTGGTCCATTGGCTTGATGCACCCGATTTAATGGTAATACAACCGTGACACTATCTGGGGTGATCGCACATTTATAATATTCAAAAACAGCTTCATCACTTCCGATCCAGCCTGCTTTAAATGCTCTCGCTCTAATTCTGGTGTTTGAATTAATCAAAACATTACCATCGAAAATGGGAGATTTCGAACTGTCAATAGGTGTTCCATCCAACGTATAACGTATCTCAACGCCTTTAATCGTGTGGAATAAGGTGAGTGGAGCCTTCGTGTCAAAAATGGTTGATGTATTTTTCAACTCAGGCGGGTTTAGCTTTAATGGATTTTTGCCATCGTCTTTAAATCCACCAATGATTTGGACCGATTTAAATTTAGTAGATAGCGCTTTGAGGTCTTCCACAGTGAGTGGTGTATCCCAAAGATAAATGGACTGAAGCTTTTTGAATCCTTGCATGGCCACTTGTAAATCTTGGTAATTTACTTGCGTTCCTGATAGCGAAATACTTTTTAAATGGGTTAATGTTTTTAACGCCAAAAGCCCCTTGGCCGTAATATTGCTAAAGTTTAATTCCAAGCGCTCTAAGTTTTCAAATTGAGCAATGGTCAACAAATCTGAATCTTTTACTGGCATTTTAGCTACACTTAGAAAAACGATTTGTTTTTTTATGGCCACTAATTCCTCTAATTTTTTGGAATTAAATTCATTTTTATTGAATATATGAACGCGCAAAGCTGGGGAGTTTTTGGCAACTGTGGCAATCGTCCGGTACTCGTTGGTTAATTCGTCTATGGTTTCCTGACTCGCCTCTGAAAAGTCATAATTTGTAGCCCCGTCCAGAACAGAATTGAATAAGGTATTCCCCATGATTCGGAGTGAATCTGTTGCAGGCAATTCCATCACTTTTTTAGTAAAGGTTGCGTTTCCTTTGATCCAAAGTGCTAAAATCATTTTCTCTTCATCGGTCAACTGTGGCTGTCCAGAGACCGGCATGTGTTTTTTGTCTTCTAGTGGTAGGTGAATTCGCTCTAATAATAGACTTATTTCAGGTTTTCCTGTGACAAATAATTTGCCGGATTTACCCCCTTTTAAAATACCTTCTTTGCTGGACAAATCAAGGTCCCCTTTTTTCTTTTCAGGGTTATGACAGCTCATGCATTTTTTTTCAAAAATAGGCTTGACCATGTGATCAAAAACAATAGCATCCTCAAGATAGATTTGTTTTCTTTGTTGGAAAGGCTCCAAAACAAAACCATCTCCATGCGTAAGTTCTGATCCAAAATGGCCAGTCGAGATCAGTAAAATGGACATGAAGCCAATCAGCAATCTCGAATTTAGCTTTTGGTAAAAGGATAAATTTCTGAGCCAGTACGTACCACTAAAGACAATAAATAAAGTAACGGCTGCCCACTTATGCCAAAACAAGGTGTCTCCCGAATATCCAGATTCTTTTGAAAGAAATAAACCAAAAATAGTAGTAAGTCCTGTGAGGGCCGCGCCTGAAATCCAAGCATCAGAAACCCATTGCTCCGCGGTGTCAATCCATGGAGAAGCTTCTCGGGTAAATCGGAAAAACTCCCAGGCCATTAACAAAATCAATAACACGATCGGGAAATGTAGGACTAGTGGGTGTAATCTGCCAAAGGACTGAAGCCAAACAGGAACAACGATTTGATCCTCAAAGGCCAATAAAAACACTAGAAATACTGCAGATATGAGTACAAATTGTTCAACAATACCCCTCCATTTTTTATTCATACTCAACCTAGCTTAAGATATCTCGCACCACTTTTCCTGAAATATCTGTTAATCGATACCGCCTGCCTAAATGTTTGAAGATTAATTTCTCATGATTTAAACCTAATGTATGCAAGACGGTTGCTTGGAAATCATGTACATGGACAGGGTTTTTAATGATATTATAACCCAATTCATCAGTTTCGCCATAGACCATTCCCGGCTTAATTCCACCACCTGCCATCCAGATACTGAAACATCTTGGATGATGATCACGGCCATAATTTTCTGGGGTCAATTTCCCTTGGCTGTAACTCGTACGTCCAAATTCTCCACCCCAAATCACTAACGTTTCATCCAACAAACCTCTTTGTTTTAAATCGGTTACTAAGGCAGCGGAGGCCTGATCCACGTCTTTGGCTTGGCTTTTAATTTCAAAAGGAAGGTTTCCATGTTGGTCCCAACCCTGATGATATAATTGGACAAAGCGCACGCCATTTTCTGAAAGTTTACGGGCCAATAAGCAATTGGCCGCAAAGGTACCCGGAACCAAACAATCTGGCCCATAAAGTTTAACGATATCGTCCGATTCTTTGGACAAATCCATCACTTCTGGTACGGCCGTTTGCATCCGATAGGCCATTTCATATTGCTTTACTTTAGCCGTAATTTCAGGATCCCCAAATTCCTCGTAGGACATTTGGTTTAATTGGGCCAACTGGTCCAGCATTTCTCGGCGTTCGCCCCTGGCCATTCCCGCAGGATCTTTGATGTATAAAACGGGATCTTCTCCTTTAGAAAATTGTACTCCTTGGTGGATGGAATCTAAAAATCCATTAGACCAAAGTTTGGAATACACTCCTTGGCCATTCCCAATTCCCCTCGATAATAAAACAGTGAAATCAGGTAAATTTTTATTTTCATTTCCTAATCCATAGCTCAGCCAAGCTCCCATACTAGGTCGGTTTCCTTGTTGGGATCCCGTTTGTAAAAATGTTAAGGCCGGATCATGATTGATGGCTTCTGTGTACATCGACCTAACCACGCATATATCATCCACAATTTTGGAGGTATAGGGCATGATATCACTGATCCAAGTCCCAGACTTACCATATTGCTTAAAATTTGCGAAGGAAGCGGCTAGCGGAAAAGTGGCTTGATTCGCTGTCATTCCCGTCAGTCGCTGCTCTCCACGCACAGAAGGAGGTAAATCCATCCCATACATTTCACATAATTTAGGCTTATAATCAAAGGTCTCTAATTGAGAGGGAGCTCCATTTTGAAACAAATAAATCACACGTTTTGCTTTGGGAGCAAAATGAGGAATGCCAGGCGTAAATCCTGACTCTTCCCGATCACCTCCATTGAGCAAACCAGGAATCATTAAGGAACCTAAGGCTACACTTCCTAAACCCAAACTCATCGTGGAAAGGAATCGTCGCCGATTAAAATTCAAACCATGTTCTAATATTTCCTTTTCCATAATTTATGATTTGGTAATGGTTTCCTCTAAATTATAAATGGTATTAACGACGCGCATCATGGCGGCTAAAAGTTTTTTATCGACATTAGCCGCGATCGGAAATTCACCCACCGCTAAAATTTTGGTTGCCTGCCCTTGGGTAATTTTAGCTCTTTGACTTAAGAAATAGGTATTTAAAACCCCTAACTCTTTTTCAGATGGATTTCGGCACACAATTAGCCTGAAAGCCTTTTTGATTTTATCGCTGCTGTTACTTTTTTCCGTTAATAATTTGGCGGCTAACACTCTGGATGCCTCCAAGACGGTTGGGTCATTTAGCATCATGAGTGCCTGCAATGGCGTATTTGTTTTCAGCCTTTTCACTTCACATAAATCTCGATTGCTGGCGTCAAAAATACTCATCGTCGGCGGTGGAACCGTCCGCTTGATTAAAGTATAAATCCCTCTTCGGTATAAACTTTCACCATGATCTTGTACATAAATAGACAATAAGCCTCGACCAGAAGTAGCCCCTTCCCATAAACCAGGTGGCTGATAAGGTTTAACGCTCGGCCCACCGATTTTAGGAACTAAAAGTCCACTACTTGCAAGTACGATATCTCTGATATTCTCAGCGTTTACGTGGTAACGAGATGACCTGGATAAATAGATATTCTCGGGATCTTTGGCTAATTTTTCAGGGTTGGTAATGGCTGATTGCCTATAAGTTGCAGAAGCAACCATTTGCTTCACGAGGCGCTTGACATTCCAGCCATGTTCCATGAAATCGACGGCCAACCAATCTAACAATTTAGGATGCGTCGGCAATTCACCTTGCATACCAAAGTCGCCAGTCGTTTTTACGATGCCTTTACCAAAAAACTCTTGCCAAATTTGATTGACAAAAACCCTTGCCGTCAACGGATTTTTTCTGTCAAATAACCACTTAGATAATCCCAGTCTATTTTTTGGATAATTTTTATTGAACGGCAAAATGGAATTAGGAGTTCCAGGACTCACTTCGTCACCTGGTGCATCATAGGCGCCCCGTTTTAAAATGAATGTTTTTCTTGCCGTGTCCATGTCGGTCATGACGGATACAATCAAACGATTTGTGTCTTGTTTATTAATGAATTTCAAGATGTTTTTAACATCATCGTTGCTGATTTCCATTAATGGTTTTTTCGCATAGGTCTCTGGACCACCAATCACCGATTCGATGCCAACCTCTTTGATGTTATTAAAAAAGGCAAACATTTTATAGTAATCTTTCTGCGAAAATGGATCATATTTGTGGTCATGGCAATGGGCACATTCTAGGGTCATGCCCAAAAATGCTTTGCCGAATAAATCGTTTCGATCCGTCACATAGCTTAGTCGATATTCTTCTTGGATGACTCCTCCTTCTTCCGTGATCTTATGGTTTCTGTTGAAACCCGTGGCTAATAATAATTCTTTGGTTTGATTAGGCCTTGCGGGATTGATCAAAAAGTCGCCGGCTAGTTGCCAAGTAACAAACTGGTCATAAGGCATATTTTTATTTAAGGCATAAATAACCCAATCTCTCCAAGGCCATTGAGTCCGATATCCATCATCTTGGTAGCCGTGTGAATCTGCATATCGCGCTAAATCAAGCCAATATATAGCCATTTTTTCTCCGTATGCTGGATTTTTTAATAGCTCGTCGACCATCTTCTCATATGCATTCGGACTTTTGTCGGCCATGAATCGGTCCATCATGGAAAGGGTAGGAGGCAAGCCGGTTAAGTCGATGCTTAGGCGTTTTAATAAGCGCTCTTTATCCGCTTCCTCATTGGGTTTTAAGCCTTTTTGCTCTTGTTTTTCTGCGATGAAATAATCGATTTCATTTTTTGCCCAAGATTCATTGTCTATTTCGGGCAATTCAGGTTTTTTGGGAGCGACAAAAGACCAATGCTTCTCATATTTCGCCCCTTGCTTAATCCATTTTTTGATCACCGAAATCTCATACCCATTTAATTTTAGGTTGGACGTCGCCGGTGGCATTAATTTAGTCGAGTCCTTTGTTGTCATTCGAAGGTATGCCTCTGATTCGTTAGGTTCACCTGCCACCCAAGCATGTGCTCCCGGATGTTCTTTTAATGCTTGGAATGCTAATGCGGGATCATCTAAACGTAAACCTGCTTGGCGTTTTTTGGCATCCGGTCCATGACAGGCAAAGCACTTGTCAGATAAAATGGGACGCACATCAAAATTATAGCTAATCTCATTCGGCATTTCTTCTTCGGATTCCTGCACACCCGAATTTCGATTGCATGCATTAAATGTCCAAACGATGGAGATTAAAACAACTGAAAATAAGAGTAATTTTTTATGTTTCATTAGGCCAAAAGATCTTGTACGACTTTTCCTTTACCATCCGGGGTGGTATAGAATGGTCGTTTTTCAATTTCATATTGAGTATCCGGTTTGATGCCTAGGGCATGGTAAATCGTCTGATGAATTCCATCTATTTTGACTGGATTTGTGATGGTCTTGCATGGACGTTCGTCGGCTGTTTTGCCATACACGTGACCTTTCTTAATACCACCACCCCACATTAAAATAGAGCATCCATCTGTAAAGTGACGATGCATGCCGTAAAACTTAATGTCACTCAGGATTTCAGGTTGCCTTACTTGCTCCTGAACTTTAAGGTCTGGTCGGCCTTCCACCATCATATCCCGACTAAATTCACTCGCTAAAATCACCAATGTACGATCTAAATGACCTGTTTTATCTAGGTCTTTGATCAATTGGGCAATGGGCCCGTCAATCATCCGCTTCATTCCTTCTAATCTGGTATGGCCATTTTCATGGGTATCCCAACCGAAAAACGGCTCGTATTCTGTCGTTACACTAATGAATCTCGCTCCTTTTTCTGTTAACCTACGAGCTAATAAACAACCCAAACCAAAACGACCGGTGTTATAAACATCATAAATTTCTTTTGGCTCAGTGCTCAAATTGAAAGCCTTTGACTCTGGCGAATTCAATAAAATATAGGCCTGCTCCATGGAACGACGCAAGGACTCTTTTTGGTAATCACTTCCAAATTCTCCATGCGCACTTTGCGAGATTAAATTATTGTATAATTGATTTCGACTTTCAAATCGTTTCATGTCCATTCCCACCGGCGGACGCACACTTTCTAAGCCTTGACTTGGATCCGGAATCAGGAATGGTCCATGCTCATTGCCCAAAAACCCAGCGGTGTGAAATGCTTTTAATTCCTCTGCTTCGCCTACTGTAAAGCGCTGGCCTATGTCGATGAAGGAAGGGATTACCGGATTTTTAGGTCCTAATTCTTTTGAAATCCAAGCCCCTATGTGAGGTGCGGCTACGGATTGTGGGGGTTCGTAACTAGTATGCCAGTGGTATTGATGACGTGAGTGAAGGATATGACCTAAATCTGCAGCCACATAAGAACGTATCACCGTCCCTTTATCCATCACACTTCCTACTGACTGAAGGCCTTCTGAAAAATTAACCCCATCGATGGCTGTAGGCATTGATTTGAACGTACTTAACACACGATTACCCTCCATCCCTTTTTCATAAGGAGTGTATTTTTTGGGGTCAAAGGTTTCCGTATGCGCCATGCCGCCGGCCATCCATAACAAAATTACGGTATCCGCTGTGGCCGCTTTTTTAGCTAATGCGCTCGTTGGGTCCGCCATTAAACTCGCAATAGGAGAGCTCATACCCAAGGCCGCGATGGTAGCTGCGCTGGTATTTTGTAAAAACTCACGTCTATTCCATTGGTTTTTCATTGCAATAATAATTAAATAATTAATTGAAATTCAGGGAGTAAAGTAACCGCCCAAACTAAATCTTGTATCCCTTCCACACTTGGCTTTTTCCCAATATATTTAACGGCTAAGGTAATTTCTTTGAAGCTAGGTTCTCTACCTAAAGCCTTCAAATATAAGGCTTTAACTAGAGATTCTCCTGTTGGGTATTTTTGGGCCCAAATCTCTGCTCCCTTACGTAAGGATAAATTGAATTTGTTTCCATTGGTCAATTCCAAAGCCTGAAGTAAATTGGCCTGTGAAATACGACTTGTGGACACATTTTCTCTGTTGGGTCTGCCTAATGCGGTTAAAAAAGGATCGTTTTTAACTAAGGAAGCCCGTGCAAATGGAATATCATTTTTTATATCGGCAGGCAACATTTTTTTAACTAGAGCCGAATCCGTGTAAAGTGGAAAGAAGGATTGACTCACTGCATCAGCAAATTGCTCTGCTGTAATTCTGCGTTTCATCATTCCTTTGAATACAAAGTTTGAAGCGGTTAACATCTGCGCTTCTTTCAGACCTACTGCAGGAGTTTGATAGGTTTTGGAAATTAATATTTGACGCATTAAGCGTTTCATGTCATATCCATTGGCCGTAAAGTCAGAAGCTAACCAATCTAATAAATCTTGGCTCCAAGGTTCGTTGTCCATCATGTCAACTGGCTCCACAATTCCTCTTCCCATTAATTGGGCCCACACGCGGTTAACCAATGTTCTATATAAACGTCCATTTTTCTTTTGAACTAAAATATCAGCTAAAGACACTAAGCGCTCTGCGGTAATGTTGGTCTCTTTAATTTTACCTAGTGAATTATATAGAACACCATAACCCGCCATGCGGCCGGTTGGCAAATCACAGCGGTGAATCTCTAAGGTTTTGCTTGAAAATACGTTGGCAAATGCATAGGCTTCGTCCAACTTCCAATCGCTGATAAAACTATCATGGCAAGAAGTACATTTCAAGTTTAATCCTAGGAGCACTTGGGATACATTTTGTGCCGCTTGCATCTCAGTACTTTGACTCGAATTAATGGTTCCTCTCCATTGGATACCTCGTATAAACCCTTCCGATTCTTTGGTTGGACTAATTAATTCTTTAACAAAAGTGTCATATGGTTTATTGGATTTTAATGAACCATAAAGCCATTTAGTTATCCCAAATCTTCCATTCGTAATGTATCCCGTTCCAGAATAATCATTGCGAAGGGCATCATTCCAGAAGGTCAACCAATGTTGGGCATACCCTTCATTGTTGGCGAGGAGCTTGTCAACTAACACCTCTCTTTTATTCGAACGAGTATCACTGACAAAAGCGCTGATGCTTTCTGGGCTGGGTAATAAACCAGTAACATCTAAATAGACCCGTCGAATATACGTTTTGTCATCTACGGACTTTTGCCAAGAAATTTTATTTTTCTTGAAATATTCATTGACAAACAAGTCAATGGGCTGATTTAATCCTGCCGTGGCTTTGGGAAGAGTCGGCATCCGCGGCTCCAAAGCAGCCACTCGATACAAACTCTTTTCTGGTCCTGTAGGCCAAGGTGCGCCTTGCTGTATCCAATATTCCAACATAGCGACGTCCTCTTTGCTAAGACGCTTGCCTTTGGTTGGCATCGCATCATCATGGCCAAAAGGAAGTTTAACGCGGCGGATCATATCACTTTTTTCAGGATTCCCAGCAACTAAAATCGGCCCATTTTCCCCACCTTTAAATATAAATTCTTTTTTGTCTAAGCGCAATCCCCCTTTTGTTTTAGTGGCATTGTGGCAACTATAACAGTTGTGAGCCAATATCGTTCTAACGTTGATATTTAATTCTTGTAATTGGTTCGCGTTTAAAACTTCCGGTGCCTTAGTTGGTGCATCAGACGTATTCATGATTCGGTCTTCAGAAGTACCTAAATCTTTGAAGCGGTCTACATTTTCAGCTAATTCTGATTTTTGATCTAAAATTGCAGCTGAAGCTGTGGATTTTAAATCTGTGTTAGGCCAAGGTGCCCCTTGCTTCACCCACACTTCTAATATTTCTATTTCTTTTTTAGTTAACCTTTTGCCTTTGGTGGGCATTGCATCATCATCGCTCGCAGGAAGTTTAATCCGGCGAATCATTTCACTTTTTTCAGGATGGCCTAAGACCAAGGCAGGACCTTCTTCCCCTCCTTTTAACAGATATTCTAATGCATCTAAGCGTAATTTCCCTTTTGATTTTTTGACGCTGTGGCAATCATAGCAGTGATTCGCTATGATATTTCTAGCCTCAATACCTAAATCTTGTTTTTGATTTGGATCTATTTTGCCTTGTAATTTCTCCACTTGGAGTGAGGGATTTAAGGCAATTTTTTGAGTTTTTTCTTCTTTGGTAAGATCTAAATAATCTTCTCCGTGGGTCAACATAGCCCCATAGTGCCCCGCAAAACTTACTCCTAAAACAGTTAGAAATAAGAGTAATCGGTAGCTTTTTGTTTCTTTAGAGATGAATGCATATAGCGTTAATCCCGATAAAATAGCGGTTACAATGCCAGACCATTGGTGTATGGTGATGGTATTTCCTGTGTAGTCGTCTTGATTGATTAAAATAAAACCTAGGCCAACGGCCAAAGCTGCGGTGATGGTCCCCACCCATAATATGATGCCAATCGCTGAATGAAATTGATCTGATTTTTTTCTCCAAGCAATACATTCAAGCAATAAGCCTACCCAGAGTAAACTGATGGGAAAATGAACGACCAATGGATGTAGTCGACCTGAAATTTGCCAAAGTTCGTTGAGTAAATTATTTTGCACTGCTTCGTAATTATTTAATTAGGCTTTTAAAAACTTGCGATGTAAACCTTTTCAGATTTACATCGCAAGTGAATATTAAATATAATAAACTGTAAATTATAGATACCCTTGATTTTGAGTTAAATTTTTATTAATCAAAATTTGTGGTGCTGGAATTGGCAAATAATATTCAAAGTCAGAATACACATAATCCAAAGCATTGAAAGCAATACCACCTCTAGCTACGGTAGGATTTACTTTTTCTTGTGCTCCATGCGCATTCATGAAAGCAGTCAATTGTGTCGGAGTATTCGTTCTTTGAAGATCAAACCAACGGTGATTTTCAAAAGCAAGTTCAACACGTCTTTCTTTCAATACTGCTGTTCTGAAAGCTTCTTTAGATAAACCATCTAAGGCGCCTAATCCAGCTCTTTTTCTTACTTGGTTTAAGTAATCATAAGCCTCAGCATTAGGTCCAGAAGCCTCATTGATGGATTCTGCTAGCATTAATAACACATCAGCATATCTTAATACAGGCCAGTTGTTATCTGTACGACCCGTAATGGTGTGTGCGTATTGATACTTGCTTACATATGGAATCCCAACAAAAGTGCCATTCAAAGTATAGCCTGGTTGCACAGAAATTGCTTTTCTCACATCACCTGCTTCGTAGGCATTGATCATATCACGCGTAGGAATATTTCTACCGCCTGGAGTTGTATTAGCAAAACCAGTTACAGATCCAGCAGAAAGTCTTGGTGCAAAAACATACATGAAGTTACTATGCTCTCCCAAATCATTTCCTCCTTGGTATTGCACTTCAAAAATAGATTCTACTCCATTCTTTCTAGCCGGATCAAAATTATCTTTGTAGTTCGCATTCAACGCATATCCTAGGGTAGTTACTTGCTTTAAAGTAGTACTAGCTGCTGCATAATTTTTCTGCGTTAAGTATACTTTTCCTAATAAACTTAAGGCAGCTCCTTGAGTTGCACGACCTCTTAAAGCAGCCCTAGCAGGAAGCAATTTAGATGCATCAGCTAAATCAGCTAAGATTTGCTTGTACACCTCCGCTTGTGGTGATCTCACTAAATCAAAGGCCTCATTTGGATTTGTTAGCGTTTTGGTAGCCAAAACTACATCTCCAAAATAACGCACTAAATTAAAGTAGTGATAGGCACGAATAAATTTGAATTCTCCTTCCAAAACTCCTTTAGCTGTCGCGTCAATTTTACTTGCAGCTAGTTTTTCTAATGCATAATTGATATTATACATCGTAGAATAATGGTTATTCCAAAGTGAAGCAATTTCACCATTTCCTTGATTAACAGTGGAATATTCAAAAGCTTCCCAACCAGCTGCACCCCCACGATCTAAGGGATTAAAATCAAAGGTTGTATTATCCGACATCATTTCTTGTTGGATATAGGCAGAGTTGGTTATTGTTTGCAACTGGCCATATACTCCATTCAAGGCTTGCTCGAATTGCGTCTGATTCTGATAGAACAAATCACGACCTATTCTTGTAGGGTCGGTCGTAGTCAGAAAGTCCTCTTTACACGATATCTGTGTTAAGCAAAGGGACAAGATGATATAAAATGATATTTTTTTCATGTTTCGATTCATTATAAGTTTAATTTGATACCTACTGCTAATGTACGTGGAACTGGATAAGACTCATCGTCATTATTCATTTCGGTACCTCCTCTAACTCCCGCATCTGGGTTATTTCCTGGGTAGTTGGTAAATAAGAATAGATTATTAGCGGTAAAGAAAATTCGGGCATCACTGAATACCGATTTAGATTTAGGTAATGTATAGCCTAATGTAACCGCTTTCAACCAAATGTGGCTACCATCATATACATAGCGCTCGCTACTTTCACGTGACCACTTAAAGTAGTTTGTACCACCTTGAGAGTTCTTTGCATTTGGATTGGATCCAGGATTAGCGGCTGAGCGCCAACGATCCTTCGCCTTAGTTAACACGTTGAATACACCGTCCATATTCATGGTTGATGCTTCAATGTTACGGTAGATGTCAAAATTTTGAGCGCCAACAAATAACACATTTATGTCAAAATTGCGGTAGTCTGCTGCAACAGTCCAGCCCCAAGTAAAGTCAGGATTTGGATTACCAATTTCAACCATGTCTTGCGTATCATAAGAAACAACACCGTCACCGTTGGTATCAGCAAACTTCATACCCCCAGGGATCACACCATCTTGCTTAGCCCAGGCGTCGATTTCTGCTTGCGTATTGAAAATACCCAATTTCTTGTATCCATAAATCATACCAATCGGTCGGCCTACTTTGTTTACGTTATAACCTCCGTAGAAACTACCGTAATACAACATGTCATTGGCTCCTTTAATGGCTAAAATTTTGCTCCTATTAACAGAAACATTGAAATTAGTTCTGAAGTTTACAGGACCTAAATTAGATCTGTAGTCAACACTTAATTCGACACCTTTATTTTCTACTTGACCAATATTATCCAAACTGGTTGTAAAACCAGAAACGGCTGGGATTGATACAGGAAGTAACATGTCGTTGGTCAACTTTCTATAATACTCAAACGTGAAAGTCAATTTGTTGTTAAACGTTGCCAAGTCCATACCTAAATCTAATTGGTCTGATTTCTCCCACTTCAATGACGAGTTGGCAAATTGACTAATTACCTTTCCAGCTGCAAATGAATTGTTTAAGATATAGTTATTTATTCCAACGAAAGCTAAACTTGGGTAGTTACCGATGTTATTGTTACCCGTCACACCCCAGCTCGCACGTAATTTCATGTCATTGATGAAAGGTAAATCTTTCATGAACGGTTCTTCCGAAATTCTCCAGCCGATAGATGCTGCTGGGAAGTCTCCAAACTTATTGAATTCACCAAATCGTGAACTACCTTCCCTTCTAAAAGATGCCGACAATAAATATTTGTCTTTGTAAGAGTAATTTGCACGAGCAAAATAAGCCAATAAAGTCCAGCCATTCTCATACGAGTTGGCTGATCTAATCGAGGCCGCACCTACATAACGAACTAAATCATCAGGGAATGTATTTCCTGACGCATCGATTCCATATAAATTCTCTTCTTGAGCTGTGAAACCAAGCATGGCATCCAATTTTTGGTCTTCACCAATTTTAGGATTGTAAGTTAATAATTGGTCAAATGAATAGTTGAACAATCGGTCTGTAATATCCCTTGCTGTTGCTATCCTTGGAGGTGCACCCGCCTGTCCTGATGCCACTGAGGCTCCAATCGTAGAAGGTACATATTCCTTAAATGCATTGTAGTTCAATTTGGCATTGGCTGAAGACTTAAACTTCAAAGAAGGCAAAATAGTGAACTCAGCAAAAGCATTCGCTAACACGTCGGCAATATTTCTCCTACGAGTAACATTTTTAAGCAAAAACAATGGATTGGGGAAACCAAAAGCTCCGTCAACTCCACCGATATAAGGCCTCATACTTCCGTCAGCATTATAGATAGGTTCGCGTGGATCCATTAAAAGGGCTCCTCCTACTAATGCACTACGTCCGTCCGTATTGGCAATGTTTTGCTTCGTGATACTTCCGTTTACGTTTAATCCTACATTTAAGAACTTATTAACTTGACCTCCTATATTACTACGGATAGATACACGCTCATAATCTGTATTAACAATAGATCCTGCTTCTTTATAGTAACCTACTGAAAACATCGATTTCACAGGTCCTTTACCTGACGTAATTGTTAAATTGGCATCTGTATAAGGAGCATTATTATTTAGTATCGCACCAAACCAGTCCGTTGAAAATTTGGTTTGCTCTGGATAACGAAAGCCTAATGGCACGTCTTCAATCGTTGGTTCTTTTTGTCTGAAATACCTGAAATTATCTTCAAATATTTCTTTTTTGAACTGAGCGAATTCAACTCCATTTAATACAGGAGTTCTACGAGATTCTGGAATATTTTGAATACCATGATCTAAGGTAAAGTTGATGTTAACTTTACCATCTTTAGCATTTTTGGTATTAATTAAAACCACACCATTTGATCCTCTAGCACCGTAAATCGCCGTAGAAGCCGCATCTTTTAAGATGGAAATGCTTTCAATATCATTTGGGTTAAAGTTTTGACCTACTGAGGTACCCACGACAAAACCGTCGATTACATACAATGGATCACTACCAGCCCCCAAAGAACCGATACCACGTACACGAACCTCAAACAATCCACCAGGTGTACCACTTTTTTGCTTCACAGTAACACCTGCTGCACGTCCTTGTAGCATTTGATTTAAATTGTTCGCTGGTTGCTCACCGATATCCTTCATCCCAATCACCGAAATGGCTGAGGTAATATCTTGCTTTCTTTGAGAACCATAACCTACGACAACCACTTCAGACAGCTCTTTCAAGTTATCTTCTAAGGTTACGTCAATGATGGCACGGTTTCTAACCGTTTCAGATTTACTACTCATCCCTACAGATGAGAAAACAAGGACTGAATTTGCCCCTGAACCTACTTTAATGGTATAATTACCATCAGCACTTGTTACGCTACCATTGCTGGTACCTTTTTCCGTTACGGAAACACCAGGAATTCCTGTCCCGTCAGATGAGCTAACTTTTCCTTTAACTTGCAGACTTTGTGCAAATCCCTGGAAAATCAATAGCATCATAAATAATGTTAATTGAATTTTTTTCATAGAAATGATTTTAGGTTAATTATGATTAATACAATGCCTAAATCTATATTTTTTTAATTTCGAAACTATCCTTATGCACATAAGGATAGTTCAATATTGTACCATAAGAATACAATAAAATGTGCCTTTATTTGATTTATTCGAAGTATTTGCAAAAAAGAGAGAAACGGCTAATGATTTGATCTCAAAAAAAATATAAATTTTATAACATTTTTTGCAGGCATGTTCATAAAATCGTTTTATGCTTTATTTCAAAAAAAACATCCACCACTCAGAAATGAGTGGTGGATGTCTATTGAATGGGGTTTTTAATATACATTAAAAACCGATTCCAGTCGTTTTGGTCTTCACACGAAGTAAATTCATATCTGCGGTGATAAATAAGGTCGTCCCATCTTCACCGAAGGCACAGTTGGCCGTCGCCGACCCCGCCTCAATCCTTCCCAATAATTTTCCTTCAGGGCTAATGATTAAAACCCCACCAGGACCAGTCGCCCATAAGTTACCTTCTTTATCAACTTTGAATCCATCAGGAGCTCCTTTCCAACCTTTTTTAGCTAATGGTCCTGCATCGTAAAATACTTTACCCGTTCCTAAATTTCCATCAGGATTTACCTGATAGGCCATCCAAATTAACCCTTTCATGTCGGACTGACCCACATATAAGATTTTCTCATCCGGGCTAAAAGCCAATCCATTTGGACGTGCAAGATCCTTTGCCTGAAGCGTTAATTTACCTTTTGTATCGATGCGATAAACGCCTTGAAAAGCTATTTCTTTGGCGGGTTCATCTTTGCCACGACCGGGCAATCCGTAGGGAGGATCTGTGAAAAAATAATCGCCAGAGCTTTTTTGAACTAAATCATTGGGGCTATTTAATTTTTTTCCCTCAAATAAATGAGCCAATGTTTTTTTCTTATCGGGTCTATTTAATGGCATTTCTGCAATTCTGCGATCGCCATGTTCGCAAGAAACTAGATTGCCTTTTTTGTTGATAATTAATCCATTTGAACCTGGTTCTTCCGAATATATACCCGTTCCCGTATATCCCGAAGGCCTTAAGAATTCTTCAATTCCTTTGGCCGCTGACCATTTGTGTATGACATTTTCAGGCACGTCGGAGAATAATAAATACCCTCCTTTTTTTACCCAAACAGGTCCTTCGGACCAAGTATACCCTGTGCCTAAGATTTCTATTTTAGACGTTGTGTCTATTAAATGATCTAAACCTGGATCCAAGCGGTGAATTTTACCGATGGTCGGAAAGCTAGATTGCTGAGCTGTTGCCATATTTCCTAAAAAGCCTACCAGCAAGCTGGTCATTGTGATTAGTTTTTTCATAATAGAAGAAAAAAAAATGCGGACATTAAGCCCGCATTTTTAAATTTTATAAATGTTTCTTTTTCATTTCCTTCACGGCAAAATCAGCTGCCCTGGCGGTTAAGGCCATGTAAGTCAGCGACGGATTTACGCAAGAAGTAGAAGTCATACAAGCACCATCCGTGACAAAAACATTTTTACACGCATGGACTTGGTTGTTGCCATTTAATACGGACGTTTTTGGATCACGGCCCATACGAGCAGTTCCCATTTCATGAATAGCCATTCCCGGATAGGATCCATTGTCAAATGCCTTCACATTTTTCAAACCTGCGGCTTCTAACATTTCGCCGGCATCGTTCATGATGTCTTTACGCATTTTTCGCTCATTTTCCTTGAACTCCGCGTCAAACACCACCACTGGCATTCCCCATTTATCTTTGGTTGTTGGGTCTAAATACATTTTATTTTCATGGTAAGGCAATGTCTCGCCAAATCCACTTAAAGCCATACCCCATGGTCCTGGATGTGTCAATGATTCTTTATAATCTGCACCGAAGCTCAAATCACCTATTCCTCTGTTCCAACCCGAACGCGATCCGCTTCCTTGGAATCCAAATCCACGTACATAATCACGCTTGTCGTTTCCAATATTTCTATAACGTGGAATGTAAATACCGTTTGGTCTGCGACCGATGTAATATTTATCTTCATCACCTTCCCATGTGCCTGTAGCGCCAATTTTGAAATGATGATCCATCAAATTATGTCCTAATTCTCCTGAGTCATTACCAAATCCATTTTGGAAACGATTCGATTTTGAATTCAATAATAATGCGGTGGAACTGACCGTCGAACCACACACAAAAATGACTTTAGCATAATATTCTTTTACCTCATGCGTCACCGTATCAATCACGCGAACCCCTTTAGCACGTTGCTTAGTAGCATCATAAATGATTTCAGACACCAATGAATCGGGTCTTAAAGTCAACAATCCAGTTTTAGCTGCCGGAGGAAGCGTACAAGATTGTGAACTAAAATAGGCGCCATAAGGACAACCTAGTCGACATTTATTGCGGTACTGGCAAGCAGAACGTCCCACACCTAATTGGGCTTGTTTCGCTTCAGATAAGTTGGCCACACGCCCTATCGTCATAATACGACCCGGAAAATTTTTCTCGATGCGCTTCCGAACTTCTTTCTCCACGCAATACATGTCCATAGGCTTTAAAAACTCTGAATCGGGCAATTGAGGTAATCCCAAAGCCTCTCCAGAAATACCTACATGTTTCTCTACATAGGAATACCAAGGAGCAATTTCATTGTACCGGATCGGCCAGTCAACGGCAATGCCTTCTTTTATATTGGCCTCAAAATCGATATCACTTAATCGATATGTTTGGCGACCCCACATGATGGATTTTCCGCCAACAATATTAGGTCTATACCAGTCAAATCTTTTTTCTTCTTTATATAAGGAATCAGAATCATTCATCCAGTATTTTTCAGTCATCTCGTTGTATGGATAATCACGAGATAATTTTGGATGTGATGCCTTTTGTTCCTGAGTTAATAAACCATTGTATTTGAAATCCCAAGGATCTTTATAGCTAGGCTCATATCCTGTGATGTGCTCCATTTGCTTTCCTCGGTCTAATACCAAAGTTCTCATGCCTTTTTCTGTTAATTCTTTGGCGGCATATCCCCCTGAAACTCCAGATCCTACGACAATGGCATCATAGGTAATTGTTTTTATAGCGTCTATATTTAAATTCATTGTTCAATTAGTTCAGGTCAAAATTATAAAGTCCACGTTTTTTGATTAGGCCCTAATGGCATACATCCATCAAATTTACCGGGAATGGGAAGATACTCTAAGGCCTCAGTTGCGCCTATTTTACTCGTAAAATATCCTGTGGTGGCTAATTCTTTGATCATAAAAAAGAAAGGAATGCTGCCTTTTTTTGCTTTTCTAGCCGCATCACCTTCTAGCATACAAGCTGTCAGTACTTCTTTTTTCTGAATGTCATTTGCCTCGACAAAACCTTTACCTGTTTTAGTTTTACAATCCGCATCTAATTTGGTCAAGCCAGCATAAAATGTTTCTTGATCTGCTTTTGTATAACAGTCTTGAACCACATTAATGATGAATTTCTCCGCACCAGCCGCCTTAGCACCCGGTGTTTTAGTGGTAGGAATAATCACATCAGCAATGGAGGCGATCAAGGTGGTTTGATCCGCAGTAAAACTTACAAAAGTTCCATTATTGGTTTTTTGGCCCATAATACCAGCCATGGCGGGAGCTGAAATCATGCCTCCCATTAACGCAGCGACGCGTTGAACTGCCTCTCTTCTATTTATATTCATAGGTAAATAAGTATTTTAATTCTTAATAGTTTCAAATATAGGGAATTAAAATAAAAAAAGAATAGGGGTATGGGGGCATTTTGCTAATTTTTTTTATCCCTACATTTGTTTAAAATTTCATCCATGTCACGTATATCTTCAAAGGAACTTGTTGGCCAAATAATGACATCTCTGCTTCATCTATATACTGAAAATGAGGCGAAGGCTATCGCATATCGATGTTTGGATCTGGGATGGGATTGTAGTGCTACCGATATTTTAATGCAAAAACCAGTGGAAATATCGGTCGAGTGGAATGCGAAATTAGGCCGACTCCAAACCGGGGAACCTCTTCAGTATGTCATGGGATTTGAGTTTTTTAGGGATCGTAAATTTATGGTCAGTCCTAACACGCTAATTCCAAGGCCTGAGACCGAGGAATTAATTACGAAGATTTTTCCTTTGATTGAAAAACGGCATCGAGTCCTAGATGTGGGCACTGGGTCGGGTTGCATTGCGGTAAGTTTAGGCATTGAAACAGATGCGGTCATTTTTGCATGGGATATTTCGGAAGGAGCATTAGAGATCGCAAAAAAAAATGCGAAGCATTTAGGCGCTCAAGTGGACTTTCAGCGTCAAGATATTTTTGAATGGGAGCACACGAGAGATACCTGGGATTTTATTGTTTCAAATCCACCTTATGTGTTAGACCAAGAAAAAAACGAAATGAGTTCCAATGTGCTTGATTTTGAACCTCATGTAGCACTTTTTGTGCTAGATCATAATCCTTTAAAATTTTATCAAGCTTTGGGTGATTTTGCTTGGAGCCGTTTGAACCCGGGAGGCTGGTTGGCCGTCGAAATCAACCGAGCTTATGGACTTGAAACGGAAAAGCTTTTTAGGCAGATTGGATTTTCGACCACTGAATTGCATCAAGACTTTCATGGAAATGACCGTTTTGTATTGGCTCAAAAATAGTTTTTCAACCCTTTTTATTTATTCATCCTCAAAATGGAACTTTTATCCTGTAAAAAGTATTTTGTATCGAAAATGTGAAGGAGATTTTTATTTAATGTCTACCTTTGCCAAACAAAAAAACCATAAAAATTTTTTAAGATGAATAAGAAAATTTGGATTGCTTTAGCAGTAGTTGTTGCCTTAGTTTTCTGGGGTGTAGGTTCTAGAAACGGAATGGCGACGAGTGACCAAGAGGTAAAAGCTTCATGGGCGAATGTTCAAAGTGCTTACCAAAGACGTGCGGATTTAATTCCAAACTTGGTTAAAACAGTACAAGGGGTAGCTAATTTCGAAAAGTCTACCTTGACAGCGGTGATTCAAGCCCGTGCAAGTGCGACTCAAATGAAATTAGATGCTAAAGATTTGAGTCCTGAAAACATGCAAAAATATCAAGCGGCACAATCTACTTTAGGAGGTGCTTTATCTCGCTTAATGGTGGTAGCTGAAAATTATCCTCAACTTAAAGCGACGGAGAATTTCTCGGAGTTACAATCACAATTGGAAGGTACAGAAAATAGAATTAAGGAGGAGCGTGATCGTTTTAACGAATCGGTTAAGAATTTTAATTCATTGATCGTTACTTTCCCAGGTAATTTGATTGCTTCTTTTTCTGGATTTACAGAGAAGGGTTTTTTCCAAGCGGAAGCTGGGTCTGATAAGGTACCTGAGGTGAATTTCGACGAGAAAAAGTAGGATGCATTTATCTGAGGACCAACAAAAACAAATTTTGCAAGCCATCCAGGAGGCCGAACTAAAGACTTCTGGAGAGGTACGCGTGCACATAGAAAGTCATTGTGAGGGGCACCCGGTCGAAAGAGCGAAGGTGCTCTTTTTTGAATTAGGCATGCATCAAACTGATTTGCAAAATGGAGTTCTCATTTATTTGGCCCACAAAGATCGTAAATTCTCAATCGTAGGAGATAAAGGAATTGACGCAAAAGTTCCTTTGGAATTTTGGGAAACCATCCGAGATGAAATGCGCCCCACCTTAGCAAAAAATGAATTTGGCATAGCCCTATCACACGGTATTATGCGCGTTGGCGAAGTACTAGCCACGTTTTTTCCATATCAAAAAGATGATCAGAATGAGCTGTCGAATGAAATATCTTTTGGAGCTTAGTCAAATGATGAAAAAAATCAAATTCTTAATTTTCTTACTCTTTGCGGCAAACACCTTACTGGCTGCTGGCCAGGGAGACATACCTGCGAAACCTAATGGCTATGTGTTGGATGCTATTTCTGCATTAAAGCCGGAGGAGCGTAATTTGCTCGAGCAAAAATTGCGGGGTTACGCGGACAGCACATCTACTCAATTTGCGGTAGTATTGGTGCCGACAACCGGAGGCCGTGACCCCTATGACTACGCGATGGAAATAGGGAAAAGTTGGGGTATCGGCCAAAAAGGAAAGAATAATGGAGTGGTCATTTTAGTTTCCATGGATGACCGCAAGATTCGAATTGTCACAGGTCGTGGAATAGAGGATGTGTTGACGGATGCTATTTGCAAACGAATCATTAATCGGATAATCAAGCCGTATTTAAAGCGGGGAGATTTTTATGGAGGTTTAGATATGGCAACCACCGAAATGATGCAGCGTGCCAGTGGTGAATTTAAGGCCGATGCATCTGAGGATCCCCAAGGAATTCCATTGTTTGCGATCATCATCATTGGCTTTGTTCTTATGACCTTAATTAATGCTTATCGAAATCGAAATAGAAATGGGGGATCAGGACCTGGTTCAAATGGGGGTGGAGGAATGTTTTTCCCACCTATATTTTTAGGAGGCGGAAACTATGGTGGTGGTTCTGGTGGGTCTGGCGGAGGCGGTTTTGATTTTGGTGGATTTGGTGGGGGAGACTTTGGCGGGGGCGGCGCAGGTGGCGATTTTTAAATAATTTGTATCTTTGTTGAAAATAAATATATTTTGAAAGATATCATCCAACAATCTCTTCGCGAATCACAAGATGTTTTAGCGCAATTTTTATCTGATCCAAGCAAATTGGATGCGATTGAAAAAGCGGCTGATTGTTTGGTGGACGCACTCCAACAAGGGAAAAAAATCCTTTCTTGTGGAAATGGGGGGAGCCATTGTGATGCGATGCATTTTGCGGAGGAATTATCTGGTCGATATCGAGAGAATAGGCCTGCTTTAGCGGCAATGGCAATTTCTGATCCATCTCACATTACTTGCGTTAGTAATGATTTCGGCTACAATTATATCTATTCTCGTTTCATTGAGGGTTTAGGAAATCAAGGGGATGTGCTGGTTGGCATTTCCACTTCTGGCCAATCGGCTAACATCATTGAGGCAGTAAAAGCTGCACAAGAAAAGGGCATGAAGATTGTTTTGTTGACCGGAAAAGATGGAGGTGCTTTGGCTGGGATGGGTGCCATTGAAATCCGAGTGGACCATTTTGGCTTTGCTGATCGCATTCAAGAAATTCATATTAAAGTAATTCATATTTTAATCCAACTGATTGAAGCTAAAATTTTCAATCGCTAATGACTGATTTTCATCAGATTAGGTCATTCGAGTGATAAAGATCACGCTTGTCTTTTCATTTTGTGTATACCTTGCCTTCCTAAAATATATACTATATGGAAACGCAAGAAATATTTGTCGAAAACATCAAATGCAATGGATGTATGACTTCGATTAAGTTGGCCATCATGAAATTTGCCGGAGTTAAATCGGTTGAGATTGATTTGGAAGAAGAAAAAATCACGATTGGTGGCAAAGGAGTAAAGAAGGAAGCTATTTTGAAAAAACTGACTTCTTTAGGATATCCAGAGAAAGGCCATAATACTATCTTTAATCAAGCCAAATCGTATGTAAGTTGCGCCGTAGGCAAAATATCCTAAGCTAGACCAATAAAAAAGCGCCTTCATCAGCGCTTTTTTATTTTAAAATCTATCACATCAGTTTAAGCATCATACTCTCCTCCGGCATCTTCGCTTCCACCCATGAGTGTATCCACCATTCGGTTAAAGATTGATTTAATTCCAGGAGGTTTTGTTCCACCGCCATTTCTAGTCGTACCTGAAACTTGATCTTCTTGTGTAGTAGGTACTTCTCCTTCTTCTACATCATTGAGTTGGTCAAAGTATACTTGCACTAAACCAATGGCTGTTGCAAAGGATGGATCCTTTATCTCATCAGAAATATTAGCATTACTTGAATCTGCTTTTGGAAGGCCTATTCGAGTGTCTATGTCGATAGTCCTTTGAAATAATTCATCGATATCTGGCATTTGAGCCCCACCACCTACTAAGACAATTCCGCCTCTTAAGTTGGCCGGATCAGTCACCTTGGAAATTTCCGAAAGCACGATGGCCGCTAATTCTTTAACGCGCTCCTCAATGATAATGGCTAAATTTTTAACGGAAACGGGACTTGGTTTTCTGCCAGCAATACCAGGAATCATGACGATTTCATTGATGTCAATTTCCTTATGTAAGGCTGAACCAAACCTGATTTTTAAGGCTTCAGCATGTTCAGGACTTATGTCTAGGCCTATTTGGATATCTTCACTAATGCGATCGCCACCCCAATTCAAAACGATTGCGTGGCTAAGTCTCTTTTTAAGGTAAATGCTAATCTCGGTCGTGCCGCTTCCTATGTCAACTAAAACAACCCCTTCTTGCTTTTCCTCAGAACTTAAAATGGTACTTGACGTGGCCAATGGGCTAAAATATAAATTACCCCCTTTGATATGTTCTGACTCAGCGGCTCTTAATGCTTTTTTTAATAACTCAAATTTGTCTAAACTTGCAGTAACCACCATGAAATCCCCTTCGATTCGATCGCCAATTTGGCCTACAGGCTCCATCGTTTCAGGCAAGGAACCTACTCTAAATCCGATGGGCAAACGATGAAGTACACAAGGGTTTTTTTCTGCGATGGCTTTTTTAGCCTCTTCGTTTAATTCTAGTATTTCTTTCTCAGAAACAGCTTCATTCGAATTCTTCCTTAGTTTGGTTGATGTGTGCAAAAACACATTGATGTGATTTCCAGACAGATTTGATGAAAAGTAATAGTCTTTGTTTTTCCCTGAAATGACCGTTTCAATTTGACTGATTACATCTGAAATCGCTTGGGAAGTTTTATTTATGTTGACAATATTTCCATGTAGCAAGTAGCCTGAGGTATTTGATTTTCCTGTGGCAATGATATCTAATTGACCATTGTTTTGCCTACCTGCAACGGCCCTAACATGAGAACTTCCAATGTCAAGGCCAATAATTAAATTGTCGCGCATAAAATGTTTACTATTAAAAATTTAGAATGACTAGGAGATTTAATAAAGTTTTAAAAATAAGAAAATTGGCTAATAATCACAAATTACCTGATTCTTATATTTTAAGTGAATCCAAGAATAGGTATTCCAACCTTTATTGGGAATAATTTTTTTATAAAATAGGGCCAACTTTTTAAATTTTGATTCAATGTTCATCGGTAGGCCAAAATCAATATACGTTCTGCCTAACGTGGGAACCATCACCACTCCTCCATCTGCCGCGATGACCAATTGGGCTATTTGAGCACGCCAAAAATCATCGTTGTTGATAAATTCAAACAGAGGTATCAGTGTCTTTCCTCTTTCATCTCTTAAATCCTTGCGGGAGTTTTGAAAAAATGGACCTGAGACCACTAATGTTCTCGGGGTAAAAAGGTCACTAGTGCCAATGAACTTCCCTTCCTTGGTTACATATTGATCTCGAATATTACTTTCCCCACTAGTAAACTTTAAAATTCGGGCTATGGGGCTAAACTCCTTAACCGAGACAATTATTTTCCCGCTAAAATCATAATGTGCTTCACAAGATTTTACCAGTGGAATTCTTTTTACTCGTGACTCAATTTTTTTCAGGGATATATCCGTCAACGGCTTATCTAAGTAATAATCGGCCCCTTCATTCGTCACCATTAGATTGATGTCGTTTTTGCCTAAAAGCGGTCTTTCATTTTCTGAGTCTAATTTTACGACTAATCCTGTGCATGTGATAGATCTGTAATTTATCTCAGCATAAATAATGGCCGCTACCCCTATGGTCAGTAAAATGACCAAAGTGAGTACTTTTTTAAACGGTTGAAAATTTCTTTTATGTAAAGGCTTCATGTTTAATGATGCTGTAAGGCCAATTTTAAATCATTCAAAATCAAATCAATATCTCCCGCTCCCATGGTCACTAACAATTCAGGTTTTTCTGCCTGCACATGTTTGACGAATGCGTCCTTGCTAATGACCTGCTTATTCATGTTTGGAATATAGCTTAATAATAGCTCAGAATTTATGCCTGGAATGGGCAATTCTCTTGCAGGATAAATATCCAACAAAAATATTTCATCTGCAAGGGCTAGGCTCTGACCAAAATCAGCTATAAAATCTCTTGTCCTTGAAAATAAGTGAGGCTGAAATACTGCGGTTAATTTTTTATCCGGGTACAATGCTTTTATCGACGTTAAGCAAGCGCTTATTTCCGTGGGATGATGCGCATAGTCATCTATCATGACATGGTTTTCATTCTCTACATGGTATTCAAATCTGCGTTTTACACCCTTGAAGCTTGATATACCTGCATGAATTTCCTCGGAATTCAGACCTACAAACATTGCTAAGGCCGACGCGGCTAGTGCATTTTCGATGTTATGAAACCCCGGTATTCTCATGGGGATATTCAAAATTTTTCCACCTGGATGGACCATGTCAAAAATCATTCGGTGGTTTTCAATTCGGATATGGGTCGCTTGATAATCGCCAACATTAATTCCAAAAGTGGCATGATTTCCATTTGATTTCAGATCTAAGCCAACTTTTTGGATAAAAAATCCATCAGGTTGAATTTGATTCGTAAACAACTGAAAAGATTCAAGCACCTGTTCAGCTGCGCCATAAATATCTAAATGGTCCGCATCGGTGGAAGTAACTACAGCTGCTTTGGGGTGTAAGGTCAAAAATGAGCGATCATATTCATCGGCTTCTACCACACAAATTACATCCTTTGGGCCTTTATTTGGGATAAAATTGGTCCCGTAATTTTGAGTAATTCCGCCTAAAAAAGCAGTGACATTTTTATTTGCCTGAATTAATAAATGAGCTAATAGAGAGCTTGTTGTCGTTTTTCCATGCGTTCCAGCGACGGCTAATGTGGGGATTTGCTCGGTAATCCAACCTAAAATTTGGGATCTTTTCCACAAATTAATTCCTTGGCCGGTTAAATATACTTTTTCTTGATGTGTCGTAGGAATGGCAGGTGTAAATATGAATAGGCATTTTTCTGGATCAGCAATGCATATTTCAGGAATCAATTCGATGGAATCCTCATAATGAATCTCCATCCCCTCGTCACTTAATTGGCGCGTCAATGTGCTTTCCGTTTTGTCATAACCAGCCACTGGGATATCATTGTATAAAAACCAACGGGCCAACGCGGACATGCCAATACCCCCAATGCCTAAAAAATAGACTTGTTTTAATTCACTAAGGCGAATATTTATTTGCATTGTTCTGTAATTAATTCGACAATTTGTTGGGCTGCTTTGGGCCTACCCATATGGAAACTATTTTCTGCTAGCTTGGCCAATAAATCTTGGTCATCCAATGTTTTAATGGCGGTGCTCACTAAGGTATCTTTTGTGTTTTTATCAGGAATGAGTATAGCCGCATTTTCCATCACGAGGCTTTTTGCATTTTCGGTTTGATGATCTTCTGCCGCATTTGGAAAAGGTACTAATAAACTAGGTTTTCCTGATAAGCAAATCTCAGATACCGAAAGGGCTCCTGCTCTAGAAATGACTAAATCGGCCATGGCATAAGCAAAGTCCATTTCATAAATAAAGGCAGAAACGAAGCAGCTTAATTGCGGGAATTTACTGACGGCATTTTTTGCTTCTGCTTCAAAATGAATTCCCGTCTGCCAAATGAGTTGAATTCCTGCTTTTTCAAACAAACTGAGTCCATCAAGGATGGCTAAATTAATACTTCTTGCCCCTTGGCTTCCGCCAATAATGAGGATGGTAGGAACCTGTTCTTGGAGTTTGAAAAACGAAGTTGCTTTTTCCTTTTTGCCGCTGAGGTCAATCAAATCTTTACGAACTGGATTGCCTGAAATCGTTATTTTTTCAGTTGGAAAAAATTTGGACATGCCCGGATAAGCAACAAATATATGCCTCGATTTTGACCCCAAAGCTTTGTTGGTAATCCCCGCATACGAATTTTGCTCTTGAATATAAAAAGGAATACGGCTTAACCATGCGCCTATTAAAGTCGGCCCAGAAGCATATCCTCCCACGCCGATAACCACATCGGGTTTGAATGATTTTAAAATGGCAAATGCTTGGTAGAGACTTTGAATGAGTTTGATAGGGAATAAAAAATTCTTCCAAAGGTGCGCCCGATTGATACCAACGACAGGAAGACCAATGATATTAAAGCCCGCTTTAGGTACCTTTTCCATTTCCATTTTACCCTCAGCGCCCACAAATAGAATCTCAATTTGAGGGTCAATTTCTTTAAATGCACTAGCAATGGCAATCGCTGGATAGATATGTCCACCCGTTCCTCCCCCTGAAATAATTACTTTCTTAATGCTCACTAAATAACGGGTTTTGGGTCACTAATTTTATTTTCTTTATCGCGGCTAATGGATAGGATGAGACCAATACTCAGTGCCGTAAATATTAGGGAAGTTCCTCCCGCAGATATCATGGGCATCGGTTGGCCCGTCACGGGACCAGCGCCCACGGCTACCAACATATTAATAAATGCCTGTAAAACGATGGTACAAGTTAGGCCCGCTGACAATAATCCGCCTAAGGGCTTTTCGCTATATTTGATGGCGGAAGCCCCGCGCCACATAAACCAAATAAATAAAAGGGGGATGGCGAGGCCAAAAATCAGTCCATATTCTTCTAAAATAATCGCATAGATAAAATCTGATTCAGCCTGTGAGAGCAAATAACGAAATTGGCTATTGCCCGGTCCTTTGGGAATGAGTGCTCCGGTGGCGATGGCGTACCAACTTCGTTTCAATTGATACGTATCTCCTTTATCTTGAATTTTTTTGGTCTCTTTGGTTGACGTAGATAGGGTCCTTGTGGCAAACGTTTTTATCCGCGCTTTTACGGTGGCCGCTCTTTGGCCTATTTCAAAAGTGACGACTATGATGGCTATACTGACGACTACTGTAATAATTCCAGTAATTTGTGCGAGGGGAACTCGACCAAACATCATCAACACAATACTTGTTATAAATATGAGCACGCTTGTGGAGAAGTTCGATAACATAATAAGAAAACAGGTAATACCGATTTCCGCCAAAATAATGAGGAAGAGAGGAAAATTATACGTGCTTTGGTCGGACTGTCTCGTAGAAAATATTTTTGCTAAACTTGCTGTCAGGCATAATTTGGCCATATCGGAAGGCATGAAGGAAATAGGGCCTAGTTCTAGCCATCGGCTTGCTCCACCCTTACTTTCCCCAAATTTTAAGGCAATGAGAATCAAAATCCACGAAAAAATGAGGGCAATGTGTGCAATTCGAGTTACTTTAATATAGTTCTTTCTCGATACCCAAGCCATTAGATAGAAGGAGAAACCTAAAATAACGAGCGATTTAATAATGCTAGCCATGGGCTCGAAGGGCCCACCCATACTCAATTTACCTTTGGCAGAAAATTGAATTAATAATCCAAACGTATTTAGCAAAATAACAATGAACCAAATTTGGTAATCCCCCGCTAGGCGATTTTTAATGTAATTGGTGATTCTAGTTTCCATGGGTCAATTGCTTAACAGTTTGCTTAAATTGATCTCCTCGATCTTCATAGTTTTTAAATAAATCAAAGCTAGCACAGGCAGGTGACAACAAAACAACATCTCCATCAACGCCCCATTCCAAGCTTTTTTGAACAGCGCCTTGCAAGTCATCGGTAGAAAATATGGCCTTACAAATTCCGCTAAAATGCGTCATTAATTTCTCATTATCTTTCCCTAAGCAGATTAACCCTTTGACTTTGTTTTTAACAAGTGGGTCTAAAACCTCGTACTCATTCCCCTTATCTACTCCTCCCATGATTAAAATGATGGGTTGGGTAAAGCTATTTAATGCATAATAGACGGCGTCCACATTAGTCGCTTTTGAGTCATTGATAAAACGAATGCCATTAGACAAACCACAGGGTTCTAGTCGGTGAGGGGCATTATGAAAAGTAGGGAGTAGTTCTTTGATTTTATCCAATGAAATACCCACGGATTGCGCAGCTAAAATAGCCGCAGACATATTGATTGCATTGTGCGGACCTTGAATGGGTGCTGTTGCCAAATCGACTTCACCTGTTTTCAGGGTAATTTTGTCAGCGCTTATAAAGGCGTCGCAATGATTATTTTTGGAACTGATTGTATTGAAATGACTAGAAGGAATCCCTTTTTTGTTTGCTTGGATCACTTCGTCATCTTCCCAGAAAATGCATGTTTTTGCCAAATCCGCATTTTGAAAAATTCTAAATTTAGAGGCGATGTAATTCTCGAATTTGTACTCATATCGATCCAAGTGATCAGGGGTAATATTCAATAAAATAGCTACATCTGGACTAAATGAAATGCATCGATCTAATTGGAAACTTGAAATTTCCAGCACATAATATTCATGATTATTTTCCAATACTTGTTTGGCAAAACTTTGGCCAATATTTCCAGCTAATCCTACCAGATACCCTGCTTCTTTTAAAAGATGAAAGGTCAAAAGGGTGGTGGTTGTCTTTCCATTGGATCCGGTAATGGCAATTATTTTAGCTGAGGTGTATCGAACGGCAAATTCGATTTCTGAAATCAGCGGAATATGTTGCTCTTTAATTTTTTTTACGACCTCATTTTTTTCAGGAATTCCTGGACTGATGATGACTTCATTTCCGCTCAGAATTTCTTCAAGCGTGTGCTGTCCTTCTTCGAAGCGGATGTTATGATCGGAAAGTGTTTTTTTGAATGCTTCTTTCAGTGTTCCTTGATCGGATAAAAACACGTCAAAACCCTTTGATTTAGCTAAAAGCGCAGCGCCTACACCACTTTCTCCCCCACCTAAAACAATTATTTTGGACATGTATGATTAATCGTAAATGATTAGAAACTGAATTTAATACAATTTATAAAATGTCTTTGACTAATGAAAACAGATCAGGCGACCATTGAAAAAAAATCTGTGACAAAAAAAAAGGCCGGTCGATTGACCAGCCTTTGATTATCATTTAAATACGAATTTAAACTAATGAAATGCGTTTAAACATCGATATAGTTAACCCCTTTTGCTTATTTTCTAATAATTGACGTATTGTGATGGATGAATCCTTTACAAATTGTTGGTTTAAAAGCGTTTGCTCTTTGTAGAACTTTTCTAATTTCCCTACGGCAATTTTTTCAAGCATGGCTTCAGGTTTCCCCTCTTGACGAGCTTGGTCCTTGCCAATTTCAATTTCTCTTTCAATGGTTTCAGCATCTACTCCGTCCTTATCTAGGGCAACGGGTTTCATGGCGGTGATTTGCATGGCAATATCTTTACCGATTTCAGAAACATCTGCACCTTGAACGTTTTCAAAGGCTACTAAAACACCAATCTTGTTATTTGAGTGGATGTAAGAAACTACTTTTTCTGCTGAAACATTTTCGTAGGCAGCTAACGTAATTTTTTCCCCAATTTTACCTGTCAACTCGATAATGTGACCTTCTACCGAGCGACCATCAGCCAAAGGCTCAGCTAATAAATCATGCGCAGATGGAGCATGAGATGCTGCAGCTTTGTCAATGATGGATTTAGCTAAATTGTTGAAATCGGCTACTTTAGAAACGGGTTCTGTTTCACAAGCTAAGGCAATTAACTTACCATTTGAATGATCCGCTGAAAGCGCTACAAGCACCACACCTTCGTTGGTGGCATTGTCTGCACGCTTAGCAGCTACTTTTTGTCCGGCTTTACGTAGCACGTCGATCGCTGCTTCGAAATCTCCTTCGGCTTCCGTCAGGGCTTTCTTGCAATCCATCATTCCGGCGCCAGTCATTTGGCGTAATTTATTAACGTCTGCGGCTGTAATTGACATTGTTATGAATATTTATTCTTGTTCTGCTTCTTTTTCGTACTTAGCGGCTACCTTAGCTGCTTCTATTTCTGCTTCGTTGTCAACGGCACGTTTTGCCTCTTCTTCTTCAGCTACACGCGCATCATCTTTATCTTGTTTTCTTTCAGCTAATCCTTCTTCGATTGCTTTTCCGATAGCTGAAGTAATCACAGAGATTGATTTGTATGCATCGTCATTGGCTGGAATAGGGTAGTCAACTAACTCAGGATTTGAGTTTGTATCGCACATTGCGAATACAGGAATACCTAATTTTTTAGCTTCTGAAACAGCGATATGCTCACGCTTCACATCTACAACAAATAATGCAGCTGGAAGGCGAGTTAACTCGGTGATACCACCTAATACGCGCTTTAATTTTTCTTCTTCACGAGTCATCATCAAACGCTCACGCTTGGCAAGGGTTTTAACAATTACTTCGTCTTTTAACATTTTATCGATGCTTGACATCTTTTTGATCGACTTACGTACGGTCGCAAAGTTGGTCAACATCCCACCTAACCAACGATCCGTTACGTATGGCATGTTTAATTTGCTTGCTTCCGCAGTAACCACTTCTTGGGCTTGCTTTTTTGTCGCAACAAACATGATTTTACGTCCAGAGCGAACAATTGCACGCATTGCGGCAGAAGCTTCTTCTAGGTTAGTAATTGTCTTGTTAAGATCGATGATATGAATACCATTCTTCTCCATAAAGATGTATGGAGCCATTTTTGGATCCCACTTACGCGTCAAGTGACCGAAGTGAACACCTGCGTCAAGCAGGTCATTGTAGCTTAATTGTGCCATTTTTTGAGTTTAAATATGAATAAATAAAAAATGTGGAAAAGGCATCGGCAACACACAAGCCCTTTCCACGCAAAACGAATACTAACGTTTAGAGAATTGGAATCTCTTACGTGCTTTTCTACGTCCTGGTTTTTTACGTTCCACCATACGTGGATCACGTGTTAAAAAACCTTCTTTTTTCAAAGGTGAACGCAATTCAGAGTCTTGTGTTTGAAGAGCTCTTGAAATAGCTAAACGTAACGCTTCAGCTTGTCCTTTAATTCCACCACCATCAATTCTGGCTGTGACATCAAAAGAACCCGCCGTATTAGTTAGCGCGAATGGCTGATTAACCACAATCTGAAGAATCTCAGAAGGGAAATAATGAGCCAATGTACGACCATTGATTTTAATTTGGCCTTGACCAGGAGTCATCGAAATACGAGCTATCGCTGTCTTTCTTCTACCAATTTTATTTAATGTTTCTGCCATTTGATTGAGGATTGATCCTAATTTGGATCATATTGTCCGTTAAAACTTTATTTCTTTAGGTTGTTGAGCCGCATGTGGATGAACAGGTCCCGCATATACAAATAGGTTGTGGAATAATTCACGACCTAAACGATTTTTTGGTAACATACCTTTCACAGCTGCTTCGACTACACCTCTTGGATTTTTGACCAAAACTTCACGTGGCGTAGAAAAACGTTGACCCCCAGGATAACCCGTGTGACGGATGTAAACCTTGTCGGTCATTTTCTTACCTGTCAAACGAACCTTGTCCGCATTGATAACGATCACTTGATCGCCACAATCTACGTGTGGGGTGAATGAAGGCTTGTGCTTACCACGAATTATTTTCGCAATTTCAGAACACAAACGTCCTAATATTTGATTTTCAGCATCTACCACTACCCAGGCTTTCTCTACAGTAGCCTTATTCGCGGAGATTGTTTTGTAACTTAAAGTATCCACTTATATTATATTTTTAACTGTTTGAATCAATTCCAACCAGACTACGGAATATGTCTAGAGATTTGATTATGACCTATTTTACAACTAAACGGGCATTCAATCGAAAAAATGGGAGTGCAAATTTAGAAAATCAAAATGTGATATGCAAATGCTTTTGAAATGTTTTAATAAAAAATACAACCTATGCCTGTAAATGAATAAAGGAGACCTTAGTCTCCTTTAAAAATATCCTTTTAAAATCAGAGGATTTACAATCCTGTCAAATCAAAAGTATCCATAAAAGCCGTGGTAAATTTGCCAGATTTGAATCCAGGGTCGTCCATCAACTTAATATGAAAGGGTATCGTTGTTTTAATTCCTTCAATCACAAATTCTTGCAAGGCTCTTTTCATGCGAAGCAAAACTTCTTCTCTACTTTGGCCACTGACAATTACTTTTGCAATCATCGAGTCGTAATTTGGAGGAATTGTGTAGCCTGAATAAACATGTGAATCAATTCTAACGCCATGTCCACCGGGCAAATGTAAATTGGTAATCTTACCTGGCGATGGCCTAAATCCATTGCCCGGATCTTCAGCATTTATTCTACATTCAAGGGCAAATAATTTCGGGAAATAATTTTGACCCGAGATTGCGATACCAGCAGCTACTTTAATTTGTTCCTTAATAAGGTCAAAATCAGTCACTTCCTCCGTAATCGGGTGCTCCACTTGGATTCTCGTATTCATTTCCATGAAATAGAAATCTCCATTTTTGTCCACTAAAAACTCGATGGTTCCTGCGCCTTCATAGCCGATCGCAGTGGCTCCAGCAATAGCCGCATCCCCCATTTTTTTACGAAGTTCATCTGTCAATGCAGGCGATGGAGTTTCCTCACATAACTTTTGATGGCGTCTTTGAATGGAACAATCGCGCTCTGAGAGGTGACAAACTTTGCCAAATTTATCGCCAACCACTTGGATTTCGATGTGTCTGGGTTCCTCGACAAACTTTTCCATGTACATTCCATCATTGCCAAAAGAGGCTGCAGCCTCCATTTTTGCATCATCCCATAACTTTCGGAATTCAGATTCCTCACGGATAATTCGCATCCCACGTCCTCCACCTCCAGCAGTTGCCTTGATGATGACCGGGTATACAATGGTTTTGGCTAATTCGATGGCCTCTTCTACTGTATCCAACAATCCATCGGAACCTGGAATCACGGGAACTCCAGCCTTTTTCATGGTGTCTTTGGCCGTTGCCTTATCTCCCATGGAGTTGATCATTTCGGCTGAAGCGCCTATGAATTTGATTCCATGTTCAGAACAAATTCTTGAAAACTCGGCATTTTCAGATAAAAAACCATATCCTGGATGGATCGCATCTGCACCGGTAACTTCGGCGGCAGAAATGATGGCGGGAATACTTAAATATGACTGTCGGCTGGGAGGCGGGCCTATACACACGGCCTCATCTGCAAAGCGAACATGTAAACTATCTCGGTCTGCCGTTGAAAAAACAGCCACTGTTTGGATGCCCATTTCCCGACAAGTCCGAATGATCCGAAGGGCAATTTCCCCACGATTCGCAATTAATATTTTCTTAAACATAAATTATGCTATTTCTACCAAGAATAAGGGTTGGTCGAACTCAACCGGTGTGGCATTTTCAACCAAAATTTTAACAATCTTACCTGAAACCTCTGAATCAATTTCATTAAAAAGTTTCATGGCTTCGATCATGCAAACCGTTTTGCCTGGTTCAATCATGGATCCGACCTCAATAAAGTTTTCTTTATCAGGGCCTGCCGCACGGTAAAATGTACCTATCATAGGTGATTTGACCGTATATAAATGATCTGTACTGGATATGCTTGGTGCCGTAGGGGCTTGTGCCTCTTCGGTATATGGGATAGGAGTAGGAGCCGGAGCTGCAGCCATTTGCACCAATGGTACAGCTGAACTATGTTTCTTCACGGAAACTTTTAATCCTTCCGTTTCGATGCTTACCTCAGCTAATGGTGATTTAGCTATATAATCTAAAAGTCTTTGTATTTCTTTAGTATCCATTTTTAAATTATTTTACGCGTGTAAAGGTAGATAAAATTATTTTACACGCTCCGCATATGCGTAGGTTCTTGTGTCAACTTTTATAATTTCGTCTTGTTCAATGAATATTGGAACGGTAATGGTGGCCCCAGTCTCAACGGTAGCCGGTTTTTTGGGTGAATTTGCCGTATCTCCACGTACACCAGGTTCTGTGTAAGTAACTTTTAATTCTACGAATGGAGGTAATTCACATGAAATAGCCTGTTCGTTTTCCGTATTGATTAAAATTTCAACTTCCTGGCCTTCTTTCATCAAATCTGCCATGACCACTAAATTAGAGTTCAATAAAATTTGCTCAAAAGATTCATTGTCCATAAAGTTGAACCCAAATTCATCTTTATAAATAAATTGGAATTTCCTGCGCTCCACACGGACAGGATAGATTGCCACGCCCGAGTTAAAGGTGTTGTCAATTACTTTTCCTGTATTTAATGAGCGTAACTTTGTCCGTACAAATGCGGGACCTTTTCCTGGTTTTACATGTAAGAATTCAATGATTGAAAATAAATCGTCATTGAATTTTATTACCATTCCGTTTTTAATATCTGCTGTAGTTGCCATGCTTGTTTATTTTTTTGGGTCATAGGCCCACTTTACATAAGCTGATGCCCACGTAAAACCGCCCCCAAAAGCTGCTAAAATTAAATTATCTCCTTTTTTTAATTGATTTTCATAATCCCAAAGACACAATGGTATCGTGGCCGCGGTGGTATTTCCATATTTTTGAATATTCAACATCACCTTCTCTTCTCCAATATTCATTCGACTCGCCGTAGCGTCAATGATTCGTTTGTTGGCCTGATGAGGAACTAAAAAACGAACATCCTCTCCGGTCAATTGATTTCTTTCCATGATTTCGGCAGAAATGTCTGCCATGCGAGTCACCGCAAATTTGAAGACCGACTGGCCTTCTTGGCGTATGTAATGCAATTTTTGATCAATGGTTTCATGCGTCGGCGGATAGGCACTGCCTCCTCCTTTTTGCATTAAACTTTCACAACCTTCTCCATCAGACTTCAAAATAAAATCTTGAACGCCTACCCCTTCTTCGTTAGGTTCCAACAAAACCGCTCCGGCTCCATCGCCAAATAAAATACAAGTAGTTCGATCACTATAATCTACGATGGCAGACATTTTATCCGCTCCCACCACAATTACTTTTTTATATCTACCTGATTCAATAAATACGGTTCCAGTAGCTAAGGCATTTAAAAAGCCTGAACAAGCCGCTGCTAAATCAAATGAAGCAGTCTCTCGAATGCCCACTGCTTTACAAATCAAATTGGATGCAGAAGGGAAAAAATAATCTGGGGTAACGGTCGCACAAATAACCAAATCAATTTCTTCCGGCTTTGTATTTGTTTTAGCTAATAAGTCTGAAACTGCTTTGGCAGCCATCACAGAAGTCCCTTGTCCTTCTCCTTTTAAAATGCGCCTTTCTTTAATTCCTGTTCTAGAAGTAATCCACTCGTCATTGGTTTCTACTAACTTTTCTAATTCTTCATTGGTCAGCACATATTCGGGAACATATCCTGAAACTCCTGTAATGGCTGCACTAATTTTATTTTGCATGGTTCTCTTCGACCTCCTATGTGTTTTGTTATTTTTCCTCAAATTCTGCCTTAATTTTTTTGCATACATTTGAGTCAACGACTGATTTACAAAGCTTAATCATATTTTTAATCGCCTTTGGGCTTGATGCTCCGTGGGCTATAATGACATTTCCATTGATGCCTATAATGGGGCTTCCTCCATAATTTTCATAATTGGTATTCTCAACAAATTCATTCATCATCCCCTGCTCCTTCATGATGTTGTAAATAGACTCACCCATTTTTAAGACTATATTTCCGGTAAATCCATCAGTAACAATCACATCAGCCTTGTTACGAAATAAATCTTTTCCTTCTATATTTCCTATAAAATTAATGTGAGAATTTTCCTTTAATAAGGCATGCGTGCCTTGAGCCAAGATGCTCCCTTTTTGTTCCTCTTCGCCAATATTCATCAAACCCACGCGAGGATTTGATTTTCCAGTGGTTGATTCGAAATAAATGGAGCCTAACTCCGCCCATTGGGCTAACATCTCAGGTTTACAATCCGCATTAGCGCCGATGTCTAACATAATCGCGTAATGGCCATCAACCTGCGGGACAAAACCTGCTATAGCCGGCCTCTGAATACCATTAATTGTTTTTACGGAAAAAAGCGATCCCACCATCATAGCCCCTGTATTTCCTGCTGAGGCAAATACGTCTGCTTTTCCCTCTTTTAAAAGAGAAAACCCAATGCCGATGCTGGAATTGGGTTTTTGACTTAATGCTTTCGTAGGATGTTCTCCCATTTCAATGACCTCGTCCGCGTGTATTACGCGAACCTGTGTACTTGAGAAATTTCGAGATTTAAATAAGGAATTAATGACGTCTTCTGGTCCTATGGCTAAAATAGTCTCATTGTTGGTCAACAAATTAATTGATTCTATTATTCCATCAATCACTGCCTCTGGAGCATAATCTCCTCCCATCACGTCGATTGCTATATTCATCTATTTTGTTTTAAATACTAAAATCGTAATGCAAAAATAGTATTTATTTTAGTCAAAAAATAGCATTTTAACGGGATATTTTCGCATTTGCAAAAATACCTTGGTTTGTTGGCAACTGACTATGCTTTTCCAGTATAACCTTCTACAATCATTTTACCTTTGTAGTATAAGTTACCCTCATGAGCATGTGCACGATGAAATAAATGTGTTTCGCCTGTTTGGCTATCCACCGCTAATTGCCTTGGTGTACCAAAGTCATGCGCTCTTCTCGTATCACGTCTTGTCTTAGAAATTTTTCTTTTAGGATGTGCCATTGTATTGTTCTTTAATTATTGTCTTTTAAATTTTTTAATGCGGCCCAACGTGGGTCCATGTCTTCTTCTGCTTTTTCAGTTGAGTTATCGTCCAAAACTTTTTCAGTCGAATAAATAAACTGATTTCCTTCCAAGGCTTCCGCCTCATGGATATAACGCGGATGTAATTTTTTCATAGGTACTTGTAACGCTATGAAATCAAATAAATCCTGCGATAAATCTAATTTGGGAGATTTCCTGTCGATTAAAAACAAGTTGTTCCCCATTTCCTCTGAGTGATCTGAATACTTATAAATAAGTTTCTCATCTACCTCAAACGGATAATCAAATTCCTCTAGGGATCGATCACAAATTAAACGGATCGAACCTTCAATTTTCAACTCTACTTGAATCATGGTAGCCGACTTATTAAGTTCTACTACTGATCTGAATTGCCCTTTTTCAACCCATTCTTGTTCAAAAGCTTCAAAGAAATCATCCGCCCCTTCAAAGGTATATCGATACGATTTATCTTCTAAAGAAAGTATGGGTATCTGATATGCGTCTAAAACTTTCATTTCCAAAGGTGGATAAAAAAAGGAATGCAAAATTAGGCAAATTTTATTAAAGAGCAAATGATCAAATAACAATTTCGTAAAATCTTACGACCTTTGTCGGCATGAGTCCAAGGAATAAGGTTGTCTTTTATTATTTATCGGGGTTAATCTTTTTTGAAGCCGTGGTTTTGACCTATATTTTTTCTTTAGATCGCCTGGGTCAAATGAGTCTTATTAATTCATCTCACTCTTCTTGGGCCGATCTTTTTTTTAAAATAATTACTTCGGGAGCTGAAATAACGATCCCGATTTTGTTTTTGGGATATCTGATTTGGAAAAAAAGCGATTTATTAAAGCCTTATGTGATTTCTTATATTTTTTCAACTGTTCTTGTACAATTTCTGAAATTAGTCGTTTTTAAAGAGGCTCTTCGACCGCTTGCCTATTTTAAGGGGCAGGCATATTCTTGGCATTTGGTGCAAAACCTTTTGATCCATGAATATAACAGTATGCCTTCGGGCCACACTTCGGCTGCATGGTTTATGTGTTTTTGGATCTCGTTGGCGGCCAAAAAACCATGGATTACCCTATTAATGGTTTTTTATGCTATGTTAGTGGCTTATTCAAGAGTTTATTTATTTCAACATTTTCCAGTGGATACCGCTGTGGGGGCTATGATAGGCACAGGAGTTTCCCTGTTAGTTTATCACTTCAATGTTTCAAAATCCGAATTACAATGATCTCATATGTCAAGCGTTTTCCATATTTAAGCTGGATTTTTTTGGGTGGCCTTGTCTTTTTACCCAATTTAGGGGCATCACATCTGTTCGATTGGGATGAAATAAATTTTGCCGAGTCGGCCCGTGAAATGTTGGTAAGCCAAGATTTTTCAAGTGTTCAAATTAATTTTTTGCCCTTTTGGGAAAAGCCTCCTTTATTCATTTGGCTGCAAGCATTAAGTTTTATGTTCTTTGGCACTTTTACGGAACATGCTTGGGCAAGTATGGAATTTGCCGCTCGTTTTCCCAATGCAATCGTTGGAATTTCAACGCTGTTGATTATTTTTAAGCTAGGTAAAAAGTATTTTTCTGATAATTTTGGGCACCTTTGGGCTTTTTCTTATCTAGCGGCTATCACCCCACATGTATATGCAAGTTCGGGAATTATTGACCCGCTGTTCAACTTATTTATATTTTTAGGCATTTATTATTTTGCTGAGTTTTATGCCGATTCTTCCCGAGTTAAAAACGCTATTTTAGCTGGGGTAATGATTGGATTAGGGATGCTGACGAAAGGGCCCGTGGCCTTATTGCTTTGGGGATTAACTTTATTGGTTTTCGGCATCATCCATAAAAAGGAATTAATGCCTCGTTTTTTTACGCAATTAAAAGCGGCGATTTTGTCTGCCACGATAGCTTGTTTATTTTTTGTTTCTTGGTACGGATTGATCGCAATGAAATTTGGAATGGGAATTATCGAGGACTTTTTTGCGTATCAGATTCGACTTTTGACTACCGGGGATGCCGGCCATGGCCAACCCTTTTATTATCATGCCCTGGTTTTATTGTTGGGCTGCTTCCCTATTTCTATTTTAGCATTGAATCGGATATTTGTCAAAAAAGAATCAAGGGCTTTCGCTTCCTGGATGAAAGTTCTATTTTGGGTGGTTTTGATTTTGTTTAGTTTGGTTAAAACGAAGATTGTTCATTATTCATCCATGTGCTGGCTGCCCATCACCTTTTTTTCGGCTCAGGTGTTACATGCTTGGCATGAAGGCAATGTGCCTTTGAACCTGCCTTTGAACCGTTTGAAAACGATTCTTTTTGTTGTGGTAGGCTTGTTGTTAGGTCTTATTTTTACCTTGGTGCCTTTGATTGGAGAAAATCCAAGCGTCTTTTTGCCTTATATTCAGGATGGGTTTGTTCGAGGCAATTTACAATCGCCTGTGGCTTGGGATGGATTTGAAAAATGGATCGGAGTGGTTTGGTCGGCTTTGATTATCTATTCCGTTTGGGGTAAAAATGGTCTCAGTTTTCAGAAATTTTTAATATGTATGACAATCAGCATATGTTTGATTTTTGCTTATTCGAGGTATGTCGTACCGAAGATCGAGGGCTATACACAGGCTACACCCATTGATTTTTACATTGCCAAATCAGGCCAGAAAGTGTATGTTGAGACTGTAGGATTTAAATCATTTGCTCACTTACTGTATTTTCAAAAGCAAGCGGGAAGTCCGACGAGCGAGGAATTAATGAATCGATCCTCGGTGGACCGACCTGCATTTTTTGTCATGAAGTCTGATGCCGAGGATCGATTTAAATACCATCCCAATTTGATTTTAATCAATGAGGAGAATGGCTTTATGTTCTATAAACACAGATAATTAATTTTTCAATTCTTTTTCCGAGAAGAAAAATGCGGCTTCTAAAGCTGCGTTTTCATTCGAGTCCGAACCATGAATGGCATTGGCCTCAATGGATTTTGCAAAGCGCTGACGAATGGTTCCTTCGGCGGCATTGGCTGGGTTCGTTGCGCCGATTAATGTGCGAAAATCTTCCATAGCATTTTCCTTTTCTAAGACCATTGGAATAATGTCATTTGAAGACATATAATCGCAAAGACTTTGGAAAAAAGGCCTTTCCTTATGTACCTCGTAAAATTTACCAGCTTCCTCTGGGCTTAATTTGATTTTTTTAAGGGCGATGATTTTAAATCCGGCTTCCTCAATCTGTTGAATGATGGGGCCCGAAAAGCCATCTGAAACGGCATCGGGTTTAATCATGGTAAAGGTTCTATTTGTGGGCATGTGTAAATTTTTTTACAAATTTATCTCTAACTTTGCGAATGCCCAAATTTATTTATGGCAGTAAATATTCATATGTCTTCCATTTCTGCTTTACAAGCAAAATTAGTTCCAGGTCAAAAGGCGGTTATTACCACTCATTTTAATCCAGATTCGGATGCGATTGGCTCAAGCCTAGCTTGGCAACAATATTTGACCTTAAAAGGGCTAGATGCTCAGGTGATTGTACCTTCTGCAGTCGCTCAAAATCTTCAGTGGATGCCAGGTGCTTCAGCTATTTTAAATGCTGAAAATACATTGCATAAAGTGCAAGTTGGCCCCTTAATTGACCAAGCGGATTGGATATTTTGTTTGGATTTCTCTGGTTTACAGCGACTTCATCATGTATCTCCACTGGTTAAACATGCGCGAGGAACGAAAGTAGTGATCGATCATCATTTGGATCCAGAGGATTTTGCTGATTATTATTACCATCGGACGATCGCTGCGTCAACGTGTGAGTTAATTTATGATTTAATTGTTGAGTGGGGCGATGAGGAATTAATAAGTGAGGACATGGGTTCTTGCTTGTATTCAGGTATTATGACCGATACGGGCAGTTTTAGGCATCCCAATACGACGGCTCACGTACACGAGGTGGTCGCCAAATTGATTACATTGGGTGTTAATACCAATGCGATTCATCGAAAGATTTTTGATTCGGCTTCTATAGACCGATTAAAATTTTTAGGCCATATTTTAGCTAATCGATTGGAATATTTATCGGAGTATCATTTGGCGATTATGTGGATTACGGAGGAGGATTTAGTCCAATTTAATTCTCAAGCAGGTGATACCGAGGGCATTGTAAATTATGGATTACAGATCGCTGGAGCCATTTGGGCCATATTGCTAATTGCAAGACCGGATGGAATTAAATTATCTTTTCGGTCGATCGAACCTTTTGCCGTGAACACATTTGCGTCCACTTATTTTGAGGGAGGTGGTCATAAAAATGCTTCGGGTGGTCGATTTTCTGGTGGATCTTTAGCACAAGCGAGGGAAAAATTGCAAGAAGTATTACCTTTGTACCTTTCAGAAATAAATCGAGTAAAAAAATTATAAAGAAACTAAACAAATTTTTCATCGGACTACGGTCAAAACACCACAATCATGCGTAAACAAATAGGTTTAATTTTTTCAGC
>CANHGO010000003.1 GCA_947460975.1 Cytophagaceae bacterium
GCATAAATTTATAAAAAAATGGCACATAAGAAAGGCGCCGGATCATCCAAAAACGGGCGCGAATCACATAGTAAACGATTAGGCGTTAAGTTGTTTGGAGGCCAAGCAGTTATTGCAGGAAATATTATTGTACGTCAAAGAGGTACAGCTCACAATCCAGGAGAAAATGTTGGATTAGGAAAGGATCACACATTATTTGCTTTGTCAGATGGTGTTGTGGCATTCAAAAAAGGATTTAAAGGTCGTTCATTTGTACATGTGTTGCCAGCTGTAGCTGCTTCACCTGTGGCAAAAGCGCCAGTTAAGAAAGCGGCTCCTGCTCCAGTAGCGGAAGTGGTAGCGGAGGAAGTGGCTGTAGAGGCGGCTCCAAAAGCTAAGAAAGCTCCAGCAAAAAAGGCTGCGGCGGCTGAGTAATTCAATCAACAGATTAATGAGAACCTAGCATGAAAATGCTAGGTTTTTTTGTTTTAAAGAAACATAATTGGAGCTACCTTTGTTAACAATTTTAAAAATGAATTATGGAAACGCCACAAATACATATTTATACTGAGTCTACCCCCAATCCACATTCCATGAAATTTGTGTTCAATGTGGAATTATTGCCAGAAGGACTTTCGTTTGATTATTCACAACCAGCTGATGGTTTGACCAAAGAGAAATCATCTCCTTTGGCTGTGGCTCTTTTTGGTTTTGAATTTGTTCGTCGGGTTTTTATTACGAGCAATTTCATTACGGTCACCAAAGCGGAGGCGACTTTGTGGGAAGATGAATTATTTGGTATTAAGCAGTATTTGAAAAAGTATTTTGAAGAGAAAAAGCCGGTATTTTCATTGCCTGAATCTTCCGCCGATGGCAGTTCTGATGACTCGGATACCGAGATTATAGGGAAAATTAAAAATGTATTAGAGCAATATGTGCGACCAGCGGTGGAATCTGATGGGGGAGCAATTTCATTTCACTCTTTTGACGAGGAAATAGGCCAAGTAAAAGTCTTGTTGCAGGGGTCTTGTTCTGGTTGTCCTTCGTCCCAAATGACCCTAAAAGCCGGTATTGAAGCGTTAATGACGCGAATGATTCCTGAGGTAAAGGAAGTGGTGGCAGAAGGAGTTTAAGACCTACCTCAAATAGAAAACAGCCATAAAAATTTCGTTTTTATGGCTGTTTTTTTATTTCTTAGATTAAAACGAAGTGGCTATGGTAATAAAGTCCGCCGCAACTAAAGAAGCGCCACCGATCAATCCTCCGTCCACATCCGCACAGGCAAATAATTCTTGAGCGTTTTTAGCGTTGCAACTTCCACCATATAAAATGGAGCAATTATTAGCAGCATTTTGGCCATATTTTGTGGCCAAATGTCCACGTAAATATGCATGCATTTCTTGTGCTTGGTCTGAAGAAGCTGTTAGGCCTGTACCTATCGCCCAAATAGGCTCGTATGCAATCACAATTTTGGCAAAATCTTCAGCCGATAAATGGAATAAACTTTCGGTTAATTGTTGGGCCACATAGGCTAAAAATTCTCCCCCTTCACGAAGGTCTAAACTTTCACCACAGCAAAAAATAGGAGTTAAGCCAGCGGCTAAGGCTGCGTCTACTTTGGCGGCTAATTGGGCATTTGATTCCGAAAAATATTGTCGGCGCTCTGAGTGCCCTAAAATAACATAAGAAATGCCTGAAGTGGCTAACATGTTAGCAGAAATTTCCCCTGTATAAGCACCGGATGATTTTTCGTGGCAATTTTGAGCGGAAACGGCTAAATTTGATATGCCTGAAACCGCTTTATTTACTTCAGAAATAAATAAAGAGGGAGGAGCCATAATTACTTGAACGTCTGCAGCGACCTCCGCTTTAACTAATTGGGCCACTTCATTCGCCAAAGCGATTGCTTCTGCAGCGGTTTTATTCATCTTCCAGTTTCCTGCTACGATCTTTTTTCTCATGTTTTCATTTTTTAATTGTTCGCAAAATTACGATTCCTTTTTCGGGATTGAAAATTACATTGAAAAAATCAATCGTAAATCCTCAAAGATTCAGGCATTTCCCGTATTTTCACACATTATTTTGCCCAAACAAAATTTGATATTTTTTACATGAAACGTATTCTCATATTCAGTATTTTATTTTTAAGTATTTCAGCAAAAGGCCAGACTAATTTATTTCCTCACGCCAAACAAAAATGGGTAGATTCCGTTTTTGCTACCTTGAGCATCGATCAAAAAATAGGCCAAGTATTAATGCCACGCGGAAATTCAAATCCAGTGTATGATACGACTCGTTTGTTTTCGATCATTAGGGATTATCACGTGGGGGGATTTGTGCTATTTGCAGGTTACCCAACAGTTCAGGCCCGATTGGTCAATGAGCTTCAAAAGCGATCAAAAGTTCCTCTTTTCATTGGCATGGATTTAGAGTGGGGCCTGAATATGCGATTAGATTCCACGGTTCGGTTTCCTTATCAAATGACTTTAGGCGCGATGCAGGGGAATGACGCGCTCATCGAGAAGATGGGGTTCCAAATAGCCCAGCAATGTAAAAGGATAGGGGTGCATATTAATTATGCGCCTGTGGTAGATGTCAATAATAATCCGGCAAATCCGGTGATCAACTTCAGATCTTTTGGGGAAAATCGGGATTTAGTTACTCAAAAGGCGCTGGCCTACATGCGTGGATTACAAAAGGGGGGAATCATCACTTCGGCGAAACACTTTCCTGGACATGGAGACACAGGCGTAGATTCGCATTATGATATTCCTGTGCTTCAGCATACCCGAAATCGCTTGGATAGTTTGGAGCTTTTTCCTTATAAAGAATTGATTTCAAAGGGCCTTCAAGGAATTATGGTGGGGCATTTGAGCATTCCTTCCCTCGATTCCACGGCGTCTTTAGCGAGTACGATGTCTAAGCCAATTGTCACTGGACTTTTGCGAGATGAAATGAAGTTTGACGGATTGGTTTTTACAGATGCGATGGACATGAAGGGCGCCACTAAAATGTTTCCTGAAGGAACGGCTAACGTAAAAGCACTCTTGGCCGGCAACGATATTTTAGAAACGTTTGTGGATGTTCCCGCTGCATTTAATGCAATCAAAACGGCATTAGAGAAAAATGAAATCTCAATTGAAGACCTTGACAAAAGAGTCAAGCGCATTTTAAATGCCAAAGCATGGGCAGGATTAGACCGTTATCAAGCGATTCAAATGAATGACCTGATTAAGGATTTAAATCCGATTCAATCAGAGGTTTTGAAGAGGCAATTAGCAGAAAAATCCATTACCCTTTTAAAGAACAGCGAAAGCATGCTTCCGCTTAGGCGTTTAGATACATTAAAGATTGCGACTTTGGCCATCGGCAAGGCTAATTATGGTGCTGTTTTCCCAACGGAATTTCAAAAAATGGCCGAAAATTACGTGGAAATGCCTCATTTTTATTTAGATGAATTAAGTGCTGATTCGACTATTTTGCGGGTAGAAAAGGAATTGGAAAAGTATAATACGGTGCTTGTGGGCATTCATGGAATATCCTACCGACCGGCCAATAACTATGCGATAAAGGCCCCGATTCAAGCTTTGGTTAAGCGCTTTTCTACACCAAAATCAATTGTCACGCATTTTGCCAATCCATTTACATTGACCCAATTTGAAAATATAAATCGTGCATCGGCGTTGATAATGACTTATCAGGATGGGATAGCCCAACAAGAAGCTGCGGCGGAGGTGATTTTTGGTGGCATTGCCGCGGAGGGAAAAATGCCGGTAAGCGCCTCGAAAGACTATCCTTTTGGCTTGGGACTTGTGACTCCTACTTTGGCCAGATTGCAATATAATGTATTGCCTGAGGCAGTTGGAATACAAGGAAGCTATTTAGCCCAACAAGTTGACTCGCTGGCCAATTTAGCCATTCAAATTAAAGGGACTCCAGGAGCAGTGGTGCTGATTGCCAAGGAAGGAAAAGTCATTTATCATAAGGCCTATGGCAGTCAAATTTATGAAACCAATGAGCCACTAAAAAAATCAGATATCTTTGATTTGGCGTCGATTACCAAGATTTCTACCTCGGTACCGGCTTTGATGCATTGGCAAGATCAAGGAAAATTTTCGGTTCAGAACACCATGGGGGAATTCATTCCGGCACTAGCGAACAGCAATAAAAAGGATTTGAAGTATGAGGATATCTTGACACATCAAGCAAAATTAAAAGCCTGGATTCCTTTTTGGCAAGATTATATTGACAGCACCGACATGATTGTTCACAGTAAGAAGTTCAACGAAATGTATGCCAAAGACGATTTGAAATACTCTTTTGTCGAAAAGTATTTTACCAAGTCTGCGGGCGAAGAACGAGTTAAGAAAATTATTCGCCAAAAGAAAGATTTATGGGCCACCTGTGTAGATATAAAAACAGAGGTGACGCGCTGGAAGCCATTTACACTTTCTTATGCACAATCGGCCGAGTATCCGGTTCAGGTAGCACCTAATCTTTGGGCGCATAGATCGATTTCTAATCAAATTTTCGAGGCCATAAAAAGCTCACCTTTGCGGGAGAAAAAAGAATATGTGTATTCAGATTTATCGTATTATTTATTGCCTGAAATGGCTCCGAAAATTACGGGAAAAACATGGCCTGAATATTTGGGGAATACTTTTTATAAGCCTTTGGGTGCGTCTAGCTTAGTGTATCAGGCGGAGAAATATTTTCCGTTGGCTCGAATAGTTCCTACCGAATATGATTCATTGTTTAGAAAAACGTTGATTCGCGGAAAAGTTCATGATGAGGGTGCGGCACTTTTGGATGGGATTTCTGGACATGCGGGCTTGTTTGGTAATGCCAATGATTTAGCGAAAATGATGCAAATGTATTTGCAAAAGGGTTTCTACGGGGGCCAACAATACATTCAAGAATCGACCGTAAAACAATGGACGAATTATCCTTTTTCAATGGAAGAAAATTCAAGACGGGGGATAGGTTTTGATAAAGTCGATCGAAAAAAACCAGGAATATCGGCAGCCGCATCTGCGAGTGCGTCGAGTTTTGGTCATTCAGGTTTTACAGGAACCTATACTTGGATCGATCCAGAGCATGATTTAGTCTATGTATTTCTCTCTAATCGCGTGTATCCTACTCGGAATAATAGCAAGATTTCAGATGCTAATATTCGCACCGGAATTAATGAGGTCATTTACAAAGCGATTAAAAAAGGTAATTGATGCATATTTTAATCACAGGTGGGACGGGTTTAATCGGAAGGGCGTTGACTGAAAAGTTGACATCCGAAGGGCACACCGTGGCTATTTTATCTCGATCGGGAGGTGATTTTACATGGAATGTGAAGGAACATTATATGGATCCTTTGGCTTTGCAAAATGTGGATGCCATTGTTCATTTAGCTGGCGCTGGAATTGCGGAAAAACGTTGGTCCGTCGCGCGTAAAAAAGAAATTGTAGACTCACGAGTTGAAAGTGCGCGATTGTTAGTTGACACATTAGCGAACAACAAACATCAAGTAAAAACGGTGGTTTCCGCTTCAGGAATTGGGTATTATGGTTCCGATACTGGAGAAATAAATTGTACGGAATTATCAAATCCAGGCTGTGATTTTGTCGCTGAATGCACGAAGGAATGGGAGAAAAGTGTGGATCCTTTTTCAGACCAAGGAATCCGAGTGGTGAAGTTGAGAACCGGCCTAGTCATGGCCAGCCAAGGCGGAATTTTCCGAGTGTTGGCTCGACCCGTTTATTGGTTTTTTGGGGCTATTTTAGGAACGGGAACGCAATGGCAATCATGGATTCACATCGATGATTTGGTGGAAATTTTTCATCAATCTTTGATTAATTCTTCTGCATCTGGCGTGTATAATGCCGTTGCGCCGGAGCCCATTAGGCATGGAGATATGATCAGAATGATTGCAAAAAAACTAAAAAGAACTTTAATTTTTCCTGCGATACCTACTTGGTTTTTAAGGATTATTTTGGGGGAAATGGCTGATTTGGTGACGGGAGGTAATTTTGTTTCAAGTCAAAAAATACAAAAAGAGTTAACATTTACGTTTAAGTTTACGAGCTTCGCGGAGGCTATAAAAAAATTGACCTATGTCTAAAAATATTTTGATTTATTGTGGTTCGTCGAAGGGGCATAACGTCGTTTACGAGCAAGAGGCGATTAAGCTTGTTCGTTCACTAAAAGAGCATGATTGTAAGATTATTTTCGGCGCAGGAAGTGTTGGCTTAATGGGCGTGTTGGCAGATGAATATTTGCGAATAGGCGGGGAATTAATCGGGGTAATTCCTTCATTTATGGAACCCTGGGAAGTGAAACATTTGGGGATTCAAACTTGCCATGTGACGCAGTCGATGCATGAGCGCAAGGAAATGATGGCCGAAATGGCGGATGCCGTAATTGCGCTTCCGGGTGGATTTGGGACGCTGGACGAGCTTTTTGAGATGTTGACGTGGAAGCAATTGGATTTGCATCAAATGCCTGTGACCATTTTAAATACAGCTCATTATTACGATCATTTAATTAAGCATATCGACCATATGGTCCAAGAGGGATTTTTGAAAGAGCGTAATTTATCGGCTTTACATATTGAATCAAATCCAGAGGATTTAGTCACTTATTTGATGCATTATGAACCCGAAAAAATGGAAAAAAAATGGATTTATCGCGGTAAAAAAGAAGTTTAATGAGGAAGTTTTTAATGCTATTTATCGGTATTTTATTTGCTCAAATGGCTGTTGGCCAAAAGCAACCTGAGAATTTAGGGTCGGCGGTCAACAGTGAATTTTCCGAATTAAATCCGGTTATGGCGCCTGATGGCAAGACCTTATATTTTGGCAGAAAAAATCATCCCTCTAATAAATATGGCTCGCAGGGATCTGAAACAGTCAAGGGATCACAAGACATTTGGTATTCAGAAAATGTGAATGGCGTTTGGAGTACAGCATTTAGAATGCCCGATGCATTGAATCGCGATCAATACAATACGATTTTATCGATATCGCCTGATGGGCAAACCATTCTTTTGAAGGGCGCTTATGTGCAAGGAAATTATGAGACACGCGGATTTTCTATCGCAAAAAAATTAATCTCGGGTTGGTCCATCCCAGAAAAAATTAATATCCCATCTTATGAAAAACTAAGCCGAGGGAAAAATGAATATGGGTATTTGAGCATGGATGGGAAGGCACTTTTGCTAGCATTTTCCGAAAAGAAAAATAGTGATCGCGACGACATGTATGTGAGTTTTTTGCGGAATGGGTTTTGGACGAAACCGCAGAATTTGGGGCCGACAATCAATACCGAATTTTCAGAAACGACTCCTTTTTTAGCTGCGGATGGAAAGACCTTGTATTTTTCTTCCGATCGAACGGGAGGATCCGGAAGCCAAGATATTTATGTCTCAAAACGCTTGGATGAGTCCTGGACTTCTTGGCGCAAACCTGTCAATGTGGGGGCGCCCATCAATTCGGAGGAGTACGATGCCTATTATAGTTTATCTGCCAAAGGGGATTTTGCTTATTTTTTGTCGAGCAAAAATTCAATGGGGAAGAAAGATATTTTTCGAATACCAGTGGAAAAGGAACCCGAAATTCCCGCTGAACCGAGGAAGGTTGAGGCTCCGATATTGGCCCAACAAGAAGTCAAGTCAAGTCCGCGAATTGGTTCTAGTGAAACTTCCGAGGCGGTTGTTTTAGTCTCAGGAAAAGTGTTAAATAAAACATTAAATGTGGTGCCAGAGGGGGCAGAAATTACGTATGAGGATTTAAAAACGGGCCAATTATTAGGAAGGGCAAAGCCGGATCCATCGACGGGCCTGTATAAACTAGTGCTTCCCTATGGGATTAATTATGGGATTACGGCGAAAGCTAATGGATTTTTGCCGAGTTCAATCAACTTGGATTTGAGTAAATTAAGAGGGCGATATTTGGAATTAGATGAAAAAGATTTAGTGATGGCTGCCATCGCCAAAGGAGCTAAAATGACCATCAATAATTTGTTTTTTGAACTTGGTAAAGCAACATTAACGCCTGAATCGGATCCTGAATTAAAACGCTTGGTTGACGTGATGAAAGAAAATGCAGATTTGCGCATTGAGATTTCAGGACACACGGATAATACGGGAACGGATGCGATTAACGAGAAGTTGTCCCAAGCGAGAGCCGATGCGGTTAAAAATTATTTATTGGCTGCTGGTGTGGCCTCAAATCGCATTCAATCTAAAGGATATGGTTCATTGAAACCTATTGCTACGAATGAAACGGAGGAAGGCCGACAAGCCAACCGGCGAGTGGAGTTTTCAATTTTATAATTTTACCGTGTCAATGAAATTGACGAGCCAGCGGAAAGGCATGCTGGTGTATTTTCTGACGCGCAAGAACCTTTTTCGAGGTAAAATAGGCGCTGGTTTTATATAAAAACAAGGAAACTTTTTATACGTATTGTGGCCATTGGCAATCAAGGCCTGCGCATAAAAGTCGAACAAGGATGCCACATCGCCTTTTTCCTGAAAGGTATATCGGTTCTGATATTTAGAAATTTGAGTAGGCTTTTCAGGGCTGTATCCAGAGAAATGAAAGAATATCAATGGGTATTTTTCATTAATCTGATAAGGCTCATTGTCATTGGTAATCACGCGTTCGTGCAGGTTCCAATAGGCCATGTTTAATCCCAAATGCCGACTCACATACACATCCTCATAATATAATGGCGCAAAGTTCACCCACAATTGGTCTACAAACATGCCTTTTTCCAAGTCAATATAGCAATGGTCCAGCAAGCGATCTTTCCACCAAGCCAAAAATGAAGCTGTCGTGGCGGATCTTTTTGTACCAATAAAACCTAAATTGTAGAGCCCGGTATTGAGCAAGCCTCGTTCCTGTGGCTCATTCTCATCAGGATAGGCCATTAGTGTGTGTGGCGTCAAAAACAAACTGTTATTTTCCAATCCCTTTTCAATCTCAGTTAAGGGCTGGTAAATGACAATATCCGGGTCAAAATAATGAACGATTTCAGCCTCAGGATAGGTATTGTAAATGTGATCTAGAAAGAATGGCTTTACGGCGGTATTTAATTCTGTGATATTGTATTTTTCGCAGAGCTCATCTAAATCTTCGATGCCTATGGTATGTAATTCGATGAGTTCGTAAGGGGGCAACTGTTCTTTTTGAATGTCCGATTTGTCCAATCGGTCTACTAAACCTATAAAATAACGGTATGTTGGATTGTGCTTTTTTAGTGAATCACCAAGGGTTTTAGCTTGCGCTAAGTAGTTTATGGAACAAATGGTGAGGACTATTTTTTGCATATTCAAAATGATCAGTTACAAAAGTACTAAATGCAAATTAAAAAACGTTGTTGCTAAGCGAGCATTCGTTTAGGGTACTTTAGCTTTACTAACTTTTTAAAAGTTAGTAAAGCTTGTTGGAACTTTGCTAGCTCGGCTTAGCAAAAGATAATTGTGGCCGATAAATTTTAAAACAAAAAGACCCTCAAGCAAGCTTGAAGGTCTCCAGTCGATTAATCGTACTTGGGATGGGAATCGAACCCACACGAGCGTTACGGCTCACAGGATTTTAAGTCCTGCGTGTCTACCAGTTCCACCACCCAAGCGTCCCTGTAAAACTCAAAAGCACCGGAAGGTGCCTTCTTGTTTTGAGCGAAAGACGGGGTTCGAACCCGCGACCTCGACCTTGGCAAGGTCGCGCTCTACCAGCTGAGCTACTTTCGCAATTTGTGGATGCAAAATTAAGACCTTAGAGCCATTTATGCAAGAGGTAAGCAAATTTAAATGAAATATTCTCTAATTTTGTGTTTTACATAATTATCATGAGCATCAACAAGCTAGACCAAATTGACCATCAATTACTTGAAATACTTCAAAGTAATGCCAAAATTACCAACGCGCAGTTGTCCAAGGAGGTCGGGCTTTCGCCAGCGCCAACGCTCGAGCGAGTGAAGAAATTAGAGGCCACTGGCATCATCCAAAGTTATCATGCTCAGTTAGATAGGGATAAAGTGGGCTTGGGTGTCACTACTTTTGTGACAGTGACTTTGACGGGTCATAAGAAGCAAGTGACGGAGTCTTTTGTTAATCAAATCAATTCCATTCCAGAAGTGATCGAATGCCACCACGTGACTGGCGCCGGAGACTTTATGTTGAAAATTATTTCTAAAGATATTTCAACCTACCAGAAATTGATGTTGGAAAAAATAAACGAAATCGAAGAGGTTTCAGCGACATCCACGATGGTAATATTATCTACCTTTAAAGAAAGCAAGGTTTTGCCTATTCCTTGATCTAATTTACAGGCGATTCATAAACTGTGGCAACATGCGATTTTTCCATGTCGTGAATGTCCCGGCAAGAATTTCTTTTCGAGCCTCACCCACAAGCCAGAGGTAAAATCTAAGGTTAAAAACACTGGCAATCATCGGACCGAGCATCTCCTCGCATCGAATCAAATGACGCAGGTAAGCTTTTGTATATTGGCCATGCGTGTCTTCGGCAAAGAAAGGGTCAATGACCGAAAAGTCGGACTTCCATTTCTCATTTTTGATATTGATAATTCCCTCCGTGGTGAATATCATCCCATTTCGGGCATTCCTGGTAGGCATCACGCAGTCAAACATATCTATCCCTAGCCCAATACCCTCTAGAATATTAGCCGGCGTACCCACGCCCATTAAATACCTTGGTTTGTCTTTGGGTAAAATATCGGTTACTTCATCCGCCATTTTGTACATATCTTCCACCGGCTCGCCCACAGAAAGTCCACCGATGGCATTGCCAAATGCATTTTTTGAGGCAATATATTCCGCTGAAACTTTGCGCAAATCTGAATAGACACTTCCCTGAACAATTGGAAAGAGTACTTGTTGGTACCCGTATTTAGGAGATGTTTCGTCAAAACGCGTAATGCAGCGATCTAACCAACGATGCGTCATGTCCATCGAGTTTCGCGCATATTCGTAAGTACAAGGATAGGGCGTACATTCGTCAAATGCCATGATGATATCTGCGCCGATCGTTCGCTGGATGTCCATCACATATTCGGGGCTAAAAAAATGCGTGCTACCGTCAATGTGAGATTTGAATTTCACTCCCTCCTCGACAATCTTTCTTCCAGTTCCGGCTAATGAATATACTTGGTATCCTCCCGAATCGGTCAATATGGGCTTATCCCAACCGTTGAACCGATGCAGGCCACCCGCCGCTTCGATGATTTCTAAGCCTGGACGAAGGTATAAATGGTAGGTATTTCCCAAAATTATTTGGGCATTAATGGGCTTGCTTAATTCTGAAATATGGACGGCTTTGACCGTACCGGCGGTTCCTACCGGCATGAAAATGGGCGTTTGGATAGTCCCATGATCTGTTGTTATTTCCCCCGCACGCGCTTTTGAGCTTGGATCCGTATGACTTATTTCAAATTTCATTCGGCAAAGCTAGGCAAAAAATTAATGGATGAATGGCAAATGCGTTGAAAAACATTTGCCATTCACACAGAATTACTCAACTTTCATAATCCCATTCATAATTCTCCAGTGACCCGGGAATGTACATAAGAATGGATAATTTCCAGGGACCGTTGGCGCCTTAAAGACCACTTTCACGCGGCCATTTGGCTCAACCAATGGCGTATAAGCTAAAATTTCTGGCAACGAAGGAATGTAGTTTTTAGCGACCCCATCAGATGCCGTAATCATTTTATCCGCTGCTAAGCCGATCTTCTCTTCACTTTTTAAAGCCCCTAACACCCAGTTATGTGGCATCGCATCCGTATTTTCAAAAATCAATTCAACCGTGGACCCTGCAGGAACCGTGAATTCTTTTTGATCATATTTCATGGCTTCCGGTACCGTTTTTAATACTCGAGTAACTACCTCACCAGCAACTTTTAAAGCTGGAATTTCTAGTTTCCAAGCCATCGCCAAGCGACTTAAATATTCCAAATCGACCGTGCGAACTATAGGCGCCAAACTAGCTAAATAATCCTTAGATTCTGGTAATAAATTAGCCGATCTTTTAACATTCCAAGTCGCCGAAGCTCCTTTTAATGCAGCTCCAAAGGCAGGGGAAGAGGTTTCTTTCATCTTTTGAAGATGTTGCACCACCTCATCGGCCGACCATGAAACAGCACCGGCACGGAATAATTTTTCGACCATTAATACGTTTAATCCGGCTGATTGTGATACATCAATGGCCTTTCGATAGATGTTATTGGAACGCTCTTTTTCACCTAAAACGGCATTGCGATCTAATTGAACCTCCATGATATATTTACCCGCAGTTTCAGGAGTCCAACCAAAATTTCCGACCCACGGACCATTGTTATTTTTAGTTACAGAAACAGTTTCGCCAGGAGCGACACCATCCACAAACGTATAGGATTCATAATCGATGCGACTTCCCATGCCTTCAATTTTAATGCTTAATGGAAGCGGTGTGCCTTTTGGAAGGGCAACATCTCCTCTATTTTTTACGCGAACCGTGAAAGGTAAACCTTCCCGAAGTTTGAAATTCCCTCCTTTGATTTGAACTTCTTGAACAACTAAATCGATTCCGGATGCTGATCCTTCCGTCGTAGGATTGGCCAGATTTTTGCCTAATGATTCTGCGACCACAGGGATCTTTTTTGAGCCTTCTGACTCGATAAAGGATGTTCTTCTTGAACCCATATGACCCATCATATAAGCGGAATAGGCCTCCGGGAGCCAACGGTCTTTCACGCTTTGTTCGGTAGAAATTTTGGCCAACATCGCCTTTTCGACTTCCGGTGAGTTAGGCATTTCAATGAATGCTAAAACGGTGTTTAAGACTACAAGCGTGTCTTTATCGGCTAGTAATTTCTTCTCTAACAATAATTTGGCCATCTCAGCAGTTCTCGGTAAAACCTGTACCGCCTGCTTTCTTACCGCACCACTTGTATGCGATAAAGCATTTTTTAATGCTATTTTCACAGCGGGCATTTCTAAAGCGCCTAATCCTTCCAAAGTTCTAAGCGCATGAATGGCTCCCACCGCTAAGCCTATTTCATCTGTTTTAGCCGTAGCCAAAACCTTTAAAAGTGCTGGAACGACGTCTTTATTGCCTCTTTCAACCAACAATCTTTGCGCCTGTAAACGCCAAAATAAATTTGAATTACTTAAAGCAGCCACGCAATTTGCAGGAGAATTTAAGGTTACTGGAGTATAAGCAGGCGCTTGATTATAGCCTACGCGATAAATTCTACCATGCGTATAATCCCGCAAATCATGGTCATAGGCATTGCCTAAACCATTGGTCCAACCTTTTGGCGTGGGATTATGTTGGATGATGAAACTATACCAATCCGCAATCCAAAGAGCTCCATCGGGTCCTACTTGTGCAAATACCGGAGAAACCCATTCGTCTGCTCCAGCCAAGAAATTAAATGCCTCTTGGTCATTAAAATCAGATCCGGTTTTCACGGTTCTATTTTGGTGTACCACGTGGCCCGTTGGCTCCGAAACGAAGGCAATTTGGTTCCAATATTTTTTAGGAAACGCGCGTGCCGAATAAAAATTATGACCAGCAGCAGCGGTATATCCTCCAAAAACATCCACTTGACGTACTTTTTTGGTGATTGTCTTCATGTCTTTATGGGTGTCAATATTCTTACTTCCATTTAGACTGAAGGGCGCATTCCAGATATTGCGATGGGGAATCGCCATGTACCAACCGTGCGCATTGTTGGCCGTCGAACCAAATACATCTCCCGCCTCATTAAAATCAAAACCCCATGTATTATTTGAAGTAGTCGTCATGTGCTCCATTTTGGAACCATCGGGTTTAAATCTGAAAAAAGCCTGAGCGAACTGCAATGAATCTGCGCCCACTTTTCCTTTGTAACCTGAATAACCGACACAGCCCCAAATCCAGTTGTCAAATCCATAATGTAAATTAGATGGTCCTGCATGCGTATCACCAGTTCCAAAACCCGTGATTAACACTTTTTGCTGATCAGCAACCCCATCTCCATTGGTATCTTTGATGAATAAAATATGAGGTGCTTGGGAAACAACCAATCCTCCGTTGGCAAAAACCATACCGGTAGGAATACTCAAACCCTCTGCAAAGCGAGTGAATTTATCTGCTTTGCCATCCTTATTCGTGTCTTCGCAACGTAAAATGTAGTCGCTTCCGCCACTTGCCTTGCGCTCATTGGGATAGTCTTTGGTAATCAACACGTATAATAAACCTTTTTCGTCCCATGCCATCGCGATGGGGTGCATGACATTAGGCTCAGAGGCAAAAACTTGCAAATTAAAATCAACCGGAATTTGAATGTATTTCACAGATTCCTCTGGACTTAAGGGCAATTGTTGATATTGAACACCAGGTCGCTTTTCGTAGTTGGGCAGTCTGGCTTCTCGATAAGCTAGCGGAGCTAATTTTAATTGGTCCAACAAAGCTCTTTTTTCTTCTCCGACCGCATATAAAATACCTTGCGTGACTAATTGTTGGAATCCTTCCGTTTCCCAAGTTCTTTCATCGTGACCGTAGGCCGTATAAAAAACATTTCCTTTTCCATAGGTACGAACCCAAGTATATGGCTCTGTGCTTGCTCCTGGCTTATCTTTTGCTTGTTCTGGCCCAATAATTCTGGACTGCAAAACGATATTGTCGGGCTGTAATTTACTGTGCAAATAAGTTTCATCCACGGTCTTTATCCCTGGAAAATCTTTTAATGCCAGGTGTCCTGGCATTTCATTTTTGATGCGAATGGAATCCATTTTATGGCGCCAAAATTGGCCCCCAACCATTTTGACAAATTCAGGAGAATTTCTAAAACACCAAGATGCGCAATGCAAAGCGACTAATCCATGTCCGGAAGCGACATACTTTAAAAGGGCTTTTTCTTGAGGCGCGGCGATGGAATCCTGATTGGCAAATATGATTAAGGCATCAAATTTGTTTAAATAATCCTCATTTAAGTCCTTTAAGTTATCGGTATAAGTGATGTTCATCCCTTTAACCCCTACGGCAGATTGCAAAGAAGGATATCTGTCAAAAGGCTTGTGGTGTCCTTTATCCCCTAAAAATAGGAGTTGGAGTCTTCTGCCTTTCGGGGCATTTTGCGCCAAAGTGGTCACAATTGAACAAATTGAAAACAATACAATGAATAATTTTTTCATTTCAAATAGGTTTTGTTGGCCGTCATTTTTCGGCTTTTAGAATTTTGGTATTTCAATAATCTTTCCCCCTTGTAAAGCCGATTCGTGGGCTAATATACCCACGGAGGTCCAATTGGCCGACTGTGGAGCGTTAGGGAATGGATCGCGATCTGCAGCTAATGCCTGTAAAAATTCATTGACTAAATGTGGATGTGATCCCCCATGGCCTCCTCCTTGAGTAAAGGAAAGGTGTTGGTTTTCATCTTCATCGTATACGCCTTTAGTGGTAAATCGCTGAATTTCTTCTGGCAAATAATGAGCAAAATCGGGTGTTGGTACCTTTTCTGGAATTTCGGGCTCAGGTTTCTTCGCGGTGTGAATAACTAATTCTTCCCCTTCTATTAATGGCCATTCCACGGATTTTTTTGATCCATAGACTTCAAAACTTTCACGGTATTGCCTTGCTACGTCAAACAACGAGCGGTATACCATCGCGCTTAAATCAGAATCTCTAAATTTGATATGGGCAGACTCAACGGCAAAAGGTGAATTATAATGGGCGATCAATTCTTCGCGAATCGTTCCCGATCCAAAACAAGACACATATTCCGCCTCCAAACGCAACAATCCCGCCACTGGCCCCACGCAATGGGTGGCATAATGCATTGGAGGAAGTCCAGGCCAGTAATCAGGCCAACCATCCATTTCTTGTTGGTGTGAAGCTTTCAAAAACTGTATTTTCCCTAATTCCCCTTTGTCATAAAGCTCTTTGATGTATAAAAACTCTCTAGAATAAACCACGGTTTCCATCATCATGTATTTTTTTCCCATTTTACGGGAAGCCTCCACGATCGCTTTGCATTCTTCTACGCTCGTAGCCATAGGAACGGTACAGGCTACATGTTTCCCAGCAAGTAAAGCTTTAAGCGTTTGTTCGGCATGTAAATGAATGGGAGAGTTAATGTGAACGACGTCAACAGCCGGATCTTTTATTAATTCTTCAAAATCAGTATAGCGTTTTTCGATTCCATATGCATCCCCAATCGCCTGCAGCTTTTCAGCATTTCGCTGACAAATGGCATACATATTTGCCAAAGGATGTTTTAAATAAATAGGGATAAATTCTGCCCCAAAACCAAGGCCCACAATGGCAACGTTGTACTTTTTCATTTAATTAATAGGTTTAAATTCAACAGGTAACTTATAATTCTAATCTCTCATTTTTATTTTTTTGATTAGCTTTTTCCAGCTTTACTAACTTTTTAAAAGTTAGTAAAGCTAAAAAAGCTTTTTGACAAAGGGGAAGAGAAAATAGATTTTTTTAGGCCAATTTATTGGATTTTTTTAAAAAAGGATGGGCCATGACGGTTAGAACTAGCAAAATGGTGCCATAATAAAATCCTGGTTGCATAATTTCTTTGCTACCAAAAATATAAATCGCTAAAATCATTCCATAAACAGGTTCCAGTGTGATGACCAAGTTGATGGAGAACACAGAGAAAACTTTATATAAATGAATGGTTTCCGTATAGGCATACACGGTACAAACCAGCGCTAAAATTCCTATCCAGAGCCAGTCGAGCCCTATCGGGAAATACCCAGCAAGCCCATCAAATGCCCCAAAACTCCAAACCATTCCGGTCATGATTCCTGCCGCAATCATTTCATAAAAGGTAATTAATTTTGGGTTGTGTGTATGCGTGAATTGGCCATTAATCACCGAAAATAGCGCGCCAAAAAACCCAGAAGCAATGCCCATGAGTAAGCCGAGCCACTGCGCTTGTTCGACCGAAAAGATAATGACTAAGGCTGCGATGACGAGTAAACCTAAGAAAACCTCGATCTTCGAAATGCGTACTTTTTTGGCAATAGGCTCAATTAAAGAGGTCCAAAATGTTTGTGTAGATAAGCCTGCCAGACACATGGCCACCGTAGAAACTTTGGCCGCGCCAAAAAACAACAACCAATGCAACGCGACAAACACCCCATTTAAAACCCACACCCATAAAACAGTGGGACTTACTCGAAAACTTTTTTTACTGTAACGAATAATCAAAGCCAAGCTAATCGACGCGATCACGCATCTGACAAATACGATGGTGAGCGTATTTGCCTGAGTCGCATTTCCTAAAATCGCCGTGAAAGCGTAAATGATGACAATGAAATGGATTTTGAAATAGTCCAGTAAGCGAGGAGCGGTCTTCATCTTATCGAGGTAAGGTATAATAAAGTCCGACACCCACGGCGCCAAAAACAATGTTTGGGAGCCATACGGCTAATAAAGGCGGCATTCCTCCCCCTTCAGCGATTCCCTTACTCATCATGAAAAACAAGATGTAAATAAAAGCCAAACTAAAACCGAGCGCGATTTGAAACCCTACGCCCCCACGGGATTTACGCGCCGAAACTAAGAAGCCAATGATCGTTAAAATGATCACGGAAATAGGATTGGCAAAGCGTAAATACTTCTCAATTAAAAATACTTCTATGCCATCAGCGCCACGAGAACGAACTAAATCAATGTGCCGATTGAGTTCAGGCAAGGTAAAAGTTTCGTGCAAGAGATGCTTATTTTGAAAGTCTTTGGGAAATAAATTTAAGGTTGTATCTATTTTTACACCTGAAATAATCCCTGTTTTTCCCGGCATTAAATTCCTTATTCGATAATCATGAATGGTCCATTTTTTGCGAAGGGTATCCCAGGTAATCCGGTCGGACATCAATTTCTCTTTGATCTCATTATTGGAAATACGTTCCAAACTGAATCGATAACCGGTATTTGTGTTGTTGTCGTAGCTTTCAATATAGGCATATACATCCGGGGCGATTTTGATATGCACGTCTCGCTTGTCAAAAAAGTAGGTGCCGTTGATGTATTGATGTTCGAAAGGAACCCGAATTTTATTGGCGTTTGGGACAACCCAACCAATCATAATAAAAGTCCCGATGGCAATGATGGTTGACCCAATTAAATAGGGCCTCATTAATCGAGTAAAGCTAACCCCAGAACTCAGAATGGCGATTATTTCTGTTTTCGCAGCTAGGTTGGCCGTAAAAAACACGGTGGCAATAAACACCATCAACGGCGAAATATAGTTGGCCCAGTAGGGGATAAAATTCAAATAATAATCAAAAATGATGGCATGCATGGGAGCCTGCTTGCGAATGAAATCATCGATTTTTTCTGTATAATCGATGACCATGACAATTAATACAATTAAAAAAACCGCGAAAACGTATGTCTTCAGAAACTTTTTTAAAATGTAGTAATCGAGTATTTTCATTAGCTATTGATCGATTCTTGTTCGTAAGAAATTCCAGAAAACAAATGAATGAAGATCACGCGGGCCGTCCTAAAATTGAACGGGACCATGAACAAAGAAAATAGGGTAATGGGCACCACATAACCCATGGCTGGAGGATCGTTGAAAAAATTGAAAACGATAAGGCCGCCAATCAACATAATTCCTACTGTAAATGCGTATGAAATGTACATGGCACCATAGAAAAATCCAGGCTCAACTTCATACCTCACATCACATTGGGGGCAATTGTCATGCATTTGAGCGAAATTTAAAACATTCCACCACTTATATTTAAAAAGACGTCCTTCGTGACAATGAGGACAACGTGCATTGATTATCGCGTGTAGTTTACTTGGATCTGCCATAATTAAAGAAAATTAAGCCATAAAGGTAAAGAAAATTGGAGGATTAAACGTAATTAAGGTCGCGTTCCACTCCCTTTTTGTATCTTTGCAAAAATCAAACTTACACGATATGTATTCTATTGTAACAAATGTTCACATAGTGCTTTTTGTACTTGTGTTTATTTTAGGATTAAATCTATTGGTTCGCGCTATTCGCGGATTATCCAGCGGAGGCGCTTTTGTTGACGCAGATCGCAAAGCCGGATTGTTTTTCATGATCTCTTTACACACTCAATTGTTGATCGGCCTAGTGCTTTATTTTTTCTTAAGCCCTGTAACAGCAGCAGCTTTTGCAGATTTTGGCGCGGCGATGAAAGATCCAGCGACTCGCTTAATTGCCGTTGAGCATATTTCAGTGAACGTCATTGCGGTTGTACTAGCAACTATTGTAAATGCCAAAAACAAGAAAAATATAGCAGATGCTGCTAAGCATAAAAATGCGTTGATCTTTAATGGAATCGGTCTTTTATTAATTTTAAGCCGCATCCCTTGGTCACGATTGTTTGCCTAAGTTTTATATGAAAAAAAAGTGCATTTTTTTGGATCGCGACGGTGTTCTAAATGTAGACCGTGTGGATTATGTGTACCGCATGGAAGATTTTATCATTCCAAAAGGTGTCCCTGAGGCATTAATCGCCTTAAAAGAAGCGGGATATTTATTGGTTGTTATTACGAATCAAAGCGGTATTGCCAAAGGACTTTATGAACGTAAGCACGTATTTGCGATTCATGAAGCGATTCAAAAAGCTTGCGGTGGCGTTTTAGATGATTTATATTTTTGCCCTTATCATGAAAATTTTGATAGCCGATCTTTAACGAGAAAACCTGGGTCATTGTTGATTGAAAAGGCGGCGGCTAAATACCAGGTCGACTTTAATCTTTCATTTATGGTGGGAGATCATGAACGTGATATCATCGCGGGAACGAGAGCTGGACTTAGAACGATACGTTTGGCCCCCGAAGGCGAAGAAACGAATGCCACTTTTGTGGTGCGTGATTTACTAGAAGCTTCTCAATTAATTTTAAAAAGTTAGCATATGGAAAAAGTATATTTAAGTGATGCCGGTCCCAAAGTTTCTCCGGCCATTTATGGATTTTGGCGTTGGGAAAATGAGGTGGCTTCCATGGAGAAAATTGTTCAATTATGCCTTGAATTGGGGATTAATACCTTTGATCATGCGGATCGCTATGGTGATTATTCATGTGAAAAGACTTTTGGCGAGCTCATTTCTTCGGGATCTGTGAGTCGCTCAGATATTATTTTATTTTCTAAATGTGGCGTTTGTTTACCCCATGCGGCCCGACCAGAAATACGGGTTAAACATGTCAATACATCCGCTGATCATATTTCAAAATCCGTTGAGAACTCGTTACGAAATTTAAAAACCGATTATTTAGATGTGTTTTTGTTGGACCAATTAGACCCTTTGTCGGATTTGGAATCAACGGCCTTGGCGCTTGAAAAATTGAAAAGTTCTGGGAAGGTTAAAAATATTGGGGTATCTAATTTTTCGGTATACCAGCACCAATTGCTCGTTTCGTATTTAAATATCCCGGTGGTTTCCAATCACATCGATTTAAATTTGTTGCAAACCACTGCTTTGGATAATGGAGCGTTGGATTACATCAAGCAAAAATACATGCGCCCATTGGCTGTATCGCCTTTGGCTGGCGGACGTATCGAACAAGGAACGGATGAAATCGCCCTTCGTGTGCGTAAAAAATTAAATGAGATGGCGGCTAAATACGAGAGTAATATTGAGTCTATCGCAGTCGCTTGGGTGGTTAAATTAGGTGCCTTGCCTTTGATTGGCACGCTAGAAGAATCACGCATTCGCAATATTGTGAATTCATTTAATATCGATCTGGAACATCAAGATTGGTACGATTTATACCAAACCTCTAGACCTGGACCGCTGGTGCAGGACTAAGATTTTGATTAGAATATTGAATAATAAAAGCCCGACAAACATGTCAGGCTTTTTACTTTTTCGGACCAAAGTCCTATTACCTATTACTTCTTACCTATTACCTTTTAATATTACCTTTTACCTCTTACCTAATACCTATTACTTTTTACCTAAATCACCTTCTCCCCGTATTTCTCCTTCGCTCTTTCCCTTTAGGAACCACCCGATTTCCTCTTGGCGATTCTCTCTTTCTAGAACGATTATTATTAAATCCTGTTCCAGAGCGCATCCCCACCATTTCTAAATCGATGGTTCTTTTGGCCAAATTCGTATCACGCACTTTCACTTTGACCGCATCACCAAAAGTGAACACTCGGCCATTGGACTTGCCCACAATCCGGTAATTTTCTTTATCTAAATCGTAAAAATCGTCGTTTAAGTCGACCATACGAACAAGTCCCTCACAAGAAGTATCTCCTATTTCCACAAAAATCCCGAACTCCGTTACGCCTGTAATGATTCCGTCAAATACCTGTGGCTCATGTAAACTCATGTACTCCACTTGCTTGTATTTAATGGAAGCACGTTCGGCTTCAGAGGCCAACTTCTCCCGATCCGAAGAATGCTTGCATTGAATCTCGATGGGCGAACGGTCTTTGGCCTCACCCCCATCTAAATAATGTTGCAATAATCGATGCGTCATGACATCCGGATAGCGACGAATAGGACTTGTAAAGTGTGAATAAAATGGAAAGGCAAGGCCAAAATGTCCAATCGCATCGGTGCTATATTTAGCCTTCGACATAGTACGAACCGCCAAACTTTGCAATACATTTTCCTCCGCTTTCCCCTGAATATTTTCCATCAACGCATTGAATGACTGGCTCACTTGCTTGGGTTCCGTGGTTACTTGGTACCCAAATTTCTTCGCAAAGGAAGAAAACACGCGTAATTTTTCCGGATCAGGCGCATCGTGTATCCGATATACCATCGTATTTCGCGGATCCGTTTGCTTTAATTCATGTACATATTCAGCCACTTTTTTGTTGGCCAACAACATAAATTCCTCAATTAACTTGTGCGCATCTTTCCGCTCGCGAGGATATACGGCAATGGGTTTTCCATCTTCGTCCAACAAAAACCGCAGTTCCGTCGAATCGAAATTGACCGACCCATGTTTAAATCGGGCGTCTCTAAATGTTTTTGCAATCCGATTTAAATCTTTGATGACGGGCTCATAAGGATCTTCAGAAGGCCCCTCATGTTCGATTAAAACTTGGGCATCTTCGTAGGCAAACCTACGATCCGAATGGATTAAAGTTCTGCCAAACCACTCTTTGACAATCTTCCCTTTTTTGTCTAATTCGAAAACGGCCGAAAACGTACATTTGTCTTCATTGGGTCTCAAGGAACAAAGGCCATTGGAAAGTTTTTCGGGCAACATCGGAACGACGCGATCCACCAAATAAACGGAGGTCGCACGTCGATAAGCCTCTTGGTCCAAAACACTTCCGGGCTTCACATAATGCGAAACGTCGGCTATGTGAACGCCAATTTCCGTATGTCCATTGGCCAAAATTTGATAGCTAATCGCATCGTCAAAATCCTTTGCGTCCACGGGATCTATGGTAAAGGTCAATACCTTTCTAAAATCTTTTCGCTTTTTAATTTCGTCTTTTGAAATGGTGGTTGGGATATCCTCCGCAGCCAATTCCACCTCTTCTGGGAAATCATAAGGAAGCCCAAATTCCGCTAAAATGGAGTGCATTTCAGTGTCATTTTCACCGGCTTTACCTAATACTTTGACGACACGGCCTTCTGCTTTTTTACCGGCGGAGGCCCAACGAGTCACCTCGACGATCACTTTGTCTAGGTGGTTGGCCGCCATCGTTTCCGTGCGCGGCACGTAGATATCTTCGTATATTTTTTTTGAATCGGGGATTAAAAACGCATAGTGTGGGGTGACTTGGATGACGCCCACTAACTCGGGGGAACGTCTCTCTAAAATCTCAACCACCTCGCCTTCCGGGCGGTCGTTTTTCTTTTTTTCAGAAGGTCTGCGTGCTTGAACGAGCACGGTATCTCCGTCTTTGGCAAACATTAAATCAGCCGTCGCGACCCAAATATCTTTTCCCTCTCCTTCGGTTAAGATGAAGGCAAAACGTGAATTTACGTGGTCTACGCGTCCTTTGACTTGGAATGATTCACTGTCAAATCGATAGTTGCCATCCGACTGGCGAATGATCCTGTTTTCTTGTGCTAATTTATCTACGGCGTCGGAATAAATTTCCTTGGTCTTTCGGTCGCGAATCGCAAATGCTTTGTGAATTTGGTTGACCGAGTACGATCGATAATCGTTGAGTTCAAAAAATTCGAGGATTTCTGCTTGAATTTCTTTTAAGAATTTTTCTTGTTTTGGGTTAATGCCCATGATTTATTTGTAATTAGGGTGCAAGGTACGAATATCAAATAGGAATTCTTAATTCCAAGCCCTTATCTTTGCAAAATGAATCGTTCTCGCATCGCCTTATTTTTGTTGGTTCTTTTTATTCTCAGTGGAGTTTTCATTTGGTATAAAAGCACGAAAAGCCAAGAAACGAACGTAGTATCTACGGCAGTCATCGTTGAAACTCCCATATTTAATTCAGATTCAGCCTATGCGCACATCGCGAAGCAAGTAAGTTTTGGCCCTCGAATTCCTAATTCTCCAGCACAAATCAAATGCAAGGATTGGATTGTTGAAAAATTAAAGGGCTACGGTTGGCAAGTCAAAATCCAAGAATTTACCTCCTTCCGTTACGATGGATATAAAATGAAGGGTTATAATATCATGGCGCAATACCAACCGCAAATTCAAAAACGGATTTTATTGGGGGCGCATTGGGATGCAAGAAGTATCGCCGACAAAGATTCGGTGGATAAAAATAAGCCGATTGACGCGGCAAATGATGGTGGGAGTGGCGTAGGGGTTATGTTGGAAATCGCGAGGCTCTTATCCCAAACAACCAAAAAACCAACGGTCGGCGTGGACCTAATTTTCTTTGATTTAGAAGACCATGGCGAACCGCATGATTTTACTGGAAACCCGTCGACAACCAGTTGGGCCCTAGGATCTCAACATTGGGCCACGAACATCATCCCAGAAAACTACCGTCCCTATTATGGAATTTTATTGGATATGGTGGGGGCTAGAGGGGCGAAATTTCCACATGAAGGCTCTTCTATGCAATATGCACCCGGAATCGTACGCTCGATTTGGGCGACGGCTGCTGATTTAGGATACGGAAATATGTTCATCGACGAAGACGCTTTTGGAATAACGGACGACCATACGGCGGTGAATGAAGTAGGGAAAATTCAGATGATTGACATCATCGATATAAGGCCGGAGAATGGTGGTTTTGATTTTGGATCCTTCCATCACACGCATCAAGATAATTTGAGTACCATCGACAAGTCCACGTTAAAGGCGGTTGGGCAAACACTATTACAAGTTTTATATAGAGAATAATATGGAAGAAAATACTTTGCAATTTGTGCATTTAAATGACACGCATGTAGGTTTGGGAGCTAAAATGGTCCCTTTTGCAGGTTTTAACATGCCTGTTTTATACACCAATTTAATTGAGGAGCATGTTTGTGTGCGCAACAATGTGGGGGTTTTTGACGTGAGTCACATGGGGGAATTTTTATTAAAGGGAGAAAAAGCCTTGGATTTAATTCAATATGTCTGTTCGAATGATGCGTCTAAATTAACAGATGGCAAAGTGCAATACAGCTGTTTGCCTAATGCCACGGGGGGTATTGTGGATGATTTATTGGTGTATCGAGTGAACGCCCACGAATATTATTTGGTGGTTAATGCGTCTAATATTGAGAAAGATTGGAATTGGATTTCGTCTCATAACACCTTCGGGGTTGAGATGTTAAATCGATCCGACGACTATAGTTTATTTGCGGTTCAGGGGCCCAATGCGCTGTCTGTTTTGCAAAAATTAACCGATGTAAATTTATCTGAAATGCCTTATTATACGTTTAAAATAGGTAATATGGCTGGGTTTTCAGATGTGATTATTTCCAATACTGGGTATACGGGGGCAGGAGGTTTTGAGATATATGTGGAGAATAAAAATGCCTTAGCGATGTGGAATTCCATTTTTAAGGCGGGGGAATCGGTTGGAATTCAGCCGGTTGGTTTGGGTGCGAGGGATACCTTGCGAACTGAAATGGGGTATTGTTTATATGGCCATGACATTGACGATTCGACTTCGCCAATCGAGGCGGGATTGGGTTGGATTACTTCTTTTAACAAGGATTTCATCATGAAGGATTTCCATGCGGCGATTAAAGCAGCTGGACCTAAGAAAAAGTTAGTGGGTTTTGAGATGATTGACCGTGGGATTCCGCGCCAACATTATCCCATTTTGAATACGGCGGGTGAGGTGATTGGCGAAGTGACTTCAGGCACACAATCTCCCAATTTATCTAAAGGAATAGGAATGGGATATGTGGAAACATCCCAAAGCACGGTTGGCTCAGAGATTTTTATTTCCATTCGTGACAAATCATTAAAAGCTCAAATCGTTAAAATGCCTTTCATTTAAGATGCGGAAAATAGATGTTTGCTTCTCGCCGGATTTAATTCATTTATATGATTTGTCAGATAAATGTGTCGTGGTGGTGGACATTTTTAGGGCAACTTCTTGCATGGTGACGGCTTTTGCGCATGGGGCGGCAGAAATTGTTCCGGTGGAGCAGATTGAATTATGCCAATCGTTTCGTGAAAAAGGATATTTGATTTCGGCGGAGCGCAATGGCATCACGCCGGAGGGTTTTGACTTTGATAATTCGCCTTTTTCGTATCAAGATCCAAAGGTTAAAGGGGCCAAAATTTGTGTAACGACGACCAATGGAACCGTGGCGATTCGTCGGTCTGCCGAAGCTCCCCAATTATATGTGGGTGCGTTTTTAAATTTGTCCAGCATTACGGAGGCTTTGAATAAATGGGAGGGCGACGCATTGGTGGTTTGTGCGGGTTGGAAGGGCAAACCTAATTTAGAAGATACTTTGTTTGCGGGCGCCCTAATAGACCAATTGACCGGCGTCTACGAGGTAGCCGATGACGCGGCATTAATGGCTTGGAAAAACTTCAATGTTGCCTCCAAAGATATGTTGACCGCCGTGAAAAACTCTTCCCACGTCAAAAGACTATTAGGTTTAGGCATCGAAAAAGACATCGCTTTTTGTTTGGAAGTAGATCGCTATGATGTCTTACCTGAACTGGAAGGGGAACGATTAGTTAATAAAAAACGTTGAATTTAGCCCTTGATGGGCATTTTAAAATATGATTCTTTACAGTACGCAAAAATCCAGCCCAAATGTTTCTTTTGAAGAAGCTATTTTCAGAGGTTTACCTCCGGATAATGGGCTATATATGCCGACTGAAATTAAGCGTTTGCCGGATTCGTTTTTTGATAAGATTCAGGATTTATCCTTGGTGGAAATTGCCGAGGCGGTATGTAATAATTTATTGGGAGATGATTTAAGCGAAGCGGAAATAAAGTCGATTATTACCAGTTCGATGAACTTTGAGGCACCCCTATTTTCATTGGAGCCAGGAGTGGAAATTTTAGAATTATTTCATGGCCCGTCGATGGCCTTTAAGGATTTTGGTGCTCGATTTATGGCCGCGGTCATGTCGCATTATTTGGTCAAACATCAGAGAGAAATTCGGATTTTAGTCGCGACTTCTGGGGATACGGGGGGAGCGGTGGCTCAAGGCTTTTTTAATACGCCTGGGATATCGGTGACGATTTTGTATCCATCGGGAAAAGTTTCGGACATCCAGGAAATGCAATTGACGACCTTAGGGGGAAATGTAGAGGCCCTGGAGATAGAAGGGACTTTCGATGATTGCCAACGATTAGTTAAAGAGGCATTTTTGGATGCGGATTTACGGGCCAAGTTTAATTTGGCATCGGCTAATTCGATTAATATTGCGCGCTTAATTCCTCAGTCCTTTTATTATTTTGCGGCTTATGCGGAGGCGAAAAGAAAAGGCTTACATGACCCATTGGTTTTCAGTGTACCTTCAGGGAATTTTGGAAATTTGAGTGCGGGTTTGATGGCGTATCAAATGGGTTTACCGGTCAAAGCTTTTATCGCGGCTTGCAATGAAAACCATCCGGTTCCCGATTATTTGTCGACGGGAGTTTATCACCCTGAACCTAGTGTAGAGACCCTATCCAATGCCATGGATGTGGGAAGTCCGTCGAATTTTGTGCGGATGCAAATTCTTTCCGGGGGAGTTTTGGACGAAATAAAGCAGGTGGTCAAAGGTTATTTTACGGATGATGTTCAAACGAAAAAGAGGATGGCTGAGGTGTATGAAAAATCGGGTTATATCATGTGCCCACATACGGCAGTGGGGTATGATGGACTTTTGCAATATCAAAAAGAGTGTGGCGAAAAGGTTACGGGAGTGGTTTTGTCGACCGCACATTATGCCAAATTTTTGCCAACGGTCGAGGCGGTGATCGGCGGAAAAGTACCTGTTCCCTTACGACTATCTGAGTTGCTGGACAAGCAAAAAAAATCCATCCTGTTGGGGACGGATTTTGAAGGATTCAAAAAGTTTTTGCTAGGCTAATTTTCCTTAGCTTTTTTCTTTTCAGGCCTTATAGCAATGCCAAAAATTTCTGTTTTTCTTGGTAGATGACAAGGCCGATCAATGCGATCAGTAAAATCCCTATGCCGGGAGCATTGGCAAGGCAAATCTCAAAAAGTAGGATATTTACGGATATTGGTGCTAAAATGAGTGTTCCTAAAGCTCGTTTTGTCGGCATGATGATCAGAACACCTCCTATAATTTCCAATACCTTAATGACAGCCATATAGCCTGTTGGCCCAAATAGGTTAAAAAATGCTAATTGGTTTCCTGTCATTGTGGGCATAGGAGCTAAAGGAAAAAAGAAATTGATGCCACCAAATAAGAACAAAAAGGCTAAGATAGCGGCCGGGACGTGTGTAAGGAATTTCATTTTTAGGGGTTTAATTTGATTGAAAAATTTTTGCGATGGGGGCCAAGCTATTTGCATTGGTTAACTCCATGATGTATATGTCGAAATTACTCGGTTGATTTTGAGAATCAAAATGAACATTGAAAAAGGGCTCTCTTCCTTTTTTGTTATTTAACAACGGACTGATCATCCATTTATTGGCAGATTTCAGATCGTATAATAATGCAAATTGGGCGCTTTTTTTGTTTATGAGCGAGTTTTCTAGCTTGTATCGGTATTTTCCAGCCCCTAAGGAATCCGTCGATTTTATTTTTATGTGCTTACCTGTCAATCGTAATTGCATCGTATCGATGGTAATAATTTCATTCTTTGGAAGAGTAAAATAGCTGCGATGATTAATCAATTCATAATCTAAAGGACCAACGGAATAGCTTGAAAATGGGGCATTATGATGCGCGTTTGTCACATCAGAACGGAGCCTCAGTCGCATATTTTCCAAGGTATCTACCGAATAAAAATAACTTAGGGTATAATAACTTATAGCTAATCCGGTGAATAAAATCGGATTTTTTGAAACAAAAGGGATGCTGAGGCAACATAAATAAAGCCCAATTAAGCTGATTAATCCATAAAATAAGAAGCGCTCCGAATTAACGATGGACACTAAATCCCCTTGACTTGATCGGCCTATGCAAATCAGAATTCCGACGATCATCACTTGGGCCATTAATAATGTGGGAAATGATATGATCCGTTTTTGTCCCTTTAGCATAGCAAAAGCTAAGAGCAAGCAGACCAAAATACCTGCGGCCATATTGATAAGGCCCAGGTATGTATCCGATACCTTAATCATAAATAAGCCTAAAAAGCTCGAAAAAGCCATTAAATAGGTTAAAAAGGAAGGACTCGTTATAGGGGATTTTTCAGAAAAGGAAAGCCCGGAAACATATATGAGAATGACGATTAAAGCAGCGCCGGCGAAATAATAGCTTAGCGTAGATTTGCTTTTCCACAAAAAAAGGGCGACTATGGGCAAAAAGGCGAGTCCCTCCGTGGAAACAAAGGGGTAAGCTAAGGCTAAAAAGGATATCCATAATTTATTTTCTGCATACATCAGACCATAGGAAATCCAAACTAGAAAAAGCATGGATCCGGTATGTTGACTTGCACCGATGAAACCAAAATTATCTAGGTTGCCATAAGGAGAAAATAAAATGAACGAGATGGGAATCATGTGCCATAGCGAAAGCTTTTCTTTTTTTAAGTAAAGAAAAATAGGGATGGCAATGGCTAAAAGCTGAAGATTAGCGAGTATGGTCATCCATTTGAAATCAATAAATCCCAAAAAACAATAGGAAATAAGCATCATGAGTCGGCCATACGCAATTCGATGAATTTGATTATGGGGTTGGAAAATGGCATTTACATTTTCGTAAATAGAATGATGTTGAACGTATTCTACCAATTGCAGATATTGAAAATCATCTCCAAAAGAGGGGAAATTGATCAGGTTAATGTACAGGTTTGCCGCATGCAGGATGGCGGGAATGCAAGCAATGAAAAGAATCAAAAAAACGTGCTTTTGTTTCATTCTAAACGCGTAGGTTCACCTTCCAGTTTAAGCACGTCGACTACCTTTTGATGATCGAATGAAAAAAGGTAATATTCATGGCCAGTTAATTGGGCATCTTTGGGTAGCCATACGTTGGCCATTTTGGGGCCTAATGGTTTTTCATCATAGACCAAAGCGCTACATATAAAATCATCCGGTGCTTTAATCGATCGAATGATTAAAAAACGATCATGGTCTTTTTTCAAAGGCAAATTTTCAAAATAAATCGCTCGGATATTCCCTTTGGTTCGAAAGGAATATTCACCCGGAATTTTGAATATAGACGCATTTTTCATCCCCTCTTGGATCGAGGATAAGGTAGGGATTTTTGAATCTGGAAAACGATAATACCTCGGATTGTGTAATAAGTTGAAGTCATAAATCTGCCCTTCGTAAGCGCTTGATTTTTTTTGATAAAAGGTGTTGATCAGATCAGCTTGCAATCGCAATGACATATCCTTGGTGGGTGTGATTGAAAAATAAGTTGACAGGATAAAAAATACCAAGCCTACCAGTAAACCTGGCGTCCATGAACGACGTAAAAACTCAAATGGATGGATCAGAATGAGGTAAATTAATATAAGGCCAATCAGCCCGTAGGTGAAAAACCGTTCGGAAATAGCAATGTCAAGAATGTCCCCCATTTGAAAACGTCCGATGCAAATTAAGGCGCCCGTGGCCATGATTTGTAGATAGATTAAAAAGGGAAAGGCGAGGGGTTGGAAGCTTTGTTTTTTAACGGCACGAAGGAAGGAATAAATTATAATGGCGAAGACAATAAGGCCTAATAAAGCGGCAATTTCAGACCGATGGGAGTCCGAAAAGGGCAATCGGAAGATCCCTAAAAACCCTAAAAATCCTTGTCCTAATTCGAACAAAGTATTTCCGGTGATGGCTACGGTGGCTTGTTGACGTGGATGATAATTCGCGACGTAAAAACCGATAATGCCCAAGCCTAAAAAGCTAAAAAAGGAAGCCCATTTATTTTTTTGCATCCATAAGATCACGGCTACCATGGGAATAAAAGCAATTCCTTCTGAAGACACAAAGGGATAAAATAAGGCCAACAAAAGCACCCATTTTTTATCTTGGAAATAGAGCAAACCATACGAAATCCAAACCATAAATAAGATGGAAGAGGTATGCTGTAAACTGCCAATCAAACTATAATTGTCTAAATTACCAAATCCTGAAAAAAGAATTAAGGTAATGGGAATCAAGTGAAAAACGGATAAATTTTGCCTTTTTAAATAACCATAAAAAGGAACTAAAATGAATATCATTTGCAAATTGGCCAGCAAAATCAAGTTTTTAAAATTGATTTCATGCGTGATCAAATAGTAGAGCGCTACCCAAATCCGCGCAAAAGCAATGCGGTGAATTTCGTTGTGGGAAGCAAATAGTTGGGCTATTAGGGATTTTGAACTCGCCCCGTCAAACAAATCAGGAATCATTTCTAAAAATAGAAAGTCATCTGACCATGTTGGCGTATTCTCTAGGGTAGTAAATAAATGGAAAAAGTGGATGGCAATGGGCAAAGAGATGGCGATACAAAATCCTAAGAATAATCGCTTTTTCATCTTGATTTATTTTTTTAAATAATCATTTCTCGAAAGGTATTTTTCGATTAAAATGTACAATAAAATAAATAAATACCGGCTACCCATTTCCTTGATTTTTAAATTGGATTCCCCCGCTTTTCGGTTTCTCCAGGAATTGGGTAAAATACCAAATGAATACCCTCGGATGATGGCCTTCAAAGGCAACTCAATCGTCAAATTAAAGTGAGCAGATAAAAATGGTTTTAAGCCTTCAATCGTATGGCTTCGATACATTTTAAATGCGTTGGTGAAGTCATTGTATTTGATGCCGATTAAAACCTTGATGAGCCAATTGGCAATTCGATTAATGACCAATTTATGTTTGGGGTAATCGTAAACCGCGGAGCCTTTCATAAAGCGCGAGCCGAACACGCAGTCTAAATTATCGCTTACCATGAGTCGGTAAAAGGCAATTAAATCAGCGGGATCATCGGATAAATCCGACATCATGACACCGACACATTCTCCTGTAAATCGGTCCAAACCGTATCGAATGGCATAGCCAAAACCATTAGGTCCCGGATTGGTGAAGCATACCAAAGTGGGAATTTCTTTCTGAAGCGCTTGAACTATTTCTAAGGTTTTGTCCTTGGAATTATCGTTGACAACCACAATTTCATGATCGACCTCCGCTGCCGAAAGCGCCGCATATAAGGAAGTTAAGGTCTCTTGGATCGAGCCTTCTTCATTGTATGCAGGAATGACAACACTTAGTTTCATGTTTTAGGATAAAATAGGTTTCAACATGGCCTCATCTTGTTTAAACCAATCGTACACTTCGGATAAAAGTGTTGGGACGGTGATTTCGGGGCGCCAACCGCTAAACTCGGTGATTTTGGTGTTGTCGGTTACATAGATCGGAATATCTCCAGGTCTATTTTCAGCCGTTTGAGCGATGGATATTTTATTTCCTGTAATCTGCGAACAAACGTCGGTTAATTCGGCTAAGGAAATAGTTTGTTCTAAACCACCACCCACGTTAAATATTTGCCCTTTTTGTAAACTCAAATGGGCTATTTGCCATTGGACCAAACGGAATAAATCGCGTACATGCAACACGTCGCGCGCTTGTTGGCCCTTCCCGTCAAATCCAATATAAGATAAAGAGCCTTTCCAAAAATGCCTCGCCATCCACAATACAATCACACCTTGGTCGATCTTCCCCATTTGATAAGGCCCGCTCAAAACCCCACATCGATTGATGACCGCCGGGATATTAAAGTTATGGGCAAATTCTTGAATGAGGTATTCGGAGGCCAATTTAGTTGCGCCATATAAGGACCTTAAACCGGTTAATGGAAAGTCTTCCGTTAAACCTTTCGATGAAATCCCAGGCATGGCTTGTGTGTCAGAAAGATTGAATCGATTGGGTTTAGAGGTCAGTGAAACATCTAATAAGCGATCATATGGATATACTCGAGACGTAGATAAAAAGATGAAAGCCGCCTGATGTTTTTTGGCAAAATACAAGGTATTGATTGTGCCATTCAGGTTGGTGTCAATTAAATTCTCCAACTCCCCTGGAATAGTTCCGGCTAAAACAGAGGGTTCAGCTGCGGCATCTATGACCACATCCACTGCCGGAATGCGCTCCAAATCTGTTTTTATGCGCACATCTCCATGGACGAAATGAATGCCCTGTGCGAGTATTTTTTGTAAATTAATTTCAGATCCTCGCCTGGAAAGATTGTCTAAGCAATAGATTTCTGAATCGGTATAATATTGCTTGAAGAGGATGGCTAAATTTGAGCCAACAAACCCGCAGCCACCTGTAATTAATATTTTCATGATTGAGCTGTTTCCATGTAGCGCGTATAAATGTCTACAAACACGTCTTCAAGCGATTTGGTGATATCCCAATTTGGATAATGGGCTTTCATTTTTTTCAAATCACTGTAATAGCAGATGTGATCGCCTATTCTATTTTGGTCAACATATTTATATTTCATGGGCTTGCCAGAAATTTTGGCAATTAAATCAAAGGCCTCTAAAATAGAAACCGAATTATCTTTTCCTCCGCCGATGTTATAAACCTCAGCGATGCGTGGAGCCTTTAAAAACTCCTCAATAAACCGAGCCACATCATAGGAATGGATGTTGTCGCGCACCTGTTTTCCCTTATATCCAAAAACAGTGTATTCTTTCTCCTCAATATTGCATTTGATTAAATAACTTAAAAAGCCATGCAATTCAACTCCAGCGTGATTGGGACCAGTTAGGCAACCTCCTCGTAAACAGGCGGTTGGCATATTAAAATAACGTCCATATTCCTGCACTGAAATATCAGCTGATACTTTAGAAGCACCAAACAATGAGTGCTTGGACTGATCGATGCTAAAACTTTCTGAAATACCCTCGAAATAGGTGGGATCATCATAGTCATATCGGGTCTCCAACTCCTTCATTTTGATCAAATTCGGAGCATCCCCATATACTTTATTGGTCGATAAATGCACAAAAGGAACATTGGTATCGTAACGACGAAGGGATTCTAATAAGTTGAAAGTACCCACGGCGTTGGTATCAAAATCCTCAAAGGGAATGGACGCCGCCCGGTCGTGGCTCGGCTGGGCCGCGGTATGAACAATGGCATCTGGTTTAATGGCTGGAATAATGTCTAAAATGGCCTGACGATCTCGAATGTCAATGGTATTGTGCAATTGATATGATGAACCATATATTTTAAGGCGGTCCTTGTTGGACGAGTTATCGCCTTGCATGCCAAAAAACACAGCTCTTTGGTTATTATCGATTCCGTGTACCTCCCATCCCTTCTGCAGAAAATATTCACTTACTTCGGAACCGATTAGGCCCATAGAACCTGTAACAATTAATTTTTTTGACATGGTATGGAATCTTAAAAAAACAAATTTACGCCTAATTTTTAAATTTCTGAAATATCTAAAATCCTCAATTGCAAATTGCGATCGCCTCGAAATTCATTAATTTCCACATGATAAACCATTTGGAACCCGAGCTGCTTTTCGTAGGAATCCAAAAGGCCTTCATAAAAATAGTAATAATCCATCCTTATTTTTCTGAAGTTGAAATTAAATAAATGTTATATTGGCCATAGGGAACCATATTTTTATAAATGGCAATACGTTGATCGAGTTGCTGGTTACGGATAAATCTAGGTAATGGGATTTCGTCTGTATTATAATTAAACTGGATGCTTAATTTATCCGATTTTAATAAAATAACATTGGCTTCAAATATATTCTCTGAAGCAATCTTATTTTGATATACAACAAATGAGCTTAGGGAATCAATCCGAATATTTTTTACTAAAAGTTTTGCTTTTCTGATATTGAGGTTAAAAATTGGGCTAGACTCCTTTTTAAATTTTTGAGACCTTAAATGTTCATTCGATATTTGATTAAAAAGCAATAAATGATTAAAATTTCTTCCATTTAGCCTATTGGGAATTTGTATAAAATCTAATTTATTTAGATCCTTATAATATGGATTGATTTTTCGGGCATCTACATTATCTACCGAGTAGGAGTAAACCATTTTATTTACGATTAAATTTTGCTTAAGTCCATTCATGGCGATTGAAGTATTTTTTGCTTTTAAAATAGCAGGGAAAAGAGTAATGAAATAAAATATTATTGTAGCAAAAGAGAAACTCCATTCCATTTTTTTATTTGATTTTATTTCAATCATATATAAAAAAAGACAGGCTGTTTTAATGTTAGGATAAATTAGATATCGAGACTCGAGTTCAATTCGGACAAGAAATGTGAAATATAAAATTAAACTGGACCACAATAGGAGTGAAGCCAATATAATTTTCCGCTTTGACAACGTCTTTTGCTTAAATTCTAAGATAATTTTATAAAAGACATAGATAGATAAAATGAACTCAAACGTGCTGTAGGAAATACTAAATGTTGTTCCTAGACTGCCAAATGGTGGCGCATAAAAATTTAAAATATTTAAAATTCTTTCTGTGTTAAATGAAAGTAAAAGAGATTTAATATCAGGCTGTATTCCTGTTTTCTCATAGCCAGAAAAATAAAATAGGACAAGTAAAATCAAAATAGAGATTAACTTCCAATTTAATTTTTTTTGATAATGGGCTATGAAGATTAGTATGGGTATTATTATTAATGTTTGTGCAGAAGAAATTAAACCTAGAACAAGAACAAATAAGCCAGATTTAATTTTCTTCCCAGCAAATAAAATAATTGAAACGAAAGTAAATAATAAGGAGGCGAAATTTTGAATACTTGTCATCGCCCATAGATATCCTTCATTATACATCAGTGAAGTGAGCGTAAAAAGAATGATGATATAAGAGTAAATGGATTTATTTGTTTGTCTAATGAACAGGTAAATGAAAGTGCAATAAATTAAAATTCCTTGAAGTGAAATATATCTAAGATTTATAGATCCTAAAAATGTGTGATTTAAATAGAAAATTAATTTAGTAACGACTAGAATATGTTCATTATAATTAGCGATTAATTGTTTAAATACGGCGTAATTGAAACCTTGTGTTAAAATATTGCGATTAAATGCAATGATCATGACATCATCATACCAAGGGATATCGACACTAAAAAGATGCCAATAAAGGAACAAAAAAAGGACGGGGGAAATGACAAATATTTTAATCCCTAAGTTTTTAATTGAATTCATAAAATCGTTCAAAATCCTATTTTGATTACACAAAAAGAAACATCCCATTTAATGGGATGTGGCATTTTTTGGAAAAAAAATTAGTAAATAATTTAGTAAGACACTAAATTTTTTTATTTATCGGTAAAATTTTATGAAAAGAATGGAAGGGGATTGATTGTCACTTAAATTTCTGAAATATCTAAAATCCTCAATTGCAAATTGCGATCGCCTCGAAATTCATTAATTTCCACATGATAAACCATTTGGAACGCGAGCTGCTTTTCGTAGGCGTTTAAAAGGTCTTCGTAAAAATCTTTACGAATCCCAAAACCCACGGCTTCCCATGAGGAGCCAGAAGGCGAGGAACTTACATGTAATTTCAGGTGCTCCTCCTTCATAATGAATGGCGCCTTAGTTAAATAAATAGGTCCACTTAGAAAATTAGGCATCATATTGCCCGGACCATAGGGGGAAAGCCGGGATAATAATTGATCGTAAAAGGAGAGCGTCATGGCTTCCAAAGGTACTTGTAAATCGACCGCCAATTCAGCCCTCAATTCGCCTGTTGGCAATCCGCTTTGCACCAGCGCCTCAAAACGTTCAATAAATGCCTGCAAGTTTTCAGCTTTTAGGTGTAAGCCTGCTGCGTGGGTATGTCCGCCAAATTGAGCCAGCAAATCAGCACATTTTTCTAGCGCTGCATGAATATCAAAACCTTTGACGGATCGCGCTGAGCCGACAATTTGGCCATGCGACTCAGTTAAAATAATGGTGGGCCTAAAATAAAATTCTTGGATTTTACTGGCGACGATGCCGACGACCCCCTTGTGCCAACCCGCTTGAAATAGCACGGTGCTTTTGGCGTTTTGCAAAAAGGTGTTGTTGTCAAATAATGAAAGCGCTTGGTTGACGATTTCCTTTTCGACCACTCGGCGCTCAAGATTCTGTTGGATGACTGCTTCGGCCAGCATTTGAGCTTCGATGAGGTCGGAGGCCAACAATAATTTCACGGCTCCATGGGCATGTTCCATTCGACCTGCGGCATTGATGATCGGTGAAATGGAAAAGACAATGTCGGTAATTTGAATGGGTGCTTTTTTGTTGGCCTTTTGCAATAAATAAGCAAGACCGGGGCTTGGACTTGTACCTAGTTTGACCAGTCCATGAAAAGCCAAAATTCTATTTTCTCCCGTAATCGGAACCATGTCGGCGGCTATCGAGCAGGCCAATAAATCCAGTCGATCAAAAATGGGGTCCATGTCTAGCTCATTGGCTTGAGCGAAGGCGCATAAAAGTTTAAATCCGACTCCACAACCTGTTAATTCTTTAAAAGGATAGGCGCAATCGACTCTTTTGGGATCTAATACCGCAATGGCTTTTGGGATCGTTTCTTCGGGCAAATGGTGGTCACAAATGATAAAATCGATGCCCATTTCGTTACACCAATCAACGCGTTCATGGGCTTTGATGCCGCAATCTAAGGATATGATTAGGCTATAGTCATTGTCATAGGCATATTGGATACCCGCTTGGGATACGCCATATCCTTCGCTGTAGCGATCAGGAATGTAATAGTCGGCATCTGCTCCTAAAATTTCGGTTAAATATCCGTAGACCAAAGCGACCGATGTCGTTCCATCCACATCATAATCACCATATATCAGTATTTTCTCCCCATTTTCTAAAGCCAAAGCCAATCGTTCCACCGCGATGTCCATGTCTTGCATGAGGAAAGGGTCTGGCAGATCCTCCAGTGACGGCACCATAAAATGTTTGGCTTGGTCAAAAGTTAAAATGCCTCGATTAACCATTAAAGAAAGGAAGTAGGGATTTTTAGTCGTTTTTAACTCCTCTTGTAATTGGGCAATGGCTTGTGGATTCGGAGGAGGCAAAAACTTCCAGTTCTTTTTGGCTTGTAGCATTTTGTTGAGGTGAGCCAAATTCTTTGGCTATATATCGTTTAATCTGAATGCTAATTTAGAAAGTACTTGTGGATTGTTTGATATCTCTAACAAAATGATCAGTCTTTTGGACTTTTACTTAATACCTGTTACCTAATGTTACCTATTACCTGATACATCTTACCTAAATTTACCTTTTTTTGGGGTTTGGGCAACGAAATTCAAATAGAATTTGCGATCCGATGGGCATAATTTTGATTTAAAAATATATCTTGCATGAGCATGGAACAAAAGATAGCCATTGAATTATTGTCAAAGCATTTGTTTTGGGATACTCCCTTGGAAGGGATTGATATAGAAAAAAACAAAGGTTTTATTGTCCAAAGGGTTTTGGAATATGGGTTAATGGAAGATTGGAATTTAATTTCAGCCTGGTTTGGAATAGGAGAAATAGGGGTTTTAGCTTCTCAATTTAGGTCCTTAGATCCCAAAGCATTAGCATTTATAGTGAATATAACGGGATTGCCCATTAAAAATTTCAGATGTTACACTACGAAACAGTCGATGAATCCACCCTAGAATTATTAAAAAAGCTCCAATCCTTACGCATATTTAGTGAAATGCGTTTGGTTGGAGGGACGTCATTACCCTAATTGTCAACCTATTTCAGGACAAGACACAAGACACTATTACCTCTTACCTAATACCTATTACCTAAAATCAGTGCTTCACTCCATCCCCCTTCACCACCTTCCAAAGCGTCAACAAAATTATTTTCACGTCAAATAAAAATGATTTTTTCTGTAGATATTCGGCATCTAAGGCAACTTTTTGTTGGGTTGGCAGCTCATCACGGCCGTTGACCTGGGCCCAACCCGTCAGCCCTGGCAATAGCCAATGCACCCCAGCTGCAGTCCTGGCATCGTTTAAATCAGATTGACTTTCCAGGGAGGGGCGAGGACCTACGAACGACATTTCGCCCTTTAAAATACACCACAATTGGGGCAATTCGTCCAAACTACTTTTGCGCAAAAATGAACCGATGGGCGTCAAGAATGACTGAGCATCTGGAAGTAAATGGGTGGGCAATACCGGGGTGTCTGTGCGCATGGTCCGGAATTTGGGCATATTAAAAACGACATGATTGCGACCTAGTCGACGCGACCAGTAGAGGATGGGGCCTTTGGAACTTAGGGCGACCGCTAGGCCAACCAACATCATCGGAATGAGGAAGATCACTCCGGCGATGAGGGAAACGAAAATATCAAAAACTCTTTTTAACATGTTACACAGATAACGCTTGGTCCAGATCCTCCCACAAGTCGTCCACATGTTCTAAACCGATCGACAAACGTACTAAATTACCGGGAGTTTTACTATCGGGCCCCTCGATGGACTTGCGATGTTCCGCCAATGATTCCACTCCACCTAGGCTGGTGGCTTGTTGGAATAGCTTTAAATTCGAAGCCACCTTTCTCGCATTTGCCTCGTCCCCTTTAATTTGAATCGAGATCATGCCTGAAAACCCATGGGGCATTTGGCGCTTAGCTAGGGCATGTTGGGGATGGGAAGCTAAACCCGGATAATGCACTCGCTCGATGGCAGAATGATTTTCAAGTCGTTGGGCCAGTGCGAATGCGGAGGCGGAATGTTCGCGCATCCGCAGGGGAAGGGTTTTAAGGCCACGGGCTAAGAGGTAACAATCCAATGGATTTTGTGTGGCGCCCATTAGTATTTGGACACGTTTTATTCGCGCTGACCAGTCATTTTCTTCCTTCATGATGATTGCTCCTCCAAGTACGTCCGAATGTCCGCCGATGTATTTGGTGGTGGCATGCATGACGATGTCGGCGCCTAAGGAGATCGGGTTTTGTAAAATAGGGGTGGCGATGGTATTATCGACGCCAACGAATATTCCTCGAGAATGAGCTAGTGTGCATATGGCTTGAATATCGGAAATCCCTAGGAGGGGATTGGCAGGAGTTTCGACCCAAATGAGTTTGGTATTGGGCTGAATCGCCGCCTTAATGGCATCCAAATCCTCCATGTCTACTTGGCTCATTTGCAAGCCCCATGGACCCATGATTTCTTCTGCTAATTTCATGGAGGCATAATAACCGACAGCAGGCATGAGGACATGGTCGCCAGATTTCATGCATTGGAAAACGGCAGAAACGGCGGCTAAACCTGAAGCAAAGGCAAAGGCCTTGGCTCCCCCTTCGAGGATAGCTAATCCTTTTTCGAGGGCATCTCGGTTGGGATTTGAGTTTCTAGAATACATGTGACCTTTGGGATAGCTCCCATCGGCATCACGGGCAAACGTGGTGGTTAAGAAAATCGGCGTGGCGATCGCTCCAGCAGTTTCGTCCACTAGGTTAGTCGCATGAATCGCTTGGGTTTCTTTTTTCATCTTTTATACTAATACGACATTCATATTTCAAAACAAATTTAGGGGAATAATATCAAAAATGAATCGTCGATTAGTCCTGATTGCTCGGATGCGTATTTGTTAACATGGCCGAATGCTAAGAATAAAATTAAATGGATTTTATGTCACGACATCTTTTTGATGTGCCATTTGTGCGTTTGAATAGATAGTTACCCCATGGTATTGATCTGGGTTTTTTTCGTGTACATTGGAATTTCGGTGATAAGGAAGTCCATCGGTAGTAGAGTAATGCACGACAAATGATTTCCTTGTTTTACTCGGGTCATTGATTGGCATTCCTCCATGGGCGAGTGCTCCGTGCCAAAAAAGCACATCTCCTTTTTTGATCAATAAAATTTCTTTCTTAAGGCCCAAATCTGTACATGTTTTTGTCAGGTAACGAGAGAATTTATCTGGACTAAAAAGCGAATTTTTATGTTGGAACAAGATACCCGTCTGGCCAAAATCAAATTTAGGAATTCTATGTGATTTTGGATAGTAAAAAAGTGGCCCAGAGTCTTCATGAACATCTTCTAACGGGATCCATGCGGCAACAAGATGGCTAGGAATATGGGTGGTCACCCAAGGAAAATCTTGGTGAACATCTTGTTGGCTACTGTATTTAAATACTAGACTTTGGAATACAGTTATTTTAGGGGTGAGGCTTGCTTGTAAAAATGGGACTAAATTAGGGTGTGTAATTAAATTTTTAGACCGAACTGAGCTATCATGAAAATCGATGAATCGTGTGCCAATACCCTTTAATTTTTCTTTTGGAATTAATTTAATGGGAGTATCCTTTTGATCATTAAAGCGATGGGCTAGTCCATTGATATCGTAATTTTCATGATGTTCGGTAACAAATTCTATTTCATCCCAAATGGCGTCCACTTCATTAGGCGGTAACACATTTTCTAACACAACATAGCCAAACTCTCTAAAAAAATCTAGTTTTTCTTCAAGGTTGTAGGGTAGGTTTTTATAGGGATCTATTCTTTTGTTGATTTCCTCAAATGAATAAGTTTCTTGGTCAATAAATGGAAGGGTTTCTGAATCAAAGTCTAATGTATGATCTTGTCTGCCAGCCCATTGATTTAGATAAAATTCAACAAAGCTGTAGGTTTTTTTTACTCTTCTTTTTCCTTCTTTTAAAATGGTTTTTATGATTGTTTTCATGCACCAAACGGTATAATGGGGTTGAGACGTAGGTATTTTAAAATAAAAATTAAATAAAATATTTTAATTTTTCAAATTATATTAACTCAACGGTCAACCTATTTCAGGACAAGACATCTTTTTCTATTACCTAATACATCTTACCTATTACCTGAATTCCCTTTTAGCTTAAAATTCTTCCCCAAATAAACCCTCCTCACCTGCTCATCATCGGCTAATTCTTGGGGTGTCCCTGCTTTTAAAATACGACCTTCAAAAAGCAAATAAGCCCGATCTGTAATGGATAAAGTCTCGTCCACATTATGGTCAGTAATTAGAATGCCAATATTCCGGTATTTTAATTTGGCTACAATGCTTTGTATTTCTTCTACGGCAATGGGGTCCACGCCGGCAAAAGGCTCGTCTAATAGGATGAATTTCGGGTCAACGGCCAGGGCTCGGGCAATTTCAGTGCGCCTACGTTCTCCTCCGGAAAGGACTTGGCCTAAGCTTTTACGCACATGGGTGAGGGAGAATTCTTCGAGGAGGCTTTCTGTTTTTTCTTTCTGTTCTGATTTTGAGAGGTTTGTCATCTCAAGGACGGCTAGGATATTTTCTTCCACCGATAAGGTTCTGAAAACGGAGGCTTCTTGGGCCAAATAGCCAATGCCCAAACGTGCTCGCTTGTACATAGGCAGGCTGGTCACATCCAAATCATCTAGAAATACTTTGCCGGAATTGGGTTTAACTAGACCTGTGGCAATGTAAAAGGAAGTGGTTTTGCCGGCTCCGTTGGGCCCCAACAAGCCCACAATTTCCCCTTGAGCTACTTGGTATGAGATATGGTCATTCACCAATCGGGCGCCATATTTTTTAACCAGATTTTCTGTCCTAAGAATCATGGGGTAAAAATAGGAAAATATAACATGAGAGCAACCAAGACAAAAATCTTTTTAATTTAGCAAACGGTCAACGTTAATCAGGTATCCACAATTCATAACCAATTACTTATTACCTACTACCTATTACCTAATTTCTTGTCCTTTAAATAAATTTTACCCCACAATCATCCAATTTTATTTTTTATTACATACTTTTGTTACTCAATATTGTATCAATTTGCTCCATACATCTGTGGGTCAAGAAGGCGAAGCCGTTAATAAGGCATTCATTTGGTTTTAAATAACATTTTTTCAGGAAAGATTCGGATAGCCTTGCTAACCAAATTGCTTTTGAACCCTGCGAGTAAGGTTTACTTGCGGGGCTTGGAACGTGATTTAGGGGTCAGCAGCAATACGGTGAGAACGGAGCTGAATAAATTGCAGGACATGCATTTGATTGAGGCGCAGGAAGATTCTGAAAATACCAAAGTAAAAAATTATGTGGTTAACCAGGGGCATCCTATGTTCAAAACGCTTCGTGGCATCATCATGCAATTTGTAGGTTTGGATCAAATTGTGGATCAAATCATAAAGAAACTAGGAAATTTAGACCAAGTGTATTTAACTGGAGACTTGGCTGAGGGCAGGAATTCTCCCTTTGTGGATTTAATCATTGTCGGTGAGGTTGATAAGCCTTATTTGTATCAATTGATTGAAAAAGCAGAGCCCTTGGTTCAGAAAAAGATTCGAGTAGGGGTATATAAGCGTGTAGAGTTTAAGGTAAATTTATTAGATAACATTGGGATGTTTATGAAGCTAGTAGGTTAATTGTAAATTTTGTGGTCCAAACTAATATTAGGGAATTACAAATAATAATAAATCGATTACTTTATATGCTTAATTTTTTCTTTATATGTTATTGAAAAAAGATGAATGTGCGCACTTTTGTGCGTTATTTTAGAGAATAATATAAGCTTAATGAAAAATAAATAGGTCAATGTTTGGTAGTTTTTATAAATCTCTTAGATTAAAAAAAACTGATCATGGGTTGTCTTTCATAATATAATAAGGTATTCAAATAAAACTTTGTGAGACTAAGAATAAAGTTTATTTATTGTGCAATTTGAGTAAGTGTAACTTTTTTCAAATCGGATGCCCCTATAATAAACGAAAACTAATAAAATTCTGTCCAAAGATCGGGGAGAAATATACAATGCAACAACAGTCAAATCAAGGGTAAAGTATGTCGTTCATTAAAAAAGTAAGTTATCTATTGTCAGTTTCACAAAAAAGGCAATTAATCCTTATTGGTTTACTCTTGCTAATCGGAATGGTATTTGAGATGGCTGGGTTAGGAGTACTTATCCCGGCATTAGGTATTATGCTTAATTCCAATATTGCGATTGATTATCCTAAGATCATACCATATTTGGAGATGCTTGGCAATCCCGGTCAAATTGAACTTGTCATCTGGGGTATGATGTTTCTGGTGTTCGTATATCTGATTAAAGCAATATTTTTAGCTTTCCTAAGCTGGAAGCAAAATAAATTTTCTGCTGATATGGCGGCCGATCTTTCCCGTAAATTATTTACGGGATATCTTAGGCAATCCTATGCATTCCATCTGGAAAGAAATTCAGCGCAATTGCTTAGGAATGTACAAACGGAAATTAATCTATTCAATGCGGTTGCACAATCGGTTATTGCTTTAACTACAGAGTTTTCTTTAATAATTGCAGTAGCAGCCATGCTCATTTTTATTGAACCTATAGGAGCTACTGTTGTTATGACATTTTTAGTGATTACCGCCCTGATTTTTCACAGAATAACTAAAAACTATTTGCTGAATTGGGGACTCAAACGACAAGTAAATGATGGATTGATGAATCAGCATTTACTTCAGGGTTTGGGAGGTGTGAAAGATGTTAAGCTCCTGGGTCGGGAGGAAAATTTTGTTTATGAGTACAGCAGCCATAATATTGCAAGGTTTAAAATTTTGGCGAAGCAGAATACTCTAGGACAATTACCTCGTTTATATCTGGAACTATTAGCGGTTATTGGTCTCGCCGGGCTTGTTGTTCTAATGGTGATGCAAAATAAGGCCCTGGAATTGTTGCTACCTACACTTGGTATTTTTGTAGCCTCTGCATTTCGTATGATCCCGTCTTTTAATCGAATAATGGGAGCAATGCAACAGATTCGGTATGCGCAGCCTGTTGTGACGCTGCTTTACGATGAATTTAAAATGATTCGTTCAAATGTATTAAATTCACAAGTTTCCCGAAAAATTAACTTTAAAAATGATATCGTAATAGACAAAGTTTATTTTAAGTATAATAATGCTAATTCAAACGCTTTGGATGGAATTAATATTACGATTAAGAAGGGGGAATCGGTGGGGTTTATAGGACCAAGTGGTTCGGGGAAAAGCAGTCTGGTAGATATTATACTGGGTTTACTTTATCCTAACGAAGGCAAAATATTGGTTGACAAAATGAACATAAATGAGAACTTTCGAGGTTGGCAAGATGAGATTGGGTATGTTCCTCAAACAATTTACCTTACGGATGATAGTTTAAGACGAAATATAGCATTTGGAATAGCAGATCATGAAATTGACGACGAGGCAGTTAAGAGGTCTTTAAGGGCAGCTCAGCTCGATGATTTTATTGGGAATCTCAAAGAAGGTCTTGATACATTTGTAGGCGAACGAGGGGTTAGGTTATCCGGTGGCCAGCGTCAGCGTATCGGAATCGCAAGAGCCCTTTACAATGATCCACCTATTCTGGTACTCGATGAAGCTACAAGCGCTCTTGATTCAAATACGGAGGCTGGCGTTATGGATGCAGTTAACGCTTTGCATGGTAATAAAACGCTAATCATTGTTGCTCACCGATTATCTACGGTGGAGGGTTGTGACCGCTTATACCGGTTAGATCATGGCAAGGTGGTTGATGAGGGAGTTCCAGAAAAGATTCTTAAAAAGAAATAAAACGTTTCTTTCAGCTAAATTATTAAATCTATTGGATCAGCAAACTCTTTTAGTGCTTTCTGGAGGTTTTGGAACCAGATTAAAATCTGTTGTATCTGAAGTTCCTAAGCCTCTTGCTCCTGTAAATGGCCGCCCATTTTTGTATTATCAAATTAATAATTGGACTAGTCAAGGGTTAAAAAAGTTTATTTTTTTGCTATTTAATCAATCCGAACTGATAATTAACTTTTTAACGTCAGAGAAAGATGGCATCCTTAAAGGTTGCGATGTAAAATGGGTAGTTGAACTAGAGCCAATGGGTACCGGTGGTGCAGTAGCTTATTCCGTGAATCATCTAAATATAAAAGGTGATTTTCTAGTAACCAATGCAGACACCTGGTTAGGTTCAGGAATAAATGAAATCATTGCCAGTGAAGCGCCGGCAATGGCTGTCATTAAGGTAGAGGATTCGGGACGTTATGGCAGCGTTAAATTATCCAACGATCAAATCGTATCCTTCGAAGAAAAATCCGACAGAACCGATGCCGGTTGGATAAATGCTGGTTTGTGTAAACTAAATACTCAGAACTTCAAAACAATTAACGAAAAGGTATTTTCCCTTGAACAAAGTATTTTCCCAATGCTGGCAAAACAGGGCGATTTGACAGCGGTACAACTTGATACTGAGTTTATTGATATAGGAATTCCTGAAGATTACTTCCGTTTCATAAAGTTCGTTAAATCTTAGACTATTTCTCCCAATATGAATATTGATTTATTTGTTGTACTTGATTCTGCATCCTTAGAAGAGGCTCTTCGTAAAATTATAGAGAATCGTGGAGGATTCATCCTAACTCAGGACAGTGACGGTACAATAATCGGATTGGCTACAGATGGGGATATAAGATCTGGTTTATTAAAAGGAATAAGTCTTGAATCACCTATTAATTCAATTGTCAATAGAGATTTTTATTTTGGGAGGGAGGATACTCCTCATGAATTGCTTCTTAAACAACTGGACAGTAAAATAAAATTCATTCCTATACTAGACAATAACAATAAACTTATTTCGATCCTGACCAAGGATCATCTACCTGAAAAAGCAGAAGTTCGGACATTTTACAGAGCTAAATCTCCCGTTCGAATTAGTTTTGGCGGTGGTGGATCTGATATTTCAAGCTATTTTAATGATTACGGGGGTGCCGTTATTAATGCTACAATTTCTATATATTCTCATGCCACATTAAGGATAAGAGATGACGAGAAAATAGTCATTCATTCACTGGATCTAAACGAATCGTGTGAATTCACCAACTTAACAGATTTTCTATTACATATAGGCAGTTTTAATTTAATAAAATCCGTGATTAATGTGATCAAACCCACTTTTGGCTTTGAGCTTTTTCTGCATTCAGACTTTCCCATGAACTCCGGATTGGGAGGATCTTCAGTTGTTTCTGCAGCAATACTCGGTTGTTTTAATCAACTAAGAAACGATAAATGGGATAAACATGAGCTCTCTGAAATGGCTTTTCAGGCTGAGCGTATCCACCTGGGTATAGCGGGGGGATGGCAGGATCAATATGCCACTGTTTTCGGAGGGCTTAATTTTATGGAATTTAACAATTCTCAAAACATCATTCACCCGATACGCATACCAAAACATGTGCTTCTTGAGTTGGAGGAAAGTTTGATACTTTGTTACACCGGGATTACTCATGATTCAGGAAATATTCATGACGACCAGGCAGAACAAACAAAAAGCTCGGACGTGAAAGAGAAAATCAAGTCGAATGTTAATCTCACCTATGAAATGAGAAATCATCTTCTGCGGGGCAGATTAACTGAATTTGGTTATTGTTTAAAGAAGGCCTATGAAATAAAACGGGGATTTAGTTCTAAAATTAGCACGCCATGGCTTGATGGAGTTTATACCCGTGCTATTAGAAGCGGCGTTATAGGTGGCAAATTACTTGGCGCCGGAGGAGGAGGGTATTTTCTATTCTATGTTCCCCCTTTTTTGCGTCATAAGGTCATGGATTGGATAAAAGAAGAAGGTCTTGTATACACCCCTTTCATTTTTGAGGAAAATGGTTTACAGGCCTGGACTGTTAGAGAAAAGATTAATTAAATTAAAGATTATAGTCGTGAAAGTTCAAATTGCAGAACATAACATTGGATCCAGTCGGACATTTATCATTGCGGAGATTGGTAATAATCATAACGGAAGTATTAGCAGAGCCAAAGAACTTGTAGATCTTGCAGTAGAAATGGGTGCTGATTGCGCCAAATTTCAAATGCGCCATCTTGACAAGGTTTACCGGAAGAGAAGCTTAGTCAAATCTGGGGAAGATCTCGGTACCGAGTATATTATCGACCTGCTAAATAGATTTGAGCTTTCTGTTGATGAACACAGAGAATTATCAGAGTATTGTAAGGGAAAGGGGATTCTATATATGTGTACTCCCTGGGATACCAAGAGTTTGGAAGTGCTTGAATCATTTGAAGTACCAGCATATAAGGTCGCATCTGCTGATCTTACTAATCTGCCACTTCTTGACGCTCTCGCTCAAACCGGAAGGCCTCTAATTCTTTCAACAGGTATGAGTACCAGTGAGGAAATTAAACATACGGCAGAATTCCTGAATAGAAGAAAAGCGCCTTTTGTATTTCTGCACTGCAATAGTACTTATCCCGCACCCTATCATGATATAAACTTGAATTGGATGGAAAGGCTAAGTGAGATTCATCCTCTTGTGGGCTATTCAGGACATGAAAGAGGGACCTCAGTTTCGCTAGCAGCAGTTGCACTCGGTGCATGTGTAATTGAACGTCATTTTACTTTAGATAGGAATATGGAAGGGCCGGATCACGCCGCGAGCCTTGAGTTTACAGATTTTAAAAGACTAATTGACGGTATAAGGGAAATTGAAGAATCTCTCGGTAGTAATGAAAAGGAAAGGTTGTTTAGCCAGGGTGAGTTGATAAACCGGGAAAATCTTAGCAAAAGCTTGGTAGCTTCCACAAATCTAACAGCAGGTTCAATCCTGAAACCTTCGGATATAAAGGTTCTTAGTCCGGGTCAGGGACTTTCTGCTCAAAAATATGAGGAACTGCTGGGTAAGAAGCTTAGCAGGGATATGAATGAGGAAGATTTCTTTTTCCCTTCTGACCTAAGTGACAATAAGATTGAGCCTAGAAATTATAAATTTCTGCATCCTTGGGGCGTACCGGTTAGGTATCATGACTTTAAGGAATACGCAGATAATAAGATCAAGCCGGACCTTTTTGAGTTCCATTTGTCGTATTCTGATATGAATCTGGATCCTTCGGAATTTTTAACTGAAACTTCGGATCTCGATTTTGTGATTCATGCTCCTGAGCTTTTTGCCGGAAGTCATTTGATGGATCTGGCCTCTAGAGATGAAGCATACAGAAGAAATTCAATTATCGAGACCCAACGGGTAATAGATATTACCAATTCGCTTAAAAAATATTTTCCGAAAACAAAAAGGCCTATGATCGTGGCTAATATTGGTGGCTTTACCATGGATAGGCCGCTGGAAAAAAGCCAACTGACCAGTTACTATGAGCTTTTTGCAAAAAGTCTCAGCGAGCTTGATATGGATGGCGTGGAACTCATTCCCCAAACAATGGCTCCTTTCCCGTGGCATTTTGGAGGACAGCGCTATCAGAATTTATTTGTTCAGGTAGATGAAATTGTAAAATGGTGTTCTGAATTAAATCTAAGAATGTGTTTTGATGTTTCTCATTCTCACCTTACCTGTGCTCATTTTAATTTAGATTACTATGATTTTGTTGAGAAAATAGCTCCCTACACCGCACATATCCACTATGGTGATGCGAAAGGTGTTAACGGGGAAGGCCTCCAGATTGGCGAAGGAGAAATAGATTTTGAAAGGCTAGGTAAAATTTTGAATATTGGATGTCCAAATGCTTCATTTATCCCTGAGATTTGGCAGGGCCACAAGAATGGTGGTGAAGGATTTTGGATAGCTTTGGACAAATTAGAGGGCACATTATAAATATAATAATGAAAATTAAAGAACAAATTGAGGCAGCAATAGATGTAAAGAAATTAATGGCTGAGGATTTAGAGCTTCAACAACAAATTCAAAAGCTTATCAATTGGTGTTACGATTCTTTAAAAGATGGAGGAAAAATAATTTTTGCTGGTAATGGTGGCTCCTTTGCAGACGCGCAGCATTTAACTGCCGAATTTATTTCCAGATTGCAGTTTGACAGGGCACCACTGGCTTCGATAGCGCTAGGCACAAACAGCTCTTCAATGAGTGCGATTGGGAACGACTATGGGTACGACCAGGTATTTGCCCGGGAAATTATTGCAATGGGGTCTGAAAAAGATATTTTTATTCCCATTACGACGAGCGGAAATAGTCCCAACATACTGGAAGCGGTTATTCAGGCAAAAAAACTCAATATAAAAACGATGGGTTTAACCGGTAGCATTGGAGGGAATCTTATTTCAATATGCGAGTGTATTTGTGTCCCATCAATGAGAACTGAAAGAATTCAGGAAGCACACATTCTTATCGGCCATATTGTATGCGGCTTAGTTGAAAATCTTTATTTTAAAAAATGATGACAATACCAGGATTTATAACTGTTAGATCGAGTTCTTCCCGCTTGCCTGGAAAATGTTTCCTGCCATTCGGAGACAACTGTAATGTTCTTGAACATATCGTGCGTCGCGCTAAGCATTATGATATTGAGCCTATTATTTGTACGAGTGTTGATTCTTCGGATGATCAAATTGAGCAATTAGCAAAGAAAGAGGGAGTTCGTTACTTCAGAGGTTCCCTTTCTAATAAGCTTCAACGATGGGCGGATTGTGCCACGTATTTCAATATTGATGTATTTCACACGGTAGACGCAGACGATCCATTTTTTGATGGAGCTGAAATGCATAGATCGTATGATTACCTTAAGTTCGGTAACTTTGATGTTGTTTCGCCCACCGAGATATCTTCGGCTGGTGCCGCGACAGTTGGTTACACCCTGAAAAAAGATATCGTAATAAAAGCATGCGCGGGGCTGGATGAAAATGCCGATACTGAAATGATGTGGTATTATCTGGATAAGATCACATCTATAAAAAAAGTAACGTTACCGGCTATTGAAAATAGTAGTCTTAAACTTCGGCTTACACTTGACTATCCTGAAGATTATTGGTTAATGGAATCAATCAGAAGGATTACAGGTAATTTAGCTCCCCGAAATAAAGTGGATGAGTTATTTGCACGCAATCCCGATTTGTATTTAGTAAACTGGTTCCGTAACCAGGAATGGAAATCTGCTCAAGAAGCAAAAAAAGTATAAATTTTTATCAAAATTTACAAATAAAAACATGAACAAACCTGGATGGAGATTTGAAGGAAACGAGCGCAAATATTTGGAAGAGGTATTGGTAACCGGATTTCGATCCGGTGCTGATGGGGCATTTACGTCCCGGCTAGAGAAATTTTTTGCTCAAATTTATGGTGTAAAATATGCTATCGCATTTAATTCTGGCACCACAACATTGCATGCAATGTTGCTTGCTATGGGGTGTGGACCAGGCGATGAAGTTCTAACCCCAGCCTTAACCCCGCTGATGTGTGGATTAGCCCCATATTATACGGGAGCAACTCCGGTTTTTGTTGATTCTGATCCTTTAACCTTTTTAATGGACTCTCAGGATATTGAAAGAAAGATAACACCTAAGACTAAGGTTATTTTTGTTGCCCATATGTACGGAGCAGTTTGTAATATGAAGGAAATTGAAAAAATTGCAAGGAAGCATGATCTCTATATTTTAGAGGATTGTGCTCAGTGTCATGGTGGGCGGGATGATTTGGGAAGATTGGCTGGAACCATTGGGGATGCGGGAAGCTGGAGCTTTGAAAATTCAAAGCAACTAACTTGTGGCGATGGCGGAATTGTGACTTGCAATGATGAAAGCCTGGCAACATTTATAAGAAAAACAGGTGGATTAGGCTTTAAAACACTTACTGCCGAATCTGGTAAAGTCAGAACTGATCGTGACTTACTTCAAAACCCTAATTGGGAAAGATTTGAACAAATTGGTTTTAACTTTCGAATGAATCAGTTAGCTGCTGCAGTCGCACTAGCTCAGATGGAGAGGAACGATTTCTTTATACAGCTTAGAAGGGATATGGGAGTAGCTTATAAAGCTGCACTTTCAGCATCCTCCCTCTTAAGCCCTCAATTTGAACCGGACGGATTTTACTACACATATTATACATTTTCGGCCAAATTCAATGGAGATGAGCATGGTGTAAAGTGGGAAGATTTTAGAAAAAAATATATGGATTTTGGGGGAGATGGAATTTATGCTGCTTCTAAACTCCAGCATCAGGAACCGGCATTCCGCGATAATAAAATTGGATACGGAGAAACACCTGTTGCGGTTGATTTGCAAAAAAAATTAATGAATTTCACAACCAATCAAGCGAATTTTGAAGAAAGAGAAATTCAAATTAATGCCTTAAAAGCAACTTTAAAGTATTTTGGGGATACAATAGCATCATAATTCTAATGAACGATTTATTTTCCCTAAAAGATAAAGTCATTGTGATAACTGGTGCCGCTGGCCTTTTAGGACGACAGCATGCTGACATCGTTGCAAAGGCAGGAGGAATTCCAATTGTTCTAGATATAAATAGAAAGGATGTAGAACAACTAGCTACAGACCTTCAGGAAAAATATGGGGTGCTATCTTCTGGGTATGCTGTTGATATCACAGATGAAGCTGAGATTGAAGCAAATTGTAATTTTTTGCTCAGCCAATACGGCCATATAGATGGTTTAGTTAACAATGCTGCGAATAACCCGAAAATGGATACAAGTAGTTCTAAAAATTTTTCTCGGGTAGAAAATTTTTCAAGATCAGTATGGGAGGCAGATATATCAGTAGGTTTAACAGGCGCATTTTTATGCTGCAAGTATTATGGATTTGCAATTTCCCGTCAAGGGGGTAGCATAGTCAATATCTCTTCTGACCTAGGTTTAATATCTCCTGATCAACGGCTGTACAGAAAGCAAGGAATACCAGATGATCAGCAGCCCGTAAAACCTATTACTTATTCGGTTGTAAAAAGTGGATTAATAGGACTTACCCGGTATATAGCCACTTATTGGCCTAAGGAAAATGTAAGATGTAACGTAATTTGCCCAGGAGGAGTTGAAACTGAGCAAGATCCTGTATTCGTAAAGGATTTATGTGAAAGAATCCCTTTGGGAAGAATGGCGAATCGAAGTGAATATCAAGGAACAATTCTTTATTTACTTAGCGAAGCATCTAGTTATATGACGGGCGCAGTTATTAGCGTGGACGGTGGCAGAACCGTTTGGTAATGGAAGTCACAAACAATTAAATCTCATGAAGTTCATAGAATTAACAGGACAACGGATTCGTCTTATCAATCCTACAGAAGATTATTTGGACGATATTCATGAATATTCCATAATGCCACAGTTTTATGATTATTTGGAATATCCACCTTTCAAAAACATTGATGAAACAAAATCTTTTCTGTTTAAATTATTAAAACGTTCAGATGATATCACCGGGCACTACTGGTTTATATATAATAGATCTAAAAATAAAGTAATAGGAACCATAGGCTTATTAGATATTGACCTAAGAAAAGGATCCGCCGAATTAACTTATGGCCTATCCCCCATTTTTTGGGGAAAGGGGTTTTTTTCGGAAGCTCTAAAACTGGTTACTAATTGGTTTTTTGAACAAGATGATACTCACCGTCTTTTTGTAAAGACAGCTGGTGGAAATATCAACTCAGTTAATGCTGTTTTAAGAATAGGTTTTAAGAGGGAGGGCTTATTGCGTGATTATTATTTTGATGAAAAAACTCAAAAAAGAGGTGATGCCATTCTCCTATCTATGCTAAAGTCAGACATAAATTATTGATTTCTTTCATGCAAAAACACACACACGGGATATACTTAACGGAGGTAACTCTTCCAAAATTTTTAATCTTTATAGCCATTGGACGGGAAATTTGTGTTTTGGGGGCCTACTCTTATATCCAGAATCATGGTGGCTACTTGGAAAAGTTTGTAACTAAGTTAAAAGCAAAGAATATTGTAAAAACGATAAGCGATTTTGATAATCTCATTCCCTATAAGGACGCTGGTGATTTTCAGCGATTGACAAATGTTTTCTCAGAAAGTGAGGCCTGGATGGAATCTCAATTCAATCTCAATTTCTTAAAAGGAGATTACGCATTAGCTTGTAAACATATTATATGTAATAGAACTTTTTCGCTTTATCAACGTAATTATGATCTTCACTACTTAGAGAATACAATTGTAGTACCCGTATTAAATTCATACGATAATTCTTTTTTTCAATTTAGATTTGGAAAGTCTTTGAAAAGCAACTTGTTTGAAGTTGTAAGCAATTATCTACTGAATATTTCTTTCTTTATTTTATCATTAATTCAATGTTTTGTTTGGATATTTTCTAGAATTAGATTTGTAAATAATCACCAAAAAATAACATTTGCAGCCGACTACGTTGGTGGACCAAGAGACATGAGATTTTGGGATTATCTTAATCCAGACAAAACAAAAACTTTAGTCGTTGTACGTGACAAATATACCATGCAAGCTTTTGGTCATCTGCTGGGTGACTATAAAGTTGTTTTTGATAACGAAGGATCTTTTGCACTAGGATCAGGGATTAATGCATGGATAAAATCTTTCAAGGACTCATTTTTACTTTTTGTCAGCTCCTCACAACTGCCCCCAGACTATTATCGACAAATTTGCTTTCTTCCTTTTAAGAGAATAAAATACAGGGCACTGTTTAATAAGTACAAGTGTAGTTTTTTTTGGGGGCGCGATGATTACAATTATCAGCATATCATGCGAAGTCAGGAAATAAGGAGAATTGGTGGTGTTTCAATGGGATGTAATCATGGTATTCAATCAATCGCAACTATTGCATATCAACTTCGTTATTTGGATTTTGATTATTATTACATGCATGGTTTGGATCAATATACTGATGTTTATTCTAAGTATTGGCCGGAACATATGATTGCCAAAGGAGTAGGCTCGATGTTTTCTAATCCTCAGCAACAGGCAATTATTAAAGAAACTGAGGGTACAGACGTTGCAATTATCATAGCCCCAAGTTTCCACCAGGATTTAATTTATGATGCGATTGTACAGCTTGCAAAGACATTTTCTGATTTAAACTTCTGGATAATTACAAAACCCAAACATCGTCTTGAAGGTGATTTTGGTAAAAAATACCAGAGTTTAATCCTCTCAGGGCTTAAAAATGTTCAGGAGAGTATAGAAGACGTTTACGACTTATTGCCTCGATGTAAATTCGTATTTAGTGAGAGTTCTACTTTACTAGCAGAGTCGGTCTATTTTGACCGAATTGCACTCTGTTTTGATCCGGATCCTTCGTTTAAGTTTCTGTATTACCGTAAATTTCCGGAAATGGTTTTCAAGGATGTTGATGGATTAATCGCCAGGATACAAGAAACAAGATATTTGCCCGTCCATTATAATGACCCTAATCTTGGTTCAATGACTTTTAAGGGAGATAAACATCCCTGGTCTATAATCAAGGAGGATATAATCATTCGTGAACCCAATTATAATTATGAAAAATAAAATTAAAGTCGCGTTCATTGGTGCGGGTTATATGGCTAAAGAGCATATCAAGGCGTTCGCGGATATTGAGGGGGTTGAGCTTGCTGGAATCCTTTCACGCACGCGTATTAAAGCAGAATTGCTTGCAGCGGAGTTTGGAATAACTGAAGTATGTGATTCCATAACCGAACTATATCAAAAGACACAGGCACAACTGGTGGTGATATCTGTTTCGGTAATAGCTGTAAAAAATTCATGTTTTGAAGCGTTTGAATACCCCTGGGTATGTTTAATTGAAAAACCTGCCGGCTATGATTTAGAGGAAGCAGAAACCATTGCTGCAAAAGCCAATATGCAAGGCGCAATTGCATATGTTGCCCTCAATCGCCGCCATTACAGCAGTACAACTGCAGTTATGAATGAATTTTGTTCTATTCCGGGGCCTCGACTGGTGAATGTATTCGACCAGGAAGACCAGGTTGCAGCCCGAAAAGCTAACCAACCTGAGGTTGTTGTGCAAAACTGGATGTACGCAAATGCAATTCATATGGTAGACTACCTTCGTATTTTTTGCCGTGGAACAGTTGAGTCTGTGGATCCTATCATGCACTGGGATGCGGAGAACCCCGGTTTTGTAGCCGCAAAGATCCTATTTTCTTCAGGAGACATTGGCCTGTACCAGGCTATATGGAATGGTCCCGGTCCATGGGCTGTAACCATTACTACACAGGAAAAACGTTGCGAACTACGTCCTTTGGAACAGGCTACATTGCAATTGAATGGATCAAGAAGATCAGATTTGATGCCTTGTAGCGAACGGGACACCAAATTTAAACCTGGTCTAAGGGCTCAGGCTGAAGAAGCTGTAAAAGCAATTAGTGGGCAACCGCATAATTTGCCTTCTTTATCAGAAGCCCTTCTATCTATGCGGTTGGTAAAGGAGATATATGCATAGTAATATATTAATTGCAGGGGCGGGTCAATTGGGGTCGCGTTATCTTCAAGGGCTTGCAAAAGTCCCCGATCCCCTTAACGTGTACGTTCAGGATATATCAGCAGAATCACTGGAAAGAGCTAATGCAAGGTGGAAAGAGGTAAAGAATCAAGATAGCCATCACCAGGTCTTTTTTATACAAAACTTTGATGAACTTCCGGGATCGGTTGATATAGCGATTATTTCTACCTCTGCAGGTGTACGGCCAGAAGTTGTGGAAATGGTAGCCAAGGCAACAAATGTTGAGTATTGGATACTAGAAAAAGTATTGGCCCAGAGCGAGGATGATATTGCCAGGATTGGATCTGTAGTTATCGATTCTAAAGGTGCATGGATCAATACAACACGTAGGATCATGAAATGGCACCAGGATATAAAATCCCAAATAAGTGCCGCAGGCCCTATCATAATGGATATTTCAGGCGGTAGCTGGGGACTTGCTTCCAATGCAGTTCATTTCCTGGATATGCTTTGCTGGTGGACAGGTGAGCGACTAGAGCACTTGGATACAAAAGGCTTGGCATCTGACTGGGTTGAAAGTAAAAGACATGGATATTATGAAATTTTTGGTACAATGATTGCAAATGTTTCCGGTGGATCAAAAGCAACTATATCTGCCACTGAAGAAATCTCCCCACATATCATAAGATTGACTGATCACAATTTCGAATGGACCATCGATGAAACTAGGCGATTTGCCCGCCGTTCAGATGGGCTGGTGATAACCGGCCAGATAGAAGTGCAAAGTACACTTACCACAGGTCTGATAAAAGATATTATGGAAACAGGTACATGCGGATTACCCACTTTCGATGAATCTGCTACCTTACACCGGGTATTTTTGAAAGCTTTACAGGAGCATTGGAATAAACAGCCCGGCAAACCGAAAGACAGTTTGCCTATAACATAATCTGATGGGATTATTTTGTTTAATTTAATAACCAAATGGATCTAAAAAATAAAAAGGTACTGGTTACCGGCGCTGATGGTTTTATCGGAAGCCATCTGGTAGAACAATTAATTGAAGAAGAAGCCAATGTAAAAGCGTTTGTGTATTACAATTCATTCAATAGCTGGGGCTGGCTGGATACACTATCCAAAGAAAAGCTAAATAAAATTGAGGTATTTGCTGGCGATATAAGAGACCCTAACGGCGTTCGTTCAGCAATGCAAGGCTGCGATATTGTTTTTCATCTAGCAGCTCTTATTGCGATTCCGTTTAGTTACCATTCTCCGGATTCATATATTGATACAAATGTAAAGGGAACGTTAAATATCATTCAGGCTGCGAAGGACCTAAATGTCGAAAGAGTTCTTGTAACATCTACCTCAGAAGTGTATGGGACCGCCAAATATATTCCCATTGATGAGGAGCATCCACGGCAGTCGCAATCTCCATATTCAGCGTCAAAAATTGGCGCCGATTGTATCGCTGATTCTTTCTTCAGGAGTTTTGATCTGCCGTTAACAATAGTTCGTCCTTTTAATACCTACGGTCCTCGTCAGTCAGCGAGGGCTGTTATTCCAACGATTATTACACAACTTCTGACCGGTGTCCAGGAAATAAGGCTAGGTGATATTACACCAACACGTGACTTGCTGTTTGTCAAAGACACAGTTTTGGGTTTTGTTGAAATCGCAAAGTCCGACAGCCTTGTCGGGCAGGATTGTAATATTGCCACAGAATCGGAAATATCAGTTGGTGACCTTGCAATTGAATTGATAAGTCAGATTAATCCAAATGCAAAAATTATTTTGGATGAGCAAAGGGTCCGCCCTGATAAATCAGAAGTCTTCAGGCTTTATGGTTCGAATAAAAAGATTAGGGCGAATACAAATTGGGAACCGATGTATTCTCTTTCCGAAGGTATTGCCGAGACAGTTGACTGGTTTAAAATTCCAGAAAATCTTGTAAAGTATAAATCAGATGTCTATAATATCTAAAATAGATAAGATTAATAGTTTTATAAGGAGTCACTTCCCAGGCATTGACTCTGTGCCTTTGCATCAGCCGAAATTTTCTGGCAACGAGAAAAAGTACCTTTGTGATGCTGTTGACTCGACATTTGTTTCCTCTGTAGGGGTTTATGTAAATAAATTTGAGGAAATGATTGCTGAGTTCACTCATTCAGCGCAAGCGATAGCAGTCGTTAACGGCACTGCTGGCCTGCAGGTTGCTTTACGATTGGCAGGTGTCAAGGCTGACGATGAAGTAATAACTCAATCATTAACTTTTATTGCTACAGCGAATGCCATTTTATATAATGGGGCACGCCCGGTATTTTTAGATGTAGATTTAGATACAATGGGTCTTTCTCCTGCTGCCTTAGAAGAGTTTTTGAGAGAACACGCTGAGCTAAAGGATGATGCATGTTTCAATAAACATACCAAGAAGAAAATAGCGGCATGCATGCCTATGCATACTTTTGGATTTCCAGTAAATTTAAAGGAACTTTTAGCGATATGTACGAAATGGAAAATTCCATTAGTAGAAGATGCTGCAGAGTCCTTAGGTAGCTTTTATCATGGAAAACATACCGGCACTTTTGGCACCCTGGGTGTTTTTTCGTTCAATGGGAATAAAATAATTACCAGTGGCGGAGGAGGAGCTATTATCTCTAATGATATTAATTTGGCCCAAATGGGGAAACATTTAACTACGACAGCGAAGATTCCTCATGCATATGAATTTATTCACGATGAGGTAGGATACAATTTTCGCATGCCAAATGTAAATGCAGCCCTTGCATGTGCTCAAATGGAGCAGCTCGAATTGTTTATTGAAAGCAAACGAAAATTAGCAAGCCAATATAAAGATTTTTTTAAAGAGCAGGGAATAAAATTCAGAACTGAATTACCTGAAACAAAAGCCAACTACTGGCTTATGTGTGTCGAGTTAAATAACAGAGCTGATAGAGATGCATTTTTGAAATCGACAAATAAGGAAGGGGTAATGACAAGGCCAATTTGGAGATTGATGACTTCATTGCCTATGTTTTCTCATTTTCAGACAGACTCTCAGAAGAATGCATCCTTCCTTCAGGATCGAATAGTAAATATACCAAGTAATGTATAACAGAGAAACAGTAGTGGTGGGTTACTCAGGCCATGCATGGGTTTTAGCTGAGGCTGCAATATGTTTAGGAATGAGATTAATCTATTATATAGATTTCAAACAGGCTGAGAAAAATCCTTATAATCTTACTTATTTGGCTTCAGATATCGATGATAATTTTCAGGAATGGAATAGTGGGTATCAATATGTACTCGGGATTGGAGATAATCAGGCACGTTTTCGTATAGCAAGTATGTTGGAAGAAAGAAGCCAGTTAATGCCAGCGATTATACATCCCGATGCATCAGTTGCGCAAAATGCTGAGATCGGAGCAGGTATTTTCATTGCAAGAAATGCTGCTGTGAATCCCTTGGCTAGTATAGGCGACTATACTATTCTTAACACATCCAGTGTTGTCGAACATGAATGTAAAATTGGGTGTGCATCACATATAGGCCCCGGAACAGTACTGGGAGGGAATGTCTATGTTGGTGATAGAACGTTTATAGGGGCGAATTCGGTTGTAAAGCAAGGAGTAACAATTGGAGATGATGTTATTATCGGAGCCGGATCAGTGATAATAAGAGATGTATCCTCAGGTACCAGGATCGTTGGGAACCCTGGCAGGGAAATTAAATAAACTGGCATTTTTATAAATTGCAATCGGTTAATTGTCAGAATCTTTCATTACCTGTAATAGAAATTAAGTTATGAGCATTCAAACCCCAATCACCGAGGATACAATTCGCCCTCACGACATATTCGAAGAATATCTTCGGTTAGCAACACTTGATATTGAAACCTATTTCAGGGGTGTAGATATGGTATATATTGATTGCCCGGTTTGTAAAACTCCAGGTAAGGAGGTTTTTACCAAATCAGGGTTTATTTACGAGGAATGTAATCATTGTAAGTCTCTCTATGTGAATCCCCGGCCATGCACCGAAGCTTTTGATAAATATTACACGGATTCTCCTTCTACTAAATTTTGGGCTACAACATTTTACAAAATAACCGAATCTGCAAGAAGAGAAACATTATGGAAACCAAAAGCGAACCTGGTTAAGTTATTGATCGAAAGGTATCAGTCGGGCAGCGAATCAATTAACATAATTGACATTGGTGGGGGTTACGGTGTATTTGATGAGGTGATAAATGCAGTAATGGATGCTACTTGCTTGATTATTGAGCCATCAGTCCATTTGGCAGAAATCTGCAGAAATAAGGGATTCAAAACGATCGAAAAATTCATGGAAGATGTTGATCGTAACGAGATTCCGGAGGGAAATAACTGTTTTGTATCATTTGAACTTTTTGAACATCTTCATGATCCGGGTCAATTTCTGCAAACAGTATATAATGTTATGAGACAGGGCGATCTTTTCATTTTCACTACTCTAAGTGGAATGGGAATTGATATTCAGATTCTCAGGGAAAATTCCCGATCCGTTTCACCCCCCCATCACCTTAATTTTATGAACCCTAGGTCCTTAGCTACCTTACTAAGGAATGTCGGTTTCGAAGTGCTGGAAGCTAATACACCTGGGAAACTCGATATGGACATTCTATTTAAAAATAAAGATATAATTCAGGATAATTTCTGGCGAAACTATCTTGATTATTCTACAGAACACGAGCGGAACGCCATGCAAGATTTTATTGCTGCGAATGGGTTGAGTTCACATATGATGGTGACTTGTAGAAAAACTGCTAAAAATTAATTCGAACTAAAAGTCACAGATGTTCTTAATTAATCTCTAAAAAAAATTCAGTGAGCAAAGTATTAATAATAGCGGAAGCCGGAGTCAACCATAATGGGGATATAGAAATTGCTAAAAGGTTAATTGATGCCGCAGCAGATGCAAAGGCTGATTTTGTTAAATTTCAAACATTTAAGGCTGACAATTTAGTGTCCAAAACGGCTAAAATGGCAAGTTACCAGATTAAAAATTTGGATAATACTGAGGCGTCACAGTATAATATGCTCAAAAAATTAGAGATGCCTGAAGATTGGCATGTCGAGTTGAAAGAGTATTGCAAAGACAAAGGTATAGAATTTATGTCGACGGGGTTTGATGAGGAAAGTATCGATCTTCTGGACCGCTTAGGTTGCTCCATGTTTAAGATACCCTCAGGTGAAATAACCAATAAACCTTATTTGCAACATGTTGCAAAAAAAGGCAAAAAAATAATTCTTTCAACGGGGATGGCCGATATGGAAGAGATTAGGCAAGCAATAACATTAATTAAATCAGAGGGAGTAACTGCCGGGCAAATAACCGTTCTGCATTGTAACACGGAGTATCCAACCCCTATGTCAGATGTTAATTTATTAGCTATGAACGTGATTAAAAACGAACTTGACATTGCAATAGGTTACTCTGATCATACATTAGGTATTGAAGTGCCGATAGCGGCGGTAGCTTTAGGCGCAGAAATCATCGAAAAGCACTTTACCGTGGATAGATCAATGCCAGGGCCTGATCATAAAGCATCACTTGAGCCGGACGAATTAGCGGCGATGGTGAAAGCAATACGAAACATTGAACAGGCAATTTCAGGGACTGGCCTTAAAACCCCCAGTATTTCAGAAACAGCAAATAAGGCCATTGCCAGAAGGAGCATTCATATTTCTAATGATATTGGAGTTGGCCATGTGATTTTGAAGGGTGATCTCAAAATGCAAAGGCCGGGTGACGGTATTTCACCAATGTTGATAGACGAGGTAATAGGGAGAAGTTCAAACAAGGCCTTGCTGAAAGATTATAAACTCACATTTAAAGATTTGGACTAAATTGAAAATTGCTTTGCTTACGAGCTCCAGGGCAGACTATGGAATTTACTTGCCACTTTTAAAAGCACTTAACGAAGATCATTTCTTTGATCTGAATATCGTTGCATTTGGTACTCATCTTTCTGTAGAGTATGGTGCCACAATAAATCAGATATTTAATGATGGTTTTGAGGTAGCATTTCAAATCGACACTATGCCTGATGGAGATGAACCAGCTGATATTTCATTTGCCATAGGTAAGACACTGAAGAACTTTAGCAGGTTATGGGCGCAAAACTCTTTCGATCTGATAATTGCTCTTGGTGACCGTTTCGAAATGTTTGCAGCATGTGCAAGTGCTATTCCATTTGGTGTGCCAATGGCTCACATTCATGGAGGGGAAAAAACTCTCGGAGCTATTGACGACGTTTTCAGGCATTGCATTACCCAGATGGCAACGTACCATTTTACCATAGCTGAAGTTTATAGGCAACGTGTGATTGCGATTAAGGGCAGCCCGGAAAATGTCTATGATGTGGGTGCTTTAAGCATTGATAACTTAAAGGAGATGGAACTTTTAAGTGTTGAAGAGTTCAGAATTCGGTATGCTATTGACTTATCTTTACCAAGTATTTTGATCACTTTCCATCCTGAAACTGTCGATTTTGAAAACAATAAATATTATATAAAACAATTAATAGGGAGTCTTGAGAACCTTACTGAATTCCAACTAATTATTACTATGCCTAATACAGATACAATGGGCAATATGATAAGGGCAAAGATTAATGAATTTGTAGCTAGAAATAAAAACGCATTTGGCATTGAATCATTTGGCGTACTCGGATACCTAAGTTGCATGAAACATTGTACTATGATGTTAGGGAATACGTCCAGCGGCTTTGTCGAAGCATCGTTCTTTACGAAATATGTAATTAATTTGGGCGAACGTCAATCAGGAAGGCTTGTGACTGCCAATATAAATAATTGCAAAATAGACAAAGAAGAAATTTTGGCTAAAGTAAAGCAGTATGAATCATGGCCATTGAATAAAATGAAACCTATTTATGGAAATGGAGATTCAGCAATTAGGATTAGAAATATTTTAAAATCAAGTTTCAATTGATAAATTACAAAGAACACCTTATACAGTCAGGAACTACAATTAATCAAGGTCTTTTACAGCTTGACAAGCTTGCTAAAGATGCAATCTTATTTGTTGTAGATAAAGATGATAAATTAATCGGTGCCCTTACTGATGGAGATGTTCGGAGAGGGTTAATTAATGGAGTATCTATCCAAAGTCCGATAAATGACATCATTCAGACAAGCCCCCGGTATATTCAAAAAGGCGAGAGAGATATTAATAAGGTTGTAAAATTCAGGGAGGATAATTTTCGTATTATACCTGTTGTTGACAGAGATCATCGTGTGGTCAATGTCATAAATTTTCGCGAATTGCGGTCATATCTTCCACTGGATGCAGTTATTATGGCCGGTGGAAGGGGCCAGCGCTTGGCTCCATTAACGAATACTGTACCTAAACCCTTGTTGAAAGTAGGCGGTGCTCCAATTATAGAACACAACCTAAATAGGCTGTTGTTGTTTGGAATTGACGACTTCTGGATATCAGTTAATTATTTAGGAAATCAAATAGAAGATTTCTTTGGCGATGGAGCCGACCGCAGTGTGAATATTAAATATGTCACGGAGGATAAACCACTAGGCACAATCGGCAGCGTGTCGAATATAGATAATTTCCAGCACGACTATGTGCTGATAATTAATTCAGATATACTTACCAATCTCGATTACGAACATTTTTTTATTGAATTCCTCAAACAGGATGCAGACTTGGCCGTAGTAACAATACCCTATAATGTCAATGTTCCGTATGCGGTTTTGGAGACAAATGATTTTGGAGCGGTAACAAATTTTAAAGAAAAGCCAACTTATACGTATTATTCAAATGGCGGAATCTATCTTTTGAAAAGATCAATACTCGCCTTAATACCTAAAGGAGAATTCTTTAATGCTACTGACCTAATGCAGGCTTTAATCGCTGGAGGCGGCAAAGTGTTTTCTTATCCGATGATTGGTTATTGGTTAGATATTGGCTCCCCGGAAGACTACAAAAGAGCTCAATCAGATATAGAGCACATCAAATTTTAAATGGAAATATTAATTACACTCTGTGCACGCGGCGGGTCAAAGGGTATACCGGGAAAAAATATCAGAATGATTAACGGAAAGCCATTAATTGCTCTGACTATAAATATTGCAAAAACTTTTGCCTTAAAACATAATGCAGATATTGCCCTGTCGACCGATAGTCAGGAAATTAAAAACACAGCCGGGCTATTTGGAGTAACTTCCAATTATTACAGGCCTTTGGCTTTGTCTGGTGATCAGGCTGGGAAACTGGACACTATCACAGACCTTCTGAGATTCGAAGAATTGCAAAGGAATAAAAAGTATGATTATGTTCTGGATCTGGATATTACCTCACCACTTAGAAACATACAAGATCTGGAAGAAGCCTTTCTAAAATTACAGCTGGATGAAAATGCATGGAATATATTTTCTGTAAATGTTGCAAATAGAAATCCATACTTTAATATGGTTGAGCAACAGCCTGATGGATATTATGGACTCATCAAAACAGGTTCATTTCTTACTCGCCAATCTGCTCCGCACGTTTACGATCTTAATGCTTCATTCTATTTTTTCAGAAGATCTTTTTTTGATTTAGAGCCGCGTTCTACTATTAATAGCAGATCCTTGATATATGTTATGCCGCATATTTGTTTCGACCTTGATCATCCAATCGATTTCGATTTCATGGAATACCTAATGACAACTAATAAACTTGGGTTTGAATTATGAATGTCCTTGTTATCGGTCTAGGTTCTATTGGGAGGAAACATGTTTCAGCTATTAAGCAGATATATCCCGCGTGTATTATTTATGCGTTACGATCTTCTCCAGATCAATCAGAGATTCAGGGTGTTTATAATCTGTATCATCTGGATGATATAAATTTCAAGCCAGATTTTATAATTATTTCAAATCCTACACAAACTCACGCAGAGACGATAGCAAAAATGCTTAATTATGGGTCCCCGCTTTTCATTGAAAAACCCGTTCTCGGGGACTTGTCTGATGCTGTTAGATTGACAGATACCCTAAATAAAGAGGAGGTTATCACCTACGTAGCCTGTAATATGCGCTTTCATCCTGCTATAGTTTTCCTTAAAAATTTTTTGGAAAAAGATTGCCCCAACATCCACGAAGTAAATATATATTGTGGATCATATTTGCCAGCATGGCGTCCTGGTAATGATTTCAGAAAGATTTATAGTTCGATACCTGAACTTGGTGGAGGCGTACATTTGGATTTAATCCATGAGATAGATTATACTAAATGGTTATTTGGAATTCCTGATTCAGTCAGATCATTAAAAAGAAACGTTTCCAGCCTTGAAATCCAAGCTATCGATTTTGCCCAGTATAACTTTCTATATAAGGATTTCACGGTAAACATTACCCTTAATTATTATAGGAAAGAAGCTAAAAGGGAAATAGAAATACTTACTGATGAACACGTGATAATTGTGGACCTTTTGCAAAATACAATAACGATTTCTGGGAATCAGGTTTATAAGGAACCATTTGATATTAAGGAAACCTATCTCAATCAAATTGAGTATTTTACAAATCATATAAAAAACAATATACAACCCATGAACAGTTTCATGGAAGGGGTTGAAACATTGAAATTAGCATTAAATGAATAGGCTTCAAGATAAGATTATTGTCGTTACCGGAGGAAGTGGTTTAATAGGGCGAGCCATCCTAGAGCATGTTAAGGGAGAAGGTGCAATCGCACTGAATATAGATATTAATGTGCTTGACGATATTAATAATGGGACAATAAATTGTGATATAACGAATGAAAATTCCGTTCAAGTGGTGTTGGAAGAAATTGTGCAAACCTATGGACGTATTGACGGCTGGGTGAATAATGCCTATCCCAGGACAGCTGATTGGGGAAACAAATTTGAAAATATTTCGACGAATTCATGGCGTGAAAATGTCGACGGTCAGCTCAATAGCTTATTTATATGCTGTAAACTGGTGTTGGCGGTTATGAAAAATAACAATGGCAGCATTGTGAACATTGCCTCAGTATATGGCGTAGTTGGGCCTGATTTTGGGGTTTATGATGGTACTGATATGACCATGCCTGCAGCATATTCGGCAATTAAAGGTGGAATGATTAACTTCACACGGTATTTAGCTTCATATTACGGGCCATTAGGTGTACGGGTAAATTGTGTCTCACCTGGCGGTATTTTTGATTCTCAGAGTGAACGATTCGTAAAGCAATATGAGCAGAGAGTGCCTATGCGAAGAATGGGTAAACCGCATGAGATAGCTCCCTCTGTTAGTTTCTTACTGAGCGAGGATGCCGCCTATATAACGGGGCATAACTTAATTGTAGATGGGGGCTGGACTAGTATATAAGAATCGATGAGAGATCTGGAGTTAAGTTTATCCAAAAGTTCTTTAGCAAATTATTTGTTGAAACAACTGCAATTTTTCTATCCTGACGGATACCCATTGAACGAAAAAGCACTAACTCATAGCGTAAGCCGTGCTATTGATAGGCTCAGAATTTGTTTTGATCCTATAGTTTCTAAATATTATTTTAATGGAAATACATCAATATTTAATCATCTAAACGGTGACCAATATTCGATGTTCTTATATTTTGTATCTAACAACGCTTATCTGGCAGGTGACGAAAATTTAGCTTCAAAAATTTTTCTTTTAAATAAGACGATGTTTGGTTTAGACGTATTTTATAGTGTCAAACTCCCCGAGCACTTTCTATTAGTTCACCCGTTAGGTAGTATACTGGGCAATGCAGTATATGGAGATTATCTAGTTGTATATCAAGGAGTTACGATTGGGTCGACTAATAATGGGCATTATCCCACTTTTAGCGATTCGACCATATTATACTCTAACACATCTATACTTGGAAACTGCATAACTGGTAAGAATTTTGTTTTAGGAGCAAATTCAAGTCTAATAAATACAAAAATTGAAGATAATAAAGTTGTGTTGGGGAACTACCCAAATAATAAAATTATAAATAATTCGAATAATCTCATCTCAAATTATTTCAGGAGGTAAATTGTACTTTTAGCAATTCGGTTGGTGTTACTATGCTTGGACTTATATTTCTAACTCTTTCTCCATTTGAAAGCCGTGACTATGATAGATTCGGTGTTGAAATTTTGAGGAAAAATTTTGATGTTCACATCTTTGATATGACTGCCTTATACAGGCCTGATTTTTTTAAAACAAATATTCTTGATATCCATCACTTCGATGGCTATCATTCTATAGACAGTCGAGCAAAATTCCTTTCATTAATAAACCGACTGTCCATTTCATGTGCAGTTGATTTTCTTGATATAAGCAGGACTTCTTTTTTTGTGAGAAATAAACTAAGGAAAAAAGGAGTACTTCTTACAAAGGTTCAAAATGGGCTTCAACCAAAGGCACCGGAACCTACTACATCTTCCAAAATAGTAAAGCAGATTTTTCTTCCGGCTAAATGGAAGAATTTACTCTTTTCAATCCATAAAGCATTGAAGCCTCAGGATTTTTTCGGATCAGACAATATTTTAGTCGGAGGATTGGCTGGAGAAAGTCTTGTCGCAGCAAAATATTCCAAGGAAATAATACCCAATCATTCGTTTGATTTTGATACCTACCTCAAATTAGAAAGCGAGTCCAAAGCTAGTCTAAAGTCTTTTGCCGTTTTTATTGATCAGAATTACGTCTCTCACCCTGATCTTGAATTTTTAGGCTACAAACCATTTGTTACAGAAAAAAAATATTTCGGTTCCCTTGAGAATTTCTTTAAAGATTTTGAAGCTAAAACTGGACTGAATGTGGTAGTTGCTGCTCATCCCAGATCCAGTTACGATCAGCATAAGAATATTTTTGGTGATCGGCCTTTATATCAAGGAAAAACTGCTGAATTGATAAGGGATTCTAGTTTTGTGCTGCTTCATCAAAGTAATTCAGTCTCATACGCTGTATTGTGGAAGAAGAAAATCGCCTTCCTTACTACGGAGGAAATTAACAATTCGTTCATGTTTAAATCTTTAAAGCAGTTTTGTGATTATTTTGGCCGAACACCTATAAATCTTGATAATTATTCTGATAAACAATTGAACAATGAACTTAAAGAGCCTTTGAATGAAGTTATTTATAAAAATTATACTGATCAGTTTTTAATATATCCAGGCTCTCCGCAAAAATACTTTTGGGAGATTTATTCTGATTACATGCAAAAGAAACTTATAATATGAGGAGTATGAAAATTTTATTAAAATCATCTAAATCAAAAGTACAAAATTATTTATGAGCAAACCCACTGGCGACTTTTTAAAAATATTGGAAGAACGGGTAAAAAATGAGCTGCAGTGTCCGGCTTGTCATAGTAGAAAATTTAAGTTTTCTAATACCTATTTGACTTGTGAGAGCTGTAAAACTGAATATGGTATCGATGTAGCCTCGAGGATTTGTTCGTTTTCACCAGCCTTGACCATGAATAAAACTAAGAATGAGATCATGGAATGGTGGGGCGATCTGTATGAGCAATGTTATGCAGAAGGGGATTCCATATTGAGTGAAGAGTCATTGGAGAAAGATTTAATAGATCTGGAAGACATGTTCAATAAACGTGAACATCTGGCTTATGTGGAGATGCTGCCGCTGTTGAAAGTATCAAAGGGATTGAGAGTACTTGAAATAGGTCCTGGTGGTGGAGGTCATGCCGCACTGTTTGCTCGCCATGGAGCTCATATGACTTCCCTTGATATTACTCCTTCAAGAGCAGTCTCTACTGCTTTGAAACTAAGTCACGTAGGAGATAAAAATGGATTTTCGTGCCAGGGGGATAGTGAGAACTTACCTTTTGCTGATAACACATTTGACGTTGTCTATTCGAATGGTGTACTTCACCATACCACAAGCACAAAAAAAGCTGTTGATGAGGTATATCGTGTCTTAAAGCCCGGAGGAAAAACGGTTCTGATGTTGTATAGCCGGCATTCTGCAGAGTATTGGGTTAATATAGTGCCCCGTGCGATATTGAACGGTGAAATTTTTTATTTAAATGAAGAAAATTGGATAGGCCGTGTAACAGAAGGAAAACCGAAGTTTGGGAAGGTCAAAAACCCTATAACCAGGGTATATTCTGCCAAAGAGATCAAAGACCTTCTTTCATCTTTTGAGATGGTTTCCTTGCGCAAAGGTAGTTTTCATTTTAATAATTTTATGATCCCAGGCCTTAACAAATTTAGAAACTGGATTTTAACCAAAATGGGTTTAAAGCGACATCCTGGATGCAAAATTGTATATGGGGAGCCCCGTTTTATTGACACAAAAACTGAACTCAAGCTTGGTAAGTATATAGGCTATGGCTGGAATATTGTAGGAGAAAAACCTTTTAAATAATAGACTTTATTAATAAATTTAAGACATTATGAAGAAGAAAGATAGAACAATTGGTTCATGGATAACCCTTAACCATCCCGCCATTGCTGAAATCATGGCGGATGCTGGCTTCGATTGGCTTTGTATAGATCTGGAGCACACTGTAATCGATTATTCAGGCGCTCAACAATTGATCATGGCCATCCAAAGTAAAGGTTTGAAGGCTTTTGTCAGGGTAGGTGAGAATAGCCCACTAATTATTAAAAGAGTTTTGGATGCGGGAGCTGATGGCATTATTGTCCCTTCAGTAAATTCAGCGAAAGAAGCACGTAAAGCTGTAAATGCAATAAAATATCCACCTGAAGGTACGAGGGGTGTTGGTTTAGCAAGGGCACAGAACTATGGATTTAATTTTGAGAATTACAGGGATAACAAAGCTAAATCTATTACGTTGATAGTTCAAATTGAGCATTTTAATGCAATAAGGGAATTGGATTCTATTCTGCAAGTTGAGGGTGTGGATGGAACTTTTATTGGACCTTATGATCTATCAGGCTCTATTGGCAAGCCCGGACAATGGGATGAGCCAGAAGTTGTAGCCCTGCTAAAAACTTATGAGGAAACGGTTCAGAAATATGATAAATTAATGGGTTTCCACGTAGTGGCTCTGGACTATAAACTAGTTATAGAAAAATATGACAAAGGCTATAATTTCATTGCTTATAGCTTCGATGCATTTTTCTTGGGACAAATGGCAAGGGATCAGGTCAAGCAATTAAAAAATCACAAATTCAATTTATGAAAATATTAGGTGTTATTCCAGCAAGGATGGCGGCGACACGTTTTCCAAATAAACCTATGGCGCCGATATTGGGAATGCCTATGATTGGTCATTGTTATTTGAGAAGTGTTCTTTGCTCATTAATGGACGATGTTTACGTTGCCACTTGCGATAAAGAGATATATGATTATATTGAGAGTATCGGTGGCAAAGCGATAATGACTTCCGATATTCATGAACGTGCCACCGAAAGAACGGCAGAGGCTCTTTTGAATATCGAAGCCCTCAATAATGGTATAAAATTTGATATTGTAGTAATGATTCAGGGAGATGAGCCATTAGTCGATCCTGAAATGCTTCGGGAAGCAGCTACACCACTACTTGATGGCGATAAGATTGTGTCGAATCTGATCGCCACCATACCGACCCAGGAAGAGAGGGAAAATCCTAACAATGTTAAAGTAGCAGTTTCAATTAATAAGCAGATACTATATTTGTCAAGAGAGGCAATTCCTTCAAATAAAAAATACTCGGGTCATATCGATTCATATAGACAATTGGGGCTTATAGCTTTTTCAAGAGAGGCTTTGTTGAAGTTTGTTGCACTTCCAACTACACCCTTAGAGATTATCGAATCTATAGATATGAACAGATTTCTAGAACATGGTATACCAATTCATAGTGAAATTACAGCTTATCAAGCCGACTCAGTGGATACACCAGCTGATCTGATAAGAGTTATCGAAAAGATGTTAAAAGATAAATTATTCGACTCATATAAAAGGCATGTTAGGGATGAAGGTTAAAGTTTCAAATATTGCATTTTCAAAAAATCAATATTTAGTTGATCAGCTTTTATCAGAATTTCCAGACGCAGAGGTAAATGTCAAAGGTATTCGAATGAATGGAGACGATCTTGTGGAATATTTTACAGGCGCAGAGGCAGTTATTGTAGGTCTTGAACAAATTACCCCCTACTTGCTTAACAAATTACCTGAAATAAAAATTATTGCAAAGTATGGGGTTGGTCTTGATAATATCGACTTAAATGCATGTAGAGAAAGATCAGTGGCGGTTGGCTGGACGGGAGGAGTCAATAAAAGATCAGTCGCAGAGATTTCTTTGGGTTTCATGCTGGCCCTTTGCAGGAACCTTTACATTACGTCCAATCAATTAAAACAAATGACATGGAACAAGTCGGGAGGAACACAGCTGACAGGTAAAACAGTTGGAATTATAGGTCTGGGAAATATTGGTAAAGAATTAGTTGAATTATTGAAACCCTTTAGCTGTAAAATCCTGGTGAATGATGTGATCGATATAAAAAATTATTGTGCAGATAATGGTTTGATAGTGGTAACGAAGGATGAATTGTATTCCCAATCAGACTTTATTTCAGTTCATACTCCTTTAACCCCGGAAATGAATGGGCTATTTGATTGCAAGGTATTTGAAAAAATGAAGCCGACGGCTTTTTTAATAAATACAGCCCGCGGTGGAATAATCAATGAACAAGATTTAAAATTCGCGCTAAAGCATAATGTCATCGCCGGAGCAGCATTGGATGTCTATGAACAGGAACCTCCAGAAGATGCAGAGTTTCTTGCATTACCTAATCTTATATCTACTCCACATACAGGAGGTAATTCGTATGAAGCGGTTGTTGCGATGGGAGTAACAGCCATAGGGCATTTAGTAAATTATAGAGACAAAGTAGCTAAATAGATATATGAATAAACTTAAAGTAGGAATCGCTGGTTACGGAATTGTTGGTAAGAGGCGCCATGCCTATATAGGCATGCACCCCAATTTAGAAGTTGTAGCAGTTTGCGATCAATTTTTTTCTTCTGATTTTGTTTCTGTTCCCGGGGTTGAGTGTCTGATAAATTATGCTGAACTTTTAGCACTGAGCTTAGATGTTTTATTTGTCTGTCTTCCCAATAATATCGCAGCGGAAGTCACAATAGCCGGACTTGAGAAAGGATTACATGTTTTTTGCGAAAAGCCGCCAGGCAAAGACGTTAATGATATTAGTAATGTAATTGCCGCCGAAGAAAAGCATCCGCATTTAAAACTTAAATATGGGTTTAATCACAGATACCATGACTCCGTGCGAGAGGCTTTGCGGATAATTCAGTCGGGAGAATTGGGAGATATAATAAATTTACGGGGAGTGTATGGTAAAAGTCGCGTTATTCCATTTTCAGGAGGATGGCGTTCTAAGCGGGAACTTGCTGGTGGAGGCATACTTCTCGATCAGGGTATTCACATGGTCGATCTGATGAGATTATTTTGTGGGGACTTTATTGAAGTTAAATCCTTCATATCTAACGATTTTTGGAAGCACGATGTGGAAGATAATGCCTATGCTATTTTAAAAGATGGAAAAGGCAGAATTGCTATGCTGAATTCTTCTGCAACCCAGTGGCAGCATAAATTTAACCTGGAAATATCGTTATCGGGCGGCTATATTGAATTACATGGGATTCTCTCGGGTTCGAAAAGCTATGGTGAGGAAAAGATTGTAATTGGTATAAGGGATGAGGATTCAGATAATGGGCAAATGCAAAGCCATACCATTAATTTTTTGCAGGATAATTCATGGAAAGACGAAATATTTGAGTTTGCTGATGCAATAATTAATGACATGCCAATTACATTTGGCTCGAGCAATGACGCTCTTGAAACAATGAAATTGGTTTTCAAAATTTATTATAATGATATTAACTGGAGAGAACAATTTAACATTAAAAACCCTGAAAATTAACGTATGAACAATTTAGATAATATATACAAAGACAAAGGATTAGATGTAATAGCATTTAGTAAGGGATATTCAGATTATTTGATAACCCTAATTAATCAGATAGATCATAGCAAAATAGAAGAGTGTATCAGACATCTTGAAGAAGCACGTCAAAATGAAAATACCATTTTCGTAGTGGGTAATGGTGGTTCGGCTTCAACCGCATCTCATATAGGAAATGATTTTGGCTTAGCTGTTTTGAAGAAATCTAATAAAGTTTCAAATAAGTCTTACCGTGCGCTTGCTTTAACAGACAATGTTTCTGTTATCTCAGCGATAGGAAACGATTCGACCTATGATAATATTTTTGTGGATCAGCTGAAAGTTCATTTCCGAAAAGGGGATAAACTAATTGTGATATCAGCGAGTGGAAATTCTCCAAATCTTGTTGTTGCATCTGAGTGGTTTAAATCACAGGGCGGAACTGTAATAGGATGGCTTGGTTTTGACGGAGGTAAGCTTTTGAACATCGTAGATGTTCCGGTTTTAGTTTCCTCTCCTAAAGGTGAATATGCACCTGTTGAGGATATTCACCTAATTATTAATCATATCATTGTAACTTGGATGCAATACCACATCATGCATGAAGATGGCATATTATAACTATGAAATTCGATTTTAGCGAAAAAACAATTCTAATAACCGGGGCTACGAGAGGGATAGGCATGAGATTAGCCGAAGATCTTTCTCTGTTAGGCGCAAATTTATTGCTAACCGGTACCAATCCTGTACAGATAAAAGATTTGAATGACTTAGCAATCAAAAAAGGTCTTAAACGAAAATATTTTTGCGTAGATCTTCAGGATCGCGCCAGCATGGAGTCATTTATATTAGCTCTGAAATCGTATTCTGTTATTGATGGACTAGTTAATAATGCTGGTATTAATAGGTTAAATCCGGTAACAGATGCCCTGGAATCAGACTGGGATGACATGGTACAAGTTAATTTAAGTGCACCTTTTAGATTGATTAAGGTGCTTTCCGCTAGTATGATTCGAAACGGATATGGGCGGATTGTTAATATAGCCTCAATATTTAGTACAATAAGTAAGGAGAGGAGAGCAGTTTATTCTGCAACCAAATTCGGTTTGCATGGACTTACTGTTGGGTCTTCGAATGATCTCGCAAGGTACAATATTCTCGTAAATACCCTTTCACCTGGATTTGTTATGACTGATCTGACACGTAAGAATCTTTCTGCAATTGAGAGAGCGCAATTGGCAGAACAGGTTCCTATTAAAAGGTTGGCCGAGGTGCAGGATATATCTAACGTGGCGATTTTCCTTTTGAGCGATTTCAACCGATACATGACAGGTCAAAATATTATAGTGGATGGGGGATTTACGAATGTCTGAGTCTTTTTCAGTTAAATCCAATATCAGGGATTCCTATCAGGTACAATTTGTAGGTAATTTACAAGTTCAATTGGAAATTCTTGGCGGGCAGAAAAATGTCATTTTTATTATTGATCAGAATGTTTATGAACTATTTCTTCAAGAATTAAAAATTATTGAAAATTCTAGACTAGTTTTAATTGATCCAAGCGAAAAATTTAAAACCATTGATTATTCTCAGGAAATAATTAGAAAATTAATCAACACTGATGTCAGGAAAGATGATATTTTAGTCGCAATAGGTGGAGGTATAACGCAAGATGTAGTTGCTTTTATATCATCAATCCTTTTTCGTGGCGTTGAATGGAGATTTTTCCCGACAACTCTTCTGGCTCAATGTGATAGCTGCATTGGAAGCAAAAGCTCAATCAACTTTGAACAATTCAAAAATCTTTTAGGAACATTTAATCCTCCATCACACATTTTTATATATTCAGGGTTTTTGACCACATTGTCAGAAAGCGAAATCAGGTCGGGTATTGGCGAGATGCTGCATTATTTTTTTACAAAAGGAATTGATTTGGCACAAGATATCGCAGATAGTTTCGATAAATTATTGGACGAACGTTCACTGCTTAAGCCATTTATATCTGAAAGCCTGAGAATAAAGAAAGAGATTATTGAAATAGACGAATTCGATACTTCGATCAGACACATTTTTAACTATGGTCATACATTCGGCCATGCCATTGAAACAATCACAGATTATAAAATTCCTCACGGTCAGGCGATCTCAATAGGTATGGATCTGGCTAATTATATCTCTCTTAACAAAGGTATGATCACGAATGTGCAATTTGATGAGATGCACTCCATACTAAAAAAAAATATCCCACCGTTTAAGTTAACAAATGAAAATATTGACCAATATCTTCATGCGCTTTCAAAAGATAAAAAAAATAAGGGGGGGCTATTGGGTTGTATTCTTACCTATGGTGCTGGTAAAGTAGAGAAGATTTTTCTAAATATGGATGATAATTTAAGGTCACTTATGCTTTCTTATTCAGACTCCTATTCAGTAAAATGACCGCACAATTTTTATCTTACTTTTTGGAAGAAACTACTCCGGTTTATGGAGGAGTGGAAGGGACAATCCAGTTCAAACAGATAAAGTCTATTGATAATGGCGATACATCAAACAATCAGGAGTTTCGTTTTCCGGGACATTCCGGAACACATATAGACTTTCCTCTTCATTTCTGTTCTAAGGGCAAGAATTGCAGTGACTATCCGGCCGATTTCTGGATTTTCAGAAAAGTAGGTTTTTTACATTGTTCTGTAGAGGAGGTACCTCATAAATTACGTGACCTTTCTGAAGATATCGAGCTTCTTATTTTGAAAACAGACTTCGGAAAAGAACGAGGTAGCAAAAAATATTGGAAGGAGCAGCCGATCATACCCGCGAGTTTTGCCAAACTTCTCCGTTCTAGTTTCCCTTTCTTAAGAGTCTTTGGGTTTGATTTAATCTCATTGACCAGTAAACTCAATAAAGAGGAAGGTAAAAATGCCCATCTTCAATTTTTAATCGAAAATAATATTTTGATATTAGAAGATATGAATCTAACAAGAGTGCAAGAGGCTCCATCAAATGTAATTATAGCTCCAAATTTAATACAGTGGGCAGATGGTGTGCCTTGCACTGTAATTGGCTTCTAAAACAAACCCATTAATATTACTAAATTAAAATAAAGTATTATAAATGAATAACCAAGTATGGGCATTAAATAAGTCGTTTCTAAAACTAAGCTATGGATCAGTAGTATTTATATCATTCCTGATGCTTATTGCACATGTAGTCGGCCTGACGACAAGCCCTCATTATGCAACTCCAGCTTTAATTTACTTTTTTCTCTCTACCGTTTTTATTTACTTTATCGCTTTAGAGAATACAGCCTCAACCTTTGTACTCAGTTTCACATTGACGACTGCATTTTCGCAGCGATTTATTATCACCTATTTTTTTCCTGAAAATCTAGATTATGCTGATCGTCTAGAATTCACAAAAAATGAACTAGATTATTCTTTATTGTTTTATAGTTCTTGCGTCGCAACGGTTTTAGTGGGGTCATTTTTAGCTAATTTTTTACCGAGAGTAAAATTCTCAAATTCTGTTAGAAAGGAAACGGGATCAGAAGAATATCACGCATTTATCCAGTTTTTTTATTTTAGACTAAAAACAGTTAAATTTCTTAGAATTGTTATTATTTTTTATTTTTTTTTAGTAGGGATAAAAATTCTGATCATTTTAACAACGGGAATAGGCTTAACCGGTGCTACTCACACGGCTGACCAAAGCTTAATTCACTGGCTTTCTTCTAGATCTGGCGTAATTGGTGGATATGCTTTCTTCTCTGTATTGTTATTGAAACAATATGAGAAGGAGACCAAGCTTCTCAAGATATTTCTAACTTTTTATTTTATCGAGAATATTTTTATGGCTTCAAGATCCTTTTTTTTATCCTTAGTTCAGTTTTTGACAATATCATTTTACATTTTGCGTAGACGCATTAAAACCAAATACATTGTTTTTGCTTTAATTGGACTATTATTTTCTGGTACATTATATTATACTGCATTAACAGTCTTAAGAGGATATTTATTGACTGGTGAAATTTATATTAGCGAGGAGTCACCATTTTTAAGTATCTCTCGAGGGCTTTCTCAACTGGAGCCCTTATTTCTCTGGATTGATATGCCTAGCAAATTATATGAGGGTAGTGTTGGTTTTTTTGCTGATATAAAATTGTTTGTAAATGCGTTTGCAATTGGAGATTTGATTTCAGACCCTGACCGGGTAAGTTTTGGGAAGCTTATGGTACAATATGGTAGACAGGATGATTTTGATATTTTCGTCCTGGGTGGCCATGCCGAAAACCCTGGTGCTTTCGCAACAACATATATGTATCTTGGGCTTTACGGGGGCGTGATATATTGGTTTTTGCTTGGAATTTTTCTTAAGGTTTTGGATAAATCAGATCTACATTTATTTTGGAGATTCGGATTTGTAAATAGTTTTGCATTTGGTCCGGTCTATACTTTGTATACAACTGGAGCTGCGTTAATTGCCCCAATGGTCCTTATTGGATTTGCTGTGGTGGTGTTAGAGGTTAAACTTGCCATGTTCAGAAAAGACAAGCAAACTTCTAAAACTATCAATGAGCAATCTGTGTAGCACTAAACTTTATTTATTGGATAAATTAGCATTATTTAAAATGAATAAGAACACAAAATTTAATACTACACAGCATAATCCCTGTATGTGTAAAGGACATTCGAAGTCTTTAGTTTTCCTGAATGATTATATAGATCATTCTAGATACCCGTTGAAAAGCAGACTAAAACAAGGGATTAAAAATGGGATGATGTCCTTGTTATCTCCAATCAATCTTCGATGGGATAAATATTTGGGTGAAAGAGTAACCTATCACAGGAAAGTATATGAGAGCGAGCTCATTTTTAAAAACAAAAAGATTGTTAGGTGCGACGAGTGCAACTTAACGTGGTTACATCCGATGCCTAGCAACCATGATTTAGCATCATACTATGGCAGTTCTTTTTGGGATAATAAACAGACTACTTTCCAGCTATCTGCCGGAAGTTCGAAAGAGAAGAACCGAGCTTTTTACCAATACGAGTTCATGAAGCCTTTTATTGATTTTTCTCACCAAATTGAAGATATGCTTGAAATTGGTGCTGGTCATGCTGGAATTAGTTATTTTATTCACAATCTTTTCTCTAATATTACTACATCAATCCTTGAGCCAGACGAATCTTTTCGTAATACCCATAAGAATATTGGGGTATGTACAGACACTTTTAAAGACTTAAATGAGATAGATAAAAGATATGATCTGGTTCTTTCTTCGCATTCACTCGAACATGTTTCGAATATTCTAGAGGATATTAGTATCATAGCCAAGGTCTTGAAACCAAAGGGATATTTTTTTCTGGAAGTTCCCAATGCAAATGATATTTATTTTAAATGTTATAGAACGGATATTCCTCATACTTATTTTTTTAACTTAGAAAGTATTCAGGGCTTGGCAGAACATTTTAATTTGAAAATTTTAGATATCGGAGAGTTTGGGCCAAATAAAGAGGAATTTATGGCAAAGAATTATTTTACCATCGAAGAGAAAAATATGAGGAAAGCTAATGGGGGAAATTTGCGATGCTTACTTCAGAAACAATCTTAATAGATAGTTTTAAAATAATTTAAGATATTTTATGAATTCTATTGCTCTCAATGTCACATCCGATGGCATATGGTCTTGGTGTAAAACTAACTCAGACAATAGTTCTAATTCTTTAGATGCTTACATTGAAACTCATTCTGAACGGCTCCGGGTGAAATATCTTTCCTTTATTGCAGACCTTTCGGAGTTTGAAATTGAAGGCAAAAGTTTAGCAGAATACTTTCAGTTTCAAAATGACTATAATATTTGGTGGATGTCATTGCTTGCAGAGAAAAGTGTTTATAAATCTCCGGCGATTGCAGACTGTATTAAGTTATTAGCTCTCGAAGAAGTTTTAACTACTGAAAAGCCATCGAAGCTTGAACTTTATACAAATGATTCCAGAATTAAAAAATCAATAGAAGTCCTGTGTAGAGGGCTTGATATTGAATTTTCCTTTCGCAGAACTACCACTGAGGTGTCGTTAAAAAAATTATTCAATCTACGGGTTCTCTATTTAAGTCTCCCCCATCCATTACGCGCCATTTTTTTTTATATAAAACATTTATACTTACTATTTAAAAGAAAAAGGAGCCCGAAACCTGTTTGGTATGAAGGTGTGAATTCTATTTTCTTTTTTTCTTATTTTATCCATCTTGATAAAAAAAAGGCTGATACGGGTGTTTTTTATTCCCGACAGTGGGAAATTCTGCCACAAACTTTAAACAATCTTGGAATAAAATGCAACTGGTTACACCATTTCCTAAAAAGTGATGTTGCTCTTAACATTACAGAAGGAGCCCAACTAATCGATAGTTTTAATAAAAACTCATCTATTAACGGAATACATTCATTTATCAATAATTATTCTGGGTTTTATTCCAGCATCAAGATTATCAAAACCTTTTTCTCATTTTTAATTAAATCACCAGGCAGATCGGAATTAAATAAAGCCTTTAAGTCGAAGAATTCTGCCATCTCATTTTGGCCGCTTTTAAAAGATGATTGGAAAAAATCTTTTTGTGGAACCACGGCCATTGAGAATATGATTTGGATTTTTCAGCTAGACCAGGCATTCCGGGAAATGCCGAAGCAAAAATTGGGGTTCTATTTACAGGAAAATCAAGGATGGGAACGAGGCATGACAGCCGCATGGAAGAAATATGGCCATGGGACTATTATTGGTGTTCAACATTCTACAATTCGTTTCTGGGATTTGAGATATTACGATGAGGAAAAGATAGTTCTGAAACCGAATAGCTGGTCACAGCCTCAACCCGATTTTGTGGCATTAAATGGGCCATATTCTCTTAAAGCCTTTGAGAAATCGGGGTATCCGGCAGACTCAATAGTTTGCTTAGAAGCTTTGAGATATTTAAATCATGGTACTGTAAATAAAATAGAAGGTTCGCGGCAAACAAAAGGCCAAAAGAATGTGATTATTCTTGGTGATATAATGGTAGAATCTACCAAAGCACTACTTACACGGTTGCAAAACATTTCCCCAAATTTGGTATCTCTTTCTATAAAGTTGCATCCCGGAGGTTGGATTGACATACGAAATTATCCTGAATTGAAGTTAGTAGAAGAGACGGGAGCTTTAAGTTCAATCCTTTCAAACTATGATACAGCAATTGTTGTGGGCTCTACAACGGCTGCATTGGATGCTTACTTATGCGGATTGAAAGTAATTCTTTTTCTGATGGAGGGTGAATTAAATATGAGCCCCTTAATGGGTTTTGAAGATGTTAGCTTTGTCAAAAGTGCCATTGAACTAGAAGATGCACTAAACTCTACTTACGCGGCTAATGAATGTGATTCAGGAATAAAAGAATATTTCTGGTCTGATTGTCATTTGCCGCGCTGGCGAGAACTTATGAATCACTATTACAAGAATTAACATTGCCTGTGATAGCCGAATTTAAAAACTATCTAAAAAAAGCAGTCAATCCTGTATTTGCTGTTCCAGCGCTTGTCCATTTTATAAAAGCGCTCTATTGGAAATTATTAAGATCGATAATGGCTGGGCCAAGTACTTCCAGTATGAATGGCGAAATTCAAATCTTGAGAACCTTGATCTTGAGTTCTGGTGGTAAGCTGTTGCATATCCCTGAACCGGAATTTGATAAAGTATATACAATCAAGCTTGTTATTGGTAATATGCAGATCCAATCATCAGAGGATTGGCACCAACGCTTTCAGGATGCTGAAATGAATGTTTCTATAGACCGATGGGGTTGGTTAATCACAGGAGTAATGAATAGAAATTTACCATTTAACGTTGAAGAGGGAAGTTTGCTGATCCGTTCTTGGTCGTCCCAATTTATTAATGACGAGGAATTAGCAAAAGATGCTTACAGTACCGGTGAAAGGATTTCAAATGTAGTATTATTTTTCAAGCTTCAGGAGGTTGTTATACCAAATGATATCAATCATATTATTGAAAAACTAGCTTATCAGGTAGCTAAGAATATAGAGTATCTCCCAATTGGACTCACTGGAAATCATGCTTTTAATAACTCCCGTGCGTTATATTTTGCGGGATATTCTGACAAATCCTCTCTGTTTAGCCGTATGGCAATTGCTGTTGCTCGCGAAAGGCTCCCTGTACTAGTAACGAACGATGGATTTATGCGGGAGGGAAGTAGTCACTATCACTTTCTTTTTACGCGTTGGGTGTTAGAGATGGTGAGCCTTGCTGAAGTTGCTGACGATAAGGTTGCGTTAAATTTGTTTACTCCATACGCTGAAAAGCTTTTAAAAGCTTGTTGGTTTTTTCTTGTTCAAAATAAAGAGGACTTTACTTGGAATATACCGCTGGTAGGTGATGTATCACCTGACTGTAACCCTAACTGGTTAATTACATTGCCATGGTCAAGGCTTGCGTGCAGCATTTATAGACCGGTTTATTTACCTATCGCTCCAATAGAGCCCGGGTGGTCAATGTTGTTCGGCGGACTTATGAATCATGATAAGATAATTGTTTTATCTGAATTCAATTTTTCTTCGGAATGCGGATGGCACAGAATTGAAAGGTTTAATTGGACAATTATTACCTATGCGCCAAATAAATATGGTATGGAGGCAAACCATTCGCATCACGATCTTTGCAGTTTTGTAGCCTATTGTAAAGGGAAGCCAATTATAGTAGATATCGGCAGGCTTGATTATACTAATTCCCCTACGAGTCGTTATGGAAAATCCGCCAGATCGCATAACACCATAATCATAGATGAAATTGAACCAACAGCAGAAGTTTTTGGTTGGATGCTGCCTGCTTACGCAAAATTGATAGTCAGCCTGAAAGTAAAACGGGACCAGAAATATGTCAAAATATTAATCGATCATAATGGCTTTAGGAGAATTGCAAAAAATACGATTTCTCATCAACGCGAATTAATAATTTCTACTGATTCTTTGGAGATAATAGATAATATTAAAGGTACTGGAGTTCATAATATATATAGAAGCATGCAGTTCAACCCTAGTATTTCATTTCAAGAGGTATCGTCAAAAGAGTGGAGGGATAATAAAAACAATGTAAATTTTAATACTGATAGCACATCAAGCGTACAGTGTTTCATTGCCGACGAGGCCTCTGAGCATGGGTGGATATTTCCATCTTATGGAGTAAAAGAACCAGCATTATCCATAACGATTGATAATTTGGTAAGTTTGCCAGCCCAACTAAGGAATAAGATAACTATAGGACGCTTTTAATATGTGTGGAATCACTGGTATATATAGATTTGATAAACGACAAATATCAGAATCTGATATAAAGAAAATGACAAATAGTATGATTCATCGTGGACCTGATGACGATGGAATCTTTGTCGAAGGAGCCCTAGGGATAGGGATGCGGCGTCTTTCGATAATTGATGTGGAGGGTGGTCATCAGCCACTTACCAATGAAAAGGGGAATTTGCATTTGGTTATGAATGGCGAGATATATAACTACATAGAGTTGAGAGCAGATCTTACTGCAAAGGGACATAAATTTAGTACAGGTTCCGATGCGGAGGTTATTTTGCACCTTTATGAAGATAAGGGATTCAATGCATTGGAAGAGTTAAATGGGATGTTTGCATTTGCTTTATACGACAGCAATGACCGATCATTGTGGATTGCGCGCGACAGGCTGGGTATCAAGCCTCTTTTCTTTGCCAAAACGAGTGAATATTTTGCTTTTTCATCAGATATAAAATCTTTACGTACCCAATATCCATCATTTATTTCCTGGGAGCGCACAATTGAGTATCTGACTCTAGGCTACATACCTGAAGAACACACGATGTGGGATGGCATATCAAAATTACGTCCTGGTAATTATGCTACAATTAATAGCCATGGAGAGGTCAAAATATCCCCCTATTGGAATATAAATAATTTTGAAACCTGGCATGGATCGTTAAATGAAGCCGAGGAACAGCTTGAGAATCTTTTAAATGATGCAGTCAAACTTCAGCTTCGTACCGATGTTCCTTTTGGAGCCTTTCTAAGTGGGGGTATTGATAGTTCAGCAATCGTTGCTATGGCGAGTGGGCAGTTAAGGGAACCTCTTAAAACATTTACTATTGACTTTGAAGGCAAGGAATCTAGTGACGATTCCTTTTTTGCAAAGCAGGTTTCAGCACGATACGCCACAGAGCATTTTAATTTAAAAATGAGTTCTCAGGATGCTATGATGGCCCTGGATGAATTATTGAGCATAATTGATGAGCCTCTAGGGGATTCGGCATTAATACCCGTCTATACATTATCAAAATTTGCGAGAGAGCAGGGGGTGAAAGTTCTACTTAATGGTGCAGGAGGGGATGAGATTTTCGGTGGTTATGCCAGACACTGGAAACCACGTTTTCCAACACCAGCATGGGTTGCTGAAAATTTACCTCAGCCTTTCAGGACTGGTTTGGCTAAAACATGGTCTGTTTTCCAGCCACAAAGAGGCATTAGAGCTTCTGATCCTAGAATATCTTGGGGCGTAAGTATTTCAGGAGTAGATATTGATGCGCTTAGCGATATTTTAAAGCACAATGATGCTTTTGGGGAGATTTCTAGGACATTATTTTCAGAACACAGTGCGTTGGTTGAGCGAGACGCCAATATAAATTCATATTCATATCAGAGAATGTTGATGGATATTAAAAATTATCTTCCTGATAACATACTTTCATTAACAGATAAAGCAACAATGGCTGCGTCGGTAGAAGGACGTGTTCCTTTGTTAGATCACCGTCTGGTAGAATTCGCTTTCGCACTTCCTCAAAAAACCAATTTATTGGATAGCCCTAAGGGTCTCTTTAAGAAGGTTGCAGGGAAGTTATTGCCTCAGGAAATATTTAACAGGAAAAAGGAAGGCTTTAATCCTCCAGATCAAGGATGGTTTGGGCAGAGTCTCAAAAGCGTGATCTCGGATGAGTTATTGGGGAATTCTGGAGGAATTTTGTCGAATATGATCGATTTTAAAAAACTAGAAAAGTTATTAAATGATCCTAAACGTGCTAAACATGCTGCTACAACTCTCTATAGTTTATATTTGTTCAATAAATGGCATCGGAAGCAGGCAAATTGAATAATATGATTAAAATTTCTGTAGTAATGCCCTCCTATCAATCGGCATTATTTATACATAAAACCCTTCAGTCTATTGTTGAGCAAACGGTCATCCCTTCTCAAGTAATAATAATTGATGATGGTTCTACTGATAATACGTGCTCAATCATTGAGGAATTTTCAAAAACATATCCTGAACTTAATATAGAGCTGATTAGACGTTCACATAAAGGCCCTGGGGCAGCGCGGAATATCGGGGTCCGAGGAGCTACCTCCGAATGGATAGCCTTCCTTGATTCTGATGATTTCTGGTTTCCGAATAAATTGGAAATTTGCCTCCAGGCAATAAGAGAAAACCAGCAAAGCAACTTTTTTTGTCACAATGAAAATATGATAGCAGAGGATGGCTCAACTACCTTACTGGATTATTCCAGATTGTATTCAGCCGAAAAACCACTTACTGAACAACTTTTTAAGATAAATTTATTTTCTACTTCGGCTGTTGTATGTAAGCGGGACAATATCCTTAATGTTGGTGGTTTTGACGAAACACTTTCATCCGCGCAAGATTATGAACTTTGGTTAAGAATGTCCCCTCAAATTTTACCATATTTTATTAGACAAGTTCTTGGTATATATACAATTAGAGAAGGTAACATCTCGACAACAAGACATTTTAAACGTTTGAAAAATATTTGGCGTGTTCTGTCAATACACCGGACAAAGGCACAAAATTTCTTTATATTTTTGCATATTATTTTTCGTGTCAGCTTATCACATATTGCTGGATTTTTCAGGACAATATGGAAATAAAACGGGGATTTTAGTTAATCATAATTTTTTTTAAATGAATAATCGCCTTGAATCTTTGATGTCAAATATAGAACTAGGGCCAGACGAGATTTATTCGAGTATTGAAAATACTGACTTTGCGCAAAGCACAGAAATAAAACTCAGAGAAAAAGTAGCTTCTCAGCATTACGACGATTATTTGAGTGCTATAGCAAATAGTCATTCGGTTACCGTAATGGATTATGAGGTTGAACGTTTTCTTTCTAAGCTGCCTCAAAATGCTCTGATTCTCGACGTTGGTGGATGCTGGGGATGGCATTGGCGAAATCTCGCCGAAAAACGCCCGGATGTAAGCGTTGTTATTATTGATTTTGTCAAGACGAACTTCATACATGCGAAAAACGTTTTAGGGGATCTTGTGGGTAAACAGGTAACGCTAATGCATGCAGACGCTACAAACCTGCCATTTAAAATAGAGGATAAATTTCTGGGTTTTGATGGTGTTTGGACAGTGCAGACTTTTCAACACATTCCAGATTTTCCGAAGGCTGTTTCCGAAGCCCACAGGGTATTAATCAAGGGTGGCTACTTCGCCAATTACTCTTTGCATATAACACCATTTAACAGATTTGTATATATGTGTTTCGGAAAAAAATTCCATATAAAGGGTGAAGTAACTGGATCTTATTTTCTTGAGCGTGCAAATAATACCCAACTTGGTATTATTTCTAACTTTTTTGGTGCAGAAAATACTGAAGATCGTTTTACAGAATCTTTATTTCATCCGGATCTTAAATTGGGCTTTACTGGTAGAGTAAACAGTAAATTTGGTATTGTTGATATTTGGTTAAGCAAGATTCCATTTTTCGGACGCATTTTTGCAAGACAAAGAGTGTTTTTAGCTAAGAAATCTAAATATTAATAACTTTTCTTATGCAGGTCCATCATAAATTATTAATTATAATCTATCCATTAATCTATTTAAAAAATAGGTTGATGGAATTTTTCTATCCACAGCTAAAAAATCAGATCAGAGTATTGCTTTATCACGACATACCTCCGGATAAGTACGAATATTTCTCATTTCAGTTGAGTGAAATTAAAAAGCAGTGGAACTTTATTTCACCTGATGAATTTACGTCCCATATGAGCGGTAAAACCCCGCTAAAAGGAAAAAATCTGCTCCTTACTTTTGATGACGGGTTTATTTCAAATAAGCTGGTTGCAGAATCAATTCTTAAATCATTTGGAATCAAGGCCATTTTCTTCGTTTTACCTAATTTTATTAATATTTCTAACTCGTCTTTGGCACGTAAATACGTTGCTGATTATATATATCCTTCTATGAATATTGAAGAGGTTCCAATAAATTGGATAAATATGAATTGGGACGATCTTCAGGAGCTTATAAGAGCTGGTCATACAATAGGCGCACACACAATGTCTCATACTAAGCTTTCAACTATTATCGATGTGGGAGAATTACAAAAAGAAATAGCCGAAAGTGCAGAAATACTAGAGCAAAAACTTGGGATACCAATACGTCATTTTGCGTTTCCTTTTGGAAATATTGAGAGTTTTAGCCCTGAAGCTCTCAAAGTAGCGAAAGGGCATTTTGGTCTTATTTATTCAGGTTTAAGGGGTAAAAATATCCCGACAGTATCAAAATATGCTATTCGGCGTGATAGTGTAACTCCAAAAGACCATCCCTTTTTAATTGCTTCTTTCCTAAATGGGGCTGCTGATTTTCAATATAGTAGGTCTGTCAATATATTAGACTCGTGGGCCAATACTAATGCTGAATTTAGACCTAAAACTAATTAATTGACCTAGATGACCATTGCTCCCCTGCCGGATTGGCGTAACTTTTTAGCAATATTTAAAGCGTCCTCAGTTGATAAAAATAGTCTTTTAAAACCGTGGGTTAAAGATGGGGAAACAGCTGGCTGGCTTACAAGATCTGCTTGGTCTTTAGCATTGATTGCTTACTGGAAAACCAGAGAATTAAGCGGTGAAAAACCGCTGGTCGTATGGATCCCGGATTTTTTTTGCAACGAACCTCTCTTTCTTTTAAGGTTGAGCGGAGTAAGACTTTTTTTTTATCCGGTAACTGCTCAATTTGAACCAGACTATAATTTTTGCCGGCTGGCTGCGCGCCAAAATCCACCCAATATTTTTTTACTAGTACATTATTTTGGTAAGCCTGCTACTGGTGTTTTAGCTAAGGAATTTTGCCAGGTTAATGGGTGTTGGCTTGTTGAAGATGCAGCTCATGTCTTGAGGCCGGTCCCAGGCATAGGTGAGTTTGGTGACTTTATTTTATATAGTCCCCATAAGTTGTTAGCACTTTTTGACGGAGCATTGTTAATCGTTCGAAAAAAAGGGCCTTCAAAATTCTCCGATCATTTTGTAAATAGTTTGGATGACCCTGGCAGTTGGCATGAAATTTTATATCAGGAATTCAATACTAAAATAGGCATTGTTAGAAGTTATGCTCCCATTGTAATTTGGACTTTAAAGAGACTTTTGCAGAAATGTAATTTTAGTAGAACCTTTTTTCAATCCTTCCGCCACTCTTCTGATCAAAAAGAAGTTACCAATATAATACACCCGAAGATGAGTAACTTGTCTTCACGGTTATTGAAAATGGAAATAAATAAACTTGCTACAATAAGTTCGTTTAGAAAAAAACATTACCTATTGTGGAAACATATTTTTGATAAAGAAGATGGACTTGAAGTTGATAAAATATTTGAACTAGAAGCAGATAATTCCAATTGGAGCCCGTACCATGTAGTGATAAAATGCGAGCGAAATGCAGAAGAATTTTTTAACTATCTGCAAACTCAAAATCTATTCCCTACATCTTGGCCTGATCTTGCACCAGAAGTTGTTGAAAACCCTGAACTTTACGGCGCAGCTCTAGCTTTAAGGTATTCTAGAATTTATTTGCCTGTTCATCAAAGTCTTCGTGAAGTTCATTTTTTCAAAATTTTGAAAAAATATAATAGGCTTGTAAAAATAAAACCAAGCAACTTTTTAGTATCCTCTAATGACACTCCCCGTTGGAGATGGTATAAATTTTTAAAGGTTATTGGAAAATCCAACCTGCTTCAATCCTGGACTTATGGAGAAGCTAAAATGCGAACTGAGGGTTGGGCGGTACAGCGATTGGTTTTCAGTAGATCTGATGTGCCAGTTGCTCTTGTTCAGATATTAGAAAAAAGGATTGCCGGATTATTAAGGGTTCATCGAATTAATCGGGGGCCTTTGTTCTTTCCAAATGCTTCGTCTGAAGATAAAATGGCTGTATTGAGCGAGTTATTGAAATTGGGGAATATATTTCAAGGTGCTATCTTATTGATAGCTCCGGAGTTGGATTTTTCAGGGGCAAATTTAGCAATTCTGATATCTAACAAGGTTCGAGGTTATAACCCACGCAACTTGACGTCAGCCTGGCTGGATTTGAACCTTGATGAACAAACTTTGCGCACTAATTTAAATGGTAAATGGCGTAATGCCCTTGTGGCTGCGGAGAAGTATAGCGCCGAAGTAGAAATCGGATCGGGCCCGGAACTTATGAATTGGATGACAGAAAGATATAAGGAAAATATGCTTATTAAAGGCTTTGAAGGTATACCCTTGCCTGCTTTAAAGGAGCTTTATGAAAACTTCTCTTCAGATTGTCCTTTACTTATTTGCCGGGTTCGTAAAGATAATGAGTATATTGCAGGGATATGTATAGCCTGTCATGGATCTGCTGCAACTTACCTGATTGGCTGGAGCGGTTTGGTCGGTCGAGAATTAAAAGCAAATTATCTTCTTTTATGGAATGCTTTTCAGCATTTGCGCATGAACGGATTTCGTTGGTTTGATCTGGGAGGTATAGATAAAGAAGGTACCACGGGAGTGGCAGAATTTAAGTTAGGAATTAGTGGTGAACCATATAGCTTAATTAGTGAAGGATGGAAAATATAATCCCTAAACATTAGAAAATGTAAATATTGAAGATGTTACTTATAGATGCTCTTTTTATAAATAATGGAGGTGGAAAAAGCCTCCTTGATGTTTTGGTAAATGAAGTTAATAAAAGAGGTTTGAAAGTGATGTACCTTATAGATGAACGTATTGCTAGAGACTATAGGCCACTTAATTTGGATAATGTCACATTTTTGGAGCCCTCCTTAATTCGGCGCCATCTATACTATCTTAAAAATAAGAATTATATTACAAGTGTTTTAGCATTTGGAAATGTGCCTCCATCCGTTAAACTTAAATGTAAGGTTTTTACTTATTTCCACAACGTGATGTATCTTGAATCTTGGCAATCTCTTCAGATGATTAATGTACTCCCAAATAGGCTGAAATCTATTTTCATTAGACAGATTAAGGGAAATACGACTAATTGGATTGTGCAATCTAAGTTTATAAAAGATAAGATGGTAGCCAAATGGGGGATATCTAAAAATGATATTTTAATTTATCCTATTTACGATAATCGGTTTGTGACTCGAAGTTGTAGAAAGGAGTTAAATGAGGCTCAGGGAATTAAGTTTATCTATATAAGCAATGGTCATTTTTATAAAAACCACATACTACTTATTGAGGCCTTCTCCGTTTACAACAAACTCTATCCAGGCAGCAGCCTCACTCTGACAATCGGAGAAGAATTTCCTAAGTTAAAACAAATTATAAAGAAAGCGGTCCATCGGGGAGTAAATGTAATTGACAAAGGAATTATATCATTTAAAGAATTAAAGATTGAGTATGAAAACGCCGACATTTGCGTATATCCTACCCTTTTTGAGAGTTTTGGCTTAGGTTTAATCGAGGCGGCGTTATTAAAAATGCCTATTTTGGCGTCCGACCTGCCCTTTGTCTATGAGGTAGTTAAACCAAATTCCGTATTTAATCCAAATTCTAAAGAATCAATCATAGATAGTTTGTTATTTGCGCATAGTTTCAAAAATGCAAGAGCTGAATTAATCTGCAAAAATAAAGTAGAAGAATTAATAGACGTGATAAGTGTCTGAAATTAAAAATTGGATATGTTTAAAGATAAAGTTTTATTAATTACAGGAGGTACCGGGTCTTTTGGGAACGCCGTTTTAGCTAGGTTTCTGAATACAGGGATTAAGCAGATAAGAATTTTTAGTCGGGATGAGAAGAAGCAGGATGATATGCGCAATCACTTTAAAAACGATAAATTAAAATTTCATATTGGAGATGTAAGGGATTATAACAGTATTGAAAAAGCCATGATTGGGGTTGATTTTGTATTTCATGCTGCAGCTCTTAAACAAGTTCCTTCTTGCGAATTTTTTCCTCTTGAGGCAACTAAAACAAATGTTTTGGGAACTCAAAATGTAATTGATGCCGCTATTTTTCAAAATGTTTCAAAAGTAATTTGTTTGAGTACTGACAAGGCGGCTTATCCAATTAATGCTATGGGTATATCAAAAGCTTTAATGGAAAAAGTGGCTATTGCTTCTTCAAGAAATTCGGAGAATACAGTAGTGTGTTTAACCCGATATGGTAACGTTATGGCTTCGAGGGGTTCGGTCATTCCTTTATTTGTAAAGCAAATACAAGAAGGTAAATCATTGACTATTACCGACCCGAAAATGACTCGTTTTTTAATGTCTTTGGATGAAGCTGTAGAATTGGTATTATTTGCTTTTGAAAATGGTAAGCCTGGAGATTTATTTGTTAGCAAAGCCCCTGCCGGTACAATTGGCGACTTGGCGCAGGCATTGAAGCAAATCTGTAAAGTTGATAGTAAAATCAAAATTATAGGTACTCGTCACGGTGAAAAAGTATATGAAACACTTTGCACTCGAGAGGAAATGATGAAGGCAGAGGATATGGGAGACTTTTATAGGATTCCAGCTGATAATAGAGATTTAAACTATTCGCAATTCTTCTTTGAAGGAGAGGAAAAAGTATCATTGATTGAAGATTATCATTCTCATAATACTGAACAATTGGGAGTAGATGGGATGGTTAAATTACTTAGTGATTTGCCTTTTATCAGAAAAGAAGTTTTCGGCGAAGACATAATTAATTTAATTTAATAGTTTTTTTTGATTGCTGAGTTCAATTAAATATTAAATCTTCATAAATGTTAAAAATAGGAATTACAGGTCAATTTGGATTTGTAGGGACCCATTTGTATAATACGCTAGGGCTATATGCAGAAGAGTTTGAGCGAGTTGATTTTAAAAACGAATTATTTTTTGATAATCAATTATTAGATCTATTTGTATTAAAATGTGACGTGATCATTCATTTAGCTGCTTTAAATAGACACAATGTCCCTCAAATTATATATGATACCAATATTGGCCTGGTAAATAGTTTGATAGCTTCACTAGAACGTACAAAAAGTAAAGCCCATGTGATTATGTCTTCTTCTTCACAAGAAGAAAAAGATAATTTATATGGAAAATCAAAAAAAGTAGGTCGTGAAAAACTCGCAAATTGGGCTGGTAAAAATAATAATTGTTTTACTGGACTGATAATTCCTAATGTTTTTGGCCCTTTTGCTCATCCAAATTACAATTCGGTAATTGCTACTTTTTCACATCAACTTACGCACGGGGAAATCCCTAAAGTTATAATTGATGTGGAGTTAGATATGATATATGTTGGGGAGTTAGTTGCAGAAATATTGAATGTAATCAAAAGAAAAATCAATAATTCTTTTTTTGAAGTAAAGTCCACTTCTAAATCAAAAGTTTCAGAATTACTTGTTTTTCTAAAGATGTTCAAAGAAACATATTTTGATAGAGGAGAAGTGCCTGATATTAAAAGTACGTTTGAATTGAATTTGTTCAATACTTTTCGCTCATATATTGATCATGATTCTTTTTTTCCCGTACATTTTTTGAAGCACTCGGATAATAGAGGAACATTTTTTGAGGTAATTCGTTTGGGCATTGGTGGACAAGTATCTTTTTCTACTACACTTACTGGAGAAACAAGAGGAAATCATTTTCATACACGCAAAATAGAACGCTTTGCGGTTATTAAGGGAAAAGCTTTAATTCAACTAAGAAGAATCGGGACGCAAGAAGTTAATGATTTTTATCTAGATGGCAATAATCCAGCTTATATTGATATGCCTATTTGGCATACACATAATATTAAAAATATTGGTGATGAAATACTTTATACTATATTTTGGATTAATGAACCATTTGATGTCAATGATTCTGATACTTATTTTGAAATAGTTTAATTATATGAATAAATTAAAAGTACTAACTGTAGTTGGAACAAGACCAGAAATTATACGATTATCTCGTGTTATGGCCGCTCTTGATAATAGTAATGCAATTGAACATTTTATTATTCATACTGGTCAGAATTATGATTATGAATTAAATCAAATATTCTTTGATGATTTAGGAATACGTAAACCAGATTATTTTTTGGATGCTGCAGGAGCTACTGCCACAGAAACTATTGGGAAGATTTTAATAAATATTGATCCTATATTAGAAGAATTAAATCCAGATGCATTTTTAGTTTTAGGCGATACTAATAGTTGCCTGTGTACAATTCCTGCTAAAAAACGGCATATACCAATATTCCATATGGAAGCAGGTAATCGTTGTTTTGATCAACGTGTCCCTGAAGAAACCAATCGCAAGATCGTTGATCATATTTCAGATATAAATATGACATATAGCGATATTGCGCGTGAATATCTTTTACGTGAAGGCTTATCTGCAGATAGAATCATTAAAACAGGTTCGCCAATGTTTGAAGTACTAGATCATTATTTGCCATCAATTAAATCTTCAAATATTTTAGAAAGACTAGCTTTAGAACGTCATAAATATTTTGTTGTATCGGCTCATAGGGAAGAGAATATAAGTAGTGATACAAATTTTATAGATTTAGTTACTAGCCTAAACTTAGTAGCTAAAAAATATGATTTGCCGATAATTGTAAGTACCCACCCACGAACAAGAAAAATGATAGATACAAAAGGAATTTTATTGCATAAAAACATTCAGTTATTAAACCCTTTAGGTTTTAATGATTACAATGCATTGCAGTTACATTCTAAAGCTGTATTATCAGATAGTGGAACAATCTCTGAGGAATCTTCAATCTTGAATTTCCCAGCATTAAACATTAGACAGGCACATGAGCGACCTGAAGCAATGGAAGAAGCTTCTGTAATGATGGTTGGATTAAATCATGAGAGAATATTACAAGGATTAATTCAGCTTGAATCACAAAAATGGGGAGATGAAAGATCTTTTAGAAAAGTTGCAGATTATTCAATGCCAAATGTTTCAGATAAAGTTGTTAGAATAATTGTTAGTTATGTTGATTATATCAAAAGAGTAGTTTGGTCTGAATAATAATTATTAATAATGAATTGGATTGTTTCAGAGCTGTTTTATCCTGACGAGGTTTCTTCGGCCAAAATATTGACTGATATAGCTTTAAAGAAGATATCTAATTCTGAAGTTAGCATTATCTGTGGACCTCCAGGGTATGAAGAAGCGTATAATATTGAGCATAGAAAAATTACATCCCAAATCAATATTTATAAAATAAAGCTCCCGAAATTAAATAAGAATTATCTATTCCAAAGGTTAATTAGATTACTTTTGCTAACATTACAAATGAGTTGGAAAATATTGTTGAAGGTAAAGGATAATGATAAAGTTTTAATTACAACTAATCCAACTTTTTTGATTTTGGCATTATGGGGGCTTAAAAAAATTAAGAGGTTTAAACTAGAGATTCTTGTTCATGATATTTTTCCGGAAAATCTTGTCCCGGCTGGTTTAATAAAAAAAAATAGCTTTAGATATAAGGTATTAAATAAGATATATAACTCAGCTTACAAAAATGCAGATAGAATAATTGTATTAGGGGAGGATATGAAATTATTAATGGTCGAAAAGTTAAATTGTTTTTCAAATCCAATAGATATAATTCCTAATTGGTCGGACGATGAAATAATGCCAATATCAAATTTTTTCCCCTCAGATTACTTAGGAGTTGCATTTAAGGATAAAATAGTTCTAGGATTTGCTGGCAATTTAGGTCGATTACAAGGCGTTATAGAATTTATTGAAATTTTTAAAACGTCCCAAAACCCGGATATAGTTTTAGTAATTATTGGAGATGGTGCAGTAAGAAGTAGTGTTCAAAAAAAAATTGATTTGGAAAAAATTAGAAATGTATTTTATTTAGGCCCTCGGCCACGAAGCGAACAGAATTTATTTTTAAATGCTTGCCATATCGGGCTGATAACCTTAATCCACGGGATGAAAGGGTTAGGCGTTCCTTCAAAAACATATAATCTCATGGCTGCAGGAAAACCAATATTTTATATTGGAGACAAATTTTCTGAAGTAGATAGTTATATTAATAAATATGATTGTGGATGGTCTTTTGATTGGGATTCTCAAAGTGAGATAAAAGATTTTCTAAATTCTCTTTCATTTAAATATTTTGATCAAATTCTTTTGAAAAGTAGTAATTCAATAATTGCTTCTGAAAATTTCAAAAAAGGAAAAATTTTAGAATTATTCTAAGAGAAATGTGAATTGTTTATTAACAGGTTCCAGTGGATTTTTGGGAAATTTAATCTCTCAAGAGATATCAAAAGAGAATGTACTTTTTACATTATCAAGGAGTGGTGGACATTACAAAATAAACTTAGATACTGAAATAGGAGATTTTGGGAGAAGTTTTGACATTGTCATTCATGCTGCAGGTAAAGCCCATAATATTCCTAAGACAGAAATAGAAATAAGTGAATTTGAAAAAACCAATGTTATTGGAACATTGAATTTGCTGAAAGGATTAGAAGTTTCTGGGATTCCTAAAATGTTTGTTTTTATAAGTTCAGTATCCGTTTATGGCTTGCAAAACGGGGATGATATAAACGAACTAAGTAATCTAAATGCAAAGGATCCTTATGGATTAAGTAAAATTGAGGCTGAGAAAATAATAAAAATCTGGTGTAAGAAAAATAATATTAAATGTACAATCTTACGATTACCATTAGTAATAGGTTCGAAACCACCAGGAAATTTAGGCTCAATGATAAACGCAATTCGAAAGGGCTTTTATTTTAATATTGATGGGGGCAGCGCAAGGAAATCAATGGTTTTAGTTTCTGATGTATCTAAATGTATTCTAAGAGCAGCTGAAGTAGGCGGTATTTTTAATTTAACAGATGGATGTCATCCTAACTTTAATGAATTGAGCCATTTAATTTCTATCCAGTTTGGTAAAAAAATTGTACCTAATATGCCACTATTTGTTGCAAAGATATTAGCATTTATTGGAGATAAAGTTGGCCCCAAATTTCCAATTAATTCAAATAAGTTGATTAAAATCACTTCAACATTGACTTTCAATGACTCAAAAGCTCGTGAAGCATTTGGTTGGAACCCCACCCCAGTTTTAAAGGGATTCAAAATTCATGAATAGAGTAATAGCGACCATACTATTTTAATTTTATCACCTATCTTTTTAGCTGTGGCTTTGGCCATATTCATAGAAGACTGGTCGCCCATATTCTTCAAGCAAAAACTTGTAGGCGTAAATTGCACGTTCTTTAATATCTATAAATAAAGAAGCATGAAGAAGAATTCGCCTAATGTCGCGACGCATTTATTAGAAAACCTTGCATCCTATTTGTTGCGAATTGGAGGGCTGTTGCGGAAATTAAGTTCAGACGAATTACCTAACCTCATTAATATCATCCAATGAGAAATGGTATTAGTGGGGCCCAGACTAGCTTTGTATAACCAAGACGATTTAATGCCTTTCAGGTTAAGTCTAGTGTAGATAAGTTGAAGCCTAGGATTAAGAGATGGGCACAGATTAATGGATGAGATGAAAATTCAATTGTGGCTAAGTAGGCATTGAAAAAGCAGTACTTCACTTAAATTTTATGGATTTTCTAAAGTCGTGAATATATTCACACTATAATTATTATTGATTCCCATCTTAATGATTTAATTGGTCGTTGAATTGAGTCAAATTGCCTTTTAATTGGACTTGTATAAGTTAATTTTTATATTTCATAGGGCCCAACAACTTTTAAGAGTTTTATAATCTGTAGCGCTGTCAAGTGCGCAATCAAATATTAACTAACTGATAATCAACAGAAAAACACCTTATAACTACTATAGTCTAAATTAATATTGTAACTCTGCTATATTCAAACGCAGATCGGTATATTGTACAATTAGAAAAATCACATAAATTGACTCAATAATATGGGTTTTCGAATTTAATTTTTTTTAATCATCTCGGCGAGCCTTTTCCATTTAATGCGCAAATTGGAATGATGCATACATTAACTAATTTTACGGATTGAGTTTATCCAATAGATGCTTAATTAATATTCACTCAAGGTATTTAAATGCATAAAATTTTACTCACCGGTGCCGCCGGTTTTATTGGGAGCCATGTAGCTGAATACCTATTAAATCAAGGGCATCAAGTTTTTGGAATCGATAATTTTGATGATTTCTATTCTAGATCTATCAAGGAACAAAATAAATCTGCTTGTCAATTAAATCCCTCATTCACATTCATCGAAGGTAATGTCGGGGATGTTGCTTCGCTTTTTCCAGATACAAATTTTGATGTGGTCATTCACCTGGCAGCGAAGGCTGGGGTGAGGCCTTCCATTGCACAGCCGGAACAATATATTGATGCCAATCTGAGTCAAACGATGGCTTTGCTCCAATGGATGAAGGCCCATGGCATGAATAAATTGGTCTTCGCGTCCTCTTCTTCTGTATATGGAAATAATGTAAAAGTTCCTTTTGCTGAATCGGATCCTGTGGATCATCCGATTTCTCCCTATGCGTTTACCAAAAAGGCAGGGGAGTTGCTGACACATACCTTTCACCATTTGGCCAATATGGACGTGATTAACCTGCGTTTTTTTACCGTCTATGGCGAAAGACAAAGGCCTGATCTTGCGATTCATAAATTTGCTAAGGCGATGTTAAATGGTCAAGCCATCACGTTGTTTGGCAATGGCTCTACTTCCCGAGATTATACCTATGTGGGCGATATCGTCCAAGGAATTATTTCTTCGATGGAGTATGTCATGTCGCATCAACAGGTCTACGAGACGATCAATTTAGGGAGTAAAAATCCAATCCAATTAATCGATCTAGTTCACACCTTGGAAGAAATCATAGGTACCTCTGCCAACATCCATTGGATGGAGATGCAGGAGGGAGATGTGGATCGTACGTTCGCCGATATTCAAAAGGCTGAAAGAGTCCTTCAATATGCCCCGAATACGAGTCTGAAGGAGGGCTTAACTCGTTTTGTGGCTTGGCTAAAATCAAATAGCTAATCCATGCCTAAATTAAAAACCTCTATTTCATGGGGCATCGGCCTAAACTTGGTAAAAATGCTAGCCATTTACCTAGTCATGGTTTTGCTTTTTCATCGCCCGGATTATTTCATCCATTTTCATGGTGATACGATGTCTTATTTTGAGCCGATCATCCACTTGTTGGAACAGGGCTCCTATAGCCCCGATTACCGCATGCCGGGCTACGGATTTTTGTTTTATGGTTTTTTTCTGATCAGCCATTCAAACGAAATCAGCTTCTTTCTCATCATCTTTTTGCAGTTTATTCTCACCGGGGTAGCTTATGGTTTATTGGCCCAAATGGTTTTTGAACTCACCCGCTCTCGCATCTTATATGCATTAAGTTTTCTATTGCTGGAGGTCAATTATTACTTGCTTTTTGATTCCTACCTCAGCACGGAATCCCTCGCCACTAGCCTCTTAATTCTCATCAGCTATTTATGTTTTCGTCCAGGCCGTTACCCTTTTTTGATGGGCTTAGCGGTTTGTTGGCTCATTTTCCTAAAATCCATTTTTTGCTTGTTATTCATTCCTTTAGGTGTTTATCTTTTGCTTAAAAAACTCCCTAAACGCTTTTTTCTTTTACTCATCATTCCCCTTGTTTTAATCGAAGGATCCTGGATCCTTAGGAATGTCATTAAATTTCATGCCTTTGTTCCATTGACTTATCAGACATTTTACCCTGAAGGACTTTATGGAGGTATTTATGGGTTCCAGTCGGTCCAAGAAATCATTCGAGCCTACGGGGGATCTCACCAGTTCTGGCGCATGGATTCAGAAGCGGCTTGGTATTTTTCGGGTGGTTTTGCTGAGCCTGTTTTTATTCAAGGAGTCCCCTATCCAAATTTTAGGGAAGCCCAATTAATCCAGCCCAATCCTGATTTTTTTACAAGCCAAATGAATCTGGATTCCTTGCTCCAACTTAAACGTGCGTTGACTTCTGTTTATTTGACGACCGTGACGATACAAAATCCCCAAAACATTCCGATTGAATGCAAGGATGAGTTGGCCTACATCCGCGTACGCAGCCCCCAATATGTAGCAAGCATTCAAAAGGAAAAACCTTTTCTTTTTTATGTGGAGGCTAATATAAATCGAATAAAAAATACTTTTTTTACCACCTATTTTTTCGATAATGTATTTCGGAATCCGGCCATTGATGCCCGCTTAAATCCTTTTCTACATGCTAGCTTGCAAGCCTTTATTTCCCTTGTCAATGGCATGATGTGGTTTTTTTCATCCTTCGCTTTGCTATTAACGCTGTATTTTGGTGTACGTTGGAAGGACCCCAATCTGCTGACATGGTGTGCTTGGTTGAATGCCTATGTATTATTTTTATACCTCTTTGTTTTTAAACAAGCAGAAGAAAGGTATTTTTGTGTTTTGTATCCCATTTGGATCCTCATGAGTTTGACGGTGTTGCATCGTTTGCTTAATTACTTAAAAAGAAAATGGAATTAACCGTCGTATTGCCTATTTACAATGAAGCTCCCTCCATTCCTCTCTTGTTTGAGGAATTAGAAAGAGCTGTAAAAGACTATGATTATGAAATCATAGCGGTCAATGATGGTTCCAAAGATCAATCTTGGCCTGAATTGCAGAAGATGGCTGCCCAAAACAATCGGATTAAACTCTTAAATTTTAGACGTAATTATGGCCAAACAGCTGCGCTAAGCGCTGGGATCCAAGCAGCTTCTGGAGAGATGATAGTGCTCATCGATAGTGATTTAGAGAATGATCCAAAAGACATTCGATTGTTGGTCGACAAATTAAATGAAGGCTATGACGTGGTGTCTGGTTGGCGCAAAGGAAGATGGGAAGGCCAATTTCTAACCCGGAAATTACCGTCATTATTAGCCAACCAACTCATCTCTAAAATAGGTGGAGTGCCTTTACATGACTACGGTTGTACCTTGAAAGCCTATCGCCGCGACATCGTTCAAGACGTGAAACTTTATGGCCAAATGCATCGTTTTATCCCTGTTTTTTGCAAATGGCAAGGAGGAACAGTGACGGAATTGCCGGTAAGTTATCGGCCTAGGATGTTTGGACAGTCCAACTACGGCCTGTTTCGTATTTATAAAGTTATATTAGATTTAATTCTGATTCGTTTTTTAGAGAAGTTCATGACCAGGCCTATACACTTCTTTGGAGGTGTCGGAATTTTATCATTCTTAATGAGCTTCTTTACTTTTGGTGTAGCTGGATATTTTAAGTTGACGGGCGAGAAAGATTTTGTGGAAACGCCATTGCCTATTTTAAGTGCCATGTTCTTTACCGTGGGAGTGCTAATGGTTTTATTAGGCATTATATCCGAAATCATGATGCGTACTTATTTTGAGAGCCAAAATTCAGCTCCATTTTCCATTCGAGACCGAGTGAATTTCTAATATGTGTGGGATAGCAGGTTTTTGGGGGAAGGGAGATGAATCCGTGATGCGAGCCATGACGGAGTCATTGCACCATCGAGGGCCAGATTTTATAGGGACATTTTTTGATCCTAAAATGGCGCTGGGTTTAGGCCATGCCCGATTAAGCATTTTAGATCTTTCCTCTGGGGCACATCAACCCTTTTTCTCAGAGGATAAGCGTTTTGTCGTTGTCTTTAATGGGGAGATTTATAATTTTAAATCCATTCGGCAGGATTTAGTTGAGCGGGGTTATGGGCCTTTTCAAACCCAAGGAGACACAGAAGTGCTTTTAAAAGCGTATCAAGCAGATGGAATTGCATGCCTTTCCAAATTGAATGGCATGTTTGCCTTTGCCATCTTTGATTATGAGCGAAAAGAATTGGTCCTCGCTCGGGATCGAATGGGCAAAAAGCCTCTTTATATAGCTCAGGCATCAGGTACGCTGTTATTTGCGTCTGAGTTGAAAGCCATTTTGCAACACCCCACATTTAAATCGGAGCTAAATTTAAATGCCTTAAATCAGTATTTAACTTTAGATTATGTACCCACCCCCATCAGTATTTTTGAGGGAGTGGAGAAATTAGAGGGAGGGCATTATTTACAAATAGATTATAAAGGGGATATTAATAGAGGGTCTTTTTGGGAACCTAATTTTAGCCCTCTCGAGATTTCATTTGAGGAGGCCAAAGAGGAATTAGATCGCTTATTGGGAGAAGCTACTGCCCTACGTTTAGTGGCTGATGTACCGGTAGGTATATTTTTAAGCGGAGGATTGGACAGTAGCGCCGTAGCCTATTACGCGCAAAAACAAGCAAAAAATCCTATTCAAACATTTTCCATTGGCTTTAATGAAAAAAGTTATGATGAGCGGGCTTATGCTCAACAAGTGGCGAAGCAATTGGGAACAGAACACCATGAACGTATTCTAACAGCCCAAGAGTCCATAGATCTGATTCCAACTGTTTTCTCTTCCCTAGATGAGCCCTTTGCGGATCCTTCCATCTTACCTACGTATTTACTATCCCAATTTACGCGTTCTAAGGTAACAGTGGCTTTAGGTGGGGATGCTAGCGATGAATTGCTGGCCGGGTATCCTACCTTTATTTCAGAAAAATTGGCTCCTTTGTTGGCTTGGATGCCATTTTCTATGGTTCAAGGGGTACAAAAATTAGTAAATTTTTTACCTGCGAGTGATCAAAATATCTCTTTAGACTTTAAATTAAGGCAATTTCTAAAGGGCTTTGAAAGTTCAAGGCGATTTAGGCATAGCCAATGGTTAGGTAGTTTTAGCATTACAGAGAAAAAGAATCTTTGGAATAAAGATTTAGCCTTTAAAATTCCTCATCATAATACTTTGCGCGTGGTGGATGAATATGCCAAACGAGGTTCGGAGCAGGAATTGATTTATATGTATTTAAAGACCTATTTACAGGACGATATTTTAGTGAAAGTAGATAGGGCTTCCATGATGAATTCTTTGGAAGTGCGCGCCCCCTTCATGGATGTGCATGTGGTGAATTTTCTAAATCGATTACCTTATGAATATAAACTAAAGGGTTTTAAAGGAAAACATTTGCTGAAGGAAACCATGCGAGGGAAATTGCCTGAAGACATCATTGACCGTCCTAAAAAGGGCTTTGGTATACCGGTGTCCTTATGGTTGAAAAATGAATTGAAAGATCTCTGTAATGATTTATTGAGCGAAGAGGCGATTGAATCCCAGGGATTGTTTGATTATATGTATGTAGAAAAGCTGAAGCAAAACCACTTTAAAGGCCGACAAAATAACCGGAAAGAATTATGGAATTTGATGGTGTTCCAATTGTGGAGGCAAAATTTCTTAAAATAACCAATATTTAACACCAATACTCATTCCCATGGTATCGGTCACTCGTTGGCCATGGTCATAGCCTATCTGGGCTTGTAGACTTATTTTCCCCAAGACATTTTTTTGTAGGCTTAGCGAACTTGAAAACTGTGGTATTTCAGGGACATAGCGATTGTAAGGATCCATAACTGAACCTGCAATAAAACCATGATAAGATTGAGACACTCGTATGACATAATGAATGTCAGAGGGCAATGTCCCCATGATGCCTACATAATAGGATTGAACTGCATTTAGTGAAAAATTATATGCATTTCCACCTTGTTGGCTTTCCGAATTAATCACGATCAGTGGGGTTCCAATCCCCTTTCGTTGGTAATCCCATCCGCCCCTACCTCCATTATTAAAGTAATTTTCCTGTTCCGGATAATGGGGATCTTTGGCATTTAAGAATTTCCCTATAGAAGAAATATAAAGACCTTGGTTTTGGGTATATAAATGCTCCAACACAATTCCTTCCACAATTCCCTTTTTCTTTCTTTTAAAGCTAATGCCCGTTATTCCATCGTCTGCCGTAATGAGGGAAAACACTCGGCCCGTTTCGTAGGCCGTTTGTTTATAAAATAATAGCTCGGCATTAAAGGCTTGAAGTTTCAGAGCCAAATCAATGGATCCCAGGTGATTTCCATACTGATTATTGGTGTCATCTTCTGTAGAAAGATTGTCGATGGCGACAATTTCTCGATCCTTCAAGAGGGTCACTACATAAAAATAGGTATTAAGTCCTGAAGGGTAGAAATCATAAGGCCCTCCGGTTTTAATTTTTGCTTCCCCCCCCCAAGATACTTGATGATTTAAACCCCCAAAAATACTGATGAAGGAGGTCGGCTTTCCTAATCTTCCGTACAAAGATTTCTGATGCAACATAGCTCCTTTTAACAATCCTTGGCTATCAAACATACCATGGGACCAATTCATATTTACACCTAACCATTTTCCCAAGAAATTAATGTAATCACGCGTACCTATTTGAATTTTGGGCATGGGTCGCGCATTTCCTGACCAAGTATAAAATCCCCCTGAAAGTGTCGTGTCCCCTAAACCATAAACTTCTTTACGTCGGCCTGCCCATATTTCCCATCTTCCTCTTCTTCCACTTAGGTAGGCTTCTGTCAACATGATGTCGGATTGTTTCCCAGCCCAACCCGTTATTTCGACCCCATATTTCCAGTCATATTTCTTCTTCAGGTTATAGTTTTTATGGCTATTGGCCGTAAAGACAGCTCCAGGGTTTTGAACGGGAATGGCTCCATAACGCAGGCTTCTGATCCAAAAGGGTGTGGTCCCCACGTCAGATGCCAAGGCTTGGATTTCGGCCGTGACATGAATGCTGGTGTCTGCTGGATTGGTAGATGAATTTGATGCTACGGCATCAGGCATTAATGATATAGCGAATAAAGAACTAAGTAGTATAAATCGAATCATGGTTTGTGGGGGCGCATTTACCTCAAAGAAACAAGGTTTTTTCTCGAAAATCAAAAATTGTTTATTTAATGGTTTATTTTATGGTAAAAAATGAGGCAAGTATTCGGTTAATTTAGTTCTATGAGCCTTTAAACTGTTTTTTATTTGGTTGGATTTTGCTTGGAGCTCTTCAATTAATTCAACAATTTTCAATGCCTAATTGGGATTAAATAAAAATATCCCTATTTTTGCAGTCCCAACGCACACGCCAGGGTGAATGGTGGATTAGCTCAGTTGGTAGAGCATCGGACTGAAAATCCGTGTGTCCCCGGTTCGAGTCCGGGATCTACCACCATTTAAATTGTAAAAACCCTTTCTATTCATGTGGAAAGGGTTTTTTTGTTTGTTGCATTTTATTTTCCACTATTTCTTCCACTATTTTTCAGACTCCAGAATTCAGTAAAAAATACAATCATAATCCATTCCCTACTCCACCTTCCCCCCAAACTTCCACGAATTTCCATTACGGAAGATCATATAGGTCTGCGCAGGGTCAACCTTGGAATTATCCGCAAGCCAGCGTTCGATGGTTGCTCGGTCAATGTATTTCGTTTGCGGCGTCACCAACTGGTCAAAGGCCACATGCCTGAAAAACATGAAATTGCGCTTGCAAATCCATTGGCTATACGCATAAAGAGGCATAAAGGAAATGCCCAAAGCCACAATGAAATGTGCATACAGAAAGTATAAAAAGGATAGCGGCGTAGCAATCAAATATTTATTGATCCACCAAGGCAATTTTGACGCCACCTTTCGGATCGGATCGACCACCCAAATAATTAATCCATTGCCCTCTTTGGCATAGACCCAACAATGAAAAGCCCCACCCGATTTCGTATTCTCAACCGCCGAGGTAAACCCTTCCACCGGATTTTTTAAATGATGCAAAACGCCAATCGAATAAACCACATCAAACTTTTCTGCCGCACGGTATTCCGTTAAATCCGCCTTCTCAATTCGATAGTTTTTAAAACCGGTTTGTGACATATTCTGGTTGGCCGAGACAATACTCTCCCCCAAATCAATGCCCACTAAATTAGACGGCTCCCACTGAGTTGCATGGACCAATAAACTGGCATTTCCACAACCTAATTCAAGCACATTTTTGTCCTTAAAATCTGATTTTTGTAGCGGCGCAAACCAATCTTCAAATTGATCAAAGGTATATACAGATCCTCCTGGAAGGTTATTCCACGAGTTGGCAAAGGCCTCAGCCGTCTTAATATCTTTCATGCGTAATGTTTTCAATTATTTTCTAATCACAAATATAGGTAAATTAAACATATTCAATTTTCGTTCAGTACAGGATTTAAGGATTGGTCCAATCGGCCCGTGACCAATCCCTCATTTTTTTTTCATTTCCGAATTTCATTTCCTACCTTTCCACCTCAATACTAGTTCCCATGATCGATCGATTTAAACAATACCTCAAAAAACAATTCATTAGCTTTCCCACCGACTTTGACCAACAAACGCTTCCGTGGATCGATGTAGCTAAGGCGGATATTCCTGAATTTGTGAATCAATACACTTTTTCAGATAAATTGCCTTTTGACTTACAAAATAAACTGACTTTTTGGGAGAAAAATGGCTATGTGATTTTGGAAAATATCATCCCCGAAAATCTGATTGATTTCTACATGAAAGATGTGGAGGAGCTTATCCAACAAAAAGATCAATACAATACCGAAATTCGCATCGACCTGCCGGAGTATGTAAAAAATCCAGTCCAACCCATTTCTGCCGTTCCCATGGACATTTTAATGGGTCGCTACGTCAAAATCAATGATTTCCATAACCAGTCGGTCTACGGGAAAAAACTCATGCTGCACAGCGGAATCGTCGGCTTTTTACAAGCCATCTTCAATCAAACCCCCGTGGCGATGCAGAGTTTGACGTTTTTGTATGGGAGCCAACAAGCCACCCACCAAGATTTCCCCTACGTAACTTCACAAATACCTAGCCATTTAGCCGCCGCTTGGATTCCTTTAGAAGATGTACACGCAGATGCAGGACCTCTTTATTATTTTGCCGGATCTCATAAGATCAAGAAATTTAAATTTGGGAATGGTATCTTTTACAATGAACATTCCAAAAAAAATCCAGACGATTTTGCCATCTATTTAGATAATTTATGTGCGCAAAAAAAACTGAAAAAGGAGACTCTATTGATCAAAAAAGGCGATGTTCTTATTTGGCACGCCTCCTTAGTTCATGGCGGTGACCCGATCATAAATCCAGAGCTTACCCGCAAATCTTTTGTATGCCACTACTCTTCGCAAGAGGGATATCAATGGCATCGAAAAGCCATGGGCCAGGAGCCCACGCGCTTCAAATACAATGGCGGCGAAGTCTTCAACAACCCAAGCCTCCAAGGGATCGAGAATAGTTTTAAGGCCGGCGAATCGTATCAAGAGTAAAATTATTTTTTGTTCTTTTTAATTATACTTAATTTGCATCAAACCTATATAAATTATGATGCAAATGAGTCGTCGTGCGCTAATTAAAGCGTCTGGAACCGCCGCCGGAATGGCGCTTATTCCTTCCATGTCAGAAGCCAAATCTAATTCGTTAGCCAATAGCACTTTTGCGGCTAAACAAAAATTCGAATTTTCCCTCAACATGAGTACCATCATGGGCCAAAAACTGGGTTTCATCAAGGAACTCGAAGTGGCCGCCCAAGCCGGATATAAACATTGTGAAATTTGGGTGCCCACCCTGGAAACCTACCTTAAATCAGGAGGAACCATCGCAGACGCACGCAAGCGCATTGCCGACCTGGGTATCAAAGTTCAAAATGCCATCGGCTTTGCTCAGTGGATTGTCGACGACGAAACTGTTCGTGCGAAAGGAATAGAGCAGTTGAAGCGCGAAATGGACCTTCTGGCCCAATTAGGTTGCCACCGTACCGCCGCACCTCCGATGGGTGCCACCAAAGAAGCAGGTTTAGACCTTCGTCGTGCCGCAGAACGTTACCGGACCATTTTGGATCTAGGGGTATCGATGTCGGTGATTCCCCAACTAGAAATGTGGGGCCATTCTAAAAACCTGAATCGCGTAGCTGATGTATTATTTGTTGCCGCAGAAGCCGGCCACCCCGCCGCCCGACTATTACTCGACGTGTTTCATATTTACAAAGGAGAATCTAGCCATGATTGTTTGCATTTGGTCGGCGAAAATGCGATTGAAATTTTCCACGTCAACGACTATGTGACGACCATGAAACCTGGGGTCATTACCGATGCGGACCGCATTTATGCGGGCGACGGGGAAGCGCCTATTAAAAAGATCGTGGGCTTGTTGAAACCTTCAGCCCAACCGGTGATTTTGTCTCTTGAGCTATTTAACAAAACACTATACCAACAAGATGCTTTGCTGGTGGCAAAAACAGGTTTGGCCAAACTAAAAGCGCTGAATTTATAGGGATTTTCGGTAACATATTTGGTTAAAATTACCCCCCTTACCCCCAAAGATATTCCATTAAAAAAATTAATCGATACACCGCATGAAAATGATCAATTACCTGGTCGTTGCTATTTTATTTCCGCTATCATTAGCTGCGGCTGCAAAGCCTGCTGCCCAAGCGACACCTAGAAAACTCAAACTTTGGTATAACAAACCAGCGAAGTATTTTGAGGAGGCATTGGTGTTAGGGAATGGCACTCAGGGAGCCACCGTTTTTGGCGGAACGGACACGGATAAAATTTTCTTAAATGATTTGACGCTTTGGTCGGGTGAGCCCGTGGATCCTTACATGAACAAAGAGGCCTACAAGAATTTGCCGGGGGTTCGCGAAGCGCTAAAACAAGAAAATTACAAATTAGCAGATTCTCTAGTAAGGAAAATACAAGGTAAGTATTCCGAGTCATATGCACCTTTGGGGACTTTATACTTAGATTTTCAGCCTAATCAAAGCTCCAATTATTACCGCGAACTGGACCTCGAAAGGGCCATCGCCACGATCAATCATGAGGTCAACGGCAATAAAATTAAGCGTGAATATTTTGTTTCACATCCCGATAAAGTTTTTGTGATTCACCTAACGAGCCAACAAAAAAATGGATTGAATTTTACCGTTCGATTTAATTCCCAACTCAAATTTAGTGGCACTTCCACCATCAATCACCTGCATTTTAAGGGGATGGCGCCGGTCAGGGCAGAGCCTAATTATGTGCGAAAAAAGGGAAACTCTTTTTTATTTTTGGACGATAGGGGTACGCGTTTTTCGACGGATGTTTTATTGCAATCCACCGACGGAAAAGTATCGCGAACGGATACAAGTTTAACCCTTTCCGGGGCCACAGAAGCCGTCGTGTTAGTCAGTATGGCCACCTCTTTTAATGGCTTTGATAAAAATCCAGTCACGCAGGGGCGCGATGATCATGCCATGGTTCAAAAACAAATTCAAGAGGCCAGCGTAAAAGGCATTCAAAATTTGACCGACCGCCACCTAAAAGATTATCAGACCTTTTTTAATCGGGTTTCATTGTATTTAGCAGGGACTGAAAATGCACCAGATTTGCCTACTGATGACCGTTTAAAGCGTTATGCCAAAGGAGAATCGGATCCCTATTTGGAGTCATTATACTTCCAATTTGGCCGATATTTGTTGATATCAAGTTCTCGGACAAAAGGAGTTCCTGCGAATTTACAGGGCTTGTGGAACCCCCATATCCAACCGCCTTGGTCGAGTAATTACACGATGAACGTCAATGCCGAGGAAAATTACTGGTTGGCCGAAAACACCAACCTATCCGAAATGCATCAATCTTTTTTATCGTTCATTGAGAACCTAGAAAAAACCGGCCGCATCACCGCAAAGACTTTTTACAATTTGCCTGGATGGACTTGCCACCACAATTCAGATATTTGGGCCATGACAAATCCTGTGGGGGATTTTGGTATCGGAAATCCGAATAATGCCAACTGGCCCATGGGAGGTGCGTGGGCATCCGCTCATTTATGGGAGCATTATTTGTTTAGCCAAGACAAGAAATTTTTGGCGGATAAGGCGTATCCTTTAATGAAAGGGGCGGCGGAATTTTGTTTGGCATGGCTAATTCCAGATTCACAAGGGCGTTTAATTACCTCGCCTTCTACCTCGCCAGAAAATCAATTTATTACGCCAGCTGGCTATAAAGGAGATACGGGTTATGGTGGAACGGCTGATTTAGCCATGATTCGGGAATTATTTTTAGACATGATTCAAGCGGAAAAAATATTGAAGAAAGATCCGACTTTCCAAAAATCGCTAGAAGACGCATTGGCGAAGATGTTGCCATATCAAATCGGTGCCTCAGGAAACCTGCAAGAATGGTACTTCGACTGGGCCGATGCCGATCCCAAACATCGCCACCAAAGTCATTTGTATGGGCTTTATCCAGGTACCCACGTGACGGTGGATCAAACACCAGCCATTGCTGCAGCCTCCAAAAAAACCTTGGAAATTAAAGGTGACGAAACAACGGGATGGTCAAAAGGTTGGCGCATCAATTTATGGGCACGTTTAAAAGACGGCGACCATGCCTATAAAATGTACCGTGAACTATTAAAATATGTGGAACCCGATGGGGTGAAAAAAAACTATCAAAAAGGTGGAGGAACATATCCGAATTTATTTGACGCACATCCTCCCTTCCAAATTGACGGAAATTTTGGTGGATCGGCCGCCGTTGCCGAAATGTTAGTACAGTCAACGCCTGATCTTATTGAATTATTACCCGCTGTTCCAAAAGCCTGGTCTTCAGGAAAAGTATCCGGTTTAAAAGCACGCGGGGGATATGAGATTTCCATGCAATGGGAGGGAGGCCAAGTAAAAAATGTGGTAATAAAATCTAAAAATTCGGCTTCCGTACGCGTTTGGATGAATGGTGAAATTAAAGTAATTAAAACCATTAGAATTTAAACAGCGTCTTGGGGTAGATGATGTGAGCATAGAAAATCTGTGTATGGAAAAACCAAGAATTATTTCCGTAGATGTGCTTCGTGGATGGACCATCATGATGATGACGATCGTGAATAATCCGGGCGATTGGGAACACATTTTTCCTCCACTCGAGCATGCCAACTGGCATGGTTGGACCCCGACCGATTTAGTCTTTCCTTTCTTTCTATTTATTGTTGGAATTTCAGTAGTGTTGTCAAATCCAGAACGAACATTAGACTGGAAAAAATTAATCACTAGAACGCTTCGGATTTTTTTATTAGGGATGGCACTTGCTTTTTTTTCACGGATTAAAATAGGCGAATTATCAGGCCTAGGCTTGTTGGCCATCCGGCTAGTTTACACGGCCATCATGACGATTTTATTGCTTGGAAATTATTCGGTTAAAAAACAATTTTATTTCGCCATTGGACTATTTATGATAACCATATTTTTATGTTTTGGCGGCTTTGAATCTTTTGAACATGTGAGAATTCCTGGGGTACTTCAACGAATTTCGCTCGTCTTTTTTATCATCAGTTTATTGTATCATTTTTGCTCACCACGTCTTTTAGGGGCTTTAGGACTCTTTTTCCTTATAGTATATTTTGTGTTAATGACACAAATTCCCGTTCCTGGATTTGGCGCGGCCAATGTAGAAATGGGTAAAAATTTAGCCGCTTGGCTTGATCATTATTTATTGCCTGGACATTTATGGGCCACCTCAAAAACCTGGGATCCCGAGGGAATTTTAAGTACCATTCCAGCTTTGTCCACCGGCATATCCGGTATTTTTGCAGGTAAAATTTTGATGCATTCGCACTCGCGGAATAGTCTGTATTTAATGATTATCGGAATTGTTTTTATAGGATTAGGGCTTTGTTGGGATCCTTATTTCCCGATTAATAAATCCTTGTGGACCATTTCCTTTGTAATGGTTTCTTCAGGCTTTGCTTTTTTATTGACAGGAATTTTACACGAATTGATTGAGCAAAGAAACATCAAAAAATGGACGTCTATTTTTGTTATTTTCGGTGTTAATCCGATGCTTGTTTTTTTCTTTTCTGGCATCATCCCAAGGGCCTTGAATATGATTAAAATTCCTGTGGTGGGAGATTCGGAACATACGGAGCTGGGGTTTATTTCGTATGTATACCGACAAGCAATTCAACCCTTTTTTACTGATTTGCGCTGGGCTTCATTGGCTGGCGCGTTTGTTTACCTTGTGATTTGGTTTGTTATTTTATCTATATTTAAACGTAAAAACATAATCTTCAAAGTCTAATGAAACGAAACTTAATTGCACTCATTCTATTGTTGCCTTATTTTCTTTTCTCCCAAATCAAATCTGCCGATGTGATTATTTATGGGGGCAATGCATCCGCTGTCATTGCGGCGGTCCAAGTAAAGAAAATGGGGAAATCGGTCTTAATTGTTTGTCCTGATACGCATTTGGGTGGTTTGACTTCTGGCGGATTGGGTTTTACGGATACGGGCAACAAGGAAGTGATCGGAGGATTAGCACGTGATTTTTACCAACGCGTTTATCAGCATTATCAAAAAGATGCGAATTGGCAATGGCAAAAAAAATCTGAATATGGCAACAAAGGCCAAGGGACCGTGGCCATGGACGGGGTAAATCGGACGATGTGGATTTTTGAACCTCATGCGGCAGAGAAGATTTTTGAAGATTACGCAAAGGAATTTGGCATTCAAATTTTTAGAAATGAATGGCTTGATCGAAGCTCAAAAGGAATCAAAAAGAAGGATGGTAAAATCCAGTCAATAAAGATGCTTTCTGGAAAAACGTATCAAGGAAAAATGTTTATTGACGCTACCTATGAGGGCGATTTAATGGCTTTGGCTGGTGTCAATTTTCATGTGGGACGTGAGGCTAATTCGATGTTTGGGGAGCAATGGAATGGGGTCCAAGTAGGTGTATTCCAGCATGGACATTATTTTAAATCTAAGATTAGTCCCTATAAAATTATTGGAGATCCGAGCAGTGGCTTATTGCCCGAAATATCATCCGAATCACCGGGAATTAACGGATCTGGGGATCATAAAATTCAAGCGTATTGCTACCGCATGTGTTTGAGCAATCACCCCGACAACCGGATTCCTTTTGCCAAACCAGTGGGCTACGATCCAGCACGTTACGAACTATATGCGCGTGTTTTTGCGAGTGGCTGGCGGGAAACTTTTGACAAATTTGATTTCATCCCCAATAGAAAAACAGATACCAATAATCACGGTCCTTTCAGCACGGATTTTCTTGGCAAAAATTATGACTATCCGGAAGCCTCTTATGCCAGAAGAGCTCAGATTTTAAAGGAGCATCAATTATACCAAAAGGGCCTGATGTACTTTTTGCAAAATGACTCGCGCGTTCCAACGGAAGTCCAGGAAAAGATGAAAACCTGGGGTTTGGCAAAGGACGAATTTGTCCAAAATGGCGGTTGGCCTCATCAAATATACGTCCGCGAAGCTCGACGCATGCGTGGGGAATTCATCATGAAAGAGGCGGATGCTTTAGGAAAAACTCAAGTTCCATCTCCTGTTGGAATGGGGTCTTATGCATTGGATGCGCACAATTCACAACGGTTTGTGACCAAAGAGGGTTATGTTCAAAACGAAGGGGACATCGGCGTAGCGCCATTGAAGCCATATTCGATTGCCTATGGATCCATCATTCCCAAAGAAAATGAATGTGCTAATTTGTTGGTTCCGGTGTGCATGTCCAGTACCCACATTGCCTATGGATCGATTCGCATGGAACCTGTTTTTATGATTTTAGGCCAGTCGGCCGCCACTGCCGCAGTGCTTTCTATCGAACATAAAACGAGTCCGCAAAAGCTTCCTTATGAAATCCTTAAGAAGCAGTTAATCGCAGACCAACAAATTGTCGAGAGAAATTAATAGAGGTGTTTAACATTTTGAGACTAGCCTTTCATTTAAAGGATTGGCATTATTTAGGGGGCATTGCGATCTCTAATTCGCTGTGCTGAGTTTTTTATTGTTGGCCAATAACATGATTTTAATCATGTTATATTTTGGTTAACCAATAATGATTCGCAATATTTAGAAACCCTAACTACTAAAAAAATCAACTAATGTTATTAAATGCTTCTAATGCATCAATTATCATATCGTTTGTTTTATTATTTTTCCTCAATAAAACCAATCGGGCTAATATTTATTTAATCCTTTTTTTTCTGATTAATAGTATTTATTGCATAGCCAATCACTCCGTTTTATACTCGAAATCACCTTTTTGGGTGGCGATTTTATTTATTAATGCGATGCCGCTTTATGCGCTTTCTGGCCCTAGCTTATATTTTTATTTTAGAACTGTTATAAATGGTGGAGATGCAAGACTTAGGGCTTGGGACTACTTACATTTTTTACCAGCTTTTGTGTTTTTGCTGAATGTATTTCCACATATTCTTACTCCATTTGACTATAAATTGGAAATGGCCAATGAGCTTATTCAGAATACGTCAAAGGTTATGATAATGGATCAACAACTAATTTCGCCTAAGCTTAATATTGCCATTAGGCCTTTTCACATATTTATCTATATCATCATTTGTGCTTGTATTTATTTTCGACATGTAAAAAAACAGCATCAAAGCCTTATTCCAGCATTCAAAATTAGGTGGAACAGGAATTGGTATTTCATCTTTTTGTTATTTTTATTCTTAACGTTCCTCCCTTTTTTGATTATTTCAATAATTATTGTTTTTTACGGACTAGCGGTATTAAATAATCAATTTGTCAACACGGCCATAAACTTTACTACAGCTTTCTTTTTCTTATCTAATTTGTCTATTTTACTTTTTCCAAAAGAGCTGTATGGAATACCGTTTTTAGGAAAACTGATAAAAAATTTAGGGGATGAGCAGTCAAAAATTGAAAATGATATTCTCTTTAATAAGAAGTCTAGTTCGTTTTTTTTAGCCCCAAAAAGATTGACCGAAATCTCCGAAGCCATCAAAGAATATTTGGTAGGCAATCCATGCATTCGTCCCGGTTTTAATTTGACTCAAATGTCTTTGGAAATACAAATCCCCAAACACCAGTTGACCTACTTTTTCAACGATCACCTCAAAATCACATTCAACGATTGGAAAAATGAAATTCGAATCACGCACTTCATGCTTTTGGTGAAAAATGGACAGGCCATAAATAATACATTAGAAAGCCTTTCCCAATCTTCAGGATTTTTATCTAGATCTAAATTTACAAATGCCTTTAAAAAGAGTCAAGTTAAGACGCCTTCAGCCTTTCTAAAAGAATTTAATTTAGATTAACTTGTACCTTTTGGACAAAAGGGTTTTATTCAAAAAACTTTCTGGTGCTATCTAAATCACTTATCCTTAAGGCAATTTGGACCTTTTTAATCATTGGGTCCAAAAGTAAAGCTAGCCATGCCCCATGAAAAAAATTCTTTCCATATTTTTGATCCAATCCTCCTAAGGATATATTTAGATCAGATGATTCTAACCACTAATGAAAGAAGGTTTCCTAAAAGCAGGGTTTTATAAACCCTGCTTTTTTTGTGCCCTCATGGTGATTTCTGAGTGTTTCATTTGAACGTTCCTTCCATTATTTCACAACAATTTCTTAGTCCATTCGTTAGATTCACATGAAATCATTCTCTATTGAACAAATTAAATTGATGGATCGTTTTACACGAACTCATTTCATAAATACCCTTAGCGGCTTTAAAAGTGTCTCTTTGATTGGAACAATCAATAAAGTCGGACAGACCAATTTGGCCATATTTAGCAACCTGGTGCACATAGGGGCGGATCCAGCTTTAATCGGATTCGTCAATCGGCCTACCGAAGCCGCCCCGCATACCTTAGCCAATATTCAAGCCACAGAGTTTTATACAGTGAATCATGTACACCAAGATATTTATGCCAAGGCCCATCAGACCAGTGCAAAATATCCAGAACATATTTCTGAGTTTGAGGCCGTGGGTCTAACACCTCTTTTTAGGCCTGGAATTTCTGCTCCATTTGTGGAAGAGTCTAAAGTTCAATACGTACTTAAACTGGAAGAGGTAATTCCGATCAAATTGAACGGGACATTTTTGGTTGTGGGCTCGCTCCAACAAGCATTTATTCCGGAGGAAATCATGGACGAGGATGGGTATTTGTCCATCGAAAAAGCCAATAGCCTTTGCTCACTAGGGATTAATGGCTATTACGAAACAAAACTTTTGGAAAAGCTACCTTACGCCAAAGCCTAATTTATTCTATTAAATACCAAGTGTACGAATCAGGAGCAATCGTAAAGTCCAACGTAATATCTTTGGTAGGACTTAACAAAATGGCTTTTTTCTTTCCTTCTTTCGAGGTAAGATTAGCTATTTTTGAAATGCCCGTATAATACAAAGGCAAGGTGATTTTCCGCTGCATAATTTCTTTGGTCGGATTATAGAGCATCACAAAACCTTTATGCTTTCCCCCGGGATTTACATGTAAAAATCCATCCCAATCCCGGCCATCCGGTCGGCGCAATTGGATCATATCCGCATTCAACACAACGCGGTATTTTTTGTACCAGTCTAACGTTTCTTTCACCATGATTCTAGTTTCTTCACTATCAAAAAGTCTTGGCCCTCGATAACAGGCTTGTACCCCCGCCCCGTAATATTGAATCATGAGTTGGTGATAATCTTTTAGATGCTCTTTTAACGGTTCTAAAACCGCCTCAGGCCCGCCCCCTTGATACCGGGTTAATGGCACAAAACCCCAGCTCATCGCCGCTGTTTTTTCAATCGTCCCATCATGGATATTTTGTCGATTCAATATTTTTTGTTGGTCCCTCGAAAGGCTAAAATTCACCTCGCGATACCCGATGCCAATCTTATGCGTCCCATCTAAAAAGTACCAATCGGGAGCATTGATATAGACGCCTTTTTCATTGAGCCAACGATATAATTCCTTCTGAATTTCCATTTGGCGCCACTGGGAATCTTTCAAACCTTCATGGCCCGGGTGTACCGTAGAAGCACAAACATCTCCCGGATAAGGCCCGTCATTTTCCCAAATATCAAAACCCGTTTTCGTATAAAATAACTTTATTTTATCTCGATAAGCCAGTCCCCACGGACTTCCAAAACAAGGAGCATTTCCAAAAAATGCACCACCTGGTTTGCCCGTTTTGGGATCGATGACATCGTCGGCGTCGCTGATGCGCCGACTACTAAACAATGAATATCCGCCAATCAAAATGTTTTTAGCGTGGGCATAATCGGCTAGTGATTTCCAACGATTTATATTCGCCGCGGTCGAATCCTCCATTTTCAAATGACTCCCAAAACTCAGAATAACCGCTTCATAACCCGTAGCCACACATTGGTCAATGGCCGTTTTAACTTCAGCATCATTCTTACTAACCAGGTGCATAAAGATCGGATTTTGAGTTGTCCACGGCGCAATTTTTTGATACATTTTTCGAATCATTAAACCCCTTCTTTGGCGATCATAACTATCCATGAGCAACTCATGCGTTCTCGGAGATTTAAAAACCTCACCTGGTTTCAAGTCGATGCCCGGGGCTTTCTCTGGATAAATTTCCAACAAACAGGGCGTCTCAAAATTATAGTTGACCTGCGAAGTATAAGTAGGCTCCGTCTTCCAATGCGTCGTTTGATCACTTATGTCATAGCGCATCGCATTGTTAAATGCGTAATTGGTCTCCACATAAATGCCATGCTGTTTCTTCATTTCCTCCGGTTTCCCTACTACCGCACTTTCTTCTTCCACTAATCCCAACACCTCATGAATCACTCGGTCAACCCCTATTTTCACCAAACTCTTGTTTTCAATTTGTACCCATTTGACGAGCAAGGGCAACCCGTCGATCAACTCATAATTCACATATACATGAATGCCTTTAAGTTCCGGAAGGGGCGAGGTAAATTCAAAAGAAATTTGTTTTCCCGTAGCCTGCCCATGATTGGAAGCCCATGTTTTTCTTTGCCAAGAAATAAAGGGTTTCACATCTGAAATAGTCGAGCCGACAAATACAAAATCCTCTTTTCCCGCAGTCATTTGCGATAACCATTCGGGCTTTAAATAGGCCCTTTCTTTTTGGCCCTCCATGCCTCCCACCGCATACATTTTCCCGTTTAAAACGACCTTTGCCTCAGGCTGCACCGCCCGCAAAAGTTGTTGGCCATTGCTTACATTGACATAACTATAACAGGCTAAATTCTTACCTAGGTAAAATTCTCTTCTCAAAAGGCCATTGTCTAAAATAATATTGGAACCCTTTTGGATGATCGTCGATTTCTGTTGGGCAGGCTTAACTAACCAATCATTTTGCAGGGGAACAAATTGGCTTTTACTTTCTAATGATAAGAAAATTAGGATTATAGGGAAATATTTTAGTATTTTCATCACGTCAAAATTGGTTTAAATCATGCGAAATATACTCATAATTTTTTGTTCTCTTTTTCCCTTATCTGGGCTATTTGCAAACCCACAAAATCCAGTCAAAAAACCCAACATTGTTTGGATCGTGTGTGAAGACATGTCGCCTCACCTCGGTTCCTATGGCGAAAAAGTCGCTAAAACACCGGTATTGGACCAATTAGCCAAAGAAGCAGTTCGCTATACCCAAGTATATTCGACCGCCGGAGTATGTGCCCCAAGTCGCTGTGCGCTCATCACCGGAAATTACCAAACCGCCATCGGTGGACATAACATGCGCACCTTAGGTCTTTCTGCCAATGCATTAGATGATTATCCCAAAGGCCTAAAACCCTATTCGGCCGTCATTCCAGCTGGCGTAAAATGCTTTTCCGAATACCTCCGAATGGCAGGCTATTATTGCACCAATAATGCCAAACAAGATTATCAATTTGACGCACCGGTAACAGCATGGGACGAGAGTAGCAAGAAGGCTCATTGGCGTAAAAGGCCAGATAAATCTCAGCCTTTTTTCTCTGTTTTTAATATTGAGACAACACACGAATCCCAAGTTTGGGTTCGAGAAAAACAAGCCCTTTTGGTTAATCCCAAAGATGTAATGGTGCCGCCTTTTTATCCCGATGATTCGGTGAGCCGTAAAACCATGGCGCGTTTTCTGTCGAATGTGATGGTGATGGACCAACAAGTTGGCGCGATCATCAATCAATTAAAAGAGGATGGTTTATATGAAGAAAGCATCATCTTTTTTTACAGCGATCACGGCGATGGGATGCCTTTTGTGAAGCGGGAATTAAGCCAACGAGGCCTAAAGGTTCCATTGCTGATTAAAGCACCTAATTTGCCCAAAGGAAAAGTAGATAATCAATTGATCAGCTTCGTTGATTTTGGACCTACAGTCCTTTCCTTAGCCGGCGTGACCTTGCCTAAAACGCTTCATGGACAGCCTTTTTTAGGGAGTCAAAAAGCAAAAGCAAAGCGTCAATATATTTATGCCGCCCGCGATCGAATGGATTCGGAATATGACCGAGTGCGTGCTGTCAGTGATGGCCGATTTAAGTACATCCGGAATTATATGCCTGAAAAATCATACTATCAAAACATTAAATACCGACTTCAAAACCCGTTGATGTTACACATCTTAGCACTGAAAGATGCGGGTAAATTGAATGAAACGCAAATGAAATGGTTTAGGCCAACCAAAGCCTTGGAGGAATTATTTGACACTCAAAACGATCCGCATGAGTTTAATAATTTGGCGAATAACCCAACCTATAAAGATAAATTAGTCGAGCTAAGAGGAAAGCATTTGGCTTGGATAAAACAATATGGTGACCTGGGGGCTAAGCCTGAATTAGAGATGATTAAAGAATGGTGGAACGGCCAAGATAAACCTCCGGTAACGGAAAAAAGTAATGTGGCCATCGCAAATGGAACAGTCCAATTATCATGTCCAACGGCCGGTGCATCCATTGGTTTTAGAAAGAATTCTAAGGAGACTTGGCAAGTGTATACGAAGCCATTCTCATTAAACAATGGAGATTCGCTGTACGTCATGAGCCATCGAATTGGCTTTGTACCTACCGAAATACGGTTGAAAAATTAGCTTCCCGACGACTTTTGCTTGGCCGTTCTTCCCCAATCAGGAAGGTCGATATGCAGGTTATCGTGCTTTTCCAACATCTCCTTTTTCAATAGATTTCGCATCCTTAAAACTTGACTTTGTCGGGCTTTATCTTGCGCCAAATTATGCTTTTCCCACGGATCTTTTTTAAGGTTAAATAGTTGGCTTGTCAACACCCCATCCACATTATACAAAATCAATTTGTAGCCATCCTTTGTTTTCAAACTCCTGCTCCAATGCCCATATACGTTATAAATTTGTTCTCTAACGGCTTTGGTTGGATTGCGGATAATCGCCTGTAAACTTTTTGCCTCTACGCTTTTAGGTGCTTTGATATTCAAATAATCATAAATCGTAGGCGCAATATCACTCAGATAAACAAAGGAATTATTCCGCACATTTTTGGGTATTCCCGGACCCGAAAAAATCATAGGAACTCGAATGCTATGTTCGTATAAATTTTGCTTTCCCAAGAGGCCATGTTGGCCCATCGCCAAGCCATTATCTCCCGCAAAAACAATCAACGTATTTTTTAAAAATCCTTCTTTTTCCAGCGTCGACATGATTCGCCCGATCTGCTCGTCGAGCTCTGAAATCATTCCATAATATGCCGCGATATCTTCTTTAATCGCTTCTTCGGTTCTTGGGTGTGGCAGTAAATTCTCATCACGCACATTTAAATCACCATTGTTAAAGGGATGCTCCGGAAGGAAATTAGTGGGCAAAGAAATTTTGGAAGGATCGTATGCTTTGGCAAATTTTGCGGTGGGTGTCCTCGGGTCATGCGGGGAGGTGAAGGCCACGTAGGCAAAAAAGGGCTTTTCTTTTGCCGTAGGACTTTGTAAAAAATCAATGGCAGTTTGCGCGTACAAATAGGAGCTGTAGGTTTCACTTAAAAAACTTTTTTCAGCGGGATATTTCCCCGTGGGATCAAAGTGGTTCACCCGAGGATGTTCCTGTCCACCTTCTTTTGGAAAGTGCATGCCACCAAAAAATATATGATCGGCTTTTGAAAACATACGCGTATAGGAATTTTTGTCACTATGCCATTTGCCTGTATGAAAAGTGGTATATCCTTTTTGGCGCAACACTTCGGGTAGACTAACCAAGCTGTCGGGAATTATATTTCCATCACCCGGCAATCGATTTACATATCTCCCCGTCATTAACATCGCCCTGGAAGGAATACAAACTGCGCCCTGATGTCCACCCATCACGTGTGCTTGTTGGAATGTCAAACCAACCTTGACCAACTTATCCAAATTTGGGGTTTTGATTTCCTTGTTCCCTAATGCTTGAATCGTTCTGAATGTTTGATCGTCACTGTAAAGGATAATTACGTTTTTTGCCGGAGCAGTTTTAGCCTTTGTATGTGAAATAACTTGGCCCATCATGTCGTTTATGGTCAGTGACCATATGCATAAAAACAATAACTTGAGAACGGGATTTTTCATGATTTTAGGTCTAAACAATTGGGAGGTGTTCTGTCAAAAAATAAGAAGTATTAAATCTTAAATACCTAAGAACCGATCGAATAATTCGAGGATAATTTTGCTCTAAATAAATCGTACTATTTAGCTGTTTCTTCCACTCGAACGGTGTCAATTTCCAAAGGCCATTTGCCTTTGAAACCAAAATCAACCGTTAAACCCGGCCTCATTTTTTTCAATTTGGCCACACCCGCTTCGGTAAATTTGCTTTGCCATAGAAACACTCTTTTCAACGATTTGATTTTCGCTAAACTCAAGATGGCCGCATCAGAAACTTGGGTCCCGTATAGATTTAATGATTCTAAATATTTCAAATTTTCTAATGCTACAACCCCCTTATCACTTATGTTGGTATGGTCTAAATCCAACTGGATTAATATCGGCATGTCAGCAATTTGAGGCATAAAACTATCGGTAACTTTCGTTTGCCCTAATTTTAATTGGACTATTTGCTCTTGAACCGAAGACAATTCCGACAATTCTTTATCGGCAAGTCCATGTGCATTCACGGCATTGACCTCCAAAAATGCTTGGTCTTTCGCCGCTGGGTTCACCAATAATCCCAATTTTCGTAGGCTGGCAATATCATCCTCATCAGCCTCAGAAATGGACATTTTAAACACTGGAGACCAATAAGGTTCCGTCGACGATGTACCCGATGCATATTTGGCCAAAATGGTTTTTATTTTAGCATCGGCAGGCAAAGCCACCACCTTTTTCTTGAAGTCAGCTCCATGTTGGACCCACCACTGCAAAACAGCAATCTCATCCTCCGTCATCGGGGTTTTTCCTTTAGGCGGCATGTGATGCTCTTCACTCGCATCCATTAAAAGTCTTTTGATCATTTCACTTTCCAGTGGCATTCCCGCTTTAATAATAGCACCATCCTCTCCACCCGCCATTAAAAACTCAGGCGTATCCATCCTTAATTTCCCCTTTTGCTTTTCGGCATTGTGGCAAGACCAGCACTTTTGTTTTAAGACCGGTTGGACTAATTGCTGGTACACAATCGCTTGTTGGATATTGTCAATCTTTGGAATAATAGCTCCGCCCTCAGCCGCTTCGGCCCGAGCTTCCATCCCGACCCAACCTCGAATTGGTTGAGGCAAGTAAGCAGTTAAATAATCCGAACCATGCGTTAAATTTCCGCCTAAATGTCCTGTGATGGTGATTAGAACTAATGAAACCCATAAGACGGGTTTAAACAATTTCATCATCGTTTTTTCATCGGACCAAAACTTAGCCATATAAGCCAAGGCCGCTGAAATTACCCCCGTAGAAATGCCTAACCATTGGTGAAAAAACAAGGTATCTTCATCGTATTCACCTGTTTGGGACAAAGCCCAGCCCATGGCGCATGAAATGAAGGCACTCAAAGAAGCCCATAAAAATATAGTCGCAACAGATTTTTGACGCAAGCCCTCGTGCTGTTCTTTTGAAAAAAAGTACATTAAAAAGGCAAGCACGAGCATCCCGACAGGCAAGTGTACGAGTACGGGATGAAAATGCCCAAAAAACAATACCCAATCCGATGGGCCTGCGTCCAATAAAATCATGTAGACTAAATTCGTTCTAATTTAATAGGATACGTTTTTTGAGACGCCCACTGAGGCACATAAATATTATGGTCCGAATCTGCATACACATCGTGTGGATGGATAAACACTTTGTTTTCATCCTCCTTATATTGTCTCTGTAAAACGCCATTTTTATAGATAGGATCTGATCCACCAGGGGTAGAAACAACCTTCATGTTTTTGTCTAAAATTTGCACATATCCTGAGCCAGCCCACGATCCATCCGTGCTTCTAAAACAAGCGGCAATGATGTAGTCGCCATGTAAAACAGGCCGACAAACAAATGAACCTGGAAGGTGGTAACGCGTGATGAATTTACCGTCTAATGTGAACCTTTTTAAGCTGTTGTTCACTCGGTCTGTGATCAATAAAGTCCAATTGTTTGGATCACGTGTATCGACTAACACACCATGGCAGCAATTGAATTTATCGTCCGCATATTCACTGGTTTTTCCACCAAAATGACGAATATAGCGGCCTTTTGAATCGTATTGTGTGATGTAATTCGCTCCGTAACCGTCAGCTACATAAATGTCTCCGTTCTTAGGATTGACCGCAGTTTCAGTTGGAACAAATTGGTTTGGATGATCGTAAACACCTGTTTCCTTCGGGTATTCAATTTTAAATATTTCTTTTCCTTTTAAATCTGTTTTGATTACTTGGTGGCGGGTATTGTCGCAAATCAATAAAAACTGCTCGCCCCCTTCATTCAAAATGGTTAAGCCGTGAGCACCCGGATATGAATGTCCCCAAGTCTCTAATAATTTACCTGATTTATCGTAAATGATGACGTTATTTCTGACTTCGTTGGTCAATAAAATCAATCGGCCTTTTGCATCTTCCACCATTTCATGGCAATCGTTCACTGGGTTTTTGCCAGCGTCTAAGATACCCCAATTGGGTACTACTTTGTATTTGAAATTTCCATGTCCAAGGACAATTTCTCCGGCTTTTGGGGCAATTTTTTTCATAGGGGTTGAGGTTAAAAGCGATCCGCCAATAAGCGCTGAACTTGTTTTCAAGAAGTCTCTGCGCGGTAAATGCTCGTTCATAATGAATTAGGTTTATTTGTAAGGTCTAAATTAATCAAATATGTTGATTATGGTTTATTTATACTTTCATCAATATTAAATAATGCATTTGCCACCATAGTTTTGGCCACCAAAATAGCCGGGTCTTTAGGTACATTATTGTCAGGGCAAAGTTTTAAAAAGGCCAAAGTCTCCTTGTTATTCTTTGAATAGTAGGCCAGCATATTCGCATAAAAAGCATTTAATTTGGCCAATTTATTTTCCGAAATAGGCTTTCCAAATAAATCTAAATACCCTTTTTTAATAAATTCAGCGCCAGTGATTGGATACTTACGCGCAAAAAATTGGGATGCTTCGATGAACACCGGATCATTTAACGTGTTCAAAGCCTGCATGGGAGTATTCGTCCTGATTCTTCGAGAAAGACAAACATCTCGAGTCCCGGCGTCAAACGAAACCATCGTCGGATAGGGACTACTTCTCCGCCAGTATGTATAAAGCGATCTGCGCCATTGGTCTTCTCCATCACTCTTTTTCCATTGCATCCCACTATATGGGGCATTCCAAATACCATCGGGTTGGTCTGGCATGACACTCGCTCCCCCCAATTTAGTGGATAATATTCCTGACCAAAGCAGCGCTTGGTCACGCAATTGTTCTGGGTTCAATCGAATTCTTGGGCCCCGAGTGATGTAGCGATTGTATGGATCTTTCTCACGCACCTTTTCCGAAACTATGGAGGATTGTTGGTAACTCGCAGACATCACGATGTATTTCAACAACTCTTTCGGTTGGTACTTAAATGTATATTGAAATTGATACGCCAAATGATCTAATAAACCTTGGTTTACAGGGGTCAGGCCTTGGCTGCCTAAGTCCTCTAAAGTTTCTACAATTCCAGTACCAAACAACTGCTCCCAAAAACGATTCACCGCCACTCTGGCTGTCAATGGATTCTCTTTTCCACCCATCCATTCGGCTAATTCTAAGCGATTTGAAACTGGTTTTTTACTAAACAAAGCTGGAATTCCCCGCGTCACTTCTTGGCCTTGATTTAGCCACGAGCCTCGGTTAAATAGTCGGGTAGGCCTAGTAAATTCCACGGGATTTTCTAATATAACGGGTGTCGTCGTTTCTGGCGATGCGGAAATAATTTGATACGCAATTTTTTGAAAATCAGTCGGTTTTAAATTGGCCGGGACCTCGGGGATCATCATCCAAAAACCGATCGAAGCCGTGTTTTGATCTGGCTTTGTTTTAGCATTTTTAAACTCCCAAACTAAGTCTTGTTTTCCAGCTAAGGAAGAAATTTTATAGAAAGCATAAGCCCAACCTTTAACCCATGTGCCCTTAGGTTTAGCATATTTTTCTTGTAGGGTTGTGTCTAATTTTAAGCGGGCAACAATGGGCCCCGAATTAGTTCCTTGGCGAATGGTAATATAGGTAGGTGCTGGGCCAGAGTTTTTACAAGCAATCATTAAGTTTGTTTTTCCCATTAATGGCACGGCTTTAAATCGGACCGATCCTCCATTTCTTACGGCCAAATATTTGTTATCTGATAGAGCCCCGTTGACAAATTGGTCTGCCCAATGGGGGTGAATTTTAGGTTCTACAAAACGTAAGGTTTGAGTCCACTCCTTTTGTATTTGCTTCGGCTGAGTTAATAAATAATTCTTTAAACTATCCAATTTTCCTTGATCTTGCTGCTTAAAATGGCGATAATTAGGCGAATCGTCGGGGATATCCTCGTCCCGCGAATTATTAAAGAAGGCCATGAACTTATAATATTCTTCGTGGCGAATGGGATCGTAAGGATGTGAATGACATTGCACACAACCAAAACTTGTTCCCTGCAACACTTCCCAAGTGGTATTTACTCGATCTAAAATGGCTGCAGTTCTAAATTCCTCATCTTCGGTTCCTCCTTCGTCATTGTTGGTTGTATTCCGATGAAAAGCCGTGGCAACATAATCGGATTCGGTGGGATTTGGCAATAGGTCGCCGGCCAATTGCTCTTTTAAAAATAGGTTGTAAGGTTTATTTTGATTGAAGGCGGAGATGACATAATCGCGGTATTTCCAAATGGTTCGCGCATCGTCTTTTTCATATCCTTTGGTGTCGGCATACCGTGCTAAATCCATCCACATCGACGCCCATTTTTCACCAAAATGTTGGGATTTTAATAATTTATCGACTTGCTTTTCATAGGCATTGTTTGACGCATCAGCCTCAAATTCTTGATATTCTGCTGGCGTGGGTGGCAATCCAGTTAGATCTAAATAAAGCCTGCGTAGTAAATCTGGTTTTGATGCTTTTTCGGCGTGGCCTAAGCCTTGTTTTTTTTGTTCTGCGGCTACAAAATAGTCGATGTCATTAGCTTCCCAGCCCGATTTAATTCCAATGAATGCGAGGGTTCTACTCCACCAATTGCCATTTGGAATGGAAGGCTCTTTAAGGGGCTGGTATGCCCAATGTTCTCCCCAACGTGCACCTTCTTTGACCCAGGTGGTTAAAATATCGACCTCATCTTTTGTCAATGAAGGCCTTTGATAAGGCATTTTTTCCTCTGGATTTTTGGAATGCAATCGCTGAATGAAACTCGAGTTTTCCGGTTGGCCCGGAATGATAGCCGGCTTCCCCGACTTCGTTTTGCCCAAAGCCTCTTCTTGGAAAAGTAGGCTAAATCCACCTTGTTTTTTCACACCGCCATGGCATGAAATACAGTTTTTATTGATGATAGGTTTGACCTGTGTGCTATAATCGATGGTGTAGCTTGGCCCAGAGCCCATTTGGAAAAAAGTCCAAATCCCTCCTAATATCACAGCCCCAAAAAGAATGAATGCTTTCATAATTTAGGTCAAAATGGGTTTAATAACTTTACCATATACATCGGTCAATCGGAAATTTCTTCCTTGGAATGGAAATGTAAACTCCTCATGATTAAATCCAAGGCAATGTAAAATAGTCGCCTGAAGGTCATAAATGGATGTTTTTCCATTGACCGTCGCATAGCCCAGTTCATCCGTTTCCCCAAAACTAAATCCAGGTTTTATTCCTCCACCCGCTAGCCACATCGTGAATGCGTCTGTATGATGGTCGCGACCAAAATAGTCTTGAGTCTTTCCTTCTCGGTTTTCTTGCATCGGTGTGCGTCCAAATTCCCCGCCCCAAACGACCAAGGTTTCATCCAATAAACCTCTTTGTTCTAAGTCGATGAGCAGAGCTGAAATCGCGCGATCTGTTTCTAAACATTTTTGATGCAATCCGTAGTCGACCGATCCGCTTTTACTCGTTCCGTGTGAATCCCAACCCCAATCAAATAATTGGACAAATCGCACTCCTTGCTCGACCATTTTGCGGGCGAGTAAGCAGTTGTTGGCAAATGCCTCTTCCCCCGGTTTGGTTCCATACAATTGATGGATGTATTCAGGCTCCTTGCTGATGTCCATGACTTCGGGCACCGAGCTTTGCATTTTATAGGCCATCTCATATTGGGCAATTCTTGCCACCGTTTCTGGGTCGCCAAATTCCTTAAACGTCTCTTCGTTGACCGAATTGATTGCGTCAATGCTTGCTTTTCGAATATCAGCATTCACCCCATCGGGGTTTTGAATGAACAACACAGGTTCGCCGGCGGATCTACATTGGACGCCTTGGTATACGGAAGGGAGGAAGCCACTTCCCCAGGCCGACTTCCCCGCGTCGGGGTTTTTGCCGCCTGAAGCGAGGACCATAAATCCGGGTAAATTTTCATTTTCAGAGCCTAGGCCATAGGAAACCCATGAACCTAAAGAGGGCCGACCTAATCTCGCCGAACCCGTGTGCATGAGCAATTGGGCCGGCGCATGGTTAAACTGATCCGTGTACATCCCCTTTAAGAAGGTTATTTTATCGGATTGAGTGGCCAAATGGGGCATGTGGTCGGATATCCAATGTCCTGATTTTCCGTGTTGGGCAAATTTAGCTTTGGGCCCCAATAAATTAGGGATGCCTCGAATGAAGGCAAATTTCTTTCCCTCGATCAATTCTTTGGGACATTCTTTTCCGTCAAATTTGGCTAATACCGGTTTATAATCGAACAGTTCCAGTTGGGAAGGCGCCCCAGCCATGTGCAAAAAGATAACCGATTTTGCTTTGCCAAAATGGGGAGGAATTTTAAATGCTGAGTTTTGTGGCTTGCTAGAAGTCTGGCAGTTCCAAAGGGCAGATCCCAAAGCAAGGGAACCAATACCCGTACCTAGAGTATTTAAAAAATGCCTTCTAGTCGCTAAAATAGCTTCGTTTTCAATAGCCTCTTTAAATATTTTTTCCATAGCAATTAATCCATGATGGGTCTACCTTTTGTTTCTGGCAAATATATGATACCTACAATTACCGTGATCGCAGCCAAGGTGATGGGGTAAAAAATTCCGGCAAAATTGGAATGTGTGACGGCACCTAACCAGGTGGCTACGAAGGGAGCGCAACCTCCAAAAACGCCATTGGCAAAATGATAGGGGATAGACAACGAGGTATAGCGAATTTTGGTGGGGAATAGTTCCACTAAAAATGCGGCAATCGGGCCATAGGCCATCGCGGCAAAAGTCACTAATAAACAGCAAATAAACGCGAGTTCTATTTTACCCCAGTTGGTCAGCAGCACCGCCCCATTCACCATCGTTCCTTCTTTGCCCACAATATCAGACATCCAAGCAAACAAGGGATAATAAAAAATAGCGGCTAGGGCCATACCGCCTAACATAATAACTTTTCGGCCCACGCGATCTGAAAGTGAACCAAACACGACAAATAATGGCGTTCCCACGACCAAGGAAGCGGCAATCACTAAATTGGTCGTGACAAAGTCGACCTGCAGTATTTTATTAATGAATATTTGCGCGTAGAACTGACCTGTATGCCAAACGACTCCCTGGCCTATGATGGCCCCAAACATCGCAATCAGCATTAATCGGCGGTTTTCTTTCGAAGCAAATGCCTCCTTCAATGGATTTTTAGATAGTCCGCCTTCCGCTTTTAATTTTGCGAATAAAGGCGATTCATGCATATTTCTACGAATAAAATAGGAGACCACGACTAAAATTCCCGAGAGGGCAAAGGGAATGCGCCAACCCCATTCTTTAAATTCCGCATCGCCAATGATATTTTGGCAAACCAAAACCACAATGATGCTGACAAAAAAACCTAAGGTTGCCGTAGTTTGAATGTAGGCTGTGTATTTTCCTCGGTGTGCATCTGGCGCATATTCAGCGACATATGTGGCGGCGCCTCCATATTCACCCCCTAATGCTAAGCCTTGGATGATACGCAAGAATAATAAGATGGCAGGAGCTACTAGGCCGATTTGAGAATAGGAGGGAATGAATGCAATGGCAAACGTGGATCCTCCCATTAATAATAAGGTTAACAAAAAGGTATATTTTCTGCCGATTCGGTCTCCCAGGCGTCCAAAGATGACTCCTCCAAAAGGCCTTGCGATAAATCCAGCCCCAAATGCCGCTAACGTGGATAAAAAGGCGGCCGTTGGGTCATCTTTAGGAAAAAATGACAAAGAAATAATAGCTGATAAAGAACCAAAAATATAAAAGTCATACCATTCAATCACCGTTCCTACGGAGGAGGCAATAATGACTTGCCATAGTTTTTGAACAGGTATTTTATTATTATCGAATTCAGGATTCGAAGTGGGCATACGTGACAGGTTTAGAAAGATGAAATTAGGAAGCGAGGGGGAAAATTCCTAATTATTTGCCAACCGTCATACTTAGACTTCCCTGATACTTATCAAATGAATGTAATTTTTTCATCTAAAATTGATACATTTGATTAGTTAACCAATATAAAAATTCAAGAATTTAGATGGGAAACACTGTTTCAATTAAAGACCTTGCCCGTAAATTCAAGTGTGCCCCTTCCACTATTTCTCGGGCTTTGAATGATCATCCGATGATCAACATAGACACGAGAAAGACTATTCAGGAATATGCAAACAAAGTGGGGTATCAAAAAAATACGATATCCCTCAGTTTATTAAATAAGTGTTCAAAGACTTTAGGTGTTATCATTCCCTCCATTTCTCATTATCACGAGACGTCCATTATAGAAGGGCTTGAGGCTGTTTTACAACCTTGCCAGCTTTTCTTTTTATAGCCTGTTTGCATTTCATTTTAGCTTGCAGGCTTTTTTTTATAATTAGTCTATAAAAATCAAGAATCTGATTAAATTTGTTTTTTATCTAAATAAAATTCTATGTTTAATCGAAGAGAAGCAGTTTCCCGAATAGCCATGATGGTCGGTGGTGCATTTACCGCACCTACTTTATTTGCCATGGATGTGAAGGAAAGCGGGAAATTTTTGAATGCAGATGTGTTTTCATTAACAGACGCTCAAAGACAAATAGTGGCTGCCGTGGCAGAACACATTATCCCTAAAACAAATACAGCTGGCGCAATCGACGCAGGCGTTCCCGCATTTATAGAATTGATGTTGAAGGACTGTTACAAAGCTCCTGAACATGCCAGTTTCCTAAAGGGCGTGAACGATTTAATGAAAGCTAAATTTTTGTCTCAAAATCAGGATGGCCAAGTGGCTGTTTTGACGCTTTTGGAATCGAATACAAAGGACATGATGCGCAGCTATCAACAACGTAGAATGAAGGTGGGTGATAACGTAGACAAGGAAACGTTGGAAGGTGCGAATGGCGTTCCATTTTGGCGTTTGATCAAAGAATTGACTCTTTTAGGATACTATACTTCAGAAAAAGGGATAGAGGCATCGTTTGTATACCAACCTATCCCCGGGAAATTTGAGGCAACCAAATTATTGCCTGGTCAAAAATCATTTCAATATTAATTTTTAGCATAAGATGAACATAAATATAGATGCCATAAAGGGTCAAACTTTCGACGCGATTGTCGTTGGCTCAGGAATTTCAGGCGGTTGGGCCGCCAAAGAATTAACAGAAAAGGGATTAAAGGTAGCCGTTATTGAGCGTGGTCGTGAGATTAAACACATTGAAGGATACGAAACTGCGATGAAACACCCTTGGGAATTTGATCACAGAGGCAGACCTACCAACATGGCCGCGGAGGAATATTGGGCGGGTATGCGAACTGGGTATACGCCTAATGAGGAGCATCGTTATTTGTTTGAGAATGATAAACAAAATCCATACATCGAGAAGAAAGGTGGGTTTGATTGGATACGCGCGTACCATACCGGAGGAAAATCTCTTTTATGGGGACGTCATTCGTATCGTTGGAATAAACAAGATTTTGAAGCGAATGCCAAAGATGGCATCGGGACCGACTGGCCTATTCGCTATGAGGATATGGCGCCATGGTATTCTTACGTAGAGAAATTTGCAGGAATTTCAGGCCAAGCCGAAGGATTGGATGTGTTGCCAGATGGTGAGTTCCAACCAGCGATGGCGATGACGGCTCCGGAAGTACATTTTAAGAATGAAGTAAATAAAAAATTAGGCCGACCTGTTACTTTAGGCCGTGTGGCACATTTAACAAATCCTGGAAAAGTTCACACGGATTTAGGTCGAAGCTCATGTAATTTTAGAAATAAATGTATGCGCGGATGCCCTTACGGGGCTTATTTTAGTTCTTTATCGGCGACCTTACCAGCAGCGATGCGCACAAAACGTTTGACGATGGTGCATAATTCGATTGTCTCTGAAATTATCTATGATGAGGCTACCCAAAAAGCGAAAGGGGTACGTGTGATTGATCAAAATACCATGGAGGTAAGAGAGTATTTCGCAAAAATTATTTTTGTGAATGCGGGGGCTATCGGCTCTACCTCTATTTTAATGAATTCAAAATCAAGTCGTTACCAAAATGGATTAGGAAATGATAGTGACCAATTAGGTCGCAACATCATGGATCATCATTTAAATGTGGGGGCTTCGGCAACCGTTGAAGGATTTGAGAGCGATTATATGTTTGGTAACAGACCTAACAGCCTTTATATCCCTCGTTTCCGCAACTGGGGAAAAGATAAGCGTGATTATATCCGTGGATTTGGATATCAGGGTGGAGCCAGTCGTGATGGTTGGGGACGCGGAACGGGTATGGACGGATTTGGGGCAACTTTCAAAGAAAGCTTAACTCATCCTGGAAAATGGAATGTAGGATTTGGTGGATTTGGTGAAATTTTACCTGATCCAAACAACCGTTTCCAATTGAGTCAAACCGTGAAAGATAAATGGGGACTTCCTGTGTTGGAATTTGAAACTTCTTTTGGATCCAACGAACTAAAAATGAGGGAAGATATGATGCATGATGCGGCAGAAATGTTAGAGGCTGCTGGATTTAAAAATGTCAATGCGTACAACAGACAAGGAACGCATATTGGCTTAGGTATTCATGAAATGGGTACGGCACGTATGGGTACCTCTGTTAAGAATTCTATTGTGAACAAACACAATCAAGTGCATGAGGTTAAAAACGTGTTTATGACGGATGGGGCTGCCATGGCTTCCTCATCTTGTGTAAATCCATCGTTGACTTACATGGCGATGACCGCACGTGCAGCTGATTTTGCGGTAAGTGAATTGAAGAAGAAAAACTTATAGGTTCGCGATTGGGTTAACTAAATACATCCGAATCGTTTGTAAATACAATAGGCCGAAGAAATGTTTCTTCGGCCTATTTTTTTGTTCAAATTTCTTTGAAAAGATTCGTAGCGGACTATTTTATTTCAGCGATGGATTTGCGCATAATTCTAGTCCAAATCTCGTAGCCTTTTTCATTAAAATGAAGTTTATCATCGATATGTAATTGGGGTTGATATTTTCCATCAGCACCTAACAGAGCGCTCGCCGTTTCGACAAAATACATGTTGGGTTTAGTGGAGCTGTAATTTTTTATCAGCTCATTGGTCTCCTGAATTTTATCCCAAACGGCCCAACGGCGTTCATTGGGGGAAATCGCAATGTAATAAATGGGGGTATTCGGGAATTTTGAACGAAGTAATTTTACGACATATTTATAGGTTTCAAGAATTTGGAGTGGGCTTTTATCTTGCTTGCTCACCGACAAATCATTGCTTCCAGAATACATATAAATAGCTTTTAAGGAATGATTAAAAGCGATTCTTGGAATGTAATAAGCCATTTCACTGATGTTTGATCCCCCAAATCCATGGTGAATAATTTCAGCTGGGCCCAAATCTTTTTTAATGGTTTTCCATAATCGTATGAATGAGCTGCCCGTAAATAATAGGGCATTAGAAGAGTAATTTGTTTTTGAATCTTCTATTTCATGCGCTTTTATCTCTTTTTCAAACCGAGTAATATTGGGCGTTGTTTTAGAGCGATTGACCAGGGCATAAAGCCATTCGCCAACTTCCTGCAGCGAAGAAAGGATGGCGGGCTTATTGTTGTCTAAGGTGTGACCTAAATTTTCGGATAATTTGACACCCGTGGGCACCCCTTGGTTTAAGGCTCTTTCAAAAATAATTTGGCTTCCATATTTAAAATTATGGTAGGCAAAAGAGGAATCAAAAGGAACTGTTTTATCTGCCGTTCCATGGACATTGAATACGGGAACGTCTCCCGTATTTAGCCAGTTAAAATTGACCATCGCCCCCCAGAAATTAACCACTCCATGTATTTTAGACGAAAATCCTTCGTTGCCCGAAGTCCCTTCCATGCTGCCATTTTTTGCCAAATCGATGTAAGCGGGAACTTCTTTTTGATCCAAATAGGCCAAGTGCAAAGCGGTCATCGCGCCGGCAGATCCACCAGCAATGTAAATTTTACTTGTATCGATGCCGTAATTTTCCGCATTTTTTCTAAAAAATCGAACCGCTGCTTTCGCATCTTGAACGGCACGAATCATGGCCTCAAAATAGGATACGTCTGATTTAGGTTCTGCAATTCCTAATCGGTAATTGATGGACCCCACCACAAACCCTCTATGACTTAGATTTTCCGAAACGACTCTCGAGTAGCCAGTTCGTTTATCGCCATTCACAAAACCGCCCCCATGGACAAAAACGACTAATGGGCGTTTTTTCAACGTGTCATTTTTAGGAGAGTAGACATCCAGGGAATGCTTCTCTATTTCATTTTTAATATTGACCGATTGGCCATATGGAATATTCAATAAGGTATCAATAGCTTCAAAAACGATATTTTTATAACGCTTTTGGCCTTGGCTAAAGCTAGAAAAGGAGATAAAAACAAGAATTAAGGGGAAGTATATTTTTTTCATAGTGGAGGTAAATTTAATATAAGAAATTCGAATAAATTGGGGTATTCTTATTTTGTTTTTATTTGGGTATTTTTGTCGTATAATTTTTTCTTTTGAAAAACCGCATCCTTCTTTTTGATACGATTACGGACGGGCATCACCCCGACTATCTCATTCATGTAATTGGGTTTTATAGTGGGAATAAGGATGTTGAATTATATGTGTCAACGGGCGAATCTTTTAAGTCGCAATTTGATGAAAGGCAGAAAACAGAGGCTAATCCCTGGGGAAATAACGTGACATTTCTCGGCATCCCAACCGATCAATTAAACTCCATCCATTCAAAACCCATTTATTTGCGTTCCATCATTGAATGGAATTTGCTGGTTGAAACAGCTAAGGAAATAAACGCGAGCCAAGTTTTGTTGATGTATTTCGATTATTATCAACTCGGCATATTGATCGGAAAAAAAGCTCCATGTGCCGTTTCAGCCATCTATTTCCGGCCCAATTTTTCAGAAAATGACCATGGGATTTATCCTCAAATAAAAAAGTGGATGCTTTCCAAAGTCCTAAATAGCGGGCAAATTCAAAACTTATTTTGTTTGGTTCATGCATTGGTTCCGTATATGGAAGCGCAAAAAACGCAGACCCGTATTGTCCCCATTTGTGACCCGGTAAAACAGTTTGAAGTCGCAAGTCCTGAGGTTGCCGAGTTTAGAAATAAATTCAAAATCCCGACAGATAAAAAGATATTCTTAAACTTTGGATACCTGGACGACCGAAAAGGTATGGAGGTATTTATCGACGCATGTGCGACCCTAGCCAAAGATGAGCTTGCTAAAATTTGTTTAATGCTCGCAGGTCCCGTACCTGAATATTACAAGAACATAATAGAAGCTAAACTAGCCCAGGTCCCAGCACTTGAAGTCATTCGCTGCTATGGATATTTACCTGCGCGCGAAGTCCAAATTTCTTTTGAAATAAGTGATGTGGTGCTAATCTTATACCAAGATTTCCTGAATATGAGCTCTGTGTTGATTCGGGCGGTTATGGCAAATAAGCCAACTTTCGCGACCCAAACTGGGATGATCGGTGCTTTGGTGTCGAGTAATAATTTGGGTCTTACTGTGGATGCAACTTCTGTGATTGAGGTTTCGAACGAATTAAATGCAATAATTCAACATGGAATTTCCTATTCTGAAGACAATTTAAAGCAGCTCGCGGAGGAAAACTCACTGTATTCTTTTTTGTCAACCATCGATCAGGCCATTCGCTAGAGCGGGATGTATTGAATGTGATTTTTTAAGCTTTTTAAAAGACTTTTGGTCCGTTCGGGTCTCGCATCCGTGATAAACACTTGGCCAAAATGATCCTGTGCCATCATTTCAATCAATCTCTGAATTCTTCGGTCATCCAATTTGTCGAAAATATCATCCAATAATAACAAAGGTTTTCTGGGTTTTGCAGCCACAAGGGAGTCAAATTGGGCTAATTTCATCGCCACCACAAAACTTTTTTGTTGGCCTTGAGAACCGAATTTTTTAAGCGGGAAATTATTGATTTCAAAAGAAAATTCATCCCGATGAATTCCGATGGTACTTCGCTGCGCAGCTAAATCTTGTTGTTCCCCCGCTTTCAATGTCGCATCGAATTCCCCTGAAATAAAAGTTGATTCCAGCGTGATACTGACCTGCTCCCGATCATCCGATAAAGCCGCATAATGCATTTGGAATTGCGGCAAAAAGCTAGCCAAAAATTCAATTCTTGCCTGATGAATTTGCTCTCCCAAAGTGACCATGGGTTCATGGTAAATGGCTAATTGCAAATGGTCCACTTGGCCCCTTTCTGCAAATTGTTTTAATAGAATATTTCGCTGCTGAACGACCCGATTATACCTCAATAAGTTTTCTAAAAATCCCCGATCTAACTGTGACATCATGCCATCAAAAAACCGTCGCCGTTCTTCACTTCCCTCCCGAACTAAATCAGTATCGTGTGGATCCATTAATACAATAGGGAAATTTCCAATATGATCCGCTAATCTTGGATACGGTTTTTGATCCCTCAGTAGTGATTTTTTATGTCCCCGTTGCACAGCACAAGTGATTTGTGTTTCACTTTCAGGAATTCCAGATTCCAAATGTTTTTGGTAAATAAAACTTCCTTGAACCATAAAAAAGTCTTTTTCATGCTGAATACAAAGCGGATCTGCAATGCCTCTAGCACTCTTGGTCATGGACAAAAAATGAATTGCGTCAAGCAGATTCGTTTTTCCAATCCCATTTTCGCCCACAATGCAGTTTATTTCTGGAATGAAGTCAAATTGAGCCTCCTCATACGATTTAAATTGCTTGACCTGTAAAGATTTTAGGTACATGAACGAGGAATAAAATGGCTTAAACATGTAAAAATAAAGAATTTAATGTGATTTTTTGGAAGGAATCGAGGGAATTTGAAGCAATTTTTGGCAGCTACGTTGTTTTGTTTTAATTTCGCATGATTAATAGGACTCGGGATTTTCCAACAGCCCTATTTTAAATGAATCAATATTCGATGGCAAAGAAAGACACACAAGCACCTAAGTATTCCAAAGAGACCTACACCTATTGGTATGAATCAATGCAGTTGCAACGCAAGTTTGAAGAGAAATGCGGCCAATTGTATGGAATGCAAAAAATTAAAGGTTTTTGTCACTTATATATAGGCCAAGAAGCTTGTTCTTCAGGGTCAAAATCGGCTTTAATCGAAGGCGATAAGTACATCACAGCGTACCGAGATCATGGTATCCCATTGGCTTTAGGAACTTCTCCTAACGTCATCATGGCGGAACTTTATGGTAAAATCACTGGAGCCTCAAAAGGCAAAGGAGGTTCTATGCATATTTTTGATAAAAGCGTTGGATTTGTAGGAGGTCATGGAATTGTAGGCGCCCAAATACCTTTAGGAGCTGGATTAGCCTTTGCAGAAAAATACAAGAAAACAGGAAACCTTTCGATTTGTTATTTTGGGGATGGTGCGGTACGTCAAGGTGCTTTGCACGAAACATTCAACATGGCCATGCTCTGGAAATTGCCTGTGATATTCGTGGTTGAAAACAATGGTTACGCGATGGGAACTTCCGTTTCCAGAACGTCAAACGTAACCGATTTGTATACAATAGGCGAAGCATACGATATGCCTTCTGAACCGGTGGATGCCATGAATGTTGAGTTAGTTCACGAAGCAGTGTCAAGAGCAGCTGCTCGTGCGCGTGCTGGTGAAGGACCTACTTTTTTAGAGTTTAGAACCTACCGTTACCGTGGACACTCGATGTCGGATCCACAAAAATATCGTTCTAAAGACGAGGTGGAATCCTACAAGGATCGCGATCCCATCGAGCAGGTGAAGCATACGATCTTGACAAATAATATTTTATCCCAAGCAGATTTAGATAAAATCGACGAAAAAATTAAAGTGCTTGTTCAAGAGTCTGTGGATTTTGCGGAGGTGTCTCCATTCCCTGATAAATCAGAGGCGTACAAGGACGTTTACGTAGAGGAGAATTATCCTTTTATTGAGGAATAAAATTTCAAATGGGTTAGGGCTAAAATCTTAACCCATTTTATTTTAAGGCCATTTTTTCGATGGCATTCATTTCGTCTCTCAATTTAGCGGCTAATGGGAAATCCAATTCTCTCGCTGCTTTTTCCATCTCTTTGCGGACGTTTTCCAATTGCTTGCCTAATTCCTTCTTAGACATGTATTGAAGAAGTGGATCTGCCACTTGCAAACGCTCTTCCGGGCTAAGTCCGTATGATTTGGTAGGCCTAGTCATCCGATCGGCAATGGAAGTTTGCTCCATAATTTCCTCATGACTTCGCCAAATGGTTTTTGGGGTTATCCCATGTTCCTCATTATAAGCCATTTGAATGGCTCTTCTCCGATTGGTTTCCGAAATCGCATTGGTCATCGAGCCCGTCATTCGGTCCGCATACATGAGTACTTTCCCATTTTCATTTCTGGCTGCCCGACCGATCGTTTGAATTAAGGACCTAATGTCACGTAGGAACCCTTCTTTATCGGCATCCATAATAGCAACCAACGAAACTTCCGGTAAATCTAGGCCCTCGCGAAGTAAGTTGACCCCCACTAATACGTCAAAAACGCCAAGCCTTAACTCCCTCAATATTTCAACCCGCTCTAGCGATTTGATTTCTGAATGTATATAGCGGCATTTAATCCCCACTCGGTCTAAGTATTTCGATAATTCCTCCGCCATTCGTTTGGTTAGGGTAGTTATCAACACCCGCTCCTGACTTTTTATCCGGCCATGAATCTCGTCCAACAAATCGTCGATTTGATTTTTCGTTGGCCTTACTTCAATCAAAGGATCCAAAAGGCCTGTTGGCCTAATGACTTGCTCCACCACCACGCCCTCTGAACGCCTCAACTCATAATCGGAAGGCGTCGCAGAAACAAAAATGGTTTGGCCGATGACGTCTTCAAATTCCTGAAAAGTTAATGGCCGATTGTCCATCGCGGACGGCAACCTAAATCCATATTCGACCAAGGATTCTTTTCTAGACCGGTCGCCACCCCACATGGCTCTGATTTGCGGCATCGTGGCATGACTTTCGTCGACGACCATCAGGAAATCATCAGGGAAAAAGTCTAATAAGCAAAAGGGTCTTTGGCCCGGTTTTCTTTGATCAAAATAGCGGGAATAATTTTCGATGCCTGAGCAATAACCCAATTCTCGCATCATCTCCAAATCAAATTCCGTCCGCTGCTTAATTCGCTCTGCTTCCGTTAGTCGGCCCTCTTTACCAAAATAGGAAATCTGCTTGACCAAATCTTCTTGGATAAATGAAATGGCTTGATTCAATGTCTCTCTACCCGTCACAAATAAATTCGCTGGGAAAATAGCAATCAACGTTTCGGTGGAAATTTTCTTTCCCGTCCATGGATCTATCCGATGGATTTGTTCAATCTCATCGCCAAAAAAGATGATCCGATACCCGAAATCTGCATAGGCTAAAAATATATCTACGGTATCACCTTTGACCCTAAAAGTTCCCCTCAAAAATTCGCCTTCTGTACGTGCGTACAAAATCTCCACTAAGCGAAACAAAAACTGATTTCTGGAAATTACTTCCCCCACGCCTATGCGTAAAATCGAATTCCGGTATTCATCAGGATTTCCCATGCCATAAATACAAGAGACCGAAGCGACTACGATAATGTCTCTTCGGCCAGACATCAACGAGGACGTTGTGGCGAGACGTAATTTCTCAATTTCTTGATTGATCGATAAGTCTTTTTCTATGTAAGTCCCGGTGGAGGCAATAAACGCTTCGGGTTGGTAATAGTCGTAATAGGAGATAAAATATTCGACCGCATTTTCAGGAAAAAAGGACTTGAATTCCCCATACAATTGGGCTGCCAAGGTTTTATTATGGCTTAAAATTAACGTGGGTCTATTGATTTGCTGAATTACGTTTGCAATGGTAAACGTCTTGCCTGATCCTGTGACGCCCAGCAATGTTTGCGCTTGTTCATTATTGGCAATTCCTTCTACTAATTGGCGTATAGCGGTGGGTTGATCGCCGGTAGGACTATAAGCAGAAGTGAGTTTGAAATCCATGGAAAAATATTTGACGTTAAATTACGGAATTAAAATTTGTTGGGATAGGGATTAACTTTGATTCTATCTATTTTTGATTCAAAATAATTTATGATGCACAAACGATTTTTACTGACGGCCGGGATTTTTATCTCAATGTCTTTGGCTTGCCAGTCGGCTGAAGAGAAACTTCCTCTAAGCCAACAAGCTCCCGCGCCAATAGTTTCAGCGCCTAAGGTCTTTACTTTTACGGCAACGCCTATTTGGGCAGATGAATTTGACACACCGGGATTACCGGATTCAAAAATTTGGTCTTATGATGTTGGAGGTTCTGGTTGGGGTAATAATGAATTGCAATATTACACGGAGGCCGACAAAGACAATGTGCATATCGAAAATGGCTTGCTAACGATCGAAGCCAAAAAAGAAAATTTTGGAGGTAAGAATTACACTTCAGCGCGCATCGTTTCTAAGGGCAAAAAAGATTTTTTATATGGCAAGGTAGAGGTTCGCGCGAAAGTTCCTGTGGGTAGAGGCAATTGGCCTGCTATTTGGACCTTAGCGAGTCAGTCGGATTATGGTGGACAGTATTGGCCGGACAATGGGGAAATTGATATCTTGGAACATGTGGGTTTTGACCCGACCGTGATGCATTTTTCGGTTCACACAAAAGCGTTTAATCATGTGATAGGAACGCAGAAAACGTCAACCACTAAAGTGGATGATTTTGATACCGCATTTCATGTGTATTCCATTGAGTGGACTCCTAAAACGATCCAAGCCTATATTGATGGGAAACAATACTTTTATTTTGAGAATTCGGGCAAAGGTTGGGAAGAATGGCCATTTGACAAAAAGCAACACATCTTATTAAATCTAGCGATAGGTGGAAATTGGGGTGGCCAAAAGGGGGTTGACGATTCGATATTTCCTAATAAATTTGTTATTGACTATGTCCGTTTTTACGGCTTAAACCCATAAATGATGCGATATCCAGAAGCGGCGGAGGCCTTTGATCGATTACTTTGTATGATGGATGACTTGAGGGAAAAATGCCCTTGGGATAAAAAACAAACGATGGATTCTTTGCGTCATTTGACGATAGAGGAAACCTACGAATTATCTGAGGCGGTCCTTCAGGGCGATTTAAATGAAGTCAAGAAAGAGGTAGGCGATTTGTTTTTGCATCTAGTTTTTTATGCGAAAATTGGTTCGGAGACGGGTGCTTTTGACGTCACTGATTCGTTGAATAGCTTATGTGAAAAATTGATTTCGCGCCACCCTCACATTTATGGGGATGTGGTGGCTGAGACGGAAGAACAGGTGAAGGCCAATTGGGAAACATTAAAATTAAAGGAGGGGAACAAATCCGTTTTAGGCGGCGTGCCAAATTCCCTGCCGGCCTTAGTTAAGGCGATGCGCATTCAGGAAAAAGCTCGGGGCGCGGGATTTGATTGGGAGGAAAAGGAGCAGGTCTGGGAAAAAGTGGAGGAGGAATTAGGGGAATTTAAGGAAACGTTTGTGGGTAAAGATTTATCCGAAGCGGATCGAAATGAAGCGGAAGGTGAATTGGGGGATCTTATTTTTAGTCTGGTCAATTTTGCAAGGTTTATCGACCTAAATCCCGAAACGGCGGTGGAGCGAACGAACAGAAAATTTATTAAACGATTTCAGCACCTTGAAAAAAGAGCGGCCGAAATGGGAAAAGCTTTGTCGGAAATGACCTTAGCTGAGATGGATGTGTATTGGGAGGAGGCAAAAAAATTATAAAATAGGTTTAAGGGAATTTGATTTCCCTTAAACCTATCATTGATTACTGAACGAAAAACTTATAATTGGTTTTAGTAGTATAGCGATTTCCGGGTCTCAACACAGTGCTCGGGAAGCTTGGTTGGTTCGGAGAATCTGGATAGTGCTGGGTCTCAAGACAGAAACCTGATCTTTTTCCATAAACAGCTCCATTCTTTCCTTTTAGGTGTCCGTCCAGAAAGTTGCCCGTGTACAACTGAACTCCAGGTTCGGTGGTCGACGCTTCTAACGTACGGCCGGAAATGGGATCATGTGCGATGGCTACCACGGCAAATTGGCCTACTGGTTTGTCAAATGCAAAACAATGATCGTAACCACCCCCACGCTTAATTTGCTCATTTTCTGTTTGATCAATTCTGCTGCCAATCACTTGAGGCGTTAAAAAATCGAATGGCGTTCCTGCCACAGGAATTAAATCACCGGTCGGGATTAATAGATTATCTACAGCTACAAGTTTAGGAGCGTTTAATTGCAAGGTGTGACCCAACACATTTTGCTTTCCATTTCCGCTTAAGTTGAAATAACTATGATTACACAGGTTGATCACCGTTGCTTTATCAGTCGTCGCAGAAAATTCAATCGACAATTCATTTTTAGCTGTTAATATATACGATAAATGAACTGTTAAGTTTCCTGGAAATCCTTCTTCCATATCGGTGGATATATATTTTAAAACAAGTTTAGGTCCATCTGCCGTTTCGCCTGATGAAATTACTTGCCAGACCTTTTTGTCAAATCCTTTTAAACCTCCATGTAGGGAATTTCCATTATTATTAAGAGGTAATTGGTACCCAACACCATCTAGTGTAAATTTTCCTTTGGCAATTCTATTGCCATAACGGCCTACGGATGCACCAAAAAACGGGTTTTCTTTGATGTATTCATCTAATGTTTCAAAACCTAACACCACATCTTCGACGATACCATTTTTATCGGGAGTTAAAATTTTAGTGATGATACCTCCATAATTCATGATTTGAACTTCCATTCCAGAAGCATTTTTCATGGTAAATAGGGTAACAGATTCTCCTGAAGGGGTTTTGCCAAAGGATTTGGACGAAATTGCTGCCATGGGTTTATTTGAATTTTGTGAAAAACTAAGGAAAGAAAAAAGAATGAAGGCCATTAGTAAGCCCAAAAGATTGATTTTTTTCATGTTTGATAGGTCTTGAGAATTCGAATTTAAAGAAATTCATTGAATATGAAATATTTTTATTTATCTTTGCACCCCGATTTAAAATTTAATTATACACTTAAGTTCAGCATGTTAGCCCGACGTGTTGATGTAACCAGGGCAAAAAATTTATGTCAAAACAACCAAAAGATTTCGACTGGGATTTAGTTGAAGGTAAAGGATTCGGTGGCAGTTATGCGGCTGATGTTAAAGAAAAAATGGAGGCTGCTATTGAGGCAACCTTAAATTCGGTGACTGAGAAAGAGGTAGTGAAGGGGGTAGTAGTGAGCAAAACAGACCGTGAAGTAATCATCAACATTGGATTTAAATCAGATGGATTAGTATCTGCTTCTGAATTCCGTGATATGCCAGATTTAAAGCCTGGTGATGAAGTAGAAGTATACATTGAAAACCAAGAAGATGCGAATGGCCAATTAACATTGTCTCGCAAATTGGCTAAGGTAATGAGTGCTTGGACGAACATTGAGAAAGCTTTGGAAGAAGATGTTATCATCAATGGTTTTGTTAAGCGTCGTACTAAAGGCGGTTTAATTGTTGATATTTTTGGAATTGAGGCGTTCTTGCCAGGTTCTCAAATTGACGTGAAGCCAATCCGTGATTTCGATATTTTTGTAGGTAAAAATATGGAGGTTAAGGTGGTTAAGATTAATCATACAAATGACAACGTAGTTGTTTCCCATAAAGTTTTAATTGAAAAGGATCTTGAGGCTCAACGTCAGACTATTTTGACGAATTTAGATAAGGGTCAAGTATTAGAAGGAGTGATTAAAAACATGACTAATTTCGGTGTGTTCATCGATTTAGGTGGTGTTGACGGCTTACTTCACATTACTGATATTTCATGGGGCCGCATAAACCATCCACAAGAAGTGTTGAAATTGGATCAAAAAATCCAAGTGGTTGTGTTGGATTTCGATGAAAACAAAAAACGTATCTCTTTAGGTATGAAGCAATTACAAGCACACCCTTGGGAGGCTTTAGCTGCGGAAACTGAAGTTGGTTCGAAAGTAAAAGGTAAAATTGTTAATGTGGCCGATTACGGTGCATTTTTAGAAGTTCTTCCAGGCGTTGAAGGTTTAATCCACGTGTCTGAAATGTCATGGTCTCAACATTTACGTAATCCACAGGATTTCTTGAAAGTAGGCGATGAGATGGAAGCTGTTGTGTTGACTTTAGATCGTGCTGAGCGCAAAATGTCATTAGGCGTTAAGCAATTGACAGAAGATCCTTGGAACAAAACAGATTTACTTGCTAAATATGCGATTGGTACCAAACATAAAGGAACAGTTCGTAACCTAACTAATTTTGGTTTATTCCTTGAGTTAGAAGAAGGTATCGACGGATTAGTTCACGTATCTGATTTATCTTGGACCAAGAAAATCAAGCATCCATCTGAATTTGTTAAAGTAGGTGATGCTTTAGATGTGGTTGTGATAGAATTAGACGCTGAAAATCGTCGTTTAGCTTTAGGACATAAGCAATTAGAAGAAAATCCTTGGGATACTTTTGAAAGCGTATTTACATTAGGATCCGTTCAAAAAGCAACCATCATTTCTAAGACAGATAAAATGGCTGTATTAGAATTGCCTTACGGGATAGAAGGTTTAGCTCCTTTGAAGCAATTAGTTAAGGCTGATGAGTCTGTGGCTGAAGTAGGTGAGGCATTGGATTTCGTAGTCATTGAATTCCAAAAAGAAGATCGTAAGATTATTCTTTCTCACACAAGAACGTTTACGGAAGCTACGGCTGAAGAAGTAGCAGCTGCTACGGCTAAGCCAGAGAAAAAGAAAACGACTAAAGCGGCAGCTGACAAACCAGCAGCTTCTACAGCTGAGAAATCGACCATGGGTGATATCGGTGCTTTATCTGCTTTAAAAGAGCAAATGGAAGGCGCTGAAAGAGCTCAAGCGATTAAAAAATTAGAGAAAAAATCTAAGAAAGCTGAGTAATCTTTTGAAATAAGTTTAGAAAAAAGGGGAGGCGAAAGCTTCCCCTTTTTCGTTTATTGTAGTTCTAGAAAAATAAAATATATCTCATTCGGTTTGCTTTTTGCCAATTTTTAATCAATTTTACTAAATCATGTGGTTTTAATTATCTAGAGTATTTGGATTAATAAAATCATCTTATCCGATTTAACTAACCTAAATAACGATTATTATGAGTAATGATTCAAGGCGAAACTTTATCAAAAATGCTTCAGTAGCCGCCGCAAGTTTTTACATTGTTCCTCGCCACGTGTTGGGCAAAGGTTTTACAGCTCCTTCCGATAAATTAAACATCATGGGAATTGGTGCCGGCGGTAAAGGGTATAGCGACATTATGAGTTCTTTTAATAAAGGAGCAGAAAACATCGTAGCCCTGGTGGATGTCGATGATCGCCAATCAGCAAAAGCCCGCAAGGAGCTTCCAAACGCTAAATATTACAAAGATTTCCGCAAAGCTTTAGAGGCAGAAGGAAATAATGTAGATGCCGTTATTGTATCTACTCCTGACCATACGCATACGACTATAGCGATGGCGGCGATGAACCGTGGAAAGCACGTGTACGTTCAAAAGCCTTTGACGCACGATATTTTTGAGGCTAGAATGATGACCGAAAAAGCACGTGAAATGAAGTTGGTGACCCAAATGGGAAATCAAGGCTCCTCAGGAGACGGTGTTCGTCAAATGATGGAGTGGTTTGACGCGGGGGTTATTGGCAAAGTTCATACGGTACAAGTTTGGACAAACCGCCCAGTTTGGCCACAAGGAATTACCTACCCAGCTGCGGGATCACCTGCACCCCAAGAGTTAGATTGGGACCTTTGGTTAGGACCTGCTAAATATAGAGAATACAATCCAGCCCTTTTGCCATTTAAGTGGAGAGGTTGGTGGGATTATGGTACCGGAGCCTTAGGAGATATGGGATGTCACTTATTAGATCCTCCATTTAAAGTGTTGGGAATTCGCGATGCCTTAACTGTGGAATGTTCAGTGGGATCCGTATTCTTACAAGATTGGGTTCCTGAGTGGATTCCAGAAGGATGTCCACCATCATCCATGACGACTTTACGCTATGCGCCATCAGCTAGAAATAAATCGGCTGTTACGTTGACTTGGTACGACGGAGGACTTCGTGCCCCACATCCAGAAGGAATTCCGGCGAGTGAGGTGATTGGCGATCCAGATGGAACGAATGGCGTAATTTTAATTGGCACTAAAGGAATCATGACTTGCGGTACTTATGGAATGTATCCTAAGGTTTTCAAAAATGGAAAGCAAGTGCCAGAAGCGGAATTGCCAAGCAAAATTACGTATGCTCGTGTAGCTAATGGACCAGCAGGTCATCAGACTCAATGGGTTGAGGCTTGTAAAGCAGGATATGGTAAAATGGAAGTGAGCTCTGGGTTTGACTATTCAGGACCATTTACAGAATCCGTTTTGATGGGAAATATTGCCATTCGTACTTATATGCTTCGTGAAGGAGAGGGTAGAACGGCTAAATATATTGGTCGTCAGCAGCTCGACTGGGATGCGGCCAATATGAGGATTACGAATTTTGAGGCCGCAAACCAATTTGTTAAGCGCGAATATCGTGCGGGTTGGAAGCTTGACGAGAAGAAGTAATCAATTATAACATTATATTTTATTCAAAAGACGGGAATCTTTTCCCGTCTTTTTATTTTTGTAAAAATTTATAAAACATGCTGCCAATATTTGAAAGTAATTTGACTGCCCAAGAAGTTTTCGAAAAGGTAGAAACCTATATTGCTGAATTAGGATATCAAGTGATTTCCAAAGATTTTTCTAGACCCTGGGGAGGTTTTTTTGTTTTGGACGAATCACAGGCACCTAAGTTCGCGGCTCAATTTTTCCCTAACTTGAGCATGGATGCGATTCAAATCACCAATAAATTAAGTCCCAAATTTTTGATTGTAGCCCCTGCAAAACGCCTTTCCTGGCAATACCATTTTAAAAGAGCGGAAATCTGGACCGTCATTTCTGGGCCTGTCGGCATCGCCATCTCAGATACAGACGAACAAAGCTCCGTGGGTTCTTATGATGCTGGGGATTTTATTAAACTCCAACAAGGAGAACGCCACCGATTAATCGGCTTAGATCGCTGGGGAGTAGTGGCGGAAATCTGGCAACATACCGATGAAAACCAACCTTCTGACGAATCAGATATCGTCCGCTTGCAAGATGATTTTGGCCGTTAGTCAAAATTAATCTTTTATTAATCTAAAAATAATACAAGAAAACTTTGTAGTCTCTAAAAGTTTCCGTAGTTTTGCAACTCAATTACCCTCAGAGTTTAGCAAATGAAATCGCGTATTTTAATTAAAGGAACTGAATTATTCTTTCGTTACGGAGTAAAGACCGTCACGATGGATGCGATTGCGAATGAATTAGGGATTTCGAAAAAAACGATATATCAACATTTTCCTGATAAGGATTCAATGGTATATGAAGTGGTTAAAATGTTCACTGAAGAGGATTTTGCCAAATGGAAAGAGCTGGATAGGCTCTATTCAAACGTGATCGAAAAGATGTTCAAGTCTTTCGAGATGACCAAGGATTTAATCACCCAAATGAATCCTCGTCTTTTATACGAGATTCAAAAGTATTTCCCAAATGCCTTTACCCTTTTCGTAGAGCACAGCGAAAAATGTATCAACGAAAATCTGATTGCAGACTTTAAAAAAGGCGCACAATTTGGCTATTTCAGAAATGATATCGATTTCGAATTATTAGCGCGCTTGCGGATGGCCGAAGTTAATTTTGCCTTTAATCCTGATTTTTATCCAAATAACAAATTACCCTTGTACGAAACCCAACTGGTCATGTTGGATATTTTCATGCGCGGGATTTTAACCGAAAAAGGTTTAACACTATACACATCTTATAAAAACAATTTACCCTTATGATCCGCCTAAGAAATATTTTTGTCGGCTTTTCCTTTTTAATTTCTTTTGGAAGCTTGGCGCAGTCTTTTAGCTTAAAAGAAGCGATTGACTATGCCATCATTCATCATGTACAAGTGAAGAATAGCCAAATTGATTTGCAAAATGCAGGAGCCAAAATCAATGAGATTAAAGCAATAGGTCTCCCCCAAGTAAACGGTGGGGTTCAATTTGTGAATAACCTGATTTTGCAACGTGTATTTATTCCAGCAAGAATTTTTAATCCTGCAGCTCCTGAGAGCGAATTGATCGCTGCAAAATTTGGTGTGGAAAATTCTGGATTTGCTAATGTATCGATGAGCCAACTCGTTTTCGACGGAACGTATTTATTGGGCTTAAAAGCATCCCAAGTTTACAAAGATCTTTCTGTGAAGGGTGTGACTCAGTCTAAGCAGCAAGTGGCCGAAAATGTGACTAAAGCGTATTATGGTATTTTGGTGAATGACAAGCGCATGCAATTATTGCAGGTGAATGTTAGCCGACTGGATTCCCTATTGAAAGAAACAAAAGCCTTGAATGCTCAGGGATTTGTAGAGAAAATAGACGTACAGCGCTTAGATGTCCAAGCAAATAATTTAAAGACGGAGTTAGAGAATGTATACCGACTTCAAGAAATGTCCTATTCGCTGTTGAAATTCCAAATGGGATATCCCATGGAAGAGTCGATTCGCTTAAGTGTTAGCTTGGAGCAAATTGAACTACAAAACAATTTTAACGACTTGGCTGGACCTTTTAACTATGCCAATCGAATTGAATATTCCATTTTGAAAACCCAAGAAAACCTAGCGGAATTGGATTTGAAAAGCATTAAGGCGGGCTATTTACCCCGATTATTATTGAATGCTAATTATGGATATAATGCGGGTGCAAATGCTTTTGGTGATTTATTGTCAAAGCAATGGTTTGATAATGCAGCTATTTCAGTTTCTCTTCAAATCCCGATTTTTGACGGTAATTCCAAAAAGTACAAAGCGGTACAATCGGCCAATAATCTTCAAAAAGTTCGCCAAAGTTTTGATTTGTTGAAGTCTTCGATTGATTTCCAACGGTCTCAGTCAACGATAACCTTGAAAAATTCATTGGAATCGCTGAAGCAGCAAAAAGCAAATCTGATGTTGGCAAATGAAATTTCACGTGTGACGCGTGTGAAATACCAACAAGGCGTCGGATCTAATCTTGAAGTTTTGAATGCAGAATCATCTATTAAGGAATCTCAAGCAAATTATTTTACTTCCTTATACAACGCCCTCATCGCTAAAGTTGAGCTAGAAAAGGCAAATGGTACTTTATATATTGACTAATAAGAATTTTAACAAACACTCATGAAAAATTTATTCATCCTCCTAAGTGGAATTTTAATGGTTGCCGCATGCAACAAATCCGTTGACAAAAAACAAGAATTAGCCGATTTAAAAAATCAAGCTAAAGAAATTAATGCAAAAATTATTGCCTTAGAAAGTGCCATGGGGAAAGTGGAAACAGGCGAAAATTCAAAAGTAATAGCTGTTTCTGTTAGCCCAGTAAGTCCTCAAACTTTTAAGCATTTTGTGGAAGCTCAAGGAAATGTAATCGCTGAAAATACGGTTTTAGTGAGCCCTCAAACGGGTGGAATGATTGTCTCTTTGCCAGTGGTGGTAGGTCAAAATGTTTCAAAAGGGCAGCTTATTGCCACCTTAGATAATAATATTTTGAAAGAGTCCATGGAAGAGGTGAAGCATCAGTTGGCCCTCGCAAAAACACTTTTCGACAAGCAAAAAACGCTTTGGGATCAGCAAATTGGAACAGAGGTACAATTTATTAGTGCCAAGTCAAACAAGGAATCTTTGGAAAAAAGATTGGTTACGTTGCAGGCCCAATTAGGCTTATCGAAGGTCGTTGCACCTATTTCAGGAACGATTGAATTAGTTAGGCAAAAAGCGGGTGAGATGGCAGCTCCAGGTTTGCCGATTGTCCAAATCGTTAATTTAGGCAATTTGAAAGTGATGGTTAAAATTGCGGATTCGTACGTGGGAACGGTTAAAACAGGTGATCCTATTGTCATTAAATTTCCAGACATTAATAAGGAGATTTCAGCTCGAATTTCATTAGTTTCTAAAATGGTTAATCCATTAACAAGAACTTTTGATGTAGAGGCTAAAATTCCAAATGGAAGTGACGTGAAACCAAACCAGTTGGCCGTCATTAACATCAACGACTCATCCAAATCAAATGCTTTAGTGGTCAGTGAGAACATTATTCAAAAGACCGAGAAAGGTAATTTGGTTTATGTGGCTGTCGAGGAAAATGGAAAAAAAATTGCGAAGGCTCGCCCAGTTACGATAGGACTTACTTTCAATGGACAAGCTGAAATCCTTACGGGGCTTCAAGCAGGCGATTTAGTCATTACGCAAGGATTCCAAGAATTAGTGGATGGCCAATCAATTTCATTTTAATTCCAAATAATTCTTAGCATGGAAAAAAATTCAAAAAATGAGCAATTGCCCGAAGGCAAAGGCTTTATATATAACATGGTGGGTTGGTTGGCTCAAAATCGCACCACTGTTTACATTTTTACATTCATCATTTTTGTGGCGGGTTTTGGGATTTATTCCAGCCTTCCCAAAGAGCAATTCCCTGATATCGTTGTACCTCAAATGGTTATACAGACCGTATATGCAGGAACTACGCCCTCGGATATTGAAAATGTAATTAATAAGCCGATTGAAAAACAAATCAAGTCAATTACGGGAGTTAAGCGTGTAAAATCGAATGCGCTCCAAGATATTTCGGTGATTATTGTCGAGTTTAATACGGATGTCTCCGTCCCCATTGCGAAGCAGAGGACGCAGGATGCGGTGGACAAAGCCATCAGCGATCTACCCAAAGATTTAACTCGGGAGCCTTCAGTCGCGGAAATTAATTTTTCCGAGTTCCCTATTATGAACGTCAATATCGCGGGGGATTACCCGTTGGACAAGTTGAAGAAGTATGCGGAAGATTTACAGGATGAGATTGAGGGGATGCCTGAAATTAACCGAGTGGATATTTTGGGAGCTTTGAAGAGGGAGATTCAGGTCAATTTGGACCTGTATAAAATGCAGAGTTATGGCTTGACATTTTATGATATTCAAAGCGCGGTTCAAGGAGAAAATGTTAATATTTCAGGAGGAGATTTAGCGGTCAATGGTGTTCGTCGTTCCCTTCGGGTTACCGGGGAATTAAAGTCGGTGGACCAATTAGCCAATTTGATGGTAGGGTCATCTACGGGTGCCCGAGTTAGACTAAAGGATGTAGCTGAGGTGGTCGACAGTTATGAAGAAAAGCAGGATTTTGCTCGATTGAACAACAAATCAGTAATTACGCTGAACGTCATTAAAAGAGGTGGAGCTAATTTAATTGAAGCTGCGGATCGCATCGAAAAGACGATTGAAGAATTTAAGAAGACAAGATTTCCGAGTGGTTTAGTCGTGACGGTTACGGCGGATTCTTCTGAAAGAACACGTGGCGACTTAGCGGATTTGATCAACACAGTAATCCTCGGATTCTTGTTTGTGGTGATTGTATTGATGTTCTTTATGGGTGTTCGTGATGCGGTGTTTGTTGGACTTTCTGTTCCTCTTTCCGCTTTATTGGCCTTCCTCTTTATGCCAAGTTTGGATTTCACCTTAAATACCATTGTTCTTTTTGGGTTTTTATTGGGCTTAGGAATTGTGGTGGATGATGCCATTGTGGTCATTGAAAATGCACATAGGCTGTTTAATAATTTCAAAAAACTGACGATTGTCGAGGCCGTTAAATTAGCCGCTTCGGAAGTTTTTGTTCCAGTTTTGACAGGTACATTAACCACGATTTCTCCATTTTTGCCTTTGCTTTTCTGGCCTGGTATCGTGGGTGAATTCATGAAATACCTACCTATCACGTTAATTATCACCTTATTTGCTTCGCTATTTGTGGCCTATGTGATGAATCCTGTTTTTGCCGTATCCTTTATGAAACGACATGATGAGGAGGCGAATGATGTGAAAGCACCCAAATTTGCTGACATCCGAAGGACTGTATTTATCCTGTTAAGCTTAGCTATTTTTGGATATGTGATTGGGTTTGGACTAGGCCATTTTGGCTTTGGTAATTTCTTTGTTTTCGCACTTTTGTTGTATGTGTTTAATCATTTTGTGATTACACCTAAGTGGGTGGTACCGTTCCAAGAAAGGGTTTTGCCTAATTTTAAAAATAATTATCGCCGGTTGATTTCATGGGTATTGACTGGTAAAAGATCTATTTTTGTCACTCTGGCAGCGTTTTTATTATTGGTATTTACCTTCGTCTTAATGGGCATTGTGAAACCAAAAGTAGTCTTTTTCCCTTCAGGCGATCCAGATTATATTTATATCTACTCGAAGAATCCAATCGGTACAGATGCGGTAGTCACGGACTCGATCACAAAAGTGATTGAAAACCGCGTATTTACATTCATCAAAAAAGAGGGATACGCAAAAATTGTTAACTCTGTGATTTCCAACGTGGGTAAAAATGCGGGAGATCCGATGAACCCTGACCGTGGCGCTACTCCTCACAAGAGCAAAGTCACAATCGCCTTTGAGAAATTGCAATTGCGCGATGGAATCAAAACGGGTGAAGTATTAAATAAAATTCAAAAGGAATTTTTTAACAATCCGATCCCGGGAGTTGAAATGGCTATCGAACGCGAAAGCAATGGCCCGCCTACAGGGAAACCCATTTCGATCGAAATTGCCGGAGATGATTTTGCGATTCTTCAAGATTTAGAAAAGAAAGTTCGTCAAACAATCATTAAATCCGGTGTTCAAGGAATTCAGGAATTGAAGTCTGACTTGGTGACCAATAAACCAGAAATTATCATTGACGTAAATCGTGAAAAAGCGTCTCGAGAAGGAATATCTTCCGCTCAGGTGGCTATGGCGATTAGAACTGGATTGTTTGGAACAGAGATTTCTAAATTCCGCGACTTGAAGGATGAATATCCAATTCAATTGAGATTAAAAGGGGATTCGAGAAATCAAATTGAGAAATTACTTTCGATGAATATTACCTACCGCGATATGAATATGGGTGGTGCTTTACGCCAAGTTCCTTTGAATTCTATTGCCGACATTCACTATGCGACCTCGTTTAGTCAGATCAACAGGAAAAACCAAGAGCGTGTGATTACCCTAGGCTCTGATGTAGTACAAGGATATAATGCCAATGAAATCGTAGGGGAGTTGACTACTCTATTTGAAAGTATAGATGTTCCTCAAGGATACAAAATTCGAATGGGCGGTGAGCAAGAAGATCAAAAGGAAGCAGGGTCATTCTTGGGCATAGCATTCCTTGCCGCATTGATTTTGATTTATTTAATTCTGGCCACCCAATTTAATTCTGCCGTTAAACCGCTCATTATTTTCGCCACGATTTTGTTGTCTTTAATTGGCGTGCTTTTAGGTTTTATGGCTTTTGGGATGACCTTTTCGATCATCATGTCTGGGGTAGGGGTCATCGCCTTAGCAGGTATCGTAGTTAAAAATGGAATTTTACTAATCGAATTTATCGAAGAACTTAGGTTGAAACGTGGCTATGACTTGAAGGAAGCCATTATCGAAGGTGGTGGTATCCGTTTAACGCCCGTTTTATTAACTGCATCTGCGGCTGTTTTGGGACTTATTCCATTGGCATTAGGCCTGAGCATTAATTTTACCACCTTGTTTACCGAGCTAGATCCACACATTTTTATAGGTTCTGACTCCGCCGTATTTTGGGGGATTCTTGCTTGGACCATCATTTTTGGATTAACTTTTTCTACCATTTTGACGTTGATTATCGTTCCTTGTATGTATTACATTTCAGAACGGATTAAACAAAAATGGAGTAATTAAATTGGTTATTTGGGTTGAAATTCAAAATCCTGCACAAACATTTGTGCGGGATTTTTGTTTAAACCGGAAAGCTATTTTCCGGTAAAATCATTCTGACTCTCAGTTATGGTTTTAAGCTTTACCAACTTTTTAAAAGTTGGTAAAGCTAGCGAAATTAAATTATCTTAGAGGTACAAAAACTGATAATCTATGAAGTACTATTTACTATTTTTCTTATTGCCTTTCGCACTTTTTTCACAGGACAGACCTTATGGAAAATTATGGGCGACTCGATCTCAAGTGATCGCTCAGAATGGAATGGCGGCAACTTCACATCCCTTATCGACCCAAGTGGCACTTGACGTTTTAAAGGCTGGAGGCAATGCTATTGACGCTGCCATCGCTGCCAATGCGATGGAAGGTGTTGTGGAACCGCATGTGAACGGAATCGGAGGGGATTTATTTGCCATTGTTTGGGATGCTAAATCCAAAAAGCTTTACGGGCTGAATGGCTCGGGAAGATCACCTAAATCGTTGACCTTAGCCGAATTTAAAAAGCGTGGCCTCAAATATATTCCATCCACGGGTCCTTTGCCTGTCAGTGTTCCGGGTTGCGTGGATGCCTGGTTTGAACTACATAAAAAGTTTGGCTCTATGCCTATGAATAAGGTCCTAGAAAAAGCTGTTTCATATGCAAGAAATGGCTTCCCCGTGCATGGAGAATTAGGTTCTGCCTTAGCTAGGGTTCAGGCCAATTATGGGAAATACCCGAATGTGGACAAGCATTATTATCCAAATGGCAAGGTGGCCGGAGAAGGGGATATCTTCAAAAATCCTAATTTAGCCAATACCCTTGAACGTTTAGGAAAGGAAGGCCGAGATGTATTTTACAATGGAGACATGGCTAAAACCATGGATGCTTTCATGAAAAAAAATGGAGGGTTTTTGAGTTATGAAGACTTAGCTTCGCATACTTCAACATGGGTTGACCCGGTTTCGGTCAATTACCGTGGCTATGATGTATGGGAATTGCCGCCCAATGGCCAAGGAATCGCGGCTTTACAGATGTTGAATATCTTAGAAGGATATGATTTTTCTAAAATCAAAGTAGGAAGCGCGGAACATATTCACCTGTTTACGGAGGCTAAAAAATTGGTTTTTGAAGATAGAGCCAAGTATTATGCGGATATGGACTTTGCCAAAATCCCCGTAAAAAGTTTAATTTCTAAAGAATATGCTGCAGAAAGACGTAAGTTGATCAACCCAAATCGCGCATCAAAACACTTCGATGCTGGAAATCCTGCATTAAAAGATGGGGATACGATTTACTTGACGGTGGCCGACAAAGATGGCAATATGGTATCTTTAATTCAAAGCAATTATCGGGGTTTTGGATCGGGTATGATGCCAGATGGTTTAGGATTTATGTTCCAAGATCGCGGAGAGATGTATAGCCTGAAAGAAGGCGAGAATAATACTTATGCGCCTGGAAAGAGGCCATTCCATACGATTATCCCTGCTTTTATGACGAAGGATGGTCAGCCAATCATGTCTTTTGGCGTGATGGGTGGTGCATTCCAACCTATGGGGCACACACAAATTGTGATGAATGTAGTGGATTTTGGTATGAACGTTCAAGAGGCTGGCGACTTTCCTAGGATTAATCACGAGGGTTCTTCGGAGCCCACGGGGGAGGTTATGGAGCCAACAGGCGGTATGATTACGCTTGAAAGCGGATATCCATATGAAGTAATACGGGAGCTTTTGCAGAAAGGACATCAAGTTGGTTATATGGCTGGAATTTATGGGGGATACCAATGTATTCGCTATGATCCAATCCGAAAAGTATATTTTGGCGGAACAGAATCTAGGAAAGATGGGCAGGCCGCAGGATATTAATAGGTATGCAAGAAATCAGATTTGACAAAATTTTTACCGGTTCAGAATGGATTCGAGATAAGTCAATTGTCATCGAGTACGGAAGGATTGCCAAGTTTGCTCCAGGCGATGGCGAGGGAGCTAAAAATGGCTTTTTATGCGCTGGATTTGTAGACCTTCAGCTGTATGGAGGAGGAGGAAAATTATTTTCAAACCAAGCAACTACGGAGTGCATTAGGTCAACTTTCGAGGAACATATTAAAACAGGAACGGTTGCCTTTCAAATCACTTTAAACTGTTCGCCCAAAACGACCATGTCACAAGCGATCCAAGCTTGTAAAAATTACCAAGGGAAAGGGCTTGTCGGCCTACATTTAGAAGGACCTTTTTTTAATCCGGTTCGTCGGGGTGCACACCAAGAAACATTCGTTCAAAAGCCGGATATGGCTTTTATCGAGTCGTTAATTTCGGAGACCGTTGGCCTGCCTACTTATTTGACCATTGCCCCAGAAATGTTTGAATCTTCAGTTTTAAATCGTTTGATTGAGAGCCCCATCATGGTTTCCATTGGGCATTCTGAGGCGAGTTTTGAGCAGGCAAATGCGGCAATTAATCAAGGAATTTCAAGAATCACCCATTTGTTTAATGCCATGTCCCAATGGCAAAGTAGGGCTTTGGGTATCGTAGGGGCTAGTTTTTCCTCCGATGCGTGGACGAGTATAATCGTTGACGGTCTACATTGCGATTTCGAATCGGTCAAATTAGCCAAAAAACTCAAAGGGGATCGCTTGTTTTTAATTACGGATGCCGTGACCAACGACGTGTCGGGACCTTATTTTTTCTCGCAGACAGAGGGCCGATTTACCAATGATGCGGGGACATTATCAGGGTCAAGTTTAACGATGCAAGAAGCTGTTCAAAATTGCGTAGAAAAAGCCAATATTTCTTTGGAAGAGGCGATTAGGATGGCCACTATTTACCCGGCAAAAGTCGCTAATCTAGATCAAGATTTAGGAAGTATAGAGGAAGGCAAACGAGCTTGTTTCATTCATTTTTCAGATGACCTCACAATCCAACAAGTTTGGTATGATGGTGAACCCTGTATAAATTAGTAGTATGATCACATTTCCATCTAAGCAACCTTTTGTTGCAACGACCATATTTACCAAAATGTCTCAAATGGCCTCAGATGAAGGGGCCTTAAATTTGGCCCAAGGATTTCCGAGTTTCGATTGCTCTGAAGGACTACAGGATTTGCTTAGATTTTATTCCAAAGGGCACAATCAATATGCGCCCATGGCCGGCGTTCCAGTCCTAAAAAGCAGTATTGCTGCTAAAACGGAATCATTTTATGGTATTTCGCTCGATGCCAACACGGAAGTGACCGTTGTCTCTGGAGCGACTGAAGCTATTTTCGCTTCGATCCATTGCTGTGTTTTTCCTGGCGACGAAGTGATCATGTTTGATCCGTCGTATGACGCCTATGATCCTATTGTCCGATTAGCTGGTGGAATCCCTATTCATATTTCTTTAAAGGCATCCAATGGTTACCGCATCGATTGGGATGAATTAGCGCGCAAGATTACGCCTAAAACGAAGGCCATTATGGTTAATTCGCCTCATAATCCGACAGGCTCGATTTGGGACCCTTCGGATTTAGATGCTTTTGCCAATGTCATTAAAGGGACCCAAATTTTAATTGTTTCAGATGAAGTATATGAGCATATTGTTTTTGATGGTGCTTCGCATGCCAGTGTTTTGTTGCATCCCGAATTGAGAAAAAGAAGTTTTGTTTGTGGTTCTTTTGGCAAAACTTTTCATGTAACAGGTTGGAAAATGGGCTATTGCCTAGCCCCACCATTTTTAACGGCAGAGTTTAGGAAATTACACCAATGGGTTACTTTTTCGAGTGCCACTCCTTTGCAATATGCGCTATCGGAGTACTTAAAAGATCCCAATAATTACCTTTCATTAAGTTCTTTTTATCAAAAAAAGCGCGATTTGTTTGCCAGTTTTTTTGTCAATTCTAGATGGAAAATTTTACCAAGCCACGGAAGCTTTTTTCAATGCTTAGATTACAGCGCGATAACGGATGAAAAGGATGTTGACCTAGCCGACCGATATACCAAAGAATTAAAAGTAGCGTCTATCCCAGTTTCAGTCTTCTATGAAACCCCTCCAGAAGATAAGATATTGCGGTTTTGCTTTGCTAAAGATGATGCCATGCTGGAAGAAGCGGGACGAAAATTGGCCGCCTTATAGGTATTTTAGGGCTATTTCCTCTCCCAATTGTTCTAAATAAATGGCTGCATTTTCCATTGAATCTTTCGCATTTTTCGCCTTAGATAGGACTGAATACACCTCCTTTGAATCAAAAAATATTGGCAATTTTTCCGGATCTTCAAAAACACCACAAACCAGAATCGCTTGTTTGAATTGTTTGTCGCACCGAGCAATTACTTGTGAAATCAATTTGCCTCCCCAGGTTTGTCCATCTATTTTTCCTTCTCCTGTAATGACGTAATCAGCCTTTTTTACAGCTCGATCAAAATGAATTTTAGTTAATAACCATTCCGCCCCCATCGCGATTTCAGCTTGTAAAAAATAAATGGCACCCGCACCTAAACCGCCAGCAGCGCCTGCACCTTTCATCTCGCCAATGATCCCTTTTTCTGTTTGGCCAATTAATTTTTGTATATTAATTAGACCTTTGTCTAAATATTTAATCATTTCGGCATTTGCTCCTTTTTGTTTGGCAAATACATGAGCGGCACCTTCTTTTCCGGCCAATGGATTTTGTACGTCGGTGATTACTTTAAATTTTATGGAATGGATTTTACTGATCAATGGGCTAGGAATAATGGAATCGATGAGGGGCAAACTTTCGCCTATCGCTTTTAGTTCTTCTTGGTCTTTGTTTAAAAATTTAAATCCTAAAGCCTCTGCCATACCGATTCCGGCATCATTGGTTGCTGATCCGCCAATCGTTAAAACTATTTCGGTGGCCCCTTTTTCAATGGCGTCCAGAATGAGTTCTCCCGTACCAAATGTGCTGGTTAAATAAGGATTTCTTTCTTTGGTTTTTAAAAGCTCTATGCCAGAGGCTCTTGACATTTCGATGTAGGCTATTTTCTGATCAGCCAGCCATAGGTAGTTGGCCTCAATGGGTCTAAACAAAGGATCATTCACCTTTTTTTGAATCCATTCCCCACCATGAATGGTTTTAATGACTTCTAAAGTGCCTTCTCCTCCATCTGCTAAGGGCATCAACTGAATAACGGATTTGGGCCTTCGCCTTTTTATGCCAATTTCCAAAGCCTCGCAAACTTGTTGGGCCGTGAGGGAATCTTTAAACTTATCTGGGCAAATTAGAATGTTCATATAATCGTAATGATGACCCAATTTACGTACAATTCTTTACTTTTGTATTCTACAAAATATTTATGAAAGCCATATTCTTCTCTCTTTGTGTTATTTTTCTACTGGCCTCTTGTACCCATAAACCGGATTTAAATGGCCTAGATGTGGCATTATTTAAAAATGATCGTGGCGCTTGTAAAGGAGATCGACTACAACAAATGGCTTGGTTGAAGGCCAATAAAGTGACTTGGAAAGGGGTGAGCTCTAACGATGTGGAAGCTATTTTAGGGAAACCAGATATCCAGCAATTAGCCGACCGAAACCAAGAATATTATATTTATTTTCTGGAACGGGGTGAGCATTGTGCTAAAATCACTAATCCTTCCCAAGCAAAAACCATGGCTTTTCGATTTTCCGCGATTGGCTTAGCGACCGAAATCACCTTTCAAAATGGATTGCCAGATTGATTAGAGGCTATTTCGTGAATAGGCCGACCAAGCTATTCGAGATTCCAAGAATAAAACTGAAAATGAGCGGGGCGATAAATCCTGTCACATGAAATCCTGTAATATAATGGGCGACTAAATACACAAGTCCCACATTGATAACTAAGGAGAACAAACCTAAGGTGATAAATGTGATCGGGAAACTGATTATTTTAAGGACGGGCTTCACAAAAGAATTCAAAAATCCCATCGCCAAGGCTACCCAAAGCGCTACCGTAAATCCATCCACCGTGATTCCTTTGAGGTATCTTGGGATGACCATCACAACGATGGCGATAACGATGTAGCGTATAATGAATCCGATCATATTATTTTTGATGTCTTTCTTGTAGCAATTTAATGACTTCTTCCAAGCCGATGCCTCGGTCTTCCAACAAGACCAATAGGTGAAATAGTAAATCAGCGGCTTCTCCTTTGAACAATTCATCATTCTTCATTAAGGCTTCTATTACTAATTCAACGGCCTCTTCCCCTACTTTTTGGGCAATTTTATGTGTACCTTTTTGGAATAAGGAGGCTGTATATGATTTCTCAGCAGTCTCATTTTTTCTAGATCGAATGACATGCTTTAGGTAATCTAACCATGCCGCATTATCTTGATTAGACTCGTTGAAACAAGTATCTGCTCCCGTGTGGCAGGTTGGCCCCTCCGGATTTGCTTGAATTAAAATGGTATCTTGATCACAATCCACGAGGATGTTGACGACCTGTAAATAATTTTCAGACGTTTCCCCTTTGGTCCACAAACGATTTTTTGATCGGGAAAAAAAAGTCACCCTTTTCTCTGCGATCGTTTTAAGATAAGCCTTTTCATTCATGTAGCCTAGCATCAACACTTTTTGTGTTTTGGCATCTTGTATGATGGCTGGAATTAGGCCCTTAGAAAAATCAGGTTGTTGGTTCATAACGTTAATAATCTGTGAATTTATTAAATCCGCATGGGAATTCCTTTTTTGGCCAAATAATTCTTTAGGGCATTAATTTCAATCTCTTTAAAGTGGAAGATGCTGGCAGCTAATCCTGCATCTGCTTTTCCCAACGTAAATACGTCGTAAAAATCTTCCATCGTACCCGCACCACCCGAGGCAATGATGGGAATGGATGCGTTTGTAGATATTTCAGCCGTTAATTTATTGGCAAAACCTGCTTTTGTTCCATCCGTATCCATGGAGGTTAATAGAATTTCTCCTGCGCCTCTTTGCTCGACTTCCTTCGCCCATTCAACGGTTTTGATGGGTGTTATATTTCTTCCTCCGTGAGTATGTACCCAATCGACGCCCTCCACAAATCGGGTATCTATAGCCACAATAATGCATTGTGAGCCAAATTGCAACGCTAACTCGTCGATTAACCCCGGTCGGCGAACCGCTGAGGAATTAATCGAAACTTTGTCGGCTCCGGCATTTAATAAGGCCGAAACGTCCTCAATAGATCCTATTCCACCGCCAACGGTAAACGGAATGTTTACTTGTCGGGCTACCTGTCGCACTAATTCTACCAGCGTTTTTCGGTTATCAATGGTCGCGGTGATATCTAAAAAAACTAACTCATCTGCCCCATTTTCCGCATAAAATGCACCCAGTTCCACGGGATCTCCAGCATCACGCAAGTCGACAAAATTTGTCCCCTTCACGGTTCTACCTTCTTTAATATCAAGACAGGGGATGATTCTTTTTGTTAACATAACGAGTTATTTGAAAATGAAGCCAATTCATCCAACGTGATCCTGCCTTCATAAAAAGCTTTTCCCACAATGACGCCAAAAAGATTCATTTCTTTTAATTGATTCAAATCGCCCATGCTCGCTACCCCACCACTGGCGATGATGTGTAAGCTAGGATTCTGAGTCTGTATTTTTTCATATAATTCAAAACTGGGGCCTTGCAATAATCCATCTTTAGCTACATCCGTTGAAATAATGTAACGGGCTCCAGCCTTTTCATAATCGCTTAAGAAGTCAAATATGGAAATATTTGAATTTTCTTGCCAACCCGAAACGGCGATCTGCTCATGGTGAGCATCTGCACCCACAATGATTTTGTCCGCTCCATATTTTTGGAACCAACCTATCACCATGTCCCTATTTCTAACCGCAATACTTCCAGCCGTTATTTGAGATGCTCCCGCCGAAAAAGCTAAGTCGACCATTTCATCAGATTGAACGCCACCACCAAAATCGATTTGCAACGAAGTCCCTTTGGCGATTCGCTCAAGAACATGAATATTCACTATTTTTCTTGCTTTTGCCCCATCTAAATCCACTAAGTGCAACCGCTTAATTCCCGCGCCTTCAAATGCCTTGGCTACTTCTAAAGGATCCGAAGAGTACACTTTTTTTTGTGCATAATCACCCTGAGTCAATCGGACACATTGGCCTTCAATTAAATCTATGGCTGGAATGATTTGGAACATAATGGATTATAAATCTAAAAAGTTTTGTATGATTTTTTGGCCTACTTTCCCACTGATTTCAGCATGAAATTGTGCCGCAAAAAAATTATCCTTTTGTAACATCGCTGAAAAAGGTTGTATATAATCGCAAATGGCCGAGGTATTTTGATAAACAGGCGCGTAAAATGAGTGAACGAAATAGACAAATTCTGTTTCATTCAAACCTTTCATAAGGTCATTTTCACCCTGGGATTTAATGGAATTCCAACCTACGTGCGGAATTTTTAACGTATTGGATTGAAAACGGGTGATGTTTACATCAAAAACACCCATGCAATCCGTATCATTTTCCTCCGAATGTTTACATAATAATTGCATACCAATGCAGGTCGCTAATACCGGTTGCTTGAGCGTAGGAATTAATTGATCTAATTTCTTCTCCTTCAAATAGGCCATGGCCGTACTCGCTTCACCCACACCAGGAAAGATCACTTTATCCGCGGCTTGGATTACTTTTTCATCATCTGTCCATGTATATTTTGCCCCGATTCTATCTAAAGCATACATGACCGAAGCCACATTACCCGCATTATATTTAATAATAGCAATGTTCATATGGAGAAATTAATGCGCAAAACGCGTTGCAAAGGTAGGGAAAAGGGCTTGCATTATGAAAACTGATGTATCTTTGTTGGCCCAACCCAAGCCCATGCCATTTAGCCGCAAAATGATTATTGAATTTTTATACCTTGTTTGGATGGGGGCTTTGCCTTTAATTTCAAGTAGCGTTTTAGGCTATTATGCCATTTCTAATCCTGATTTTTTCCAATCTTTAGAGGGCCTTGACTTACTTGTTTTTTGGTGTTTAGCCATTTTTATAATGGGCCTCGCGTTTAGCCCAACCACTTTTTTTGCCTTATTTACGGGATATATATGGGGTTTAAACGGCATCATCCCCTTAATTGTTGCGTACTCAATCGCTTCATTGCTTGGTTTTTTTGTCGCTAAATTATTGAAAGGTGAGGCCATTTTATCGTTCATTAAATCAAAATTCAAAGCAGCTTCATTTTTAGACCATGTTCAGTCGAATTCATTTTCTTGGGTATTTTTAGCCCGACTATCCCCCGTTTTCCCTTTTGCCATCACGAACGCCATCATGGCATTTTTAGGCGTAAGTGCCCAGAAATTTTTTATGGCAGGGACATTGGGGATGTTGCCCAGAACCTTGTTGGCCGTTTGGACGGGCATGCAGGCAAAATCCATCGAAAATTTATGGAATAATCCACAGAGTGCTCATTGGCAAGACTTTGTCAGTCTCGCCCTGTTAGTTTTGTCGGGAGCGGGGATGTTTTATTTAGCAAAAAAACATGCTCATTAAAATTCATTGAGAATTTAATGAGCACGTAAGGAAATAATCGGGGTAGCTTTTAGATCATTTGGGAGTCAAAAACTTGAACTTTTCCCCATAAATGCTTGTTGTCATCTATGAATTTTTTATGCAACGGATGATATAGATATTCCTTTTCTTTTTCAGCGTTATCAAAGATTAACACCACTGAAAAGGTATAGCTAGCTTCTGTAACGGGTTTGTCAAAGTCTGTAACGATAGGCTTTCCCACATGTGCGGATTGAATCATAGGTAATTTACCTAAGGATTTTAAGGCTTTGAATAACTGATCTTTTTCGGATTGATTTTCAGGGTTTTTGGCCCAAAAGAGTACATGATGTATAAAAGTCATAGAGGCAGGAGCGTTTAAGCCATTTGACAATCCCGCGGCCATCAGCCCAGATTGTTGAATAAATGTACGTCGGTCAGTCATTTTTTGGAAGTTTTTTAATTAAAATATATTCAATTCTACTATGGAAAAAGTTAAAATCAAAATTATAATTACGGGTGCTACTGGAATGGTGGGCGAAGGGGTCCTACATGAAGCACTAAATTCAATTTATATAGAGGAAGTTTTAGTGATTGGGCGTAAGCCAACGGGCCACATTCATCCAAAATTGAAAGAATTCCAATTGCCTGATTTTTATAAACCCGAGGGATTGAGTGATCTTGTTCGGGAATATGATGCCTGTTTATTTTGCTTGGGTGTTTCTTCGATTGGCATGAAAGAAGAGGAATTTACGTTGAAAACACATACGTTGACGATTGGCTTCGCCACCGTTTTGGCTAAATCGAATCCCAGCATGACCTTCAGTTATATATCAGGTTCGGCAACGGACTCCACAGAAAAAGGAGCTATCATGTGGGCGCGTGTAAAAGGAAAAACGGAAAATGACTTGGCAAAATTAGGCTTTAAAAACACGTTTGCATTTAGACCGGGCTACCTGCAACCGACTGTAGGCATGAAAAACACACTCCCATACTACAAATACATTGATTGGATTTATCCATTTTTGAAAGTAATCATACCCAATCACACATCTAGGTTATCGGAATTAGGGAAGGCAATGATTGAGTGTGCGGTTTTTGGACATCAAAAAAATATTATTGAGGTGAAAGATATTTTGGTGTTGTCCCAACAAATGAGCGATCGTCAATAGACATTTATCTGTATTTTGGTTAATTTTATAAAATTGTAAGCAAAATTTCTGTGAATAAAAAAGTAGTATTAATGATTTTAGATGGTTGGGGCATCGCGACCAACCCGAAAGTTTCCGCCATCGACGCGGCCAAAACACCTTTTATAGACTCCCTTTATCAAAAGTATCCACATGCAAAATTAGAAGCATCGGGTTTGGCAGTGGGTTTGCCGGAAGGCCAAATGGGAAATTCGGAAGTGGGGCACATGAATTTAGGCGCGGGCCGAGTAGTATACCAAAACTTAGTTAGAATTAATAAAGCAGTTAAAGAGAATACCTTAGGCCAGGAAGTAGAACTAGCCAAGGCCTTTGATTATGCTTCTCAAAATAATAAATCCGTTCATTTTATTGGACTAGTTTCTGATGGTGGCGTTCACGCCCACATCGAACATTTGAAATCGTTGTTGACCACCGCTTCAGAGGCGGGTTTAAAAAAAGTCTTTGTTCACGCATTTACAGACGGACGCGATACGGATCCTAAATCGGGCTTACATTTTTTGACCGACTTATACCAACATACCCTAAAAACGAATACGCAAATTGCCACCGTTACAGGTCGTTATTTTGCGATGGACCGCGATAATCGCTGGGAGCGAGTAGCCCTTGCTTACAACGCGATGGTTCACGGAACGGGTGATGCGAGCCAGGATGTTTTAGCATCTATTTCAAAAAGCTATGCGGATGGCGTAACGGATGAGTTTATTAAACCCATCATTATGACAAATGCTGATGGCACCCCCAAGGGAAATATTGAATCCGGTGATGTAGTCATTTGTTTCAATTTTAGGACGGATCGCGGTAGAGAAATTACGCAGGCTTTGACCCAAAAAGAATTTCCGGAACAAGGAATGAAACCCTTGGATTTATATTATTTGACGATGACAGAGTATGACAAAGAATTCAATGGAGTTCATGTGATATTTAATGATTCCAATTTGCCGATGACGATGGGGGAGGTTTTAGAGGGGGCCGGTAAAAAACAAATTCGCATCGCTGAAACGGAAAAATACCCACACGTAACTTTTTTCTTTTCAGGAGGAAGAGAAAACCCATTTATTGGACAAACGAATTTGATGCGAAATTCTCCTAAAGTGGCAACTTACGATTTGCAACCGGAAATGTCGGCGGCTGAATTAAGAGATGCGTTAGTACCTGAATTAGAAAAAGAAGAAGTTGATTTTGTGTGTTTGAATTTTGCAAACCCAGATATGGTTGGCCATACAGGTGTTTTTCAAGCGGTAGTTAAGGCAGTTGAGACCGTTGATTCTTGTGCGGAATCGGTGGTCAATGTGGGCCTAAAGCATGGATATTCTTTTATTATCATCGCCGATCATGGAAATGCGGACGTCATGATCAATGAAGATGGGTCACCCAATACGGCTCATTCGACCAATTTAGTGCCTTGTATATTAGTGGATAAAGATTTTCACCCTACGTTATCGGATGGTAAGTTAGGGGATGTATCGCCAACGATCTTAAAATTAATGGGTGTGGATCAGCCAAAGGAAATGACAGGGGTAGCCTTGTTTTAAATAGCTTTATTATGTCTAAAATTGTCATATTTGGGAATACCCTAACCGCTGAGCTGGCACTCTATTATTTACAAAATGATAGTGAGCATGAGGTGGTAGCTTTTACGGTAGAGGAAGAGTTCATTGACGAAGATCAGTTTCACGGCTTGCCTTTAGTTCCTTTTGAAACGGTTGAACAATTGTATCCACCTGCTGAGTTTAAATTCTTTGCGCCATTAACGGAGAAAAACATGAACCAAGTTCGGGCAAGAGTATACGAACAAGGTTTAGAAAAAGGCTATACTTATATTTCTTACATTAGTTCTCATGCTACGGTTTTGACGGATAAGATTGGCGAAAACTGTTTTATTTTAGAAGACAATACGATACAGCCTTATGTGACGATAGGCAATAATTGTGTTTTGTGGTCTGGAAATCACATCGGTCATCACGGTACCATAGGGGATCACGTATTTTTCACCTCACATGTAGTGCTTTCAGGGCGCTGTGAAGTGGGAGATTATTGTTTCTTTGGCGTCAATGCTACTATTCGCGATAAATCGGTTTTGGGCGAAGGAACTTTAGTGGCCATGGGAGCAAATTTAACTCGACAAAAAACGGAACCTTGGAGTATTTGGAAAGGAAATCCAGCAGAAAAATCAAGTTTGTCCAGTAAAGACATTAAGATATAAAAAAAGCCCTTTCGATGGAAAGGGCTTTTTTGTGATAAGTCTGAATAAAAAATTAACGTTCGATGGGTTGATTATTTTCGTCAACCACCACGAAGATATCTTCTTTTGGTTTTTTCATCAAATACTTTTCTCTTGCATATTTTTCTAATAAAGCAGGGTTTCCGATGACTAGTCGGCGTTCTTTTTCCAACTCCTTTAATTTTTTCTGGTAGTAGTTCTTTTCAGATTTGATATTGCTTAGTTCATCCCATAATCGGTATTGAACAGACAAATCATTCGTATCTAAAAAAAACATCCACACAAATAATACACTCGTAGAAATAGAGTAAAATCGATAATTGCCCCAAAAAAGCTTTTTTATCAGATTCATATGTGCATTAGAAATTTAAACCTGGGAAATATGCATTGGCTCCTAATTCCTCTTCAATACGCAACAATTGATTGTATTTTGCCATACGATCAGAGCGTGAAGCAGAACCAGTTTTAATTTGACCCGTGTTTAATGCTACAGCCAAATCTGCAATCGTTGAATCTTCAGTCTCTCCTGAACGGTGAGACATGATATTTTTATACGAATTGCGCTTAGCTAAATTAACGGTGTCAATCGTCTCGGTTAATGAACCAATTTGATTTACTTTCACCAAAACAGCATTGGCGACCCCTTTTTCAATTCCTTGTTGTAAGCGCTTAACGTTCGTCACAAACAAATCATCACCTACTAATTGGCATTTCGAACCAATTAATTTTGTTTGCTCAGCCCAACCTGCCCAATCGTCCTCAGCCATACCATCTTCGATTGAAATGATTGGATATTTATCCGCCCAAGTCTTCCAATAAGCAGCCATTTCCATGGAATTCAATTGCTTTCCGTCTGATTTTTTGAACGTATACAATCCTGTTTTCTCATCATAGAACTCAGATGCAGCAGCATCCATTGCGATGAAAATTTCTTCTCCTGGTTTATATCCAGCTTTTTCTATCGATTGTAAAACGATTTCGATCGCCTCTTCGTTCGACTTAATGTTTGGAGCAAAACCTCCTTCATCACCTACGTTGGTCGAATATCCTTTGCTTTTCAACACCCCTTTCAGCGCATGAAAAACTTCAGTACCCATTCTTAATGCTTGCGAAAAGCTTTCTGCTTTTACAGGCATGACCATGAACTCTTGAAAATCAATGGAGTTGTCGGCATGTGAACCCCCATTCAAAATATTCATCATGGGTACAGGCAATGTGTTTGCATTTACCCCGCCAATATATCTATATAAGGAAAGTCCCGCTTCCTGAGCTGCTGCTTTGGCAACGGCCATCGAAACTCCTAAGATTGCATTTGCGCCTAATTTACCTTTGTTGGGGGTGCCATCTAGCTCAATCATGATTTGGTCAATCATGTTTTGCTCAGATACTTCCATGCCCCATAATTCTTCAGCTATTGCTTTGTTTACATTTTCTACGGCTTTTAAAACGCCTTTGCCAACATAAACTGATTTGTCGTCATCTCTAAGTTCAACGGCTTCGTGGATTCCTGTAGAAGCTCCTGAAGGAACTGCTGCACGGCCAAATGCCCCATCTTCTGTTTTGATATCAACCTCGATCGTTGGGTTACCTCGTGAATCTAAAATTTGTCTTGCGTGAACGTACTGTATTGCACTCATCGTATAATTATTATTGTGAAAAAATGGATTAAAATTAATTGGTTAAATTGCGTTGCAAAATAACACATTTTTTGGATAAAATCCTTTGATTTACGCCAATAAACATATTAAATATCTGTAAATAAACCTTTTATGAAATCTAACTCGCTTTACAAACTATATCTTCTCGGTGCATTTTTAGCACTCAATTTTTCGGTATTTGCTCAAAATCTTCCTGTCGAATCTTTTGAAAAGAAATTACAAGAAACCTCTAATGCCTTTTTACTAGATGTAAGGACATCCGGTGAATTTGGCGGAGGCCATTTGCCTAAGGCGACTAACATTGATTTTAGGTCTCCCGATTTTACCAATAAGATCAAGGAATTACCTAAAGATAAACCCGTTTTTGTTTACTGCCTTTCTGGAGGTCGATCTGCTCAGGCCGCAGAAATATTACGCAAGGAAGGATTTCAAGTGACTGAGCTTCAAGGTGGGTATTTAAAGTGGACCACAAAATTGAAACCTTTAGAAGGAGTTCCCAATGTGAAGCATGATGATGCTTGGGATCTAAGCGCATTTGGAAAACTAATTCAAAGCGAAAATGCTGTGGTGGTGGATTTTTATGCTAAATGGTGTGCCCCTTGCCTAAAAATGATGCCAACGGTCGATAAATTATCTAATGATTATAAAGGCAAAGTAACCGTATTGAAAGTGGAGGCCGATGGCAATCAGGCGGTATTACAAAAATATGAGATAGACGAAATCCCGAGTTTTTTAGTATTCCAGAAAGGGAAATTGTTGCAAAAAACATCGGGATTTCGAGAAGAAGCGCAATTGAAAGAATTATTTGATCAATCTATTGGGACCATTCGGTAGGTTGGCGTTCCCAACGGTGACTTCTTAATTCCTCCAGTTTGCCTTTTGGTAATCCTTGTCCGTCTGAGCAAGAGATATTACTTTGCACATGCTTAATCTTACGCATTCCAGGTATAATGGTTCCTACATCAGGATTGGAAAGGATAAATCTCAAAGCCATTTCGGGCATATCCATTCCTTCTGGAATGATCGGTTTCAATGCATTCGCATGATCTACACTTGACGTTAAATTTTCAGGTACGAAATAGGTTGATCGCCAGTCATCTGCAGGAAATATAGTGTCATACGTTAGCAAGCCAGTCAAACTTCCTTCGTCAAAAGGTACGCGGGCAATAATGCCCACATCCATTTTTTTACATAAAGGGAAAAGCTCATCCTCTGGATTTTGATCGAAAATATTATAAATCACTTGGACCGATGAGATCAATCCCGTTTCGATTGTTTTTAGGCAGTTATTAGGCTCCCAACGATTCACCGATACTCCCCAGTGGGCCACTTTACCTTCTTTGGTTAATTTTTCGATGGCCGACTTCCACTCGTCTTGATCTGCCCAGGCATCTTCCCAAACGTGAAACTGCTGCAAGTCGATTTGCTCGACATTCATGTTTTTTAAACTCTTTTCCGTGTATTCGATGATATGAGAAGCTGGGAAGCAGTCCTTTAATTGAAATCCGGCTTTGGATGGCCAAATAAAATTCTTAGGGGGTATTTTTGACGCACCATATAATTTTTTATTCGCATGCCTGCGTAACAATTTACCCAATATCTGCTCGCTTTTTCCTTCTCCGTATCCCCAAGCAGTATCAAAAAAATTACACCCTAATTCTACGGATAACTCTAATGACTTCTCTACCTCGTTTTGATCAGAACCAGACCAATCGACTAATCCCCACATGCCATAGCCTAGTTCACTTATCAGCCAATTTGTTTTACCGAATTTTCTAGTTTTCATTTTTTTAATTTTAGAACTGCAATTTAAATAATGTTTTTTAAGGCTCAATATTTGATAAAAAAAATATAAAAATCGACTTCAGATTATTTTTTATTAGACAAGATATATGTGTTTCAACATAAATTATTTTTTTTCGTATTTACCGTTAAATAATTGATTTAAATCCAATAATAGTCAATAACGCAAATAACACGATTCGGTTAATTCTTGAAATTATTAAAAGGTAAATTTGTTTTGATTGGTTGTGTCTAACGTACTTCTAATTTAAGTTAAAACATAATACTATGGTGGAATATGTTGTACTGGGTTCAGTAAAAATACCCGTGAAAGAAATAATAGTAATTAGAGGGGAGGGAAATTATTCCAATATATTTACCCAGGATGGCAAGCGTATTTTGACTTGTCGGACCTTAAAGTATTTTGCTACTATGTTATCGGAATACCAATTTATCCGCCCTTCAAAATCGGCATTAATTAATCCAGATTCCATAGAGCACATTGATTTTAAGTCTCAAAAGGCTATTCGATTAGTAAATGGTGATGTTATTTCCATTTCTCGAAGAAATGTGCGTCCGTTGCGCGAGCAATTCAAAGCTTAAACCTAGTTCTAAAATCTTAAATTATAAATTTTTGCCAAAACGAAGGATTGTATTTTTCCCAAGCATGGCACCCAAAGGGTAATGAATCCTCATGTAGGCTGTAGCTTATTTGAGGATTTTTTTCAAATGCAAAGGACAGCCCTTCTTTCCAAGTCGGTAATTTTAACATGAATCTCAACGGGAAAGCTCTTTTGTGATATACAGAGAATAAGCTGTCCTCATTGGCAGGCCAAGCAGGAATGAAAGTATTGTAAACCTTTAAGAATTTAATGATAGGCTTAATTCGCCTGAGTGAGAATCCTCCATTAAATAATATAGGTTCAAAAATAGGCATGATGAAAGGATTTTTTTCCTTGAAAAACTTGAGTTTTAATTTGGGAGCCCCTATATAATCATACCCTTTATCACACCATTTTTCCAGTTCATCTTTGAACACATAGGCGTCTAATTGATAAATCAAAATAAACTCATATGTTATAAATCGTTCATAAAACAAGGGGTTTATTAATAATTTATTATAGGTTTTTGGACTTTTAAAATAAGCGTCATCAAATCTTTCTACTTGATCTTCAGTAGTAAAAAAATCTGCATCTAAACTTTCAGGAGCAACAAAAATGATGGGGTATTGGTGTAACACCTTTTTGCATTGTACTAGGGATTTAGCCTCATTTACGCTTAAGGTATCTTTATAAACCGGTATGATAATTGCAGCACGTTTAGACATCATTTTATTCTAATAAGTCACCTAAAGCGGGTCTCCACCATTTACCCCCATCGTGTAATTGATAATTGCCGCTGATTACATGATTAACGATAGGTAAAAATCTTTTCATGCGGTTACTAGGCAATTGGGATCTCATTTGATAATGCAACATGCGATCTTTTATTTTTTCAATGGTGTGATTGTCTAGTAGGGGTAAAGCACTAAAGTAATCAAATAATGCTTTTGCATCGTCAAATTTCTTTTGTAATCGCAATAATTTATCTTCCCTGGAGCGCAAAAAGCGGTCTTTTAACGTGATCGTTGGCTCTTTTCCTTGCAGGCCAACTTGCTGGCTCGCATGCTCTCGGTATTGGATTAAAGGATCGCTGATAAATCCGATTTTTTGTTGGCGCGATAAGTACAAACTAATCCAACCATCATGAATTAACTCAGGAATTATTTCTGGAACAGGAAATACCTCAGCACATATTTTTTTTCTGATCGCTAACGTTGCCCCTGTCACCACATAGCCCTTTAATAGCATTTCAAACGCATGTCCTAAATTCCATTTAACCTGCATTTCAGGATAAAATTCTATTTGGTCAAATGATGTATTTCCAGTTGGAATGCCTTTTTGGTCTACCATGACTGCGTTTGAAAAAACGGCGTCAATTTCTGGATGAGCATTAAAAAATTCAATTTGTCGCTCCACTTTCTCCTCATACCACCAGTCGTCTTGGTCACACAGGAATACAATATCTCCAGTACATAATTGGATGCATTTCTCAAAGTTTTTGCTAGATCCCAAATTGCTGGAATTTACATGAATCTCTATGGGAAAGTTCACATGCGTTTTGAAATCTTCTAAAATAGAAATCGTTTGATCCTTTGAGCCGTCATCGCATACAATCAACTCATGAATGCCAAGCGTCTGATTCTTGATGGATTCTAGTTGGTGCTGCAAATATTTCTCTCCATTATATGTGCAAAGAGCGACGGATATTTTTGACATAATTTACGCTTTACATGGGCACATACACCACTTTTTTTGATTCGAAGAATTCTTCTTTGAAAAGGGAAGATAATTCAAAAACTTTATGTTTTTTACATAGCTCAACTAATTCTTCCGTTAAATCTCCTCCCTTTAAGCAAATTAACCCATTTCTAAGGGTATGAAAATGATTTGGGCTTACCTTATTTTTAACCCAATAATAAAAGGGCGTTATGCGCGTTACGGCTCTACTGATAATAAATTCAAAGTCTTGATCTACATCTTCAGCTCGCACATTGAGCGCTGTTACATTGGTTAAACCCAATGACTCTGAGACCCCTTGGACCACTTTTATTTTTTTTCCTATGCTATCGACCAAAGTAAACTTTGCCTCTGGGAATAAAATAGCCAACGGAATTCCTGGGAATCCTCCGCCAGTACCCACATCCAGAATTTCCGTACCAGGCCTGAAGGGAATAATTTTTGCGATGGCCAATGAATGCAACACATGGTGAATCATTAAGTTCTCGATGTCTTTTCTAGAAACGACATTTATTTTCTCATTCCATTCTTGGTACAAAGGAAAAAGCAGCTCAAATTGCTCTAGCTGCTTTTCTGTAATCTCTGGAAAGTATTGTTTAATCAGCCCTGCCTTCATATTTCTGGTAAAACACAAAGATACAAAAATGACTTTAGTTTATTAGCCTATGATCCAGCGGAAAAAAACGAAGAGTAGGGCCGATAAAATGATGGTCACAGGAAGTGTTAATACCCAGGCCATCACGATATTTTTTACGGTTCCCCCTTGTAGGTTCTTTATTCCTCTGGACGCCACCATAGTACCGGCAATACCCGAACTTAAAACGTGCGTGGTACTTACAGGCCATTTATATGCCGTGGCTAATCCGATGGTAATCGATGCAATTAATTCTGCTGATGCTCCTTGCGCATAGGTTAAATGGTCTTTGCCAATTTTTTCTCCGATGGTGATGACAATTCTTTTCCAACCAATCATCGTTCCTAAACCCAATGAAAGTGCGATCATCCACATCACCCAAGCAGGGGCAAAATCTGTCACTCCAGCCATGCCAGTGGCAGAAGAGGCGCCAAAAGCAAAGAAGGGCGCTTTATCGCCTTGAGTTGCTTTTTTGAAAGCTGATTTATCTTCATCTGAAAGGGAAACCGACTCGCTCTCAATTAATTTTTTTGAATTCTTATTAATTGTTAAGGCCGCTTTTCTAATATTGAATTTTTGAGCGGTGCTTAGATTTTTAATGTCAGGCTTATTCGCTAAAATGGTCTTTAAATCTGCCGATGAGGCTAATAATTGGTGGTAGCTAGCTAATTCTTTTTCTGATAGGGGAAGGGTATCAATTTTGACTGAAACAGTTTGAACAGTATTCAAACTATTCTGAACCATATTTAAATCTAGTGATGTATTAATGGCAAAATAGCCGGGTAAAAATGCAATTAAAATGACCATGACCAAACCTATTCCTTTTTGCCCATCATTTCTCCCATGGAAAAATGAAACGAGTGTACAGGTGAAAATTAAGATGGATCTGATCCAAAGCGGGGGTGGCGAGTTTTTCTTAGGCTCTTTAAATATATCCTTATTTGAAATGGTTTTTTTCAAAATATACATCAAGATGATCGCTAAAGAAAAACCAAATAATGGAGAAAGAAAGAGCGCTTGCCCTATCTCAATGACCTTATCCCAGTTGACAGATGATATGTCTTTATTCGAATTCTCTGGCAATAAAGCGTGACCTAGGCCTATGCCAATAATGGAACCAATTAACGTATGAGAACTGGATGCTGGAATTCCAAAATACCAAGTTCCTAAATTCCATAATATGGCGGATAGCAACAAAGCGAGTGCCATGGCCATGGAATGATACACATTGGAATCAATGAGGAGCTCTGTTGGCAGTAGACCAATAATACTCATCGTAACACCTACGCCACCGGTAAGTAAACCAAGGAAATTCATGAATCCTGACCAAACCACCGCCTGTGTAGGCTTTAATGAATGGGTATAAATGACCGTTGCCACCGCGTTTGCTGTATCGTGAAATCCGTTGACAAATTCAAAAGCACATGCAGCAAACAAGCAAAAGAATAGCAGGAAAAAAAGGGTTGGGTCAAGTCCAAACATTGGCTAATTTAATTAAGGTATTGGTTAATCTTAGTAAAGATGGCTAATATCAATATAAGAGTTTTTATAAAGGTATTAAGGAATTGTTAAATATTTTATTTTCGCTTTCTTCTCGCTTTTTTTGACTCGGCTAATAGCTTTTTAGCCTCAGTATGTTGGGACGATTTCCGATCCGCTTTATCTAATACTTCTTTGCAATAATCAACGGCCTGGTCGTAATTTGATTCTTGAAATGCGATTCTTGCTAAGCCTAAAACGGAAGCCCAATAATACCCGGAATCCATGGAATCCGTTTGCTTGGAGAATGAAAGGCACTCATTAAAATATTTTTTTGCGTCGATTGGATTTTTGAAAATGTACAGATAATAATAACCCAAAATATAACTGGCATATCTACCTGAGGTAGCCTCATAGCCGATTTGATGTTGGTCTATTTTCAATAAAATATCTTTCGACAATTCCATGGCCTGATCTAATTTGCCAGTCATAAAAGCTGATCTCGCTAAATATCGATGGAAAAATGGATTATCAGGGAAGTTGGCATGCGTATATTTAGCCAAGTCATAAGCTTTATCCGACATATTTTCCATCCCATAAATTTGAAGTAGAAAATAGCGCGCTTCTGTGCGTGTATAAAATGCTTGGTAGCTGACCTTTTCTAGTTGTTGAATGCCCATCAACTTATTTGCCTTTGGGAAAAGCCATAATACGGGTCTTAGAAGCGGAAAATTTTGTTTGATAAAATGATAGTAATAATTGTAAAGCCCATCGCCAAACATCAATTCCGGACTGAAATCTGCAAATTCCCTTGAATATTCTAAATACTTTAAAGCATTTTTTGCCGCTAATGTCGCCCGTGTCCAGTTTTTTCTTTCGGCATGAAGCCTGCCCTTAAAACCATAAGCAGCAGCCATAAAGAATGCCGCCTCAGGGTTTTCCGTTTCATCCCAAATTTTCTCCGCTTTTGCGATGCTCTTGTCCATGTATTCAACAAGACGATCATCAAAAACTTCATTTCCGGTGTTGGGAACAATCTTCCACCATTGCATTAAGCCTAGTAGAAAGTCAGGAAGTGGATGGTTAGGGTATTTGACTTTTAAATAATTAAATTCCCTTTCAGCTTCAGGAAATTTAAAGTTATACATTTGATTGATTGCTTGAGTAGCTTCAATCTGTACTTCAGAAGTCAAAAGCAACATTCCTTTGGAACGTTCTTTTTCCGCTTCTTCCGTCTTTTTCCACCATTGGCCTTGAGATGAGAAGGCCAATGGGAGAAAAAATAATATTAAAACTGCATGTCTAAGATGATATTTCAATTTCATCTCCATTTTGGTTTAAGAATTTGAATTCCGTTATTCCAAATGAGGAGTCTTCTGTAATCGAAATCCAGGTTTTATATTTCATAAACCAAGACATACGAACAGAAGGAAAACCTTTGGTAAAATATGCGTGTAAAAATGGGTGTACTAGCAAAGTGAGCTTCTTCTCATTTTGTTTGTAAACTAAATGTTCCACATGCTGCGCGATGGTATCTGAAACAGCAATACTGGCTGTAATCGTACCTGAACCGCCGCAACTAGGACAAGTTTCATGTGTGGCCACATTCATTTCCGGACGAACTCGCTGACGCGTAATTTGCATCAATCCAAATTTAGTCAAGGGCAGAATCGTGAATTTCGATCGGTCTGTTTTCATTTCATCACGCATGATGTCTTGAATCATTTTCCGGTTATCGGCTTTCTTCATGTCGATAAAATCAATCACGATAATACCTCCCATGTCCCTTAAACGCAATTGGCGCGCAATTTCCTTCGCCGCCTCTCGATTGACACTCAAAGCCGTAGCTTCTTGGTCATCTTCAGCATTTGACTTATTTCCTGAGTTTACATCGATGACGTGCAATGCCTCAGTGTGTTCGACGATTAAATATCCACCACCTGGCAAAGAAACAGATCTACCAAAAAGCATTTTCAATTGCTTCTCGATGCCTACTTGCTCAAATAATTTAATTTTGCCCGTATGAAGCTTCACGATTTTTTCCTTCTCAGGAGCCACCGTGTGCACATATTCTTTGGCCTCATTATACAAATCAGGGTTATCTACGATGACATTGTCAAAGTCATTGTTTAATAAATCACGCAACATGGAAGTGGCCCGACTCATTTCGCCGATAATCCTGTCGGTAGATTTTGCTTCTGCTAATTTCTTAATCCCCTCTTCCCATTTAGAGATCGAGTCTTTTAAGTCGCGCTCCATTTCCTCAATTGCCTTTCCCTCAGCTACGGTTCGTACAATTACGCCGTAATTTTTCGGTTTAACGGAAGACATTAATTTTTGAAGTCGGTTACGCTCAGAACGGGATGTAATTTTTTTCGATATATTAACCCCATTTGCAAAGGGAACTAAAACCAAAAATCTTCCGGCAATGGAAATATCACAGGAAAGCCTTGGGCCTTTAGTCGAGATAGGCTCCTTGATGACTTGAACTAAAATCTGTTGGCCCTTCGTTAAGGCCTTTTCGATTTTACCTAGCTTATCGATTTCCTCGTCTAGCTTATAATTTTCGATTCGGACATTTTTGCCTTTTTTAGTTAGGACATCCCGAGTGAATTTTTGAACGGTATTTAAGTTTGGGCCTAAGTCATGATAGTGCAGAAATGCATCTTTTTCATAGCCTATGTCTATAAATGCGGCATTTAGCCCTGAAACTAATTTTTTAACTGTGCCTAAATAGATATCTCCTACGGAGAATTTAGGCTCAGACTGTTCAATGTGGTATTCTACGATTCTTTTGTCATGCAAAAGAGCAATTCTATCGCCCGTGGGGGTAGAATTTATGATTAATTCATTGCTCACAAGTTTATTTGAGAAGAATGTGTGGCAGAGCTGTAAGCCCTTTATAATATACAACAAATTTAACGCCAAAAGCAGGCTCTTTATCGGATGATAAAAGGCCTGTTCTTGCGCTACCTAATTACATTTCCAGTGGAAATTGTAATTAATACACTACTTCTTCTTGTGACGATTTTTACGTAGACGTTTCTTTCTCTTGTGAGTTGAAATCTTATGACGTTTTCTTTTTTTTCCGCAAGGCATACCTTTTAGCGTTTAATGTTTAAATAATTTGTAAAGCTGATTTTCAACTTTATTTTTTTGTTCAGACAAATTTTGTCTACACTATTTTTGCAGCATTTCTGCCAGCAATTCTTTGGCGGCTTTTGTTTCTTCAGGGTTCTTGCTTTTCGCAACAACTTCTTTGAGAACTTTTTTAGCCTCTTCTTTTTTATCTAACTGTGCCAAACAAAAACCGAGATTTAATGCGGCTTTGTAATTGGTTGGATCCAGCTTCAATATCTGTGCAAATCTTTCTTGGCCTTTGCCAAATTGATTTGACTTGATCGACAGTATTCCTAAATTAAACAAAGCCGGAATGTACGTTGGCTCCTGTTCAATCACCTCCCTAAGCAGCGTAATGCCTTTCATAGGAGTGGGGGTGTCTACATAGGTCATGGCAAGATTTGTTTTAACCAACAGGTTATTTGGATCTTGCGTCAATGCTTTTTCAAAATAAAATCTTGCCTTTTCTCCCATCAAGCTAGCTTTTTTGGGGTTAATGGCGTAGGCTTGGGCTTCAAAATAAGCTTGGCCGGCTCTTAACACATAATTGATTCCCGGATGTGAATCCGAAAACTGGCCTGCATAAATAGCCGCACTATCATATTTTGAAAACTCCATAAAAGCAAGCATCAATTTTTCTAATGCAAGGGATTGGCTTGCCTCAGTGGATGCAGTCTTTAAGGAAGATTTTAAAGTAGCAATCTGTTTTTGTTGGCCTGGGGTCAACGGTTCAGCATGCGTTTCTTCCGTTTTGGACGAATCTATTTCCGTATTTTTACCATTCGCGTCTCGATTGGCACCCCCATTCGCGGTGGATTCCGTTTTTGCACTTACATTCCCCTTCGGTAATTGAGAAATTAGCGCTATTAACCCTAGTCCAATAAATAAAATAATTGCAAGCTTTTTATTCATTTTAGAAGACCTTAAAAAAGAATAATCTTTTTATTTAGCAGGGTCAGTGCTCGTTTTTATTTGTTCTACAAAGACCTTAGCTGGTTTAAAGCTAGGTACATAGTGCTCCTCAATCGTGATCGAAGTATTTTTTGAAATATTTCGAGCAATTTTCTTAGCCCTTTTTTTATTGATAAAACTTCCAAACCCACGAACATAAATGTTTTCTTGGTTGGCCAAATTATCTTTTACTACTTGGAAGAAATTTTCTAACGTTTCAGAAACATCTTTTTTGTCAATCCCTGTTTTGCTGGAAATCTCAGCAATTACATCTGCCTTAGTCACGGTAATTAATGC
>CANHGO010000004.1 GCA_947460975.1 Cytophagaceae bacterium
CAAATCAGACCCTAAAAATAAATCGTCGCCTTCGTCGGAGGGGAGATATTAAAAAAGATTTTACGTATTTTATTTTCATTCTCTTTTGTAAACTTTGGTGTTTAACCATTAAGTTTGTCTCAATTTAGAGGCCAAATTTCAATAAATCCTAGCTTAAATCCCAATATTCCTTTAATTATTTCATGGAAAAAGAGAATCCCCTTTGTGCAGAGTCTTTGATTTATGCCTATGCACAGGGATATTTTCCTATGGCCGATGAGCAAAATGGGCTTCAGTGGTTTAACCCAGACCCACGTGCCATCATCCCCATCGAAACCTACAAACCTTCGAAATCATTGCGCCCCATTTTAAATAAGGGCTTTTTTGAGATACGTGTCAATGCTAATTTTGAGGCTGTCATGAGGGCTTGTTCGATGCCCCGATCAGTGGAAGATGGGGTTTGGATTTCAGAGGATATGATTTTGGCCTATACCGAATTACACCGCTTGGGTTTTGCGCATTCCGTGGAGGCTTATTTGGATGATCAGCTCGTTGGCGGTCTGTATGGAATTGGCATTGGAGCAGTTTTTTGTGGTGAATCCATGTTTTCTAAATTCCCCAATTCCTCCAAAGTAGCTTTTCATTATTTAATTCAAATTCTGAAAACCCAAAAATTTGAATTGTTGGACACCCAATTTATCAACGATAATGTACTGAGGTATGGGGCGATCGAAATTTCTAGAGCTATTTACCTGCGCCGATTGGCTAAAGCGTTGAAAAAAAACTGTAAATTCGAAATGATTAATACGATATGATTTTATCACCCATTACACATTCGGAAGAAGTTGTTCATATTAAAGACTTGGACACCAACAAGATCATTGATTTATATCGACGTGATTTTGGCATCGATTTGATTCCTGAATTAGGAAATTTTCCGCAAATCGGAATTTACCAATGCAAGTCTAGCCTACTTCGCTTTTATGCCCACTACGAAACCATTGCGGGCAAAGATGCTTTTTATTGCCAATTGGCCCAAAAATACGCCTCCTATTATTCAGAAGATAAATGGGAGTTTAACGCCGTGCTTCCTTATTTTAAGAAGACATCCAAGGTTTTGGAAATCGGTTCGGGCAACGGATATTTTTTGGATAAATTAAAAAAGCTTCAAATAAAGGATATCACGGGATTGGAAATTTCCAGTGATGCCGCAAAGACATGCCAACAAAAAGGCCATCAGGTCATTAATTCGCCCATCGAAGCCTTGGATGAGGGCAAAACTTATGACGTCATTTGTTCCTTTCAGATTTTTGAACATTTACCAAATGTGGATGCGACCCTATTGAAATCTATCCAATTGCTCGAAAAAGATGGGCTTTTAATGATTTCGGTGCCCAATAACCTTTCCTTATTATTTTCATTAGATCCCTACCATACTTTGAATTTGCCTCCACATCATGTGATGTTGTGGGATGAGATTTCGTTGAGGAAAATAGGCCAATTATACAATTTAGAAGTGGTTGACATATTGAAATCCGAAGCGACCATCTCCGAGAAAAGCCGTATTTACAAATTGCAATTGGCGGGTATTTTTGGATCCTTTTTTGGTTCGATCTTTCACACATTAACTCGTTTTTGGGCTAAAAACCTGATGGGTCAGCGCTATGGTGCGGCCATCATTGCGATTTATCGAAAGAAATAAAATTCAATTTTTCGAGCTTTTGAGCTACCTTTGAACTTTTTACAGTCAGTATATGTCCAAGTCGATTTTAGTCATCAAGTTTGGTTCTTCATCCATCACTCATGCAAATGGGGAGGTGAATGAGCAGACGTTGGAAAAAATCGCAGCCCAAGTAGCCACTTTGCAACCTAATTATCACATTGTATTAGTGTCTTCTGGTGCGGTGGCCGCAGGAAAATCTGTGATTAAAAACTACAAAGGAACTTTATCAGAACGTAAAGCAGCGGCGGCTGTCGGCAATCCACTTTTGATTGCCAAATACAACCATTATTTTCAAAAGTATGGCATTGCGATTGCGCAATCACTCTGCGAGAGGCATCATTTTTCACAAAGAGAACAATTTTTACAATTGAAGGAAACGTATCAGGAACTTTGGAAAAATGGGGTGATCCCGATTGCCAATGAAAACGATGTGGTGAGCAATGTAGAATTAAAATTCTCCGACAATGATGAGTTGGCCACTTTAATTGCCACCGGCTTTGGCGCAGAAAAATTATTAATCAGTACCTCAGTGGGTGGTTTATTGGACGCAAATGGCGAGATCATTCGCCATGTACAGAAAATTGACTCCGATATTTTATCGGTGGTCAGTAGCGATACCTCAAGCACTGGCTTGGGTGGCATGATTTCCAAATTAACTTTTACCCGACTCGCTTCTAGATTAGGAATTAAGGTAGTGATTTTCGGATTAGAACAAGGCTGCGGAATTATCGACGCATTAGAAGAAAAGATTGGAACGGTTTTTGAGGCTCAGGAAGCAAGTTTGACCGCGCGCCAAAAATGGTTGGCCACCGGAAGTTTAATTGCAGGAAAAGCCGTTTTGGATAAAGGGGCTGTGAAGGCGATAGGCCAACGAAAAAGTTTACTTTCCGTCGGGGTAATCGAATATCTAGGGGATTTCGACAAAGGAGAAGTGATTGAATTATTGGATATCTCTCGCAACCCGGTGGCTATTGCCCGTGCCAGGTGCTCGAAATCTGAACTCCAACAAACAAATTCAAGCATTGAAGTAGCTCATGCGGATGACATCGTTATCTGGTAAATTGCTTAGGCAATCACCACCGCCTTACCACTTTCCACATCTTGTTCTACCACTTTGTACTTCACATTTTCTTTAGTGCTTCCATCCATGTATTGTACCGTCACGCGCTGATTGCGATCTGCAATCTTGATCGCCTGACGTGGCGCTACTCGCTCGACAGAACGTTGAGATGGATCATGGTAATCCATGTCCGAGCCAACTTCCGAACCAGAAGCTAAACCACCAACTAAAGAGGAAATAGCTTCATCTTTGCTTAATTGGAGTTTTGGTGCCTTTTCTCTGCTCGGTTTTTGAGATTGATTCGTCGACTGTACCTCCGGGATTTCTGCTTTGATCACAAAACTAATCGTGTCCATATTCACCCTCGCCACAAATCGCTGAAATAAATTCACCGCCTCAAACTTGTAAATCAATAAAGGATCTTTTTGCTCAAATACCGCATTTTGTACCGACTGCTTTAAGTCGTCCATCTCGCGTAAATGTTCCTTCCACTCCTGGTCAATCAAAGATAAAGTGATGAATTTCTCCATCTCCGTCAGCACTTCCTTGCCGTTTGAATCGATTGTTTTTTGTGCATCCACCACCACACCGGTGACCATCGCACCATTGGAAATAGGTACTTGGATTCCTGAATAACCTTGGCGCTGTGCTTCGCGCGCGACCTCAATCACCTGCTTGCCAATGGCCTCGTTTTTCGACTTGTAATGCTGCTCCGCGGATAAAAACAATTTCTCTGTCTTCGCGTCCGGTGACATTTTGTTAAACTCTTCCTCACCAAACGGAGGCTCCATGCCCAATAACTCAATGACCTTTAACTCTAACTCAGTGTAGTTGGTGTAGGTAGTTGAGATGTCTTGACATACATCAAATAAAATATTGATGATATCCAGCGATAAACGCTCGCCCAAAAGTGCATTTTGTCGGCGCTTATAAATCGCATTTCTTTGGTAATTCATCACGTCATCGTATTCCAATAAACGCTTTCTTATTCCAAAGTTATTTTCTTCTACTTTCTTCTGTGCTCGCTCAATCGACGAAGTAATCATCGAATGCTGAATCACTTCCCCTTCATCCATGCCCAGTCGGTCCATTACTTTCGCAATACGATCCGAACCAAACAAACGCATTAAATTATCTTCTAAGGAAACAAAAAACTGAGAAGATCCCACGTCGCCTTGTCGGCCTGCGCGACCTCTCAACTGCCTATCGACACGTCTAGATTCATGTCGCTCAGTTCCTATAATCGCCAAACCACCCGATTCTTTAGACACCGGACTTAATTTAATGTCGGTTCCACGACCTGCCATGTTGGTAGCAATCGTCACCTTGCCCGACTGTCCCGCCTCAGCCACAATCTCAGCTTCTCGAGCATGCTGTTTGGCATTCAATACATTATGCTGAATCTTACGAATATTCAACAATCGACTCAATAATTCCGAATTCTCCACCGAGGTAGTACCCACTAAAACAGGTCTTCCTTGGTTGACTAATTCCTGTATTTCTTCCGCCACCGCATTGTATTTCTCACGCACCGTGCGATACACTTTATCTTCATGATCATCCCGCTGGATGGGTTTGTTGGTGGGTATCGAAACCACATCCAATTTATAGATCGTCCAAAATTCCCCAGCTTCTGTTTCTGCCGTACCCGTCATACCCCCTAATTTGTGGTACATACGGAAATAATTTTGAAGGGTAATCGTCGCATACGTTTGTGACGCATCTTCCACATTAACACCCTCTTTCGCCTCTATCGCCTGATGCAAACCATCAGAATAACGACGGCCTTCCATCACACGACCCGTTTGCTCATCCACAATCTTTACCTTGCCTTCCACCAAAATATATTCCGTGTCTTTTTCAAACAACGTATATGCCTTGAGCAATTGGTTTACCGTATGAATCCGGGACGCCTTTTCGTTGTAGTCACGAATCAACTGTTCCTTTTGCATTAAACGCTCAGCGTCATTCAGCGAAGTATTTTTTTCAATTTTGTTTAAGTCGATCGATAAGTCAGGAAGCACAAAAAAGCTAGGATCTTCGGTGTTGCCACTCATAAACTCTAGGCCCTTTTCGGTCAACTCCACTTGATTGTTTTTCTCCTCAATCGTAAATAACAAAGGCTCATCTGCCTGAGGCATTAATTTTTGATTCTCTGCCAAATAAATCCCCTCCGTATCGTTCAGTAATTGCTTGTTGCCACTCTCAGAAAGAAACTTGATCAAAGGTTTTGACTTAGGTAATCCCCTAAAGGCCCTAAATAAAGAAAGACCTCCTTCTTTTTTATCTCCTGCGGCTACGAGTTTTTTCGCTTCGACTAAGAAGTTTTGAACGATTTGTTTTTGGGCTTCCACCAACTTATGAATACGCGGTTGGAATGCCTCAAATTCCTGCTCATCACCCCTAGGAATAGGTCCAGATATAATTAATGGAGTTCTTGCATCATCGATTAACACGGAATCCACCTCATCCACCATGGCAAAATGATGCGGTCTTTGGACTTGATCCTCAAGACTACGCGCCATATTATCTCTCAAATAATCAAAACCAAATTCATTGTTGGTACCGTAGGTAATATCAGCCATGTACGCCGCACGACGCGCTTCGGTATTGGGCTCATGCTTATCGATGCAATCCACTTTCAAGCCATGAAACTCAAACAAAGGCGCATTCCATTCGGAGTCACGTTTGGCCAAATAATCATTCACCGTCACAATATGCACCCCACGTCCCGCCAAAGCATTTAAATAAGTAGGAAGTGTGGACACCAAAGTCTTTCCCTCACCCGTACCCATCTCGGAAATTTTTCCTTGATGTAAGACAATTCCACCGATCAACTGCACATCATAATGCACCATATCCCAGGTGATTTCATTGCCTGCGGCATTCCATTGGTTTGACCAAATCGCTTTGTCCCCTTCAATCTTAACATTGGATTTTTTCGCCGCAATGACTTTGTCATCCATGGTCGCAGTAACGACCAATTGCTTATTCTCGGTGAATCGCCTAGCTGTTTCTTTGACCACCGCAAAGGCCTCAGGAAGCAATTCAAGTAATATAATTTCTAATTGTTGATTGCGGTCCTCGGTTAATTTATCGATGGCAACAAAGAATTTTTCTTTTTCGTCGATGTCCTCCGTGGCCTGACCCTGCTCGTGTAATGTTTTTATTTCGGAATCGATATCCGCTAAAAATGATTGAATTCGCTCTTTAAATTCGGCCGACTTAGCCCGCAAAGCATCATCAGATATGGAGGCTAATTGGGCAAATGCACTTTTGATTTGATCAACAAGCGGTAGGATAAGCTTGATATCACGATCCGATTTAGTGCCAAATATTTTGTAAACGGTTTTGCTAAGTATGGAAAACATTGTATTTATTCTGCCCTTTTCATCGGGTGGTGAAAAATTAAAACGCAATTTACCAATTTGAATTTTTATCCTTGCTATGTTGAACGAATTAATCCAAAAAAAATGCCGTAATCTTTTTTAAATTGTTTTGATTTGCATTGAAATATTAAAATATATGTCTGAATATCCTGTTCCACCGCGCCGCCCACCCCGAAAAAAACTTAAAATGCCCTTGTTTGGAGGCATGGGTGGTAGTAGTAATCAAGGCCCTTCCACCGACTGGGGAGTGAAGAACTTTAGCACGATTATTTTTGTGGTAGGCTGCTTGGGTTTATTGGCTCAGATTTTCTTGCCCGACTTATGGGCAGAAAAAATGTATGATTCAAAAAATGAAATTTCGGAAATTTCCATCGACGGAGCTTTACGGAAAAAATATACGGATGCCTCTGACCCTAGTGAAATTCATTACATCTTAATTGTTCGTGAGAAAAATGGGACAAGAAAAAAGTTTGATTTTTTTCGCGTAAAACCGAATTTTTTTGATCAGGTGGCGGTACCCCAACGATTATTCAAATCCTCAGGAAGTTTGGATGTCCGGGTGACTCGATTTACCAAACCTGATACGACACTTAAAATCGAATTTTTAGAGGATTGAGTTTTGAAATTCTATGATTAAATCAATATTAATTTTTAGATTTTTTTGATAAGTTTATTGATTATTCGGTAATAATTATTTAAAATTGTTCCGTTATAACATAATTTAATATTCTACATAAAAAGGATTTAAGCATTTTAAGAGCTATTTCCTCCCTAAAATTAAATATATGCCTGTTTGGAACTCGTCCAACATGAGTCATTTATTAGCTAGGTCATTGTTTGGTTTTTCCAAAAGTGATTTAACAATGGCTTTGGGTTATGGTACATTTGCAGATTTTATTGATAAGGCTCTATTGAAGGACGCGGCTTTGCCTGCGGCCCCTAATGCTTGGGTAAATACGGTGCCGGCACAGATCCAGCAAACTGATGGAAGTGCGGGGCGTTGGTACAATGAAATGACGTCTTGGTGGTATACTCGCATGGTCAATGAGAGTTTAAGCATGCGTGAAAAAATGGTTTTGTTCTTTCATAATCATTTTGCGAATGAGCGCGACAAGGTGAACTACCCTCAAAATATGTACGCACAAAATCAATTGTTTCGCAAGTATGCCTTTGGGAATTTCAAACAATTAGTCAAGGACGTTAGCAAGGATCCTGCGATGCTAATTTACCTAGATGGAAATAACAGTCGAGGAGTGAACCCCAATGAAAATTATGCCCGCGAGCTGATGGAATTATTTACCATGGGCATCGGAAATTACTCGGAGACTGATGTTAAACAAGCGGCTAAAGTGCTTTCTGGTTATCAAGTTTCAGGTCTTACAGCAACGTTTGTTGCGGCTCGCTGGTATACAGAGGCTAATGTTACCGTGCTTGGTAAAACAGCGAAATTCGATATCAATACATTAGTAGATCATATTTTTGATCAAAAAGCAACGGCTCAATTCATTTGTCGGAAGTTGTACCAAGAATTCGTGTACTATAAACCGGATGAAGTATTCATCACTAAAATGGCGACGGTCTTCAGGGCGAATAATTTTGAGATGAAGCCAGTGTTGAAATTTTTATTCACTTCAGATGAGTTTTATAAAACAGAAATCATTGGAAGTAAAATTAAAAGCCCAACGGAATTATTAGTTGGAAGCGCCAAATTATTACAAGTTAAAACTCCCGATTTAAATAATTTTTTTGAATTAGCGAGGACTTTGCAAATGCAATTGTTCCAACCGCCCAATGTGGCAGGTTGGCCTGGTCAGCGGGAGTGGATTAGTTCCACTACCTATTCTTATCGCGGTGGATTCACCGATTCTTTATTGTCCGGTAAACGTTTTAATGGGGTTGCGGTTACTTCAAAATTGGATCCTATACCCTTTGCCAGATCATTCTCCACCTCTGAAAAGGCAAGTGAATTTGTGAATGAGATCATTGGTTTAGCTTTGCGATTTCCATTGTCAGATACACGCCGCAAGTTTTTATTGGATACATTGTTGGACGGTACAATTGCCGCCAACTGGAATACCTATACGGCCAACTCGGATGCGCGAGTAAATAAATTTTTAAAAGCGCTGATGCGATTACCTGAATACCAACTTTGCTAACATGAAAAAGAACGTATCTAGAAAGCAATTTTTACATCAAATGGCCTTGCTCAGTGGCGGGGCTGCTTGGGGTATGGGCTCAGTGACTGGAAAAGCATATGCACAAGTTCCCGCCTCCATGGCTTCCATGGTTGCTGGAGCACAACCAGGTAAAGCCTTAGTAATCATTCAGTTAAGCGGGGGAAATGACGGATTGAATACTGTCATTCCGGCTGAAGATGATCAATATTTTATCAAAAGACCTGATATTGGAATTAAAAAAGATGCGGCTATTCCTCTTAAAAATGGCATGTATTTAAATCCCGCGATGCTTGGGATTAAAAAAATGTATGACCAAGGGAAGGTAAGTGTGCTTCAAAGTATTGGATATGCCAATCCGGATCGTTCACATTTTAGAGCAACGGATATTTGGAATACAGGATCAGACGCCAAAACGGTATGGGATGAAGGTTGGGCCGGAAGGTATTTGAGTATTAAATATCCGCAGTACCCGATGCAGTTGCCTAAACATCCGATGGCCATCCAATTGGGCTCCGTGGAATCTCTTTTGTTTCAGTCCGATATAGGTCGTTTTGGAACGGTTTTTGAGGATCCCAATTTATTTTACCAGTTGGTCAACGGAAGTACCGCAGATTCAGATATGCCTCCTGCTACCTTAGCTGGGGAAGAATTGGGTTTTTTGAAACAAATAGCCACCTCTTCCATACAATATTCGAAAGTTATTCAAGAATGTGCTGCAAAGGGTAAGATAAATATGACTTATCCTTCGAGCAATTTGTCGCGTCAGTTACAAATTGTTTCTAAACTCATTTCGGGTGGAATTGAAACACCGATTTTTTTAACTACGATTGGTGGTTTTGACACCCACGCTAACCAGTTGACGCAACACGCCAACCTATGGAAAACGATTTCAGAGGCAGTAACAGCTTTTCAAACTGATTTGGAAAATATGAATTTAGCTGATTCCGTATCAGTGGTTACGTTTTCTGAATTTGGGCGAACTGTGAAACAGAATGGGACCCAGGGAACGGATCATGGAACAGCCGCGCCTATGTTCGTCATTGGAAAAACCGTGCGAGGTGGATTGATAGGAGCAAATCCTAATTTAAAAATTTTAGAAGCGAATGGGGAGTTGAAATTTAATTATGATTATCGCCAAGTTTATTCGACCATTATACGGGATCATTTGGGCGTAGATGCGGTGAAGACCCAGCAAATTTTTAATCAGGCTTTTGAGCGTCTACCTATTTATCAGAATTCTCCGGACCAATTGCCAGAATTTACTTCGCTGGAACTTGTCACCCCAGTACCTAATCCGGTGATTGATTTTGCTTTAATTCAATATTCAGTATTTGAAAAGATGCAAATTAAATTAGCGGTGTACGATCTTCAGGGTCAAGAGATTCAAGAGATTTATCAGGGCAATCGAGAGGTGGGATCCTACCAAATTACGGCGGATCTAGCCCGAATCAGTTCAGGTTTTTACATCATTAGTTTGTCTGGGTCAAATGGACAGCGCCAAAGTAGGCGTATGATCAAACAATAATTTGTATCTTCGTGGTTGAACGTGTACAACATTTTTACATTGTTGGCGTTTGATGGTATAATATTAAATGTAGGAATTACATGATTCGATCAGTCTACTTATCATTTGCGCTTATTATTTTAGCCGCGTATTCTGCGGAGGCACAGTTTTGGTTTTTGGGCCAAAAAGCCAAAGAACGTTACGAGGGAATGCCATTTAAGCCACACTCTTCGGTTAGTTTTGGAGCTGGATCGTCTAATTATATTGGTGATTTGGTGCCTGTTGGCGGCTTATTCTCCGTAGCATCCCAAACGATGCGTTGGAATGTAGGTCTTCAGTATACCCGCCATTTAAGTAGACATTTCAGTGGAAATATTCAAGTAAGTTATATTAGAATCGCTGGAGATGACAATTATTTTTCTTCTACGGGTGTTTTTGAAGGTAATTATTTGCGAAATCTGCATTTTAGAAATGATATTAAGGAGCTTTCCGTAAGTGCTGTTTACGAGCCGATGGGCAATGCAGAGAATTTGTCTAAACGCCCTCTATTATCCCCCTATTTATATCTAGGTGTGGCTGGATTTACGCATAATCCTGTGGCGAGAAGGGATCCAAGTTTAGTTCCTGGGACACCAAGTTTACAAGCTTGGCAAGACTTACAGCCGGAAGATATTGAAGGGGCTATGTATTCGTTGGTTAATATTTCCATTCCCTTTGGGTTTGGTTTTCGATATAAAATAGGGGCTCAAATGGATTTAGGATTTGATTTTGGATATCGTGTTTCCTTATCGGATTATTTGGATGACGTGTCGGATGACCGACCCAATGTGTTGACCTCACCGAGTATTTATTTTAACCGGACCGGAGAACCTTTTGCTGCCAATACTTTGGTAAATCGAATTCCGATACCTCCTACTACTTCCGCACCCATTTATTCTACAGGTCCGGATCAGTATTTTACTACGCAGATTCGATTGATATACCACATTAAGAATAAGATTGATTGTCCGCCTTTGCCGAATTAATGAACGATTCCTGTGCCTAAAATACTTCTAACAAGTTTATTGGTTTTTATTTCTGTTCTTGTTTTTGGACAGCGCTGGCAATTTGCGGCGGGTCCTGGGGCTGTGTTATATAAAGGCGATTTATTAGATTGGTATTTGGCTCCCAATGCGGCCCAATTGAAAAAAATGTCTCCTTCGGTGAATTTCCAAGTACGTTATCAGGAAAAAAATGCTTTTGCGTATCGGGCCAAATTTAATTTTTCATCTCTGCAAGGAGACGGAAGCTTAAACCCATTGCCTGTAATTGGCTACTCGACAAAGACTTTTTCTAGTCCTTTGATTGACCTATCGTTAATAACGGAATATAATTTTTTGGATTATCAAAGTAATCGGAAGATCAAAAATTGGACCCCTTATTTATATGGAGGTTTTTCTGGGATGTTTGTAAGCCCAACAGGCTCGATCCCTAATCCGATGACTTTTTTCACCTTTTCTATTCCGTATGGGATAGGAGTGAAGTATCAAATTAATCCAGCCTGGGGAGTGCAATTTGAGTTTGGGACGAGTAAGGTTTTAACGGATGTTATCGACGGAATGCCTTCTTACCTAGGCTCAACGGATAAATTTTCTTTTTCACAGGGCGACCAGTTTTTAAACTCTTCTTTAATGTTTACCTATTCGATTATTTCTATCTTTTGCCCTAAGGAATAAGCGAATAATTACTTTGAATAAGGTTGTGAATTAGCTACCTTTGCCTCTTATTTGATAGCTTGAATTACCATTTACTGTGGACCAAAATATAAAAGATGCCATTGACCCAAACAATTTGCCAGCACATATCGCTGTCATTATGGACGGGAATGGTCGTTGGGCCAAGCAGCAAGGATTTAAAGATCGGATTTTTGGACATCGCAATGCGATTTCTGCGGTTCGGGAAACGATTGAGGGTTGTGGGGAATTGGGAGTGGATTATTTGACATTGTATGCATTCTCTACGGAGAATTGGAATCGTCCGCAATCGGAAGTGAAGGCGTTGATGAGTTTGTTGATAGGTACGATTCATGATGAATTGCCTACGATGATGAAGAATAAAGTACGTTTGAAAGCGATAGGAGATATAGCTTCTATGCCGGCTAATTCTCAGAAGGAGTTGGCTGCGGCAATTGAACAGACATCTGAAAATACGGGATTGACCTTAGTTTTAGCCCTTTCGTATTCAGGGAAATGGGATTTGGTGCAGGCTACACAGGCGTTAGCTAAAAAGGTGGCAGCGGGTGAGTTGAAAGAGTCTGATATTGACGCTGATTTATTGGCCTCTCATTTATCGACGGCAGGAATGCCAGATCCTGATTTAATGATTCGCACGGGTGGCGATCATCGGATAAGTAATTTTATGCTGTGGCAATTGGCCTACGCGGAGTTGTATATTTTTGAAGATTTATATTGGCCAGATTTTAGAAAACTGCATTTGCATCAAGCGATTGTTGATTTTCAAATGCGGGAGCGGAGGTTTGGTAAAACAAGTGAACAAGTTAAAAGCGAGGGCTAAGGCTCATTTATGAAAAATATAGTTTATTTACAAGCGATCCATTCATTGAAGAAACATCGAATATTTCTGGTATTCTTCCTTTTGAGTTTATTTTCTATTTCGAGGATTTCCCACGCGCAAGTACTAGGTGGAAGGTTGTTTTCAACTAGTCCCACGGCTGCCGCGCCGACTTTTTCTTATGCCACACCTACGGAGTACGAGATCGCTGAAATCACGGTTTCAGGTTCTCAATTTTACGATGGGAATTCCATGATTAACATCTCAGGTTTGCAGGTAGGAGATAAAATTAAGGTGCCGGGTGACATGATTGCCTCAGCGATTCGCAAGATTATGGATCAAGGAATTTTGGAGGAAGTGGAGATTTATGCCACCAAAACGGAGGGGACTAAAATTTGGTTAAGTATTATTTTGAAAGAAAGACCTAGGTTATTTGCGATCCAATATACCGGGGTGAGAAAAGGGGAGCAGGAAAGCTTAAATGAGAAAGTGAAAACGTATAAGGGAAAGATTATCACAGAAACCCTTCGTAAAAACTTGGAGTTAGCCATTCGTAAATTTTATCAGGAGAAAGGCCGATTGAACATCAAGACCAAATCAGTCATCAAGACGGACACCTTGCGTGGAAATAATGCTACGTTAATGGTCAATGTCGTGAAGGGAGAGAAGGTAAAAGTGAATAAAATATTTTTAACTGGAATAGAGCCAGATGCACGTAATTTGATTTTGAGAAAAATTAAAAATACGAAGGAAAGAAGGTTTGGTCGGATCTTTAAGCCTTCCAAATTTGTGCCTAAAAAGTGGGATGAGGACAAGGAAAAGTTGTTGGCCGCCATGAATAAATTAGGTTACCGAGATTTTCAAGTTAAGTCGGATTCCATTGCAAGGTTTGATGAAGAGTCAATTAATTTAACAATTAATTTAACGCAAGGAAAAAAATATTATTACCGAAGTATTTCCTTTGAGGGAAATTATATTTATCCAGATTCTGTGTTACGCGATGTGATAGGAATCAAGAAGGGTGATATTTATAATACGGAGGAATTGGACAAGAAAATGGGTCAGAATCCAGGAGAGGATTTAAGCTCTGTATACATGGACAATGGGTATTTATATTACAATGCAGAGCCTATTGAAACTGCGATTGAAGGAGATTCGATTGATTTAACGATCCGTATTTCTGAGGGAAAGCAAGCGACCATCAATAAGGTTATTCTGAATGGAAATACAAAAACTTCCGATCACGTGGTGATGCGAGAGATACGAACGTTACCGGGTCAGAAGTTTAATAAATCGGCTATTATTCGTACGGTGCGTGAGCTTTCGACGATTGGTTATTTTAATCCTGAGAAAATATCGCCTAATCCGATGCCGCGTCCAGATGGGACGGTGGATATTGAATACAATGTGGAGGAGAAGCCTTCAGACCAAATAGAATTATCAGGAGGTTGGGGTGGATTTATAGGCTTTGTGGGAACCTTAGGGGTTGTTTTTAACAACTTTTCAGCGAAGAATTTAACGAATTTATCTGCTTGGCGACCTTTGCCGGCAGGTGATGGTCAAAAACTTTCTGTGCGTTTCCAAGCGAATGGCGCGGCCTTCCAAAATTATTCTTTGACTTTTACCGAACCTTGGTTGGGCGGCAAGAAACCTAATTCATTCTCTATTTCATTGAATAGAAGTATCTCATATCCATATCAGTTTAGAAATACCGGATTTGGTGGCGGTGGTGGACAATTTGGCGGTGGACAATTTGGTGGTGGTGGATTTGGCGGTGGCGGATTTGGTGGCGGAGGATTTGGTGGTGGAGGGTTTGGCGGTGGCTATGGTGGCTACGGGGGCTATGGAGGAATGAATAATTTTTCAGTACCTGATTCTTTGGTAGATGCCCACTTCAATGTGAATAGTGTTACATTTAGTTTGGGTAAGCGTTTAAAGTGGCCAGATGATTATTTTTCATTAAGTCATTCTTTGGCCTTTTCTCAATTTGATGTGGATCGTTATTATACATGGGCTTATCCCCAGGGTATTTCGACTTCGATCACGTTCATGACTAATTTCTCTCGGAACAGTATTGATAACCCTACTTTTGCACGTATGGGATCTAGTTTTTCTTTAACAGGTTCACTTACGCCTCCCTTTTCATTATTAGGTGTTAACACATCCGGCTCGTTAATTGAATACCATAAATGGATGTTGGATGCTAGTTGGTTCAGCCCGCTGGTAGGTAAATTTGTGCTTCATACTCGGGCCCACTTAGGATTTTTAGGTTCTTATGGAGGCCGAGAAACTACTCGATTTGAACGTTTTGATTTAGGAGGCTCTGGAATGGTTCAAGGTTTCTCATTTAATCGTGATATCGTAGGTTTAAGAGGATATAAGGACCGTGTAATTGGACCTTCTGGATCTTATGGAAATGGCGGGGTGGCTTATAACAAGTTTGTCATGGAGGTTCGTTATCCTGTTTCTTTGAATCCATCTGCCACAATATTTGTGCTTGGTTTTGCTGAGGGTGGAAATAACTTTTCTAGTCTGAGAGAGTATAATCCATTTAATTTATATAAATCAGCCGGATTTGGAGCACGTATTTTTATGCCAGCGTTTGGTATGATTGGTATTGATTACGGATTTGGATTTGACAAACCAAGACCGGGTGATTCAGATTTCGGTCGCCAGGCATTTACGTTCTCTATAGGCCAACAAATCAGATAAGCAAATCAAACGGCAAATGAAAAAGGTTATTTTTTTCTTGTTGGGTTTGAGTTTGTTGGTTGGCCCAACCTGCAGCGCTCAAAAATTTGGATATATTGATACGGAATTCATTACTTCTAAAATGCCTGAATACCAAAAAGTACAGGTAAAAATGGATGAAATGACCAAACAATGGATCAAAGAAATAGAAGCTAAAAAGGATGAAGTGACGGTTCTTGAACGCGCATTTAAATTAGAAGAGTTATTGCTGACCGAGGATTTGCGCCAGCAACGTCTTCAGCAAATTAAACAGAAAGATCAAGAAGCTAAACTTTTTCAAAACTCTGTTTTTGGTGCCGAGGGCGAATTATTTAAAGCAAAGAAAAATGCTTTAAAACCAATTTTGGATGAAATTTCGAAAGCAGTTGAAAAAGTCGTGAGACAAAAAAGGTTAGACTTCTTATTTGACAAGGCAAATGACGGTTTAGCTTTAATATATACGAATCCTGTACATGATTATTCAGATTACGTATTGGAGGAATTGGGCTTAGAATTGGACCCTAATTTGAAAAAATAAACATTAACCCATTACTTTAACATAAACATTCCTAATTTTACAATTAACAAATAGAAAACAACGTATGAAAAACAAATTTTTATTGGCCGTAGGCCTAATGTTCGGTATGGCAACATTACCATTAAAGGCCCAAGTTAAAATCGGATTTATCAATGCTGATTATATTTTAAGCCAAATGCCTGAGGCAAAACAAGTAGAAGAAGATTTAAAAAATACTCAAAAGCAGTATGAAACTCTTTACCAAGGAAAAGTGAAGGAATTTCAAGATAAGTTAGCCGCTTTCGAAAAATTGAATGCGGATACAAAAACTCCAGATATTATCAAACAAGATAAAGAGAAGGAATTACAAAACTTACAGACTTCTATTCAAGAGTTCCAACAAAATTCTCAATCTTCTTTACAGAAAAAGCAAGCTCAATTATTACAACCTTTGTTGAAAAAAATTGAGGAAAACATGCATGCAGTAGCTAATGAAAATGCGTATACACACGTATTTAATTATGATGCAGGCATGGGAACAGCTCCTATTTTATTACACTATCCTACGGAAGCTGCTATTTCTGATTTAGTTTTAAAGAAAATGGGCATCACGCCTAAGCCAGTTTCTGCTGCTCCAACGGCTGCAGCTCCAGCGGCTGCTAAGCCTGCTGCTGCTCCTGCTGCTGCAAAGCCAGTGGCTCCAAAGAAATAAATGAGTCAATGGATCATCGGATTGATATCCTTTTGGTCTAATCGATAAAATGTAAAATAGACGCAAGAAATTGCGTCTATTTTTTTATTCTAAAGGTTTATTGGCTTCAAAAAATTTGTTTTGAAAAATGATAATAGCGACAACTCCACAAAATATAGCTGCATCTGCAAAATTGAAAATAGGCGTCGAGTAATAAGACCCTCCCCAAACAGGTACCCATGTAGGCAAAATGCCCTCCCAAATATCAAAAAAGAACATGTCGATCACCTGGCCATGAAACCAATTCATGGGCGCTCCATAGGGTGCATTTTCTAAAAATACGCCATAAAAAACAGAGTCAATTAAATTGCCTATGGCTCCACCTAAAATCAGAGATACACAGATTAAAAGACCCATGGGGCTATTTTTTTTGGTCAACGAATATAAATAATAGCCAATTCCAAACATGGCAACAATTCTAAAACTGGTCAATAATAATTTGCCATAAATGGAACCTAGTTGGATCCCAAAGGCCATTCCAGGATTCAATGTATAATGTAATTTAAATAAGGGTCCTATGAGTTCAATTTGCCCAAAATAACCAGGCTCCATATAAAAATGTACAGCCATCTTAATTCCTTGATCTATCAAAATCACGGATAAACTCAATAAAAAAAATCGAAAATGCTTCATATTAACTTTCTTCTATTCACCTCTTTTTTTATTAGGGCAAATTCCCTAGATGTTTGACCGGCAATTGAGCTATTTTCCTCAGCGCGTCTAAATAAATAAGGCATCACCGATTCGATAGGTCCGTAGGGAACGTATTTGGCCACATTGTATCCAAAATGAGCCAAATTATAACTGATATTATCTGACATGCCTAACAACTGCGCAAAGTGAATTTGTGGATGATTAGTTGATATGCCCATGGCATTCATCTTATCACATAAAAGAACGCAACTTTCTTCATTATGCGTTCCCACACAAAAATAAACGGTTTCTAAGTTATGTAAGCATAAATCCACTGCCGCATTAAAATCACGATCTGTATCATGCTTATTTTTATGTAAAGGCTCTGAATAGTTTTCCTCGTGGGAGCGTTGACGTTCTTTTTCTAAATAAGCTCCTCGGACCAATTTAACCCCTAAGTAATATTGCTGGTCTTTGGCCGATTTAATCGCATTGGTCAAATTTCCAAGCATATCCACGCGGTACATTTGGAATGTATTGTAAATAATAACGCTGTTTTTATTGAATTTTTCCATCATTTCATAAGCGAGAAGGTCGATGGAATTTTGAATCCAACTTTCTTCCGCGTCGATGAATAATTTTACTTGTAAGTCAAACGCCTTTTGGCAAATTTCTAGCAAATATTCTTTGCTCAAAGCGAATGATGCCTCATCATCTTCGTCTAATGGACCTATTTGGAATTGTTCCATTAGTTCTGAACTAAAGATTCCTGTGACTTTAAAAACCGCAAAAGGTATCGAATGTTCTTGATGGGCTTTCTCGATCGTCCTTAAAATTTCATTTTTTGTTTTTTGAAATGATTTTTCATTTTCTTCCCCCTCCACTGAATAATCGAGGATGGTTCCAATCGAAACTTTATTAAGTCCTTGAATCGTATTTTCACAATCAGTAATGGATTCTCCTCCGCAGAATTGTTGGAATATCGTGGTTTTTATGAGTTTTTTGATCGGAAAATGAAGAAAAAGGAACAATTTGATGAAAAAAGTGCCTAACTTTACAATCCAATTTTGATTCATTATAGCAAAAATCCAATAGGCTTTTTGTAATTCGAAATTATTTTTGGAGGCAAAGGCGATGTGGGTGTCCTCAAAGGAAAGCTTTTTCAATTCGTTTGATGAAGTATTTTGGGTCATTTAGTACAAAATTGCTTGCAAATATAAGAGTTTATATTGACCGATATTCGTATCATATTAAATAAATAATCATAAATCACAGGCGAAAGCTGCCTGAAAACGTAAGAAGTATTATGAATGCCAATTTAGACATTATTCCTATGCAGGAATGGATTCAGACGGAAGGAAAACCCCTTATTATTGCGGGTCCATGTTCATCTGAAACGGAAGAGCAAGTTTTAGAAACAGCTCGTCGCATTAAAGCGGAGGGTTATGCACATATTATGCGTGCTGGGGTTTGGAAGCCACGGACACGTCCAGGTAGTTTTGAAGGAATGGGAGAACCCGCTTTAAAGTGGTTAGTGGAAGCGAAAAAAGAAACTGGATTGCCATTGGCGATTGAGGTTGCGACTCCTGAGCATATTGAGCTGGCTTTGAAATACGGAGTAGATGTTTTGTGGATTGGTGCTCGTACTACGGTGAATCCATTCAATGTTCAAGATTTAGCTGATGCACTTAAGGGTGTAGATGTTCCAGTATTAGTTAAAAATCCAGTTAATCCAGATTTAGCTCTTTGGGTAGGCGCATTTGAGCGTCTTCAAGGTTCTGGCATTAAAAAATTAGGTGCCATTCACCGTGGTTTTTCAAATGCCCAAGAAACAAAATACCGCAACTCGCCTATGTGGGCAATGGCGGTGGAGCTGAAGCGTTTATTCCCTCAAATGCCATTGATCGGAGATCCATCTCACATGGCTGGAAAGCGTGCTTTATTGATGGAATTATCCCAAAGAATACTTGATTTAAATTACGATGGTATGATTATCGAGACGCACAGAGATCCTGATGCGGCTTGGTCTGATGCGTCCCAACAAGTTACCCCTGAGAAATTGGGTGAAATGTTACGTGAATTGGATGTTCGCAATGCCAATTATGGCGCTGATTTTTCAGATGAACTAGCTAGCCTTCGTGAGAAAATTGATAACATAGATCGCGAAGTATTAGAAGTTTTAGCTGCTCGCATGGCCGTAGTTGAAAAATTAGGTGAGTACAAGCGAGATAACAATGTAGCTGTTTTGCAATTAGATCGTTGGAAGCAACTTCATAGTGATCGTGCAAATCAAGCCAAAGGTTTAGCTTTATATCCTGAGTTTGTAGAGGAATTGTTTAAATTGATTCACTCGGAATCCATTCGTAAACAAACCGAAGTAATGAACTCGGCAACTGCATAATTCACCGGTAAATAAAATTCCTTGTGAATAAATGTCAAAATCCCTCTGTATTTCAGGGGGATTTTTTTTTGTCTCTTTGCAAATGCTGGAATTATAGTTCGCGAGTTTTTAAACCTTCTTTAACTTTCAATTTGTCAATGAATACCTTTTTGGGAACTTGATTAATTCCCTTTGCTTACTTTGAAACTACCATATACAACTAAGCTGATACCAAGGCATACGATTAGACTCGGAAATCCATGGCCCAAAAGGATTTCAATTAAGATCGAAAATAAAACACTGCTATTTCCAATGGCCCCCACGATGCTTGTTTTTTCATTTAACAAGGCTTGAGTAGTGAAATATTGTACCCCGAGAGCCAAAAGGCCCATAATTAAGGCAAGCAACCACTCGTTGGCAGTGGGTTCAATCCACTTCCCTGTCAGGAAACTATTTGGAAGATTTATAAACGTTCCAAAGCTCAATGAAAGAATCGAGGCAATGAGGCCAGCGCCCATGAATGAAATAACCACCCACCTGGAGTCATAATATTTTTGCGCTTCTTTGATCGCAATGTACCCTAAGGCCGTTCCGATTGCATAAATAATGCCCGTGCTATGATGCAACAATGACCCGTTGGTCTCTGGCCTAAAAATCAGTATGATTCCACAAAACCCAATAAGCAAATGCAAGATTTGTTGGCGAGATAATTTTTCAGAGGGAAATATGAAAAAACTAAAAATAGCGATGAACAAAGGAAATGCTTGGCCATAGGTATTTGTTAATGATAAACTTAAATGTTCCAGCGTATAAAATAAACAGTATAAGGTAAAGGCTCCTAGTATCCCTCGAAGGATAATGAAATATAATTTTCCGCCTTTTTGGACGGCTGGTTTTAGCCATAAACTGGTAAATAAAAAGGGGAGGCCTACGGCACTTCTAAAAAATACCAACTGCACCGAGGAAAACTTTTCGCTTAAGTCTTTGGCCATGGCTGACATAGAAGCAAAGCAAAGTGAGGAAATCAACATAAAGAAGATTCCTTTTTTGGTTATTATAAATGAGGTGATTTTGGTAACTTGCATTTCATTTCAAAGATATGACAAAAAAAATAATTTTATCTACAGATGCTCCTGCTCCGATAGGTCCTTATTCACAGGCTGTTGAGGTGCAAGGAACCTTATATGTATCTGGTCAAATCGCCCTTTCCACCTTTGAATCAGGTGCAAGCATTGAAGAAGAAACTGATCAAGTCATGAAAAACTTGGGGTATATTTTAAAAGAAGCGGGATATACTTTTGAACATGTTGTTAAGTGTTCGATTTTTATTCAGGATATGAATCATTTTGGTCAAATCAATGGGGTATATGGTCAATATTTCACGACAAATCCACCAGCTCGTGAGACCGTAGAAGTCGCTCGATTACCCAAAAATGTGCGTGTAGAGATTTCTTGTATTGCCTATAAATAATCAAATATGTCTAAAAAATTAAGAGTTCGATTTGCCCCAAGTCCCACAGGTGCTTTGCATATAGGAGGTGTTCGAACCGCTTTATATAATTATTTATTAGCGCATAAATTAGGGGGTACTTTTATTTTACGTATTGAAGATACAGATCAAACTCGATTTGTAGAAGGTGCTGAAAACTATATTTTAGATGCTTTAAAATGGTTGGGCATTATGCCCGACGAAGGAATCGGAGTAGGTGGCCCACATGAACCTTATCGACAAAGCGAGCGCAAGGAGTTATATAAAGTGTATGCAGACGAATTAATCAATTCAGGAAAAGCGTACTATGCTTTTGACACCTCCGAGGAGTTGGATGCGATGCGAGCTATTTATGAAAGTAAAGGTAGTGCATTTCAATACAATGCTTTGACAAGAGTCAAATTAAAGAATTCTTTGTCGATGTCGGAGCAAGAAGTACAAGATATCATTGCTTCCGGTACACCTTATGTCATTCGCTTGAAAGTTCCGGCCAAGGCAGAAATACGTTTCCAAGATAGTATACGCGATTGGGTACATGTTCACACGTCAAGCATCGATGATAAAGTCTTAATGAAGTCGGATGGCATGCCCACCTATCATTTAGCGAATGTCGTAGATGACCATATTATGGAAATCACGCACGTGATTCGTGGAGAGGAATGGCTTCCATCAGCTCCATTACATATATTGTTGTACCAGGCTTTTGGTTGGCAGCCGCCACAATTTGCCCATTTACCCTTACTTTTAAAGCCGGAAGGGAATGGAAAGCTTTCCAAAAGAGATGCAGATTTAGGTGGATTTCCAGTCTTTCCTTTAGAATGGAAAGATCCACAAACAGGCGTTATTTCAAAGGGCTTTAAACAAGAGGGATATTTACCAGCGGCGATGATTAATTTCCTGGCTTTTTTAGGTTGGAACCCAGGGACCGAACAGGAGTTATTTTCAATTGATGAATTGATATCCGCTTTTTCATTAGAGCGAATCAATAAGGCAGGGGCTAAATTTGACGTAAATAAAGCAAAGTGGTTTAACGAGCAATACCTTAAATTACAAGATGTCACTAGCCTAGCTGCACAATATTTACCTGATTTGCCAAAGAAGGAAGCGGAATCATTTGTGCATTTGTTTTTGGATCGAATTACTTTTCCTCAGGAATTAGGTGAAAAAGTGAAGGAGTTTACGGAATTGCCATCGGCCTATGAAGAGGAAGTGGTGCAAAATAAATGGAATGAAGAGTCTCAAAAAGGTTTACAGGTATTAAATGATACCTTGCCATTTGTGGAGTTGTGGGAAGCGGATGCTATTAAGTCATTCATTCAGGTGAAATTAGAAGAAGCGGGCATCAAAATGGGAAAGGTGATGCAAATGCTACGTGTCGCATTAAGTGGAAATGGGGCAGGGCCAGATTTAATGATTTCAATGGAATTGTGGGGTAAGGAGCAGGTTTTGCTTCGGCTTAATAAAGCAATTGAGACCTTCGGCAAAAGATAAAATGGCAAAAAAAATAATCAAGCCGGTCGAAAAAAAACCCAAAGTACATCCAAATTTGGAGGGTTTTGAGATGAAAATTGATTCTTTTGGTCAAATCATTTCGTCGATGGATCGAGACCAATTGAATTCCTTTTTAGATAAGGAAATGCCAGAAGATAAAAAGTTAATCCAGAAAGACGATGAAAGTAAATAAGGAAGATGTTTTAAAGATTGCACATTTGGCTCGTTTGGAATTAAATCCGAATGAAATCGAACCCATGCAAGAATCGATCAACAAGGTGCTTGACTGGATGGAAGCGCTTAATGCGGTGAATACGGATCAAGTGGAACCCTTAGTGCACATGACTCCGGCCATGAATCAATTTCGGGAGGATGTGGCGAAACAAGATTTGTCTAGGGAAAAAGCATTGGCTTTGGGGCCGGATACCAGCGAGCAATATTTTAAAGTACCGCAGGTAATCGAATAATTAATTCAAGTAATACTGAATAGCTTTCTTCATTTCTAAAGCACTAACAGGGATGTCATATCCACAATCACCTATTCCGGTCAACAAAGAAAAACGAATTTCTTTGCCTTTGTTCTTTTTATCTTGAGCGGTTAATGAAATGATTTTTGAGATTTCTTCAGCATGTAATTTGACGCGACCGTAGTTTTCGAATAAATAGGATTCTATTTCTTCAAGTTCTTGCAGACTAATTAAATCACGTTGATGCGAAATAAATGCCTCTACAATCATGCCGATGGCAATAGCCTCTCCATGTAAAATCTTCCTTTTTCCCTTATCGAGTAAATAGGTTTCAATGGCATGGCCTAAAGTATGGCCAAAATTCAAAATTTTACGTAGGCCCGCTTCTTTGGGATCTTCTAAAACGACCGCTTCTTTGATCGCAACCGAATGAGCAATTAATTTAGCTAAATCCAATTCCTCGAAACTTTGTTGGCGTATCAAATTCCATTCCTGCGCATCGCGAATTAAACAATGCTTGATAATTTCAGCAAAGCCAGATTTTTTTTGTTGGATCGATAGGGTGTCAATAAATTTTGGATCAATTAACACCGTTTTGGGTAATTGGAAAACTCCGATATGATTTTTAAGTCCTTGGAAGTCGATGCCTAATTTCCCTCCAACACTTGCGTCTACTTGTGCTAATAATGTAGTGGGAATTTGAATAAAATCGATTCCTCTTTTGTAGGTGGAGGCACAAAAACCTCCCAAATCACCTATAACACCACCACCTAAATTGACCAATAAACTATGCCGGTCCATATTGGCCTGCGTCATTCGATCCCAAACACGTTCACACGTAGCTAAGTTTTTATGATGCTCCCCAGATTTAATTAGAATTTTGGTGAAATTGGTGGGCAACAAATCTTGAATGATGGGCAAACAATATTTGTTAGTAAATTCATCGACCAAAATAGCGATATGTGAATAATCGTTCTGGGCAAAAAAAGTGGCCAATGATTCAGAAATGGGTGCTATTTTAACGGTCATTTGCGTTGAAATTCTAATTATTATCAAAAATACCTAGAATTTATCAAATTGGGAGCATGAGAAACCTAATTTTGGTTTTGTTGTATGCATTTTCTTGCCTAATTTTGCTCCCGATTAGGTTGCATACTTAATTTATCATTATGAGAGAAATTCAATTTAGAGAAGCCTTGCGTGAAGCCATGCAAGAAGAAATGCGAACTGATTCAACGGTTTTCCTATTAGGAGAAGAGGTGGCTGAATATAATGGGGCCTATAAAGTTTCCCAGGGTATGTTGGACGAGTTTGGTCCGGATCGTGTAATCGATACGCCAATCGCTGAATTGGGATTTGGAGGGATTGCAGTAGGTGCTGCTGCCAATGGATTGAGGCCTATCGTAGAATTTATGACATTCAATTTTTCTTTAGTCGCTATAGACCAAGTAATTAATTCGGCATCAAAGATTATGTCCATGTCAGGCGGACAATATTATTGTCCGATTGTATTTAGAGGGCCTACTGGAAATGCGGGCCAATTATCATCTCAACATTCATCTAATTTTGAAAATTGGTTTGCCAATACACCTGGTTTAAAAGTGGTTGTTCCATCAAATCCAGCGGATGCAAAAGGTTTGTTGAAAGCTTCTATTCGTGACAATGACCCCGTTATTTTTATGGAGTCGGAAGTAATGTATGGAGATAAAGGTTTAGTTCCAGATGGAGAATATTTGATCCCAATCGGGAAAGCCAATATTGTAAAAGCAGGTAAAGACGTCACTTTAGTGACCTTCGGCAAAATGTTATCTCGTGTTGTGATGCCCGCGGTGGAGGAGTTGGAGAAGCAAGGGATTTCCGTTGAGGTGATTGATTTGCGCAGTGTACGCCCTATTGATTATTTGACCGTGGTGGAATCAGTGAAAAAAACCAATCGCTGTGTGGTGGTTGAAGAAGCAAATCCATTAGCCGCTATTTCATCTGAAATCGCTTATCATTTGCAGCGTTGGGCTTTTGATTTCTTAGATGCTCCGGTCATTCGTGTAAATTCACGTGACTTACCTTTGCCTTATGCGCCTACCTTAATTGAAGAAATTTTACCGAGTGTAGAAAGAACTATTAAAGCAGTGAAACAAGTTTTATATAAATCTTAATTTTATATTTAAAGCATTAAAAAACCCGAAGCAGCAGATGCTTCGGGTTTTTTGTTTATCAGAAAATTAGATTTTGAAATCAGGTAAACGATTCACCTGAAATCTGTGTTTAAAGCACATAGATGAATCTAGATCCGTCTACATCAATTCCTTCTAATTTAATACGACCTCTTCTAGCTTCTAATAATTCAGTTGCTTCTTTAGGGCTATTTACAGGCTTATCGTTTATTTTGGTAATGATGGATCCTTTGGATAAGCCATACATTTCTAATCGTCCATCTGTTGTAACTTCTACAACCTTAACCCCAGAGCTCAACTTAAACTTTTCTTTATCGGCGCTACTTAAAGAACCAAATTTGGCACCTAAGAACTCCGACTTATATGTTTCACCGATGTCTCCCTTCAGTATGGATGTATTTCCATCTTTATTCTTCAGGGTAACATTGAATTCTTTGATTTGACCATCGCGATTAATTGAAACGTTTAATGATTCACCTGGTCTTTTTCTGCCAACGATTTCCATGAGCTTGGCTGTTGATTTTGTATCTACGCCGTCGATTTTTATGATCACATCATTGATTTTAATGCCGGCATCTTTTGCTGCCGAATTTTCAGCAAATCCACCTACATAGACTCCGTCTTTTACTTTTAGGTCTTTTTCATCGACTAATTTTGAGTTTACCTCTAGGATATTAACTCCCAGAAAACCTCTTTGTACGTTGCCATATTTGATTAAATCGCCTGAAACTTTTTTGACAATACTCACGGGTACAGCAAATGAGTATCCTGCAAATTGGCCCGTACGTGAGTAAATAGCGGTGTTAATACCGATCAACTCGCCTTTTAAGTTGACAAGCGCACCCCCCGAATTCCCTGGATTAACTGCGGCATCTGTTTGTATAAATGATTCTAAAGGGTTGATGTCCCCTTCGCGATCGATGATGTTTTGGCGACCTTTGGCAGAAACAATCCCTGCTGTAACTGTTGACTCCAAATTAAATGGATTCCCCACGGCTAATACCCATTCTCCCACTCTTAATGCATCTGAATCCCCAAAATTAAGGAAAGGAAGGCCGCTAGCTTTAATTTGGATAACGGCTAAGTCAGAAGAAGGATCTGTAGAAATAACCTTTGCTTTAAATTCTCTTTTATCATTCAAGATCACTGAAATCTCACTTGCTTCAGCTACTACGTGATTATTTGTGACAATATATCCGTCGGCGCTTATGATCACACCAGAGCCTGAAGCTTCTTGTTGCTGAGGTGATTGTCTCCGACCACCGCCGCCTCCACCACCAAACGGATCACCAAACCCGCCAAATAAGTCGTCAAATGGACTGGAAAATTGCTGACGCGATCGTTGCTCCATTTTAGTTTTGATGTGAACAACCGCTGGGGTTGATTTTTCGGCTGCGTATGTAAATTCTCCTGGATTACCGGGGATATTGATACTCGAGGCCGTGTTTGTAAATGCAGAAGGAACTTCGCCTAATGTATTTTTTGAACCCAAATTAAATAATTGAAATGCGCCTAAAGAAATTCCACTGGATAAAAGCGCAATGACTACATAGGATTTTAATTGATTTTTCATTTATAAGGATCTTTTATTAATTGATTTTGAATGTGCGAATTTAACGTAAAAATGTACTCAATTGTTTATCGTTTCTGATTTTATTAACAAGTTTTAAGTTTTCACCTTCCTTGTCGATCAGTTTTATTTGCCAAATGATTTGGTTATTTTTGTCTTTTGAAAATGTAAATGTAGTATGATATTAAGTGAGCAAGAATTATTGAGACGTCAAAAAAGACAGGAACTCATTGGCATGGGAATCGATCCTTATCCTGCATCCGAATTTTTGGTTAGCCATTATTCTTCTCAGATTTTGGCCGAATATAAACCCGAATTAAATAACTTCCAAGAAGTGAGTTTAGCAGGTCGATTAATGGGATTTCGTATCATGGGAAATGCTTCATTTGCTGAATTACAAGATGCTAATGGACGTATTCAATTGTATTTTAGAAGAGATGATTTGTGCCCAGGTGAGGATAAAACGTTATACAATACCGTATTTAAACGCCTCCTGGATATTGGAGATATTATAGGAATTAAGGGCTATGCTTTTACTACCCAAGTAGGGGAGATTTCTGTTCATGTGCGTGAATTTACCTTGCTTTCCAAAGCTCTAAAGCCACTGCCAGTGGTTAAGGAAGCGGATGGCCAAACGTATGATGCCTTTTCAGATCCTGAAATGAGGTATCGCCAACGATATGTGGACTTAATCGTAAATCCTTCCATTAAAGATATTTTCGTCAAACGCGCTAAGATTATTTCGACGATGCGGACGATGTTTGACCAAAGAGGTTGGTTAGAAGTGGAAACTCCTGTCTTGCAATCTGTTCATGGTGGCGCCTCAGCGAGACCCTTTAAGACACATCATAATACGTTGGACATGCCTTTGTTTTTGCGCATTGCCAATGAACTTTATTTGAAGCGTTTGATTGTAGGTGGATTTGATGGAGTGTATGAGTTTGGTAAAATGTTTAGAAATGAAGGGATGGATAGAACCCATAACCCTGAATTTACCTCTTTGGAATTTTATGTAGCTTACAAAGATTACCATTGGATGATGAATTTGACCGAGGAGATTTTTGAAAAGGTAACCTTGACCTTACATGGTCAAACTAAGATTTCAGTGGGAGATAATCACATTGAGTTTGCTGGCCCATATCCTCGATTAAGTATTTCAGAAGCTATTTTGAAATATTCAGGCGTGAATGTAGATGAGCTTTCTGAAGATGAATTAAGAACAAAATGTACATCTTTTGGGATGGAAGTGGATGCTCAAATGGGAAAAGGTAAATTGATCGACGAGCTTTTTGGTGAGAAGGTGGAAGCTAATTTAATTCAGCCCACGTTCATTATTGATTACCCCGTAGAAATGTCTCCCTTAACGAAAAAGCATAGATCCAAAGAGGGTTTAGTTGAACGCTTTGAACTATTTGTGAACGGCAAAGAAATTGCAAATGCTTATTCTGAATTAAATGATCCGATTGATCAAAAAGAGCGGTTTGAGGACCAACTAAAATTAGCTGAAAAAGGTGATGATGAGGCGATGGCGATGGATTATGATTTTATACGTTCATTGGAGTATGCGATGCCACCTACGTCGGGTATTGGGATCGGAATAGATCGGTTGACGATGTTGATGACGAATCAATCCTCGATCCAAGAGGTATTGTTTTTCCCTCAAATGCGCCCTGAAATCATGAAAGAAGTATCCTCGGATCAAGATTTTATCAACGCAGGGGTGCCTGAAATTTGGATACCGGCCTTACAAAAAATGGGAATTTTGACTTTGGATGCTTTGAAAGAAGCCAATCCAAATAAAGTTTTCAACGATTTAGGTGGAATGAGAAAGAAATTGAAGATTGATTCATCTATGCCTACTAAAGAGGAGGTGATTGCCTGGATTTCTTAAATTGCTTCAGGCTTAAGTTTGACTCTGTGCCACTGAACTGTAGAAAAATAGTATTCAGTTTGTAAATAAAACCATGTAAAATAAAAAAAGCCTTCATTTCTGAGGGCTTTTTTTTCTCTTCAACTAGAGATCAATTTTGCAATCTTAATTAGGTAATCCTAAATATATTGTTTAATCCTGATTTGCTCTAATCAAAAAAAACGTAAGAAAATTAGATTTTCTTTACGTTGATAGCGTTTGCGCCACGCTTTCCATCAGTAACTTCATAAGATACTGAATCATTTTCGCGGATAGTAACACCTGTAAGGCCAGTTACGTGTACGAAAATGTCTTCACCTGTTTGATCATCAACGATGAATCCGAAACCTTTCGTCTCGTTGAAAAATTTTACTTTACCAGTTTGCATAAAAAAAATGTTAAAAATATTAATACCCTTGAGAGATAAAAACCTTTAAGCCGACAAACTTTAATAGAATCAATAACCTGGAAAATCAGAGGAGAAACTAGAGGAGAAAGTCGAAATTAAGGATATGTTAAATCTTTTAAGTGGTCAAATGTATAAATAATTATATTGTATGCAAGAAAAAAGAAAATATTTTTACATTTATTTTAAAATAAATATAAATATTTGAATAATTTATATAATTAAATAGTTTTATGTATTTTGGGCGATGTTATTTTGGGATCTTATTCCTAATTTTGTGATATAATTTAATCGATATGTATAAAATTAAATATTTCGTTGAAAATCAGGCATTTGGAGTTTGTACTCGATTAGGCGAAAAGTTTAAAATTTCTACAAGTAGCATTCGATTGTATTTTATTTACACTTCTTTTTTGACGATGGGTTCTCCCATCATCATTTATTTAATCCTTGCTTTTTGGATGAACATCAGGCGGTATCTTCGCCAGAGAAACAATCCCTCTGTTTGGGATATTTAAAATTTTAAATCTGAGAATTTCTTAATTTTTCTGAAGAAGTAATCTACTACAATATTTCCTGGGTAGCTTTCAATGTAGTTTTTTTGTAGACTTTCAGGCAAATTTTGTTTGTTTTTGTGAAAGATTACATACTTATAGAAGTAGAAATGAGCATGCACCACAGCTAAGAATTGCATCCATTGTCGATTCGTTAAAAAACGTAATCCAGCGATTCCATCTAAAATCATCCGTTTGAAAATCGTAATGAATTTGCGAGCTGGGTCCACGTTTTTGTAAAGTAAGATTAAGTTGTTGCGAAAATTTAAATAGGTTTTAAAGGGGGTTCCTTGGGCCAATGTCCCACCTCCTACATGAAAGACTTGACTTTCTGCTACGGCAGCAATTTGATATCCGGCTCTTTGGAGACGCCAACAAAGATCAATTTCTTCCATGTGAGCAAAAAAGTAATCATCTAAACCGCCGACTTTCCAAAAAAGCTCTGATTTAATCATTAGACATGCCCCCGAAGCCCAATTGACAAATGAGGTAGGATATTGATTCTCATTTTTTTCCAAATGATCAAAGATTCTACCTCGACTAAATGGATAACCCAATTGGTCCCAGTATCCACCAGCTGCACCTGCATATTCAAAATATTCGGGTTGCTTGTAATCCAATATGTAGGGTTGTGCTGCTGCGCAGTTAGGATTCATCTCAAAGAAGCTCAAAAGAGGCTTTAGCCAATCTTTTTTAGGCTTAATATCTGAATTCATGAGGACAAAATACTCCGCCTCAATTTGTTTGAGGGCAAAATTATATCCACCCGCATAGCCTAGGTTGTTGGCCCATTGGATAATTGAAACTGCTGGAAATTTTTCCTCAACTAGTTTAACAGAATCGTCAGAGGATCCATTATCGGCCACATAAATTTTGCCTTCCGGTGTATTTAAAATAACATCAGGAAGGAATTTTTCTAGGAATCCTCGGCCATTAAAATTTAAGATGACAATTGCGACTGACATAATACAAAGGTAAGACAAATCGACATAATTAGAATTTCTTGAAGAAAGATGTATTTTTGTTGGCGTAAATTCATCCAACAATCCAATTATGTGGGCATCCCTTTTTCGAAAAAAAACCATTGATAAAATCATCTCAGATCAGGTAGAAATGGAAAAATTAGCGGGTCATTCCATGATCCGTAATTTGGGTGTTCGGGATTTAACCTTTATGGGTGTTGCGGCCATTATAGGAGCAAGTATATTTTCTGCAATTGGCCAGGCTTCGGCGAATGGAGGTCCAGCCGTTTCATTATTGTTCGTTTTTACAGCTTTGGCCTGTATGTTTACCGCATTTTGTTATGCTCGGTTTGCAGCGACAGTTCCTATTTCTGGAAGCGCCTACACCTATGCATATACAAGCTTAGGAGAAATGATGGCATGGATTTTGGGCTGGAATTTATTGCTTGAATACGCGATATCCAATGTGGCCGTTGCCATTTCTTGGTCCAAATATTTTGTTGATTTATTAGAGGGTTTAGGATTTCATGTGCCTGAATTTTTAACCATGGATTATTTATCGGCCCAACGAGCTCACGTAGCTGCCTTACAAGCGATAGAAGGTGGTCAAAAATTAGAGCAAATGTCTGTCAATGTACGTGAAGGATTTGTCGCGTTTAATTCAGCCCCCGTTTTTTTCGGTTGGCATTTTGTCGCCAACATTCCCGCTTTGCTCATCACGATGGCGATTACCTATTTAGTTTACATTGGCATCAAGGAAACCAAAAACATGAATAATATTTTGGTGATTCTGAAATTGGCTGTCATTGCTATCGTGGTAGGTGTGGGGGCGTTTTATGTTCAAGTAGAAAATTGGACTCCATTTGCACCCAATGGCATTAGTGGAGTTTTAAAAAGTGTGGCAGCTGTTTGCTTTGCTTATATTGGATTTGATTCTATATCAACGACCGCGGAGGAATGTAAAAATCCCCAAAGAGATATTCCCAAAGCCATGATGTGGGCGTTAATCATTTGCACTGTTTTATATGTGATGGTTACGCTAGTACTGACGGGTATTGTTCCTTCGGGAGAATTAGCTGGAATTGAGGATCCATTAGCTTTTATGTTTATGAAGGTTAATTTACCAGGCGTGGCTGGGGTGGTGGCAGCGAGTGCTGTGATTGCGTTGACGAGCGCGCTTTTGGTTTATCAAATGGGCCAACCCCGTATTTGGATGACGATGTCTCGCGATGGTTTGTTGCCCAAGGCATTTTCTCGCATTCATCCTAAGTATAGGACTCCGTCATTTTCAACCATTATGACGGGTGTTTTGGTGGGAATTCCTGCCTTATTTGCCAATTTAGAAGAAGTGATAAATTTGAGCAGTATAGGAACCTTATTTGCTTTTGTGCTGGTTTGTGGGGGCGTGTTAATTTTAGATTTAGACCCTGAAAATCAGAAAAAATCAAAGTTTAAAATTCCGTACATTAATGCTAAATATTATGTGGGGCTTTCCTTAGTGCTTGCTTTATATCTCTCATTACCGACTTTAAGTGCGTGGCAACAATGGTTTTCGGGGATATGGAGTGGCGCGGAAAAGGCAGATCATGTGATTATGACTTGTTTTTTCTTGATTTGGGTGGTTATAGCCTTTTTCAGTGTGACGCATAACCTTTCATTAATACCTGTATTGGGCCTTTTGGTGAATCTATATTTAATGACTCAAATGGGAGCAATGAATTGGGAGCGCTTTTTGTATTGGTGCTTGGCTGGATTATTGATCTACTTCGGATATAGTTATCAGAAAAGTAAATTGAATGTATAAAAAAATGCCTCAAGGATCTTGAGGCATTTTTTTATAATTATATTATAATCATTGACATTAATCATCTCCTCTACGTCCACCTAATAAGTTTAAGTAGTAAAGCAACTGGGCTAACATACCTAATGCGGCGACCACATATGTCATAGCTGCCCACCAAAGTGCATCTTTTGACATTTCATATTCAGTCGGCGTAACAATTCCTTTTTCTTTTATCCAAGCCAAAGCGCGATTTGACGCGTCAAATTCAACAGGCAAAGTAACAAAGCTAAAGAGCGTAGCAAGGGCAAAAAGCGCAACGCCAATGGTCAAGAGAAGCACACTTCCCGTGGAATAAAGTACAAACATGCCGATCATCAATAAGATGGGCATAAATCCATTAGCTATATTTAACATGGGTACCATAGCGCTTCTGAATTCTAAAAAAGAATAAGCTCGGGCATGCTGGACTGCGTGACCACATTCGTGCGCAGAAACTGCAGCTGCAGCGGCATTTCGACCGTGAAAAACATCATTAGATAAGTTCACTGTTTTGTCAGCAGGATTGTAATGGTCTGTTAATTGGCCCTCAACCGATATGACCCGAACATCCGTAATTCCATGATCTGCTAGCATTTTCTCGGCAATTTCTTGGCCAGAAAAATTACTTTGCAAAGGCTCTTGGGCATATTTTTGAAATTTTGATTTCAATCTCCAGGAAATTAACATTCCGGCCACTCCAAATAAAATAGCGATAATGTACATAATTTTAGTTTTTTAGTTTTTGAATAATTCCAGTCGTTGAATAATCGGGAACCAATGGTATGGTTAGTACTTCACCACCATATTCCAGGACTTCTTTGGCCCCGACAATAGTTTCTAAATTATAATCGTTTCCCTTCATTAACACATCTGGTTTTAAGGTTTTGATGAGATCCAAAGGCGTATCTTCATCAAAGATAATGACCATAGAAACAAAACCCAAAGCTGCAATTAATCTTGCTCGGGCATATTCCGTATTGACAGGTCTTTCGGGTCCCTTTAATTCTCTTACGGAACGGTCTGAGTTGACTCCTACGATCAGTTTTGTACCGCTCATACTCGATTTTTCTAAGTAATCGACATGGCCTAAATGCAAAATGTCAAAGCATCCATTTGTGAAAACAACGCGTTCATTTTCATCAGACTTCCACTTATTTCTTTGGTCTATGGCCGAAATAAGATCTAAGATTTTACTTTGACTCAATGGGTTTTGCATCGATTTGTGTTAAAAATAAGGTTAAGATAAAGCTTAATCCGCCCAATAACAAAATGGTGACCATTTGGGTTCCATGAAAAAAGGTCGCTAGAACAGTTGCGTCCTTCACCGGTATTAAATAAAAGACCAAGGTGGCGGAAACCAATTTATGGTAGGCGCCAATTCCGCCTTGTGTGGGTGTGGCCATGCCAAAAGTCCCCATGACTAAAACCATTAATCCGGCTGAAAGGCTGAGGGATTGACTTACGGGGAAGGCTAACAATAGCACATAGGCGTTAAGGTAATAGCAGACCCAAATTAGCACTGAGTAGAAAATGAATTTTTGAGGGTTTTTGACATCTTTGATGCTTAAAATACCGATGATCCAGCCTGCTAAAATTTTGCCCAATTTATTATTTGATGTAAAGGATACCCAAAGTTTTTCAATTTTATGCTTAAATAATACTAGCAAAATAATTAAAGCACCTAAAATCAATACCGTTGACACGATCAAGTAAGTTGACGGAATCGTAGCATTTGGGAATAAATATTGTTGCATCGGCTCCCAAGCAATAAAAAAGGCGATGAAAACGATAAATAGTAAACCGAGCAAGTCGACAATCCTCTCCGTGATGACTGTCCCAAATGATTGTGTGAATGGAATGCTAGCGGTTTTGGTTAGTGACCCACACCTAGAAACCTCACCCATTCTTGGAACGATGAAATTGGCAAAGTAGCCAATCATGACCGCTGAAAAGGTTCTAAGTGTCCCTGGGTAAAAATTCATTGCGCCGAGCAGCTGTTCCCAACGCCATGCACGCAAAATATGTGAAAAAATAGAAATGAAGATAGAAAGCAGAATCCATTGGTAGTTGGCCACTGCAAACGTATCAAATATATCTTGCCACTGTATGTTGCTTGACGAGAATGCCCAATACAACAAGCCTAGGGCTAATGCGGTAGAGAAAAGATACTTTATAATGGATTTTAGCATGAAATTGGGTTAGATAATAAATCAATTAGCAAAATAAAGACCTTTAGAGGAATAATGGTGTGGAAATGCGATAAATTTTTTGTACTTTTGCATTGTTTTTTTGGGATAATTTTTCCCCATAAATAATTTTAGAATGGCCAAATTACGTATTCTTTACGTTTCGAGCGAGGTTGATCCCTTTCTAAACACATCACAAATTGCCAGTTTTGTTCGCAATCTTCCTACTGCCATGCAGGAGAGAGGGATGGAGATCAGAATATTGGTTCCAAGATTTGGTTCTATAAACGAACGGAAAAATCGATTGCATGAGGTAGTCCGACTTTCAGGAATTACGATTCCGATGGGTGATGAGGAGAAACCCTTAACCATAAAGGTGGCCAGTATTCCGGCAGCTAAATTACAAGTTTACTTTATCGATAATGAGGATTATTATCAAAGAAAATATATCTTAAATGATAAAGAGGGGGATTTTTATCCTGACAATCACGAAAGGGCTATATTTTTCTGCAAAGGAGCTTTAGAGACTGTTATTAAATTAGGCTGGGCTCCAGATGTGATTCATTGCAATGATTGGATGTCTAGTTTAGTGCCTTTGTATATTTCCACGCATTACCGAAATCACCCTATTTATAAAGATTCCAAAACTATTTTTTCTCCACACAATTCTGCGTTTGATTTTACGTTTTCAAATGACGACTTGTTAGAAAAAGTTAAAATTGGAGATTTAGATGAAGCCCATTTGGCTAGCTTAGCTACTTCTGATTATCATGCATTTATTAAAATAGGTGCGGAATTTGCCGATAAAGTAGTATCCTTAGAAAATGTGGATAACACCCGCATTCAATCAATTATTGATGAACATAAAGAAAAAACCCACCAAAATATTGCCGAAAATGACCTCGATTTCTTTGAAAAAGTTTACATTGAGATGGCCGGCGCTTAAATGGTTGGGGATTATTTCCCTTTTCCTGTCCTCCTGTGATGATCCTAAAGAAATAGGCTCTGACCTATTTAGTGTGGAAGTGGGATTAAATTACACGGATACATTGACCGTTAATTCATCTACGGTTTTGATTGATTCCATATATACTGGGGCCAATAATTCATTATTATTAGGTTCTTATTTTCATCCTGAACTAGGCTATGTGACGTCTGATGTTTTTGCACAGATAGCTAATGCAGACACTTTGAATTCCAAAGAGAATTCTATTTTGGATTCATTGAAAATGTCTTTGGTGTATACCAATTTTCAGGGTGATATAACTCAACCGCAGAGGATAAATATTTATCGTTTGAAGGATAGTTTGAGTAGAAGTATAAATTATTTTACTAATTCTACTCTTGCTTATTTTCCTGAAGTATTAAAGACTCATACTTTTATTCCTAAACCACTTTATGCCAAATCGGTTAATGGTGATTCAGTTCAATATGATACATTAAAATTTCATATGGGATTGGCTTTAGGCAAGGAATTGATCTCGAAGTATAAGGATAAGGAGAAAGCTATTTCTGGAGGTGGGTCATCATTTAGAGATTTTTTTAAAGGTTTTTATATTCAGACAGCCGAAACGAAGAAAGCGGCTTTATTGAATTTCTCACCTGCTTATTCCAAAATGACTTTACATTGGCATAACCCAGGAGATTCTTCAAAGTATTTTTTAAACTATTATTTCAGCTTATCCAATACGTATACACCTGAGTTCAATGCGCGTTTCAACCAGATTAGGTCTAAAAAAGTAGGGTTGTTAGCTAACTTAGTGAAGTCTGGGGATAAAATATCATCACTCAAAACGAATAACACTACGTACGTTCAATCGGGAACGGGCATTGTGACTAAAATCGATTTGCCTTATTTGACTAAGTTGAAAGGAAATAATGACGTAGCGGTTAATAAAGCTGAATTAGTTTTCCAAGGGTCAGATAATTTGGATTTGGGTCAGACGATAGGCCAATTATCCTTAATCGAGTCGGATGGTTCAAATAGACCACTAAGAAATACGTATGGTCTTAAATACTTTGTGGCTGAAGGTGCTACAGGAGTTCAAACGGCTACTTATAATTCGTTTACCAATACATATTCTTTTAATGTTACGACGATTATGCAAGCATTATTGACTGGTAACAAAGCTAATTTAGGTTTTTTATTGACTCCTGCCATTTCAGCGGATGCTTCAGGAAATGCTAAAATATCGAGCGAGAGTGTACGATTTATTGCCCTTAATGCACTGAAAGCTAAGTTGAAAATATATTATTCCTATATTGCCAAAGCAAAATAATCCATCAGTACATGTCCGGCCCCAATAATCCTTTGAGGGTAAGTTTAGTTCAATTCGAAATTGCCTGGGAAGATCCTCTAGCAAATTGTGCCTTATTAGAGGAAAAGCTTCAGCATTTAGCCAATCAAACCGATGTGGTGGTCCTACCTGAAATGTTCAGCACTGGATTTAGCATGAATGATCAAGGAGCTGAAATAGGTCATGGCCAGGTCATCAAATGGCTCAAAGTGATGGCGAATCGATTAAATGCTTTAGTTGTGGGGAGTATTAAATGCAAAGAAAATAATCAATATTTCAATCGATTTGTGGCTGTTGACCCTGAAGGTAAAATACTCAGTTACGATAAGAAACATTTATTTAGGATGGGAGGCGAGGACCAGTTTTATACGGCTGGAAATCAAAAACGCATTATTTCTTATAAAAATTGGAATATCGCGGCTTTTGTTTGTTACGATTTACGCTTCCCCGTTTGGTCAAGGAATGTCGACTTGGCTTATGATCTAGCTATTTATGTGGCCAATTGGCCTGCTGTTCGTTCACATGCATGGAATACACTTTTACGGGCACGTGCCATTGAAAACTTAGCTTATGTGGTTGGAGTAAATCGAATAGGCCGAGATGGAAATGAAATTCAATACCAAGGTGATTCGGCTCTAATTTCGTATTTAGGTGATGACTTGTTGAATTTGTCCAATGAAGATTCGATTAAAACCTATTCCATCTCCAAACCTGAATTGATTGAATTTAGGGCAAAATTCCCTGCGGATTTGGATGCCGATCATTTTACATTCGTCAATTAGTCTTATTCTTAAAGAAAGCTTCTAGGCCTCCTGGGTAATTTTTTGCTTCCTCTATGCTGCAATTCGCTTTCAATTGGCCTTTGTCGATTAATAAAACATGATCACAGATGGCATTGACTTCCCCCAGTAAATGACTCGAAAATAAAATCGTCTTATCTTTTTTTAAGGAGACAATTAAAGATCTGATCTCATCCATTTGATTGGGATCTAAACCACTAGTGGGCTCATCTAAAATTAATATTTTGGGATCATGAAGGATCGCTTGGGCCAGGCCAACTCGCTGTTGGTACCCCTTCGAAATTTCTTTTATTTTCTTTTTTTGTTCTCTTTCTAGGCCTACTAATTCGATAACTTCTGTAATTCTTCTTGACAATGAAGTCGAACTTAAGCCATGAATTTTGCCGATAAAGCTTAAAAATTCTTTAATGTACATTTCGGGATACAAGGAATTGTTTTCTGCCAAATACCCGATTTGTTTTTTGATTTTCACATCTTGTTTTTGCACATCCATTCCCAAAATTCTAGCTTCCCCGCTACTAGGAATTTCCAGCCCCATGAGTATTTTTAATGTGGTTGATTTTCCCGCTCCATTGGGGCCTAAAAATCCCGTTATTTGGCCCATTTTTAAGTCAAAACTAAGGTCACTGATCGCCAGTGATTGCCCAAAAGATTTGCTGAGATGTAGGACTTCAATCGACATAAATTTCCATTTATTTATGTTGCAATTTAGGTAAAATAGGAACGAAATCTGCGTACCTTTGTGTTTTCGTTAAATTATTGCTTAAAATATGAAGGAATTACCTATTCGATTGGACCGTATTGAAGACGCCATTCAGGATATTAAATTGGGTAAAATTATTATTGTTGCCGATGATGAAGATCGTGAGAATGAGGGTGATATGATATGTGCTTCAGAGGCAATTACTCCTGAGTTGGTCAATTTTATGATTAAAGAGGCTAGGGGTCTTATGTGCGTTTCTTTAACAGAGGAGCGTTGTTTAGCCTTGGGATTGGAGATGATGGTTGATCAAAATACGACTTCACATGAAACTCCATTTACTGTGTCAGTTGATTTATTAGGCAATGGTTGTACCACAGGAATTTCTGCAGGGGATCGTTCGAAAACCATCAAAGCATTGGTGGATTTTAATACTAAACCCACTGATTTGGGTCGTCCTGGTCATATATTCCCTTTGAAGAGTAAATCCGAGGGAGTTTTAAGAAGAACGGGTCACACGGAGGCATCAATGGATTTTGCGAAGTTAGCTGGATTTCAGCCTTCAGGTGTTTTGATTGAAGTCTTGAATGATAATGGGAGTATGGCTCGCTTGCCTGATCTTAGAAAGATAGCCGATAAGTTTGATCTTAAATTAGTTACCATCAAAGATTTAATTGAATATAGGTTAAATACAGAATCATTGATTACTCGGGAGATTGGTGTGAATATGCCAACGGAATGGGGTCAATTTGAATTGATTGCCTTTAAACAAAAAAATACGGGAGATACGCATTTGGCCTTAGTTAAGGGGGAATGGGTGGTAAATGAGCCAGTGATGGTGCGTGTGCATAGTTCTTGTGTGACCGGAGATATTTTTGGTAGTTGTCGTTGCGATTGCGGTGATCAATTGCACGCCGCCATGAGAATGGTTGAAAAAGAAGGGAAAGGAGTGATTTTATATATGTTCCAAGAGGGTCGTGGTATCGGATTATTGAATAAGTTAAAGGCTTATAAATTGCAAGAGCTTGGTCGAGATACGGTTGAGGCGAATTTGGAGTTAGGCTTTTCGATGGATGAGCGTGATTATGGAGTAGGGGCACAAATTCTACGTGATTTGGGTGCACATAAAATTAGGTTGATTTCGAATAATCCTAAAAAACGAGCTGGTTTATTAGGCTATGGCCTTGAAATTGTTGACTCGATTCCGATTGAAATTGCGCCAAATAAACACAATGAAAAGTACTTAGAGACGAAACGTGATAAGATGGGGCATTCGATTTTAAGTAAATAAAAGCTTTAAAACAACGAAAAGGCCGAAGGATATTAATTCTTCGGCCTTTTTTATAAATCTGTGTCAATAAAATTCGAATGATTTCACTGATTTTAATTGTTGCCCAATATAATCGGAGTGCCTTTAGAGCTTCCCATGATGATCACTTTGGCATTAGGTGATTTGGCTAATTCTTTTTGTGCAATAATCGACTCATATTGCAATTGTTTGTCGCTCAAACCGGTGGATAATATTTTTTGATAATCTGCGATTCCCTGAGCTTCCACTCGTTTTCTTTCCGCTTCTTGCTTCTCCTTTTGAAGGACAAATTGCATTTTTTGAGCATCTTGTTCCGCATTAATTTTAGATTCTATTGTTTGCTTGACTGAATTGGGCAAATTAATGTTTCTGATTAAGAGCTGTTCCAATACTAAGCCACGTTTCTTGAAGTTCTTTTCGATATCATTGTAAATACGTGTTTGAAATTCATTTCTCTTTAACGAGTATAATGCCACCGCATCGTAATAAACTGCATTATCACGGATCATGGTTCTTGTGATGGGGCGAACCACTTTATTTTTATAATCTTCCCCTATCTCCTTTAAAATTTTAGGTGCTTCAGATGGTAGAATTCTGAACAAAACTGTTAGGTCGACCACCACTTCTAAACCGTCTGCCGTTAGAACCCGAATAGCATCATCACCAGATTTATCTCCTTCATCATGAACGGCCGACATCGTGTAATTTTGAGTTTTTGCATCGAAAATATACACGTTGGCAATGGGGTTCACAAAATTCAATCCACTGGATAATGTTTCTGGAACTACTTTTCCAAATACACTTTGTACGCCCACTTCTCCCGCATCTATTTGCTTAACAGCAGAAGTTAATAAGCCAATGAGGGCAAATACAATACCGACAATTTTGAATGTTGGGCTATATTTTGAAAATACGAGATTGGGGCTACCAATACCTTGTCCTGCTAGATAAAGGACGATTCCGACAATAATTAAAAACATAGTGATTGGGTTTAATGAGTTGAGCAAATATAATAAACCAATTTACACATTTTTTGAATCACGCCATCTAATTAGTCAAGGTGATTTGTGTTTATTTTTGATAAAATATACCTAATTTTGAGCATGATTGAAATTAAAGACATACACAAGGAATTTGAGGGGAGGGTCATTCTTGATGGCGTGAGTGGTGTATTCAAACAAGGAATGACGAACATGGTGATCGGGGGTAGTGGCACGGGAAAAAGTGTTTTATTGAAATGTATGATTGGGATTTTGTCACCCGAAAAAGGCAAAGTGCTTTACGATGGAAGAGACTTTGTGAATGCAGATCAGGAAACTGTTAAGGCCATTCGCAGGGAGATGGGGGTGCTTTTTCAAGGTGGAGCTCTTTTTGATTCAAAAACGGTGTTGGAAAACGTTCGATTTCCTTTAGATACACTGACTACGCAAGGTTTAGAAGAAAAAACAGAGCAAGCCATGTTATGTTTAAAAAGGGTAGGATTAGAGGCTGCTGCGAACCAAATGCCTTCTGAAATTTCAGGTGGAATGAAAAAGCGAGTGGGGATAGCCAGAGCTATTGTGATGAATCCTAAATATCTTTTTTGCGATGAACCTAACTCCGGATTAGACCCTTTGACAGCTGTTAAAATTGACCTTTTGATTCAGGAAATAACGGTTGAATATGGAATTACGACTATTGTGATTTCTCATGATATGAATTCTGTGATGCGAATGGGGCAATACATTATGTTTTTGAAGGATGGAAAAAAGATGTGGGAGGGAAATTCGACCAATATGATGTCGAATACTGTACCCGAATTGCAAGAATTTTTATCGACCAAATTAATTTAAAATGCCTAAATCTAATTCAGTTCCACAGGTGTTTGAAAACTATTCTTTAAAAGAATACAATACCTTCGGGATTGATGTCAAGGCTCAATATTTCACGGTCATTTCGAGTTTGGAATCTTATGTGGCCTTATTGAAAGCAGGCCAATACACGCATATTCCCCATCTATTTTTAGGTGGAGGAAGTAATATTTTATGTACCAAGAATATAGATGCGCTAGTTGTTAAGAATGAAATCAAAGGTTTTGAAGTTATTCAAGAAGATGAAGATTACGTCATTTTACGCAGTGGTGCTGGGGAATCTTGGGATGAATTGGTGAGTTATGCCGTACAACATAATTGGTCAGGAATTGAGAACCTAGCCCTTATCCCAGGGACCGTTGGCGCTGCCCCCATGCAAAACATAGGTGCTTATGGAGTTGAAATCAAAGATACATTTGATCATTTAGAGGCTTTGAATTTGGAGACTTTGGTGGTGGAACGATTTGAAAAATCTCAATGCCAGTTTGGTTATCGGGAAAGTTATTTTAAACATGCAGGGAAGGGTAAATACCTGATTTCGACGGTCTGTTTTAAATTAAGTAAAAAGCCCAATATTAAAACTTCGTATGGGGCCATTCAAACAGTTTTGAATGCAAAAGGGATCAGTAACCCTACGATTAGCGATATTTCTAACGTGGTCATTGAAATTAGGAAAAGTAAATTACCAGACCCTAAAGAGATTGGAAATTCTGGAAGTTTTTTTAAGAATCCGACGGTTACCTCTGTAGAAGCTGATCGTTTGTTAAATGCATATCCTGGGATACCTAATTATCCTGTCGAGGGGAGTGCTGACATTAAATTCCCTGCAGGCTGGTTCATTGAGCAGGCAGGTTGGAAAGGTTTTCGAGACGGAGATGCAGGCGTTCATGTAAATCAAGCTTTGGTATTGGTTAATTATGGGCATGCGACTGGTAGCCAAATCCAACAAATTGCAGAAAAAATCAAAGTTTCCGTCTTTGAGAAATTTGGTGTTTCCCTTGAAACCGAAGTCAATATTTATTGACCTACATAGTCAGTTGGCACTGAAACGTAACATCTGTTTTATGTGATCCCTTAATCAGCTCATGACTAGAACCAATTTCATCCCGATCTAGGTAGTTTGTCCTTCCGATTTTCAAGGAAAATGTTGAATTTTTGGTCCATTTATAATCCAGTACGAGGCAATTTCTGAAACCATGTCCATAGTAAGCGGGGAGTGAAAATGATAGCGGGACACCTACTTCATAGGCATACAATCTTGAATCATAGGAGGAAGAACTTACAAACCCAATCCTTAATTGAATTCCTAAAGAACGTATTTGGTATTTGACATCTTGCAGGATTAGCAAGCCCGTTTCCTTGGTATTTGCACCTATCAATAAGCAAGTCATGATTCGCGTGTGAAAATCCAATTTCTTAGCCCTAAACTGGTGTAAGTCAAGACTTGTTTGAATTAAATGATTTCGAGTGAGTGTCTTGTTACTCCGACTAATATCATTTTGTTTAGACGTCCATTTTAGTTGGCCAAAAAACGTGTATTTACCTCTTTTTTCCCATTGGTATCGGGTCAAGTATTCCCATCCCCAAGAATTTAGTTGGGATACTTCATACTTTAACCCTGGGAATCTAAACACATCAAGGTAGCTCGATAGTTTATTTCTTTTGTTAAAAGTGATTTGATTCCCGACAAATAAACCCATTTCATTGGTTGTTTCTGCACTTTCTCCAATCCCTTGAGCTTTAGGACTAAAATAGGAGGGTTCGTAATATCGAATTAAGTAGGACAAATCTGTTTTTTTAGAAACGGCAAAGGCTACTCCTTGGATCAGGGAGAAGTGATTTTCAGGCATCCAGGCAAACTCGCCAGTGAAATGAATATTGTGCAAGGGAGCTTGAAAGCTCATGGAGTAATTTTCAACCTGATTTCCGAACCAAGCATTCGCCTTGTAGGCCAAAAGTGATTTTGATTTTTCTAGAGAAAATAGCGTATTGGATAGATTAAATTGAATAGACAAATGGGTGGGTTTGTGAATCCATTGCATACTTCCACCCCAAGCGGTTTCTTGAACATTTGATTGATGAGATAATTCGGTGGTTGTTCTATGATAACCATCTTCTATCCAGGAATTAATTTGTTTTGAATTGCCTGTGCTGTCCGAACTCAGGCTTGCGTCCAAATGCCTTGAGGAGCTAAAGGCTTGAAAATTGAATGAACCCGCATGAAATTGGATATTGAATCCACGATAAAAGGCGGTTTCCCCACTGGATGTATACGGAATCGCGCCTAAATGAAATTTTTGTGTGGCTTTGATGCTTTCAAAACTTTTGCCTAATGAAAAACCACCGGATTGGACTAGGCCTTGTCCCCATTGATTGACAAAATCTCCAATGATTATTTTATCAACCCAACGGTTTGGTTTAATTTCGATAAAAACGCTTTTGAAATCAAGGTAATTAACCTCTCCAGCATCTTTTTGAATTAGAGCACCTATGCGCAAGTAGGTATTTAATTGGCCTCGATATCGAGCTAATTGGCCCCAGGAGTTACCTAAATACCTTGTTTTACTTCTTGAATCTTTAGGGCTAAATCCTTTTTTTTCTTCTAGGGTTGTTTCGTTTCTGATAAGTAATTGATGTTTCGCTCCTTGAAGGTCATGCCATTGTTTGTTTATTTTATCGCACCTTAAAAATGGTTTTATTTTTTTTAAAAGTGCCAATTCCCAGCCATGAATTGTTTGAAGTTCGTAGATGGATTCAAAGTGATGAATCTGACTCCTATGTGTTATAAAGTTTGCTATTTGGGCCGAATTTAGGATTCCCAAGGCCGAAAGCTCATCAGCTGTTACATGATTAATTTGAAGAGGATTTTGTAGAAAATAATTATAATTGGATTGTTTTTCCTCATCGGCAACCACGTCCGATTGTTGGGCTAAAATGGCTTGAAAAGCATGCAGTAAAATAAAAACAATAAGTAGTTTCATGGTTAGATGAAACTACTTTATTTATTTCTGGCATTATGGTCAAAAACTGATCATTTGGATCAATTAACTGAATTTCCTTTCGATGAGTTCATAGAGTTCATTCCATAATTCTTGATTGTCGACTCGTTGGAATGCAGCGTATTTTGTTTGCAAAATTGATTTCCAATCTGTGGATTTATTCGCTTCATGATCTATGAATTGAATGACTTGGTCCAAGTATGTTGATTCTCCGTCAAATAAATTTTGAATGAAATTGATCTTTTGAAAAAGCGGTAGGGTTTCAGATAAGGACGAAGTCATTTCGGTATGAATTCGATCTTTTAGGGAGTTGTCTTGATTTACTTGAAGTGTTTCAAAAACCTTTTCCTCAGGAGAATCCCCCAACATATCTAATATTTTTATCTCTGAAGGAGCCTTGGACCCAATTTCTAAATTTAATACCGAAAATTCAATGTCGATGTGTTCAATGGGCGACTCTATTTTTTGTTCTTCCTCCAATATAATTTCAGAAGTATTTTCTTGGTTTAAGTCTTGATCATTCTCGTGAATAAAATCTTCAGTGCGCTGTTGGTCAATGAGTTCATCTACTTCTGCAGCATCATTTTCAATGATACTTGGCTCATCATCATCATCTTCTTCTTCTTCTTCTTCTTCTTCTTCAAAGGTTATCGTGACTTCTTCATTGATCTCAACAATATCTTCAATCACTGTATCTTCTGGCATCTCCTCTAATGAATCAGCGGGGGAGCTGTAATACACTTCCGCGTTTAATAACTCGTCGAAAGTGGGGTAGATTTCTTCTAAAGTGGTTGGTTCAGCTTGCTCTGTCGTGCTGATGGTTTTGTTTGTTAAATCTTGAATCCAATCTAGCCAAATTTTTTCAGGAAGGGTTACATTGGTTAACAGGCTTTGCATGGCTGAAGACCATTTTTCAGTAAACCTATTGGATTCCCAATTAAAATTCGGGAATGTATTTTGAATAAATTCTGAATGGAGCTGATGTGTAATTTCGGTTTGAATAATTTCAATGATGATGGGATTAATATCCCAATTCATGACCTCTTGGAATGTGGTCAATGTTTCATTTTCGGACCAATAGTGTGCAAATAAACTAGGTGTTTTCATGGGAGTTTATTTTATGCCCAACTCTTCACAAGCTTTCATCGCTGCAGTTTGTTCGGCTTTCTTTTTTGAATATCCTTTTCCTTCTGAGATTCTTTCTCCGTCAAGAAGGACGAAAGCGGTAAATTCTTTGTTGTGATGCAATCCTTCTTCATCAAGCGTGAATAGCACTTTTTTGCCTTCTTTTTGCGCCCATTCAATGAGCAAAGATTTGAAATTTGGATTGTTTTGGACGACAATTTCTAAATCAAAATATTGGGTTAATATCTTAGTAATGATAAAATTCTGTGTGAAGGCGAAGCCTTTGTCTAAGTATACGGCGCCAATAAAAGCCTCTAGCGCATCTCCATACATACTGGAGCGAGACAAAATGGTTTTTTTCTGATTTTCGTATTCGATCACTTCATCAAGTCCTAATTTCCGACCTAGGACATTGAGGGATTCTCTGCTGACCATTCTTGACCTAATCTCTGTTAAAAATCCTTCGTCTTTAAATGGAAACTTTTTAAATAAATAGGCAGCGGTTATCATTCCTAATACGGAATCGCCTAAAAATTCGAGCCTTTCGTTGGACTCTTTGTATGATTTAGCCACGCTATCCTTGGATGCTGAGGCGTGTAAAAAAGCTAATCGATATAAATTAAGATTATTAGGTGATGAGCCTAATAAATGCGTCACTGATTTTTTTAGAAATTTCTCTCTTAGGTCTATGGTATTTGGGTTAATCCAACTTAAAAGAGTTTTTATGGGCATAAATTATAATTTTCTAAATATGACTGTTGCGTTATGGCCTCCAAATCCAAATCCATTACTTAATGAGATATCGATTTTTCTAGACTTGCCTATATTTTCTGTCAAATCAATGCGTTGGTCTATTTCAGGATCACGATTGAATACATTGATGGTAGGAGGGACAAATTGATGTTGGATCGCTAACACAGATGCCACGGCTTCCACGGCGCCTGCGCCGCCCAACAAATGACCAGTCATGGATTTGGTTGACGAGATAGACATCTTATAGGCATGTTCACCAAAACAATCTATGATCGCTTTAATCTCTTGTGGATCTCCAATGGGAGTTGATGTTCCGTGAGTATTGATATAGTCGACATCTTCGGGTTTAATCCCTGCATCTTCTAAAGCGTCAAGCATGGACAATAAGGCACCATAACCTTCTGGGTGTGGTGCAGTGATGTGATGTGCATCTGAAGAGAAGCCACCACCAATTAATTCCGCGTATATTTTGGCACCTCTTGCTTTTGCATGTTCGTACTCTTCTAAAATTAATGCCCCTGCGCCTTCTCCTACAACAAAACCATCACGGTCTACGTCATAGGGACGAGATGCGGTAGCTGGATCATCGTTCCGAGTTGACATTGCGTGCATCGCAGTGAAACCACCTACGGATGCAATAGTCACCGGTGCTTCTGAACCACCAGTTACACACACATGAATTCTACCTGTTCGAATATAATTAAATGCATCTATGATGGCATTGTTTGCAGACGAGCATGCTGAAACAGTTACATAATTAGGACCTCTAAATCCATTGCGAATAGAAATTTGGCCTGAACTTGAATCAGCAATCATTTTAGGAATAAAGAAAGGATTGATTTTTGGTGTTCCATCTCCTTGGCCGAAATAAATCATTTCATCCTCAAAGGTCTTTAATCCACCTATTCCAGAACCCCAAATTACGCCTACCTTATTTTTGTTCAAGGTCTCCATATCAAAACCTGCATCAGCAATGGCCTCATCTGCGGCCACTACCGCATATTGGGTAAATGGATCCATTTTACGGGCCTCTTTGGGATTGATAAAGTCTTCAACCTTAAAATCTTTTAATTCACACGCAAACCGAGTTCTAAATTTTTCGGCGTCAAATTTCGTTATGGGACCACAACCATTTTTACCCTTAGATAAACCATCCCAAAAGTCGCCAACGGTATTTCCAATGGGAGTAAGGGCACCTAGCCCCGTGACTACAACTCGTTTTAATTCCATGTGATTTTTTTTAATCGTTCAAAAAAAAAGTCAATTAGTCCTAGAAATCATGTAGGATAAATCCCTCATTCATTGTCTAGTACTAATTGACATATTTAATTATCTTGATTCGATTACTTCGCGTTTTCCAAATAGGCAATTGCTTGACCTACTGTTTGGATATTTTCAGCTTGGTCATCTGGAATCGATACACTAAATTCTTTTTCAAATTCCATGATCAATTCAACCGTATCTAAGGAGTCAGCTCCTAAATCATTTGTGAAGGATGCCTCAGGAGTAACCTCTGATGCTTCTACACCTAATTTCTCTACGATGATGCTTTTTACTTTTTCTGCAATATCTGACATTTTATTAAAATTTTTGGGGTTGAAAAACGATGCAAATATTAGAATTTTAAATTGGATTATCAAACAATTTTTATTCTAAATATGATTTTATAAATATTATATATAAATAATAGAATTCTAAGTGTTTAAATTATTTAAATAATGAATTTTAAGCCTATTTATTCTTAAAAACACAAGGAAGCCGCACCTAATAATCCCGCATCATTTCCTAATAATGCTTTTTTTATGGTCAATTTTTCTAGGTAGGCTGGGGTAAGCCAATAATTTAATTGTTTTTCCATACTTGGAACAATAAAATCAAAGGAAGCTGATAATCCACCGCCAATAAATATATTTTTAATATCTAAAATCCGGATCAATGATACTAGCATATCACCTAAAAGCGTTCCTACTTCATCCCAAATAGCTTGCGCTAGTGCATCACCTTCTTCTGCGGCAACCACCAGAGCTGTCGTAGAGATTGTTCCATCGCTAGCCAAACTCGTTTCCCCTGTATATTCAGCCCTCATCCGGTTGGCCATTTGGAGCAATTCTTTCTTGCCTACATTTCGTTCCAATACTTTGCCGTTTTTGGATGGCACATGGCCTGGTTCCATGGCATTTCCATCTCCACCTAAAAATATTTTGCGGTCGATGACAGCTGCACCGCCCACGCCAGTACCTAAAGTAATGAATACAAAATCTTCAGGCATATTTGATTTTTCAGGAGAGAAATAAAATTCACCTAAAGCCGCTGCATTGGCATCATTTTCCATGAAAAAAGTATGTTCTGGAAAGCGTTTTTCCAACATATCAATCATAGGAGATCCATCAATTTCAGGGATGGCCGTAATTTCAATCAAGGTTCTTCGGTCTTTGGTTAAAATACCGGGTAGGCCTATACCCACCTTTTGAACATTTTTATGTTGGTACAAATGCAAAGCGATTGCATCGGCTAATCGATCTAAAAAATGGTTTGATTCTCGCCATGTAGCGGTATCGTAACTTTGGAAATTGTTTATTTGGCCCGTATCGGCATGCACAATTCCCATTTTAACTCCGGTTCCTCCGACATCGATTCCAAGGTATTCTATTGCTGGCATTGAATTCTATTTTATTTTGAATGTACGAATTTCCTCAATTTTAACGTGATTTTCAAATTCTATTTTGGGCTCAAGTAAACATGTTCTAATTTTTCCATTATTTGGCCTACTGCGGGGCATATAAGGACATTCTTAGCCGTTAGTTGCAAAATTCCCATCATATTTTTTCGGTTCGTATGCGGGTATTCTTTGCATGCTTTTGGTCGATGATCATAGATTTGACAGGTATTATCTTCTTCCGTTAAAAAAGGGCAAGGAGCTGCAGGATACACCCAATCTCCATCGGAATCCTGAACTAAATAGGCATCTAAAAAAGCGGATACCTTCATTTTAAACAAATGAGCAACCCGTTGAATATCTGTTTCATTCCACATGGGACTCGTGGTCTTGCAACAATTTCCACAGGTCAAGCAATCCATTTGTTCAAAAACTTCCTCGTGAGCTTCCCCAAATTGCTTATCTAAGTCCTTTGGTTTTTTAGCTATAATTTTTTGAAATATTTTTTTAAAGGAAGGATCTTTAGGCATAATTTAGGATTGTAGAGGGAAGCAGGCACGGCAACGAGCTTCATAGGTATCGGATTCCCCTAACATCACCGTATCTTGATTCGCTGCCGTTCGAAATGAATATTGGGCAACTCCCCCGCAGGAAACACATACGGCATGGACTTTCGTTACGTATTCAGCTATAGCCATTAAATTAGGCATGGGCCCAAAGGGAAGACCTTTAAAATCCATATCTAATCCGGCTACGATAACTCTTTTACCTTGGTTGGCCAATGAATTACAAACATCCACAATACTTTGGTCGAAAAATTGTGCTTCATCCAAACCAATCACATCGCAATCTCCAGCTAGCAACAGAATCTCTACCGCACTATGCACGGGGGTGGATCGAATGGTATTTTGATTGTGGGAAACAATATCTTCATCATGATAGCGGGTATCTGATGCAGGTTTGAAAATCTCCACTTGTAATTGGGCTATTTTAGCCCGTTTAAGTCTTCGAATCAATTCTTCGGTTTTACCCGAAAACATGGAGCCACAGATCACCTCAATCCAGCCTGATGAGCTAGCTTTTTGAGTCGATTTCGAGTGATTGGGTTCTAAAAACAAGGGCGTAAAAAGCCCCTGAAATATCTTTCAGGGGCCATTAGGTGAAATTTATTTTGAGCTGAAAGTAGCCGAGAAATATTCACGGTTCATTCGAGCTATATTTTCTATTGAAATTCCTTTTGGACATTCTGCTTCACATGCACCTGTATTTGAGCATGCACCAAAACCCTCTTCATCCATCTGAGCGACCATAGCTTGCGCACGTGTGGCCGCCTCTATTTGACCCTGAGGCAATAAAGCTAGTTGGGATATTTTAGCAGATGTAAATAACATCGCAGAGGCATTTTTGCAGGCTGCGACGCAAGCGCCACAACCAATGCAAGCTGCTGCGGCAAAGGCATCATCCGCATTGTCTTTATTGATCGGTAGGTTATTTGCATCTTGTGCATTTCCTGTATTCACCGAAATGAAACCGCCAGCGGCAATGATTCGATCAAAAGCAGATCTGTTAACGACTAAATCCTTAATCACAGGAAAAGCACTCGCTCTCCAAGGCTCCACGGTGATCGTTTCTCCATCTTTAAATGATCGCATGTGTAATTGACACGTAGTCACTCCACGATTAGGGCCATGAGGCCGACCATTGATGTACATCGAGCACATCCCACAAATACCTTCGCGGCAATCATGGTCAAAAGCCACCGGATCATCTCCTTCTTCGATCAAACGGTTATTTAACACGTCAATCATTTCCAAAAATGACATATCGGTTGAAATACCACTCACCTGGTAGGTTTCGAATTTACCAGCGGTTTGGGTATTTTTTTGTCTCCAAATTTTGAGTGTCAGGTTTAAATGTCCTTCCATTGTATCGATTTATTTATAAGATCTTTGAGCAATTTTGATATTTTCGTATTTCAATTCTTCTTTGTGAAGTTTGAAACTTGATTGTTTTTCGTATTCCCAAGCGGCTACATAGGCGTATTTTTCGTCATCACGTAATGCTTCTCCATCTTCCGTTTGGTATTCTAATCGGAAGTGGCCACCACAACTTTCATTCCTGTCTAAGGCGTCAATACACATTAATTCTCCTAATTCTAGGAAGTCGGCCACCCGGCCTGCTTTTTCTAATTCTGGGTTTAAATTATCTATTTCACCAGGGATTTTAACATCAGACCAAAACTCTTTTTGAAGTGCTTGGATTTCTTTAATAGATGCTTTTAAGCCTTTCTCACTTCTAGCCATCCCACATTCATCCCACATAATTTTACCTAAACGCTTGTGGAAATAATCCACAGGCTTTGAACCTTTGATGTTCATCAAGGTCTCTAAACGATCACGAACAGCTTTTTCGGCTTTTACGAAATCTTCAGAATCCGTCGACATAGACGGTGTACGAATTTCAGCAGCTAAATAAGCACCGATTGTATAAGGAATCACGAAATAACCATCCGCTAAACCTTGCATCAATGCCGAAGCTCCTAAACGGTTAGCGCCATGATCTGAGAAATTAGCTTCACCTAAGGCGTATAAACCTGGAACCGTTGTCATTAAATTATAATCGACCCAAAGTCCACCCATAGTATAATGAACCGCAGGATAGATACGCATCGGAACTTCATATGGATCTTCCCCAGTAATCTGTTTATACATATCAAAAAGGTTGCCATATTTTTCTTTCACAACCGCTTTTCCCATGGATTGAATTTCTTCGTCCGTAGGGCTATGCATATTGTTTTTATTGGCTTCTCCTTTTCCATAACGAATAATAGCTGCTGCATAATCTAAGTAAACCGCCATTTTAGAGGATCCCACTCCAAAACCCGCATCGCAACGTTCCTTTGCAGCTCTCGATGCAATGTCACGGGGTACCAGGTTACCGAACGCAGGATAGCGGCGTTCTAAGTAATAATCTCTTTCATCCTCCGGTATTTCATTGGCCTTGCGGGTATCGTTTTCTTTTTTGGGAACCCAAATACGGCCATCATTACGCAATGATTCCGACATTAAGGTCAATTTCGATTGATGATCCCCGGAAACTGGAATACAAGTAGGGTGAATCTGTGTATAGCAAGGATTCGCAAAGAATGCTCCTTTTTTATGTGCTTTCCACGCCGCGGTCACATTAGATCCCATGGCGTTAGTTGATAAATAAAACACGTTGCCATATCCGCCAGTACAAAGTAAAACGGCATGTCCAAAATGTCTTTCTAATGCTCCGCTGACAGAATCACGGGCAATAATTCCACGCGCTTTACCGTCGATGGTCACGACATCCAACATTTCATGTCGAGTGAATAACTCCACGTTACCCATACCTACTTGGCGTTGCAAAGCTGAATAAGCGCCCAATAATAATTGTTGGCCCGTCTGACCCGCCGCGTAAAACGTTCTTTGAACTTGGGTACCACCAAAAGAACGGTTTGAAAGTAATCCGCCGTATTCACGGGCAAAAGGAACACCTTGAGCGACACATTGGTCAATGATGCTTCCGGATACCTCAGCTAAGCGATGTACATTGGCTTCACGAGCTCTATAATCTCCTCCTTTGATGGTGTCGTAAAATAGTCGGTAAACAGAATCTCCGTCGTTTTGATAGTTTTTGGCTGCATTAATACCTCCTTGTGCGGCGATTGAGTGTGCTCGTCGAGGAGAATCTTGAAAGCAAAATACTTTTACTTTATATCCTAATTCAGCTAAAGAAGCGGCAGCTGATGCACCTGCAAGTCCGGAACCTACTACAATGATTTCCAAGCTACGTTTGTTGGACGGGTTGACCAACGGAACACTCGATTTGAACTTGGTCCATTTCTCGGCTAAATTTCCATCAGGGATTTTGGCGTCTATTTTTGTCATAATTTCTTATCGGCTGATATTAATGAATCAAATGAAAATAAAATGCAATGGGCATGGAAGCAAATGTGGCAGAAATAACGACTGCATATATAGCTCCAATACTTTTTATGGTAGGTGCATATTTAGGATGATTCCATCCTAAAGATTGAAATGCACTTTGGAATCCATGCAACAAGTGATAACCCAAAGAGATGCAACCTAAAACATAAATAATGACTACAATTGGACTTTCAAATACGATTTGCATTTCATTATATAGGGTATGCGCTTCCGTCAAGTCATTCGTAAGGCGAGAAAAATACCAAAAATGTTTCAAATGGATAATTAAAAAGAGCAATAAAAGCGTGCCCAATAACCCCATAGATCTTGAATACCATTTACTGTTAGCCGCGCCGTCAACAACCGCGTAAGCGACAGGTCGTTTCTTTTTATTGTCAAGCCATAAACGTAAACCATCAACGATATGAAGCAGCAATCCGGCAAATAACACAATTTCCATAGTTCTAATAATGGGATTGGTTCCCATGAATTCAGCGCCTTCGTTGAAGGCCGCTCCGCCATCATTTAGAAAGATGGTGGCATTTAGTCCACAATGCACGATGAGAAAGCTGATTAAAAATAGGCCTGTGGTGGCCATCAGGAGCTTTTTCCCGAGAGATGAATTTAGAGATTTTGTTAACCAAGCCATAAATAAATGTATTTGTTAAAATTAAAATTACTCAAGCGTTTTATTTTTTTACTAAGCGAATGAATTTTAGCTATCAAAAATACGACTCAAACGCGGGTTCTTCAAATTAATCGATTAAAAAATCCATTTTTTTTAAATAATTGGATTTGCCTTATTAACTTTCCTATTCACAAATAGTTTTTATGTCGGTAAGAAAAATTGCTTATTCCTTTTTAGTTTTTTTTCTAGGTTGTTTCGGTAGTTATGCTACCCATTTAAAAGGTGGTGAAATTACGGTAAAGCGTATTTCAGATAGAACGTTGACATACGAATTTACATTAACTACCTATACCGAAAATAACCGGGCGAATCAGGATCAGGGAGATGTTAATTTTTGTTTTGGGGATGGTACAGCTATTTTTAAAGCAAAAAGATGTTGTGGTAGCCCAATAGATATCGGAAATGGGACCATGAAAAATATCTATAAGATTGAGTACACCTATCCGGCTCCCGCACTTTTTTATCGGGTTTCAGTTGCAATACCTAATCGGAACGATGGGGTAAGAAATATAACCCGTTCGGTGGAAGTTCCTTTTTATGTAGAAACCACCTTTTCTATTAATTCTGGTTTAGGGCAAAACTCAACCCCCTTGCTATTAAATCCAGCGGTTGATTTGACTGCTGTAATTGGTCAGCCCTTCATTCATAATCCCAATGCCGTAGATGCAGAAGGAGATAGTTTGGCTTACCGTTTATCTGTTTCCAAATCGGGAGATTATGAAACATGTTCCTCGGTAAGTAGGGGATTGATGGCACCGAATTTTCGTCAACCCAATGAAGTGGCTGCTGTGCCTTCCTCATTTACGATCAACTCATTGAATGGAGATTTGATTTGGAATGCTCCTCAAGAGGTGGGTTTGTACAACTGTGCTTTCATTATTGAAGAATGGAGGAATGGCGTTAAAATTTCTGAAACAGTCAGGGATATGCAGATTGAAGTTAAAGACGTGGACAATAGGGCACCTAAAATAACGGTGCCACCTGATGTTTGCGTTCAAGCCGGCACTTTTTTAAGTGAAACGATTTTGGCTAGTGATGTTTTATCTAAATCGGGCCGATTGGATCCTGTAACGATTTACAGCTTTGGGAATGTATATGCAATGGACACTGTTTATGCCGTTAAACAACCTTATGCGACTTTTTCATCGTCCCCCAAACAGACAAGTCCTGCTACGGGAGTATTTAAATGGCAAACGGCCTGTCAGCATATTCGAAAAGAGACGTATGATATTTTCTTTAAAGTGGAGGATAACCCACCTGTGAATGTAGGCGGTGGTATCAAGTTGGTCGACAGTAAAATCTGGAAAGTACGCGTCATAGCGCCTACTGTCAAAGGCTTAAAGGCGACGATTAAATCGTCTACGGCCAGCGCATTATTGACATGGAATTTTTATGCATGTGCGCTGCCTAATGCAAAAATCATCATTTTCCGAAAACAAGCTGCCTGTAATCCTGTGGTAAATAAAACATGCCAAACAGGAATGACATTGACTGGTTTTACGGAGATTGGCCGAGTAGATGTTACAAAGACTTCGTTTGAGGATACGAACGGTGGAGCGGGTTTAATGAAGAATGCGAATTACACCTATGTGTTAGTGGTCATATTTACTAACAGCAAAGGCTCGGACGATTATAGTCCTATGTCGGAATCAGCCTGCGTACTTATTCCATCTGCGGCTCCATTAATGACAAATGTGTCTGTGGTGAAAACGGATGCTAAAGTAGGAGAGATGTTGGTCAAATGGACTAGGCCGTTAAAATTAGATACTGTTTTTTATCCGGGTCCTTATCAGTATGTTGTTCAGAGAGCGGATGGCCAAAGTGGAAGTAATTTTACTCCAATTTCTTTAGGAATTCCGGCTCAAATTTCGCCGGCCAAACTGGATACAGTTTATGCGGACAAGAATTTAAATACGGGTGCCAGTGCATATCGGTATAAAGTAGATTTTTATTACTCTCAAAATAAACAGTTCAAATTATTGGATTCGCCTAGTCCGTCAAGCTCCGTCTTTTTATTGGGCCAAGCGGCTGTGAAATCTGTTAAGTTGGCCTGGTCAGCGAGTGTACCTTGGTCGAATGATTTTCAAGTGCATCGCGTGTATCGCGAGACGCCTCGGGGTTCAGGGAAGTTCAATCAAATTACTGAGGTATCGGTTGCCGGCCCTAATACCTATACTTTTACGGATCAGGGAATAGATTTTTATACCCAAGATGGCAAATTTGACATGGTTATTTCACCGGATTCAACGTATTGTTATTACGTAGAGACTGTTGGCACCTATGGGGAAGGTTTGCCTCGAATAGGCCTAATCAATGCTTCACAAACTGTATGCGTAAAGCCACAATCCGATGTAAATCCATGTGCGCCTAAATTGAGCTTGGCCGCTTTAAATTGTGAAAGTTTGGATGCTTCGTTGAATTGCCAGTTTACAAGCTTTACCAATACGCTTATTTGGACACCTACATTAACGGGATCTTGTGATCAAAGCATTGCGAGCTATCGAATTTATTATTCGAAGGATGGGACAACATTTGGGAAAATAGGAGAAGTTTCTGATTTAAAATATTTGCATCAAAAAACGGACTCTTTTATTGGTTGTTATTACATTACTGCCATAAGCCAATTGGGCAAGGAATCGGCCAAAAGTGAAATTGTTTGCCAAGACAATTGCCCTTCATTCGATTTGCCTAATTTGTTTAGTCCGAACGGGGATGGTAAAAATGATGTATTTCAAGCCATGCGATGCCCACGATTTGTTACGCAGGTTACTTGTAAAATAGTGGATCGAAATGGCCAATTAGTCTATCAATATTCAGGAGATATCAATGGATTTGGTTGGAATGGAAAGGATTTAAATGGCAATGTCATGGCAGCTTCTACCTATTTTTATACCTGTGATGTGATATTTGATGTGAAGAATGAAGCGTTAAAGAGTAAGCAGTTGAAGGGTTGGGTAGAGTTGGTAAAATAACAAAAAATGCATGTAATTATTGACGGGGATTGCCGTTTTTGCCTGGGGTCAACTAAAATACTTCGACGTATTTTGGCAGGAGAATTACATGTAATTACTCAATATGACCTTAAATATGTTGATTTTCAAAATCGATTTTCCCCTTCTGATTGGGCTGTTGATAGCATCAAATTGATTGTTGGCGATCAACTATTCATGAAGTCTCAGGCTATTTCTAAATTAATGGTTGGGGCTCATTGGTACTTCCAACCTTTGCGTATTTTCTTTTTATTGCCTACGCGTCTTTTGGATGCTATGTATGATTTCATAGCTAAGAATCGGTACTTATGGGGAAAAGGAAATAACTGTGAAGTTATTTAGGAGTGTAGGGAGTTGTTTGCGTGAAGAAACTCAGCGGTAAAGATTGATCCCAACGATTGGCTGCTTGCTCAAGTCCCGCACTATTGAAGTGAATGCCGTCCCATCTGTATTTTTCGCCAGTTAAAGTTTCTAAATCAGCTCCAACGATGGTGTTTTTGATTTCATTTAAAATTCTTCTTTGGGCAGACTTAACTTTCATGATCGGTTCAGCGGTTCCACCTGTATTGCTTTTTGCAATGGAGAATGTTAATTGGGGTGCATCCAATAGATCTCTTGTTTTCTGAATATACATTTTAGTGGATTCTACGATCGTATTTTCTGTCAACAAACCATCATTCTCCCCATGAATGACTAAAATCCCTCTTAATCCTATTTTTGAAATTTCATTCACTAAGCGTTTTTCATATAAATAAAAAGGATATCGCCCCTTCCAATCAAAAAATGGATGTTGAAATGGTAAACCCATAGCTGAAAGTCCCCATTGTTCTGAAGTAGAACCTCCAATTCCTGTGTTATATATTCGTACGGGAATATTTAATTTTACTTTTAATTTTTCAGCTAAACGTCCCCAGAAATTATTCACATTTCCTGAAGAATAATTCAAGACGGAAGCCCAAGTTGGGTCATAATTCTCAATGGTATAGGGGGTCTGTCCTTCCGCTAGGGAATGTCCAATGACGGCAAAGACTTCGCCGACCTTCACATTCCAAGTTAAAAGTGTATCGGTGTAGACTTTGTTATCGTTGAATAATTGGATTTGTGGGTAATATCCACCGGCTTTTAAAGTAAACTTACCTTTGAATTCATTGGTAGTTGGGTCTATCGCGAGAGTCAACCAATCAGTCGAAACACCTCCTAATGAACTATTGAATTTTATTTTTGCCGATTGAAAACTTTTGTCAGATTTTCCAACGATCGTAATAGAACCTTCATTGTTTGCATTTCTTTGAGCAAAATCAATACTTTTGGCTATGTCAATGATAACCTTTGAGTTGGCAATAAATTTAGGTGCAATATCTTCTGACTTACAACCATTTAGTAAGAGAATTAAGCCCAAAAATGGTAATATCGATAAATTTTTAATCATAGAATTGTTGGGCTATGTGTTTTCTGTATTTCAGAAAACGCTTCATTTTTTTATCTTTGCAAACAAATTTACATTAAATAATTAATTTATAAATGAAGGCATATATATTTCCTGGTCAAGGGTCGCAATTTCCAGGAATGGGAAAAGATTTATTTGAAAATTATTCGTTTGCTAGGGAAATATTTTCTGAAGCGGATGAACTTCTTGGATTCTCCCTTTCTGAAATCATGTTTAACGGCTCCGAAGATGAGCTTAAGCAAACCAAAGTAACCCAACCGGCTATTTATTTACATTCCATATTAATTGCCAAATTAGGTACAAACTTTAAGCCTGAAATGGTGGCAGGTCATTCTCTTGGTGAATTCTCTGCTTTAGTGGCCTCCGGAGGATTAAGTTGGCAAGACGGTTTATCTTTAGTTTCCAAGCGAGCATTAGCCATGCAAAAAGCATGTGAAATTGAACCTAGCACCATGGCTGCTGTTTTGGGATTAAGTGATGAACAAATTGAAAAAGTTTGTGCAGAGTTTGATGGCGAGGTAGTAGCCGCCAACTTCAACTGTCCAGGACAAGTGGTTATATCAGGTAGTATAAAAGGAATTGAGCTTGCGGGAGAAAAATTAAAAGAAGCTGGTGCGAAAAGAGTATTGTTGTTACCCGTAGGCGGTGCCTTTCATTCCCCTTTTATGGAACCGGCAAGATTGGAGTTAGCTGCGGCCATTGAAGCTGCCAAAATTGATCGCCCCATTTGCCCTATATTTCAAAATGTAAACGCAAAGTCCTCCCAAAATGAAGTTGAAATCAAAGAAAATTTAATCGCCCAATTGACCGGTCCGGTTCGTTGGACTCAAACCATCGAAGCGATGATTTCTGCTGGGGCCACTGACTTTATTGAATGTGGACCTGGAAAAGTGTTACAGGGCCTAGTGAGGAAAATCAATGTGGAGGCAATGGTGTCTTCCATGGAACTGATTAGCTAATTGGAAAAATTAAAATTAATAGCTTGATTTTCAGCGCTTGAACATAATTCTAGAGAAATAATTCAATTATTTTGAAGCAATGTTTGATAATTACAGAGCAAGCGCTTAATTTTGCACTCTATTAAGATTGACCTATGGTGTAAAGGTAACACACCAGTTTTTGGTTCTGGTTTTCTAGGTTCGAATCCTAGTAGGTCAACAAAAAGCCCCAAATATTCATTTGGGGCTTTTTTAATGCGTTTTTTTGTGATTACCTGTAAATACTGATATTTTTTTGGTAAATCATACCGTCTGCAGTTTTAACCAGTATTTTATAGGGTCCTTGGTTTATTTGTCCTACATTAATTTGCGCAGTTCCGTCTTGATTTACGTTTGAATCCATTAATAATTTCCCATCTACCGTATATATTTTAATGACTGCTCCATTTAAAGTAGATTTTGATTGAATAGAAATTAAAGTACTAGCTGGATTTGGAAATACAGTTAAACCAAAATCTTCTGGAAGCGTATAGCTGAATTCAACTTTCGGAGAGATACATGTCAGCGTATTTGAATACTTTCTAAAGGCCGTATTTGAGTATTTTCCTGCCTCCTTAACTCTTAAAACAGATGTAGTTTCGCTCAGTGGCGATCCATTAAACTCCCAAGCATATCTTATATCTCCATCCGTTTTTGTTTTTCCATTTAAAAAATAGGGACTTTCTAGAGTGATAAGAGGAGCTGATGGATTATCGAATACTTTTGTTTGTATTGTGTTTGAAAAAGGCGTTTTGCAATTGAATTCATTGGTTCCCAATACTTTAAAAGTACCGGATTCATTGACTGTTATATTGGAACTTTGAGCCCCCGTGCTCCACGTGAATTTCATGTTGGCACCTCCGTTTGCTTTTAGCTCAACTGTCTTTCCCGCACAAAATAAAGTATCTCCTGTGTTTTGTATGGTTGGCTTTATGGGTTGCGGTAGTGTTAGCATTTGAAATTCAGGGATTGTAAACTGATTTCCTTTCGAGTCTTCAAGTAGAGCGGTGTATTTTCCAGATTTAATTTTAGCTAATGTGAATGAACTATCGACCAATTTATTCTCGGTAAACCACTTTATTTTGGTGAATACACTTGATGTAAGTTTAGCCGTTGTTTGATTATTCAGATCGCATAAAAGTGATAATTTAGGGAATTCTTTGGCTGTTATCGCCTTGTTGTTTCCGGTAATGGCTGCGTTAATTTTTTCTGACCATAGCGTGGCAACTTCTTCGTATGCTGCTGGAGAAAAGTGTACACATGCGGCAATTTCATCATTTTTTCGTGGTATTTCCACCTTGTCTGTGTTCGGCCCACTGAAAACTTGCGGCAAATCACTGGACGTGACAACCTCTCTTTGAGCCTGTATGAAATTATTGTCCCAGTAGTTGGATGTGCAAACCCCATCCACTCTTCCTGCTGCATATGAGATTTCGGCCACTAACCATGGCACCTCAATACCCGTTTGATTTCGTAAATTTTTGATCACGTCAATCAGTTGATTCTTGTATTTTGTTGCCTCTGCTTTTTTTGTTTCCTCTGTATCATTCTTAAATGAGAATGAATCAGTTTCCCCTTGGTGCCACAAGATGGCTCTGACCCCATTTTTGAATCCATAAAGTTCAACAGATCTTTTTAAGTTGATAAATGGATAGCCTGCCGTATAATATAAATCAGGATTAAATGGGTTTTGAGATGGTTTTGGGTTTGTTTGAGAAGATTCGTACCAATTCCGCATCTTAGTACCCATCCATGCCGCATTGATGAAACTTACTGGAACATTGTATTTTTCTGTTAACATATCTCCAAGCCTAGGCCAGTAATAATTAGATAATCCCATGGGACCAATGGTCGCTTGAGAATCTAATTTTGAAAATTCAGTGAAGGGGAAGTCTGTATTGAGTTCACCAATTTTTTTATTAGTAGTGGAACCATTGTAAAAAGTATAGTAATTGTAAAAATTAGCGACATTCACTCGGTCATCTTTAGCACCAGTACTTAGGTTGGTATCCCTGGCAGAACCTTGCGCATTCGATTGGCCCGCGATGATGAAGTTTTCACCCACACCAACTCTTTGCAAGAAGGTTGAGTCAATTAACTTAGTATTTTTAAAAGTTCTTATTTTCAAGGTATACCAACCCCCTTTCACTACAATGTTTTCTTGAAAATAACCACCTTGAGGAGCTGCATTTAAGGATGTCCAGTCAATCATAGTGCCTTGCCCTTTTTTTACTGGCTCAAATTTGTATTGAATCAAATCTAAGTCTTGGTTGCATTTCCCCATTATCGCTATCGAGGCTTCATTTTGAGCATTCCTTTGGAATATTTGGCGATTATGTGGATATATTATACTGGTTTGTGCAAAAAGATTTATGCTGAAAAGTAAAATAAAAAACAAAAAACTATTTTTAAAATAGAAGCAATTCATAGAGGTGTCTTGATATTTTTCGTAAAAATAAGGGTTATTCACAAATTTCTATAGGTTAACCTATTTTAAGGTTAATTAATGGAATAATAATTTAAAAAAGTTTTGCCCATCTCCAAGGCTCCATGGGAATTAAACTCAACAACAATGTATAGGTGGGTGTAATCAAATGTACGATGAACATCAAATAAAGTATATGCCTCAAGGGTTTTGTTTCCTTAAATTCATATGCCAATTTAAATGCAATGAAAATCAAAATGAAAGAAAACGACATACTTCTGGTCACGTCGTCTACACTAGTTGAAATCAATAAGCAAGCAAAGAAAATTAGAAAAAGTGAAATAGCTAGCCAATGTTGTTTGTTGACAGCCAATGCATAAATAGCTAACATTGGGAAAATCAGAAATATTTTTAAAGCATAATAAATTGCATAAATCATATTCATTCCATGCCTTAATGCAAACCCAATGGATACTCCTGAATTTGAACCTACCGGTGTTTTTAAGTCGAATTGTACATATAGGATTGTTCTTATCAAGAAATATGCACTGATGCTTGCAGCAACATAATAGAAACTTTTGTTTTTGAAAATTAACAATCGAAGTACTTCACCTATTTTGGTGGGGATTTTCGAAAATTCATAATTATTTAAAATGTAATAAATAGGCAGAATTAACGAAGGAATTACTGCTCTTTCATCCACGAAAAAGCTAAAAATTAAAAAAAGAATGGATATTTTTTTGTCATAAAAATAGATGGATAGCATAAGGCCCAAATAAGCAAATGAATCATAAAATAGGGTATCAAAATTGAATGAATTTCCCACATATGTAAATAAGATAGCTAGAACGGACCAAAATGCGACGCTTGAATCGTTATGCGTCAACTTTTTAATAGTGCTAAAAAAAAACCATATAAAAGCAATTAATGAAAGGGATTGAAGGTAAAATAGTTTTATCGCGTTTAGATGAAATATTTTTCCCACCAAGTACGGACTAATCCTTAATTCTCTTTTCATGAAATGATCCCCTTCATCTTTGTTTTTTGTAGCTTCTAATGGATGATCGATTTTATGATTGACAAAATCTTGAATAAAGATTTCATTTTGACTAAAGGATTTGTTAAGCTTTTTGAATACAGATTCAGGAAAATAGATACTTGAAAAAAGCAAATAGATAGTTAAGCTTAAAATTAAAGTGCCAAGATTTGTGGACGTTAAATTTTGAATATATTGATTAAACCTGGAAACTAAAATAGATAAATGGGGTATCATGTATATTCTAATTTATTTCAAAAGCTCTTGGATTTTTTCTCCCACACCGCCCTTTTTAAAGTCTTTTGCTTTTTTACCATAGACCCATAATGTATAGGGCAGTGGTTTTTGATGTAAGATTTCATCTGGAATTTTAAATGTAGTTGCTCCTCCCGTTTTTGTTTTAATCAATACAACTCCATTAGCACCCCGCACCCCATAAATAGCTGTTGTCGACGGATCCTTTAACACATTCACGGATTCAATATCATTGGGATTTATGGTGTTGATATTATTTATAGGTACCCCATCCACTACATATAAAGGGCTATTTGCATTAATGGAACCAAATCCTCGAATTCTAATCATCGCCGTTCCGCCAGGGGAATTATCACTCACTACCGTTACCCCAGCAACCTGTCCAGCCATTTTTTGATTCAAAGTTCCAGCCGCTACTTGTGATAAATTTTGTTCACTCACTTCTCCCACCGCTCCATTATTGTCACTTTTAGGTTTAGGAATAGAAGGTTCTATAAACCTAGGGATAAATTGAATACCTATGCCCGCAGCACCTTCAGCGCTTCGGCCAGACACTACGACCACTTTTTCCAATTGGCCCAATGGGATCGCATTGGTGTCTCGATATTCCCCTTTGGTAAACAAATCCTCTGGATCGTAAAAATAGATGAACAGCGAATCTGATTTGATGGAGAATGTTCTTTGCGCTTGCTTTGTTTTGGAACCCGATGAAGCACTAGATCCAAAATATTGATTTAATGTGGATATCAATTCACCCGAACGGCTGGTTTTTTGGGCCGCCAAGGAATGATTCAAAAGCAATAAAAGTGCAAAACCTACAAATAATTTCATTTTTATGATGCGATAATAGTGTCTAGTTTTTCATAACTTAAAATCATCGAGCGCACATTATGGTAATTTATTTTCCAAGAAGTGGCCATGTGTCGCCAGATGGGTTCCCCCTCACGGGTCAATAAAGGCCACCACTCTCCCGTGTTAAAATTGATCATTTTGTCAAAAACAAATCGATGCACTTGCTTATGTGCCGCTAAGAATTTTTCATCTCCTGTCAATAAATAAGCATCGAGCATGCCGATCAACATTTCCGCCTGTTGCCAAAATTCTTTCTCTTTATCATACACAATTCCTTCATGTGAACCTTCTACATAAACACCCCCATACTCCCAATCAACACCATGATTCATCGAATGATAGAATGCCTTTTCCAAATTGATTCTGTAATCTTCGATGGAAAAACCACCTATCTTCAAGGCATGCATTAAAAGCCAACCAAATTCAGAATTGTGACCATACGAAGTATTGTCCGTGGCCGAAGCCTTTTGGCCTCCCTCCGCAAAACGATCCCAGCCCCATACGATGTCAAATTTAATCTGCGGCGCCACGGACCAATCAGCCCAAAACTGAGGGATTCCAGTCCCCGTTTCCGCATGCATTACTTTTTGAATTAATATGTCAATAGACTCTTTTAGTTTTCTTCGATGCAATTCTTTGCCACTGGCCTCATATAAAGTGGTAAAGGCTTCCATTAAGTGCATGTGTACGTCAAGAGTTTTTCGATCCCCCCCAGGAGCGCCTGGTCCCATTAATTTCCAGTCTTCAGAAAAGAATTCCCAATAACCTCCCAAATTAGTATCCACGGCATATTTTTGCAATAAATCAAAACATTTTTCCGCATATTCCAAACCGACAGGATCTCCTGTGGCTAGCGTATATTCACTCAGACTATAGATGGCAAAGCTATGGCCATATCCGATTTTTTGTCGGTTAGTCGCTTCCCCTTTGCGATTCATCATCCAATAAAATCCCTCATTTTCATGATCCCACATTTTGTCTAGCATAAACCTTACTCCATGCTCGGCCATTTCTTTCATGATAGGACCCCCAAAACCATGACGGTATGCCTGAGAATACGTAAATACAGATCTTGATTGTGCAATCAGCGACTTTTCATCTTGCCCAGAATCTTCGCCAAATTCATTGTAGTGTGTGATAAATCCACCGTATGTTTTGTCCATGGTCCTACTAGACCAAAAAGGCAATAAATGAGCTTCCGTATACTGTTTGATTTCATCACGAAGTGATTTTAATTCTTCTTTGTTCATAAAAATGTAAAGTTTAATTTTTCTATTTCTTCTGGACTGGCCGCACCCGTTTCGCCGATTTTATGGATGGATATGTGGGCACATAAATTCGCAAATTCACAACATTCAGCGATACTCGCCCCCGAGGCTCTAGCCGCTGAAAATGCAGCGACAACCATATCGCCGGCGCCCACGGTGTCAATTTCCCCTTTGGGTTTAATGCCAGGCTGCCAATGAAACTCTGTTGGACTTGCGTAGATTAATCCCCGCTCACCTAAGGTCACTAAGGCCCCCGTTTTTCGTTGGGAAACCCAATTTTTAATGATGGCAATCAAAGTTTCATCTAATGCTAATTGCTTCGGACTTAATTTTAATATGGCCCCTAGCTCAGATTCATTTACTTTTAATGGAATATCAGTAGCCTCACCACCTAAATTTCGTAGGTCGGCCAATGAACTTTTATTATGCTGATTAATGAGCGTTTGCAGCTTTTTGATAGTGGCCTTGTTTAATAAAGGATTTTGAAATTGTTCATTGACAACTACCCAATCAAATGTGCCTATTTCAGTTTCTAAATGCTGAATTAATGTTTCAGATTTAGATTGGAATTGCTTGTTCTGAGTGCCAAAATCAATGCGATTTAATTCAACATCTGCCCACATCGGTTTGGAATAAGTAGGTGTGTCGATATCCGAAAAGGGCAATAAATGGGAGGTGTCAATCGCTAATGATTGACATTGAAATAACATTTCTCTGCCAAATAAATCTGGGCCAATCGCCCCAAAGGCATAGGCCTTCGCTCCCAAAATAGACAAGTTTTTAGTCACGTTCCCCGCACCTCCTAAATAACCTTTCGGTTGATACCCCCAGAAAACATTTTTTCCGGTCTCCACCGAGAATTCTGTTGTTAACGTGTTTTCTTGAAAGTAAAAATCAACGGCAAAATCACCGATAACAGCGATTTTGATTTTTTGTATTTGACTTAAGATCTCTTTAAGCCGATTGGAATTCATATAGACAGGTTTGAAAATGCCTCTAAAAATAAGGATATTTTCTCAGAAAGGAAATAAGTATTTTTGCGTAATTTTAAAATTCGAAATTTATAATATAAAATTTTTGACCATTGGCTTTAATTAAATCAATTTCAGGTATCCGAGGTACCATCGGAGGTAAACCAGGTGAAGGCCTTAGTCCCATCGACGTAGTTACTTTTGCAGCCGCTTATGGCACATGGCTTAAGCGAGTAGGGAATCCATCGAACACCATCGTGTTAGGTAGAGATGCTCGAATTTCCGGTACCATGGTTTCCTCTTTGGTGGCCAATACTCTGATCGGTTTGGGTTGGGATGTCCTCGATATAGGCCTTTCCACAACTCCCACGGTTGAACTAGCTGTGCCTTGGACGCAGGCTGCGGGTGGTATTATCATCACAGCAAGCCATAATCCGGCCCAGTGGAATGCACTTAAATTATTGAATCATTTAGGAGAATTTATATCGGATGTGGATGGAAAGGATTTGTTGGCGATTGCCGAAAATCAAGATTTTTCATTTGCTGAGGTACATGATTTGGGGGAATACAAGGAAGATCATTCTTTCTTGGACCAACATATTCAACATGTTTTAGGTCTTCGTGGAGTTCATGCAGACCAAATTTCAAAAGCAAATTTTCGAGTATTGGTGGATGCGGTTAATTCCACAGGCGGAATTGTGGTTCCTGATCTTTTGCGCGCCTTAGGAGTAAATCATGTGGATGTGATTTATGGCGAGCCGACGGGGCATTTTGCGCATAATCCGGAACCTCTGCCAGAGAATTTGAGTGTTATGATTTCCAAAATGAACGAGGGAAATTATGATTTAGGTATTGTAGTTGATCCCGATGTAGACCGTTTGTGTTTTATATCGGAGGATGGTACGCCTTTTGGTGAGGAATATACTTTAGTTGCGATAGCTGATTATATTTTATCCTTAGGTAAGGGAAATACGGTTTCGAATTTATCTTCCACGCGTGCTTTACGCGATGTGACAGAAAAACACGGAGGAACGTATTTTGCTGCGGCGGTAGGTGAAGTCAATGTCGTCAATCAAATGAAGGCTCAGCAGGCCGTTATAGGTGGAGAAGGCAATGGAGGCGTTATTTTTCCTGAATCACATTATGGTCGGGATGCTTTAGTGGGCATAGGTTTGTTTCTGACTTATTTGGCCCAAAAAGGTATCAAGACATCAGAATTGAGAGCTAGTTTTCCTTCGTATGTTATTTCAAAAAATAAAATCGAGTTATCGGCTGATTTGAATGTTGATTTAATCTTGTCGACCGTGGCGGAGAAATATAAAGACCAACAAGTGAACACGATAGATGGAGTAAAAATAGATTTTTCTGATCGTTGGATTCATTTGAGAAAATCCAATACCGAACCGATCATTCGGATTTATGCGGAGGCCCCTAACGAGGAAGAAGCCAATGCACTTGCACAACAAATTATACAGGTAATCGAAGATATTGCCGCCAAATAAAACGTATGAATTCAACGCAAACGCCGATTTACCTAGATAATGCGGCTACTACGCCCATAGACCCTGAGGTATGGAAGGAAATGCAGCCCTATTTTGAGCAGTTTACCGCAAATCCATCGTCGATTCATTCGCATGGCCGACAAGCCAAAGTGATTGTGGAAAAAGCGCGAAAGACCATTGCCACCTTATTAAATGCTTCGCCTTCCGAAATATTTTTTACCTCTGGAGGTACGGAAGCAGATAATACGGTGATTCAATCATGTGTACTTTATGGAGGGATTAAGACGATTATCACCTCGCCACTGGAGCATCATGCCGTTTTGCATACGGCGGAGGCTTGGGAAAAATTGGGGATGGTTGACCTGAAAATGGTCAAGGTAGATACCGATGGAGTGATTGATTTAGCGGATTTGGAGCGTTTATTATCTGCTTCCCCCAACGCTTTAGTGAGTTTGATGCAAGGCAATAATGAAATCGGGAATTTATTGGATTTGCATGCCGTGGGTAATTTATGTGAAAAGTATGGCGCACTTTTTCATTCCGATACGGTTCAAACCATGGGCCATTTTGTGCACAATGTGCAGGAATTACCCGTTCATTTTTTAGTTGGCGCCGGACATAAATTCCATGGCCCCAAAGGAATAGGTTTTCTTTACGCTAAGTCTGGGATCAAATTCTCCCCTTTAATGCATGGCGGTGCCCAAGAACGAAATCAACGGGGAGGCACAGAAAATGTGTATGGAATGGTGGGGATAGCGAAAGCTCTTTCTTTAGCTTACCAAGAAATGGCTGCTCATGAAACTCATATAAAAGATTTGAAGACTTATTTTATTCAGGGTTTGCAGGATAATTTCCCAGGCATTGAATTTAATGGGCTTTCAGCTGATCTTGAAAAAAGCTTATATACAGTTATAAATGTCCGCTTTCCGCAAATTCAAGATGGAGACATGCTGCTTTTTAAATTAGACATAGAAAAGATTTCAGCTTCTGGAGGGAGTGCTTGCTCTAGTGGAACATCTGTGGGATCTCACGTATTGACCGCTCTTAATCCAAATGCAGAAGGTGCAGCAGTTCGATTTTCGTTTTCGAAAAATAATACGAAGGCAGAAATTGATCGCGTATTAGAGGTTCTGCGCAAAATAATCAGCTAAGAAACCTATTACCTATTACTTCTTACCTAATACCTATTACTTCTTACCTAATACTTCTTACCTAATTTAATAAGCTCTTGCGAATATCACCCGGTGCTCAGAATTTGCTCCTGTCAAAACGCATTTACCTGTTTCTTTTTTGACTCCCAAAGGAATGCAACGAATCGTTGCTTTGGTCAATTCCTTAATTTTTTCTTCCGTCTCAGAAGTGCCATCCCAATGTGCTGAGATGAATCCACCTTCTTCGATTTTCGTTTGAAATTCTTCCCAGCTATTCACTTCGTAGGTATTTGATTCACGGAAAGCGAATGCTTTGGCATAAATTTTTTCCTGGATGTCATTAAGTGTGTCAATGACCACTTGCTCGATACCGTCAAAAGGCATACTCGTTTTTTCACGTGTATCTCTTCTGGCTAATTCAATCGTTCCGTTTTCTATATCTCTGCCGCCAATCGCCAGGCGAATAGGAACTCCTTTTAATTCATATTCGGCAAATTTGAATCCAGGACTTTGATTTTCTGACGTATCAAATTTCACGGATACCCCTTGTTTTTTTAACCCTTTTACTAAGGGTTCTATTTTCTCTTTGATCAAGTTTAATTGTTCATCTCCTTTGTAAATAGGGACGATAACTACTTGGATTGGTGCTAATTTGGGAGGCAAAACTAAACCCTGGTCATCGGAATGTGCCATAATCAAAGCTCCCATTAAGCGCGTAGAAACTCCCCATGAGGTTCCCCAAACATAATCTAATTGGTTTTCCTTGCTTAAAAATTTTACGTCAAAAGCTTTGGCAAAATTTTGTCCTAAAAAATGAGACGTTCCCGCCTGCAATGCTTTCCCATCTTGCATTAATGCTTCGATGCAATAAGTTTCTTCCGCTCCCGCAAATCGCTCATTAGCCGTTTTTATACCCTTCAAAACAGGCATCGCCATGAAAGTTTCTGCAAACTCCGCGTATACTTCTAGCATTTGCTCGGTTTCGGCAATGGCTTCTTTTTTGGTGGCATGTGCTGTGTGACCTTCTTGCCACAAGAATTCGGCCGTTCTCAAGAAAAGACGCGTACGCATTTCCCAACGAACCACATTGGCCCATTGATTGATCAATAAGGGTAAATCTCGGTACGATTGAATCCAATTTTTATACGAGGACCAAATGACTGTTTCGGAGGTAGGTCGGACGATCAACTCCTCTTCCAGTTTTGCATCTGGGTCCACAATAACACCTCCACCATTGGGGTCATTTTTTAATCGATAATGTGTGACAACAGCACATTCTTTGGCAAAACCTTCTACGTGTGAAGCTTCTTTGGAAAGGAATGATTTTGGGATAAATAAGGGAAAATAGGCATTGGTGTGTCCCGTTTCCTTAAACATATCATCCAAGGCCCTTTGCATTTTCTCCCAGATCGAATATCCGTATGGTTTAATGATCATACAGCCTCTCACGGCAGAATTTTCAGCTAAATCAGCTCGTTTAACTAATTCATTATACCACTCAGAATAGTTTTCGGCGCGACTTGGTAGGGATTTACTCATATATATTTTTTGAAATCGTAATTTTAAAGATATTTATCGTTTTATTTGTAAACTATTTTTGTTTCAAATATGTTAGGAACAAAGATACAGTTTTGTCCTAGGTTTTTAATATGTATAACATTCAAATCCAATGAAAAATCACTCGATGTTGTTTTTGTTGCTTGTTGGTTTAATTTTTATACAAGCATGCACCGTAGTCCAAAATAATTCTTCAGATGCGACGAGCCAATCAAAAATGGTCGCCGATGATCTGTACGATAATCCTGTTCAGACTGCTGTTATACCTAAGAAAAAGAAGAAGTCTGATTACCTTGACTTTCAAGATGAATCCACGTTAATCGAAGAAGAGAATGGGTTAGCTGAAGTTGCTGAACCTAATTATTTAAATTCACGTGCTGTATATGCCAACCAATATGATCAAGGATTTGCCAATGGGTTTTCATCGGGTTTGATGAATGCCAACCCGTGGAATAGTTGGTACAGCAATCCTTTCATATCTTTTGGAACCGGTTTTGGTTCTCGTTGGGCTTCCCCATTAGCCTCATGGCGTTTGCAAGATCCTTATTATTTTGGATCTATGTCCTCTATGTATGGCCCTATGATGTATTCAAGTTTTGCCTACCAATCCAGTTTCATGATGAACCCTTATTATTATGATCCTTTTTATCGGATGTCTGCATTTTCAAATCCGTTTAATTCGATGTATGGGGGTATGTATGGGTTTGGTATGTTTGGGTCAACTAACATCTATAATTATTATGGGCCCTTAAATTCAAGTTATGCTTCGTACAATTCGAATAATTATAATGCAGTAGATCCTGTGCAATCAATTAGGCGTGGAGTTAGAGAAGACGGAATGTCGAATCGTTATGGAGGGGAAAACTATAACAATGCGCCAAGGGGCAACAGCAATTCATATAATCAGAATGGAACAAACCAACAAAGGGTCAACTCTAGGGCAACGGAAGTAGGTGGGGAGGCTGTAGTAGCACCTTCTCGGAGGAATACTAATTATGAATATCGCGCGGCTCCACAAAATAACTCAGTTCCGCAATATCAAAATAGAACAGAATCCTATAGCGCTCCATCAACTAATTATGGAGGTTCAAGCGGTGGAAGTTCGGGGGGTGGAAGTTCAACCAGAGGACCTAGGTAAAATATGAATCGTATTTTTTTGTTTGTCTTTTTAGGCCTAGGTAGCCTATCGGCAGTGCATGCACAGATTTATTCTTATTCGAATTTGGCCAAGAGTTTTTCAACCGCCTATTCCACGAGTTCACCACGTATGCAAGCCATGGGGGGTGTTCATAGTACATTAGGTGCCGATATAAGTTCAATCTCTGGAAACCCAGCGGGTTTAGGATTTTACAATCGATCTGAAGTGTCTTTGGGTATAGGCTATGTTTCTGCCACGACTCAATCTACCTATCTTTCTGAAACATCTTCTAAAACTAATTCATTTGTCCATGTGCCTATTTTTGGTTTGGTTTTAGGTAGTCCTGCCGAGTTTTCCGCTTCGCAATGGCGCGGTAGTTTTGGAATTGCTTACTCAAGACAAGTGATCTTTGCGCAGCCCATTTCAATTTCAGGAGTCAATAATCGAAGTTCTTTGTTGGACCGTTTCATTGAAAAAGCAAACGATAAAGGAGCCACAGGCCAAAGCCTAGACGACGAGTTTAATTCTTTTAGTAAATCGGCAGACAGTCCTGAAGCGGTAGCTTATCAAGCCTATTTGATTAATCCCAATGCAAAAACAGGTGGCGCACCTTTCCAGCGGTATGAGGCTAATTTGCCTACGCGCCAACAAGGTACTGCGGATAATGAGGGGGCGTTGAGCCAATGGGATATTAGTTATGGGGCTTCTTATTTAAGTAAATTTTATGTGGGTTTAGGTTTGCACTTTTCTAAAATAAATGCGACTTCAACCACCTTTTGGCAAGAAGAATTTGTTGGGGCCAACTATGTGGCTGGTTTACAATATCAAGAAAAATTGGTCAATACGGGTTCAGGAATTTCGGCGACTTTGGGTATGATTTACAAATTGACTTCAAATCTTCGAGCATCATTAGCCTTGCATACCCCTATGTTTTTTGACCAAATGAATGAACGTTATGACGCAACGTTAAATCCTAGGGTTTTTGGCATTCCATCGTTTGATTCAAAGGGAAATCCTATCACCATTACGAGGGTAGGACCGGTGAAGTTGACCCCGAATGAATTTACATACCAATTAACCACGCCCTTCAAAATTTCTGGTGGCGCAGCTTATTTTTTTGGAAAAAGGGGTTTGTTAAGTCTTGATTTGGAATATGTCAATTACCCAGGCATGCGCGTTTCATCTGCTGAATTATCGGCAACAGATAATATAAATTTTGAGAATAAGTACAATGGGCAAACGCAGAAAAATTTCCAATCGGCACTCAATATAAAATTAGGGACTGAAATTAGACTAAGTGCCAATTTTAATCTTCGTGGGGGTGTGGCCACTTGGGGTAATAGTTATTCGCCTACGTATGATTCGATCGATCGGACCGTGTTACAAATTTCGGGTGGTTTAGGCTATCGTACCAACCAGTTTTACATCGATTTGACAGCGTACCAACGAACCGCTAAAGATGCCTTTACTCCTTATGCCTTAAAGAGCTCAGCGGATTATTCTTCGGCAAGTTTGAATTTAACAAATCTGCAATTCATGATTGGTGGAGGCGTTTATTTTTAATTCCTTATTTAAAAGTTTCGTATCGCACGAACTCGATTTTTGTTTGTTTTGTCTTCTGCGGAATCAGATGAGGTATTAAAATTGATTGACCAGGCTTTGTCCTTATCTGATTCGGAGGAACTCCAATATTTATCGGCCGCAAAATTTCCGACGGTAGATCTTTTTAGGTAAAGTAAATTTAGCTCATATTTGCTAGGTAAATACCAGTCTCCATAGGTAGTTTCCAAGGAGTTTAGGGTTTCACTTTTAGAGTACTCATTGCAAATGACGGCTGCAAAATCTTCGCTATCAAACGACCAGTCATTATCTTTAGAGGATTTTCGTTGACTTATTTCACTAGATATAATAATTGTCGTCGTATTTCTGATTCCAGCACCTATTCCATTCGCCTTTGCTCGAGTTTCATTTCCTTTACTTAAATCCCATTTGGCATCACTACTTTGGTCACTCATCGCGGCAATAAGGCCATGTTTCCCACCGTCATAGACATAAAAAATGATTCCTCCACCGTATGATTCTCCAATAGCATGCGCAGTATTATCTGAAGTAGTTGAAGAAGAAACCCATGTGGTTCCGTTTGACATTAATACATTACCCGAGGTGCCGGGTGCCACGGTTTGTATGGAATTTGTTCCGTTGCCCAGAAGAACTTGGTTGCTTGCAAGTGTAGTTGCTCCGGTTCCACCGTTGGCAACTGCCACGGTTCCACTGACATTCGCGGCATTTCCAGAAATATTACCTGTGACTTTGCTTCCTGCAATAGCTGCTATTTTAGCATCGGTCACAGAGGAGTTTGCGAGGTCAACTGTTGCAATGGCTCCATCTGCAATTTTATCAGTGGTTATGGATCTATCGGCTAAATCGGCGGTTGTGATTGTGCCATCTGTAATTTTATCAGAGGTGACAGAAGCATCGGCTAAGTCCAAAGTAGCAATGGTTCCATTCAATATTTTGGTAGAAGTTATGGCTCCTGTGGCAATGGTCGGTAAATCTGCAGTACCGGCCAAGTCACCCGCTAATTTAAGTTTTCCTTTTTCAGACGTACTAGCGTCAATAACGCCTGCTGAAGTAACTTGTTGTACAAAAGCCGTAGTCGCTATTTTGGTGGAATTATCAGTAGAAGTTTGTGTGCTCGCTGTGGTTCCTGTTGGAAGTGATGGAGTGCCCGTAAATGTAGGTGAATTTAAAGGAGCTGCCCCTGTGACGTCGGCAACTGGAATACTGGCGCTGGCCGTTAAAGCAGAGGTTCCTGTTCCTTTGAGGTAACCGGTTAATGTACTGGCTCCGGTTCCTCCATTGGCCACTGCCACAATTCCACTAACATTAGCAGCATTCCCTGAGATATTTCCTGTGACTTTGCTTCCAGATACGGTTGCAATTTTAACATCTGTAACGGAAGCATTGGCTAGGTCCACAGTGCCGATGCTTCCATCTAGTATTTTGGCTGAGTTTATGGCTCCTGTCGCAATGGCCGGTGATGATGCCGACCCGGTTAAATCCCCAGATAGTCGTATTATACCTTTGGTATCCGAATCCGCATCATTGACGGTTTTTCCATCATCATCATCGTCGTCATCGTCGTCGTCATCGTCGTCGTCATTCGAATTATTATTCGTCGGATTTTGCCACGATGGTAGACCCGTTTTCATGGTTAATACCTGCCCCTCACTTCCTTTGGGTAATCGAGTGCCTTCACCAGAATTTTCCCCGTAGATTAAATCGCCCTTGGTGGTCATGGGCGATAAAGCATTAAAACCTGATATTTTAGTGCTTGCTCCCGTTCCGCCGTTGGCCACTGCTACTACTCCACTGACATTCGCTGAATTCCCTGCAATATTTCCTGTGACTTTGTTTCCAGATACGGTTGCAATTTTAACATCGGTTACTGAGGCATCTGCTAGGTCTACTTCGGCAACGCTTCCATCTAATATTTTAGCCGAGTTTACCGCGTCGGTGGCAATGGCTGGCAAATCAGCTGATCCAGATAAATCCCCGGCGAGTTGAATTTTACCTTTGGTTGAAGCATCCGCATCAGGTGTCCCTGAAGTCTTCTGAGCGTCAACATATACTTTGACTGCTTTTTGCGATGGAAATAGTACATCACTGGCCCCAGTGCTTCCTAAATCAGTTGCCGTAGATTTATTGGCCGCATCTTCTTTTGAAGCAAGCGAAATGGTGACATCGGTGGCATTGGCTTTTAAGGCTAATCCAGGGACTGTTGGTAAATCAGCGGTACCTGCCAAGTCTCCAGCTAATTTAAGTTTTCCTTTCGTGGATGTATTTGCATCGGTAACACCAGCTGCTGTGGCTTGTTGGACAAAAGCGGTGGTAGCTATGTTGGTGCTATTATCTCCTGAAGACTGAGTAACGGCAACAGTACTCGAAGGTAAAACAGGAGTTCCGGTAAATGTAGGTGAGTTTTTATCAGCTTTTGCATCCACTGCTGCTTGCAAAGCTATGCCTGAAGTTGCGGCTTGGACAAAGGCTGTGGTCGCTATTTTTGTTGAATTATCGGCAGCCGATTGAGTAACTCCGGTAGTTCCAGTAGGCAGCACTGGAGTTCCCGTGAATGTGGGAGAATTTTTATCCGCTTTCCCATCCACGGTAGCTTGCAAGGCAGTTCCCATGGTGGCTTGATCCACATACGTTTTTACCGCTTTCACGGAAGGGTATTTGCTGTCCGATCCAGCATCGCCTTGAATATTGGTCGATTTATTACTCGTATTTTCTTTATTGGCCAAAGCGGGAACGGTGGGATTCGTAGCGGTACCACCTATGTCACCTGCCAATTGGATTTTGCCTGGCGCCAGTGTTGTAGCATCAGGAATATTGCCGGCAACTAGGCTGGAGATATTTTGGTCCACATAGGTTTTGGTTGCTTTCTGGCTTGGGTACAATTGGTCTGAGGGATTGGATCCTCCCAAATCAACCTCAGTGGATTTATTAGATACTACCTCGGCAGTTCCTGAAAGGCTATTTACGTTATCGTTTGTTTCCCTGATTTGTCCCTGCAAACCTCCTATCTGAGAATTTAAATTATTGTTGGTCGCTGAAATCTGATTTTGTTGCTCTGATAGTTTTGTAACGATTGTACTTATGGAATTTTTATGTTCTTTTATGGCTGTCGAATTCTCTGCTAATTCGGCATCGAGACTTGTAATGCTTTGATTAACAATTAAGAATGCTGTCTCATTATTTTTTTTATTTTCCTCAATGGTTTGATTAGTGATTTTTATTTGGCTTGTATTACCTTGAATATCTGCTTTAATGGGTTCTAAATCTTTTGATATTAAGTAGCCAGGATCATTTGAGAATTGTGATAATTTGGTCGGTGCGTCGCGTACATTTTTATAGTCGACCGACTCAGCATAGAGAGCATAAGCGGTGTAACTTAATTTCTGATTGCTTACTTCCGTGAATGTTTTTCCGTTATCAAAGCTGACGGCAACAGCCAATTTTTTAACAAATTCATCCCAAACAATAGCGTCAAATGAGCTGTAATGGGCACCTGATTCTGAGAATGAATTTGAGCTTAAACTTCCATTGGTCGGCGCTAGGCCTATGGTCAAATTAATCAGTCCAAATTCATCGGTTTCGGTTTGTTGGATTTCTACATAATCCAAACCTTTGACAGAGCTAATGGTGAATTTAATGGCTACTTTCCCCTTTTGTAACGGTTGGCCTGTAATCTGATTTCCCGGAATGTCTAAGGGCTTAGGGTCTAAGATGACGGCTTGGTAATTGATTCCCTTTTTTTGCCCTAAGGACAAAAATGAAATTCCAATACACATCAATATGTAGACTAACTTTTTCATTTTAAAAATTTCAATCCAATCAAAAAACTAGTTGGTGCAAAGTTTAAGGTAGCCTCACCACTTTTATCTGCATGTCTGGTTTGGCTCTTTTGATAGGCAATAAACACAGACGTTTTGTCATTGATTTTTTTGCTAATTTCTCCCCGATAGCCTGTGAAAAATTGGAGTGTATTGAATTGAGGATTGTCAGCCAAAGAAAAATATTGATTAGAAATCAACTGGTTTCCATGGATCATTTTGAATAGGGACAATTGCCCCAATCCACTAATTGAAAAACCATATATGATGGGTATTAGTAATCCGAAGCCAGCCTGAGCGCCGACAAAATCAGTCTGATAGGCGAATGGGATTTTCTGAAGATCACCTACTGTATTCATCTGTAGGTAATGAAAACCTATATCATAATTTAAAAAACTTAAAACCTTAGAGACCTTTGGATGCTGACTAAAATAGATACTTCGTTTACTCGTGTTGGCTAAGTTCTTGCTCGTATCTAAAATAGCCTGAGAGACACTAATGCCAAAATGGGAGCCAGGAGAAGGCTTTAGGTAATCTGCTTTTGCCCCATTTGCTTGGGTATAACTAAATGCTGTAATCGCTGAACCTAGCTGTATTTTATAACTTTGGGCTTGGCAAAACGAATTAATTAGAACAACGATTAATGGCAATACTTTTAACAAAAAATTATACCTCATGTTAATGCTCCATTTTATTCAGAGCAAGTAACAGATTCTAAATTTTTGTTTTGTACGGTTTTTTCTGATGGCTAAAAAAATCGAACAAACTTGTGTTATTTTTTTATTTTTAATAAAAATTCAGCTGCAGAAAGCCCGTATATGCTTTTGCATGCAAAATGAAATGTTTGTCTATTCTTAAACCCAGACTCAAATGCTAATGCCTCAGTTGTGTATTTTTTCCAAATAGGGTTGTGTTTTAATTCATCTTTTAGATAGGTAAGCCGACAAGAATTAACAAATTCCGGAAAACTTTGGCCATGCGCTTGCTTAATCGATAATGAAATTTGAGAAGCAGATAGTCCAAGCCTTTCTGATATGTTTATTATTTTTAAATCCGGATTCAAGAAAATTAATTCAGTTTCAAATAAATTTTGAATTTTTAAGATGTGGTCAACATGAACACTTTTTTTTGTCGGCGTATTCCCATTTGAAAACTCTTCTAATTCTTTTTTGGTGAAAAATCCACTGAGTGTTGGTCCTACTAACATTTGTGGATTTAGTATTAAGTAAAACGCTTCAAATAAGTAGTTGACCGAAAATAAAATGTAGATGAAGATTAACTCGAAAGAAGACTTTAGTCCTATTATTTTCATCGTAATAAAATAATATAGAATAAATAATACAGCTACGATTTTCATTGAAAAATCAATTAACACCCATTTGATAATAATGTTGTTATTCCTTTTTAATATTCTAAAGCCCTTTATTTTAAAGTAATTGTAAAGATCAAATCCGAGCCAAACAGAATATATTAAAATGGATAATCCTTTTAAATATATATGAGTGGACATAGGTAGCCAACCGAAATTGCCGGTTGACGCAGAAAGATTCCCATTGGTAATTATAAACCTGATTTCATCCAATTTCGCCTCTTTTGAACTTAAGTAATATGGAATGTATTCGACAAAGTGAAATATAAAGGGAATGAAATGCAGGAAATAAATACGTTTAAATTTTCTATTAGGGTATAATAAAAACTGCTGAATGAGGACTGAAAGTGGGCCAACAAGGTAAATAGGAGGGGATAAGGATCTGAAAAAATAGGGGTGATCTAAAATATTCTCTTCAGTTAAATAATAAGAGATTATAAGTGTAAGAGCCAGTAATGTAAATTGAATTCCTAGTAGTTTGGAAGCAGTCAGCCCTTTTCTTAAGATTAGATTTATTCCAAAGAGCAAAAATAACGTACCGAGGCAAAAATGAAAGATGACCGATAAATACTCTGTCATTATTGGGTGTGATTTATTTATAACAGTGTGTAATCTAGTAAAAAGTATGTAAACTTTTTAAATTTTTTTAAACAGGAATATACTGATCCAACAACCAAAGGAGTTGGGTCACTGATATTTCTCCGTCTACTTGTATGTCGGCTTGTTTGTAAAATGGCAATCTTTCTTCAAAGGTTTTTTTGATCGTATCGATCACGGCTTCTTCGCTTTGACTTTTGTCTAATAGAGGCCTATTGTTCCCTTGCGCTTTATATAATCTTTTCGCTAGGTCATTGACATCTACGTTTAAAAAAATACTTACTCCATTGTTTTTGATAAATTCCATGTTGTCGTTAAAACAAGGAACTCCACCCCCGGTAGCGATGACCATCGATTGATCCGGTTGGAATCCGTGCAATGTCTTTTTTTCTAACTCTCTAAAGTGGCTTTCTCCTTGGCCAGAAAATATCTCTGAAATCGTTTTTTGCTCACGGGTTTCGATCAGTTTGTCCATGTCGGTGAAGCTGTAACCCAAATTCCTTGCTAATTCTTTTCCTAATGTACTTTTCCCAGATGAGGGCATTCCAATTAAATAAATATTTTTCATTCTTGCACTTTTGTTAAACGTTCTTCGATTTCATTGGCGTTGGGCAAGTGAAAAGCTGACCATTTGCCTTTAACCACCCCATTCTTGAGTATCCAAATTCCTGGACTAGACCTGATAATTGTTTTCAAAACTTTTACATCTGCTGATAAAGCAGGGAAGCTTAATTGATACCGATGTCTTAATTCGTTTACTTCCTCATCAGTAGATGCGGAAACTAACCAAACCGATATTTTTTTCTTTTCTAATTCCTTGGCTAAAATACTGATATCCGAAAATGCTTTTTCGTAGGTATGGTGTATGTTGGGCACGATCACCATGACCCGGTTTCCTACAAAGCTTTCTTTCGTATAATCAGTCGTATCGCCTTCAGCCCATAAATGGTAATCGGTGATTAGGGGCCTCGCTTCTTTTTCGTTGATGGCCTTCATCGAAATAAACTTGGCTAAGGTGTCTGTTGGCAATTCCAATAATTCAGTCTCCTTGCCATCTATTTGATACACATAACTAAATTTCAGAGCTTCCCGCTCTTTCATATTTTGAGGTATATTTTCTCCTATCGCATAAGGCAGGCTGTCGAATTTTGGTAAATAAAAATACGAGTAAACGCCTATCCCCACACTGATGAAAATACTGACCACGACGATTTTTAAGGTGCGCTCGTTTTTATTGGCCTTGTTGGTGAACAACAAACTTACCGTTAGCAGAATCAAAAATATATCTTTCCCAAAAGATGTCCAAGGGGTTAATTTAATAGCCTCCCCGAAGCATCCACAGTCGGTGACCTTATTAAAATAAGCCGAATAAAAAGTTAAAAAACTAAAGAAGAGTAATATGGAAAAGATGGCCCAAAGGGTTTGTTTAGCCCGGTAATTAAACCATAAGGCGACGGCTAAAACCACTTCTAGGCTACTTAATAAGATCGAAAGAATTAATGCATAAGGAATCCAGAATTTCCAGAAGCCCGACATCCATGGAAAGTCCACCGAAAATACATCAAAATATTCCTCTAGTTTTAGTTGGGTCCCAATGGGGTCATTCAGTTTAATAAACCCGGAAAAGAGGAATATGCTGACCAGTAAAAAGGTGGCAATCTTTGCGTAACGCTGCATAATTTATTACTGTTGGGCTTGTTGGCTTTGTTCTTCTTTCAATTTAATCAAACAAAATACGGCATAGTTGAGCATATCTTGGTAGTTGGCTTCCACCCCCTCCGACACCAATGTGACGCCTAAATTATTCTCTATTTGCTTCGTTCTAAATATTTTCATTAGAATCAAATCGGTCATGCTGCTAACCCGCATATCTCTCCATGCTTCCCCATAATCGTGATTTTTATTTCTCAAAAGCTCTAATGTGATTTCTATTTGATCATCGTAGATTCCACCTAACTCTTCTGGCGAAAACTCCATTTGATCCGAATGCTCAAGCGTTTTTTGGATTAATGCAATGATGCAATAATTGATGATGCCGATAAACTCACCCTCAATTCCATCCACGATTTTTTGTTGGCCCTTATCCTGAATACTGCGTATTCTTTGTGCCTTGATAAAAATTTGATCGGTAAGGCTGGGTAAACGTAAAATTCTCCAAGAAGTCCCGTAATCTTTGTTTTTTTTATCAAACAAGGCTTTGCAGTGTGAAATTACTTGTCGATATTCGATTTCGGTTTGGGAAGGCGAAGAGTCCCGATTCATATTACTTGGATTAGATTTCTATACTCACGTTTTTTTAGCCTACAAAAATATTTAAATTATCCTAAATTTCAGCTCATTTGGATGCTCTTTTTCCAACTTTTAACACATTCTTTGTAAATGGTCAATTATTAGACCTAGGGGGTGCTTTAAATTCTACCATCTGCATGGGAATTTTAAATGTAACGCCTGATTCATTTTATGAGGGAAGTCGAATTAATTCCGTGGATGCTGCCTTGCAGCAAGCTGAAAAAATGATTTCAGAGGGGGTTAAGATTCTGGATATTGGAGGTCACTCGACTCGGCCGGGTGCAGAACCTGTCAGTGAAAAGGAGGAGATTAATCGTGTATTTCCTATCATTGAGGCATTAAACAAGCGATTTCCAACACTCATTATATCCATTGATACCTACCGACTATCCGTGGCCAAAGCTGCATTTGCCTCAGGGGCTCATATGTTAAATGATATCGGCGGGGGCCAAATGGATGTTGGCATTTTTGATTGGATTTGTTCCGAACAAATTCCTTATGTGTTAACGCACAGTGTCGGTAAATTTGAAGAGGTGCATCAAATTCCTGCTTATGAGAATGTGGTTGAGGTCGTATGGACTGATTTAGCTAAAAAAGTACAATATCTAAGGTCGAAAGGTTTGAAAAATTTACTCATAGATCCTGGCTTTGGTTTTTCGAAGTCCTTGGATCATAACTATGAGCTATTATCAAAATTGGGACAGTTCAAACTTTTGGGTGCACCGATCCTAGTAGGGCTTTCGCGGAAGACCATGATTCATAAATTTTTACATATAGATGCGGATCAATCGTTAACTGGAAGTACTGCCTTGCATGCAATCGCTTTGAACAAAGGGGCTAGCGTTTTAAGGGTTCATGACGTAAAAGAAGCCATGGAGGTCATTAAATTAGTTCATAAATTAAAACAATATGGCGTATCCGATATTTGTGAATGATGCTTGGGTTTCCCCAGACAAGGCTCATGTTAGTGTAAAGGACATTGGTTTTCTCCGAGGATATGGCATTTTTGATTTTTTTAGAATCATGGATGGGCGGGCGATTTTTTTGTCGGACCATTTAGATCGATTTCTATCCTCAGCTCAAAAAATGGGAATCAAGCATAGGTTCTCAAAAGCTCAACTTTCCCAATTGATTCTTGATTTAGCTAAAACCTCAAAGGATTCGTGTTTAGGTGTTAAATTAGTGTTGACCGGTGGCGATAGTTTGAATGGATTTGAGCCCATGGAAGGGGAATCTAATTTATTCATCTTTCCTGGGGTTTTTTCTTTTGCGAATCCCATGGAGGGACTACATTTGATAAGCCAAAAATACCATCGAGAAATGGCCGATATTAAATCCTTAAACTATGCTTTTGCCATTAGGCATTGGGCCGAGATGAAAAGTAAAGGGGGGAATGATTTGATTTATTATACTGATGAATTAGGGGTTTCTGAATCGTCTAGAAGCAATTTGTTTTTTGTAAAAGCGGGGGTTGTTTACACGCCGGGCCAACAAATTTTAGCGGGTATCACTCGGAGCCATGTAATGTCTTTAGCCTCTAAGGAGTTTGAAGTTCGAGTTGGCGATTATTCATTGGATGATTTTTTGTCGGCCGACGAAGTATTTACGACCGGAAGTACTAAAAGAGTATTGCCTATTTTTTCCATTGACGGAAAACAAATCCATGGCGGCCAAAGAGGCAATATAACAGCACATCTATATGATCTGTTAGTTAGATCAGAAAGCTAATTTGAGGGAGGTCTGAAGGCTTTCATGTTCGCTTCGTTGCAAACTAAAAAGGGGCCGTCAATCAAATCGATGCAATAGGGGATGGCGGGGAAAACACCCTCAAGACACTGTCTGATTGCTTTTGGTTTCCCTGGTAAATTGACAATTAATGTATTTCCTCGAATGCCAGCCGTTTGCCTGCTAAGAATGGCAGTGGGTACAAATGCTAAACTAATTGAACGCATTAACTCGCCAAAACCGGGTAGCATTTTTTCGCATATCGCTTCTGTTGCTTCAGGGGTAACATCTCTAAGGGAGGGTCCAGTTCCACCCGTGGTGATAATTAGGCACGTTTTTTCAATGTCGGCCATGTGAATCATCGCCTCTTCCAATTGCTTTTGTTCGTCGGGAATGACTTTATAGACGACGTCAAACTCGCTAATCAGGTATTCATGCAGAAGTTCGACCACGGCTTTTCCAGGAATATCTTCATAAATTCCTTGGCTTGCACGGTCTGAAACATTGATAACCCCTATTTTGATCATTGCTTTTTTGATTTTTTGCCAAGGTTCATGTGGGCCTTTAGTCTTTTTTCCATGGGAATTTCTTCGTCTAAAATATCCCGAATGACCACTGAAGCACAAGCCCCGCCAAATGCGGCAGGTAAATAGGATATGGTGCCATAAGCCGATTTTTTAAAATTAGAACCGTCCGTTAAAATAAGAGATTCGTCACGTACTTTTTCTAAAGAAAACACCGCTTTTATTCCTCTTCCGACGCCCAATCTCCGAATTCGTTTTCTGACTAGAGCGGCTAAATAACATTCTCTTGTATCTAATAAATCCGTGGTTCTAAGTTTTGTTGGATCTAATTTTCCACCAGCTCCCATGGAACTCACTATTTTTAGATTTAATTCATAGGCAGTTTTAAGCAAGGTTAATTTGGGTGTTACAGAATCAATGCAATCCATGACATAATCGAAACGCGTTGTTTCTAAAATTTCTTTGGCTGCGTCAGGGCTTAAAAAAGTTTCATGCTCATGCAAAACCAGGTCCGGATTAATGGCCTTTAAACGTTCAGCCATAATTTTCACTTTGGCCACCCCATGATTGGTAGCAAGCGCAGGTAATTGGCGATTCCGATTGGTGGGGTCCACCACATCCCCATCGACTATCGTCATCGTTCCAACTCCAGCCCTAGCGATAAATTCGGCGGCAAAGGAACCCACGCCCCCTAGGCCTACGATCAATACATGTGCGGATTGTAATTTTTGAATGCCCTCTGGGCCGATTAATAGTTCGGAGCGACTAAGCCAACTTAAATCTTTTGAACTCATATTAAAAGACTTCTTCCTTGATTTTAAAATCCGTTGTTTTGTCGGAGTTTGTAATTAATAATTCGCCAATAAAGCCAGCTAAGAATAATTGGACCCCTAAAATGATCGCGACTAAGGCCAAATAAAACAAGGGATTATCTGTGACGTTTCTATATTTTAATTGGTTTGCGAGATTATACAATTTTTCACTGATCAACCATGTGGTCAACAGGGTCCCTGAGAAAAAGGATAAAATCCCCAAGCTACCAAAAAGGTGCATCGGTCTTTTTCCAAAAGCCTGTACAAATGAGATTGAAAGAAGATCTAAGAATCCGAATATAAATCGTTCTAGGCCAAATTTAGTCACCCCGTATTTTCTAGCTTGATGTTGGACGACCTTTTCTCCAATTTTAGTGAAGCCATTCCACTTCGCTTGAACGGGAATGTAGCGGTGCATTTCACCATAAAGTCGGAGTGTCTTAACCACTTCTTTTTTATATGCTTTTAGCCCACAATTGAAATCATTTAGCTTTACACCAGATAATTTTCTGGTTGCGGCATTGTATAGTTTAGTGGGTATTGTTTTTGAAATAGGGTCAAACCTTTTTTGCTTCCAGCCAGAAACAAGATCATAATCTTGCTGCGTGACCATGCGATAAAGTTCAGGAATTTCATCGGGTGAATCTTGCAGGTCAGCATCCATCGTAATGACTACGTCTCCTTCAGCCCTCGAGAATCCTTCATGCAAAGCGGCTGATTTGCCATAATTTCTTGAAAAGCAAATGCCTTTAACGGGTTTGTATTCTTTTGATAAGGAATTTATTACCTCCCATGATGCATCAGTGCTGCCATCATTGATGAAAATTAGCTCGTAAGAAAACGAGTTTGCTTTCATCACTTGATCTATCCAAGTCGTTAGCTCAGGAAGAGACTCGGCTTCGTTATAAAGTGGAACAAGAATAGATATTTGCAACATATATGGAGGTATCTATGAACAAAAATACAAAAACATGTGGTTATTTTTTATTCAAAGATTAAATAGTAGGGATTAAGTAACATTTTAAACGCCTCTGTGTATTCATTGTTTTCGTCTTTGATGTAAATGTTTTCAAGGACCTTGTCATGTTTTTCAGTTGACCCGAGACAAATCACCCGAAGTAGTTTTGATTGAGGGGTAGGAAACACGTGCAATAATTGATGCACAAAAAGTCCATTTTTTCCCATCTCACTTTCAAATTTATCCATAACTTCTTTAGGATAGATGACAACAAATTTTCCTCCAGGTTTCAACAGATGTTTAATGGCAAGAATCAAATCCACAAAATTCAATTCGTCGTCATGTATGGCCAACTGTTTGTCCTCTAAAGTTGCTGGAAGGTGATTAGTGAAAAATGGTGGATTACAAATAATAAAATCATATCGATCTTCCGTGGATAAAGATCGAATATCGCCATTCATTACTTGAATCTGATTTTTGAATGGGCTATTTTGTATATTTTCTAAGGCGAGAATGGCAACCTTTGGATGAATTTCAATGGCATCTATAAATACATCAGGATTGGATTGCGCAAGCATGCAAGCCATTAAACCGCAACCAGTCCCTATATCTAAGATTTTACCGTTGGCAAATTTGTGTGCCCATGCACCCAATAAGCAGGCCTCCGTACTTATTTTTAATCCCGGATCTCCGTGGGCTAGGGAAAATTGTTTGAAGGTGAAGACTGATCTACTTCCTCCCATAATCTGCTGGATTTTCACCCCAATCTTCGGTTTCCCACTTTAATATTTTAGTAGCGTAAGAATTTTTATGAAGCCACTCTAACGCGCTATCAACCATTTTAAAAAGTTCTTCTGTAGCCGGGCTGCGTTCTAAATTGGTCTTTATCGCCTTTTTTTTAACCCAAGAGATAGCCGTTCTTGAATCTGAATACAATGGATATGGGCAATTGATTTTTTTCAAGTAAGCCAATCCGTGGACTATCGCTAAGAATTCGCCGATATTGACGGTTCCTAATGGAAAAGGACCTCTGAAAAATAAAACTTCTTTCGTTTCTGTATTGACGCCTTGGTATTCCAAAACCCCTGGGTTTCCTGCACAGGCCGCATCTACTGAAATGGATGGAATGACAATGGTTTCACTCGTTATTTTTCTACTCTTTGAAGGGACTGATTTTGTTTGAATGCTTGCCCAATAGTTCTTTTTGGACGCATGGAAAGCTTGCTCTTTTGTTTCAAAAGATTTGAATTGGGCATTTGGAAATCCCTTGATATTTTGCTCGGTTTCAGCCCAGGTGTCAAAAATACCTGTCTTGTGACCCGCCCAAATGACATAATATTTTTGTTTTTTCTCCATATTAAAAGAGTCTTGTTTTAAATATCTTGATGGCAATGGCAATCAAAATAACTCCAAAAACTTTTCTTAAAATTTGTGTTCCTGCGTTTCCTAGCTTCCTTTCAATCCAAACACTTGAGCGTAATACCAAGTAAATGAAAATCAAATTGATAAAAATACTGATCAATATATTGACTTCTTCAAATTGTGATTTTAGCGAAATCAATGTCGTCATCGTTCCTGCTCCAGCGATAATTGGAAAAGCGAGTGGGACGATGGAATGAGACCCAGTGGTAATAGTGTCATTTTTGAAAATATTTCTACCTAGGGTCATTTCTAGGCCGATAAGAAATAATATCAATGCACCGGCCACAGCAAATGAGTTGGTGTCCACCCCTAAAAAAGCAAGGATAAATTTTCCGGCAAAGAAAAATCCCACCATGATTAGCCCTGATACTAAGGTTGCCTGGCCCGACTGAATATCTCCATTTTTTTTTCTAAGGTCGATGATAATTGGAATCGCTCCTAAGATATCAATGACTGAAAATAAAATTAAGGAGGAGGATACTATTTCTTTGAAATTGATTTCCATGGCTAAGCATTTATCAGATTAATTAATTGACTAATATCTTCCAAGGTATGGCTAGGGAAATTTGCGATTCGAATGGTATTATCTTTCCATTCTCCGTATCCTTTGCCTAATTCAATGTTGTGTTTTAAACATAAATTTTGAAGTCTTTTAATTTGTTCAGGTTCTCCTTGTAAAGCGAAAACGGTGGGAAGTCGCAAATTTGGATTTTCTATCAGAAATGATAAATTAAATGAATTAGCATTCGAAAAGTAATCAGTTAAAATTGACGCTTTCTCCCATGTTTGCTGATTTATGACGGTTAGGTTGGGAAGCAAGTGTGCCAATTTATTTAAAACGTAAATGCTTAGTACATTCGGTGTATAATGAGTCTGAAAAAGCTTTCTGTTTTCTTCCATGAGAAGAACATCGTTATAATGGACTTTTTTATTTAATTGGGTTGCTCTTTCAAGCGCTTTTGATGAACAAATAAGCACTCCTAAACCAGCGGGAATACCCATGCACTTTTGCACGGAGGCAAACCAAACATCTGCTTCTGGCCAAGGTAAATTAATGCCTCCCATGGTCGACGTGGCATCTACAGCAATAATTGCATCTTCCTGTAAATCAAAATCTGATCTACAAATAGTTTGCCCCGTACCGTTAGATGTCTCGCTTTGGACTAAGCAGATGGTATCAAAATCTTTTGTGGTTAAGTTAGGTGCGACTGATTTCAAATCTTCATTGAGACCAAATTCAACTGAAAGGGCATTAGGAATAATCTGCTTCGTATAATGTGCCCATTTTTTACCAAAAGCCCCATTGTAAAGGTGCAGGCTTTTTTCTTTAATGAGCGATTGGGCTACAATCTCCCATGCTTCAGTGGCTGAGGATATAAAATATAGTGTGTAATCCTGAGGGATATTCCATTTTTCATGAAGGATTTGAAGCGTGTCTTTTAACAATACTTCAAAGCGTTCGCTTCGATGATTTATGCTAACGACGCCGTTGGAAAAAGCCTCTTGGATGAATCCGAGGACTTCAGGATGAACCTTGGAAGGACCTGGATAAAATGAGAGCATGAATTATAGAAATGAATAAAGTCCTAAATCGTAACCTGGTAAACCAAAACCAACAATACTGCCCTTGCATTTTGGACTCAAGTAGCTATGCGCACGATACGATTCTCTGGCGTGTACATTGGAAATATGAATTTCTATGACGGGAGTTTTAATGGCAGAAACCGCATCTGCTAGGGCAATAGACGTATGGGTATAGCCTCCTGCATTTAATAAAATACCATCGTAGGAAAATCCCACTTCGTGTAATTTGTTAATCATGGCACCTTCTTCATTGGACTGGAAATAAAAGATTTCAAATTCCTTTTCAAATTTATCTCGTAATACTTCCAGGTATTGTTCAAATGTTTGTTGGCCATAAATTTCAGGCTCCCTTGTGCCCAACAAATTTAAGTTGGGTCCGTTCAGAATTAAGATTTTTTGACGTACCATAGAAAAAGAATTTAATAAGAGCCAGTCTATATTTAGATCTAATGCGATGTAAAAATACGTATTTCTGTTAAATTTATGTGATTGTTTAAATAAATTGCCCATGTGGGAAAATGAAATTCAGACTTTTGGGCATTATTTAAGGATCGAAAGAGGTCTCTCAGGACACTCATTAGAGGCTTACATACGTGATATTCGGAAGTTAGCCACTTATTTGACTCCTTTGCAAACTCCTGTTTTGGACGTAAAAGAAAATCAGATACTTGATTTTTTAAAAGATTTGCATAGCCTGGGGATAGAAGCAAGTACGCAGTCGCGTTGTTTATCAGGCATTCGAAGTTTCTTTCAGTATTTAGTTTTTGAGGGCAGGATTCCGATGGACCCCACCGTTCATATTAAGAGTCCTCAAAAAGGGAGAAAATTGCCGGATACACTTTCATTTGATGAAATCAATTTGATTTTGGAGGCCAATGACATGAGTACCAATGAGGGAGTTCGCAATCGCACTATGCTAGAATTTTTATACGGGGCGGGACTTCGTGTTTCGGAATTAGTGGGGTTGAAGTTGACCGATGTGTACATCGAAAACGGTTTTATCAAAGTGTGTGGAAAGGGGGATAAGGAGCGTTTGGTTCCAGCGGGCCGAGATGCTTTTACGTATTTGAAATTATATTTAGCACATATTAGGCCTCAAATTCCAGTCAAGAAATCCGCGGTGAATTATGTGTTTTTAAATCGCCGTGGGTCGCCATTAAGCCGCGTGATGGTGTTTATCATTTGTAAAGACTTAGCTCAAAAAGCGGGTATTCAAAAGACGATTAGTCCGCATACCTTTCGGCATTCTTTTGCGACACATTTGATTGAGGGAGGAGCGGATTTGAGGGCTGTTCAGGAGATGTTAGGGCATGAATCCATCTTGACGACTGAAATTTATACGCACTTAGATCGGGCCTATTTAAGCCAAATGGTGCGGGATTTCCATCCTTTAAATAAAAAATTATAGCAATTCCGCGTTTTCTTCGGGGAATGGGATGAAAACAAAATTGGTAAATTGCCCATCCACGACAAATAGGCATGCAAATTCCTCAATGTCTTTAAAATTTTGTACAAATAGTTCGATATTTTCTTCGGCAATTAAATTACGTTGTACGAATTCCTCCATCATGGAAGCATGGTAGTTCCACTTATTTTCGTTTAGCTCGTTGACGCCAATTAACTTCTGACCTATTTCGATCGGCCTTTGGGAAGTTACAAAAATCGGAAAATCGGAAAATCCCCTTTTCTTTACTTGGTATGCGGCTTCTTTTAATGTATCTGAGACTTTGATGAAATCAGTCGAAATGAGGCCTAAGTATTTACCGTTTAAATCAGGTGAATTCGGGGCATTTGAAATGGCAGTATAATCTTCTAGCATGGCCGATTAATTCATTAATAATAGTTGGATGTCTTTGACAGGTTTTTTGAATAATTTGCCAATTAACGGATGGGTAACGTGTCCTTTGTAGCAATAAACTCCTTTCATAAATGATTTTCCTTGCCAAAGCATCTCTTCAATTCCTCCCGTTTTTCCTGTTTTTAAAACAAAAGAAGTAATTAAATTACTGATGGCAAGACTGGAAGTTTTTGAGACTAAGGATGGAATATTGGGTACGCAATAATGGGTAATCCCGTATTTTGTGATCGTTGGATTTTTCAAGTTGGTCATTTCAGAAGTCTCGAAACAGCCCCCTTGGTCGATGCAAACGTCAATAATGAGCGTGCCTTCTTTTAAATTGGCCACCATTTCTTCGGTCACCACACATGGGGTAATTCCAGAATCAGATCTTAAGGCGCCCACGATGACGGTGGCTTCTTGGAGTGCTTTAGGTAAATTTTCTGAATCAATAACTTGGGTAATTAATGGAAAACCTAAGGTGCTTTTTAGCCTTTGTAATTTATAAATGTCTTTATCAAAAACTTGCATTTGAATCCCTGAATGCCACGCGGCTCTGGCAACTTGTTCGGCCACATAACCTGAACCTAAAATAACTAAATTAAAGGGTGGGACTCCTGTAACATTGCCTAATAAAATACCTGAACCTTCTTTATTGCGCAGTAATTCACTGGCGATCGGAAGGACTAATTGGCCAGCAATTTCAGCCATTATTTTGACAAAAGGGTATTCTCCGCCATTATCTTCTACATATTCAAGTCCTATGGCCAAGATTTTTTTCTGGTTTAATTGGTCGATAGCCTCAGAACTTAGTTGATGTTGGGATGCACACGAAATGATGGCATGCCCCATTTTCATTAGGCTAATTTCCCCGAGGGTTGGCGCGTTAATTTTAATAATTAGTGGACATTGCCAAACTTGATTTTGACTTTCGGTTACGCTGGCACCGGCTAAAAGATAATCAGCGTCATTAAATCCTGCTCGCTCACCGGCTGATTTTTCTATACATACATCATGGCCATTGGCAATTAGAAGTTGGGCCGCTTGGGGACTTAATGCAACCCGATTTTCATCCTTGGAATTTTCTTTTGGAATACCAATTTGAATGGATTTTGCATTTTTTTTGGTCCAATTCATGGCTTCCATCGTCATGATTCCTTGTTGGGCCAATATCTCCTGAAAGGGTGTAGTTTCTGTCATGATTGCCAAATACAGGTCAATTTACGGCTAAATTCAGTCAAATTAACAATCTCTATGTTGACATGGGGGATATTCCATAAAATTTCGGCTCTTTCTGGCCACTCAATAAAGCATAAATGGCCCGAATCAAGGTATTCTTCGATGCCAATATCGACGGCCTCATGTACGTTTTCTAGTCGGTACAAATCAAAATGATACATGATCTGACCTGATTCTGTTTCATAGGGATTGACCAGTGAGAAGGTCGGACTTTGTACGATGGATTTGATTTTTAGTTGTTGGCCTATTTCTTTCACCAAAGTCGTTTTTCCCGCACCCATTTGTCCTCTAAATAGCCAAATCTTAGGCCCATGGTTGATCGCCTCTAAAAGCTGATTTACAGCATTAGAAATATTTTCAAGCGAATATTCTATTTCAAAAATCATAGTTCAATGTCACCCAGTTGCGGGCGAATTAATATTTCTTCAATGACGGTTGACGCACTCATGATGGAAGCCGAAAATATGGTATTAGCCACGTCTTCTGCTGGAATAAATCTTGAATCAGGTAAATTAACTCCATCCCAGGCGGGTGTTAAGGTAGCACCTGGAAGAACCGCGGTGACTTTAATTCCCTGCGTTTTCAATTCTTCCCTTAAGACCTTGGTAAACCCTAACAAAGCAAATTTACTAATGCAATAGGAACCTCCAGCGGTATATGCCGTGATGGAGGCGGTTGAGCAGATGGTAAAAATATGCCCAGAGTTAGTTTTTTGCATACTGGGTAAAATGGCTTTGGTTAAGTGGTAAGCGCTGTAAAGATTTGCTTGAATTTGACTTTCCAGCACGCCATCTTCCTCATTTTGAATTTGTCCAGGTAAAAAATAACCTGCATTGTTAATGAGGATGTCAATTTTGTTTTCTTGATTTAAAATCCATGCTGCAAAGTTTGAAACCTGTTTTTTATCGCTTAAATCTGCCGTAAATGTATGTAGGAGTGGATGATTGAACTCGCTTTTTAGGTTTTCTAATTTTTCTGCGTTTCGACCACATGTAAACACTTGAAATCCGTTTTCTAAAAACTTTTTTACTAGGGCTTTTCCAATTCCTTGACTTCCTCCACTAATTATGATTGATTTCTTCATTATCTTTGACAAAATGGTTTAATCTAAAATCCATGTCAAAATTAGGTAAATATTTAATCTTCCTAGGTAAGCTGTTCACAAATCCTGAAAAATTTAGGGTTTATTGGCCCTTGATTATGCAGGAGTGCATCGACATTGGAATAAATTCTTTACTTATAGTCGCAATCGTTTCATCTTTTTTGGGAGCGGTTACTTGTGTTCAAACGGCTGCCAATATGGACAATCCGTTTGTTCCGCAATACATTATCAGTTTAATCGTTCGAGATACCACTATTTTAGAGATGGGGCCCACGATTACCTGTGTTGTATTGGCTGGAAAAATTGGTTCTAACATCGCGGGCCAATTGGGCACCATGCGAATCACCGAACAAATAGATGCGTTGGAGGTGATGGGGATAAATTCTAGGTCTTATTTAGTCCTTCCAAAGATTATTGCTGCCATGTTGACTTTTCCAATGTTGGTTACCTTAGCATGTTTTTTATCCATCTATGGAGGTTATTTGGCAGGTTGGTTGACCGGTTCCATTTCTCCTCAAGAATACATTCACGGTCTTCAATTTCAATTTAAGGGCAATTATATGTTTTTTGCCTTAATTAAATCCGTTGTGTTTTCCTTTATTGTAGTGACGATTTCGTCCTTTCAGGGTTTTTACACACAAGGTGGAGCTTATGAAGTGGGTAAGGCAAGTACTTCTGCAGTGACTAATTCATGTATTGCGATTCTGATTGCAGATTATCTTTTGGCCCAATTGTTAATCGGCTAAACACGCTCAATACTTACTTTTGTTATCAATTCTGAGGTGGCAGATCCTCGATACGAACCAAATACGGGAGTGATTTCTTCTGGCAAGCATGACGCAGCCAAGGGAATGTGATTTCCTGCCACAACTTCATGTTGGGTAGGGTCATAGCCACGCCAACCGCCTCCCGGTAAGTACACTTCGACCCAGGCATGTAAATGATGCGTTTGATTAGGGACATCCACAGGAGCGACGCCTACATAATATCCACTAACAAACCGAGTGGCTAAGCCCAATGCTCTGCACAAGGCAGAAAATAAAACGGCATAATCACGGCATGAGCCTTTCCGATTGACCAACGTATATTCTGCTGAATTTGGAGCACCTTCCTCTCTAATTTCATAGGCAAATTGCTTGAATATAAATTCATTTAATTCGGATAAAAAAGAAGAGGTATTCCATTTGACTTGAGAAGCAATTTGCCTTGCGGTTTGTTCCACTAGGGTGCTAACTCCTTCTTGGCCTAAATAAGGACTCAGTGTTTTTTGATAGGAATGGGTGTAATTTAAGGGCAATGTTTTGCTCTCAAAGGGGAAATACACAAAGTCAAAAGGATTAAATTCTGTTGTTTCGACCACCGCATTCATCTCAATCTGAAGGGAATCAGTAGGTTCTTTGAAGAATAATATATTTTGAATGTTGCCTTCAGGATCTAAGTTTTTCGAAATTTGAACAGGCTTTGGGTTGATATCTAGCGTAAATGAATTGATCGTCAATAACGAACTTTTTCTAGGATGTAAATACAAAACATGTGGCTCTAGATTTACAGCTGCGCTATAATGATAGGTAAGCAAGTGCTTGATTTTTGCGATCATTTAGACGATGGGCTAGGCACTGAAATTAAACTTTTCATCCATTCTTCGTCAATACTTTCTAACGAGTTTCTTAATGCGATATTCCACTCATCCGAAATTTTTTGCATGTCTTCTTTGTATAAACGCACCTCTTTTGCCTTAAAACTGTCTTTTTCATAAACGACTACGTCAATAGGGTAATCCACATCATTGGTACTTACCTGGGTTGCATCAAATGAAAGAAAGCCCATTTTTAACGCATCTTTTAAAGAAGTGTCATGGTTTAGATTTCGATTCAAAAGGGGTTTCCCATAATTTGAATTGCCAATAATTTGGTATTTGAGTCCATCATTGATTTCAATCCAGTTCCCCTCTGGAAATATTAAAAATAGTTTGTGAGTTGAGTCTTTCGGCATTTGGCCACCCACAATCGCATGAAGGTTAAAGTGGTATCCTTCTTTTTCTAAGGTTTCTCGATCTTCTATGGCCACTTTTTTTAACATTTGACCAAAGGCCGTTGCCGCCTCATGCATGTAATTATAGGCTTCTTCTTGTTCTTCTACCGTTTGATTAAAGTAGATAACAGCTTTATCTCGAACGGATCTTAGGCCAGCTGTCATGATGAAAAGGCTATGGTCTTTAATTTCATGAATGGAGATTTTTTTATTCGAATACATCTCATTTCCTGCCGTAATTCTAGTATCGGCAATAGCGATAATGCCTTCTTTCACTGTAATACCTAAGCAATATGTCATATAAGGGAACTGCGTAATTTTGCGCAATATTACGATTTTTATTTAGAAGCCTATGTTAACTTACGGGCTTAATGTCAAAATAGGTGTTAAATACGGTTTGGCCTATTTCATTGTTCTTCGATTGGAAATCATCTAAAAATTGGTGCAGTCCAGTTTTTAAAATATCGTCAATTTCAGTAAACTCAATTTCTGATAAAAGTTTTGATATTTTCTTTTCTGCAGCATTTGAATATCCATGATCAAATGACGTTCCTGAAATCGCATAAAGTGATAATTCAGCTTCCTGAAGACAATGCACAACGGACCTAGGAAAGCTTTTGTCGAGAATTAAAAATTCCACGATATGTGTAGGACTAATCACCTTATATTGCTGGCGAAACATATTATATGCAGAAACTGATTTTAAAACGGCCGACCATAATAATAGATCTAAGGGTGATCCTATGGCGTCAATATCAGGAAGTAGGGTGAAGTATTTTACATCTAAAAAACGTGTCGTTTTATCTGCGCGCTCTAATAATTTACCCATTTGTCCAAAATGCCAACCTTCACCTCTGGTGATCGTCGAGTCGACGATCCCGTAAAATAGTTGGCTCCCAGATTTTATTTCTTCTAAAAATCCCTGGTAACGTGATATTTCCCAATTTTTACTTCCCTCCACACGATCCTTTACTTTCCAATATATTTGATTGACATACTCCCACATTTCTTTTGAAATGCTCTCTCGAATGGTACGAGCGTTTTCACGCGCGCTATATAAACAAGACAAAATGGAGTTGGGGTTGTCCACGTCAAACGTCATAAAATGCAATACATTTTCACGATTGGCCACAGGATAATGCTCGAAAAAATTAAAGTGATCAGCTGTGGCGACAATCAATGGCTCCCATTGCTCGGGCACATTGGGTGGAAGATCCAAAGCTAAATTAAAATTAACCGAGATGAATCGCGCATAATTATCCGCTCTCTCAATGTAACGATTCATCCAATAAATGGAGTTAGCAACTCGACTTAGCATAGGTTTTTATTTTTATTAAATGCTTGATTATCCGAAGGATGCTTAAAATTATTGTTTTTTTTGAGACTTTCGTCAAGCAATGAATTTATTTTAATATACACTATTAAATCTACATTTTATCCTTGTTTTATTCCCATAAATTTGGCCAAATGTTGTATTTTTACATCGATTTATTTTTTAAAGAATCTATGTTTTATCAAAATATTCTTAAACCTCTCTTATTCTTAGTTGATCCAGAGCTTGCTCATTATATAGTTGCCCACGGCTTGCGTTTGATCATGAAAGTTCCAGGTGTTTCTTTAATTTTCAATTGGGTCTATGGGTTTAAGCATCAAGATTTATCGCGAGAGGTATTTGGTTTGAGATTTGAAAACCCGGTTGGCTTAGCCGCGGGATTTGATAAGAATGCGTATTCGGTGGATGATTATGCAAATCTTGGATTTGGATTTATTGAGGTTGGAACTGTTACTCCTAAGGCGCAAGCTGGAAATCCTACTCCCAGACTTTTCCGCTTGCCCCAAGATGAGGCCTTAATTAATCGGATGGGATTTAATAATGACGGCATGTTTGCCATGCAAAAGCGTTTGGCCGCTCGAAAGTCGAAAGTGATTGTAGGCGGTAATCTTGGTAAAAATAAAGTTACCCCAAATGAAGAGGCGGAGGAGGATTATTGCTTAAGTTTTGAAACGTTGTTCAACGATGTGGATTATTTTGCTGTCAATGTAAGTTCGCCCAATACCCCTAATTTAAGGGCTTTACAAGAAAAAGAGCCATTGAAAAAGTTATTAATGCGGTTGCAAAAATTGAATCAAAGTAAGCAAAAACCTAAACCAATCTTATTGAAAATTGCCCCAGATTTAACCAATGAGCAATTGGATGATGTCATTGAGATTGTAATGGAAACTAAATTAGCTGGAATCATTGCCACCAATACGACAATTTCAAGGGATGGCTTGAAGTCCTCGGATAAATTGACAAATGAGATGGGCGGCTTAAGCGGTCGGCCATTGCGAGAAAGGTCTACGGAAGTGATCGCCTATTTGTATGGCAAATCGAAAGGGAAAATTCCTATCATAGGTGTGGGTGGAATTCATTCTGCGGAGGATGCGATCGAGAAATTGAAAGCTGGGGCATGTTTAATTCAGCTCTATTCCGGGTTTGTGTATGAAGGGCCTGGCTTGATAAAAAAAATTAATCAGGCAATCCTTAAAAATGGTTTATAAAATGATTTTGTAAATCGAATCAAAAAGTCGAAATTTATAGATTAAAACACTTTTTTATTTATGGCCAAAAAGATCGTTAATACATCAAACACGCTTCAAATTGATTTTGAGAAGGGAGCTAAAAAGGCCGGTGCTTCTGGTCCAGGTTTCTTCCGCTTTCGAATTATTTTTGCAGCTTTTTTGTTTGGGGTTGGCACTTTGTTGTTGGTCGCATTTGCGTCTAATTTTTTTGTTGGTGTTGCTGATCAAAGTGAATTAGAGCAGGGTTCCATCGACGTATTAAATGGATCTGACATCCCTGTCAAGAATTTTGCAGGCTTATTAGGGGCTAAAATTGCCCATTTCTTTTTGTTTAGGACTTTTGGTTGGTCCTCTTTTTTATTGATTCCTCTCTTTTATTTATCAGCCTTAAAATTAGGTTTTAAGCGTGAATTATATCCCTTGGATCGCCTTTCTTGGCAAGTCTTATTTTACATTATTTGGGGGAGTTTAGTGGCAGGGTTTTTGGTGTTTCAATTGGATTTACCTCATTCTATGGGTGGAGGGGTCGGCTTTTTTATTAATGAAAAGTTAAACCAACTCATTGGATATCTTTCTGTATTTCTGATCATGTTTGTTGGCTTTGTCTTCTTAGTCATTTTTTATCAGTTAAATCCTAAACAAGTTAAGCCTGCTTCTGATTTTGCCTTTGATACTCCTACAGGTTTGGATGAAGGTTTACCTACAGATTTCGCAGATGATTTTATCGATGAAGATGGGCCAAGTATTCACGAGGATAATGAAGATTTAGAGGTTTTCAGGCCGATTGTACCTCCTGAAAAAGCAGTGGAGGAGATTAGCCTAGAAGAAACATTGCAACCTGAAGAGGTGGCTGCTGAAGATGATTTATCGTTTACCTATAAGGTGGCTGTAGACGAAACTCCTGTGGAGGAAGTGGAAGACTCTAGCTTGGCGGGACAGGAGCTTAAAGCGAATGATTTAGTTCAGCAATTTGGTTTATATGATCCTACGGCCGATTTACCTAAATATGTATATCCGACCTTGGATTTATTAAAGGAGTATGATCAGAAAAATCAAACGACTCAAGTGACGATGGATGAGTTGAAGGAGAATAAGGAGAAGATTGTAGAGACTTTATTGAATTATGGCATTGGTATTCAGAAGATAGAGGCTACGATTGGGCCTACGGTTACTTTATATGAGATTATACCTAAAGCGGGTGTACGGGTAAGTAAAATAACTTCTTTGGAGGACGATTTATCGCTGTCTTTAGCCGCGATGGGGGTTCGGATTATTGGCCAAATGCCAGGAAAAGGCACTATAGGGATTGAGGTCGCCAATAAAAATAGAGAGATGGTGCCAGTTCGGGCTGTTATTGGTTCTGAAAAATTCCAAAAATCTACGTATGATTTACCTATTACATTGGGTAAAACTATTTCAAATGAAATTTTTGTCGCAGATTTAGCCAAAATGCCACACTTATTAATGGCCGGTGCTACGGGTCAAGGAAAGTCGGTCGGTTTAAATATGTTATTGACTTCGTTGATTTATAAAAAACATCCAGCTACGCTAAAGTTTGTATTGGTTGATCCGAAAAAAGTAGAACTTTCCTTATTTAATAAATTAGAGAGGCACTTTTTGGCATGTCTTCCGGATTCAGAAGAGGCCATTATTACGGATACTAAGAAAGTGGTGAGTACGCTTAATTCACTTTGCAAGGAGATGGACATGCGTTATGATAAGCTGAAGGATGCGGGTTGTCGAAATATAAAGGAATACAATCAGAAGTTTATCAATCGCAGATTGAACCCCAATGAGCACGATTTTATGCCATACATTGTTTTGGTGATCGATGAGCTTGCGGATTTAATGTTGACCGCTGGGAAAGAAGTGGAACATCCGATTGCCCGATTGGCACAGTTGGCCCGTGCGATAGGCATACACTTAGTGGTTGCCACCCAGCGACCTTCCGTAAATGTAATTACAGGTACGATTAAGGCAAACTTCCCGGCGAGATTATCGTTTAAAGTTATGTCAAAGATTGACTCTAGAACTATTTTAGATGCCGGTGGAGCGGACCAATTAGTAGGAATGGGTGACATGCTTTTATCGATGGGTTCTGAGGTTATACGCTTACAATGCGCTTTCGTGGATACTCCTGAAGTGGAAGAGATTTGCGAGTTTATTGGGAACCAACAAGGTTACGCGTCTGCTTATTTGTTGCCTGAGCCTGATTCGGAGGAAATGGGGGGGCAGGATCGGGGTGACTTTGATCCAGCAAATCGTGATTCGTTTTTTGAGGAGGCGGCTCGTTTAGTGGTGATGCACCAACAAGGAAGTACGTCTTTAATTCAACGAAAATTGAAATTGGGCTATAACCGGGCGGGTCGCTTGATTGACCAATTAGAATCAGTGGGTATTGTGGGTTCTTTTGGAGGATCTAAGGCGAGAGAGGTCTTAGTGAAGTCTGAAACTGAGTTAGAAGAAATATTAAAAAATCTATAAAATAGGTATGAAAAAATTGCTTTACATTTCTGTTTGTTTATTTATCTCGTTGGGTACTTTTGGCCAATCTTCAAAGGCATTGTCGATAGTTGACGGCATGCAAAAAATGTATAAATCGTTACCTTCTTTTTCAGCTAACTTTTCTTATCAGACGGATGGAAGTGGTGTGTTGTCTGGTTCGATTACTGTGAGGGGGACTAAATTCAGGTTAAAAACAGCAGGCCAAGAAATTTTCAATAACGGGAAAGAAGTATCTACTTACATTAAGGAAATTAATGAAGTGAATATTTCGGGCTTTGACCCTGAAGAAGGTGATTTGAATCCTGCTAAAATCTATTCATTTGATAAAAAGCAGTATAAGATTAATTTGGTATCTGAGGCTGCTGGTGTTTCGACTTTGGAATTAGCGCCAATGGCTAAGTCGGCACAGATTCAGAAAATTAGTTTAAAGATTGAAACTTCAAGCTTCAAAGTGAAGGAGTGGACTATTGTTAATAAAGCAGGAAAGAAGCAGAATTTTAAGATTACAAAATTCAATCCAAAGGCCGGAGTGGATGATGCCTACTTCACTTTTAACAAGAAATCATTTCCGGGCGTTTCGGTCAATGACCTAAGATAATTTTATAACGGATTAAGAAACCGTTTCTAGAATTAGTTGGCGCATAATCTCCAACCCATCTGTATTATTTAAATCGGGATCAGCGGCTCTTTCCGGATGCGGCATAAGGCCAAATACATTTCTTTGCTCATTGCATATACCTGCTATGTTTAGCAAGCTACCATTTGGATTTGCTGCTTCATTGACATTCCCATTTTCATCGCAATAATAGAACAGGATTTGATCGTTGGCCTGTAAACTTTTTAACGTTTTTTCGTCTGTAAAGTACCTGCCTTCCGCGTGCGCGATGGGTATTTTATAGGCTTTGTTTAAATCAAGTTCTTGCGTTAATAAAGAATGATTTGTCGCCGCCTTTAGGAAAACATTTTTTGATATAAATTTTTGCGAGCTGTTTCTAAGCAGGATTCCGGGTAGCAAGTGTGCTTCGACCAATACCTGAAATCCATTACAGATACCCATGAGATATCCTCCGTTTTTGGCATGTGCTATGACATGGTCCATGATGGGGGAGAAGCGAGCAATGGCGCCTGAACGAAGGTAGTCGCCATATGAAAATCCACCGGGGATAATGATGAAATCACAACCTTGTAAATCTGTTTCTTTGTGCCAAAGTTTCACAGCCTCGTGGCCTAAACTTTCAATAACTCCCACTGTGTCATCATCGCAATTAGAACCAGGAAATACTACAACGCCAAATTTCATATTTTTCATTTCGGATTATCTTCAAAAATACTTCTTTTTGTTAAATTTTTAAACAATCAAAAGCGCATTTATTTTTCTCTAATTGCTTAGGGTAAATTTTTAATGCAAAAAAAGCTGCATGGGTTACATGCAGCTTTTTTATTTATTTTAATAATCGACTAATAGCGATAATGCTCAGGCTTGAATGGCCCGTTAGCCGGAACACCAATATAATCTGCCTGCTCTTTTTCTAAGACCTCTAATTTAGCGCCAATGTGAGCTAAATGCAAGAAAGCAACTTTCTCATCTAAATGTTTAGGTAAGATGTAAACCTTGTTTTCATAATTAGCTGAATTAGCCCAAAGTTCTAATTGAGCCAATGTTTGATTACAGAATGAATTTGACATAACGAAAGATGGGTGACCCATCGCGCAGCCAAGGTTAACTAAACGTCCTTCTGCTAACACGATTACATTTTTACCATCGATGGTATACATGTCAACCTGTGGCTTGATTTGATCCTTTGTTTGACCGTAGTTACTGTTTAACCACTCCATGTCAATTTCATTATCGAAATGACCAATGTTGCAAACGATCGCTTTGTCCTTCATCAATTTAAAGTGACGATCACGAATGATTTTCACATTACCAGTCGCAGTAACAAAAATGTTAGCTCTAGTGGCGGCTTCATCCATTGGAACCACTTCAAATCCGTCCATGGCAGCTTGAAGCGCACAAATTGGATCGATTTCAGTGACTAAAACTCGGCAACCAGCACCTCTTAACGATTCGGCTGAACCCTTTCCTACATCACCATAACCTGCTACTACGGCGACTTTTCCGGCCAACATCAAGTCAGTCGCACGACGAATAGCGTCTACTAAAGACTCTTTGCAACCATATTTATTATCAAACTTTGATTTAGTTACCGAATCGTTCACATTGATCGCTGGCAAAAACAAAGTACCATTCTTCATACGCTCATACAAACGGTGAACTCCAGTGGTAGTTTCTTCAGAAAGTCCCTTAATTTCTTTAATCAATTCAGGATATTCATCAAAAACCATATTAGTTAAATCACCACCATCATCTAAAATCATGTTAAGTGGTTGCTTATCTTCTCCAAAAAATAGAGTTTGCTCGATACACCAATTGAATTCTTCTTCGTTCATACCTTTCCAAGCATAAACGGGAATACCTGCCGCAGCAATGGCTGCAGCTGCATGGTCTTGTGTAGAGAAAATGTTACATGATGACCATGTAACTTCTGCACCTAACGCGGTTAAAGTTTCAATTAAAACGGCTGTTTGAATCGTCATGTGCAAACATCCTGCGATGCGAGCTCCCTTTAAAGGTTGCGCTTTTCCGAATTCTGTTCTCAATGCCATTAGGCCTGGCATTTCTGCTTCTGCTAATTGAATTTCTTTGCGACCCCAATCGGCCAATGCAATATCTTTGACTTTGAATGGTACATAAGTACCTGCTGCTAATGCCATATTTTTTATGCTTGTTTTCTTAATAAAGTGCAAATTTAAACTTTTTTTTCTTCAGACGCAAAATCTAAATGAACTCCTATTTAACGGTCAATTATTATTTGATATTTGACTCGAATTCCTCGTTTTATATAGCCAGGAAAGGTAGAACACTTTCTAATTGAATTCCTCTAGAACCTTTGATTAGTATAAATGAATTATTAATGGGGTTATCTTGAAGCCAATTATGCAATCCGAACTTATCTGGGAAATAAAATGCTTGAGGAAGATGAACGAGTGCGTGTTGCATTTGTTCACCCACTAATAAAATTTTTTCGAATTTGAATGTTGAAATTAATTTCCCTAGATCGGCATGTTCCTTCATTGATTCATCACCTAATTCAAACATATCCCCTAAGATTAAAACTTTCGGGTCATTCGGGGTTCCTGCAAAATGGCTGATGGCCACATGCATCGAAGTGGGATTGGCATTATAAGCATCCATTAAAACCTGATTACTTCCAGATTTGATGAATTGGGATCGGTGGTTGGAAGGTAGGTAATTGGCAATGCCTTGATTGCATGCCGCATCAGTTAATTTAAAATGCTTTCCTATGGCGATGGCCATTTGAATATTTTCAAAATTATAGACTCCAGGTAACTGGGTGGTTATTTTTTCTCCTGTTGCGGTTTGGTAAATGATGGTGGGCGTCGATGCGACCAATTGAACGGGCATGTCTTGATTAGCCAAAATCGTATGATGGAATACTCTTTCAGCATACATTTCGTGAACCACATTCTTGATTTCTGGCAAAAATACGGTGGAAGAATTTTGAGCTAAAAAGTCAAACAATTCTCCTTTTCCTTTTTTCACCCCCTCAATTCCTCCAAAACCCTCTAAATGTGCTTTGCCAATATTGGTAATCAAGCCGTGTGTAGGTTGTGCAATATCCACTAATTCTTTGATGTCACCTTGTTTGTTGGCCCCCATTTCGATGACAGCAATTTCGTCATTGGGCTTGATGGATAGAATGGAAAGTGGAACTCCTATGTGGTTATTTAAATTGCCAGCAGTTGCAAAGCATTGGTATTTCTGAGATAAAACAGAAAAAATAAGTTCTTTGGTGGTGGTTTTTCCATTCGAGCCCGTAAGCCCAATGATAGGAATGGTTAAGGTTTTGCGATACTGGAAGGCTAAATCTTGCAAAGCTTTTAAGCCATCTTGTACTAATAATGTATTGTCTCCTAAATCAAAATCGGGATCATCAACGACCGCGAAGGATGCTCCTTTTTCTAAGGCTTCTTTGGCAAGTATATTGGCGTTGAAATTAGGCCCTTTTAATGCAAAAAAGAGATTTCCTTTTTTTATTTTTCGGGTGTCGGTCGATATCCCAGTGGAGGATAAAAATTTGTCTAAAAGCAATGAATTAGTAACCTTCATTTTATATTTAATGCTCCAATTTGCATATTGCGTTCACAAATATCGAATGAAAAATTTAGTATTCCTTTTTTTAATGGTTTTTAGTGCTCAAATTTTAGGTCAAGGCCTTCAATTTAAGTTTAATCAGGACATTAATGTTTCGAACAGCAAAGGGATATTTAAAAACGCATGGGCTGGGGGATTAAATGCAGTGCAATTTGCTCAGATTGATTTAAATGGGGATGGATTCGAAGATGTGGTGACATTTGACCGAACAAATCAAAAGGTATTTACCTATATAAATAAATCTGTGATAGGCGGGGCTGTTATGTTAGCCTATGATCCCCTCTTTGAAAAGTATTTCCCTTCTGTTGAAAATTGGCTCATTCTTTGTGATTATGATGGGGATAAACGGAAGGATCTTTTTACGTCAACTTCAGCCGGTGTTAAGGTATATCGAAATATATCAGTCGGATCCAATATCAAGTTTGAGGTGGTTTCAGAGGCACTGTTTAGTGAAGGATTTTCTGGTAAAATAAACTTGTATGTGGCCGCATCCGATATACCTGCCATCGGGGATTTAGATGGGGATGGAGATATCGATATTTTATCTTTTGAACCAGCCGGACATTACCTAGAATTTCATAAAAATATGTCAGTCGAGAAGACAGGCCAAATGGGATTGCAATTCCAAAAAGTAGGTGATTGTTGGGGTAATTTCATTCACAACGACTGCCGTGATATTTTATTTGGTGTTCCTTGCAATGCTTCTGGAAATTCGTCCATCGTGTCAAATAGTATATTTTCGCCTTATCAAACGATGCACACGGGCAACAGCTTAAGCTTATTGGATTTAAATAAGGATGGAATTAAGGATTTGTTGTTTGGTCATGTGACTTGCCAAAACCTTGTTTATTTGCAAAATTTCGGGAGTCTTAATCAGGCTAATTTTTTGAAAGCTGATTTTGATTATCCGAATAAAAACCCTGTTTCGGTTCCTTCGTTTGCTGCTGCTTTTCCTTTGGATTTAAATGGGGATGGGCAAATGGAATTATTGACTTCTACGAATGCTGCTGATCATGGCGGGTATATTCAGGATTTTCAAAACTCGGTTTCCTTATTTCAATTCGAAAAGGGTGATTGGGTATTGAAATCAAAAAATTTCTTGCAATCTGAAATGATAGACGTGGGAGAGGGTGCATCATGTGTTTGGTGGGATGGCGATCAAGATGGAGATTTAGATTTTTATGTAGGGAATTCGGGAATTCGGGGTCCAACCGGCGTCCGTGCATCTATATTTTATTATGAAAATGTAGGTACTTATTTAAAACCTGAATTGATTTTCAAAACGGATGATTTTGGCGGGCTCTCTAAACTGATTCAAGGAACGGATTTTCAGTTGTCTTTAGGGGATCTTGTTTCTTCTGGTCGGCGCCAATTAATTATATCCATGCAAACGTTTTTAGGTCCAGAAATAAGGTATTTTACTTCAAATAGCGCTGAAATAAATAAATATAATCTTCCGGGCATGTCAACAGGCGATCGGCCTTTATTTACGGATTGGAATCAAGATGCTAAGTTGGATTTATTGGTTTTAGAAAGAAGTGGGCGAATTCGAAGTTATGACGAGTCTTTTTCGAAAGTGCAGAATGCTGATTGGGGTGGTTTTTCTAAAAAAGTAGACTGGGTCTTACAATCATTTACTTTGGCGGATGCTGACCTAGATGGTAGATCGGATTTTATCGGAATTGATAAATTAGGTCGTTTACATGTGGGAATATTGGACCCGAAGACATCATTCATTCAATGGCAACCTGACGCCAATTTAGAGTCCTTTAATTTTGGTCAAAAGGCTACGGTATCTACATCTGATTGGAATCAAGATGGTTTAATGGATATAAATGTAGGCTTAGCTACGGGAGGCGTCCAGTTATTGCAAAATAAATTTAAGTCTGAATTATCTACCAATATTGAAAATTCTTCGCTTCAGATTTGGCCAAACCCTGGTAAGGAATATGTTCAAATCATGGCGAATGAAAATGGTACGTATGAGCTATTTGATATTACGGGCAAAAAACTAATCGCTAATATTCAAATGGAGAAGCTCTATCCTGCTAGGTTGGACATATCTCAAATTCCAAGGGGTGTCTATTTTATAAAATTCACTTCTTCGAAAAACCAAATAAGCTTTAAGAAGTTGGTGCTTGATTAGAAAAATTTGGGGACTCCTAAAATAATTTGTCGGAGGCTGACGATGATAATCACCATGCCGACTAATATCATCATGGATTTTACGGGAAGTTTGTTAGCTAGTTTGGCTGCTATAGGCGCAGCGACAACGCCGCCCAGAATTAGGCCAATGATCACTTGCCAATAGCCTAAACCAATAACCGTGAAAAAGGTGATGGAAGAGGCGAGCGAGACAAAAAACTCGGTTAAATTAACGCTGCCGATGGTATATTTTGGATGTCTCCCTGATGCGATTAGTGTGGATGAAACGATGGGTCCCCATCCGCCACCACCGATCGAGTCAAGGTAACCCCCAAAAAGTGCAAGCAAGCCCACACGTTTGAGCTGGCGTTTTTCCATTCTTTTAATCAAAGCTTTTCGAATGATGATGACACCTAAAAACAAAGTATAAATAGACACGATAGGCTTAATATATGTAGAATACTCTTCCAGACTTGATAACACATAAGCCCCTAAAATAGCACCTATAACACCTGGAATAACTAATGTTTTAAATAATTTCGAATTAACATTTCCGAATTTTAGGTGCATATAACCTGAGACACCGGAGGTAAATACTTCGGAGGCATGAACAGAGGCCGATGCTGCTGCAGGCGTTATGCCGACAGACAATAAAAAGGTGGTTGCGGTAACCCCATAAGCCATACCAAGCGCGCCATCAATCATTTGGGCAATAAATCCACCGGCGATATAGTATAGAATTTCAGAGTTGACTGAATTAAAAATAGCGATTAAATTTTCTGTTGTGAGGTAGCTAAATAGGAGATGGCCAACGATCATTAGGCCTAATGCATTACTTAAATGGATGATTATTTCAGTAACACTTCTTTCTCTTTTCCATATAATTTGTAAGGCCTTATAAAGGCTTGGAAACTTTCTGTTAAAATTACTTGGCTCACTGGGTAAAGACATATTCAAATTTTATTCTCTACAAAGCTAATAGACTTTACTTAATCTACCAATAAAGTAGAGTAAATATTTTTTAACAAAAAAGACTTAATTTGCGAGTTCTTTACATGATTATATAAATTTTATGCGTTCAGAGTATCAGTTTCGTGAGATTGAGAAGCAATGGCAATCTTTTTGGGAAAAAAATGAAACATTCAAATCTCAAATAAATAAAAACAAACCCAAGTATTTCGTACTTGACATGTTTCCGTATCCATCGGGTGCTGGATTGCATGTGGGGCATCCGCTGGGTTATATCGCGTCCGACATTATATCGCGTTATAAAAGGCTAATGGGATTTGAAGTTTTGCATCCCATGGGTTTTGATTCTTTTGGTTTGCCGGCAGAACAATATGCGATTCAGACGGGTCAACACCCTGCTGTGACTACTGAAAATAATATTTCAAAATATATCGAGCAACTGAAGAACATGGGTTTTTCTTTTGATTGGTCGCGCGAAGTGAGGACTTCTGATGCTTCCTATTACAAGTGGACACAGTGGATTTTCATGAAGTTATTTAATTCATGGTATAATCAGGAAACAGACAAGGCAGAGTCGATTGACACCTTGATTGAGATTTTAAATAAAAAGGGTTCTGTGAATCTGCGGGCTGTTTGTGATGAGGAATTATCTAGAATAACAGCTGACGAGTGGAATTCCTATTCTGAAGAAGAAAAATATAAATATACACTGGGCTTTCGACTAGCTTATTTAGATGATTCGGTGGTGAATTGGTGTCCTGCCATGGGCACTGTTTTGGCTAATGATGAGGTTAAAGATGGTTTTTCTGAGCGCGGTGGCTATCCTGTTGAGCAGAAAAAAATGCGCCAATGGTCCATGAGAATCACCGCTTATGCAGATCGATTATTGACGGGTTTAGATGAGGTTGATTGGTCGGATTCCATTAAGGAGCAACAAAGGAATTGGATTGGAAAGTCAATAGGTGCTGAGGTTACTTTTGATATTGAAAATGTCGAAGACAAAAAAATCAAAGTCTTTACCACTAGGGTTGATACGATTTATGGGGTTTCTTTTATGGTGTTAGCCCCTGAGCATGAATGGGTTGACTCACTAACAACTCCAGAGCAAAAATCAGCTGTGGCTGAATATGTAAAATGGACTCAATCGAGGTCGGAGTTGGATCGCGTTTCTGAGGTTAAGCAAATTTCTGGCGTATTTACGGGAACCTATGTCATTAATCCGGTTAATAATGAGCGCGTACCTTTGTATTTAGCCGATTATGTGTTGGCCGGATATGGAACAGGTGCTGTTATGGGTGTGCCGTCTGGGGACCAGCGTGATTGGAATTTTGCTACTCATTTTGATTTACCTATTATTCCTATTTTAGATGCCCAAAAAGGAATCGAAAAACAGGCTGATGCGACTAAAGAGGGACATTATATTAATTCCGGAATTATTAATGGGTTAACTTATAAGGAAGCTACAAACACGTTAGTTTCATGGTTGGAGCAGCGCGGTATTGGGAAGGGAAAGATTCAATATCGAATGCGAAATGCTGTTTTTTCTCGCCAACGATATTGGGGGGAACCGGTTCCGGTTTATTTTAAACCAACGACCCAAGGTGAATTGTTGCCATACTTAATCGATGAATCAGAATTGCCTTTAGAGTTGCCCAAAATAGATAAATATTTACCAACTGAAACGGGCGAACCACCTTTGGGGCGTGCATCTGCTGACTGGAAATATAAAAATCAATATGATTACGAGTGGTCTACGATGCCTGGTTGGGCTGGTTCTTCTTGGTACTGGTACCGTTATATGGATGCTCAAAACAAAGAAGAATTTGCTTCTAAAGAAGCAGTAGACTATTGGAAAGCGGTTGATTTATATATTGGTGGTTCAGAACATGCGACAGGGCACTTACTTTACAGCCGCTTTTGGAATAAATTCTTAAAGGATTTAGGGTTGGTGAATGAAGAAGAGTTTGCGAAAAAATTGATCAATCAAGGAATGATCCAAGGTAGATCCAATTTTGTCTATCGATTAAAGGATTCTGAAAAGGTCACTTTTGTTTCATTTGGGTTAAAGGATAAATATCAAGTTGCTGCATTACATGTGGATGTAAACATTGTCGAGAATGATGTTTTAGATATAAAAGCATTCAAAAAATCTAGAAATGATGTGCCTGATGATGCGGAATTTATCCTGGAAGCGGGTAAATATGTATGCGGTTGGGAAGTTGAAAAAATGTCTAAATCCAAATATAATGTCGTAAATCCAGATGATTTAATTGCTAAATATGGGGCTGACACTTTACGTGTGTATGAAATGTTTTTGGGCCCATTAGAGCAATTTAAACCTTGGAATACGAATTCAATTTCTGGGTCGCATAACTTTTTGAGGAAGGTGTGGCGATTGTTTTTTGACGAAAATACACAGGTAAATAAGTTGGTAGATGAAGCGGCTTCTGCCGATGAACTACGTGTGCTTCATACCGCAATTAGAAAAGTGAAAGATGATCTAGATCGATTCTCTTTTAATACAGTAGTTTCAACGCTAATGATTTGTGTGAATGATTTAGGCCAACTAAAATGCCATAAAAAATCTGTTTTGAGGGAGTTGTTAATTTTACTTTCTCCTTACGCTCCCCACATTGCAGAGGAATTATGGGTAGCATTAGGAGAATTACCGGGCCAAATATCCTATGCTAAATTCCCGGAATTCAATCCCTCTTTTTTAAACGAAGATTCATTTAAATACCCGATTTCTTTTAACGGAAAAGTTAAATTAACGTTGGATTTCTCTAGCTCTGCTTCTCCAAATGAAATAGAAGCAGGAGTTTTGGCGAACGAACAGGTAATTAAAATTTTAGCAGGAGTTTCTCCTTCTAAGGTCATTGTCGTTCCTAAGCGAATCGTTAATATCGTATTGGGAAAATAGTTTAAACCTGAGTTATTTGGCTAAAAGCATTTCTAATGCTTTCAAAAAAGTAATAATGAAAGCTAATAGGCCAATGCTCCATTTCATAGATTTATGTATGGCCATTTGAATTTCAAATCTGAGCTCCATTTTAAATTCATTAAACTGTGCAATTAATGAATCGATTTTGGCATCTAAGCGAGATTCTAATGCGTCAAATTTGGTTTCTAATACTTCAAATTTATTCTCTAGACCTGTAAACTTAGTTTCCAATTGCTTGAAATCAGTCTTTAAACTAGCGACATCTCCTACGACTTCGTCTAATCTGAGGTCTAAATGATTAATGTGATTAAACTGAGATTTTAATAATAGGGTGTTTACATCTTCTCCGTTTAGGCCTTCGCCCCGACTGAATCGCTCCTCAATTTCTGTTAATTTTGGTTGGATCATTTCCAGCAGCATATCTTCAATTTTAGATTTATGATTCATTAGTTTTATGGGTTAGGTATTTTAGATTTTATTCTTCGCAAGGTATAGAGATTGCATTAATTTGCAACCTAATTTGAAACAAACAAACTGATTTTTTAAAATTCTAATTGTGAGCTAATGATGGGAATTAGGGGTAAGGCATACCGATAGGATAGGCCCTTTATATTTGAATCATACCGTTCCTCGATGATGTTATTCGTATTAAAAATATTTTGAAGATCCATCCTGAAAGACCACGTATGATTCAACTTATTAATGCGATAGGCCAAAGAAAAATCGTATCGTTCAAAATTTGGATATTGAGATTCAAACGCTTTTGCTGGTACAGTAACCGTTGTATTCCTTTTGATAGACTCTGCTAAATTGATGGGTGTATATCGGTTTCCACCTCTTAACAGATATCTTACGTTGACCGAAAGTGACTTTTGTTTCGCTAATGTAAAGTCTTTGCCCACCAAAATATTTCCCGCAAATAGGTTGTTAAATTGAGTATTTCGCCACACTAAATCCTTATTTTGAAACTTAGAGTCAAAGAGTGAAGCGGTAATTAAATAGTAAAAATTATCCGCTAAAAATCTTTCCAATGTCAATTCTATCCCCTTATTAATCCCCTTTCCCGTATTTTCAAGCACTTGGCCAGGGATACCAGAGGTATAATTGACCAATGAAAATAATCCTTTCTTTGTCGTGTCTATAGGTACTTGATTTATGTTTTGGATGTAGGCCTCAACTTTCAGTCGAGTATTTTCTCCGATTCTTTGGTCATACGAAACCACTTGGTGTAGGGCCTGCGATGGTGCAATGTTTTTATTAGGCTGCACAAAACTTCCATTAGGCAAATATCTTTTAAAAAGATAGGTGGATATAGGCTCAATGCGTGAATGCCAACCAATCCCCACCCCAAATCTACCTCCCGAATGATTGTCGATCGAAATGGCCATTCGAGGCTCTATGGCCTTGGATTGATTCAGTTCAAATTGGTATGCATGAAGCCCAAAAGTAGTTTGAAAGGCCGGTGTCCACTTTTTTATAATCTGCCCAAACTGTTGGATGTAATACGTGTAATTCGATTCATTCAAGTAATTCACTATTTTTTTACCATCCCAACGATCATCTATGAGCTCAAAAGATAATTGGCTTATATTCAATCCAAATTTTGCCGTCAAGCTGGCATTCCATTTATGGATATAGGTAGCGTTCAACCGTACATTAGGGTAGCGATATAGTTGATCTCTGGTGGTTTTCCATGCATTCGAAATGATTTCAATTTTGCTCACATTTGCAGATTCAGTTGTTAAGGCCAAAACAGTGGAAAGATGACCTTTTTTGAAGGGTAATTTATAGGATAATCCAAACGCCCCCATGGCACTTTTTGAGTAATCCTTGGACGTCGATTTCTCATCTTCCGTATCATTCGCTCCCGCTAACCCCCAAAACGTAAGAAGCCCAGCTTTTTTCAAAGGAATATCGATCGTGTAATTTAAATCTCGATAAGCAGGCTTAAAGTTCCCTGAATTGATGTTAATTAATCCCGATTTTAATAGCAACTCTAACGTTGAATATCTAGCTCCGGCCCGATAGGAGCCGCCATTTTTGCAAATGGGCCCTTCGGAGGCCAAATCGATTCCAACCACCGATAATTGCGCCATCCATTCTCTTTTCTCATTATTCCCTCTTCGGAATCGTAGGTCGAATACACCGGAGGAGGCATTTCCATATTCCGCAGGGAAAGCACCCGACATAAAATCTGAGTTGGCCAAGCTAGTCGAATTAATCATCGATATGATTCCACTGGTGGAGCCTTGTCCATCTCCAAAATGATTTGGATTTGGAATTTCGATCCCTTCCATCCTCCACAATAATCCTTTTGGTGAATTCCCACGAATGATAATCTCATTGTTTTGATCCGATCCTGCATTCGTTACCCCTGCAAAGTTTAAGGCCATGCGAGCCGGATCCTGAAATCCTCCAGCATATCTATTGGCTTCTGTGACTGAGAATTGGCGTGTACTAACCATAGCCATTTCATTTTTTGCCCGGTCTTTTGCTCGCTCGGAAACCACGACCACTTCACGTAAAAATTGGGGTGCTTCTTCTAACTCAACAGGTAAATTGATCTCTTTTCCACTCCTAAGCTCCAAATTGGGAATACTTAGTGGCGCATAACCTAACCTCGAAAATGAAATACTATATCGGCCTAATGGAATCTTATGAAAATAAAATCGGCCAAGGCTATCACTGAAGCTGATGTGATTACCAGGAACTAATTTGACTGTCACATTAGATAGAAGTTCTAATGTTTGCTTATCTGCAATCTTTCCTCGGATGGTTTGCTCAAGATTTTGAGCAAAACCTACGTGAAAAATACTCAAACAAAAAACGAGGATGATTGTGGTACGAATCATGTTGAACCGATTTTTGATTCGAAGATTTAAAAATGAATGGCTTATCTTTTTTTATAACCTTTGATTTCTTGTAGCAAATTTCTAAGCTCTTTCACTTTTTCTTGATTCGTTTCAAAAACGTCATTGGCTTCTTTGGGGTCACTCTTTAAATTATATAATTGGCCATTCACTCCCTCTTTTATCTGTTCGATTTTTTGTGGTTCTGTGAATCCTCCAGATCCAAGTCCTTCAATTAACTTCCAATCTCCTTTTCGAACCGTAAAATATCCGATTGACGATGAGACAACAATTCCTGGCTGTCCTTTTACCTCTTGTGCTTGGCCTTTTAGAATTGGCATAATGCTGTAAGTGTCTTCTGAAGTGGCTTTAATGCCTGTCAGATCACTACACGTGGCTAATAAATTAGCTAAGCTGGTGGTGGCATTTGATGTGGTATTTGCTTTTACCTGAGCGGGCCAACGAACGAAAAAGGGAATTCGATGTCCTCCCTCATAAGCATCGCCTTTCATTCCCCTAAATTCACCTGCCGATGTATGATTGAATTTTTCAATGTAATCAGCACGCCAATATGGACCATTGTCACTAGCAAATATGACGATCGTATTTTTAGCGATCCCTGACTTTTCCAATTGTTTCAAAACCGCACCTACGGACGCATCTACTTGTTGGACAAAATCGCCATATTCTCCCGCCCCAGATTTACCGACATACTCTGGATTTGGCATCCATGGCGTATGTGGCGCGGCTAATGGAAGGTATAAAAAGAATGGTTTTTCTCCTTTTTGGTTTTCAATAAATTGGTTTGCTTTCTCAATAAATCGAGGTAATACTTGATGAAAATCAAAAGAAGGAGACATTTTTCCTTCTCGCCAAAAGGGTCCCGAATACCCTTTTTCCATTTTATTTCCCGCGGTATACGCCGTAGGAAGTTCCTCAACTTGTTGATTTTCTACATACAAATAAGGGGGCATGTCCAGCGAAGCTGGTAAGATATACGAATAATCAAATCCAGCTGATTTTGGCCCCGCCGTTGCCGGTTTAGTAAAATCGATGATTTCTGGATTTAATTCAGTCTTTATACCTAGCTCTTTTTCATTTAATAGCGCTTCATTTCCAGATTTTAAAGTCCAGTCTAGCCCCAAATGCCATTTGCCAATCACCCCTGTGGAATATCCCGCTTGTGAAAGCAATTTCGCAACGGTTTGTTGGTCAGTGTCGATCAAAGAACGACTATATCCTCTTAAAACCCCCACAGGCAATTTACTTCTAAATGGATATCGGCCAGTTAAAATGGCGTATCTAGTGGGCGTGCAAACGCCAGAAGCTGAATGCGCATCCGTAAATCGCATACCCTGAAGGGCGATTTGATCGATATTAGGTGTCTTGATTTTCCCTTTGGGATTATTAATTGAAACATCGCCGTAGCCTAAATCATCCGCTAAAATATAAATGATATTGGGTAATTTCTCTTTCTTGCTTTGACCCAATAAGCCAGATGAAATGGTCAATAAACAAATGATTATTAGAGATAATTTCTTCATAACATTACAATGATTTGATCCAATTTTTAATTAAATCTACGCCTTCTTTGTGAGATAATCTACGTCCTAACTCAGGCATCATAATTCCTGGATCCGATGAATGCATGCGATAGGCTAAAATACTTTCTTCAGGCTTGCCTGGCACGATGTCATACGATAAATTTCCAGACCCTCTTCCGGCAGCGACAGGAGTTTTCATAAAGCCGTAGCTGGTTTTATTCGGATTATTCCAATGTAGAAATAAGCCTGAGGATTGTGCCGGACCTACTGGATTATGGCAATGGGCACAATTGATATCTAAATAAGCTTTGGCCCTAAGATCTAATGAGGCATTAAGATCTGAATAGGATGGCATTTTAGGAACATCATTTAGTTTTGGAAGATTATCCAAGGCATTTTTTTGCGCCCAATGGGCCAATTGGTTTTCATGTTTACCTTCCTCATATGAAAATTCTCCATTTAACTGGCGCGCAGAGGGGCCAATCGGCGTCATGATTCCTTGTCTCTCATGGCAGCCTTTACATTGATTCATATTGGGCACCACATATTCGAAGGCTTGTTTTTTTCCTTGATCATCAATCCAAGAAACTAAATCGCTGCCCCCAGCCACTTCTAGGGTAGCTTCACTTTGTTCTTTATTCCAAATGTAGGGCAATGCTCTCCAACCTTTTGCTTCATGGATGAGAATTCGCGTTTCCATTAACCGTCGGCCTTTTGCCTCAGCACGCTCATCATTTTTAAAATAAAAGGTCTTGGCTATGACGGTGCCAACGGGAAATTGCAAAACGGAATCTGGGTTAAAATTCACCTTAGTCCCTTTAGGCATTTTAATGAATCGTAATTTATGCGCAAAATCTGAAAATAAGGGAGAATTTAATGCGTAAGGCAGTACATCTTCTGCAGGAATTTGATCTTGCAAACGTCCTTTAAATAAGGCAAACTCAGATAGCTTTTCTGGGTAATTAAATTCGGTATTAATTTCTGAATCGATGGACATCAAAAATGTCAAACTTAGGCATGAAATTAAAATAATGAGAAGCCTATTCATGTATTTAAAACTGGTTTGATTTGATCGAAACGGGTGAGCATTCAAATAAGTCGGGGCCCACTAAAACATTTTTAAAGTCATGGTCAGCATCCAAAAATGAAGTACTTTGGTTGATGTTGTTACGCACACAAATGGCATATTCAGGCAGATATTTGCCATCCGTACCTACTAATTTAGGGTCTAATATTCCATCAAAAATAACCTGAGGTATCTTGCGCCCAAACTTCAATTTCACTCGATATAACTGACCAAATCGGCTATCCATCGGCACGCGACGAGGTTTTCTTTCAAATAAATTATCATGAATATTGATCGAAGTGGGGTAAGGGTAATACTCTTTATCTTTATTTTTTTTCTCCGTCATAAAGTAGCTGATAATGGCGACTCCCACGGTTGAATGATTTAGAATTTTATTGTCAAAAATTTCAACTTGGCTCGTGGCTAATACCATCATGCCTGTGCCTTTGGGTACATTGCCTACAATATTGCCTTTTGGGGCAAAATTGGCTAAATTATTTTCCTTAATTAAGTTGTTGTAAACGCGCACAAACCCACCCTTTTTTTGGATTAGGTCTGGTAAATCAAAAACTAAAATACCTCCGGTGTTCCCCTCAGCTACATTATTGTACACTTCTGCGTACAATGAATTTTCGATCTCAATCCCGGCAACATTTTGAAATGCGGTGCAATTACGAACAGTGATGTATTTTGATTGGCCTACATAAATTCCAGCATCTGATGCGCCGATGGCGATGCAACTGTCAATCAATACTTTTTCACAGAGCACTGGGTACAATCCGTAACTACCATTCGTAGGGGAGGGTTTTCCCGTCCAGGCCGTCTTTAATCTTCGGAATGTGATTCCTTTTACATGCATGGTTTTAATCAAATCCCCTTTGGAATCCTCTGCCGTAAAGTCTTCTAAAATGATATTTTCACAATTCGTTATTCTGATTCCCTCAGCTCCTTGGGTTTGCGTTTTAAAGTTTAGGACCGTTTTGTCAATCCCTTTTCCTCGAATGGTGATATTTTTTTTGCCATCTAGACTTAAACTTTTAGTTAAAGCAAAAGTGCCCGACTCTATGTTGATAACATCCCCATCTTTTGCTAATATCAGTTTGGTTTGTAATTTTTTTTCAAAGTCGGCCTGAGCAAAAATTTGAGTACTGAAAAAGGTTAATAAGCTTAATATGATAAGACGCATAACTTGGAATTAAACTTGTTGATATAGTTTGAAATTTTCCAAACTAAATTAAAACTTAAATTTACTGATTTTGTTTGTTAAAATTTCGGATAATTAAATCCATTGTGATAGGCGGGTTTAATTAGGCTATTAGCTGATTTTTAGTCAGATAAGCCCTTATTGGAAACCCAATTATCTCCAGTATGATAGGCTGTATTTCTATTTTATGCTAAGTAAATATTTGATGGATTCAGGCACCTGAATGGCGTGAAGAGAGCTTTCATCTTCTATGTAATAATGCTGAATCTTAGCCTTTTTAGCCGCCTTCATAATCGCAGGTAAATCCAACTGGCCCGTACCTAAAGCTACATCATTTTCAGAGGAAGTTCCCCCTGATAAATTGCCAACAACCCCCTTCTTTAAATCTTTTACGTGCATCAGTTTAAAGCGATTGGGGTATTTTTCTAACAGTTTGGCAGGATCTATTCCTGGAAAAAATGTCCATAAAATATCCATTTCAAAATTTACAAATTTAGGATCCGTATTTTTTGCGATATAATCAAAAAAGGTACCCCCTTCGTAAGGAGCAAATTCAAAACCATGGTTATGATAACAAAATTCTAATCCATAATTTTCTTTTAAGTTTTTGCCAATGATGCTAAAATCTGCGATCGTTTTGTCAGCTAATTCCTTGGTAAATGGACCATCATGCGGAATCCAAGCCACTCGCACAAATTTTGCTCCTAAGGTTTTGGCATTAGAAGCTACTTCGTCAGACTTCGTTAATGCATCTTGATAACTTACGCCAAAGGAAGAACAATACATGCCTCTTTCATCTAAGAGTTTTCTGATTTCAGTGGCTTTTTTACCAAATAAACTAGAAAATTCCATGTCATAAACCTTCAATGTTTTTAATGAATCTAGGGTAGTAGCCATATCTTTTTGTAGACTTTGTCTATAGGTATACGAAACCATGCCTAAAGGAACGCCATTAATGCTTGGACCTTTTTGGGCATTTAAATTGAATTGAAAACAAATGATACTGGCGGTTAGCAAGATTTTTTTGATCATGGCATTCATATTTATTAGACAAAAATTTTATTTTAAGGTTATTTTTTTTCCTGTTTTAGCAGATTCTCGTGCCGCCTCTAGTATTTCTACGACCACTTGATTTATTTCAAAAGAGGATAAATCCATTTTGGGTTTAATTCTTCCTTGGACAACGGCAGATAAATAAGGGAACACATTGGACACTTCATGGGGCAAAGGACTTAAGTCAATCATGCTTTCTTTGCCATATCGATCCCCATCCACATACCTCATTTTTTTGTTTTTGTTAGCCACCAAAATTCCTTTGGTCCCATAAACCTCAGTATCTTTTCGGTCAAAAGGCCAATTCCAAGATGCTTGAATGATGGCTTGGCAATCTTGATACGTCAAAATGATGGTTGCTTCATCGTCTACGTTAGGGTATAAATCGGGTTTTAATTGCTGAGTGACTGCGTTTACTGCGATAGGCTTTTTCCCATCCATCAGCCAGGTCATAATATTTGCTCCATAACAACCAAAATCGATGATAGCACCTCCTCCGTTTTTGACCGGGTCGGTTAACCAATGTAGAAACTCAGGGGAACAACCAATTTCCTTAGGTCCACGATGTCCATCCATCATGACAACTTTTCGGATTGTACCTAAAGACTTTTCTTCTTTAACCATTTGCCACATTTTAGCATGTGATGAATACCAAGTAGTTTCAAAATTGGTTAAAAGATGAATTTTATATTGGCTCACCAGCGCCTTCATTTGATTCAAATGATTCATGTTGACAGCCAAAGGCTTTTCGACAATCACATGAATTCCTTTAGGAGCACAAACTTTAACCACTTCCAAATGCTCAAAAATGCTGTTAAAAGCCGCAATAGCCTCAGGCTTTGTCTTGGCAATTAAAGCCTCTAAGGTAGGGAACCAGAGAGAATCTGGAAGATTTTGTTGTTTTAAGATGGATAAGGCAAGTTCCTTATCGGGTTCAGCAAAACCTACAATGATAACATCTTGCTGGGGCTTTTTGATCGCACTATACACTTGGCCCACGTGACCGTGGGTCATTCCAGCAACACCCACTCGGAGGGGTTTAGCATGAAAAATAAAGGGTATGCAAAATAACCCTATCCAAACAAATAGTTGCTTCATCATAGGAATTGCTTTTAGGACTAGTTTCGAGGACCTCCGCTACCTTGCCGCTGGGCAGCCTGCATTGTTTTATATTTCTCTAGTTGCTCTGGAGTTAAAATTGTCTTTAAAGACTCTAATTGAGCATCATTCAATTTTTTCATTTCAGCTTGCATAGCTTCTCTTTCCATACCTGCTTGACGGAATTCCATCATTTTTTCCATTCTTACTGTTACTAAAGGCTCAATTTTTTTGATTTGATCCTTAGATAAAGTTAATTCAGTTTCCATGCGGTCGATCTGACGCTGAACCATCGCTTGTGGATTGAAATCCTGAGCAGATACTTGAGTTGAAAAACTCATTAATGTTGCTACGATAGCAAAAGAAGTAATTAATTTTTTCATAGTTTTTGTGTTTAAGTTGGAATTTATAAAAATTAATTTAGAAAATGGAATTTAAGATCAATTTGTAGACGTCCGTGGGTTCAATTTCTGATTTTGTCTCTTGATTCGAAATAAAAACAGGGTAAAATTGCTTATCACAAAATGGACTCCCGTGGGATCCTTTTACTAATGTGGCATCTAAGGGAATGACATCCATTAAGTACCTGAATCCAGTGAGTTTTCGGGCCAATTTATATCCAGCTCTCAGTTTAATCAATGGATTTTTAGGATCCATAAACATTTCTACTGGGTCATAACCTGGTTTTTTGAATATATCGACACATCTAGCAAAGTCCGGTGCTTTTGCATCATCAAGCCAATAGTAATAGGTAAACCATTTGTCAGTATCCGCAATCAAAACGAAATCACCTGATCTTTCATGATTTAAATGATGGGACGCTATTTCTTTTGAATCTAAAACACTAGCCACTCCAGGAATCGCTTCCAATATCTTTTTTACCTCCTTTTTGTCTGCACTATTTTTTACGTAAATATGCGCAATTTGATGATCTGATACGGCAAAGGCTTTACTTGCACCCGCATCCAACAACTCTAATCCCCGCTCCTCACGTATGGCTAGGCAGTCATGCTCTCTCAAAATTCGATTAAGATGTATCGGTTCTGTTACATTATTTATGCCATATTCCGACAACAAAATGATGTGGGCATTCGTAGACTCAAAATGTTCGATTAATTGTTGGAGTACCTGATCAATTTCCGCCAATTCCTTCGATATTTTAGTGAAATCTACTCCAAATTTCTGCAAACAATAATCAAGGTGAGGAAGGTAAATTAAGTTGAGTGTAGGGTTGTATCTTTTGTCGACCCAAATGGAGGCATCCGCTATCCATTGTGTGGATTTTATGTTGGCATTAGGTCCCCAGAAATTAAACAATGGAAATGTGCCTAAAGCAGCTTGCAATTCATCTCTTAATTCAGGTGGATTTGAATAGCAATCAGGGGCTTTTACTCCGTCGGCATGGTATTGTGGTCTGGGAGTGACAGAATAGTCTGCACTTGAGTACATATTATACCACCAAAACATTTTGGCACAGGTGAAATTTGGGTCTTTTTTCTTGGCCTCATCCCATATTTTTGAGGAGCCAACTAAATGATTCGATTGCTTCCAGAATTTCACTTCAGCGTCTGTGCGGTCATACCAACCATTGCCCACAATTCCATGTTCTGTGGGATATTTCCCTGTGATATAGCAGCTTTGGGCTGTGGTGGTTACTGCTGGCAAAACCGGCTTAATTTTACTTAAGTGGTTTTTCTCAATATAGGATTTTAAATAGGGGGTATATTCTGAAATAATGCTTTCCGAAAGTCCTACGACATCTATGACAACTGTTTTTTGCATCATCAATCATTTAAAATGGCTTTCACCCAGCCAATTTCACGTGCGATGGACTCGTGAATAGGTGCTTGAAACTCAGCAGGTAAAACGGCCCATGTATAGGTTTCTATCTCAAGATGACGGGTAAATGGCTTTGCTTTTTGAACTTCCAATGTCTCAATGATTTCTTTTTGAGTAGAACCCAATAGGCCATAATTCGCAAGGAAAAGTGGCACATGAAAGTGGATTCTCCATTCGGTAAATTTGCCGACTGAATAATCCTGAATGGCCTCGTCTAAATCTTTATATTGAAGGTATTCGCCATTTGCCAACAAAGCTTTTACTTGGTGCAAGTAAACAGGCTCATGGTATTTTCTGAGCGCATCAATTTTTTCTTGAGGATTAGTTCTTAAGTCCACGCGCAAAGCGGAACTGATTTGAATCTTACCTACGCCAATTTCTTTTTGATTTAATTCCTGAATGCATAATGCAGGACTATCATAACTGACCCCAAAATGACAAATATCAAAACATAGCTGAATGTGCCTTTTTATTAAATGAATGGAATTGTCAATCCCTTTATTTTGTAAGTATTCAGTACCTAAGGGTATTAATGTATTTTCGTACCATTCAACAAATTCTTTGTGATTCTCAAGAATTCCGTCCGGTTCCGGTTCTATGTCAATATGGATCCATTTGCCAGTTTCCTGCTCTATTTTCGCTAATTCAACCACTAGATCAATCAAATGAAGCGTCGCTTTACGGGTAGCATTCGTTAATTCTTCCGAATTTTTCCACCAATATTTATAAGATAAAGGGGAGGTTGAAATACCACCTTCTTCCAAATTTTCAGGTAGGAGTTTGGCCAACAAATGAGCCAGTCTTAGCGTGTAATCATATCGGTCTTTTGTAGTCCAATCAGGGGTATGCACATCGTCTTTGACGATTGTATTATGAAAGCCACCGTAAGGAAATCCATTTAATGTAAAAACATATAGATTTTCTTTTTCTAGCCAATCTTTTAAATTTTTAAATTCAGTAGGATCTTGTAAGTCGATACTCGCTTGATTGGCAAATCGCAATCCCAAACCCATTTTTTCATTTGGAGCAATTTCTGCCTTGACTAGCGGGACATTTTTTTGTAATTCAGCAAAATGTTCATGCCAAATTTCTCCCGGATGAATATTGCTGCAATAGCTAAAATGACCGTGTTTAGTTTCCATCGCTTATGCAAGATTGGCTAAGTAATCAACCGATTTTTTGACCATTTCAAAATCAATTTCATGCACCTCAATCCCTTTTCCTAAGGCCAAAAGAAGGGTAATGGTTAATTGGCCCCCAAGATGCTCCTGGAATTCCTGTAAACCTTTATAAAGATTTACTTTATCATTTTCAGCTAACGCGGGATGATAAATATCAAAGCCAAGCTTTTTAATTAATCCAATAATTCGATCTAAATCTTCTTTAGAGATATTACCAATTAAATGCGAATAGACACAATCTAATGCTATTCCTATAGCTACGGCTTCTCCATGGCGTATGCTAAATGAACTTAAATATTCTAATTTATGTGCAGCCCAATGTCCGAAATCTAATGGCCGTGCGGAACCCAACTCAAACGGATCGCCGGAGGAAATATGTTTCATGTGTAAATCGGCGCAACGATAAATTTGCTCCATCATGACAGACTCATTTCTCGAGTTCATGTCCTCTGCATGCTCTTCAAGCCACGTGAAAAATGATAAATCTTTAATTAAGGCTACTTTAATCGCTTCTGCTATTCCTGAACGCCAATCTCGATCGATTAGCGTAGTTAAAAAATCAACATCATTGAAAACGGCTACTGCCGGAGCAAATGTCCCTAGAAAGTTCTTTTTACCTAAATAATTAACTCCATTTTTTACGCCAACACCAGAATCATTTTGGGACAATACTGTTGTCGGTATACGAATTAATTTAACTCCTCTATGTGATATTGCAGCCGCATATCCTGACATATCTAAAAAGGCACCTCCACCGATGGCGGCGACAAAAGAGTGCCTGTCAATGCGATGCTCGTCAATGGCTCGGACAACTTCTTCGTAAAATCTAGGATCGTTTTTACAATTTTCACCTCCTGGTAAAACTAAAATTTCAGGAGATAATTTTGCGACTGAATGAAAATCAAAATAATTTATGAGGGTATTTGTCAGATTGGGATGTGCATCGGCTACTCCTTTGTCAACAACAAATAGAATTCTTTTTTGAAATTCTGGGTTTCCAAAATGGCGAATAAAATCTGCAAACATCGTATTTGCAGTATCAAACAAGCTTTTTGTGAAAAAAACTTCGTATTGAAAAGGTACTTGAAATATTTGTTTTAAAGATTGCATGAACTCAAATTTACGTAACTGCAAACTTTTTACCTAATAGAATGGATACGGGTAAAAGCAGGACAACAAATATAGCCATTTCCCAATGTCCACTCAAACTTACCCAAGCAGCATTCATTAAAATTAAAGTTAAAACTCCAGTTTTTACTGTTTTGCCTATATTGGGGCCAATTGGATTCTTGATGGCTACGTATAATTTGTTGAAAATTAAATAAAAGTGCGTGGCAATAAAAGGCAATGCTAGGTATAGATGGCCGAATTTATAGGCGAAATAAATTTGGCATACATGGACCGATAAAAAAAGAAATAGAGCAAATAAAAGGGTTTTTGGTGTTTCGCCATGCACTTCTCCTCTTGATACTAAGGTAATTGCCGCGATATAAATTAAGGGGATAAGGATTAAGTAGGCGTAGGTAAAAGTGCCAATTTCATAGACGCTCATTCCTAAGAGTAAATTAAATGCTCTACACATTCCCATATTGATCGGGCCAAAAATGGACATATGCTTGCCTTTCCAATCGTAAAATAAAGCGCAAATACTAATGATGATGGCAATAAAACCACTTAAGCTGCTATGCCAAAATGCACAAAATATACCGGTGGATAACAGTAAAATTCCGCCCAATATGGCCTCGGATTTCAATATTCTTCCACTGGGCAAAGCGCGCTCCGGCCTTTCTGTTTTATCTAAATCATGGTCAAATACATCATTGAAAACAACTCCACCTGCATATAAGCACATAGTGGATATGCCTAAAAATAGAACTGAATTGATGTCAATTAAATTGAATAAAAATCCTACGATCGACATGCCAGCTAAAACATCTGTTAAAGACGTAATGACATTCGCGGGGCGCATTAGTTCAATGAATGCTCTGATTTTTGCTTTCATCAACGAATAATCATGGAGTTTTTATTGATTCTAGGTGCTTGTCCTCCTCTAAGTACGGTGTTACCATTGAATTTTTGCGATTGATCAATTTCTAGTCCATGAATAAAATCACCTTCATTGATTTGACCACTTTGGGCAAAAGCATCCAAGGCATTTTGATAGGTTACTTGGCGAATGGTCTCTACATCGATGCCTTTAATTTTCATTAAAGCAGCTGTTTTTGGAATGGCCAAGGGATCCGAAATTCCCCAGTCAGCTGCGGAATTGACCATGATTCGAGTTGGCCCATATTCTTTGACAATTTCGACCATTCGTTCATTGCCCATTTTAGTAAAAGGATAAATAGTAAATGCGGCGTAAAAGCCCTGATCCAATACTGACTTTACGGTTTCCTCATTATTATGATCTATAATCACCATTTTAGGGTCTAATCCATGCTCTAAAGCGATGGCCATACTTCTTTCAGTCCCTTTTTTCTTATCACGGTGGGGTGTATGTACTTGTACGGGTAGGTTCATTTCCTTCGCCATTTCTAATTGGGCTCGGTAATATTTTTCTTCAGCAGCTGTTTGATCATCAAAACCGATTTCACCCACGCCTACCACTCCTTCTTTTTGGAGAAATAGGGGAAGGATTTCCATCACTTGTTCAGCAAGCGCTTCATTATTGGCCTCCCTAGAATTCAAACCAATCGTACAATAATGTTTGATGCCAAATTGGGACGAACGGAATCTCTCCCAACCCACAAGACTCGAAAAATAATCTTTGAAAGAGGCTAATCCAGTTCTCGGTTGGCCTAACCAAAATGCCGGTTCAATCAGCGCAACCACTCCTGCATCAGCTAATGCTTGATAGTCATCTGTGGTCCTCGAGCTCATGTGCATATGTGGATCGAAAAATTTCATCCCTTGCGTGTAGCTCATGAAATCATGATCAACCACAGTTGCTGTCGCTTTTTCTTCTGTTGATCCTTCAAAATGAGAAGGATTTATTTCCTTTTGATGTGGGTTTTGACACATATTTTTAAGCTTGATATATAGGTTCAGGTAATTCTAATTCTTTCCATTGCCCCATTGTACTTCCTGGTTGGGCTATTTCTTTATTAACCAATTCTGAAGCCAGAACATCTCTAGGATTATCTGATTGTGCTAATTTATTAATATCACTCTGCAAATTTTCATTCATAAATTGGGGGACTAATCGCCAAACTTGGGATGGAACTCGCCTGCCGGCTGCCCACCTTTCATGCGCAAAGTCTGATAACGTATCAGCAAGTGCTTGGTTCGACCTTTTTTCTAAGTCGTAAATTCGGTGAATGGCCTTGTCGTTAAATATGCATTTTAAAACCATTTGGTTCCAGGCTAATTCCGAAAAATACAGGCTTGGGTATGGATTTTCGAAAGCGATCGATTCGAAAACAGAGCCCATATTAGACCTTACGGCATCTGTGGCTCTTAATAAAAATTGGGTCGGGTTTTTTAAGGCAGGCAGCGCTGAGTGCAAGGCGACTGCTTCATTGATTTCTGCTGTGTCAAATAACAAATTGAGTTGGTCTGTGCCATCTTTCTCAGATAGTAGGCAAACAATATAAATACGAACTAATTTTTCAAGGGTATAATCCTGCCAAACCCAACCGTCAATGATATTTCTTGGGTTGTTTATCGGAGTTTTTGAAATAAATCGTGGGGTCATGACAAACGCTAGGGCGAGTTCCTTGGCAATTCCTTTCGATTTTGATGTAATCCAAACGGTTTCTGTTGGATTTGCAAAACGTAAGATCTCCTCTAGAATGGCTGAACTGTAGATCAATTTAATTATGTTTATAGGTTGTAGTAAGGCGAATTTATAAAATTATGCTTGTAAGTTTATCATGATTTTTGTCATTTATTTGAACTGAAGCATGGTTATGTCCATTATGATTTTTAAAAGTATTAACATAAATTTAAAGTAAATTTCTGAATTCATTTAAAATAGATTTTCATGCTCCGTTTCTTATCATCCATTTTATTCATTGCATTTTTTGCAATTAATGGATTTAGTCAGGCACAAAACTTCACGTTTGAGGCCATTAAATCACATCCATTTCCTACCGAATTAATCCGTTCAAACAAAGGCAATAAGATTGCTTGGGCTATGGATGAAAAAGGAATTCGCAATATTTATGTGGCTGAAGGGCCCAGTTTCGAGCCTAGAAAATTAACTTCTTTTTCTGAAGATGATGGGCAAGAATTAACATCGATATCCATTTCGGATGATGGAAAATGGGTTTTATTTGTACGTGGGGGAGACCATGGGGCTAATTTTGATCATTTAAAACCAATTAATCCATTTGGAAACCTTGAGCCCCAAACGGTTCGCGTGATGCAAATAGCCTTTGCCGGTGGGCCTATTCGAATTATTTCAGAAGGGGATGAACCCGTTATTTCTCCCAAAAATGATGTAGTCGCTTACATTAAAGAAGGTCAGCCTTGGATTTGTAAATTGGATACCAATAAAAATGAGGATTTCTTAGAAGCTCCTGTGAAATTATTTAAAACGAGGGGTACCGTATCTCAATTAAAATGGTCTCCAGATGGCTCAAAAGTTGTTTTTGTTGCGAATAGGGGAGATCATTCATTTGTTGGATCACTGACGATTGGGAATAATCAAATCCGATGGATTGATCCATCATTTGCTCGAGATATTAGTCCTCGTTGGTCCCCAGATGGGAAAAGCATAGCATTTATTCGCACACTGGCTTTAGGTGGTCAGACTGATTCATTGACCCAACGTAAAAAAGTTTATTGGAGCATCCGAACTGCACCTATAACAGGAGAGAACTCTAAATTAGTTTGGGAGGCTCCCAAAACAAATCGGGGATCTTTGCCTACGACTCATGGGTCGACAAATTTATTTTGGGCTACGGCTAATGTGATCACATTTACTTCCTACCATGATGGTTGGCCTCATTTATATTCCATTTCTCCCTCGGGTGGCACGCCTTTGTTATTAACACCCGGTGAATTCATGGTGGAACATGTGAGTTTGAGTTTGGATGGAAAAAACCTCCTGTGCGATGTTAATACTGGTCCTGATGCTTTGGATAAGGATAGAAGACATATTTTACAAGTATCTGTCGACAAGGCTGATATGAAAGTATTAACACCAGGAAATGGCAATGAATGGACTGCAATGGCTTTGGCAAATAATAAGGGTATTGTCTATATCGGGTCAACGCCACAAAAAGCGCCTCAGGTAATTTTTAAGACTGATGGTGCATCTCCGAAATCATTGACTGCCTCATTATTTCCAGCGGAATACCCTGAAAAATCTCTCGTTGAACCTAAGCAAGTAATATTTAAGTCTCTTGACGGCTTATCTGTACACGCTCAAATCTTCGATCATTCAAATGGTACACAGAAAAAACCGGCTATTATTTTTGTACATGGTGGTCCTCCTAGACAAATGCTTTTAGGTTGGCATTATTCTGATTATTATGCAAATGCATATGCATTGAATCAATATTTAGCCAATCTTGGATTTATAGTTTTATCGGTGAATTACAGGTTGGGCATAGGATATGGGTATGAATTCCAACATCCAAAATCAGCTGGGCATTTAGGAGCCTCAGAATATTTGGATATTAAAGCAGCGGGCGAGTGGTTAGCTATTCAATCAAATGTGGATGCGAAAAAAATAGGGATTTATGGAGGTTCTTATGGAGGTTATTTAACAGCTTTAGGCTTAGCAAGGGATTCGAAATTATTTGCTGCCGGAGTTGATATTCATGGCGTTCATGATTGGGCAAACCAATTAAAAGCAGAACCATTGGCTGATGAATTTCATAAAGCTCCGGATGCTGAATGGGCTGCTAGCTTGTCATTTAGGTCTTCTCCCGTTTCTTCCCTTGCTACTTGGACTTCTCCGGTATTCATTATTCATGCGGATGATGATCGCAATGTTTCATTTAATCAGAGTGTTGATCTGGTGAATCGATTAATGAAACGTAAAGTTGCTGTAGAGACCATGGTTATTGTCGACGATACGCATCATTGGTTTAGATTTTCAAATACATTGAAAGTATTTAATGCTACGGCAAATTATTTAAAAGCAAAGCTTTTGAAATAGGTTAAACACTGTTTTTAAATTAATTTTGTCTAATGGATGAAAGACCGATTACCGACTGGTTGCCTTTGACTAAAAAGGAAGTAGAGAAAAGAGGCTGGGATGAGCTTGATGTAATTTTGATTTCAGGGGATGCTTATGTGGATCACCCTGCTTTTGGCACCGCGGTGATTGGCAGAATTATGGAGAGTGAGGGTTTGAAGGTGGGGATAGTCGCGCAGCCCAACTGGCAAGATGACTTACGAGATTTCAAAAAATTAGGTAAACCCAAGTATTTTTTTGGTGTAACGGCGGGTTGTATGGATTCGATGGTGAATCATTATACAGCCAACAAGCGATTACGATCAAATGATTCCTATACACCGGGAGGGGAATCAGGATTTAGGCCTGATTATGCGACCACGGTATATTCCAAAATATTAAAAGAGATTTATCCTGATGTACCTGTTTTAATCGGGGGAATTGAGGCTTCATTACGTCGAGTAACACATTATGATTACTGGGCGGACAAATTATTCCCATCGGTTTTAGTGGATTCCGGGGCGGATATGTTGGTTTATGGAATGGGGGAGCAGCCACTTCGCGAAATTATGCGAGGGGTTAAAGAAGGTAAAAACTTGCGTGATTTGACGCACATTAATCAGGTTGCTTTTTTACAATCAAAGGCTGAGGCCTTACCGCCAACGGATTGGGAAACGGTAGAGTTATCTAGTCATGAGGTTTGTTTGGAAGATAAAATTAAATATGCTTCCAACTTTAAAATTGTGGAAGTGGAATCTAATAAATGGCAAGCGAATCGAATTACGCAGGTCGTTGGCGATGAAATATTAGTTATCAATCCACCATTTAAGACGATGGAGGAGGTTGAGATGGATAAATCCTTTGATTTGCCGTATACTCGATTACCTCATCCGAAATACCGCAAGCGTGGACCGATTCCTGCTTTTGAGATGATTAAGTTTTCTGTGAATATGCACCGAGGATGTTTTGGGGGTTGTAGTTTTTGTACTATTTCAGCTCATCAAGGCAAGTTTATTGCTTCTAGGAGTGAGGCGTCGATCATGAGGGAGGTTGAGCAGATTACCAAAGCACCAGATTTTAAAGGGTACATTTCTGATTTGGGTGGACCTTCGGCCAACATGTATAAGATGAAGGGAAAAGATGAGGCAATTTGTGCTCGGTGCGTGAGTCCATCATGCATTCATCCGGTGATTTGTAATAATTTGGACACTTCACATAAGCCAATGACTGAAATTTATCGGAAAGTCGATGCTCACCCAGGAATTAAGAAGGCGTTTGTGGGCTCAGGCGTGCGCTATGATTTATTAGTAGATGATTTCAATAAAAATAATCAAGATGGCAACCATGATGAATACATGGAGCAATTGATTACTCGGCATGTTTCAGGCCGATTAAAAGTAGCGCCAGAGCATACCTCCGATGCCACTTTACGTGTTATGCGTAAACCTTCGTTTAAATATTTTCATGCATTTAAAAAGAAGTATGATGATATTTCAGCAAAATTTGGGTTGAAGCAACCTTTAATTCCGTATTTCATTTCATCTCATCCGGGTTGCGAGGAAGAAGACATGGCAAATTTAGCTGCGGAAACGAAGGATTTAGGTTTTCATTTAGAGCAGGTGCAAGATTTTACACCTACGCCCATGACGGTGGCCGAGGTGATTTATTATTCGGGGGTTCATCCCTATACGTTGCAACCCATTAAAACGGCTAAGACTAAAGAAGAAAAGCAGAATCAAAACAAATATTTTTTCTGGTACAAACCTGAGTACAAAGATTGGATTCGCAATCGATTAACTTTTCTGAAGCGTCCTGATTTAGCACAAAGACTGTTAGGTTTTAGGAACAATAAAAATACGTGGGATAAGAAATAAAAGTCATTTATAAGTGCCTGTATCCATTTAAACTAGACAAAATGAGTGAAGAAGATGAGTTGATCGTTCGAGATAGTAATGGAGCAATTCTAAAAGAAGGGGATTCGGTTACGGTGATTAAAGATTTAAAAGTGAGGGGTTCATCGGGTATTATTAAGAGAGGAACGATGGTGAAACATATTCGTTTAACGGATAATGCAGATGAAATTGAAGGCAAAGTAGAGAAGTCTGTGATGGTATTGAGGACTGAGTTTTTAAAGAAAGCTTAGGTTAAGTAATAGGTATTAGGTCAAAAGTATTAGGTAATAAGTTATAGTAAAAATTAATTAGGTAATTCCTATTACACCTATTACCTGATTTTGATACCTATTACCTAATTTATTCCTCCTCCTCATCATCTTGAATCAGGCCAGAATTTAGTTTCTTGTTCGACTTAACGCCAAGTTTATGTAGATTTTGGGCTCGAGTGACTAGATTTCCTTTTCCGGTACTCAGTTTATTAAGGGCATTTTGGTGGGAATCTTCGGCTTTTTTAATGTGTTTGCCTACATCTTCCATGTCTTGGGTAAAACCTACAAACTTATCGTATAAATCTCCGGCTTGTCGGGCTATTTCAATCGCATTTCGGGTTTGGTATTCCGTTTTCCAAACGGAAGCGATGGTCCTTAATGTGGCCAATAGGGTAGAAGGAGAGACCAAAACTATTTTTCTTTCCCATGCGTAGTTGAAAAGGCTATAATCTTGACTGATGGTTGCCACAAAACCGGACTCAATGGGAATAAATAATAAGGTAAAATCGGGGCTATTAAGGTCAAGACTTGTGTGGTAGTCTTTGGCGGAAAGTAGTTTAATGTGTGATTTTAGTGATTCGATATGGTCTTTAAGTGCTTGTTCTTTTTCGATGGTTCCATCATCAGCACTTGTGAATCTTTCATAGGCTGTTAATGATACTTTTGAGTCGATGATGATGTTTTTATTGTCGGGCAGAAATATGACTGCATCTGGTTTTATAGTCTCTTGTATTTGATTTTTGGTGACAAATTGGGTTTCATATTCCATGCCTTTTTTAAGGCCTGAGCTTTCTAAAACACGCTCTAGGATCATTTCACCCCAGTTTCCTTGTGACTTATTTGAGCCTTTGAGGGCATTGGTTAGGTCCTCTGTTTTTTGGGTAACTGTTTGGTTTAGGCTCGTTAGGTTTTTGATTTGCTCCATTAAAATGGTGCTTTGTTCTATGCTATTTTTTTGACCTAAGTTGACTTTTTCCTCAAATTCTTTAAGTTTTTCTTTCAATGGATTTAATACATCGTTCAATTTAACTTGTTGCTGGTCGCTCAACATTTTCCCTTGTCTTAGTACGGAATCGTTGCTTACGTCCACTAATATTTTTCTAAGCTTTTCTTCATCTGCTTTTTGGCTATCTACTGTTTGTTTCAGTGTTTCATTCTGGCCTTCTAGTTGGGATAATTTCCCAAACATGGCTTTATTATCGACTTCTAATTGGGTGATTTTGTTTTGGTTTGCCTCTGCTTGGGCCAATTGGTTTTTTAATAAAGCTATTTTACCGTTTAGTAGGAGATAGGTTAGGGCAGCGCTTACTAGGATGGCGATGAAAATGTATAGAATGGTCATGGGGCAAAGATATGAAAATTCAGGTAATTAGGTAGCAGGTAATAAGTAAAAGGTAACAGGTAATAAGTATCAGGTAATAAGTAACATTAGGGCAAAAAAAAACCGCGATCTTCCGATGCGGTCTTTTAATAACTTGGAGCTTACTTACTTTCCCGGGTTTGATCCCAGTATCATCAGCGG
>CANHGO010000005.1 GCA_947460975.1 Cytophagaceae bacterium
CCGAAATGGATTTTGGAAGCCGACAAAAAATATCGGTAAACTTTGAATTCAAGGTCTTTACCTCCACCCGAATTTGTAATTCTTGCGCCTCTTTTTGAGATTTCCCAAAACCTGTCATCGAATAAATCATATCTTATTTTTAAATGCTAAGCCCAAACCTAAGGCAATAAATAGTAGTAAAGCAATGGATGCGGCGGCGTCTATTTTATTGCCCATCTCAACTGAATAGGGCTTAAATTTAAACTCTACCGTGTGCTTTCCTGAAGGAACCAAAAGGCCACGCAACACATAATCAGCCCTCACGTGATCCACCTCTTTCCCATCGATGTACGCTTTCCAGTCTTTGTTACCTCGGTAATATATTTCAGAAAATATGGCAAGCGATGGCTTGCTTACATTTGAGGAATAACTAAGGTGATTGGGTTTGTACTCTTTCAAGTAGATGACTCCCACCGACATAGAATCTGGTGCAAAATTTTGTAAAATGGCTTTGTCCTGTAATTCTAAAATTGCCGTATTTTTAGGATCTATTTTCTCTATACCCGTTAAGGCATCATCCGGAGTATTAGCCCATTGAATATTTTTCACAAACCAGGCATTGCCTAAGGCATTGGGATTTACTTGGGCAATCGGGCTACCTAATGAATCTGCGCCAATGATATATTTGGTGTTTAACATGTTCAAAACACTCATTTGGGATGGGCTTCCCGCAAAATATTTCTCAATTAACTCTTGATATCGACGAAGTTTGGCGCCATGATAGCCTCCTAACGATTGGTGATAATACGAAGTCGTCGCATCATTCATGAATGAAACGGTTGAATTCAACACTCTGAATTGAGTTTTATCGGCTAAAATTTGTTGGTCTGCAGGACTCGGTTGAACTTGTTCCTCCAACGTGCTTTTTGAAACAAAAGCATCATTCCCAAAATATCGTTTGGCGACTGGTGTTAGGTCAAAAATACTTAAAAGCACTAGGCCAATTAACCAGATCGATTTTTTCACCTTTTTACTCGTTGCTAACCATAAGATTCCTGTTCCCAAGGCGATCACAAAAAAGCTTCTTAGCGCATCAGATCTAAACAAAACGATTCTGTCTAACCGAATACTATTCCAAATAGCTGCATTGATATTAGCATCCTGCAAGATCCCAGCTCCGTCTTGCGCACCCTTAAAATCAAAAAACAAATCGGGCAATAAAGCAAAAAACAAGCAAATTCCTCCACTTAAGCCAAATGAATATAGGAGCGGTTTTTTGATTTCATTAAAACTAGGTTTCTCTTTGATGAATCTTTGTAATCCTAAAATTCCTAATGCCACCAAGCCCAATTGCACAAAGGAAAGCACCATGGTGATGGCCCTAAACTTATTGAATAGAGGAAAATAATCAAAAAGAATTCCATTGAAGAAAAAGTTTTTACCCCATGAAAAAGTGATGAATAATAACGTAACGCCAATGAGCCACCATTTTTCAGCTGTTTTTAGATAGAAAGCTGCAAATAAAAATAGGAAAATAACTAAGGCTCCTGCGTAGGCCGGACCTGCCGTATAACTCTGTTCGCCCCAGTATGTCGGTCCCTTTTCTACAAATCCAAGGACTTGATCTTCGGCCAGGCCGGCGTCAACCATCGTTTTGTAGGTGGCAGATTTGGTACCTCCTAAATTTCCTTGGGATGCTCCACCTTTGAAATTAGGGATTAATAAAGTCCCTGTTTCAGAGATTCCATAGGACCAATCAAAAGCATAATTTTTATCCAAGCCACTCCCTCTTTCTTTGTTGGCCTTCAATTCAGATGCACCGCGAGTCGTTTCTTTGCTATACTCATAGTTATTCCAAAGACGCATAGAATGCGTTCCCACGGCTAAAATTAAACCAATGGCTAATAATATTCCCTTGCCAAACCAATCAGCCAAGGCTTTCTCCTGAATCGCTTTGGAAAACGTATACATCTTATAGGCTCCTATGATAAAAAACAAATAATAGGTAATCTGGATATGATTGGCATATAATTCTAGTGCCATTCCGATGGAGAAAATGGCAGCGCCCAGCCATTTATTTCGCTCCCAGCAAATCTTGATTCCTGCTAATACGACCGGTGCATAAGCTAAAGCCAATACTTTGGAGGTATGTCCGGCTGGAATAATGACCATATTGTAAGTCGCAAAAGCATATAAAACCGCACCTGCAAATCCCAAAATAGGAGAGGCCCCCATCGCCCACAAAAATAGGTACATGCCTATTAATTGGAGTATGAGTAAGTTGACCGGATTGGGAAATATATTCGTTAAAAAACTACCCGTGTAACTTGATATACTATATGGATAGCTTCCAGAAATTTGAAAAGTAGGCATTCCGCCAAACATGGAATTAGTCCACCAGGCATCTTCACCACTTGTTTTTTTAAATTGAACACTCTCTTGGGCCGCCGCTTGTGCTTGTTGGATATCATGTTGGATCAGCACTTTTCCTTGAAGTACCGGTCCACAATAAATGAATGCCAACAGGACAAAACCTAATATTACCAGTCCATGTGGGACGAAAGAGCGTAAGTCAATTTTCATACCAATTATTGAATGCTAACAAGTTCAAGGTCAAATGTTAAATCTTTTCCAGCCAATGGGTGATTTGCATCTAAAGTGACATGTGTTTCCGTTAAATCAGTAATGACTACTTCAACTACCTGACCACCATCCTGATGCATATTTAAAGAAGCTCCTAACGCTAATTCAATGTGTGCTGGAATTTGTGAACGTTCTATACTCACTGTATTTTCTGGAGAATGATCTCCATAGGCCTCAGCCGCAGGAATGACGATTGTTTTTTTATCACCGATGCTCATGCCCGTCACTCCATCGTCGAAGCCTTTAATGACCATACCAGAACCAATTTGAAATTCTAATGGAGTTCTTCCTTCTGAGGAATCAAAAATGGAACCGTCGGTGTGTTTACCCGTGTAATGTACGGCGACCGTATCGCCAGCTTTTGCAATAGACATAAAAAATCGTTAAAAATTAAACAAAGACAAAGGTCAATATTTTTAGCGATTTATTAGGCAATATGGAGGGCATATTTTTGCTGAGAAGATATTCCAAACTTGGCCACTTTAATCTGTGTATTTACCATAAATGATAAGCCCATCACTGGAGATTGTATGGAGAAGTGAGTCATGTTGCAGTTTTAGGCACTTCAAAATTACGGCTAAGTCAAAAAATAAAAGGGATTAAAATCAGTTTAGCCTCTTCTTACTCGGCTTTTGAAATAATTTCTTTTCGGCAATACACATTTTTATACTTGATCGACAAGGTGTCACCTAGGTCAATGGCCGTTTGGAAATCTTGGCAGGCCTCAGACAAATACCCCGTATTTAATAATTTGATGCCTCGATTATAATAAGCTTCAGGGTAATAAGGGTAAAGCAGAATGGTCATAGAGTAATCTTCGATCGCACCTTTTTCTTTTCCAAATTTGGACTTGAAATATCCTCGATAAAAATAATAACTCGCATTATTGGGATCAAGCTTAATAGCTCTTGTTAAATCATTGATGGCTCCTGTGTAATGTCCATAAAAACCTCGGCTTAACGCTCGGGCAAAAAGTATTTCTGGATTAAAAGGGTCTTTTTGAAAGGCAATACTAAGGTCTTCATTAGCACCTTTGTAGTCTTCAGATCGAAGTTTGGCTAATCCGGAGCTATATTCCAACATGCAGCTGGAACAGAAAAATAGTAAACCAAATAATAAAAAACGCACCATTTATTTAAACGTTACAATGGTTACACCTGCTCCTCCTCGATCCGCATGTTCGTCTACAAAAGACTTAATTTGACTGTAGCGTTTGAGTTGTTCCCGAATCAAATTACGTAAAATTCCATCCCCTTTGCCATGGAGGATTTTAATTTCATTGGAGCCTAACAATAAAGCATCGTTCATGTATTGATCTAAAATCACAAATACTTCTTCTCCTCTTTTTCCACGCACATCTAACGTAATGGAAAATTGGGCCATGCGATCATTGAAATCAATTCCCTGCAGGGCAGAGATTTTTTGCTTTTCCTGCTTGGGTGCATGTACTTTCTGCAATCGACTGACTTTGATCGTACTGCTAATTCCTCCCAATGCCACCACCACGTCTTTTCCTTTGAATGCCATGATTTGGCCGATGGCAGATTCTCCCTGGCCTTGATCTAAAGCTACCCAATCGCCAATGGCCATAGGTCCTTTGAGGTTTTTTGGATTGGGTTTTTCTTGGGGAATGAAGGTTTTTGATGGTATTTCAATTAAATCTTTTTTGACAAATGCATCTAATTTCCCTCTGATTTCTTTTGTTTCTTCCTTGTTAGCGGCCTTCTCTTTTATTTCGCGAATAGTTTGTTCAATTCGGCTATTGGCTTCTTGGATTATTTTTTTTGCCTCAGCCTTAGCTTGATTAATGAGCCTTTTTTGCTCCTCCTCCAAATGGTTTTTTAAACTGGAATATTGTTGCTTGATGACTTCCGCTTGTTCACTGGCTAAGGTTAATCGGATGTTTTTCGATTCCCATATTTGCTTTTCTGTTTCTGTTTCCATCAACATCTTATCGAAATCCACCTGCTTGGTCCCTAGTTTTCTTCGGGCATTATCGATGATTTTAGCTGGTAAACCTATTTTTTGGGCAATCTCAAAAGCAAATGAACTTCCCGGTTTCCCCATATCCAAAATGAATTGAGGTTCTAAATGTTCAGTATCGTACCGCATCGCAGCATTAAACAAACCGGCTTGTCGGTCTGCTAAATTTTTTAAATTCCCAAAGTGTGTATTGATAGCTCCGAAGCAACCTTTTTCGGCTAATTTTTCTAAAATCGATTCCGCAATGGCACCTCCTAAAGAAGGTTCCGTCCCCGTCCCAAACTCATCCACTAAGATCATCGTTTTAGGATTTACATGCCCTAAAAAATAATTCATATTGCTCAAGTGTGAGCTGTAAGTACTTAATTCATTTTCGATATTTTGATCATCCCCCATGTCTAAAAAGATCTGATCAAAGAATCCCATCGTAGATCCCTCTGCCATGGGTACTAAACAACCTGTTTGAAATAAATATTGCAATAAACCCAAGGTTCCCAAGGTGACCGATTTCCCTCCTGCATTAGGCCCTGAGACCACCATAATTCTTTTTTTGTCGTCCAACGTGATCGACAAAGGCTTTATTTTTTTGCCTATTTTATGCAGGGATTGTTCTAAAATGGGATGCCTGGCTTCTTGCCAATCAAGGCTTGGGAAATCTTTGATTTTGGGCAAAATAGCGTTGACTTCTGTGGCCCAAATAGCCTTTGATCGGATGAAATCTATCAAGCCGAGCCATTGGAACCAAGAACTTAACATAGGAACTAAAGGTCTTATGCGGTCCGATAAACGGCTTAGGATTAATATAATCTCTCTGCGTTCCGCAGATTCTAAGGATTTGATTTCGTTATTGGCAATTAAGGCATCAGCAGGTTCTAAAAACACTGTTTTGCCTGTATCGGATTCGTCTTGGACAAAACCTTTTATTTTTCTCTTATGCTCTGCTGCAAGAGGAATGACCATCCGGCCATTTCGCAAGGTTAGAGAAAAATCCTTGCTAACCCAACCTTCCTTATAAGCCTGATTGATCAGGCTGTCTAATTTCTTTCTCAGATTTTGCTCTTCCGCAAAGCGCTTTCTACGTAATTCACCTAAGGCAGGGGATGCGCTTTCCTTGATTTGGCCATTGGCGTCAAAAACTCGATCCAATTCCTGAATGATGGGCAGGATTTGCCTAAAATCTCCATGTTCTTCACCTTCCCATTTTTCCTTGAAAACTTGGGTAATTCGGCTAATTTCCGGGTATTTCTCTGAATCTATTTTGTAAAAAAAGCGGACACATTGATATAAAATATCAAGTCCCCTTTGCCAATCGCGCCATTCATCCGCAGTTAAATAATGTCCTTCTAAGCTTAAAGGACCAAACCACTCGCGTAAATCATAGTAATCTTGTTGGGGCCACTCACCTCCATGCTCAGCCATCAACTGCTTCATCTCGCTGACTTGCTGGACCCATTGATTCACCAGAGCAAAGCGGTTTGAAAATTTCATTTTATCCGCATATTCTGCGCCCATATTGCTGAGGCATAGCGACTTAATGTGATTTTGAATCTGATCAAATCCTAACTTTTCACCTATGTTTTCTGGGTAATTCATGGATGAAATAGGGTTCTGATTTTTTCTATTAAAACCGTATTGATTTTAAGGTAACTCTCGGTAGTCCAACCAGCCACATGGGGACTAAAGAGCGTATTGGGATATGATTTTATTTGGTCAAAAAGTTCTTGTTCTTCTTGTGACCAAGACTTAATTTTTTCATTAGGTAAGACATCTAAGGCTAATCCTGAAATAATGCCTTGTTGCAAACCCCAAAGGACATTTTCTAAAGGTGTAATTGGGCCTCTCGAGCTATTCATTAGCACGATTGGTTTTTTAAAGGATCTTAAAAATTCTTGGTTCACTAATCCGTTGGTCTCATCGGTCAATGGAACATGCAAAGAAACGATGTCGGCATGTTGAAAAATATCAGCTAAATCGGCGCCAAAAGGGGAGTGTGCCGGCGCATATTTATCATACGCTAAAATCTTTACACCAAAACCCAGCAACCTTTGACAAAGCGCTTGGCCCATATTTCCAAAACCGATTATGCCGATGGTTTTCCCGTGAATTTCCCAGCCTCTATTGGCTTCCCTATTCCAAATACCATTTCTGACCTCAGCATCAGCCGTGTTTAAATGATGTGCGATGGTGAGCAATTGGCCCATGACATGCTCCGCCACTGCATCTTTATTACCTTCATTGGCCGAAAAAACGTGAATATTTTTTTCTTGGCATGCGGCTAAATCAATAAGATCTAATCCTGCTCCAGCTCTTGCGATAAAAGTTAGGTGGCTGGCAGATTCAATAAAATCAGCATCTAAGGTAAATTTGCTACGTAAAATCAAACCGCTGTATTGGCTGATGATCGACATGGTTTCCTGCTTGGATAAAGTCAGAAACTCATCTACGTGAAAGCCTAAGGATTGTAAGCCCTCAGCCATGGAGGAATGAACCTCGTCGATGATGAGTACTTTTTTGACCATATTATGCTTGCATTCGATTTTTGACCAATTCTATTGCGAGGAAAAAGGCATGTAAAAAGGAATTAGGATCCGCTTCATTTTTACCTGCAATATCATAGGCGGTTCCATGGTCTGGAGAGGTACGGATGATCGGTAAGCCCGCGGTAAAATTTACTCCTGTTTCAAATGCTATGTATTTGAAGGGAATTAATCCTTGGTCATGATACATGGCCAATACTCCATCAAATTCCTTGAACTGCGCTTTTCCGAAGAAACCGTCTGCCGGGTAGGGTCCAAAAACCAATTGGGCCTTTGCCCTAAATTCTTCCACCACGGGCTGAATAATGTCTAATTCTTCTTGGCCCAAAAGTCCTGAATCGCCCGCATGAGGATTTAAGCCTAAAACCGCTAATTTGGGTTTTTCAATGGAGAAATCTTCCTTTAAACTCAAAAGAAATAAATCAATTTTCTCTTTGATTAATTCTTTGGTCAGGGTTTTTGCAACTTCTTGGAGCGGCAAATGTCCTGTGACAACTCCCATGCGAATGTCTTCAGAAACCAACATCATCAAGGATGATTTCGCTTCAAATCGGTCCGTCAAATATTCCGTATGTCCTGGGAAGTTAAATTCTTCGGATTGAATGTTATGTTTATTGATAGGGGCCGTCACTAGCGCAGATAAAAGGCCTTTGTCTAAATCTTTCGCGGATCTGTCTAAGCAAGCAAAAGCAGCTTTTCCAGCTTCTGGAGTTTCTTTTCCAGGCTCCACAATCGTGTTCACATCGTCCCAGCAATTAATCACATAGATTTGGTCAGGAGCAAGGTTGGCAATGTCACTAGTCGTTTTGAATTGGAAGTCCCTAGCCTCCATGACATTTTTATAGTAAATGAGTACTTTTTGAGAACCATAGATGATGGGCACGCACCATTGTAAAATCTGCGGATTTGATAAAGCTTTTATGATTACTTCCGGGCCAATGCCATTGTAATCTCCTAACGTTATACCGATCAATGGTTTTGTTGCGCTCATTAAAAATTCATTTTTTTTGGATCTGCAAGTTAAGAAATTTCGAGTGAAGGCATACAATATTTTTAACGGGCCTTTAATTTACCAACAACAGAATTTTACTTTTTGGTAACGAACCCAATAATAATTGTAAATTTTTTAGGTATTCAAAATAAAATAGGCTCTTGACTATAAATTTCCCAATATAATTATCATTTTTGTTACACTGCACGAAATATATTGATATGCCAAAATCATACGTAAATAAAATCTCTAGCCTTCTTATTGCCAATCGGGGCGAAATTGCGATTCGAATTATGCGCGCCGCATCTGAATTAGGAATTCGGACCGTTGCCGTTTATACCTTTGAAGATCGTTATTCCCTTCACCGATACAAAGCGGATGAGGCATACCAAATTGGAAAAGAGAATGAACCGCTGAAGCCCTATTTAGATATTGAGGGCTTGATTTCTTTATGTAAATCAAAGAAAATAGATGCCATTCATCCCGGATATGGTTTTCTTTCCGAAAATGTAAAGCTTGCTTTGCGTTGTCGAGAAGAAGGAATTGTATTTGTGGGACCTTCCCCGGAAGCCATGAAAGCTTTGGGGGATAAAGTAGCTGCGAAGGTGGCTGCATCCAAGGCTAATGTGCCTATGATTCAGGATTCAAAGGGAGATTTAAGCGTATATGATTTAGCGTTATCGGAGGCTAGGCGAATTACTTTTCCTGTGATGGTGAAGGCAGCGGCTGGTGGGGGAGGCCGAGGAATGCGCGTGGTGCGGAAGGAAGAAGATTTGGAGAAAGCATACCAAGAAGCGAGAAATGAAGCTAAAAATGCTTTTGGCGACGAAACAATTTTTATTGAAAAGTTCATCGACGAGCCTAAGCATATTGAGGTTCAATTACTAGGAGATCAGCATGGGAATTTAGTTCACTTATATGAGCGTGATTGTTCTGTGCAAAGAAGATTTCAGAAGGTAGTTGAAATAGCTCCTTCCTTTGGTTTAAAAGAGGAAACAAAGCAAAAACTATATGCCTATGCGTTAGCCATCGGAAAGGCTGTTAATTATTACAATGCAGGAACGGTTGAGTTTTTGGTCGATAAGGATGAAAATATTTATTTCATCGAGGTAAATCCTCGTATTCAAGTTGAGCACACCATTACCGAAGAGGTAACTGGCATCGATATTGTACGTACGCAAATATTAATTGCCCAAAATTATAAGTTGTCCGATTCTGGGATTTACATTTTAAGTCAAGCCGATATTCCTTTGCGCGGTTTTGCGATCCAATGTCGGATTACCACAGAAGATCCATCGAATGGCTTTAAGCCAGATTTTGGTACCATTATTGCCTATCGAAATGCCGCGGGTTTTGGAATCCGATTGGATGAAGGCTCCTCGTATCCGGGTGTGAAAATTTCACCTTATTTCGATTCGATGTTGGTGAAAGTAAGTGCCAAAGGTCGGACGCTAAGAGGTGCTTCTGAACGCTTAAATAGAGCTTTAACGGAATTTAGAATTAGGGGGGTAAAAACGAATATTCCATTTTTACGGAATGTAATCACACATCCTATTTTTCAAGATGGTCAGTGTACGGTCCAGTTTATTGACACACATCCTGAATTATTTAAATTTAAACCGACTCGAGATCGTTCTACTAAGGCGCTTCGGTATTTAGGGGAAGTGATTGTGAATGGGAATCCGGATGTAAAGGTTAAGCCCACGGCTCCTTTCAGATTAGCGACCATTCCATTTGTGGATCCAGCTAAGGAATTTCCAAAAGGCAATAAGCAATTGTTGGATGAATTAGGTCCAGAGAAATTTGCTAAACATATTCGAGATTCCAAGCAAGTATATTTTACGGATACGACGTTTAGAGATGGGCATCAATCATTATTAGCGACCCGAGTTAGAACTCAGGATATGCTGGCGGTGGCGAATGGCTTTGCGAAGTCATTTCCAACTTTGTTTTCGATGGAAGTTTGGGGAGGTGCGACATTTGATGTGGCCATGCGCTTTTTGCAGGAATCTCCTTGGAAGCGTTTGCAAGGGTTTAGGGAGGCAATGCCTAACATGTTGCTTCAAATGTTATTTAGGGGTTCTAATGCCGTAGGTTATTCGGCTTACCCAGATAATTTAATTGAGAAGTTTGTTGAAAAGTCTTCGGAAGCCGGAGTTGACGTCTTTCGCATCTTTGATTCGTTGAATTGGATCGAAGCGATGAAGGTATCCATCAAAGCGGTTAGAGAAAGAACGCCTGGAATCGCGGAAGCGGCTATTTGCTACACCGGCGATTTATATACAAATCCCAAGTACAATTTACAATACTATCTGGATATGGCTCGCCAGTTGGAAGATGCCGGTGCACACATGCTTGCCATCAAAGACATGGCTGGTTTGTTGAGGCCTTTTCAGGCAGCCACTTTGGTGACTGAATTGAAAAAGACGGTCGATATTCCGATTCATTTACACACCCATGATACGGCCTCTGTTCAGTCGGCTACTTATTTGAAGGCGATTGACGCTGGGGTGGATATTGTCGACGGGGCTTTGGGTGCGATGTCTGGTTTAACTTCTCAACCTAATTTGAATTCCTTGGTTGCGATGTTACAAGGTCAAAAGAATGAAAGCTACCTAGATTTAGATTTATTAAATGAGTATTCCAATTATTGGGAGGCGGTGCGTGCGATGTATGCTCCTTTTGAATCTGAATTAAAGGCAGGCACGGCTGAAGTTTATACGAATGAAATTCCGGGTGGTCAGTATACTAATTTACGAGGTCAGGCAATTGCCTTAGGCGTGGGGGATAAATTTGAATTATTAAAAGACAATTACTCGGAGGCGAATAAGCTTTTTGGCGACCTCATAAAGGTGACGCCTTCATCCAAGGTTGTCGGTGACATGGCCATTTTTATGACGGCTAACTCACTGACCGCGGAGGATGTTTATGCGAAGGGAAGTACTTTGTCCTTCCCAGAATCGGTGAAGGATTTTTTCAAAGGGGGATTAGGCCAACCATATCAAGGATTTCCTAAGCAATTGCAAGAGATCATTTTAAAAGGCGAAGTGGCCTTAGAGGGTCGTCCCAATGATCATTTAGCTCCTATTGATTTTGATCAAGATTTCAAGGATTTTCAGCTGAAATTCCCGGATATCGAAGACGGTTTCTTTGATTATCTATCCTATAAAATGTACCCTAAGGTTTTTGAGGATTATTATAAAAACCATGCGCTTTATGGAGAGTTGTCGGCCTTGCCTACCCCCGCTTTTTTCTATGGATTAAAGCAGGATGAGGAGATTATGATTACGATAGAGCCTGGGAAGACCATCATTGTTAAGTTTCTATACATGTCCGAAGCGGATGAGTCGGGCTTACGGAATGTTACTTTTGAATTAAATGGACAGGCACGTAGGATTAAGATTTTAGATCGACAAATTAAAATAGAGAAAGCCCAACATGCAAAAGCGAAAGATAAGGGAGATATAGGTGCTCCTTTGCAGGGGCGTTTGAGTCGTATTTTAGTCAAATCGGGGGATGAGGTGAAGAAAAATGCTCCTTTATACGTCATTGAGGCCATGAAAATGGAATCGATCGTTTCTGCACCTTTTGAGGGGTTAATTGGGAATGTGGTGCTGAACGAGGGTACGGTGGTGGAGCAAGATGATTTGGTCTTAACGTTAGAGGAGGCCAAATTGCCCGAGCCTGATGTGGAGGAGTATTTATTCGTTTATGGTACCTTGAGACGTGACTGTGGCAATGACTTACATCGATTAATTGCTCGAAATTCCGATTACATAGGCATGGCTACGTTCCAAGGTCAAATGTATCACATAGCTGATTATCCAGGTATTGTGAGTTCTGATAATGCTGCAGACCAAGTAGTTGGCGAACTATATTTATTATCCAAAACGATTAAATTACTTAATGTATTAGATGAGTACGAGGAATTTGATTCCGAAGATTTAACAGCTAGTTTATTTGTCCGTGAAAAGGTCGATGTAAATTTGAAAGGAAAAGTAATTAGCTCGTATGCTTATTTATACAACCGGCCAGTAAATTCTTTGAAACGGATTACATCGGGTGATTTTTTAAAAGGATAAATCATGAGGAATTTTATTTTAATTGCCCTTTGCTTGGTTTCTATGTCGGCGGTAGCCCAAGAAAACCTAAAAAAAGCACATGCTCATAATGACTATGAACATGCTAAGCCATTTTTCGAAGCATATAAATTAGGGTTTGGTTCTATAGAGGCGGATGTTTATGCGATTAATGGCGAGCTTTTGGTGAGTCATAATTTAGCTGATGTGAAGGCGGATCGGACGTTGAAATCTCTGTACATTGATCCTATTGTGGCCGTTTTGAAAGCTAAGAAGCAAGGCAATTTTCATCAATTTTTAATTGATTTTAAAACGAATGCGGACTCAACTTTACCTTTATTGATTAAATTTTTAGCTCCTCATAAAGATTTATTTATTAAGTCGGGTTTGCGGATTGTTATTTCGGGCAATCGGCCAATGATCAAGGATTACATTAATTTTCCAACTTGGATCACGTTTGATGGTCGGTCTACCGAGACCTATCCAGCTGGACTAAAGAACTATGTTGTTTTGGAAAGTGAGTCTGTCTATAAATTTGGTATGTGGAGTGGGCAATCTCCCATGCCTGCGGCCATGAAGGAGAAACTTAAGGTGTATGTGGAAACGGTTCATGGAGCGGGTAGAAAATTGCGCCTATGGGGAACGCCCAATACTTTAATGGCTTATCAAGCCTTGTGGGATTTAGGAGTGGATTACATTGGAACAGATAATTTGTCGGAACTGGCCGACTTTTTGAAATTAGCCGCAAAGTAAATAGCTTTGCTTTTTGCCTTTTATACATAAAACCTATTTTAATGACTACTCGACGATCTTTTATTCAACAATCTTCTTTGTTGGCCTTCTCAACTTTAATTCCATTTTCGGCCAATAAATCTTATCAAATGGGTTATTCAGCCATTACTTGGTCTGGAAACGACGAGCAGGCTATCACAGATATTGCTTCTTTAGGTTTTAAGGGAATTCAATTGCGGGCCAACTCATTTCCGATTTACAAAGATGATCCTTCTGTTTTGAAGGCAAAATTGGATGCCGCCAAATTGAAGTTGGTGATGTTTTCAAGTGGAAATGTTGAAATTGATCCGGCCAAAGAAATGGCAACGATCGAACAGCATGTCAACCATGCAAAATTCGTTAAGGCTTTAGGTGGAACATCGATTCAGTTGACTAATAGCCTTCGGAAAAAAGGAGTTTTGCCTACTGAGGCAGAATTAGTTCGCTTGGCGCAGGTAATGAATGAAATTGGCAAGCGCACGAAGGAAATTGGCATTCAAACCACGTATCATAATCACATGAATCAGTTTGGTGAGACGCCTGAGGAAGTGGAAACGTTAGTGAAAAATATGAATCCGGCTTATGCCAAATTACTTTTGGACGTGGCTCATTATTTCCAAGGAGGAGGCAATCCTGCGGAGGCAGTTTTGAAGTATAAAAATATAATCCATGCTTTTCATATCAAAGACGTGGAGGCTCCAGTGAAAGGCCAAGAATCTAATCCTAAATCATATAAGTTTGTGGAATTAGGCCAAGGAAAGGTAGATTTAGCGGCTGTTTTCAAAAACATGGATCAAATTAAGTTCAAAGGTTGGGCCATTGTAGAATTGGACTCAGTTCCTGATAAAGCTAGGACGCCTTTGCAATGTGGTCAAATCAGTAGAAAATTTTTGAGCGATAAAATTGGCTATCAATTTTAGTAAATTTTTAAATTACCATAGATGGCTTCTAAGCGCAATCCCGCGATAGGTTTTATTTTTATTACTTTATTGATTGATGTGATGGGCATCGGCTTAATTATACCCATTTTGCCTACGTTAATTCGTGGGTTTACTGGGGGTGATTTAAGTACGGCTTCTCAATATTCGGGTTGGCTAATGGCTTCCTATGCTATTATGCAGTTTTTTTTCTCTCCTGTTTTAGGAGGATTGTCGGATCAGTTTGGACGCCGCCCCATCATTTTAGCCTCACTTTTTGGTTTCTCTATTGATTATTTAATTTTGGCAAATGCACCTAATATCACGTGGTTATTCATCGGCCGACTATTGGCCGGTATCACTGGAGCTAGTTTTACTACGGCTCAAGCGTATATAGCTGATATTTCGAAAGCGGAAGATCGTGCTAAGAATTTTGGAATGGTGGGTGCTGCTTTTGGTCTTGGTTTTATTATTGGTCCTGCCGTAGGTGGGTATTTAGGAAGTTATGGGGTTCGAGTTCCATTTTATGCTTCTGCTGTTTTAACATTATTGAATGGTTTGTATGGCTATTTTGTGCTGCCAGAATCTTTGTCAAAGGAGAATCGGAGGCCATTTGACTGGCGTCGTGCTAATCCCTTGGGTTCCTTGAAGAACATTACAAAATATCCGTTAATCGCAGGTTTGGTCGGTGGATTCTTTTGTTTGCAGTTGGCAGGCCAAGCCCATCCCAGCACCTGGTCCTATTTTACGATGAAAGTTTTTGGTTGGAGCCCCAAGGAAGTCGGCTATTCATTAGCATTTGTCGGTTTAATTGTCGCCATTGTTCAAGGGGGTCTGAATCGCTTAATTATTCCCAAAATAGGCGAAATTAAAGCTATTTCGTATGGCTTGATTTTATATGCCATTGGTTTTTTTCTTTTTTCCTATGCCTCTAAAACTTGGATGATGTACGTGTTTATGGTGCCCTTTGGCTTAGGTGGGATCGCGGGTCCAGCTTTACAAAGCTTGATTACCCAGCAAGTGGGTCCAGATGAGCAAGGGGAGTTGCAAGGTGGATTAACGAGTCTTCAATCAGTCACAACCATTTTAGGACCTTTATTGGCCTCCAATTTGTTTGCTTATTTTACTTCTACAAGTGCCAGTATATATTTTCCGGGAGCCGCGTTTTTTATGGCGGGAGTACTTGTGGTCGTGGGTTGGTTTGTGGTGATGCGTTCTGTTCCTACTCGTAAAGCGGTATAATTGTTTAATCGGTCAACTTTGAAGATGAACGGAAATAAAAATAAAATAAAAAAAATTACCTTTAGAAAGTCAAACCCTTAAAAAAGTTTAATCATGAAATTAATCAATAGAAGTATCGCATTAGCGATTTTATTTTTGACCAGTGCAGGCATTTATGCACAAACTACAGATGAAATTATTGCAAAGCATCAAGCGGCTATGGGCAGTCCAGAAAAATGGGCCTCTGTTAAATCCATGGTCATGAAAAGCAAGTTTAATGTTCAGGGAATGGACATTGAAAGTAAGTCGTCGATTGTCGTAGGTAAATCATTTAGAACAGAAGTGGAAGTAATGGGCAATAAAATTATTACCGTTATTGATGGCGAAGGTGGTTGGATGAATCGTCCTGCTATGATGGGCGGGACTGGAGAGCCAGAAGATTTGCCTCGTGAGCAGGTTAAAGCAGGTATTTCTCAAAAGAATATTGGGTCTTCATTATTAATTGCCAAAAATGAGGGTTCCAAAATTGATTTAGTGAGTAAGGAGAAATTAGACGGAGCTGAGGTTTATTTATTAAAAGTTACCAAGAAATCTGGGGAAGAATCACAAGTATTTGTTTCAGCGTCTACAGGATTTATTGTGAAGGCAATTAACAAAATGAATGTTCAGGGCCAACAAGTTGAGGCTGAGGTTTTATACTCAAACTACAAGTCCATTGACGGATTGTTTTTTCCTTTTACTGTTGAAACACCAAGCCCTATGGGTGGAGGAAATATGGTCGTAGAAACTTCGTCGATCGATTTGAATCCAGTATTGGACGCTTCTTTATTTGCTAAACCAGCTAAGAAATAAAGAATAATTCTGTTCTGTAAAAATTTGAAAATGCTCAAAAAACACTAAGTCTTTTGAGCATTTTTTTAGGGCAAAAACTGATTTAAATGATTTCTGGCTGATCTAATGGCCTTTACGATATCTTCATCTGAACCTTCATAGGCCTTGTCTTCCACTTCGATCACAATAGGTCCTCGGTACCTAACATCATTTAAGGCGCTGATGAATGAACCCCAATGAATATCTCCCAATCCTGGGATTTTAGGGGAATGATATTCTAATGGGTTGGCTAAAATCCCTACTTGATTCAGTTTATCTGGATACACTTTGACATCCTTCAGGTGAATGTGATGCAATTTTTCCTTGTAGGCATAAATGGGGTAAAGGTAATCCATCATTTGCCATACCATGTGAGATGGGTCATAATTCAAACCGAAATTGCTCGAAGGGATGATGCTGAACAATTGGTCCCATATTTTAGGTGTAGTTGCCAAGTTTTTTCCTCCAGGCCATTCGTCATCAGAAAAAAACATGGGACAATTTTCGATGCCAATTTTTATGTTTAGACTATCGGCTAGGTCAATAATTTCAGGCCAGACCTCTTTAAATTTTGAAATATTGTAATCGATATTTTTGGTGAAATCGCGGCCGACAAACGTATTAACATTTCCAATGCCTAAAATGGAGGCGGCTTTAATGATTTTTTTTATGTGGTTTCTGTAAAATGAAGCCTGCTTTTCATCTGGGTCCATTGGGTTAGGATAGTAGCCCAAAGCCGAAATTTTAACCCGTTGGCTTGCTAATTTGTCTTTGAGGCTTAACAATTCATCATGACTTAGCGCATCCACTGATATATGTGAAACACCCGCATATCTTCTGGTATCAGCATTTTCGCTTGGCCAGCACATCACTTCTACACAAGCAAATTGTTCTTTTTGGGCAAATGCTAATACCTCATCTAAATTTTTATTGGGTAAAATAGCTGAAACAAAGCCAAGGTCTAACATCTTATTTTTTCAAGTTTAATACATAATAAATACCACAAGATAAAGAGGCAATCCAAATACCTACAGCCTCACGAGCCAATTCTTGGTTCATTGTTTTCATGCTAAGGCCATCGGTTAAAAAGCCTTCCCATGCCGTCATTTCTGACCATATTTGCAAGCCGGCAGTGACTGATAAGACAAATAATACGATGAGTAATTCTGAATTGGATTTATGTCGATAGGCTTGAATCGAAACATAGGTGGCTACGCCATAAATAGGTACCCATAAGATAGGATCGGGATCATTTAATTGCCAATAAGAGAAAAGAACGAAAACGATGGCAAAGATTGCGCCTAGATAAGTTTGTAGTTTTTTCATCATAAATTTTATTTACACAGGTTTTTTAGCGCATCTTTAGCACCAGGGTAATTTAGTTTACTTGCTTGATTAAATGCTAAGCAAGATTTTTCGAAATTATTTTTTTTGTAATAGCTAAGTCCCAAAGCGTAATAAGACTTTCCATATTCCGAATTTAATGAAATTGTTTGTTCAAAATCTAAAATAGCGGAATCTAATTTATCTTCTTGGAAATAGAGGTTGCCACGGTTGTAAAAGGCATTAATTTCTTTTGGGTTTAATTTAATGCTCGTTTTGAAATCTTCTTTGGACAGGTCGATTTGATGTAATGCTGCTCGAATAATTCCTCTTTGTAAATATCCGGCACTTGAATCGGGGGCTATTTTAATTGCTTTTTCGATCGGATTTGCTGCTTCTTTCCATGCATTTTTTTCCATAAAAGCGGCAGCTAAATTTAATTGGCCCAAGTAATTGGATGGTTTTAAGTCGACCGATTTCTGATAATCCAGAATGGCTTCATCTATTTTTTTTTCTTGAAAATTGATTACTCCTCGCAAATTATAGGCTTCTGAATAACCAGGGTTTTTTTCAAGAGCTTTTTCAATGGCTTCTCTGGCCGTAATTAAATCCCCTTTTTTCATGCGAGCCTTCGCTTCTTCAAACCATGACTCAGCTGAACTTGAACATCCTAGGGATAGAATATTTGAAATGATGAACAAAATAATATACTTGCCTAGGCGCATAAGAAATCCTTTTTATAAAGGTATTAATGAGAATGCAAATTATCCATTATTATTTTGAAAAAAGCAGGTTTTATGCCATATTTGCAACGGCAAATTACCAGCTCCCGCTGAATCCCCCAGATTTTGATCAAAGCAAGGGTAGGTTGGTTGAGCGGTGAATTTGCCATTTTTTTTGTCTATTTTAACTCAAACTATATGAAGTTCTTTATTGACACTGCTAATTTAAATGATATTAGGGAGGCTCAGGACCTTGGCGTATTGGATGGTGTAACGACTAATCCATCTTTGATGGCTAAAGAAGGTATCAGCGGAAAAGACAATGTTTTAAGACACTACAAGGCCATTTGTGACATTGTTGACGGTGATGTTTCGGCTGAAGTGATCGCCACTGATTTTGAGGGGATGATCCGTGAAGGAGAGGAGTTAGCAGATTTAGATGATAAAATTGTTGTTAAGATTCCGATGATTAAAGAAGGAATTAAGGCTTTAAAATACTTTTCTGAGCGTGGAATTAAGACTAATTGTACGTTAGTTTTCTCTGCGGGACAGGCTTTATTGGCGGCGAAGGCGGGTGCTACCTATGTATCTCCTTTTGTTGGCCGCTTAGATGATATATCTTTTGACGGGATTGAATTGATTGAGCAAATTCGTTTAATTTATGATAATTACGATTTTGACACTCAAATTTTAGCAGCTTCTGTGCGTCATTCGATGCACATTATCAAATGTGCGGAAGCGGGTTCTGATGTAATGACAGGTCCTCTTTCAGCTATCCTAGCTTTATTGAAACATCCATTGACCGATAGCGGTTTAGCTACTTTTTTAGCTGATCACGCAAAATCGGCTAATAAATAGATCATATTTATGTCCATTTTATCATTTAAAAATGTTCATGTTTCGCAAGATGGGGTTCCCACCTTGCAGGACGTTTCCCTGGAATTAAACCAAGGAGATTTTGTTTATTTGATAGGTAAGTCGGGCAGTGGGAAAAGTACTTTTTTTAAATCGATATTTGCTGAATTACCCATCGATTCTGGGCTGGCTTCTGTGGCCGGTTATTCATTAAACGACATTAAATCCAATGAAATCCCTTTTCTTCGTAGAAAGTTAGGGTTTGTATTTCAAGATTTCCAATTGCTGACCGATCGCAATGTGGAAATGAATTTATCCTTTGTTTTGGAAGCAACTGGACATCATGATCATGCGGAAAATGCGGCTCGTATTGAGACTGTTTTGAGCCAAGTGGGTATGTCAAGTGCCTTGCACAAAAGAGTTCATAAATTGTCGGGTGGAGAACAGCAACGCATTTGTATTGCTAGAGCAATTTTGAATAACCCTGTTTTGTTGTTGGCCGATGAGCCTACAGGCCATTTAGATCCTGAAGTTTCCTTAGAAATCATGTCTTTATTTCAGGAATTGAATAAAAAAGGAACCACTATTTTGATGGCAAGCCATGATTATAATACCATGCGCAAAGTTCCAGGCCAATTTCTTCAGTGTGATGGAGGTAAAATTTCTCCTATCGACTCAATCTAATTTATTTTCCTGTTAAATACACAACTGGAATAATACATTCCTCTAGTGAAATTCCTCCATGTTGGAAGGTGTTTTTGTAGTGATTAACAAAATGATTGTAGTTGTTAGGATAAGCGAACATACAGTCTTCTTTCGCAAAAACATAAGTAGTCGATACATTTGGCTTTGGTAAAAATAATTGATCTGGCTTCCTTGAGACCATCATTTTACTATTGTTGTCCCAATTTAAATTTTTCCCTTGCTTATACCTTAAGTTCGTATTGGTATTGCGATCCCCTACAATTTTAATTGGATTTTGTACCCGTATCATTCCATGGTCAGTGGTGATGATGACGCGTCCTTTTTTAGCAGAGATCTTTTTCAACAAATCAAATAAGGGAGAATGCTGGAACCAACTAGCAGTTAATGAGCGGTAAGCAGATTCATCAGGCGCTAATTCTTTAATCATAGCCATGTCGGTCCTTGCATGTGAAAGCATGTCCACGAAGTTGTAAACAATGACATTGAGATCGTTGGTTAGTAGTTTGTTGAAATTGTCTACTAGCTGTTTTCCCTGATATTGATGAATAATTTTATGATAGGATGATTTAGCATCTATTTTCAATCGCTTTAATTGTTGTTGGAGATAGAATTCTTCATGCTGATTAAATCCTTCATCATCATCTGAATCTCCTAAATCATGTACCCATTTGTCTGGAAAGTTTTTGTGAATTTCAGAGGGCATCATGCCCGCAAAAATAGAATTTCTGGCAAATGCGGTCGTCGTAGGTAAAATGGAATAATAGGTGTTCTCTCTCTCAACTTGGAAATAATCTTGTATAAATACTTCCAATATTTTCCATTGGTCATACCTCAGATTGTCAACTAAAATGAAAAATAGCGGACTTTTGTCATTGATTAAAGGAAATGCATATTTTCTCATCATGAGGTGAGAAAGTATGGGAGTGTCTGAATCTGGCTTTTGGAGCCAATTTTCGTAATTTTTCTCGACAAACTTGCTGAAATGAGCATTGGCTTCTGACTTTTGACTATTCAATACCTCAGCCATAGATTTGTTCTCCGTATTGTCTATTTCTAATTCCCAATAGGATAGCTTTTTGTAAATCTCAGACCACTCCTCCGCATTGAGTTTATCTTGGTATTGCATGGAAAGTGCTCTAAATTCTTGTTGGTAACTCAAATTTGTCTTCTCTTCCTGCAACCTTTTTTTGTCAAAAATTCGCTTTACTGAAAGAAGTAATTGGTTGGGATTGAGTGGCTTAATTAAATAATCGGCAATTTTTGATCCAATGGCATCCTCCATGAGTTCCTCCTCTTCTGATTTAGTAATCATGATGACAGGAAGATTAGGTCTGATTTGTTTAATGGCAATTAAAACCTCAAGACCAGACATTCCTGGCATATTTTCATCTAAAAAAAGTACGTCAAATTTTTGTTTGATTACAAGCTCCAGTGCATCAGCCCCTGAATTCACAGTACTTACTTGGTAGCCCTTATTTTCAAGAAAAATAATGTATGGCGTTAATAAATCTATTTCATCATCTGCCCACAGTATGGAGTATATCATATATTCGTTTTTTTCTTTAACTTAATTCAGGCCTTTTTATTGTAAATGACTTAAATTAAATTTTGTTAAGGCGCATGGGATTATTTACTATTTAAAATTAGCTAATTTTATGCAGTGAATCACGCAATGTATGTCAAATAAATCTCCAGTTCAGTTTACCGATTCCGCTTTATTAAATTTGTTGCCTTTGGTTAGGGAGAACAAAATGCCTGAGCCATTTGTCCGAGTTGGAATGAGGGGAGGGGCCTGCGGGGGGACATTTGTTTTGGGATTTGACTCACAAACGGATCACGACGAGGCCTATTTAATTGACGAAATTCCGGTACTGATCGATAAGCGAGAGTTGCTTTTTGTCTTAGGAACGGTCATTAGTTTTGAGCCACAGGCCAATGGCTTTTATTTACACAAACCATAAATACATTTAATATGAAGTTTGCTGCGATTGACATAGGTTCTAATGCTGCCCGTTTACAAATTTCAAGTGTATTGGAAGATGAAGGTGTAAACAGTTTTAAGCGCGTGGAGTATGTTCGGTTTGCGTTGCGCTTAGGCCATGATGTGTTTATCGACGGGGCTATTTCCCCTGAATCAGAAGTGAGAATTTTTAAATTATTGCAGGCGTACAAACTATTAATGGAATTGCATGAAGTGCAAGATTATGCCATTTGTGCCACTTCTGCGATGCGTGAAGCTATTAATGCGGCTGAAATAATCACAAGGATCAATAAGATTTTAGAGATGAAAATCAATGTAATTGATGGAGCAAGAGAGGCCGAATTGATTAATGATGTAGTTGTACAGTCGTTACATCCTCAGAAAAATTACTTGCATATTGATGTAGGCGGCGGCTCTACCGAGTTAAATATCTACCGAAACCGAGAAAAATTAGCTTCTAAATCTTTTAAAATTGGTTCAGTCCGTCTTTTGGAAGGCAAGGAAAAAGAATCTGATTGGGAAAAAATGAAGCAGTGGATTTCCTTGCAAATCGTATCTATGAATGGCCCCATTTATGCGGTAGGAACGGGTGGAAACATTAGTAAATTGTACAATATGTCAAGTGAGGTGAATGAATTGAAGACTATGACGATGGACGAACTTAAAAAAATTGCCGACTATGTAAGTTCCTTTACTTTTGAGGAACGCGTGCATAAATTAAGACTCAATACTGATCGTGCGGATGTCATTGTTCCGGCCTCATCTATTTATTTGGCTGCGATGGAGTGTGCAGGTTGTCCTAGTATTTTTGTTCCGGATTTAGGATTGAAAGATGGAATTCTTCAAATGCTGTATGATCGCTATAAAGCTAGAAAAAAGGCCTAATTACTTGTTGATTCGATAGGCTAAACCCATGGAGAGAACTTGGGAGAATTGCCAATTGGGATCTTGGTCGTAATCTCTAAACAAAACGGCCTGCAAATTTGTGCTAAGGTATTTGTTTACTTTCATGGTAAAATTAGCGTCAAGACGATGCACCATGCCATTGGATACACCAAATCTAAAATAATCAATTAAGCTAGAATACCTTAATTTCATATTGACATTTTCGAATATTTCTCTTTCCACATTGAATAATAATTGAAACACAAATTGATTTCGAATATTGTCACCGGGTCTTTCTAGACCGAATAATCCTGCTCTTGAAATACGTTCATCAAAGACAAAGGTTTGCCTCAGACTGCCTATACCAAATCGCGTGTAAAACGATTTCTGAGGATGATATTCTAATCCTAATGAAGTGGTTAAATAGGCGGGGGCAAAAATACTAGAGACTAATGAATCCACGGGAATGCCCTTTTTATTTTTTTTGCCAAATTCAAATCCTTGAAAAAATTGCGTTTGGAAGTTGGTAGAACCATAAAAATCCCATTGGGGACTTATCCGATAACCCGCCTTGAATTCGTAAAAAATACGATCAACACTTTTTCGTAAACTTTGGGTTTTATTTTGGAGAAATCCCACTTGCATACTTAAATCACTAATTAAGCGCCAAGAAGAATTATTGATGGAGGCATTGTGATTTAAATACCAACCGGTCGCAAAGGTGTTTGAACCTCCCCCTTTCCAGTTGTCACTAAAGCTGGCTTGATTTAAATCGATGCCCGTGGCAAAATTTTGTTTCCAAAAAACTTTTAAGGAATCTTTTTGAATGGAATTTTCGGCCAACAATGGAAAGCTGAAAATTAATATCAAATAAATAAACCAAAGTTTCATGCCGTAAAGGTACATAAATCATTTATTTAACGAACTATCAAATTTTAGCTTTGTCAATCCAAATTTCAACTATACTAGTAAATTTCTCATTCGGACTTAATACTTGTAATCCATCTCCTGTGTTGAAGGCATCTGTATTTCCGGTCATGGGCTCAATGGCGACACAATTTTCGGAATGTGGCGCAAAAACCACTAAATATGGAAATTCAACTGAGTTTTGCTTGAGAAAGAGGCTAATTTTTGACTCTTGATCGCTTAGTTCGGTCAAGTGTTCTGTTTGGCTTTCTAATTTAAAAACGTTGTCCAATGTCGTTTCTGAAAATCGAACAGGCATTGGAATGGAAACGCTTTCCTCTGCCATGGGAATCATCTGTGGATCCGAAATGTACTTTAATTTGGGGCTGAAATTAATTTCTAAATGACTTAGATCTGCGTTCGCTATTTTGAAATATGGATGCCAGCCGCAGGCAAAAGGCATATTGGTTTGTCCTGTATTTTGGCATTTGAAATTCACGGCAAAGGTTCCTTTTGAGCTTAACTTATAAGTAAGAGTAAAAATAAATGGAAACGGGTAGCCGGGGAAATCGCCTGTGTAGTTGTGAATAAAAGAAACTTCTGTCGAATCGTCATTGCATTTCTCTTCAGAAATTTCAAATTTTTTCCTTGCTAAAAAACCATGAATAGCATTTCCGAGGTTGGATTCGTTGATGGGCAATTGGTAATTTCGGCCTTCAAATGAATAATTGCCATTTCGAACTCGATTAACCCAGGGTGCTAATAAGGCACTGGGGTACAAGTCGTTTTCGCCAATGGTTTTTTCTCCCGGAAGATGAATGAGTTGGACCAGCTTGTTTTCACAAATCAATTCCAGCTCCACTAAAGCTGCCCCTATTTCAGGCAATATGACTACTTTTTCACCCGTTTGTGGATTTTGTAGAATTACTTTTTTTTCACTCGTAGGTTCAGCAAGTACAATTATTTCCATATCGTTTTTTCTTCAATGCCCATGCCATACAATGCAAAATCAAATTTCACAGGATCCATAGGGTCGATTTTTTTTAATTCTTCTGTAAGTTCTACCGCCTTTTTCCAATTGGGCAAGCCGGAAACAATTAAACCTAATTTCTCTGCAGTTCTTTGAGAATGAACGTCTAAAGGACAAATTAATTGTTGGGGTTTTATTTTTTTCCAAAGGCCAAAATCCACTCCCATCTGATCCTCTCTGACCATCCACCTCAAAAACATGCATATTCGTTTACATGCTGAGTTTTTATTTGGAGTGGAAACATGTTTTTTGGTCCTCTCCGGAGCCCAAGGATCATCAAAAAAATGCGTGTAAAAATCATTAATTGCCTTCGTTGTATTCAATTCATGTAAGTTATTATCCGGCACAAAGGCTGTTTCTAAACTTGGATGGCTTGTGTAGTGCCTGTTAAAAAATCGTATAAAATATAAGGCATCTGTACTTTGAAAAGTTCGATGTTTGAAGGATTCAAACCGTTTTAAATCACTCTCCTGATGATTCAGAATGAAATCGTGAGGCGTTCCATCCATCAGATTAATTAATTTTTTGGCATTATTGAGGATGGTGGTTCGCTGTCCCCAAGATAGCATCGCCACCCAAAATCCCATGATTTCCCGGTCTTGTAATTTGGTAAATAAGTGGGGAATTTGAATCGGGTCGTGTTCAATGAACCTAGGATGATTGAAAAATGCGTATTTCTTCTCAAGAAGTTCTACGATTTCTTCCTTCATGGGCTTATTTTATTTTGCTAAAAAATGCGATTAGTTTGGAAGGAAATGAAAATATCCAAACCAACAAGGTTACTGCGGCTGAGAATAGTGCGATAAATGGATAGGATAAGATGAAAAAAATTTCAAAAACTACATTTCCTACCGTGACCGGTCTTTTGCGTTTAGGCATTTTATTGAATTAAATAGCTGATCTCGGCTCTAATTCTTTTGTCGACTGCATTAAGTCGCTCAAATGCCTTAGGAGAAAGTTTAATGATTAATTTTCCATCTGAGTTGGGCAATCTACCGATCACCTTAACCCATATACTTTGGTTGTTTGCTAAATTTTTGACCAGAACCAAGGTGCCTATAGGGGCTGATTTGTGTAAGGCTAAATATTTACCAGAATTGTCAGGAACCTCGATTAATTCTGCAATTCCTGTTTCAATGGTCTTTTTCAAGCCATCTGATTCTTTACTATCCGATTTTAATTCTTCTATCCCTTTATCGTTTTTGCTGCCCAATAAAGTTGATTTGTCAATGACCAAATTTTTCGGCGCCTCGACTAATAACCGTTGGCCTTCTTTCAAAACATCTGAAGTTAAATTATTCCATTTTCGGATATCAGCCATCGTTACTTTATGCAAATTTGCAATGGTTAATAGACTTTGTTTCGCAGAAACGATGTGAATGTCAGATTCAATGGGTTTAACTTCTTCTTGTTTTTTTACCACCACTTTTTCCAAAGGTTTAGCAGGAGCAATTAGTGCATTTGTAGCTTCGTCTAAGTAGTGAATGGGGATGAATATGATTTCTCCTGCATTGATCGGAATGTTTACTTCAGGATTAATTTGCTTGAACTCAGTTAATGAAAGATTAAAATGCTTTAATATCGAGTAAAGGGGTTGCTTGTTTTCCACCTTGTACACGATATAGGTTTTATTGTTCTCTTTTTTAAGTCCTAAGGAATCGATCGGGCTTCCAAAAGCGCTCGTGAATCCCACACTCAACAAAACGAATAAAAGTAGCTTTTTAGAATTCATAAAATATTAGTTGATGCTTGTCTTTAATATAAATCAACGTGCGATTGAATATTTGAAACGTATTATAACCAATGGTTTCCCCCTCCGCAATTATTTCGGTATGCTCCGTTTCAAATCCTTTATCGCACACTCTAAGGATGTTTTTTAAGCCACCTTCGTAAAGATAATAAGAAAATATTATCTTATCATTTCCGTCCCAACAATCCATGGCTTTGACTATATTTTCGTCAAAATTTTGTTTAAAAAATAACTTAAAATCTGAAAATCCCGGTTGGTTTTCCTCAAAATGAGCTGGGTTTTCAAAAAGAAACTGGTTGCTTCCTTCATCAGTGGGGTCTTCAGGGACTTCAAAATGGCCTGTCTGCAAATTAATCCAAAAGAGCGATTTTTCTTGAACCACTTGAATATGTGAATGAGTAAATTTTACCCAATGCGTGATGGCAACCTCATAAATTAAATTCCCAGAAGCTAAATCATAGGCTTCTAATGCTTCAATGCCTGGATTTATTCCCGATTTTAAGCGAAGAAATAAGCCGATATTCCCTACACCTTTTAACCAGGTTTTTATTTTATTGGAGGGATCAAAGGAACAAATATCATTTGCCATCCGCTTTGAAATATCAAAACTAACCCAATTTGTTTCTGTGGGCGATCGAAGTTCAATCCAAAGTTTAGGAACCTCTTTTGTTCCGAAATATCCGATACTCCAAATCGTTGATTCAAATAAATGTTTGGATATTTTTTCCAAAAGCGAGAGCGATTTTAATATAAATTATGTGCAAATTTGTTAAATTTCATTGAATAAAATCAATTTATTATGATCCAAGGTAAAAAAGTTGTTGCCGTAATTCCAGCACGTTATGCGTCAACTCGCTACCCTGGAAAGCCATTGGTGGATCTAGGTGGAAAACCGATGATTCAAAGAACCTACGAACAGGTAGCCACGGTGAAGGGTTGGGATCAGATTATAATAGCCACCGATGATGAACGAATATTTAAGGTGGCTAAGTCATTTGGTGCCACGGCTATGATGACTTCAATGTCCCATGTTTCTGGTACGGATCGATGTGCAGAGGTGTTAGCAAATTTAGGGGATGGTATTGATTATATTGTGAATATTCAAGGGGATGAACCCTATATTGAACCTCAGCAGCTCATTGAAATCACGAATGCGATGGATTCAAATGCCCCCATTCTGACTTTAGTTAAACAAATTACCACGATTGATACCTTGTTTAATCCGAATTGTCCTAAGGTAGTCTTGGACAATAAAAACCAAGCTTTGTATTTTTCTAGACATGCTATTCCTTACATGCGCGGTTTACCCCAAGAAGATTGGTTGACGCATCATCGATATTTCAAACACATAGGTTTATACGCGTATCGAACCGATATTTTATTGTCCATTAGTAAATTACCTGCCTCAGATCTTGAAACATCAGAAGCCTTGGAGCAGTTGAGGTGGCTACAAAATGGCTTCCCAATTCAAGCGGTAGAAACACAATATGAAACGATGGGCATTGACAGTCCAGAAGACCTCGAAAAAATCAAAAAATTAGGTTTCCTTTAAATCAAAATTTATGGGTGATTGGGTGAAATGATGTATCTTTGTCAGATTTTTAACCTTTTTATTTAGTCGCTTTGATTCGTTCAAAGATTCAATTGTCTATGCTTAAAACAGATATACGAGAACTTTTACTAGATAGGATTTTAGTCCTAGATGGTGCCATGGGTTCTTTAATTCAACAATATAATCTGACTGACGCTGATTATCGCGGCGAACGGTTTAAGGATTTTCCTCACGAGCTTAAGGGCAATAATGATTTGCTTTCGATCACTCGTCCCGATGTAATCAAAGAAATTCATGCCAAATATTTTGAGGCTGGTGCGGATATAGCTGAGACCAATACGTTCTCGGGTACCTCTATTGCGATGGCCGATTATCACTTGGAGGATTTGGTGTATGAATTGAACTTTGAGTCTGCTAAAATTGCCAGAGAGGTTGCTGATGAATTTACGGAAAAAAATCCTAGTAAGCCTAGGTTTGTTGCTGGTTCGATAGGACCTACTAATCGTACTTTGTCCTTGTCACCAGATGTCAATGATCCTGGTTTTCGTGCCGTTACCTTTGATGAATTGGTGATTGCATACCAAGAGCAAGTTCGCGGCTTAGTGGACGGAGGCGCCGATTTATTATTAGTCGAAACTGTTTTTGATACTTTAAACGCAAAGGCGGCTCTTTTTGCCATAGACCAATTTTTTACTCAGAATCCCAATCATACCTATTTACCTGTCATGGTTTCGGGAACCATTACAGATGCCTCCGGACGTACACTTTCAGGGCAAACAACAGAGGCATTTTTGACTTCTATTTCTCACATGCCGCTTTTGTCTGTCGGATTAAACTGTGCCTTAGGTGCGGATTTAATGCGTCCTTATGTGAAAACATTGAATGATAAGTCGCCGTTTTTTGTATCCGCTCATCCGAATGCAGGTTTACCCAATGAAATGGGGGAATATGATGAATCGCCTGAGCAAATGGCTGAAGTGATTGAGGATTTTCTCCAACATGGTTTTGTGAATATCATAGGAGGTTGTTGCGGTACGACACCGGCACACATCAAGGCGATTGCAACAATCGCTTCCAAATATAAGCCACATCAGATTCCTGAAGCTGGCCATAACCAAATGCTTTCGGGTTTAGAACCGCTTGAAATTACGCCATTGACCAATTTTGTTAATATAGGCGAGCGGTGTAATGTGACAGGTTCAAAGAAATTTGCCCGATTAATTCGCGAGGAAAAATTTGAAGAAGCGATTGCCGTAGCTCGAGAACAATGCGATAGCGGGGCTCAAATTTTGGATGTCAACTTAGATGAAGGGATGATTGATGGGGTAAAAATGATGCCTCAATTTTTGAATTTATTGATGTCTGAGCCTGATATAGCTCGATTGCCGATCATGATTGATTCGTCAAAATGGGAAGTGATCGAAGCCGGTTTAAAATGTGTTCAGGGGAAATCGATCGTTAATTCGATCTCATTAAAAGAAGGGGAGGAGAAGTTTATTGAATCTGCCCACAAGGTGAAAATGTATGGCGCATCTGTTGTCGTGATGGCATTTGATGAGCTAGGTCAAGCAGATTCTTATGAAAGGCGGATTGAGATATGCCAACGAGCCTACGATATTTTAACGAATGTGGTTGGGTTTCCAGCTCAAGATATCATTTTTGATCCGAATATATTAACGGTTGCCACAGGAATGGATGAGCATAATAATTATGCGAATGATTTTATTAAAGCAACGAAGTGGATTAAGGCAAACTTGCCTTTTGCTAAGGTTTCCGGTGGTGTTTCAAACATATCATTTTCATTTAGAGGGAATGAATTAGTTCGAGAAGCCATGCACACCGTTTTTCTATACCATGCGATTAAGGCAGGTATGGATATGGGGATAGTGAATGCGAGCCAATTAGGTGTTTATGATAATATTGATAAAACGCTAAGAGATTTATGTGAGGATGTTTTATTGAACCGTAATTCAGAAGCTACTGAAAAGTTGATCGTGTATGCGGAAACGGTTAAATCGGCTGGAAAGGAACAAGTAATCGATGATACATGGCGTCATCAGGATGTCAACAAAAGATTGGAACATGCCTTGATTAAGGGATTGACTGAATTTATTGACGAAGATGTCGAGGAAGCTAGAAAATTAGTAAATAAGCCTATTGAGGTGATTGAAGGGCCTTTGATGGACGGTATGAACGTGGTGGGTGATTTGTTTGGTGAAGGAAAAATGTTTTTGCCCCAAGTGGTAAAATCTGCTCGGGTGATGAAAAAAGCCGTCGCGTATTTATTGCCCTACATAGAAGCTGAAAAGCAAGTGGGTGAAAGTTCATCGGCAGGTAAAATTCTTTTGGCAACAGTAAAAGGGGATGTGCATGACATTGGAAAAAATATTGTGGGCGTAGTTTTGGCTTGTAATAATTATGAGGTGATCGACTTAGGGGTCATGATTTCTTGTGATAAAATCTTAGCTGCAGCGAAGGAACACCAAGTGGATATTATCGGACTTTCGGGATTAATAACTCCATCTTTAGATGAAATGGTTTATGTCGCAAAAGAAATGGAGCGACTAGGATTTACAGTTCCATTATTGATCGGTGGAGCCACCACTTCTCGCATTCACACAGCGGTGAAAATTGACCCTCATTACTCAGGACCAGTCATTCACGTATTAGATGCTTCTAGATCAGTACCTGTAGCTGGTCGTTTATTGCAAAGTGAATTGACCCAAAATCAAATTTTTACTGAGATCAAGCAAGAATATGAGGAGCTTAGAATTTCTCATGCGGCTCGTCAAAAAGATAAAAATTATTTAAGTATTGCACAGGCACGTGAAAAACCTTCAGGTATTGATTGGACTGGGTTTACATCTAGCCAACCGTCATTCCTTGGGGTTAAATATTTCCAAGATTATTCATTGGCCGAAATAGCGAAATACATTGATTGGACTCCATTTTTCTCTACGTGGCAATTGTCAGGAAAATATCCTAAGATTTTTGAAAATGAAACGGTGGGGGAAGAAGCGCGTAAGTTATTTAATGATGCCCAAGCCTTATTGGCCGAAATTATCGATCAAAAATTATTGACTGCCAAAGCTGCTTTAGGCTTTTTCCCGGCTAATTCATTTGGTGATGATATTATTTTACATGATTTTACGGAGAAAATAAATGAGGTGCCTTGCGAGAAACATGGGGCTCATCGGAAGGTCGATTATACGATTGAGCCGAAGGATCATTTATCTGATTCATCTTATTGGTTACATCATTTACGTCAGCAGGGACAAAAGGCTAGTAATTTGCCCAATCGTTGTTTAAGTGATTTTGTGGCTCCTATTGAGGGGAAAACAACGGACTTTATTGGCGCTTTTGCGGTTACTACCGGTATTGGCATAGAGGCTTTGTTGGAGAAATACGAGAAACAGCATGACGATTATAATTCGATCATGGTAAAAGCCTTAGCGGATCGATTGGCTGAGGCCTTTGCTGAGTTAATGCATGAGCGCGTTCGAAAAGAATATTGGGGATATGCCCAGGAGGAAAAATTATCGAACGAAGATTTGATTTCGGAAAACTACCAAGGAATTAGGCCTGCACCGGGTTATCCCGCTTGTCCTGATCACACCGAGAAAAAACGACTTTTTGAATTGCTTGACGCGGAAAGTCAAATTGGAATTCAGTTGACCGAAAGCTATGCCATGTATCCAGCTTCAGCGGTTTCTGGATTTTATTTCTCACATCCTGAAAGTACTTATTTTGCTTTGGGTAAAATTGCCAAAGATCAGGTGATTGATTATGCAGAAAGAAAAAATATGTCTTTGGAAGAAATAGAAAGATGGTTGAGTCCAGTTTTAAATTACGATTAGGAAGATGACTAAGATCACACAATATTTACAGGAAGCCAAAGGAAAAACTCTATTTTCAATTGAGATTATTCCTCCAATGAAGGGTCAGCATTTGGGTGAGTTGATGTCACACATTGAGCCTTTAATGGAATTCAAGCCACCTTTTATAGAAGTGACTTACCATAGAGAGGAATACATTGAAAAAATGGTCAATGGTGTTTCCACTCGAATACCCATCCGTAAGCGTCCAGGAACATTAGGTATTTGTGCGTCTATCATGCAAAAATTCCAAGTGGATGCCGTGCCACATGTGATTTGTGGAGGATTTACCAAAGAAGAAACCGAAGATTTTTTGATTGACTTACATTATTTGGGCATTGAAAATGCCTTGATTTTACGTGGGGACCAGGAAAAAGGGGAGACGCATTTTATTCCTAAACCGGGAGGTCATGCGTATGCAAATGAGTTGGTAGGCCAAGTGAAAGCGATGAATCAAGGAATCTTATTGCATGAAGAAACGGAATCGCTTCCTACCAATTTTTGTATTGGGGTAGCTGCCTATCCGGAAAAACATTTTGAAGCCGTTTCGTTGGATGAAGACATGCGCTATTTAAAACAGAAAGTGGATGAGGGCGCTGATTACATTGTGACTCAAATGTTTTTTAATAATGAAAAGTATTTTGATTTTGTCCGTAAATGCCGTGAGATAGGTATTGGTGTTCCTATAATTCCTGGAATTAAGCCATTAGCAACCCTAAAGCAATTGGAGATATTGCCTGAGATTTTTCATTTAGAAATTCCAGAGGCATTAGCCTCAGAGGTTCGAAAATGTGATAATAATGCTGCAATAAAGCAGATAGGCATTGAGTGGGCGATCCAACAAGGTAGAGAGCTTATCAATGCCCATGTGCCAGCATTGCATTTTTATACCATGAGTAAGTCAGATAGTGTTCGGGCTATTGCATCTGCATTGTTTTAGACCTCGTCTGCTAGTTTTACTTGCTTCCAATTTTCTCCGGAACGAATTCTGTTCAATTGAGTATGCGTGATACCAAATTGTTTGGCGATCATCTTAAGTCTGCTTTTATCCGACCTAAGCATTTGTTTAATGAGCATCACTTTTCCTTCGGTCAATTTATAGTTTTTTGTCCTTATTGGAATGAGTCGATTGATGACTGATGGGTTATTTTTATTGTGCTCGGTGACTTTACTTCGATCCGCCCATTGTAGATTATCTGCGCGATTATCCAGTTTGTTGTAATCGAGATGTATCACAAATGTGTCTTTTGGGCTGTTTTGTTGGCAAAAATGCTTAGCCACTAACTTATGTATGTAGTGGTTAACCGATTTGTTTTGAAATCGCACATTGAGCGATTGATATCCCTGAATGAGAGAGCCATGAATTAAAACGCCTTCATCCGTATTTTGAAAGCTTTTGATTCGGCCGTAGTTTGAAATCTCATAATGGATTTGATTGTCGAATTCAGGAAAGTCGATCCTTTCCCATTTTTCGTTCCAATAGTTAACTATGGGAACTTGTTCCGTTTTTTTCATTGTCTAGTTTGGCGAATTGTATTTTGAATGTGTTAATTTCTAACTCATTCATTATTATCTGGGCTAATAACGGAATTTAATAATTAATATTGCGATTATTTATTGAGAATATGAGAGTCTTGATTTTTGGGGCGTCTAACAACCCCGAACGTTATGCTTATAAAGCATTGGAATTATTAAAGGAAAAGGGGCATGAGGTCTTTTTGAAAGGAAATAAAGCTGGGATAGCTTTAGGTTTTGCCATACAGGTGGGGAAAAATGATTTTAATCATATCCATACAGTTACGCTGTATGTGGGACCGCAAAATCAACAGAATTTGATTGAGGATTTAATCCAAATAAAGCCCAAACGCATTATTTTTAATCCAGGTACGGAGAACCCGAACCTATATGCAGAAATTGAAAAATTGAATATTAAGGTAGAAGAAGCCTGTACACTTGTGCTTTTACACACAAACCAATTTTAATTACAGGGCCTTAAGGGTAAATTCGAATTCCTCCATGATCAAGTTGGCCAATAATTTATTACAAGCATTGGTCACAATTTCATTCGCTTCAGACTCATTATTAGCCTCTAAAGTTAATGTGATATGTTTTCCGATACGCACATCCGCTACTTGATGAATGCCTAGATTTTGCAAACCGATACGAACGGCTTTCCCTTGAGGATCTAGAATTTCTTTTTGAGGCATTACATTAATTTCAGCTAAAAATTTCATTTTTTGGAGGGATTGAGGATAAAAATTATTCCAGATAAAAGGATATAACTAATCACAATGATCGGGAAAGCTACAAATTTAAGCATAACTAGGGCAGCAATACAATAGAAAAGGAAAATGAATTTTATCTGATTGCTTTTCCAATCCCAAGTTTTAAACTTGAAAGCCATGAGTGGCAGTTCGGACACCAATAAATAACTCATTATAACACTGTAAATAAGGATTCCCTTGAAATTCAAAATATAGCTTGCGTATTCAGGTTGAAAATGCAGGATTAATGGCAATGAGGCTACTAATAAACCATTGGCCGGAGTAGGAACACCAATAAACTGATCTGTTTGTCGGGTATCTACATTGAATTTTGCGAGTCGATAGGCCGACATCAACGCTAATGAGAAAACTAAGAATGGTTTATAAAACCCGAAAAGGCCTATTGTACATTGATTGCCACAACTTTGCTCCACTAAATTCAGTAAGATAAAGCTGGGTAATATTCCGAAGGAAACCACGTCGGCCAATGAATCTAATTCTTTGCCGATATCTGAGTAAGCATGCAATAACCTGGCTAAAAAGCCATCAAGGAAATCGCAAACCAATGAAATGAAAATCATGTAAGCGGCATATTCCAATTTGGACTGCATGACAAAATACAAACCCAAGCAACCGGCCAGCAAATTACCTAAAGTCAATATATTGGGTATTTCTTTCTTGATGCTCATAGTCCTTTGATATATGGATTACTAACTTTTTCCTCACCGATCGTGGTGGGTCCGCCATGCCCAGGATACACTTTTACCGAATCAGGTAATGTATATAATTGGGTGCGAATGCTATTCATGAGATCCGCATGATTACAAAGGGGGAAATCTGTTCTTCCCACACTTCTTCTAAATAATACATCGCCGTCAATGAGTATGCCATGTTTTTCTTCATAAAAGGCGACATGTCCGGGCGCATGACCTGGGACAAAAAGCACCTTTAATTCGATATTACCAATGGTGATTATTTCATTGTCTGTGTACCAGCGATCCACTGATGCCGCTTGATAATGAGGAAATCCATACACAGCAGCCCTATTTTCGGAATCACTTAAAATCGGAATTTCTTTGGGATGTAAGCAAAAAGGTATTTTATATTCATTCTTTACGAAATCAACTCCCAGCACATGGTCGATATGTGCGTGCGTATTTAAAATGAATTGTAGTTGGATCTTATTCTCGTCTACAAACGTTTTTAATTCTTGCCTTTCTTCAAATGTATAACAGCCAGGATCAATGATGGCTCCATTCCCATCTTGATCCCAAATAATGTAGGTGTTCTCTTGGAATGGATTAAATGAAAAAGATTTTAACTGCATCGGTATTAGAAATTTCTGCAAATTACTACTTTAATTCAATTTTATTGACCTAGCAGGAAGATGCAAGGTCTTTTATGTAAATCGGGCATTTCGCTTTTCCAGGTGTGGGCCGACTTAGTTTTGATAAATCCTGTGGGGCTTGTTACATCACAGGCAATACAGATTAATAAATTAGCGGGAGAGTTATTGATCAGATCTTCTAGCATTGCATTATTTCTAAAAGGCGTTTCAATAAACAAGTGGGTAAACCCAGTTTTTTCTACCTCTCTTGCTAAAAGATTTATTTTTTTAGCTTTTAAATCTTTATCGATGGGTAAATAACCATGAAATGTAAAGTTTTGACCTGAAAATCCAGAGCCCATCAAGGCTAATAAAATGGAGGATGGGCCTACTAAAGGGACCACTTCCATATTCATTTCCTGTGCGATGGACACAGCCAAAGCTCCTGGATCTGCAATTCCAGGGCAACCCGCTTCTGATAAAACCCCTACGTATTCCTCTTGTTTGTGCTTAGAAATAAAAGATGAAATTAGGGAACGGGTACTGTCTTTATCTAAAATTTCAAAAGTTAACTCTTCGATATTAATCCCTAATTTCAGTTCGCTGATAAACCTTCTGGCGGTTCTTATATTTTCAACTAAATAATGCTTGCATAAAAGGACATATTTCGAGACGTCTGCGGGCAACACATCCGATGCGGTATTTTCTGAGATGGGGCAGGGGATGAGGACGAGTTTCATAGTATGCTGTTTATTACTTCTAAAAATGCCGCGGGTTGATCTGCTTGAACCCAATGACTTGCATGGGGAATTTCGAACAACTCAAAATTGGGAAATATTTCCGAGATTAATCGTTGGTCCTCCGGTTGAATGTAATGTGATTCAGCGCCTTTAATAAAAATGGCAATGGTTTCGGAGGGTTGATTGACCCATAACTCTAAACCCACCACATCAATATTTTTCGAAATGACTTGTAGATTTATTTTCCATTCAAAACCATTTTCCCCAGTTCTATGGAGGTTTTTTAGTAGAAATTGGCGCACCCCCTCATTTTCCTCAAATCGCTTCATGTGCTCATTAGCCGCCTGTCTATTCTCCAAATTCGCTACATCTAAACTATTTAATCCTTCTAAAATTAAACTATGATGCACGGGATAAAATTTGGGTGCTATGTCCACAATGACTATTTTATGGGCTATGTTGGGATAATTTAGGTCAAATTGCATCACGACTTTTCCGCCCATCGAATGACCGATCAACAAGGGTTTTTCTAGCGAATGGTCTTGAATGAATTCCATTAAATCTTCCGACATGACTTGGTAGTCAAATTCGTCTGACCAAGGAGAATGGCCATGGTTTCGTAGGTCCAAAAGAAAGACTTGGTGGTTTTCGCTTAAGACTTTAGCGATGCCTACCCAGTTGTCCGACGTGCCAAAAATACCATGTAAAATAACAATGGGGCTACCTTTCTCACCTAATTTTCTGAAAAATAATTTCATTGAATGTATATCGCTTTTTCTCTTTTTTCAGTGGTCCTTCCAATCGGCTTTAGATTGAATCCTTCGTCCTTTAGGAATTTTTCAAAGACTTCTTGATATTTTTCCTCTATGGCAATTAATAAGCCCCCCGAGGTTTGTGGGTCGGCGCCAATGAGCCTTTGGTATTCTGTAATACCGTCTTGGATTCGGTGTCCATAGCTAGACCAATTTCGTTCTGTTCCACCAGGGAAACATTTTTGATCTAAGTAGGTATCTAAATTGTCCAGTGTGGGTATTTCCTTGAAAAATAGCTCGGAACTTACTTGTGAACCGTCCGACATCTCGACTAAATGTCCAAATAAACCAAACCCCGTCACATCAGTCAAAGACTTGACATAAGATAATGGGCCTAATTTTTCACCCAATAAATTAAGTGTACTCATTTGTTTGACTGCCTTGGCTAAATCAGTTGGGCTGACAATGCCTCTTTTTTGACCCGTCGATAAAATCCCTACTCCTAAAGGCTTTGTTAAATAAAGAAGGCAATTTTGGGTAGCCTGATCATTCTGTTTTAAATGTTCTTTTTTGACCTTTCCTGTAACAGCTAAACCGAAAATAGGCTCAGGGGAGTCGATAGAGTGCCCCCCAGCTAAAGGAATTCCTGCTTCAGCACAGGCGGCCCTTCCACCTTCAAGAACTTGGGCTGCAATTTCTGGGGCAAGCTTTTCGATGGGCCAGCCTAGTATGGCGATGGCCATGAGTGGAGTTCCTCCCATCGCATAAATATCAGAAATGGCATTCGTAGCCGCTATTTTGCCAAAATCAAATGGGTTATCCACGATGGGCATAAAAAAGTCGGTCGTCGATATAACAGCTTCTCCATTTTGCCAATCAAATACGGCGGCATCGTCTCTACTCTCGTTGCCAACTAACAATAGAGGATGATTCTTTTTAGGTGTATCCGTTGTAAGGATTTTGTCTAAAATTTGTGGGGATATTTTGCAACCACAGCCAGCTCCATGTGAAAATGAAGTTAATTTGATGGGTTCTTTGTTCGTTTGCATATATAAATTTCAACTGCAAAAATATTCTTTAAATAATTAAAAATTAAGGTTTTGTTAAATTTTCAAGGAAACTTGTATTATTATATGGCTTGTGGATTTTAAAAATAGTATTTTTTACTGCTTTTGTCCTATAAATCAATAATTTAGATCAAAAAACCTGAAAAGTCTTATTGCAAACAATTGGAGTATTTGATTTTTTAAGTTTATTTTGTGTAAAGTTTCTTTCAACTAACTTATATCTAAATTTCAATTTTATGCAGAAAAGATTTATGACTAATTCTGTGTTGTTTGGAGCGTTTTTTGCGCTTTTAATGATGCTACCTGTGAGTGGAGTATTTGCTCAAGGTTCTACAACTGCTGCTCTAGCAGGTACTGTAGTGGATGAAAAAGGGCAAGGATTACCTGGTGCATCGGTTATTGCCATTCATGAGCCTACGGGTTCTCGTTATGGTGGTTCTACAAGAGCTGATGGTCGCTATAATATTGTCAACATGCGTGTGGGTGGTCCATACAAAGTTACTGTGTCATTTGTGGGGTATAAAAATGCGATTCAATCTGGAATTGTATTGACTTTAGCTCAAGAATTACGCCAAAACTTCAAATTAGAAGTCAATCAATCTCAATTGGAAGAAGTTAAAGTGGTTGCTTCTCGTAGTTCGATCATCAATTCAGGTCGTACGGGTGCTGCAACAACAGTTAGTAATAGTCAAATTACTACTTTGCCTACTTTAAATCGTTCATTAGGTGATTTCGCTCGTTTAGATCCACGTGCAAATGGTTTGAGCTTTGCGGGTAGAAATTCATTGTATAACAACATTACAGTTGATGGAGCATTTTTCAATAATGCCTTTGCTTTGTCTAGTACCATTGGTGGTCAGGCTGGTGCATCTCCGATTTCAGTGGATGCGATTGACCAGTTCCAAGTTTTGATCGCACCTTATGACGTTCGTCAAGGAATGGCGACTGGAGCAAACATCAACGTAGTAACCAAATCAGGTACTAACAATTGGTCGGGTTCAGGTTATTATTTTGGATCTGATCAAGGATTGGTGGGTAATAAAATTGGTAGTGTGGTGAATCAATATGGTACTTTTTCACGTGGTCAAATTGGTGCTCGTATCGGTGGTGCTTTGATCAAGGATAAATTATTTGTTTTTGGATCTTTTGAACAAGAGACACAAACTGAACCAGGTTCTAACTTTGTAGCTACAAGAACAGGTTCTGAGCCTAATAGATCGTTAGCAAAAGCAGCCGATTTAGATCGTTTGAAAGATTTCTTGATGTCCAAATTTAAATACAATCCAGGTGCTTACGAGAACTGGAATAAAGAGAAATATTCTCAAAAAGTGAATTTGCGTTTAGATTGGAATATTTCTGACAAGCATAAGTTCAATGTAAAATATAATTATTTACGTTCTTACGCGGACATTAATCCATCCAACTCAGGTTCATTAACCGGTGGTCGTGCTCCTTCAGCTACTGTTTTGCCTTTCCAAGGTTCATTATATAGAATCAACAATAATTTAGATTCATACATTGCAGAATTAAATTCAACTTTTTCTAGCTCAGTAGCGAATAACTTGACTGTAGGTTACACTGCTATGCGTGATTTCCGTCAATCTCCAGTGAATGATAATCCATTCCCGACAGTTGATATCGGAAATAATGATTTAAATGAGTTGACTACTTTTGGATATGAGCCATTCTCGGCAAATAACATTTTGAATTCTGATATTTTCCAAATCGCTGATAACTTAACAATTTACAAAGGTAAGCATGTGTATACGCTAGGTTTTGCATATGAGACAAATGCATTTATGAATGGTTTTGCTCCTAATTATTATGGTGCTTATCAATTCAGATCGATTGATGATTTCATTAATTCGGCCAATGGAGATACGAAGGTAATTCCTGCGCGTTACCAACAGCAATGGTCAAACTACAGCACTTTCCCTTTTGCTGAAATGAAGGGTAGTACATTAAGTTTTTATGGCCAAGATGAGATTGCCGCAGCGAAAGGACTTAAATTGACATTTGGATTACGTGCAGATGCTACTTCATTTCCTTCATTTGACGAGCCAAAGTATACTAATACATATGTTCCAAGTTTAACTTTCCGTGATGGGGTTAAATTGGCTACTAATAAATTCCCCGAACCAACTGTTTTATGGTCACCCCGTTTTGGTTTCAACTGGGATGTTCAGGATGACAAGCAAACTCAAATTCGTGGAGGTTTAGGTGTCTTTTCTGGTCGTGTTCCTTACGTTTGGTTATCGAATCAACTGTCTAACAATGGTGTATTGTTTGGTTCAGAAAATATTCCAACACCTACAAACCGTCCATTTAATCCAGACGTAAATGCTTATCGTCCAGCAATTACTTTGCCTTTGACTCCTACAGCTTACAATTTAGCTGTTACGGATCCTAACTTTAAATTTTCTCAAGTATTCAGAACCAACTTAGCTTTAGACAAAAACTTAGGGGATGGTTGGATTTTAGGTTTAGAGGGGATTTATACTAAGGATATTAACGCTGTATATTTAGAAAACGTGAATTTGCCTAAGTCGACGGTTAAGGCTGTTGGTTCAGATAATCGTATGATTTTCTACACTTTAGGTGCGAATGGATTTCCAAGTTCAGTGAGAAATTTCGCTATTTATGGTAATGTGAGAGGCGTAAATGCTCCTGCCGTTGGACCTAACACGGTATCAAGTCCTAATATTTCTGATGCGATTGTTATCAAGAATACAGACTTAGGTTACTCATACGCATTCACAGCTACTATTTCAAAATCATTTGAAAATGGACTTTTTGCTTCTCTAGCGTACACGAACTCTGATTCTCGTTCAGTGAATGACGGTGGATCTATTGCTCAATCTCAATGGAGAGATCGTGTAGTTTCTGGTGATCCCAATGAGAATGTGGCTTCTTATTCTTCTTTCATGCAAGCACATCGTTTTAACGCGTATGGTTCTTATCGTTTTAACTACTTGAATGAGAATGCGAGTACTACTTTCGGATTTACATATTCTGCGGCTCCTGCAGGTCGTTTCTCTTACACATATTCTGGAGATATGAATGGAGATAATCAACCAAATAATGACTTGATTTTTGTCCCTCGTAGTCAATCCGACATTATGTTAAGAGATTTGGGTACATATACTGCTGCTCAGCAATGGGCAGATTTGGATAAGTATATCACGCAAGATTCTTATTTGAATGCACATCGTGGTCAATATGCTGAGCGTAATGGTGCAGAGTTACCTTGGTCTGCCAACTTTGACTTTAAAATTATTCAAGATTTTTACATCAAAGTAGGTGGTCATAAAAACACTTTACAGTTTACCTTAGATGTATTTAACTTTGGTAATTATGTAACACCACAGTGGGGATTAAATCAATCAACACTTCGTGCAGGTTTGATTAATTACGTTGCTAATGATGCTGCTACAGGAAAACCTGTTTTCCAGTTCCCTTATCGTTCTGGAACTACTCCTTTGTCTGATACTTTCCAAAGATCATTTGGTCTAGGATCTCGTTGGCAAGCACAATTTGGAGTTCGTTATATCTTTAATTAAGATATTGCAATTCCGAAATAAAAAGGCTGCTCGTAAGGGCAGCCTTTTTTGTTTTATGCTGATCAGGTAATTGCGTCTTTTTAAATTCGGGTGATTCTTTTTGTAGAGATGCGAAATTATGCATCTTTTTCTCCCGGAAAAATAAACAAAAAAAGACGCGAGGTGGCGCGTCTCTACAGGAATAAAAAAACCGGGTTTCCCCGGTTTTAACTAGAACTCTTTATGATGTGCCATTCGATGTAAATCTTCTGGGCTTAATGATTTGAAATATTCGTAGGTGATTTTTAAACCTTCTGCACGAGATACTTTGGGCTCCCAACCTAAAATAGCTTTCGCCTTTGTGATATCGGGTTTACGTTGCTTAGGGTCATCTGTTGGCAATGGCAATGAAATAAGCTTTTGGGTAGTCCCCGTTAATTTGATAATTTCTTCACCAAATTCCTTAATGGTAATTTCATCTGGATTACCGATATTCATAGGTTGGGTGTAATCACTTAATAAAAGTCGATAAATACCCTCCACTAAATCGTTGACAAAACAGAAAGCTCTTGTTTGTGATCCATCGCCAAACATGGTTAAATCTTCTCCACGCAATGCTTGGCCTATAAATGCAGGAAGCACACGACCATCATTTAATCGCATTCTTGGGCCATAGGTATTAAAGATTCGGACGATTCTTGTTTCTAATCCATGATAGGTATGATAGGCCATGGTCATTGCCTCTTGGAAACGTTTTGCTTCGTCATATACGCCACGTGGGCCTACTGGGTTAACATTTCCCCAATATTCCTCTGGTTGAGGATGGACGGTCGGGTCTCCGTAAACCTCTGATGTGGAAGCGATTAATACACGTGCTCCTTTTACTCTAGCTAAGCCTAAGCAATTATGAATGCCTAATGAGCCCACCTTTAAGGTTTGAATGGGTATTTTTAAATAATCAATCGGAGAGGCAGGCGATGCAAAATGTAAAATATAATCTAATTGTCCAGGAACATGAATGAATTTAGAAACATCATGGTGGTAAAATTCAAAATTTGGAAGCTTAAATAAGTGCTCGATATTTTTCAGGTCCCCAGTAATCAAGTTATCCATGGCAATTACGTGATATCCTTCTTTGATAAAACGGTCACATAAATGTGAGCCTAGGAATCCCGCACCCCCTGTAATTAATATTCTCTTCATAATGCTTTTAAAACTTATTACCTATTACCTAATACCTGTTTTCTATTACCTATTACCTATTACCTCTTACCTAAATTTACCTAACCACCCCGCGGCCAATGGAATAATAGGTGTAGCCTAATTCTTTCATTTGAGCCATTTCATATAAATTTCTACCGTCAAAAATAACCTTATTTTTCAATAAGCTTTCCATGCGTTCGAAGTCAGGTGTTCTAAATTGTGGCCATTCGGTCACAATAAGGAGCGCATCTGCATTCTCAATCGCATCGTAAGGATTCTTTGAGAAGGTAACAGTATCACCTAATAATTCCTTGACATTAGGCATCGCCTCAGGATCATATACATTGATTTTACATCCTAATTCCAATAAATGTTCGATGTTATACAATGCAGGTGCCTCACGAATGTCATCTGTATAAGGCTTAAATGCCAAACCCCAAATACCGATCGTTTTTCCAGCTAATTCATTATTGAAGTGATTTTTTATAATCGGAATCAATTTAGTTTTTTGCTTTTCATTGACCTTCATCACACTATCTAAAATGTGAAATTGGTAATTGTTCTCTTCTGAAGTTTTGGCTAGCGCCTGCACATCCTTAGGGAAGCAAGAACCTCCATATCCGATGCCTGCAAATAAAAACCGTTTGCCTATTCTTGAATCAGTACCGATTCCTCTGCGAATATCATCTACGTTCGCGCCGACTAACTCGCACAGGTTGGCAATTTCATTCATGAAGGTAATCTTGGTAGCCAAAAATGCATTAGCTGCATATTTGGTCATTTCTGCTGAACGTTCATCCATGAAAATGATTGGATTTCCTTGGCGAACTAATGGAGCATATAATCGATTCAATATTTCTTTTGCTTTGTCGGATTCCGTTCCAATGACCACTCGGTCTGGCTTCATAAAATCCTCAACCGCCACACCTTCTCTCAGAAATTCAGGATTTGAAACTACGTCAAATAAATCAGGAGAAACATTTTTTGCAATCGCTTGATGGACAAGTTCAGAGGTTCCAACGGGTACTGTACTTTTGTCAATGATCACGGTATATTCGGAGATCAGTGGCCCTAAATCATTGGCTACTTGTAAAATATATTTTAAATCGGCAGAGCCATTTTCACCCGGAGGAGTTGGCAAAGCTAGAAAAATCACTTTTGCCCCTTCTATACCCTGACTCAGCGATGTGGTAAAATTCAATCTTCCTTCAGCTGTATTTCGATGAAACAAGTCCTCAAGACCGGGTTCGTAAATAGGAACCTCGCCTGCTTTCATTCGATTAATTTTATCTTCATTGATATCCACGCAAGTGACGTGATTTCCCGTTTCGGCAAAACAAGTACCCGTGACTAAACCAACATATCCAGTTCCTACAACAGCTATTTTCATTTGTTAATCTTAAATTAATTCTAAATTTTAGTGCAAAATTAGCTAATAATCTTTAAAAATTGCAAGTATTGATTTAATGGTTATGGTATTTGCGTTATAACATTGCCTATGCTTCCTGACGGTTCCATGATATGTAGCCAGTTGGCCAATGTAACAGATATATCACTAATATATGTTCTTTTTACAATTTCGCTAGGCTTAACTTTCCAGCCATAAAACAACAAGGGTACATGGGTATCATAGGAATATAAAGTACTATGCGTCGTGCCGCTTTTTGATCCCATAAACCAGGATGGTTTTAACAATATCATAAAATCTCCACTTCTAGCCGGATGATATCCATTGATGATCAATTGGGTATATTGCGCATTTAAATTAGCACTTTGAATATCTTGCAAATTGACAAGCTCTGAGAAACCTTCCTGCTTTTGGTACGATTTTCGAACTACGTCAAATAGTTTTTTTGAATCAATCCCCATTTTAGTCATCAAACTATGATTGAAATAGAGTTGGCTATTTTCTTCGCCGACCAATAAATCTACGTTTCCGAATGCTTGATTGATCGCTTTTTTCATGTCGGAAATGGATCCATTTCGGTCAAAAACTCCCCCGGGCAATTTTTTGCTATTGGCATACCCAGGAACCTCAGCTACCGCGTGATCTGCTGTAAGAAAAACAAGCACTTGGTCTTTTCCATATTGCGCATCTAAATAGGTCAATATCTCTGCGATATCTTTATCTAAACGCAGATAAGTATCCTCTAATTCAATGGATTGTGGACCAAAATTATGACCTACATAATCAGTTGATGAAAAACTAATGGCTAAAAAATCGGTTGATCCATTTTTGCCTAATTTTTCATTTTCAAGAGTTTTGAGCGCAAAATCCTTGGTAATGCTATTGCCATATGGAGTGGTTCTAATGACTTCTAAGGGATTCCCTCCCTTTAAATCATGTGGAAAACTAGTGGATTTTTCACCTGGTAACTTTCCTTCAAACTTATTTTCATCTTCAGCACTTTGGGTATAAGTTTCGATTGGGTAAATCGTGTTCCAACCTTTTTGAACATATTTTAAAGCTCTTTCCTCTGCATTAAATGATTGAACCCAGCTAGGTAATTCATTGAAATAAAAGCTAGAACTAATCCAGCGGCCTTCTTTTGAATCATACCAATAAGCGGCATTTGCCGTATGTCCTCCGGGCAAAATAGCTCCACGGTCTTTTAAGGCTAAGGCGATTGTTTTAGACTTGTAATTTTGCGCCATTTTTAATTGGTCTGTGATGGTGCTGGTCCAAAGATTTTTAGGCGACATCCAACCTGTTTTTCCTGTAGTTCCTACTGTTTTTACGGTGCTATCTTCTGTGCAATATACTTTTTTGCCACTAGCCACATCGGTCCAATCATTGCCCACAATTCCATGAACAGATGGAACAGTACCCGTATAAACACTGGTATGTCCCGCTGCAGTGACCGTTGGCGCATAATTATAATGATTTTCTTGGCAATTTAACCCTTCTTTCATGAGTCGCTTAAACCCACCATCTACATATCGATCTGCATATTTATAAAGGTATTCGTATCGCATTTGATCTACCACGATGCCTACGACCAATTTCGGTCTCTTAGGCAATGTATTTGACTTCTTTTGAGCTAATGATGTTTGAGAAAATAATAAAAACGTTGAGGTGATAATTAAATAAAGAAAGGTTTTCATAAATAGGCTGGGAATTGATTGATTTTATTGGTTAGATTTTCTGTTGTGTTTATTTCAAAAATATGATTCTCTAATCCATTGGTTAAGGCTAAATATTTAGCCACATTTTTTTGTTGGTATTGACTGATTTGTTGAAAGGTAATTTCATTTATTTCTATGTGGGGTGCTTTGCATTCAATGATGATCAACAATTCTCCTAATGAATTAAACACCTGAATGTCAGTGCGCCTGACTAATTTATTTACTTTAAAAGCTCTTTCTATTTGAATGTTTGTGGCAGGATATCCTAAATGGTTTGTTAAAAAATTCAAACAATGTTGCCTTACCCATTCCTCTGGGCTTAAAGCCCTGTATTTTTTAGCTATTGGGTCATAAATAAAAAGTTTCCCTTCCTTTTTTGTTAATTTGTATTCAAATTCAGGGAAAATCAATTGTAAATTGTTCGAAGAATTCATAGGTTTTAAAGCCAAATACTAAATTAATCTTTATTTAGATTAATTTCATCACTCAAACATAATTTATGAAGACAAAAGAAGAGATTGTTCAAAATTGGTTACCCAGATACACGGGAACTCCCATTGAAAAATTTGGCCAATACATCTTATTGACTAATTTCAAAAATTATGTAGAGATGTTTGCTGAAAAATTTTCAGTGGAGATTTTAGGGAACGACCGGCCTATGCAAACGGCTACAGCTAATAACATTACGATCATAAATTTTGGTATGGGTTCACCTATGGCAGCTACTGTGATGGATATATTATCTGCTATTTCTCCTCATGCGGTATTGTTTTTGGGGAAATGCGGAGGATTAAAGAAAAATTTAAATATTGGTGATTTGATTTTACCCATTGCCGCAGTTAGGGGAGAGGGGACTTCAGATGAATATATGCCAAAGGAAGTACCTGCTTTGCCCTCATTCCGACTGCAAAGAGCGGTTTCATCCATGATCAAGAAACATGAAATGGACTATTGGACCGGCTTGATTTATACAACTAATCGAAGAGTTTGGGAGCATGATGAAGTTTTCAAAACCTATTTGTCCGATATTCGTGCCATGGGCATCGACATGGAGACGGCGACCATTTTTACCGTGGGTTTTGTCAATAAAATACCTCATGGGGCTTTGCTTTTAGTCTCTGATAATCCTATGACACCTGATGGGGTTAAAACGGAAAAAAGTGATCTTACGGTTACAGTCAATTTTGTCAATAAGCATTTGCAAATTGGCATAGATGCTTTAGAAGAATTAGCTAATTCAGGTGAATCTGTCAAGCACTTAAGATTTGAATAAAAAAAAGCCTTCGTTTCAGAAGGCTTTTTTTATTCAAATGAATGATTTTGATATTAATTGCAATGATCTCGGATGACCTGGTAGGCAGGATTATATCCTAATTCTCCTGATTTACTTAGATCTAAACAACCAGTATTGTCGCTGAGGGCTAATTTTATAATGCCTCGAACATAATAAGCTTCCGCATATTTCGGATTTAATTTAATTGCATTGCTACAATCTTGGATGGCATTACGTTGGTCTCCCAAAGATGATTTGGCAACGCCTCTTAAAAAATAGGCCTCCGCATATATTGGATTGAGCGAAATAGCTTTATTGTAATCATCCATAGCTTGTTTTTGGTCCCCAGATTTTGCCTTAGCAGATCCTCTATTGAAATATATTTCAGCTCTTTCAGACGTAAATTCTGCCATTTTTATTTTGTCCTGTACGCCATTTCTTAGGTCATCTAGCAAATTTTTAGACATTTTGCCATCATAAAGAATCTTCGCATTTTCATTGTTTCCTGTTTCTGCTGCTTTCGTATAATCCTCAATGGCTCCCCTTTGGTCCCCAATTTTTGATTTTGAAAAGCCTCTTCCATAATAAGCTTCCACTTTCATTGGGTTTAATTCCAATGACCTGCTGAAATCTTCTAATGCTCCTTTTTCACCGTTTTCGCCTCTAAAATTTTCCAATTGGGTTTTGCAAAATCCTGAAAAATAATAATCATCTGGATTGTCTGGACTCAGTTTAATAGCTTCCGCATAATCTTTTAAAGCTGTGGCAAATTCTCCTAATTTTAGTTTGGAATAAGCCCTGCTCGAATAATAATTTGCGCGCTTTGGATTGATGGTGATGGCTTTATCAAAATCCTCTAAACTGCCTTTATAGTCTCCCAGTTTTACTTTTGATTCGCCTCTAGATGCTAAGCCTGGTGCATATTCTGGATTTAATTCTAATGATTTGTTGAAATCAGATAAACCTCCTCGAAAGTTTTGAAGTTTCATTTTGGAGATACCCCGACTAAAATACGCGGTGGCTTCCAATGGATTTAAACGAATCGCTTCATTGTAATCATTCATGGCCACTTTATGATTGTCTTGCATGCTATAACTTTGTCCTCTTGCGATAAAAGCTTCAAAATAAGTAGGTTTCAATTCAATAGCTTTGTCAAAATCTAAGATAGCTCCTCGGAAATCTTTTAAATTGTATTTGGCAAATCCGCGATTGTAAAATGAAACGGGATTCGGATTGGCGATATTTTTTTCAATTTCAATGCTGAAATTCCTTAATGCATCGGCGTAATTACCTGTTTTGTTTTGCGTAATGCCTAATTCAAGGTAATTAGGAGTGGCGTCTTGGGCAATGACTGTAGTGATGAATAGTAAATTCAACAAGAATAGAATGGAAATTCGTTGTAACATGAGTGGATTATTTTTTTGTAAAAATAGTCAATTTTCTAGCTAAGAAAAATTTGACTCACACCAAAAATCACAATCAAAAACAAAGTGCTCAATGCAGTCTTTTTTAAATAAGGATCTATTTGTGCTGGGGTCATTTTTGAATTCAATTGCTTAATGATTTGAACCAAAGGGTACCATCCCGCCATAATGATAATGTTCTGTGATAATTGAATGGGTTTTCCTTGATACATTAAGTAGATTATAAAGGTACATACACCTAATAACATGATTGTTTTTTGGTAGTAGAACCCATAAATTTTACCTATACGAACTGGAATAGAATTTTTTCCAGTTTTTCGGTCATTTTCGATGTCCCTCAAATTATTTAAATTCAATACGGCAACAGATAAAAATCCACAACCAGAGGCAGGAATTAGAATGTAATAATTTAAAATTTCAGTTTGTAAATAATAGGTGCCAAAGGTGCCAACCCAACCAAAAAATAGAAATACAGAAAGGTCGCCTAGGCCCATATAGCCATAGGGTTTTTTGCCAACCGTATAAGCGATTGCTGCTAAAATAGCGAGAAGACCTAGCCCGACAAAAGCGGTAATCGTTTGTGGATTAGCGTATTGCAAAGCAAAATATAAAAGACTTATTCCTAAAATAAATGAAAGGCTTGCTGTAATAATGACGGCGTTTTTCATTTCGGAAGGAGAAATCTTCCCAGTCTGTACAGCTCTTAAGGCTACTTTTCTGTTTTTATTGTCTACTCCATTTTTTGAATCTCCTAAATCATTCGCAAAATTTGAAAGAATTTGGAGTAACAAAGTGGTTATAATAGCTAGAGCTGCCGTTAAAAAAGAAAATTTTCCGGCCGCATAGGCCAGAAAATTTCCTAATAAAATACTCGCTATCGCTAATGGTAAGGTCCGAGGTCTTGCTGCCTCAATCCATCGATTCATGTGACTTATTTATTCAATGCAGCAATGAATTCAGGGCTTGTTGGCTTAATTCCAGAAGCAAAGAAGTTAACTAATTCTCCTTTTTCATTGATGACATACTTGCAGAAGTTCCAACTTGGTTCCTTTTCGTTCCAACCATTTTGGTTTTTATCTGAAAGCCACTTGTAAAGCTCACATTTCTCTCCGCCTTTTACAACTACTTTTTCCATCATTTGGAAAGAGACGCCATAATTTTTTTGACAGAAACTAGCTATTTCAGAATTCGTTCCTGGCTCTTGTCCCCCAAATTCATTGGCTGGAAAACCTAGGACTACGATGTCTTTATTTGCCTGATGGAATTTCTCCCAATCTGCATATTGTGGAGTGTAACCACATTTTGATGCTGTATTTAAAACAACAATTTTCTTTCCTTTGAACTGAGAAAAGTCGATTACTTTTCCGTCGATGGTCTTCATTTTAAATTGATGAAAGTTCTTTTCAGCGGTTGTTTCCATTTGGTTTGGACGTGTTAAAACTGTGTTTTGAGTGAATGGCAATGCTAATGCCGTTAAAATAGATCCAATTTTCATAAAGCTTGCTAACATGATGGTCAAAATTAAAAAGGTTAAAAAAATGATATACTTACGTTTCATTACATTTTATTGGGTGAAACTATTCCTAATAACGAAAAAGCATGCTGAATTGTTTTGCCCGTAATGTCTGCCAAAGTTAATCGAATGTTTCGTTTATTTTCATCCTCCTCTTTCAAAATACTTAATTCATTATAAAGTTTATTGAATTGCTTCGCTACATCATACGCATACATCGCGATTAAGGATGGAGAAAATGCTTCTGCTGCCGACTCTATGATGCTTTTATATTGCCCCAGAATATAGATTAAATCTATCTCAGTTACGGATAATTCAGTGTTATATGCATGGGTATCCACAAGTTCAATACCTAATTCTTTCGATTTTCTTGTAATCGAGCAGATTCTAGCATGCGTATATTGAATAAATGGCCCTGTATTTCCTTGAAAATCAATGGATTCCTCTGGGTTAAACATCATACGCTTCTTGGGGTCAACTTTCAATAAAAAGTATTTCAAAGCCCCCATGCCAAGTTGCTGGTATAATTCGTTCGACGCATCTTCCGTAAATCCATCTGTTTTTCCTAACTCCATGGTACGCTCTTTGGCGGTTTGTACCATTTCAGCCATTAAATCATCCGCGTCAACTACCGTGCCTTCACGTGATTTCATTTTTCCGCTGGGCAAATCAACCATTCCGTAGGATAAGTGGAAATTGCCATATGAATAAGGTTTATTCAATTTTTTTAGAATATGGAACAAGACTTCAAAATGGTAATCTTGCTCATTTCCTACCACATAAATTGATTTTTTTGCTCCAAAATCCTCGAATTTCAATTGAGCCGTTCCCATATCTTGTGTAATGTAAACGGAGGTTCCATCTTTTCTCAAAACCAACTTTTCATCCAAGCCCTCATCTTCTAAATTGATCCAAACGGATTGATCTTCTTTTTGATAAAAAACACCCTCTTTTAATCCTTCGTCGACCAATTTCTTACCCAGTAAATAGGTATTTGACTCCCTATAAATTTTATCAAAACGAACGCCCATTTGCGCATAGCTTTTCTCAAAACCTGCAAAAACCCAAGTATTCATCGTTTTCCAAAGGTCCATGACTACTTGATCTCCTTGTTCCCAAGCCAATAACATGTCTTGCGCTTTTAGAAGGATGGGTGCTTCTTTTTTTGCTTTTTCAGGATCTAAACCTTGTTTAACTAATACGTCTATTTCAGCTTTATAGAGTTGGTCAAATGCCACATAATATTTTCCAACCAAATGATCCCCTTTTAATCCACTAGTTTCGGGTGTTTCTCCCTGGCTCATGAGTTGGTATGCCAGCATCGATTTACAAATATGGATCCCTCGGTCATTCACCAAATTTGTTTTGATGACCTCATATCCAGCGGCTTCCAAAATTTGAGCCACAGAAAATCCAAGAAAATTATTTCTTAAATGGCCTAAGTGTAAAGGTTTATTGGTGTTGGGGGATGAATATTCAATTAATACTTTTTCCCCTTTCTTATCTAAAGAGAATTTTTGAGAACCCTGAATAATTTTGTTTAACGCATTTAGCCAAACCTCATCCGTAAAGCTAAAGTTTAAAAAGCCCTGAACTACTTGGAATTTTTTAACGCCTGAATAGTTTTCCAAGACGAATTGGCCTAGTTTCTCAGCGATTGCCGCAGGTGCTAAACCTGCTTGCTTGGTAAAAGGGAATACAACAAAAGTATAACTTCCTTCAAATTCCTTTTTGGTTTCTTGCAAAACCAAGTCGTTTGCTTGAATTTGAAATAATGAGGATAAGCCATTTTGTAGGGCTTCAATTAATTGCTTTTGTACTAATAACATAATAAAATAATTGGATTTAATGATCCCCAATAAGCAACAAAGGTAGCCAATTTGGATCAAATATTGCGATTTGACTTAATAAATGAGGAATTAAATCTTACCTTTGTGCCCATTATGTTGAATCTATATGCAGATGCGCTTGCCTCTTTAAAGTCCGGAGGTGTAATTTTATATCCAAGTGACACCATTTGGGGTTTGGGCTGTGATGCTCGTATGGATGCGTCCATTGAAAAACTATTTGACATAAAAAATCGACCAGAAAATAAGGGATTGATTTTGTTGATTTCTAAAATTGAGCAGTTAAGTGAATATGTGGAGCAGGTGCCAGAAATTGCTTGGGACTTAGCTGAGTTCGCAGAAGATCCATTAACCATTATATATCCTAAAGGCAAAAACGTCAGTAAGTATATGTTAGGCCCCGATGGCAGCATCGCAATCCGATTATTGAAAGATGAATTTTGTAAGGGTTTGGTCTATCGCTATCAGCGGGGAATTGTTTCCACCTCAGCTAATATTTCAGGAACTCCATCGCCGACTGATTTTGCCAGTATTTCTGAATCGATCAAATCGAAGGTGGATTATATTTTAAAGCCAGAAAATTCGGATAAAAAAGGAGGGATAAAATCTTCCAAAATAATTAAATTGGGATTAGGTGGTGAATATACGATGATACGATCTTGATGAAATCCGGCATAGAAATTATTGAAAATCCAATTTTCAAGATCATTGGGGAAGCCTCAGATTTCTTGGGTTTAGAAAGCTATGTGGTGGGAGGTTTTGTCCGAGATAGCTTATTGGCTCGTGAATGTAAAGACATTGACATTGTTTGTTTGGGTTCAGGAATTGGATTAGCTGAAGAAGTGGCAAAGCGATTTAATTTGTCTGAGCAATCGGTATCTATTTTTAAGAATTTTGGTACGGCCATGTTGAAAGTGGATGACTGGGATTTGGAATTTGTGGGGGCGCGGAAGGAATCATATCAGCGGGATTCTCGGAAGCCTTTGGTTTTGGAGGGTAGTTTGGAGGATGATCAAAATAGGCGAGATTTTACAATTAATGCATTGGCGGTTTCGGTCAACAATGACACTTGGGGTACCTTATTGGATCCATTTGGAGGAATTGATGATTTACAAGCTAAGATAATTAGGACTCCTTTAGAGCCTGGAATTACTTTTTCGGATGATCCATTGCGCATGATGCGTGCGGTTCGTTTTGCTACCCAATTGGGCTTTGACATTTTCCCAGAAACTTTTGAGGCTTTAACTACGGAGAAAGACCGATTGTCGATTATTTCGATGGAGCGTATTTCGGAGGAGTTGAATAAAATCATACTTTCAGATCGGCCTTCGTATGGATTTTTGTTGTTAGATGCATGTCAAATTTTGCCCATTATATTCCCAGAGTTCATGAAGTTGAAGGGTGTGGATACGGAAGAAGGGAAGGGGCATAAGGATAATTTTTATCACACGTTACAGGTGCTTGATAATATTTCAAAAAACACAAATGATCTTTGGTGGCGTTGGGCAGCTATTTTGCATGATATTGCAAAGCCTCAAACCAAGAAATTTGTGCAGCAAAAAGGGTGGACATTTCATGGCCATGAGGAAATAGGAGCGAGGCAGGTCCCTACTATTTTCAAAAGGTTCAAATTGCCTTTAAATGAGAAGATGAAGTTGGTGCAGAAATTAGTCCGTTTACATCTCCGTCCTATTGCCTTATCCAAAGAAGAGATTACAGACTCAGCTTTAAGGAGATTGCTTTTTGAGGCGGGGGATGAATTGGAAGCTTTAATGACTTTATGTAGAGCTGATATTACTTCTAAAAATGGGGATAAGGTTAAAAAATATTTACGAAATTTTGATACGGTGGAAGGTAAGTTGAGAGAGGTAGAAGCCAGTGATTCGTTGCGTAGTTTTCAACCTGTTTTTTCTGGCGAGGTAATTATGGACGTGTTTGACATGGGTCCTGGGAAGGAAGTTGGCCTAATAAAAATCGCTATTCGTGAAGCTATTTTAGATGGCTTGATCCGGAATGATTTTGCTTCGGGTTGGGACTTTATGATTTCTGAGGGACTTAAATTGGGTTTGAAGCCTGTAAAGAGTTTGGATCAAATGATCAGTTAATTTGTGGTTTATATTTATAAATTATATTAATTTCGCTTATAGCCATTAATATAATAATATGAATCAAATCCTTCAAAATATTCGGAGATTGAGACTTTCTAAAGAAATTTCTCAAGAGGCAATTGCCAACTCACTAAAAATGACCCAAAGTGCATATGCAAAATTAGAAAGAGGTCAAACAAAATTGAGTCTTGAAAGATATTTATTGATTTCGGTATACTTTGATGTGGATAAGTCAGTGTTGCTTCAAGATGATATTCAAATCTGATTTCAAATCATTAAATCTTGGTGCTGTAATTGCCACAAACTATTATAATCGCCTTTTAAGTTAATTAATTCTTGGTGGGTGCCAACTTCTTGAACTTGTCCTCTTTTAAGGAAAACAATTCGGTCAACAGATTTTATCGTGCTCAATCGATGTGCAATAATGACAATTGTTTTAAATTGTTTTTTATAGGATTCTATGAATTTCTTAATGGGCAATTCCGAATTTGAATCTAATGAGGATGTGGCTTCGTCCAATAATAGAATTTCAGGTTTTTTATAAATAGCTCTGGCAAAAGCTATTCTTTGTTTTTGACCTCCTGATAATAATGTTCCATTTTCGCCAATTTCAGTATTGTAGCTGTTGGGTAGTCTTTCTATAAATTCATTAATTTCAAGTTTACTGCATATGTCTAAGATTCTTTTAATGTCAGGATTGGGATCTCCAAGTGCAATATTTTCAATAATATTTCCGGAGAACAGTTGCAAGTCTTGAGAAATCACCCCCACCATTGATCTTAAATCTTTTACATTTATATCATTCATATTGTAATGACCAATAAAAACACTCCCTTCTCTTATTGGATATAACTGTTGAAATAAAGAAAATATGGTTGTTTTACCACAACCGCTTTCACCGACTAGTGCAGTAACTTGATTTTTGTAAATAGTTAAATTGAAATCGACAAATAATTTTGCTTTATTTCCATAGCTGAAAGTAACATGTTGGAATTGAATGTCACCTAAATCAGATTTTTGTAACGTTAACTTGCTTTGATTTGTGCTTTCGATTTCTAAATCCATGATTTCAAAAAGTCTATCACTAGCGATTAACGCATTTTGAATCGATTTATTTGCCCCAATGAGCATGGTGACAGGGCCTGTAAAAAAACCGATTAATGCATAAAATGAAAATAATTCACCTGGTGAAACCATTCCATCAATTACATAGTAAGATCCAAACCATAATATAATGATAGTTAAAATGGACGATAGGTATTGGCTTGATGCAGATGCGAATAAGCTATTTAATCCTGATTTAAAACCTGTGAATAATAATTTTACAAACCTGTGCTCAATTTGTGAGTTTGAAAATTCTTCAATTCCAAATTCTTTTATTGTTTTAGCATGATTGATGGATTCAACTAATTGTGTTTCCAATTTTGCAGAAACTTCCATTATTTTCCTTTCATTCCTTTTGTTTAAATAATTCATAGAAAAATATATACCCGTATAAATGGGTATGATGAATGAAATAATCAATGCAAGTTTCCAATAATAGGTAAACATTAAGGTAACAGTAAACACGATGACTAATGAATTCACTAAAATTTCCAATGCAGTTTCATTGATAAAATTTCTTATTTTAATCGCGTCATTTATTCTAGAAATTATTTCACCAATTCGCATAGTATCAAAAAATCTTTGAGGCAAATTCATTATGTGTGTATAGTATCCAAGGATTAATTGGGCATCAATTAACTGGCCGGTTTTCATGACTAATACCGTTTTTTTAGCTCCAATTATGGCTTGAATACTTATTAATAAGATCATAAGGCTACTCATCAAATTCAATAAATTTTTATTTCCATTGATTAAAACATGATCTGTTATTTTTTGAATATAAATAGGGATTGATAGCCCCAAGATTGTATATAATAGTGCCCCAAAAATGGATTGAAATAAAATTGACTTATGAGGTTTAATCAATGAATAAAATCGGGATATATTTGATTGTTTGAAATTTGAAGGGGAAAAATTACTTTTAGGGGCAATTAAAATTAAGGCACTTGACCAACTAGCTTCAAACTCCTTTATACCTATTTGAATTAGATGGCCCAAGCTTGGATCCATTATAGTTAGTGATTTTTTTTTCACTTTATAAATAACAACAAAATGTTGTAATCGATTTTCATATATCATGTGTGCTATTGATGGCAAAGGGATTTTGTCAATTGCTTCAATGCTAGCTTTTACTCCTTTTGCATGAAAGCCCATTTTATCTAGGGCGTCAATTAGTCCCAATACATTTGCTCCATTTTTATCTGTTTCCGACCATTGTCTAATTTTTGTAATGGGTACAAATATCTTATGAAAATTTCCTACAGATGATATGCACGCTGCGCCGCAATCCATCATGTCGTGTTGCTTTACTTCAATGGACTTCATTTTATGTGATTTTTATTTTATTGGGATTAATCCAATCATCTACTTTGTCAAATAATAAGTCAATAATCATTCTTTTAGCCAAAAAGAAATTTCCAGTTAAAGTCATTCCTTTTATTATCTTTCCTTTTACTCCGTTTTTCAACACTAAATCTTTTTGGAAGTATGTACATCTTACTACAAAAACCATCTCATTATTGATTATTCTGGGATTTTTGTCTATTTCTATTACATGGCCACTCAGTGAACCCCATTGATTATGATTGAATGTATCTAAATTGAATTTTACTAATTGGTTTGTTTTTATATGTCCAATATTTTTAGGGGAAATGACACACTCAATAATTAGATTTTCATTGGGTGATATTTGAGCTAATACCTGTCCATTTAGTAAATTAGCATTTTCTGTAAGTCCTATGGAATTGATAATATGGCCAGTTATTGGCGCTTTTATAAAATAATTATTTTTTTCAAGGGTTATTTTATTTATCTCATTCGAAATGTTTATTATCTCTTTCGAAATTTCTTTAATATCAAATTGCCAACGGGTTAAATTATCTTTAATGAACCCTTTGGATACTTCTTTGGCTATTTCATTTTCAAATTTTGATCTTTCATATTCGATCAGTGGGATAGCATTTTCTTGAAAAAGAAATTGGTCTCGATTGAATTTTAATTGGGCCTGCTCTGATTTTAGTTCTAATTCTTTGAAATGAGTTATATATCGATAATAATCTTCTTGAATGCTTTTATTTACTAAACCTGAATTTTTTAATTGAACCACTTGAGTCAAATCTTCTAAAATTGATTTTTTTAGTTTTAATTCTTTTTCTAATCTATTTTTTTCATTTTTATTTTCTTTTGAATCCAATATTAATAAGGTGTCATTTATGTTAACGGCTAGGTTTGGTAACACTTTTTGATAAATAATTCGACCAGATTGTAATGATGTTACAGGGATATTTTCGCCGCTACTACGGATAATTCCACGACTTTGTATGCTTATGTCAATGTTTGTTAAACATGTGATAATTAATAGAATTGCAATTAGTGGCAAGGAAATACTATAAATTGTCAAAAACTGACTATTGTTTTTAGCATATAGATTTTCAATCGTATGTTCAAAATCATCGGTTTTAATTTTCACGACTTTTATGGGTTTAGTTTTATAAATTTTTTTGATAGATTTCTATCATGCTTTTAATTTTCAGACTGACTGATTCAATCGATGAATTAATCAAATCAGGTAGAGTTTCTTCTAATTTTTGATCATGTACTTTTAAATTGATTCTAATTTTTTGAACTCTTAAATGTCCATTAATTTCAATTTCAAATATTCCTTCTGGATCTTGATGTACTTCTATGATGTCGTTTTTTATGTCTTGAATCATTTTCTGAAATTCTTGTATTTTGGCTACATTCATTTTATTTAGGTTTAAAATAGTTTAATGGAAAAGTTAAGATTACTCACTTGTTGATTAGAGATATTTGAAGTCAATATGCGGTTTTGACCTAAGAATATTGATCTTGTAGGATCTTTGATTAATAAACTATTTGCCTCTTTGCTCGCATAATTGTATCTTAATTCAAAATTCAAATGCTTTTTTCTTGATATTTCATACGAATACCCAAAGGCAATGGATAGTAGGGGAATACCTTTGCTGACAATAAGTTGAATGGGTTCTTCTTTTAAATTCATCAATTTATATTGTGCCGATGTAAAAGATTGTAGCCCTTGTATAGGAATTTTTTCTGCAATTATCCCAAATTGTGGGCTTACATAAATGCCATAAGGTCTTTTATCCTGATGATATATTTTTTCAAATTTTAAGCCTAATCCTGCATAATTTATTTTGCGACCCCCTAATCCAAAATTGGTGGACCCATCATAAAATGCCTTAATGGCCTTGCCAACTTTTATTTCGCAACTGAAGCCAATTAGAATTGGATTAATCGTTTTTTTTTGAATCTGATAGCTATAGTCTAATTGCCATTTGCTTTCAGTAAATCTTAAGTCAAAAGAATTAGAGGAAGAATTTAAAGGAGTGATTGAAAGCGTTTTGCCTATACTGATATGATAGTACCAAAATTTAACAAAACGATTTAACTGTTTGGAAGTTCTTGGTTTAACATCCTCATGTTGTGTACTATCTTTTAATGCCAGTTTTTTCTGGGCTTTAAAATATAAAACATCATCTTTTTGAATGTTATTTGCATAATCTATATCAAAATTGACCATCGTATCAATTTTGTCAATTTGAATTTCTAATTTCAATATTTCGAATGCTTCTTTTTGGGAGGTCCAGCTTCTGCTTTTATGCTCATGGATTAATGATTTGAAATACCATTTATCGCCAAATGCCTTATAATTTATTTTCCATTTTGATTGGTGCAATATAGCCCATAAGCTGTTCGAGTTTATCGCTTCAATTTGTAAGGTTATGATGGCAAATGTGACTTTATCTATCATCAGATAACTTTCATATGAGTTCTCCCTATTTTTTTTCGGTGAAAATGATATTTTATATACTGGCCTATTTTCATGCATAATTTCTTCTACGATAAATCTGAATCTTTTTAATTTTGTTGAATCGAATATTGCATATGAATTGTTTGAAAAATCAAAGAATTCAATAGCTCTACCGGTCGCTCCCCATATAGTAAAATTGGATGAATCTGCTTTTTTAAACTCTTCTATATTTAAATTATTCAACTCTATTTTAATTTTTTCATCAGAGGAGAATTTTGGCATGATGGATTTTAATTCTGAGGTCAAATGGTATATTTTGTTTTGATTTTGATCCTCCAATGTTTCACTTTGGGTTCCAAACATTGCATAAGGTTTATTCGAATAATTGATTTTAAAATTCCTTATGGCTTTTTTAATTATTTCCACTGCTCCATTGGTGATTTTAACTTCATCTAATTGTTTTTCTATGGACTCCATCTCGATAATCAGATTATCTTTAATGCTTTTTAGATTAATTTCTTGAGTTTTAAACCCAATGAATGAGATTTTCAGTTGATTGTTTTTCTCTCGGTCAATCTCTCTAATGGTAATTTTAAAAAAACCATCATTTGAGCTAATTACACCCCGATAACCTATTTTAATGCTGGCAAAGGTGAGGGGTTCTTTTGTTATTCGATCTACAATTCTTCCATGGATTAATTGGCCATAAGTTAAATTAGGTAATAGTAGAATACTTAAATAAAAACAAATGTATAGGTGCTTTTTCAATGGCTAGGTTTTATTAGTGGTAGGTAAAGACTATAAGAATGCATGCTATCCTTATAGTCTTTAATTTAAAATGTTACTTGGGTAGACCTCGTATTGGTTACCGTATCTTTTACAACACTCCAAGCCCAATTGAATCCTTCTTTAAAACCAAGTTTGAAATCGGACCACCAATTCCCACCTGTGATGTCAAGCATTTCTTCTTGATTCATTTCACGCCAATGTATACTATTCTCAATTGTATTTTTCATTTTATTTTTGTTTAGAATTTAAATAATTGCCATTAATGCTGCGCCTGGCCCAACTACAGTTATGAGTGCGATGACTGTGGCTACGACCGTTGCAATTCCTAAAATGACCCCAAGTGTATGCCAAAATCCACCTCCTTCTATATTGAGTAATTCTTCAAATGTTAGCTCTTGAGCTTGCATTTGCCTTAAATCAAACATGTTATTTTCCATTTTTAAATTATTTTAAAAGGTTTAAATATTTATTTTTTGTCCTCGCGATGACATTGTAAATGTAGATGATGTGGATAGTTTGTCTCATTCTTAAATGGACTAATTCATTCAATTATAGACTATTTTTGATCGAATAACTGATCATTTTCACCCACAAAAAAAGGCTCCACGATGGGAGCCTCTTTCTTTATGATTCACATTCAGCAAAAGCCTGAATAGATCTATTCTACGATTTACAGTTGGACAAACAATTCCGATTTCGGGGTTCTTACTTTCTTCACGTTGACCATGTAATCTGTCGCTTCATCGCGTTCTCCGATCGCCAAAATAAGGACGGAATGTAGGCCTTTGGCCTCTAAACCTAGTAACTCATCTAATTTAGCGGGGATAAATCCTTCCATTGGCGTTGTATCTATTTGCAATTCACCTGCGGCCGCTAATGCAGTGCCCATCGCTAAATACACCTGACGGTCAGCCCATTGTGCTTGTTGTTCCTTTGATTTATATTTCATAGATCCGGCAATGGCCCCTTTGAAATCACCTAAATCTGACAAAGACATGCCGCGTGTTTCAGCGATTAAATTCATATAAGCGTCAATGTGCGCTTCCGTTACTTCATTCCAAGCAGCAAAAATAAGTAAGTGAGACGATTCCGCGATTTGTGGCTGTCCATAGGCAATCGGCTGAATTTTAGCCTTTAAATCGGCATCCTCCACCATCAATATTTGATAGGGTTGTAAGCCAAAACCTGAAGCCGATAAAGTAATCGCGTCTAATAAGGTATCTAATTTGTCTTGAGAAACTTTGTTCCCATTCATTCTTTTTACTGCATAACGCCATGATAGCGAATTGATAATTGACATGTTTTTTATTTTTAATTGTTAAGAAATACTCGCTCTGAATTGATCCAACAATTCATTTAATTGTTTTAAATTTTCTTCTCCTAATTGGCTTATCTGCTTCCTGAATTCATCCAAGTGTACTTCAATTTGATTTATTAAGGCTGAACCTGCTGGCAAAATGTATACGTCCACCGCCCTGCGATCTTTTTCGCATTGTATCCTTGAAACTAATTTTTTGGCAAATAGTTTATCGACTAAGCGTGAGGCATTCGACATTTTGTCCAACATCCTTTCTGTGATCGATAATACACTGATCGCTTGGCCTTTCTGACCCTCCAAAATTCGTAACACATTGAATTGCTGCATCGTAATTCCAAATGGTTTCATCAATGCTTGCTGCCTTTGTACAATGAAGTTGCCCGTAAAAATCAAATTGATTACCGCTTTGGTTTCCTCATTTTTGAAGCTTGATTGCTTTATTTCATCTGAAATGGACATCGTACCTAATTAGATGTCGCAAAATTAAATGTTTATACATTAATTACAAGTGATTTTAAATTATTTTTTTTTGCCAACAAATATATTTCTCATATTTTGGGCTAATTTTGAGCTATGCAATCGACACTCAGTTTAAGTTTCCCACTCATTTTAGCTAGCAATTCACCTCGTAGGCGTGAGATTTTAGGCCAAGCAGGATTTGCTTTTTCTGTGGTAGCTTCGGATATAGATGAGTCTTTTCCAGGAGATATGCCCCTGAATGAGGTGCCCGTTTTTCTTTCAGAAAAAAAGGCTAGGGTTCTGGCTGATATCAACCCACATGCCATTATTTTAGCTGCAGATACCGTGGTTATTTTGGATCATATGATTTTAAATAAGCCAAATGATAAGTCTGAGGCTAGGGAGATGCTCCAATTATTATCCGGAAAAACACATGAAGTCGTGACGGGAATTACGCTCATTACGCCTAATGAAACCGTGTCTATCGCGGATTCGGCCATGGTTTCCTTTAGAGCCTTAGGTGACTGGGAAGTGGATTGGTACGTAAAAGGTGGATTTGGGTTAGATAAAGCGGGCGCCTATGGCGTCCAAGATTTTATCGGAATGGCGGGAATTGAAAAAATAGATGGCTCTTTTTATACCGTGATGGGTTTGCCCATTTTTCACGTCTTCAACTTATTAACTCCTTATATTTTGGATAGTAAGCAAGCTCAAATTCAATTTTAATTAGATCGAGAAACTTTCACCACATCCACAAGTACGAGATGCATTCGGGTTAATGAATTGAAAACCTTTGCCATTTAAGCCGTCCGAGAAATCTAATTCCGTTCCTGCTAAATATAAGATTGATTTCTTATCCACCATCACTTTAACTCCCTTATCCTCAAAAATCATATCATTTTCCTGTGGCGCTGAGGCAAAATCTAAATTATACATCAAACCGGAACAACCGCCACCTTCTACGGCTACCCGAATATTAAATTCCTCCGTTAAACCCTCTTTAGATCTTAATTCTTTAATTCGACTGGCAGCTAAATCCGTGATTGTGATCATATCTTGGAAAGATTTTGAAATATATGAATGCAAATGTATCATTTTTTTTTTGATAAAAATGATACTATTTAGAGCGAATCTAAATTAACTATGGTTTTTAAAATTTTATGGCCTTAATTTTGTGGTTCATTAAGTAAAATTAATAGTATATGCTTTCAGTAAAAAATTTACACGCAAGAATAGGGGAGAAGGAAATTCTCAAAGGAATTAATTTAGAAGTTCATGCGGGCGAAGTTCATGCCATCATGGGGCCTAATGGCTCAGGTAAATCAACCTTAGCGTCTGTATTAGCCGGAAGGTCGGATTATGAAGTGAGCGAAGGTTCTGTGGAATTCTTTGGCAAAGATTTATTAGACTTATCACCAGAAGCGCGCGCGGCAGAGGGTTTGTTTTTAGCTTTTCAATACCCTGTGGAGATTCCAGGCGTTTCTACCACCAATTTTATGAAGTCGGCCATCAATGAAATTCGCGCTTACCGAGGTCAAGATGCGATGGATGCGGTTCAGTTTTTGAAAATGTTTAAAGAAAAAATGGCCTATGTCAATATAGACCAAACTTTATTAAGCAGAGCTCTGAATGAAGGCTTTTCCGGAGGAGAGAAAAAAAGAAATGAAATATTCCAAATGGCCGTTCTAGAACCTAAATTGGCCATCTTGGACGAGACGGATTCTGGATTGGATATCGACGCACTTCGCATCGTGGCTGAAGGGGTAAATAAGTTAAAGACACCTCAAAATGCGACGATTTTAGTGACGCATTACCAAAGGCTTTTAGACTACATCATTCCTGATTTTGTCCACGTTCTTTACAAAGGAAAGATTGTGAAATCAGGCAATAAGGATTTGGCCTTAGAGTTAGAAGAGAGAGGATACGATTGGATTATTTCTGCCTTAGATTAAATAAAATGTTAGAGAAAACATTAGTAGATAGTATCAAAACGATAGATTCATTGACCCAAGCTCAGCAATTGGCCCTAGGGAAATTTATTGACAAAGGTTTTCCGACCAGCAAATGGGAGGAATGGAAATATGCCTCTTTAAAACATTTAAATGAGCACAATTGGCAATGGTCGCCTGAGACATTACCTGTTGATTTACCTAATCCCGTTTGGAAACATAGCGCCATTATTCAGACCTTAAATGGGAATACTCATTCAGAAGGTGCTTTACCTCTAGGGATTGCCCTTTTGCCTATGTCGGAATTTATGGCTCAAAATCCTGCATTCGACTCAGTATGGAAGGCAAGAAATCCAATTTTGGATCAAAATTCCTTATATGATTTAAATGATGCTTTGGCTTCTGATTATGCGGTTTTATGGGTCAAGAATGGGGTTAAAATTGCGGAACCTTTGTTGCATCAATATTTAGTGTCGGGCCAACTAGACACCGCCGTTCAATCTAAATTATTCATTTATTTAGAGGAAGATTCGGAAATTACTTGGTTCGAACAACAACGTTCTGAGTCAAGCCATGCGATTTTGTCGAATTACGTGCAAGAGATTTGGGTTTCAAAAAATGCCCATCTTACTTTGATTAAAGATCAAGACTTGCAGCAAAGTATTACACATGTAGATCATACGTTTATATTCCAACAAGAAAGCTCGTTGGTCGATGCGTTTACATTTTCAATAAATGCAGCTTATTTGCGCAACAACCTACATTTCTACATTGATGGTCCACAAGTCGTTTCTAATCTGAATGGTTTATACATTCCTGGGGAGGACCAATTAATGGATACTCACTCGGTCGTTGACCATCGAATGCCTCATTCGGAGTCCAATGAATTATACAAAGGAGTTTTGATGGGAAATGCGACTGGCGTTTTCAATGGTAAAATCTTTGTTCGTCCTGATGCTCAAAAAACAAATGCATTTCAAAGTTGCAAAAATGTGTTAGCCTCAGATCGAGCGACGATGAACACAAAACCCCAATTGGAAATTTGGGCGGATGATGTGAAATGTTCACATGGAACAACCACGGGACAATTGAGCGATGAGGCGCTGTTTTATATGCGTTCAAGAGGGATTTCGAAAGCGACAGCACAGACTTTGTTGTTGCTAGCTTTTGTTCAGCAGGTGATCGACAAATTAGAGCATGAAGATATTCGTGCGGAGTTGTCTGATAAGATTGTAAATAAAATTCAAGCTTCTTTAGGTTTAACCTTATTATAATGACCTTAGATATTAGTAAAATTCGTGCTGATTTTCCGGTGTTAGACCAACAGGTCAACGGCTCGCCGTTGGTATATTTTGATAATGCAGCAACCACCCAAAAACCTAAGTCGGTCATCGATGCTTTATCACATTATTATGCGTCAGATAATGCCAATATTCACCGGGGGATTCATGCCCTGGCTGAACGTGCGACTACTGCTTTTGAATTAACGAGAACTAAAATAAAAGAATTTATTAATGCTCCTTCCTCGGATCAAATTATATTGACTGCTGGAACTACTGGGAGTATCAATTTAGTCGCTCAGACCTTTGGTCGTGCTAATTTTTCAAAAGGAGATAAGATTCTAATTTCGAATTTAGAACACCATTCTAATATTGTTCCATGGCAAATGATTGCTGAGGAAAAAGGCGCGATCATCGAGGTGATTCCAGTAGATGAAAGAGGAGTTTTAGATCTAAACGCCTACCGTAATTTATTAGATGCTAGCGTCAAATTAGTCGCTGTTAATCACGTTTCTAACGCGATTGGGACCATTAACCCCATTGCCGAAATGATTCAATTGGCTCATGCACATGGAGCAAAAGTAATGATAGACGGTGCACAGTCCATCGCTCATTTAGATATAGATGTTCAAGCTTTAGATATTGACTTTTTTGCCTTTTCGGCACATAAATTGTTTGGGCCTACGGGCGTTGGGGTTTTATACGGAAAGCGTGAATTGTTAGAATCCATGCCTCCGTATCAAGGTGGGGGTGAAATGATTAAGGAGGTTTCTTTTGAAGGAACGACTTACAATGAATTGCCCTATAAATTTGAGGCAGGCACCCCTAATATTGCGGATGTGATTGCCTTATCTGCTGCGATTGATTATGTGAATGCTTTGTCAAAAGAAGCATTATTCACGCAGGAATTGGCGCTTTTAGCCTATGCTACGGAACAATTGAGTACCATTCCTGGTTTAAGAATCATTGGAACGGCACCTGATAAAATTGCCGTCATTAGTTTTGTGATTGAGGGAATACATCCACAAGATCTAGGTGTGTTGTTGGATAAATTTGGTATAGCGATTCGGACGGGACATCATTGTGTCCAACCATTAATGAAGCGTTTTGGGTTGCCGGGAACTTGCCGGGCATCATTTGCGTTTTATAACACGTTTGAAGAAATAGATTTATTTGTGAAAGCCTTACGTAGGTCGATTAATATGTTACAATAATGGCTCAAAGTATACAAGAAACCCAGGAGGAGTTAATTGAGGAGTTTGGTTTATTTGATGACTGGGCTGATAAATATGAGTATTTGATTGACTTAGGTAAAAAGTTACCTAATTTATCTGAAGCGTTTAAGACAGAAGAAAATGTCATTAAGGGTTGTCAAAGCCGAGTTTGGTTGCATGCGGAAAAGCAGGGGGATCAAATTGTTTTTGAAGCCGATTCAGAGGCAGTAATTGTTAAAGGTATGATCAGCATGTTGATTCGGGTATTATCCCATCACACGGCGGAGGAAATTATGCAGGCGGATTTATATTTTATTGATCAAATCGGAATGAGCCAACATCTAGCGCAAACGCGTTCGAATGGTTTGTTATCGATGGTAAAACAAATGAAAAATTATGCTTTGGCCTTTTCAGCGAAGTAAAAAGAATATGGAAGAGAAAACGACGACATCCTTACAAATGACGGAGGTTGAACTTAAGGAAAAAGTGATCAAGGCAATTAAAACCGTATATGATCCGGAAATACCTGTTGACGTATATGAATTAGGTCTTATCTACGAAGTGAAAATATTTCCGGTCAATAATGTGTACGTATTAATGACGTTAACTTCTCCATCTTGTCCATCTGCCGAAAGCATTCCGGTGGACATAGAAAAGGCTATTAGGGAAATAGAAGGAATCGCTGAGGTTTCGGTTGAGCTAACTTTTGATCCTCCATATGCACAAGATATGATGTCAGAGGTGGCCAAGCTAGAATTAGGTTTTATGTAAGTGAATTTTAAAAATTAAAAATAAAAAAATATGTATCCAGAACATTTAGTACATCCTATGCGGATGGATATTGTCGAAGGTGGTTTCAAAGAGTTAAGTTCTGCTGCTGAAGTGGAAAATACAATGGCGCAGCCAGGAACTACTTTATTGTTTATCAACTCTGTTTGTGGTTGTTCTGCTAGAACAGCTAGACCAGGTGTAAAAGAGGCGGTTGCCGCTTCTGAAAAAAAGCCTACAAATTTAGTAACTGTTTTTGCCGGTGTAGACCAAGAAGCTACCCAAAAAGCTCGTGAGTATACATTGCCTTATCCTCCATCTTCACCGTCCATCGCTTTATTTAAGGATGGGGAATTGGTACATTTTGTTGAACGTCATCACATTGAGGGTCGTTCTGCTGAAATGATCGCAGGGCATTTGGAGGGTGTTTTCGAGGAGTTTTGCTAAAAAAATTAGTATAAAAAAAAGGAGCTAGTTCGCTAGCTCCTTTTTTTATGTTTAACAATTAACTTATTGCTTCGGTGCTCCACCGACCGCACCTGATTCAGACGTAGCGTTTTTAGCTTTTTCAGCCATCTTTTTTGCTGCACCTTCGTAATCACCTGCTTTCACAAATGACATTTTCAATAAGTCGATGGACTTTCTCGAAGCTTGTAAAATTTGCTCAGGTGTCAAACTTTTCACTTTATTTTCTAAATCATCCGCCCATTTCATGTTGCGGTTCAAGTATAAATTTGAATTTAAGGTAGAGCTTAATCCACTATCCTGGGAGCGACCTACCGCTCTTGCTTGAACCCATGATTTTTTCGCTTCGTCGATTTCTTTTTGCGTAAATCCTTCCTTCAAAACTTTTTCAATCTCTTCTTTAAAGGCAGCCTCTAACTTGGCCAAATTTTCCGGCGCATAGATCGCATAGCCAACAAATGCACCTGATTGATCTAAAGGACTAGCCGCAAATTGAGAACCTACACCATAAGATAAACCATCTTTTTGGCGAATTCGGTTCATTAATCTTGAACTTAAACCTGATCCACCCCCCAGCATATAATTGCTTAATTCTAAGGCTGCAAAATCTGGATCGTTATCCGATATTTTAATGGGTTGGTATGCTAAAAAGAAGGCATTTGCCTTATCTGGAGTCTCAATTGATTTTACTTGAGCTTTGATATCTTTGAAAATTTCAGGAATTCTTGTAAACGGCTTAGGCGACTTCCAATCTGCAAATTCTGCTTTAATGGTTGTTTTTAACTCGGCCTCATCAAAATCCCCAACAGCTGAAAATGTAGCATTTGACGCTCCATAAAAGCCTTTATAAAAAGCAATAGACTGTTCTAATTTGGCAGACGAATAATTAGTCGTCTGTTCTGCCATCGTAGGTTGGTACCTCACATCATTTTTAGGATAATGTCCACTTCTTAATTGGCCCAAAGCCTCACTAGCTTTCGCTGTAGGCTCACTTTTTTGCGATTCAATTTGAGTTAAATTTTCTTGTTTTAACTTCTCAAATTCATCTGCAGGGAAGATAGGTTGTTTCAAAGCTTCTGCAACTAATTTTAGCGCTGGAATTAAATTGTCTTTGGTAGTTTCAATGGATACATTTGCCTGAGTTGCTCCACCTGAGATGGAAACACGTGCTTTTAATTTATCCAATTCATCTTGAAATTGTTGGCGTGTATGCTTAGCCGTTCCTTTTGTCAACATATCAGCTGCCAAATCAGCGGCTGTTGAAGTGCCCAACAAAGATTTTTCATCTCCAAAACGTAGCGTCATTTTTGCATAAACTGAATTTCCTCTCGTTTTTTTAGCTAATAGAGCTAATTTGATTCCAGCTATACTTTCCACTTTAGTCCTAGAATCTATGTTGCTAGGCGATGTATCAAAGGCTTCTCCTTCAGAAACAGCTGCTTTTCCTTTGAAATCTTTTAATATTTCAGCTACATCTTTGGCCTCAGGAATTTCAGCTCTTTCTGGCTTATCCGTTGGGATGAATATACCTGAAGTACGATTTGAAGATTTAAAATAGGCTGCTGCAACACGTTGAATGTCGGCAGGAGTAATTTTTTCCAATTGGTTTCTAGTATGAAACAATAAACGCCAGTCACCTTGAGCAATATACTCAGACATGCCTATACCAACGCGTTGAGCATTGTTTAACAGTAATTCGATGTTCTTGATACCTTTGGTTTTTATACGGTCAACTTCCTCTTTAGTAGGGGGAGTCTTTGCAAAATTTTCAATGGTTTCAATCATGATTCTTTTCACTGAATCCAATGATTTTTCTTTTAAAACCTCGGCTGCAAAGTAAACAAGCCCCGGTTCTTTTAGTTGGAAAGTCATACCAAACTGACTAGATGCCTTTTTGGTATCAATTAATGCTTTATACAAACGGCCCGATGGTGCATCTGTTAAAAGGTCTGCCATCACATCTACTGCAACGTAATCTGGATGTAAACCGGATGGAATGTGATAGGACATACCCACCACTTGAACATCACCTACGCGTTTTAAGGTAACCTCTCTTTCGCCATCTTGGGTGGGTTCAGCCGTAAATGTTTTTGTTAGTTCACGTGTTGGGCGAGGAATTACACCAAATTTTTGATTAACTAATTGCAAGGTTTTAATAGGGTCAAATTTTCCTGCGATCAATAATACGGCATTATCGGGTTGGTAATACTTACGATAATACGCTTGTAGATTCTCAATAGGCACTTTTTCTATATCAGATCGGGCTCCAATGGTTGAGTTTCCATAATTATGCCATAAAAAAGCAGTAGAAACGATACGTTCCATTAGCACGCTTCCTGGATCATTTTCACCACGTTCAAATTCATTTCGAACGACTGTCATTTCGGTTTCTAACTCACTTTTTGCAATACGTGAATTGATCATTCGATCGGCTTCCATGTCAAGTGCCCAATCTAAATTTTCATCCGTGGCGGCAAATGTTTCGAAGTAATTGGTGCGGTCTAACCAAGTCGTACCATTAAATTGAGCGCCATGGTCAGAAATTTCTTTGGCTACTTCCTTATGTTTTTCTTTAGTCCCCTTGAAAACCATGTGCTCTAACAAGTGAGACATACCTGTTTCTCCATATCCTTCATGGCGAGAGCCTACTAAATAGGTAATGTTTACGGTGATGGTTTGCTTAGACGGATCTGGGAATAAAAGTACCTTCAGCCCATTGGCTAATTTATATTCCGTAATTCCTTCTGCTGCCGTTACTTTTTCAGGGATAGGTAAGGAAGCCGCTGGTGCTGTTACTGATTGCTTTGCAATCGCCTTGTTGGCAGTGGGTTTTTGTTGGGCTATTAGTGTGGCCGCTGAACTAACGAAAATTAGTCCCGAAAGGATTATTTTTTTCATATTGTTGAATAAATGTGTCTTTAATTGAAAATTTAAATTAGTAAAAATTTCAAATCGCAAGATTGAATTTAGGATAGGTGGATAAATAAATCCACGACAGGAATTATTTTTTGTATTGTTGGATTAATTTAAAAATTGCTTTTTGTGTTTCTAAGTTAGGGAAATACTCAAACATGATGACGTGTTGGTCATAGTCTAAGATGAGTCCTGATTCTAAAAAATGAAATGCTTCTTTAAATTGGCCTGCTTTGATTAAGAAAATTGCGGATCGATAATAGAAATCGGCCTCTTCTGGTAATTCATCGATTGCTGATAACATGATGTCGGCCGACTTCTCGAAATCTTCTAGGTCATAGTGTAATTGAGCCCATTTAACCCAAGCAGGCGCAAAGAACGATTCTAATTCGATGGACTTTTGATAGGCTTCATCTGCTGAAGCGGTATTTCCTAAATAGGCTTCTACATCCGCTAATCCAATCCAATAAAGGGGAGCAGATTCGTTCAATTTGATCGCTTTTTTTAGAAAATGCAAGGATTCAAACCATTTGTCCATTTCAGTAAGGCAAACGGCCAATCCATAATATCCCTCATCCCACAATGGGTCCAACTTAACAGCATCTTTATAATAGGTTAATGCGTCGTCAAATTTCTTTTGCCTTTCTAAGCTTGCACCGAGGCAACAAAATAATTCCGGGTTGGGATCGTCGAAAATCAGGCATTGCTTGTAGGATTCTTCGGCTTTTACATAGTCCTTTAAGTTCATATAGGTATTTCCTAAATTGAACAAAGATGAACCAAAAGTAGGTTCGATGGCTAATGAATATTCGTAAGCGTCAATCGCCTTTTCAAATTGCTTAAGTTTCGAATAAGCGATGCCTAAATTATACCAAGCCGTGTAGGAGAAGGGATCTTGGTCAATAAAGTTTTTGTAAAAAGGAATGCTCTCATTGATTTTACCTATTTCATCCAAGGCATTTGCTAATTCGACCAAGGCATTTTCATTTTCAGGATTATGTTCGAGTGATTTTTTGAACATGTCAACCGCCTCGCGGGGTTTGAACCAGGCCACATAACTTAAACCTAATCTGAAATAGACTTCATCCTTTTCCTCGTAAGCCTCTAAAGCTTCTAAAAATAGATTGACGGAGGCTTCATGCTGGCCCATTTGGCTCAACAAAGAGCCTTTCACCAAAATGAGTTCTATATCCGTTGGAAACAATAGAATCGCATTTTCAATGATTTCCATGGCATCTTCAGGCTTTTGGATTTCCCCTAAGACTTGTGCCTTTAAAATAATTAATTCGAGTGTATAAGGAAAATGGGTAAGGCCTAAATCACATGCTTTTAATGCTTCGTCAAACTTGGATTGCATGAAATAATGATCCGCAATTTGCTCTAGCGTGTCTATGTCGAAGAAAGAATCCTCCTGATTATTTAACATCTTTTCAAATCTTTGAACGGAAGAATTGATATCTTCTCGGTTTTCATCGAATTCGGGATCCAGCATAAAGTATTATTGGAGGTTAGTCGAGATAATTTTTACTAAATTAAAGCAATTATTTTTAAATTTTAAACAGTATTTCAACCTAAATTTGTTCCAAAATTATAATTAATGCCACAGCCAACTGCAATCATCGATTTAGGTACAAATACCTTTCAGCTTTTAGTGGCTACTCCTGGAAATATTTCAGAACCTCTTCAGATAATTTGTCAATTACAGCGACCGGTACAGTTGGGCCTAGGCGCCATGGAAACAGGAATTTTGCAGAATGATGCGATAGATCGCGCGCTAGCGGCTTTAACTGAATTTAAAGAAGTGGCTATTTCCAAAGGCTGTATAAATACCCAAATCCATGCCATAGGCACGAGTATTTTACGAAGAGCTTCCAATACACAACAATTTCTAGCAGAAGTGGAACGTCGATTAGGCATTAAAATTCAAGTTATTTCTGGGATTGAAGAAGCGGATTTGATTTACCATGGAATTTATCATTCATTGCCGCAGCCTTGGAATCCAGTTAGCTTAGTGATGGATATCGGGGGAGGTAGTGTGGAATTCATCTTGTTTGAAGGAACAAGAATTTTATTCAAAGTTAGTTTAGAGCTAGGTGGCTTACGTTTGTTATCCTTATTCCAACAAGATGGGCACTTCCATTCATCTCAAATAGCCGAGCTGCAATCCTATGTTTTAGGACAAATGAAACCTTTGTTTATCGCTTGCGAGGAACATAAGCCTACCGTTTTAATAGGAGCCGCGGGAGCCTTTGAAACGATTTGGGATTTAGCTCATGCGGATATTCCAGGTAGCGTCATTCCTCCTGCTTCGGAATTGGTTATAACGCAATTTTACCAACAAAAGAAATTGGTACAAGAAACTGATTTCGTGGGCCGACAAAATATCAAGGGGATGAAAGCTTTTAGGGCTGGGATATTACCTTATGCTAATGTTTTGATAGCCACAGTTTTGGAGGAATTAACCATTGAAAATATGTGGGTCTCTTCTTATAGTTTAAAAGAGGGCTATTGGTTTCTTCAGAATAAATAAAGCTAAAAAGATCTACTTTTTTTTGAAAAAAACAATTAAAATGATAATCTTTAAGGTTATAAAGTGTTATTAAATTTTTCAACAAATATTTATGTCATCGATACTTAATTTAATTCTGTTACAAGCAACCGCTCAAGAAGAATTCACCATTTTAAGTTTATTGGAAAAAGGAGGGTATGTGATGTATCCAATCTTGTTTCTATTTAGTGCTGCTGTCTTTTTATTTATTGAAAGATATTTGTATATAAGAAAGACGTCTAAAATAGACGAGAACTTTCTTCACAACATCAACGAACTTTTATTGGCCGGTAATATTCAAGCGGCTATCACCTATTGCAAGAATTCTAAATTTCCAATTGCCAATATGTTGGAGCGAGGATTGGGTCGTTTAGGTTCTCCCATCCGTGAAATTGAAAGTGCGATTGAGAACAAGGCTAAGTTGGAAATCTACAACATGGAAAAGAACTTAGGTATTTTGAGTTCGATTGCTCGTATTGCGCCGATGTTTGGATTCTTGGGAACGGTTACGGGGATGATTCGTACGTTTCATAATATTTCTACTTCAAACAAAATTGAGATCTCGACGATCGCTTCAGGTATCTATGAGAAAATGGTTACTTCTGCTTCAGGTTTAATTGTGGGTATTATTGCCTATGTATTGTATACCTTGTTGATGACCATGATTGATCGCAGTATTAATAAGATGGAAATTGTAGCGATGGATTTTATTGATTTATTGCATAAGCCAGCTAACAAAAAATAATTGTATGAATTTTAGAAAGCGCGAAAGAGAAGCATCCGAGGTAGAGACAGGTGCATTAGCGGATATTTTGTTTTTCTTATTGATGTTTTTTTTAATGATATCGACATTAGCTTCTCCGGATGCTATTCGTTTATTGCTTCCAAAGGCTGATTCTACTAAGGTTACTCCACCTGTAGTGGAGTCGATTCGTTTGTCGGTGGATGCCAATAATTCGTTTTATTTGGATGGCAATGCCAACGGTATTGCGATTGAACAAGTGGATTCGGCTTTGAAAATTATATTACAAACGAAGAAAGCGACCTCTTTGATTATATCAATCGATAAAACGCGTACGGTACAGGATTTGACTGATGTATATGATTTAGCTGCCAAAAATAACCTATCGATGGTGATGGCCGCGGAGAAGAAAAAATAAATATATGGAAGGCTACCTGAGTATAGCCCTAAAATCAATAGCCGTTTACGTGTTCATCGTGGCGGCTATTCGTGTTTTTGGAAAGAAAGAGTTTGCGCAATTATCCATTATCGATTTAGTTTTCATTTTATTAATTTCTAATTCAGTTCAAAATGCCATGGTGGGGGCCGACTCGTCACTAGAAGGTGGATTAGTTGCCGCATTTTCACTTTTTCTAATGAATTATGTATTCAAAAAGATATCCTTGTTCAGCAAAGGATTTTCCAAGGCCGTCGAAGGGGAGCCCATTATGTTAATATATCAAGGGGAAGTTAAATTGAGTGGCTTGGAAAAAGCGCAAATTTCAATAGACCAACTCAAGGCTGTGGTTCGTGAGCATGGCGTAGAAAGTGTTGAATTGGTTAATTTAGCGATGTTTGAAGTGGATGGTAATATTTCGGTGCTTTCGGATAATTTCAAGAAAAGCACCCAAAGAAAACATAAAGGTCATCAAGTGATAGGCAAAAATACAGCCTAATATTGTATATTTGCTCACTTTCTTATCTGTTTGTAGAGATAAGAGTCATTTTGTTTTCGTATTTGATGGAAAAGATATTAAAATTTGGGGGTACGAGTTGTGGTAGTGTAGTCAGCATTCAATCTGTTATTTCGATCATCGAATCGAATTTTAAGGCTCAAACTAAATTTGCAGTGGTTTTTTCCGCGATGAGCGGTGTGACAAACCAATTATTAGAAGCAGGAAACCTAGCTTCCAAGAGGAAAAATACCGATAATTCCATCATTGAAGATATTGAAAATCGGCATTTTGAGATTATCAAGCACTTTATTCCGGTTACAGGTCAGTCCCAAGTGATTGCTCAAATCCGTACTTTAATCAATGAATTGCGCGATGTTTTAAAGGGCATAAGTTTAATTAAAGAGATTTCACCAAAGACCTCTGATTTGTTAGTGAGTTTTGGGGAACGTTTATCGACCCAATTGATTTTTTCGGTATTGCAGCAAAAAGGTCTGCCCGTTGAATATGTGGACGCTAGATTGTTAGTTAAAACCAATGGAAATTTTGGAAAATCTGAGGTATTATTTTCAGAAACAAATCCGTTAATTCAATCTTATTTCAAGGATAAAGCGGATAAAATTTGTTTAATCACAGGTTTTATTGGTTCTGATAATAATGGAGATACCACGACTTTAGGCCGGGGTGGTTCTGATTACACAGCTTCTGTTTTTGGCGCTGCTTTAGATGTGAAGGAAATTGAAATATGGACCGATGTGGATGGAATGATGACAGCGGATCCTCGCAAGGTATCTGCGGCTTTTACGATCCCCTCAATTTCGTATGCAGAAGCCATGGAATTAACTCATTTTGGGGCCAAGGTAATTTATCCTCCATCTTTACAACCTGCCTTTGCTAAAAACATACCTATCCGAGTATTAAACACATTTAATGCTACTTTTAAGGGTACTGTCATTAGTAAAGAGTCTACCTTAAGTCCTTACATCATTACGGGTATAAGTTCCATTGATCATTTGTCGCTTGTTAATTTACAAGGTTCTGGGATGATCGGTGTGGCTGGTGTATCAGCTAAATTATTTACGGTGTTAGCTCGGGAAAAAATATCGGTTGTTTTAATATCCCAAGCATCATCCGAGCATTCCATTTGTTTTGCCATTGAGCCTCAGGTCTCTGAAAAGGTGAAAGCAATATTACACCGAGAGTTTTCTGCTGAGATTGAGTCAGGTGATATCGAGGGAATTGATATACAAAATGATCTTTCTGTGATTGCTGTGGTGGGAGAGGGAATGAGGAAGCATACAGGTGTGAGTGGTAAATTGTTCTCTGTTTTAGGTAAGAATGGAATTAATATCGTAGCTACGGCACAGGGGTCTTCTGAATTGAATATTTCTGTGGTGATTGAGCAAAAGGATTTGTCTAAGGCATTGAATGTGATTCATGAGACTTTCTTCTTTTCCCAATTAAAAACCTTGCATCTTTTTTTAGTAGGAACTGGATTGATAGGCAAGACATTATTGGCTCAATTGATCGGCCAAGAACGATATTTGGCCAAGTATAAAGGATTGAAAATTAAGTTGGTCGGCTTGGCCAACAGCCGAAAGCAATACATCAATGAATCCGGGATTGATCTTGAAAAGGCCATTGAAATATTAGATTCAAAGGGTTCTGAACATGATTTGACTTCTTTTGTTGGTGATTTAAAGCATTTGAATTTGCCTAATTCAATCTTTGCAGATTGTACGGCAAGCAAAGATATTTATCAATTTTATTTAGGTTTATTTCATGCGAATGTATCCGTCGTTACGCCGAATAAAGTAGCTAATTCGGGTCCTTATGCACTTTATGCTGAATTGCATCAAACGGCTTTAGCGAAGGGAGTGAAGTTTCTATACGAGACGAATGTGGGTGCGGGTTTACCCGTGATCAATACTTTGCAGGGTCTTATCTCATCAGGTGATCGATTTGAGAAAATTGAAGGTATTTTATCAGGTACCTTATCTTATTTGTTTAATTCATTTGTTCCCGGTAAATCCTTTGCGGATGTTTTAATGGAAGCAAAGGAAAAGGGATATACAGAACCAGATCCACGTGAAGATTTGAGTGGGATGGATGTGGCTAGAAAAATATTGATTTTAAGCAGAGAAATAGGTTTGAAATTGGAGTTTTCAGACATTACCATTTCACCTATTATTCCTAGTTCGTGCGAAGCGGCGCCTACGGTCGACGCATTTTTTGACGAGTTGAAAAATCAAAATGCTTATTTTGAAGAAATGGTTAACAAAGCACATGCCAATGGCCATGTTTTGAGATATATAGCGACGTTAGAGGATCAAAAAATTACGATTGGACTAAAGGAAGTAGATTCATCCCATCCTTTTTATCAAATGGATGGAGCAGATAATGTGATTGCTTTTACCACGAAAAGATATCATGAGAGGCCTTTAGTCATTAAAGGGCCAGGAGCTGGTGCAGAAGTTACGGCTTCCGGCGTATTTGCCGACATCGTTTCATTAGGTAGTTATTTAGGGTAAATATGGAAAAAATACGTGTTTATGCTCCTGCTACTGTGGCCAATGTGGCTTGCGGATTTGATATATTTGGTTTTGCTGTCAACCATCCTGGAGACGAAGTCGTCTTAGTTAAAAAGGACTCCCCTGGAATTGAAATCATTGAAATTACGGGAGATGAAGGTCGTTTGCCAAAAGAAGTTTCAAGAAACACGGCTGGCATTGCGATTCAAAAATTCCTTGAATTTATTGGCAAACCGGACCAAGGTTTTTCGCTGTCTTTACATAAAGATATGCCTTTGGGATCTGGATTAGGCTCATCTGCTGCTTCTGCTGTGGCGGGAGTTTTTGCTGCGAACGAGTTAATGGGGCGTCCTTTGGCACAAAAAGATTTACTTCCTTTTGCGATGGAGGGAGAACGCGTAGCCTGTGGGTCAGCCCATGCAGATAATGTGGGGCCTAGTTTATTGGGGGGCTTTGTGATTATTCGCAGTTATGAGCCCTTGGATATTATTCAAATACCTACGCCAACAGACTTGTTTGCCAGTATTGTTCATCCGCAGATTGAGGTGAATACAAAAGACGCAAGAGGTATTTTGAACAAAGAAATATACTTGTCGACCGCCATTACTCAAATGGGAAATGTCGCTGGTTTGGTCGCTGGTTTACTGTTGCCCGATTATGAATTAATTGGTCGTTCTTTAGTGGATGTAATCATAGAACCCTCCCGTGCCATTCTAATTCCCGCTTTCAAAGAAGTGAAATTGGCAGCATTGCAGGCAGGAGCCTTAGGTTGCTCAATTTCAGGTTCAGGTCCCTCTTTATTTGCCCTTTCAAAAGGGGAGGAAGTAGCCCAAAAAGTAGCTAAAAGCATGGCGGCTGAATTTGCAAATGTAGGAATTGGTTCTGAAACCTACGTATCTCAAATCAATCAAGCGGGTCCTGTGATTCTTCCTAATTAGGCTTTAGGATGTGCTTGCGAATAAATTTCCTTGATTTTTTCCATTGAGTTATGCGTGTACACTTGGGTTGCTGCTAAATTAGCATGCCCCAACAGCTCTTTAATGGCGTTTAAATCAGCCCCACGGTTCAATAAGTGTGTGGCATAGGTATGGCGTAAAATATGGGGTGATAGCTTCTCTAAGGTGCTTATGCGGCTCAATTGTTTTTTGACGAGCCTTTGAACAAAAACGGGATATAGTATTTCTCCTTTGTCGGTCAACAATAAATTTTCATGGGTATACGGGCAAGCGCTTAAATAATTGGTGATGAGGACCTCTATTAGTTTTGGAATGGGAATCATTCGCTCTTTATTTCTTTTTCCAATAACCCGAATAGTTCCTGATTGTAAATTAACATGTACTCTTTTTAAAGATATTAACTCGGCTAAACGAATTCCCGTCCCATATAATAAGTATAGGATTAACTGATCTCGTAAATCTTCAAATGAGTTTATGTCAATCGGCGTATTAAACAAGGGTTCTATTTCAGATTCTCGAAGAAATTGGGGTAATTTTTTCTTCGTTTTAATCATTTTAATAGTGGTCATGGGGTTGTCTGGACGATCACCCCGACGTAATAGAAATTTAAAAAAAGTCCTTAAAGTTGCTAGTTTGCGATTGATGCTACGGTTTTGAATAGTATCATCTGATAATTGGATCAGCCAGCTTCTGATTAAATCCGATTTGATGGATGTAATGTCAACTTCTAATCCAATAAATGCAAGAAATTGCTTGAGGTCATTTTCATACGCCGTGACGGTATGAATACTTAGTCTTCTTTCTACTTTGAGATGCACCAAAAAAAAATTGACTAACTCTCGATTCATAGCCCGAAAGTAGTCAATTCTTTAAATATTTGGTAGGAATTAGTTGTTTATATTCCCGTATGTAGTCTGCTTGTAAGCCGCACGAATTAGTTCAGTACGACGAGAGATTGATGGTTTTTCAAATGCAGATCTTCTACGAAGTTCTTTCACTACACCTGTTTTCTCAAATTTCTTTTTGAAACGCTTTAAAGCTTTATCAATTGACTCGTTCTCTTTAATTGAAATAATTAACATGTATGTTCTCTTTTTTATTAAAAATGGAATGCAAAGATAATTTTATTTTTTTTGAATTGCAAGTCATTGTATTAAATTTTGACGTGTATATTTTATCGACGGGTTGATGATTTTTTACTTATTTTTGTCTTTTAATTGAATTTCAAGATATGTCTACATTTTCTCGGACTACAGTAACGGCGGCTTTAATTTATGCGAATGGTCCTATTCATATTGGTCATTTGGCTGGTTGTTATTTGCCTGCTGACATTTATGTTCGGTTTTTACGTTTGCAGAAGAAGGATGTGATTTTTGTTTCTGGGACGGATGAACATGGGGTTCCTATTACAATTAAGGCCCAAAAAGAGGGTAAGACACCCCAAGAGGTGGTTGACTATTATTATAAAGAAATTAAATCCTCTTTTAAGGATTTTGGTATATCGTTTGATTTTTATGGAAGGACTTCGGATCCTGTACATCATCAGTTTTCTCAAGATTTCTTTTTGAAGCTTTACGAGGAGGGAAAATTTGTGGAGGAGACGACGATGCAGTATTTCGATGAGTCAGCGAATCAGTTTTTGGCTGACCGCTATATAACGGGGGATTGTCCATCGTGTAAGCAAGCAGGGGCTTATGGAGATCAATGTGAAAAATGTGGGACTACTTTGTCTCCGAATGAGCTTTTGAATCCTAAATCGATGTTGAGTGGCGCCTCGCCTGTATTAAAACCTACTAAGAATTGGTTTTTGCCCTTAGATCAGTGGCAAGGTGAGCTAACAAAATACGTTGATTCGCATCCAGAATGGAAGCCCAATGTGCTGGGCCAAGTGAAATCATGGTTGCAGGAAGGCTTAAAGCCGCGTGCGATGACCCGAGATTTAAATTGGGGTGTACCTATTCCTTTGCCAGACACGGAAGGTAAGGTGCTATATGTTTGGTTTGATGCCCCCATTGGTTATATGTCGATGACCACTCAGTTGACACCCGATTGGGAAAAGTATTGGAAGGCGAAGGATAGTCAAATTGTTCATTTCATAGGCAAAGACAATATCGTTTTCCATTGTTTGATTTTTCCTGCGATGTGTATGGCTCACGGGGAATTCCAGTTGGCGGACCAAGTGCCTGCCAATGAATTCATGAATTTGGAGGGGGATAAAATTTCGACCTCTCGGAATTGGGCTGTTTGGTTGCATGAATATTTGCAGGACTTTCCAGGAAAACAAGATGTTTTGCGTTACACATTGACTTCTTTAAGTCCAGAAACTAAGGATGCTGACTTTACTTGGGCTGATTTTCAGACCAAAAATAATTCTGAATTAGTGGCCATTTTAGGAAATTTTGTGAACAGGGCTTTTGTGTTGATTGATAAGAATTTTGATTCACAAGTGCCTATTAAGTGTTCGGAATCAAGTCTGGAATCAGATTTAAGGATTGCCTTACAGGATATTCCGGCCAAATTAGATGCAGCGCTAGCTGCTTTTAAATTTAGGGATGCCTTGGTGATCGCTATGGAAATTGCAAGGCTGGGGAATAAATACTTGGCTGAGACAGAACCTTGGAAGGTGATTAAAGAGGATCGAGAAAAAGCGGGTTCTATTTTGAATTTTGCGGTCCAATTGGTCGCGCAAGCAGCCATAGCCCTGGAGCCATTTATTCCTTTTACAGCCAATACATTGAGGGAAGCCCTTGGGATGACTGATTATTCTTGGACTCACATAGGTGACTTTGAAATTATTCCGGCAGGACGTACCCTGAAAAATCCAGGTTTGTTATTTGATAAAATAGAGGATGATGTGATCCAAGTTCAAATTGATAAATTAAATAATACCAAAAATCTTATGGAATTAGCTGCTAAAACAGTTCCGCCAGGTAAGGAAACCATTGAATTTGACGACTTTGCTAAAATGGATATTCGGATAGGTGAAATTATTGCCGCTGAAAAAATGGAGAAGAGTAAAAAGCTGTTGAAGTTGACCGTGAATGATGGAATGAAAGATCGTACCATTCTAAGCGGAATAGCGGAATATTTTAAACCTGAAGAGGTCGTTGGGAAGCAGGTTAGCTTCTTGGCCAACTTAGCTCCCCGTAAAATGATGGGATTGGAAAGTGAGGGAATGATTTTGATGGCTGAGGATGCGGATGGGTCACTTTCGTTTGTACAGCCGGATAAAAAGATTTGGAATGGAGCGACAGTAAATTGATTTTTACGCCATTTAATAAATAAAAATAAGGCCAGAAGAGACTTCTGGCCTTATTTATGTAACCTCTAAACCTATTTAACTATGAAAATTTATACGAATATAGCTATTTTATGGATAAAATATAAGTTTAGTGCAAAAAAAATAAAAAGGTGTCGTTAAGAACAACACCTTTTCTGAATACCTCTAAACCTATTTAACTATGAAAACTACTTACAATCTAAATTAGAATATGACAATCGTATCTAATGGCGTCTCGGACAAATTATTTACCGAAGTTTCAATACTTTTTTCTTCTTCTACAACAGCCCAAACGACATTAATTGCTTTGGCTGATTTACATATTTCTTTTATCCATATTAACGTACTGACGTCCGTAATATTATCTCCCTGAGAAATAATAGTTTTGATCGTTGCGTTAAAGATGGCTTTATCTTCTTTGCTTATTTTAAGGTAATTTTGATTATTTTTTTGATAATCCTCTAATATTGAAATGGTTAGGCTGGCAGACGAAGTCTTAGTTCCTGAGTTTTCTTTTAATATTAATGTTTGAATTACTTCTGAAAGAGTTTCTCTCTTTGATGACACGATGGCATTTGCATCTTTTCTTGTCAAACCGCTTGCTTGTACTGTTGGGTTGATTAATCCTAAACCTAGTAGGACGCTAATCACTGTTATTTTACTGTTCATTTGTTTTGTTATATTTATATACTAAATCAACAATACAAATTTATTGCATTTTTTTAATATTGCAAAACTTTATTTTAGACAATTTTCAATGGAGTAAATATGTATATTCTATAATTAACGACAAATTCAGTATATTATTAAAGTATATTTACCATTATCCAAATTTAATTTTGTTAAAATTATTAAAAGTTTTTAATAATTCTAATATTGAAATATTTAAATAAATCAATAATTCTTTAAATAGTACAACTATTGGTTAAATTTATTCATTGTTTGTTGGATTCCTTCCAAGCAAAAATTCTCGATTATTTCAGAGCTGCGGTCTAAGACGAATGAAATTTGGTCTAATTCTTTGGTTTCAAAGTTGCCTAACACGTAATCTGCCTGTCTTCCTTTGGGAAAATCACTGCCAATCCCCATGCGCAATCTTCCGTATTCTGTTGTAGTTAAAGATGCCTCTATACTTTTTAATCCATTATGTCCTCCATTAGATCCTTTAGGTTTTAGTCGAATGGTTTCAAAAGGCAATGCGATGTCATCTAGGACGATTAGCAATCTGTCAATTTCAATTTTTAATTGTTGGCTCCAGTAGAGAACTGATTTACCACTTAGGTTCATATACGTATTCGGCTTTAATAAATAAATGGTCTTTCCTTTGAGTTTATAAGACGTAATGGAACCTAGACGGTCCGTTGAAAATTTAATATCCTTTTGTCTGGCCAAATAATCGACAGCCATAAACCCTATGCTATGTCGCGTGAAAAGATATTCGGGGCCTATGTTACCTAGGCCAACAATCAGGTAATTCATGGAATTGATATTATTTTACAAATTTAGACATTACCTTCGTTAAAATATTTTGTTATGGAAAAAATTGCGTGCATCACGGGTGCAAGTTCAGGAATTGGACGAGAAACAGCTTTAGTTTTAGCTGAAAATGGATATAAATTAATTTTATGTGGAAGAAGAAAAGATCGTCTAGAGTCTTTGCAAAAAGAAATTTCGGTTGATTCCACTATTTTGATCTTTGATGTTCGTGATTTAGGCCAAGTCCAATCTTCCTTTGCTTCTTTATCTGAAGACTGGAAAAATATAGATGTGTTAATTAATAATGCCGGTAATGCGCATGGACTTTCACCTATTCAAGATGGTGACGTCGCCGATTGGGATGCGATGATGCATGGAAATGTCAATGGTTTATTATATGTATCTAAATCCGTTATCCCTTTCATGATTGCCCGAAAGCAAGGTCATATTATCAATATTTCATCGATTGCAGGTAAACAAATTTATGCCAATGGAGCTGTTTATTGTGCTTCTAAAGCAGCTGTTGAGGTTTTATCCCAAGGCATGCGCATTGATCTAAATCCTTTTGGTATAAAAGTTTCTAATTTGGCTCCAGGTGCCGTCAATACCGAATTTTCCGCTGTGCGATTTAAAGGAGATGCGGATAAAGCAGATGCGGTTTACAAGGGTTTTGAGCCGCTTGTAGCTAAGGATGTAGCCGAAGTTTTGAGATTTATGGTGATGGCGCCCGCACATGTTAATTTATCAGACGTGACTTTATTGCCCATCGCGCAGGCTTCTGCTAATCTGATTAATCGCATTTAAACTAAGGAATTAAGCTTAAAACGCTTAAACTCGCTGGCGTGTTGCTTCAAAAATGACAACTCCCGTGGCAACAGATACATTTAAACTACCTACTTGGCCACTTTGTGGAATGGCAGCTAATTCATCTGATTTACGAATCAATTCATCTGAAATTCCATCTTCTTCTGATCCTAATATGATGGCTAATGGCACCGTTAGGTCGCAAGTGTAGATCGATGTTTTTGTTTTTTCCGTACATGAAACAACTTTCAATCCCGAATTTTGAAGGAAGTCAACGGTTTGAATTAGGTTTTCCTCTTTACAAACGGGAATAAAATTCAAGGCACCTGAGGACGTTTTCATGGCATCTGCATTAATCTGTGCAGCTCCACGCGCTGGAATGACAATGGCATGAACACCCGCACATTCTGCCGTTCTGGCAATGGCTCCAAAATTACGGACGTCTGTAATTCGATCTAAAATTAACACTAAGGGTACCTGTCCTTTTTCGAAGGTAGTGGCGATCACATTTTCTAGTTTGGCATAATGTATGGCCGAAACAAAAGCAATCGCTCCTTGGTGATTTTTTCTTGTGATTCGATTTAACTTTTCTAAAGGAACTTTTTGGACTTGAACCCCTTTTTCCTTAGCCAAATCGAATATTTCAGCATTACCTAATTCCCTTTGGACTAATAAACGGTCTATTTCTTTCCCTGATCTCAAGGTTTCTAACACCGATTGTATACCGAATACAATTTCTTTGTTATCTGTTTGAGGGGTCGTAAAATGCCTAAATGGTCTTTTAAATGGGGGTCTCGATTCGTTTTCTTCTGACACGTCGTTTGCTGAAATTTCCGACAAAGGTCGGCAATATTTTTTATAATTCTTTATGCTTGTCCAATTTCACAGGAATCAGCCATTTTTCTAAAGGTTAAATTGATTCTAGTTCCTGCGATTTTTTTGCTTTTAGGTAAGGCATGTAGCCAAAATTCTTGTGTCTCCCCTCGCATATCTAATACGCTTCCTGAGTCAAGGATTAGGTCTAATTTAAGGCCTTGGGTTTTATGTTTAAATTGGAATTTTCTCGTGACACCTAAACTAACCGAAGCGATGCTGCTATTGGGGCTAATGCTTTTTTCGTTGTCACTATGCCAACCCATTCCCTCAGATCCATTATGGTAATAATTCAAAAGACATGCATCGTAGGCAGATCCAGTGAGTTTTTCCACGCGTGATTTAATATCTAACAAGGTAGGTGAAAATGGCAAAGCGATTTTCGATTGGCCTGAATAGCGGTATATGAATGGTTTTTCTGCATACCAAGCAACCTTTCGATCTGTGATATAGGTCTTGCCAAATAGCTTAACCACATCCTGCTGCCATGGCATTTCAGTAGATAAAAAGGAGAAGTATACCTTTACTTCTTCTGTCGAGAAAGCAATTGGATGATAATCGACATGTCCATCAAAGGGCAACAAGTTATTTTGGTTTATATTTCCAATTTGTAATTGCATGTGGCAAATTATGAAATATCAATTAAAATCTTTTTAATTATCCTTAACTTTGCGCTTCAATTAATTGAATATGTACAAAACTACTGAAATAGCCTCGTCTGAAATTGCTTCAGATAACCCCGTTCACCAGCGACTTTTATTTCCATACCAACATGTAAGTCATTTAATCAGTGGCAACGTATTGGAAATCGGTTGTGGTACAGGTAGGGGAGTAGGCGTTTTAGCGGATAAGGTTTCTGGATATACTGGGGTAGATAAGAATACTGAATTAATGGAATCGTTGGGTCAAAAGTACCCTGATTTCACTTTTATTGACATGTTTTTGCCTCCACTTCAGGATTTGCCTGATAATCATTTTGATTTTGTGATTACTTTTCAAGTGATTGAGCATATAGAACCTGATTCTTTTTTTCTGGCAGAAGCGGCCCGAGTTTTAAAACCTGGGGGTAAATTGTATTTGACGACGGTCAACAAAAAATTCTCGTTGACTCGTAACCCATGGCACGTGCGTGAATATTATGCGGACGGATTACAGCAACTCATGGAAAAGCATTTTTCTAACGTAATTACCGAAGGGGTTCATGGAAACGATAAGGTCATGAAATACTACGAAGAGAATAAAAAGTCGGTGGAACGAATTACCAAATTTGATATTTTCAATTTGCAATATCGCCTTCCAAGAACTTGGTTGCAGGTTCCTTATGATTTAGCGAATCGCTTAAGCCGCAATTCCTTATCAAATCAAAATAACTCTTTAGTCAATTCCATTCAGGTAGATGATTATTTTTTATCGAATGATCCTGAAAATTCACTCGATTTCTTTTACACCGGAATCAAATAATTCATGGAATTTATCGATTCAAATATTGAAGCGTATTCTCAATCATTTTCAGATCCTGAAAGCGCTTTATTGAAAGAATTAAATCGGGAAACACATGCCTTGATTTTGCAGCCTAGAATGCTTTCAGGGCATTTGCAAGGCCGATTTTTATCCTTAATTTCTAAAATTTTACAGCCCAAACTTATTCTTGAAATAGGTACCTATACAGGTTATTCCGCATTGTGCTTGGCGGAAGGATTGGATGAAAAAGGCCATTTAATCACCCTCGACATCAATGAAGAGTTGGAGACTTTTGCCCGTTCGTTTTTCAATCGATCTCCATATGCTGCTCAAATCGATTATCGAATTGCAGACGCAAAAGTTGAAGTAAAGAATATTGATGGCCCTATTGATTTGGTTTTTATTGACGCTGACAAAAGGAATTATGCCACTTATTTTGATTTGGTGATCGACAAAGTGCGTTCAGGAGGACTTATTATCGTCGACAATGTTTTGTGGAGTGGTAAAATCATTGATGCATCTGCACAGGATAAATCAACGGTTGCCTTACGAGATTTCAATCAAAAATGCCTAGATGATGCTCGCGTTGAAAAAACGCTTCTTCCGCTTCGAGATGGGTTATTGATCCTTAGAAAAAAATAATTAGGGGATTAGCTTTATTTTTTGCCCTATTTTCAAGCTTGGATTCTTAGCCAAATTATTCCATTTAATTAAATCCTCTGTTGAAATCGAGTAGGTCTTCGAAATTCTAAATAGCGTTTCTCCAGCTTGTACCGTATGTATCGTATGTTTTATTTCAGTGGCATTGGAGGTTTCTACGTGAAGCTCGACTTCCTGTTTTTCGGCCACTTTATTTTTGCTTTCTACCTTCAAGACCTCAGATTCCGATTTTATACTGATTTCTCTAGAATCTGCGGGTGCAATGATAAAGCTATTTCCTTTTTCACTAGTTGTGATGTTGCGCGCCGGCTCTTCTTCCTTCTTTTTTTCAATAATGACAATGTTATTCTCTTTTTTGGGCGCATTTTTCGCCTTTTTATCTAACTGTTGGGATATCACTTCCAACATAGGAACCGCACGCTTCACTTTTATTTTTTGACCTAACGTGATCATCGTCTTCATGTCAAATCCATTTAATTTAAGAAGCTCAGGTAATTTCATTTCATACTTACTCGCGATCGACGAAAGTGTTTCTCCTGAAATGACGGTGTGGGAGCGGGTCTCAATTTGATCCGACATGATTGTCGCGTTTTTCGATTTTTTGGTTGGACTTGGCTGATATAATTTACTAGAATCCACGGAAGCCGTTAATATTTGAGTCTCAATAGGTTCAATAAATGGCTTATTGGTATTAGAAACAAAGGTCTTAATATTGCTTGGATGGTAAATTGTATACATTTTGTCATTGGGTATCCAATCTTTTAAAATCCAAGCATTGTGTTTTTTTAAATCGTCGTATGACAATTGAAGCGAATCCGATAACTCATATAGGTTTCTTCCCCCCGTCGTTTGCATAGTGACCATCGTATTTTCTAGGTCAATGTTGGGTTCGTTTTGTAATTTGTCTTCCCAAAAATGTTTGTAGGCTAGGAAACGGATCAAATACCAATCGGTCGATGAGTCCACTTCTATTTCCGTTTTACCTTTCCAATCTTGGGCATAATTTGTCTTTTTTAGCGTTCCTAGGCCCATTCTGTAGGATAGCAAGGTGCTTAGCCAATTATCCAACACACCGTTATTTCGAGTAAAATAGTTGACCGCTCCCTTTGTTGACTCAATAATATGCCTTCTTTCGTCTATTTGTTTATCCACCTTCATCCCTACGTCGATCGCCGTTTCAAGTTTAAATTGCCAATAACCCACAGCTGCAGAAGTAGAAACGGCATTGGGATTTAATGTACTTTCTTGGACACATAAATATTTGAATTCGTCAGGGATGTTTCCCTCTTTCAAAATGGGTTCAATTAAAGGGAAATAAAGCCGCATCTTGGCTAATAAAGCTGTTGAATAGCGCTTGTTGGCCCCCAGCATATTGAATTCTTTATCAAAAATGGGTTTGGCGGAAGCGTGAATAATTACCTTAACATTCCCTATGGATATCGTGTCTGGTAAATCCTTATACGCAATTGCGTAAAAAGAAATCGAAATAAGCAACAAGAAAAGGTGGATGATCCTATACAAATTCTTCAGGATATTGTGTTTGCAAAATTACCAAAATTATCTAATTAAACGGCAATGACCTGATTTTATTGCCCCTAGATATTTCTTACCTTTGGGAAAAAATAGGAATCAAATGATTTTAATTAACGATACAGTCATTAGTGAGGATGTGGCAGATGAATTTTTCGTCTGTGATTTAGCTAAATGTAAGGGTGCTTGTTGTGTAGAGGGTGATATGGGCGCGCCATTGGAAGAAGAAGAATTAGCCATTTTAGATCGAATTCAGGAAGACATAAAGCCGTTTTTATCGGCCGATGGTCTTGCGGAAATAGCCAAACAAGGCAATTATATTAAAGAGGAAGATGGAGATTTTTCCACTCCCATTATTGCCGGTCGGGAATGTGTGTATGCGCTTTATGATGAAAAGGGTCACTTGAAATGTGGCATCGAACAGGCCTATTTTGCGGGTAAATCCGATTTCAGAAAACCGATTTCTTGCCATTTATATCCGATTCGGATTCAAAAATTAGCTGAATACCAAGCCTTAAATTATGATCGTTGGACAATCTGTTCCGACGCCTGTTCGCATGGAAAAGAATTGGGTGTACCTATTTATAAGTTTTTAAAAGATCCTTTGATTCGGAAATTTGGCACCGCTTGGTACACTGAATTGGAAAAAGAAATAGACGAACGAAAGCTCGATTAAATGAAAAATCCGAATGCGTTTGATGATATTTATGCCTTAGTTAAATTGATTCCCAATGGCCGAGTGAGTTCATATGGGGCCATTGCAGCTTATTTAGGGATGAAAGGGGGAGCTAGAATGGTAGGCTGGGCCATGAATGCTTCGCATACGGATCCTGAAATTCCGGCTCATCGGGTGGTCAATCGCAATGGAGTCTTAACCGGTAAAAACTTTTTTGGGGAGGGTGTGATGCAAGATCGCTTGGAATCAGAAGGTCTAGTGATACAAGAGGATCAAATCATTGATTATCCTAAGGTTTTTTGGGATCCTATGATTGAACTTCTTTAATCAATTTTATATAGAAATTTCTTTCCGCCCAGTCCACTCATCTGCCTTTTGATATTAGCTGTTCTTTTATTGACGTAATTTGATGGATTTTCAATCGAGAATCGAATGGGATTAGGTAAACAAGCTGCGAGTCTAGCGGCTTCTGTGGTGCTGGCCTCTTCGGCCGAGTGCTTGTAAAAGCGCCTGCTGGCTGATTCTACGCCAAAAGTCATTTTGCCCGTTTCAGCCACATTTAAATACACTTCCATAATGCGTTTCTTCCCCCAAACTAGCTCAATCATTAGCGTAAAATACACTTCTAGTCCTTTACGAATGTAGCTTCTATCTTGCCATAAAAATACATTTTTGGCCACTTGCTGAGATATGGTACTGGCCCCTTTGATTTTCTTGCCTTTCATATTGGACTGAACGGCGCCCCACATCGACTTAAAATCAAAGCCATAATGATCAGGGAACAATTGGTCTTCAGAGGCTAGGATGGCTAGTGGGTAATTTTTTGATATTTGTGAATATGGCGTCCATTGGCTATAAATCTGGCTTGGTTTCCCTTCCGTCATTGCGTCAATCTTCCGACTGGCCATGGTAGGCGTAAAATAAATTGGTACAAATTTTAATAAGACAATGGCAAAAACCGTAGACAACCATACATAAAATAGATAAAGCCCCAGTTTTCTAAAAAAATAAGCAAAGCTCCATTTTTGATTTTTCTTGCGTGGATTGTCGGTCACGTTGTCAAATTTAGACGACCCAGTTTTTGATTTAAAATCCTTATTAAATGTGACTCTTTTAGCCATGAGCTATAAAAAATATTTAAGTTTAAATTTACGACTAAAAAATAATCAAACAATAAAAAGGTCGGCCGCTAATTTATCAGCCATCAATGCTCCTGTTTCAGTCAAAATTAAGTGACCATTAGAAACATGAGCCCATTCCTTTTTTTGCCAAATGTTGAATAAATAATCTGGGGCCTGAACTTTTAATTGGCTAAATACCTGTTCGATTTTTGAGCACTCAATTCCCCATTTGGTTCTCAATCGGGTCATGATGTATTCATTAATTTTATTGGCCTCCGTTAAAATTTCAATTTCCGCAGGGATCGATCCCTCGTTAATCGCTTTCGTATATACGCCATTTTTAGCCACATTCCATTGCCTTGAAACTTGGTTAAAGCTGTGTGCAGAGGGGCCAATTCCCAAATAGGATTCTTGGTTCCAGTAGCTTGTATTATGTTTCGAATATTGTTGGTTTTTAGCAAAATTCGATGTTTCATAGGCTTCAAAGCCTTTTTCTGCTAACAAATTCCGGGTGAATGAAAATTTTTGTGATTGGATAGCCTCAGGCAATTCTTTAAAAACACCCTTTTTCTTTTGTTGGCCAAATACCGTTTTAGGTTCTATGGTTAAACTATAGGCTGAAATATGATTGACTTGTGTGTCAACCGCCATATTAATATCATGTGCAAGGTCTTTCAGTTCATTGTCCGGAATTCCGTAGATTAAATCGATGCTGATGTTATCAATGCCTATATTTTGCGCGGTAGAAATGCATGTTAGCGCATGCGCCGACGAATGATTCCGATTTAGAAAACGTAGATTTTCTTCTCGAAAGGATTGAATTCCTATACTAAGCCGATTGATTACCAGCGTTTTAAGGTCTGACAAATAAGTTGGATTTAAATCCTCAGGATTAGCTTCTAAGGTAATTTCTGCCTCATTTTCGACGGAGAAAAACTGATGAATCGTGTTCAATATTTGTTCTAATTCTACCGCAGAAAGTAGGGAAGGGGTCCCTCCGCCAAAGTAAATGGTCTTCAAACTTTGATCACCTAAATAATCTTTTTGAAGGGCTATTTCTCGGCAAATGGCATTCACTAAATCCGATTTAGAAGCTGTATTTGTGCTAAAATGAAAGTCGCAATAGTGACATGCTTGATGGCAAAAAGGAATATGTAGGTAGAGATGCAAGATCTTTAAGGTTCAAAAATGAGGCAACTTAATTGGTCTGGATTCAACATGTCATTCGCCAATGATTGCAATTGGGTCGATGTAACTAAGTCGATTTGCTCAAATAACTCTTCCAAGGTTTCTATTTTTTCACGGTCTAATAGGTTTTTAGCCATCATCAACATGAAATTGAGATTACTTTCTTCAGCCATGGCCATTTGGCCTTTCAACTGAGATTTTATTTTCACTAAAGCAGATGCTGAAAGTTCTCGGTCTTTTAATTTATTGAATTCTTTATGAATTAATCGAATGGACTTGTTGACTTGATTAGGCTCAGTTCCAAAATAAATAGCCCAAAAACCCGCGTCCATGTAGCTAGTAAAATTAGCTTCAATGGAATAAACAAGCCCGTGCCTTTCTCTCACAGATACATTTAAGAGCGAGTTCATGCTGGGGCCGCCTAATAAATTGATCAACATGAAGAAAGCTAACCGATTGGGGTTTTCAATGGCATACGATTGTTTGCCAATGGCAATATGGGATTGCGTTAGGCCTCTTTTGGTGATCTTTTCCACAGGCACCATCGCCGGCGGAACGATCCGATTGATATGCTCTTTTTTACTTTTGATACCTCCCGCATGCTTTTCTGCCCAAGCAAAAACTTTCTCATGGGGTAATTTACCGATTGACGAAATGACGATTCTTGACGTATCTAAATTTCGGTCGATAAACTGATGTAAATGGCTCTGAGTAAATGATTTAACTGTCTCTTGCGTACCTAAGATATTAACTCCAAGGGGATGATTTGGGAATAATAATTCATCAAAATCATCTTGAATCGCGTCTTCTGGTGCCTCATAATACATCGACATTTCCTCTAAAATAACGCTTCTTTCTTTCTCAAGTTCTTTCTCAGGAAACGTAGAGTTAAAGGTTATATCGGTGATTAACTCGAGCGCCCTTTCGAAATAAGGGGTTAAAATGGACGCGTGAAAACAAATTTTTTCTTTGGTGGTGTAGGCATTTAATTCCCCGCCTATGAGATCTAGGCGGTTAATGATCTGAATATTGGATTTTTTTTCTGTCCCCTTAAAAGCTAAATGTTCCCAAAAATGGGCTAATCCCTGTTCTGAATCTAATTCGTCCCGACTTCCGATATCTAACATGATTCCCACATGCGATATTTCAGTATGCAAAACTTGGCGATGCACAATCGTTATTCCATTAGCTAATGTTTTTATTTGAATTGAATTCATAAAGGGGTTTTTACCAAAAAGATCTTAAAATTAATTAATTTTATATCCAATCACTCATTTTTCTTTCATGTCTCAAGCCTCCAAGGTATTAATTATTCAAACTGCCTTTTTAGGAGATGCGGTATTAATTACTTCTTTATTGGAGAAAATACGCCTAGAATCACCTAGTACCTTGGTTCATTTATTAGTCAGGAAGGGATTGGAGGACATTTTTAAAGCCTATCCACACGATCATTTAGTCCAAGTTTGGACTTATGACAAAAGGAATAAATTGAATTCTTGGTGGTCTTTGCGAAATGATTTCACAAATGAAAAATTTGACCAAGTTTTTGTAGCCCAACGGTTTTTTGGGATGGGCCTTTTAAGCATTTCCATCGGCGCCAAAAAAGTTGTCGGTTTTGATAAAAATCCGCTTTCCTTATTTTTTGACGAAAAAGTTCCGCATGAATTTGGCCAAGGAAAACATGAAACGGAACGAAATACTGAGTTGCTGGCTTCATGGCTGGGTCCCCAGGTGCATAAGCCATTTTTGAACGCTAGCCATTTTAACAATTTCCCAGTCGATTTGCAGCCTAAAAAATACCTTTGTATTTCTCCAGGTTCGGTGTGGGAAACCAAGCGATTTCCCGTTCACCAATGGATTGAATTTATTCGTTTATTACCCTTGGATCAGGAAATAGTCTTAATGGGTTCTATGGCTGAAAAACATTTGTCGGATGAAATTGAAGAAGCTTTTATAGGATCGGGTCGCCACATCCACAATGCCTGTGGTCAATTTAATTTACATGAGGCTATCGCTGTATATCAACAAAGTCAAATGAGTTTCGTAAATGATTCAGGTCCTTTGCATATATGTTCAGCCGTGAATACCCCTACGGGAGCTATTTTTTGTTCGACGATTCCTGCTTTTGGCTTTGGGCCTTTGGCAGAACACAATAAAATTATTGAGGTGAAGGAGAAACTCGCATGTAGGCCTTGTGGGGATCATGGAAAGAAATCATGTCCAGAAATTCATTTTAATTGCGCAAATTCAATTGACGTGCAAGAAATGCTCCAAGCCTATCAGGCTTTTTTAGCCTCTGGAAGCCAATAAATAGAGCACTGCCATTCGAATGGCCACCCCATTTTCTACTTGGTCTAAGATGATCGAATGAGGCGAATCTGCCGCATCAGAGCTTAATTCCACACCGCGATTGATGGGACCCGGGTGCATCAAGACGATTTCTTTGGGTAGCTCATCCAGCATTTTCCGAGTGATTCCGAATGTTTGTGCGTATTCGCGTAAGCTTGGGAAGTATTTAATTTGTTGGCGTTCCAATTGTATCCTTAACACATTCGCGGCATCACACCAGGCTAAGGTACTTTTGACATCATGTGAAACCTCGACGCCTAGCGATTGAATATGTTTAGGAATAAGCGTGCTGGGACCACAAAGTCGGACTTCCGCCCCTTGTTTTTTAAGGGCATAAATATTGGAAAGTGCCACTCGGGAGTGTAGGATATCTCCGATAATTGCTATTTTCTTACCTGCTAAATCACCGAATTTCTCACGCAGGGAATAGGTATCTAAAAGTGCTTGCGTTGGATGCTCATGTGTTCCGTCACCGGCATTGATGATGTTTGCTTTAATGTGTTTAGCTAGATAATGGGGTGCTCCAGGACTTGCATGTCGCATGACAATCATATCCACCTTCATCGCTAGAATGTTGTTGACCGTGTCCAATAAGGTTTCTCCTTTCTTAACTGAACTTCCAGAGGCGGAGAAATTGATTGTATCGGCTGATAATCTTTTTTCGGCTAGTTCAAAAGATAATCGGGTGCGGGTAGAGTTTTCGAAAAATACATTGGCAATCGTGACATCACGTAGGGAAGGGACTTTTTTAATCGGCCGATTGAGGACCTCTTTGAATTCCTTGGCCGTTTTAACAATTAGGTCAATGGATTCGGCATCTAAATCTTTAATTCCTAATAAGTGTGGCGATGTTAACATATTTCTTTATTGGGTAATTAACCAAATTTTATCTGCTTCATGTCCTTGTTCAGTCCATTCCACTAACACTTTTTCTGTGGTCAACGTATTGACATTTTTGCCTACATAATCTGGGTGTATTGGCAAGTCTCGACTATAAATTCGGTCGATGAGTACGCAAAGTTCCACTTTGGCTGGTCGGCCAAATGCGTTTAATGCATCCATGGCCGCTCGAACCATTCGGCCAGTGGCAAGGACATCATCGACTAAAATAACGCGTTTATTTTCGACTAAAAAGGGTATTTCGGTAGAGTTGGGAGATAATGGATCTCCTCTTCTGAAGTCGTCCCGATAGAAAGTCGCGTCTATTTTCCCTAATGCTGGGGGATTTTCTAAATGCTTGCTTAATTCAGCTGCAATCCTTTCTGCAAAATAGATGCCTCTAGGTTGTAAACCTAAGATAACAGTCTCCGTTCCGTCTATTTGATTTTCAATGAGCTCTTGGCATAACCTTGAGATGGTTATTTCCAACAATGGGCTTGATAAAATCAGCTTGCGAGTCATTGCTGCAAAGGTATTAAAATTTTCTGAGCAATTATTAATTAAATATTGTCTCGTTTAAATCAAATAGAGGTAACAACTGGTCTTTATCTGAGATAATCGGGTTTTCATGGGTCCAATCAATGGCTAAATTAGGGTCATTCCAACGAATTCCTGACTCTGCTCCTTTATTCCAAAAATCAGTACATTTATAGACGAAAATCGTCTCTTCTAAGGCGATAAATCCATGTGCAAATCCTGGGGGAACATAAAGCATATTACCCTTATCTGCATCTAATTCATATTTTTCATGCTGACCGAAGGTAGGCGAGCTTTTGCGTAGATCTACAATCACGTCGATTACTTTTCCCGTCATGCAGCGTACCAATTTGCCTTGTGCATGGGGGTCTTTTTGAAAATGCAATCCGCGAACAACACCAGCGATGGAAAAGGAGTAATTATCTTGAACAAAATTTTCTGAAATTCCATTGGCCGAAAATAAATTTTGGTTGTAGGACTCGTAAAAATGTCCTCTTTCGTCAAAAAACTTCGTTGGCACGCATTCAATTACTCCAGGGAGTTGGTGTTTAATAAATTGCATAGAATCAGGTAATTTTGGCCGACCTTTGTTTGATTTTGCTTAGGAAAGACCTTTATTTGTGTCAAAATTATTGATATTTAGGCATTAATACAAAGCCTTCTTTTCAAAACGACATGAATTCAATTCAATTAGTTCAGCAAATCGAATCAAAGGGCTCATTTTTATGCGTAGGCTTAGATTCTGATCCCCGATTAATCCCATCAAATTTCCAAAAAGAATCGGATCCCATTTTTGCTTTTAACAAGGCGGTTATTGACGCCACAGAGAAATATGCGGTGGCTTATAAACCCAATATTGCCTTTTATGAGGCTTTGGGGCCTAGTGGTTGGGAAAGTTTACAGAAGACGATGGAATATATTCCCCAACATGTTTTTACGATAGCCGATGCGAAGCGAGGGGATATTGGAAATACGGCGTTAAAGTATGCGCAGACATTTTTTGAACCTGCGTCGAGTGGGTTTAATTTTGATTCCATTACCGTAGCACCCTATATGGGGGAAGATTCTGTGACTCCATTTTTGAGCTTTGAAGATAAGTGGGTGATTTTATTAGCTTTAACTTCTAATCAGGGGAGTCAAGATTTTCAATTGCTTCGCGATGAAAATAATATACCGCTTTATGAAAATGTAATGCGTAAGGCGATGGAATGGGGTGGGGCGGACCAATTAATGTTTGTGATTGGCGCGACAAGAACGGAATATTTGAAACATGTTCGACAAATAGCTCCAGACCACTTTTTTTTAGTTCCTGGAGTAGGAGCTCAAGGAGGAAGTTTGGAGGATGTGGCTAAGTATGCCATGAATTCGAAGGTGGGTTTATTGGTCAATTCCTCTCGGGGCATTCTATATGCAGGAGATGACACGTCGGTTTCTGCGGCGAGAGAAGCAAAAAAGTTGAAAGATGAAATGAGTACATATTTAGATCAATATTGGATAAAATAAATTATGGAACTAGGCATAGGAACACCCGCATTATTGTTTTCAACGGTTTCATTGTTGATGATTGCCTTTACCAATCGATTTATGTCGATGGCCTCATTGATCCGTGGCTTGCATGAAAAGTTTCAGCAGAACCCTGCCGAATCCATTTTGAAACAGATACGAAATTTACGTTTACGAATGTCCTTGATTCAATACATGCAGATCATTGCCATCATAAGTTTGATCTTTAGTGTGATCTGTATGTTTTTATTGTTTATGAATGAGCAATTGATTGCCCGTTGGTTTTTTGGATTAGGATTATTGGGCATGAGTATTTCGTTAGGCTTGAGTGCCTGGGAAATTACGATTTCAACTAAAGCGCTTGAGGTTGAATTGTCCGATATGGAAGATGTTCTAGGGAAACATCAATAATTTAAAATATATGCTAATTGTATTTTAAAATATGAAATATTTACTATTTTTGTGTACAAAATTGATGTAAAAACCGAAAGGTTACAAAAATACTACTTAGGCGGATTGAATAAAGGCTCGGAATTTTTCTGAGTCTTTATTGTTTTAGGCCTTTAGTACAAGAGCGGAAAGCGGGGGTAGGTTGATGGATATGGAGAATGCTTTTCCTTGCCAATTGATTTCTTCGGTCATGACGGCTCCAGAAATTGGATAATCGCTACCGCCATAAATTCCTTGGTCTGAATTGAAAATCACTTTCCAAACGCCGGGCAATGGCACCCCAATTCGATAGTTTTCTCTTGGAATAGGTGTTAGGTTGAGAATGACGATGATTTGTTGCTTCGCTGTTTCGCCCTTTCTTACAAAGCTGATGACCGTATTTCCCTGATCATTTCCCTCGATCCATTCAAAGCCATCGTAGTCAAATTGTTTGATGTGGAGTGCAGGCTCTTGCCGGTAAAGTTTATTGAGTGCTTTGACGGTATTTTGAATTCCTTGGTGTGCGGGTAAGTCAGTTAAATGCCAATCGATGCTTTGGTCGTGATTCCATTCATTGAATTGCCCAAACTCACCCCCTTGAAACACTAATTTGGTGCCTGGGTGCATAAATTGCTCACTGAAAAGCAAACGGAGGTTGGCAAATTTCTGCCAATCGTCACCCGGCATTTTTTGCAGCAAAGCACCTTTTCCGTAAACGACTTCGTCATGGGAAAGGGGAAGGCAAAAGTTTTCAGCAAAGGCGTATATTAATGAAAATGTTAATTCGTTAAGGTGGTGCTGGCGGTAAATGGGGTCTTTTTGGAAAAACCGAAGGGTATCATTCATCCAACCCATCATCCATTTTTGACTAAAACCGAGACCTCCGTGGTGCACAGGTTTGGTGACTCCAGGAAAGCTGGTGGATTCCTCGGCAATCATTTGGATGTCGGGAAATTCAGCAAATATGTGCGAGTTAAGATCCTGCAAAAATGAAATGGAATCTAGGTTGTGATTTCCACCGAGTTCATTGGGTTCCCATTCCCCTTCATTTCGAGAATAATCTAAGTAGAGCATGGAGGCCACGGCATCTACTCGCAGGCCATCGATGTGGTATCGATCTAACCAAAAAGCGGCATTGGAAAGTAAAAAACTTCTGACTTCTTTTCGCCCATAATCGAATACATAGGATTTCCAGTCGGGATGATAGCCTTTTTTGGGATCAGGATGTTCGTAAAGACAGGTTCCGTCAAAATTCCTAAGTCCGTGGTCGTCCCCTGGAAAGTGGGAGGGAACCCAGTCTAAAATGACTCCTATGTTGGCTTCGTGCAGCTTTTCGACTACATGCATAAATCCCTGAGGATCACCAAATCTAGAAGAAGGTGCAAAATAACCAGTGATTTGGTAGCCCCAAGAAGGCGCGTAGGGATGCTCCATGATGGGCATGAATTCCACATGGGTGAAACCCATTTCTTGTACATAGGCCACTAATTTATGGCTTATATCTTCATAGGAGAGGTATTGATTGTCTAATGTTTTTTGCCAAGAACCTAAATGAACCTCATAAATGGACATGGGCGATTGTAGACTGTTGTAAGTCGGCCTATCCTTCATCCATGCTTGGTCTTTCCATTCTTTATACGTATTCCAAACGATGCTAGCGGTTTTTGGCGGAGTTTCGCAGTATAGACCAAAGGGGTCTAATTTTTCTAGATATTCTCCTGTTTTGGTTTTTATGCCAAATTTATAGGTTTCACCTGTGGAGACATTGGGAATAAAGCCTTCCCAGATTCCTGAGGAGTCCCAACGAGGAAATAAGGTATGTGATTCTTTATCCCAAACATTAAAGTTGCCCAACACATGTACTGATTGTGCATTCGGGGCCCAAACAGCGAAAAAGGTTCCTTTTACGCCCTCATGTATGATTTCAAAAGCCCCTAATTTTTCGTAAAGTCTTGAATGCTTGCCGTGTAGGAAAAGGGAAATATCGAAATCACTAAGAAGGGAATGGGGAAGAACTTGGGACATAAAGGCTTCTAAATCAATTGTTAGGCTAAAATAGCGAAATTTAATTAGATTTATTATCTATTTATTTTAAACTAGTATTTTGAATCTTTATCAAAAACTTCTACCTTTGTGCCACCAAATTCAGTTTTGGTCCGTTCGTCTAGGGGTTAGGACACGTCCCTTTCACGGATGAAACACGGGTTCGATTCCCGTACGGACTACCAGAAACCACTCAGGACGAGTGGTTTCTTTGTTTTTAAGGGATAGGTTACAAAAGTGGTTACACATTTTGGTATTCGTTCTTCTCATCGTACCTCTGATTTACAATTCGAATTACATTACGCAAGTCATCAATCTTATTGGATTTGATATACTTTTCAAAGCTCTTCATAGTCTTGTGTCCAGAAATAATCATGATTTGGTGTGCAGGAATTCCCATGTTGGCCAAACGTGTAATGGCAGTCCTTCTTCCAACGTGTAGGGTCAGCATTTCATACCTTTTTTTGATGTTTCTGACCTTAACTCCAGCCTTGGTGTACTCTTGAACGAATTCACGATTTAGACCCTGCACAAGCTTCCCAACCTCTTTGATATATTCATTCATATCCTGTTCATTTGTTTGTTTTAGCGTGTGACCTTCATACTTTTCTAAAATATGCCATGCTTCCTTAAAGATTGGAATGTGAATCGTTTCGCCAGTCTTAATGTTTTTAAACGAAATGACATCATCCTCCTTTTTTAGTATGTTGAACATCTTAAAATCTGAAATACGAATACCTAAATGGCATAACAAGACAAACTGATTTCTAATATGGTCCAAGTGAGGATTATCACTCAGGTCAAGATTAGTCATATCCCTCAATTCATTTTCATCTAATGCTATGGAGTCTGATTCTTCACTTATAATTGGTATTTTGTACAGCTTGAAGGGATTGATTGTGATGATTCCATGCACATGTAGTTCTCCAAGGAGTGCTTTAAAGTTTTTCATCCTTGAACCAACGGTGTTCAGTTTTAGCTTTTCCTTGATTGTCAAGAAGTTCTCGAAATCAAGCACCAATTTTTGTGTAATCACGTTGATATTGTTGATTTCAACCTTCTTAAACTTTTCAAACTCCTTTAATGATTTAATGGTGGTTCCGTATCCGTACAATGTTCTCTGATTCCATATTTTACCAGCATTTAGTATCTCACCTTCCGTTCTTTTCTTTAAAATATCCTCAAATACGGGAATGATTTGAATGAAACTTTTGGGTTTAAAATAATTCGATAATGCGGTGTTTGACTTTAAGTAATTGGTGATTTCATCTTTAGAAGGATTGATTGAATTTCGTTCCAAATACTCCCGCTGAAAGCATTCGATTTTATCTTTGAACAGATCTAGCACTCTTTGGATACGATGGTTTTCCTGTTTACCACGGCCTAAAATTACACGACCTTCATTCCATTCAGATGGCGCAATTTTCTCTTCAGGTATTGTAACAACGAACCTGTTAACCCCTTTAATGTTAATTGATGCTCCAATCGGAGATTTTTTCTTTGTTTTCGATTTGATGTAAAATGTAACTGACATGTTTATGCTGCTTTTTTGAAGTTTGATTTATTAAGTAACCTGTCTAAATCCACAGAGGAAATTAGAATTTTGCGTCCTACTCCTCGATTGGATAATATGTTACTATTTATGTAGTTGCTAATTGTATTTGGTCTAACACTGAGGATTTTTGCTGCTTCATCTCGCGTATAAATTACCTCAGGTCGATAAGATCGTTCTATGTATTCATTAAATTTTTTGTCAAGAATTTTTTCTAGGATCCTTTCAAGTTGAATAGAATCGATTTGGTATATGGGTCTTTCTGAATTATACATTTTTGATTTGTGTAGTTGTTGAATTGTTTAAAAATATACCATTACTGGCATTTATGCTGCATTTTTGAATGCAAAAGCTGTTACAAAGTCACGTCCACGTACTATGTTTGCGGTAAATACACCGCCCCTGATCTTTTCAAATCGGTCCTGTGAATTGATCGGTTTGATTTCAATCCATTCTTCATTGACATCTTGCTGGCGTGGGTAAATCTCCAATCTGGGAGGTTCAATTTTCAAACCAGGTTCTACACCAACGAATTCACTACAAATCGTTAGAATCAAACTGGAAAGGTCTTGCGTGTATTCCTTGTGGGTGAATAGACCATCATGAATGGTGTACAGGGGAACATCGGGGTGTTGGTCCAAAAATTTCCGACACACGTTGTGTAACAGTAACCAACTTTCGCACCGTTGCATGACAAGGGAGAATTCCCTTTTTCCAATCACCTTGTGAGATAACTCCAACCACTTGTTCACACCAGGGTATACTTGTTTGAACAGTCGTAATTGTTGGTTAACTATTCGGTGACCTCTGTGGTCGTCAAACAGGATATACATGGTCGACTTTTTGAATTCAGTTCGTTTTTCAAGGAGTTCCTGTTCAGTTAACTGATAGTTGTACCCTTTTGAAATCACGTACCTGTAGTAGTCGTTTAGGAACGGAATCTGTTGGTATTCTAGGATGGATTCTAATTCTTTAGGAGTAAAAAAAACACTCCACATAAAGGGATACATACCTGATTTAGAATAAGAAGGAACAGATATTAGATAACCATTGTCATTAAGATGATCATATACCTCCTTATAGATAGAAAATAGGTTAAGTCCATTACTAGTATCGTGGAAGAATCTACTATCTAACACCTTACTTAAGATATAAGATTGACTGGCACTTAGGTCAACAGAGAATAATGGTTTACCCTCACATTCAATAAATCCTCTTAACCTTTTAGGTATGTTTGTGAAAACAGAATTCAACCTATGGTTAGTACCGGCTACCATTGGATTAAGTTCACCATGTTCAATCTTTTCAACGTAGTATAACCAACGTCCAATAAGGTTGTAAATCATATTCTTTTGGTGCTGGTTATCCTCTTCCACTCGTTCCAATAGTTGACGTCCAAAGTTGGATAGGTATGTGTAGATGGAAGAATTAACTGTTAACGGATGTTTCTGATATTGTTCCAAAAGGAAGTTGTACCGTTCCGTCATTCTTGCCGTTTCTGCATCTTCAGGTAAGTACTTTGAGATCTTGTCAGAGAATTTGCGTGGCAGTTCACGGTACACGTACTCACCTGTGTTATATCGAGCAGTTAACCTGTAACCCTTGCAATATTGGTCATAAGATGAAAAGTTGGAGTACGATTCATCTGACTCTACAACAGGGTCAATTCCACCAGTAAGTAATTCCAGTATACCATAGTAATCGTCACCAATAATTAGTTTCATGGTCTTTGAACAGATATTACGGTAGAAGTTATTATCCTTGTTTAGCTTCCAATTTTCGTTGGTGGTCATCACCTGTGATAAGAAATAATTGGTTCGCATTACAAGTCCCTTCGCTTTGGTTGGCGAGACATTTAGTCCCGCCACCATAGCTTTTACATCCACCGAGGTTGGTACGATTAGCCTCATGGAATATATGTAGTTACTTCTTTTCTTAATCTTACCGGTAGATTTAAGAACAAATTATTCTGATTGTCAACTTTAGGTATAAATGGAAACCCATTAGGTAATCGACCAGAAATCAATATTTCATAAAAATCGAATTCAAATAATGTTGATAATGCACTTTCTGTAAAATCATGCCTTTTAATATTCAAAAGGTAGTGCCTATTATAAACACTAAAAATCAATTCTTTCTTATTCCATTTATTTCTATTACAAATTCTAATAAATTCATTTACGTATTCAAAATCATTTTCTCCTCGATTGATTTTTGGGGATTCGAGAAATATTGAATAACATAAAAGGGTTACCCATTCTTTATAATTTGTTGGCTCTACTGCGTTCACCTCGATAACACGATTTTGTTCCATTATTTTGAAATACTCAGGGTGCTTGTTTATTATCTCCATATTAAATTGATTTTTATCTTATTTTTAAAAACATACTTCACCTTACCTGCATAACTACATGGATAGAGATGTATGCAAAAAAATGGTGTTGTGATGACATCCTCTGAAGTTGGTATAATGATCGTCATGGCTAAAATGGTAATTCATCATATTCATCACCGACAATCGGCTCAGTAAACGGACCCTCATCATAACTTCCTCCATCTTCGGGTTCATAACCAGGGAAGATGTAATACCCTTCTTCAATGTCCACATATTCTAATCCTTCTTGCTCATGATGTAGGTTGAAAAGGGTAGGATTTGCAATCGTTGTTGCAGGTTTAACATACGTTGGTTGGGTCATTTCAGACTCAATTTGCGCCATGTATTCTGGCGTTATTTCTAGATATATAATTGACATAATATTTTGTATTTATTTTTAATCACACCACCACCAAAGTGACTTATTTCAATACTTTTGACACAAAAAATCCCTTACCCATTTAGAATGGGGATAGTATGGTCATGAAGTAGGGATTGATCTACGTCACCTTGAAATGGTGATGTGGGGATATTTTATTTAAGCTGCTGTCATGTATTCGTTTTCAAAATCTGTGATTTCATCAATAGATGGCAGGTTTAGCTCCACAAGGTCCAATCGTTTTTTGGAGAACTCAATAGACGCAGGATCGGTATCGTATCCAATCGCATTACGACCCAACTGTAACGCAACTTCTGCTGTTGTGGACGTCCCCGTGAAGACATCTAGTACCACATCTCCTACACCAGCCCTTGACGTCATTAAAATGGGCAAAATTGGCAGGTAGGCAGGAAATGGCGCCAAGTGGGTAAAGTTGGGATCAATTTTACGTAGCTCTGACCAGTTAAAAGACGCACCTTCGATTACCCCTTGTACTTCTTGTTCATCAAGAAAGTCCTTGAATCGTTTGATTGGTTTCTTTAATGACCATTTAACCTTGTCCTTCTTATCACCCGATTTTGCATCGTTACAACCACGTTGGATACCGAATAACTCACCCTGTTTCCAATGAATGAACTCACGGAAGTAGTAGTTTTTCGGGTCTTTAACGAAGTGTAAAATACGTTCGGTTGTTGGTTGTAATCTCTTGATTTTACCTACTGGTTTTGGATTGGTTTTCTTCCAAGTCCAATCTCCTACTAAAAACCAACCAGCATTTACCATTTCTACCACCAATTTGTGAATTACAAGACAACTAACACCTTTGAAAGTATCAGCGGTATTCACGAATAGACTTCCTTCATTCTTAAGTGTTCTATGACATTCATTAAAGAAATTATGAACAAGATTTTTCACAAATTCATCTACTGAAGACTCCTGACCTAATTGCGGTTCAATCATAGTACCCTCTGGATAGAGCCTTTGGGTAAAATATGGATTTGACAATAATATGGTTTGTATCGTTTGTGAACGTATTTCAGAAAGATTTCGTGAATCCTTATTATATAATTTGTAACCCTTCCCAAAATGGAGAACATGGTCCAATGCTTCTGTTAAAGCATTGGTTCCTTGGTCTTTTTTTGCAATATGGAATGACTCCATCAATTTAACAGCGCGTTCAGGCGTCATCTTACGATCTTGTACCAACTTAACTAATTTAAGATTTTTAGCTTCTTCTCCTCCGTTCTTTTCGAAGGCTACAACCGTTGCAATTCTTACAAAGTCCTCTACGGTTTCAATCCGACTTTGTAACATAGGACATAAGTCCTGATAGGTTATTCCTGAAATAGAGATTTCAGACACTTGGTTTTTCATTGTTTTTTTATTTTAAAAATTTCCAATCCACAACATGTGAATTGGTTTGTTTAAGTCACACTTCTTTAACCCCTCCCATTTATGAGGGTTGCTGAGAATGAATCAAACTAAATGGGTAAAGCAGGGTTCGAACCAATTTCTCGAATGAGAAATTCTGCTCCATATTCAAAGGGTAAACCAAAAAAATGACAATGCGAAATTAGAGGCAAAAAAAAGTCAAATATTTTTGTCGTGATCCAACTAGATATGATTTACTAGGTTTTGAAAACGGCAATTACGTTTAATTGAGCTTGATTTTGGGATTAGATGTATCCTGAAAAGAATTTTGTTTTTTTGAAAACTTTTTTGTTGTCGTAAAATCTGATGCAGGAAATTAACCCTTTCGTGAAGTAAGACCTGTAATCTAAATTATTTGTAACCGATTAGCCGTTGCTTTCACTTTCATGACCGTTGTAGTGGAAGTATTCTCTGTCAGCTTGGCCACTTGTCTTACACTTAGCCCTCGCTTTAGCAGCTTCACCACCTCTGAATACTTCTTCAATAGGTCTTCGTCAGAGATTGTATGACCTACCTTTCTTCCAACCTTACCACCGTTGTTAATGTAGTTGCGGTAACCCGATTGGAAACGTGACTTGGTCGTTTCAGCTTCCATGGAGGCAACACTTGCAAGAATTTGAATCATGAACATGGTTAGAGGATTGATGGACTTATCCTCATACAAGGTTTCAAGGTTGTAGTTCTTAATGAACAGGGATACCTTCCTAGTGTTTAGCTCTTCAACAAATGACAGACCTTGAATTACATTCCTTCCAATACGAGACAGCTCCCATGTAAGGACCTTATCAATTTTGCGCCTGTCAATATCAATCAACATCTGTGAAAGAATTGGACGATCCTCATTCTTTTTGAATCCACTAATTTTCTCCTCGTAGATACCAACCAAATTATAACCCATTCGAGCGGCGTATTCTGTTAGCTCCTTTGTTTGACGTTCGGTGTCTTGTCTACTCCCAACACTTGACACCCTACTGTAGATAACTGCATTTACCATAAGTGTACCATTTTAATCCTTTGAATTGCTCTATGGCTAATGTAAGCGCATTATTTAACATACCAGAGCATTCTAGTAAGATTAGTTTGGTGCACCTATTTTATTGGTACAATTCCGTTCGTCATGGTCATGCCAAGCAATATCGGTACCTGATCAGGTCCCCCGTGTAGGTGGTCCTGCAGGAGATCGCCGTATCCCAAATTTAATTAAGGGGAAAATAATGTTCTAATACCCCCATCAATCTCGCATTTCAAATTAAAAATTCCAGAATTTTTTTGTGGAAATTTCAACAAAATGATATTTATTATAAACAAAAAACATGAAAATAATACTACTTCAAGAACAAGTAAAATCGTTAGTTGCTACCATAAAGAGTGAAATCAAATCAGGTAAAATAGATGCAATTACCCTTTAGAGTTATTATCGAAGACGAAAAATACCAGTTGGAAGATAAGAAGGTTATCTCATTCCAAATGGAAGACAGAGATGTGTCAACACAAATTAAAAACTCAGGAGTGATTCCTGAATTGAATTATCTAAATGGGATGATGTTAAGACTGCAAGAACAGTTTCAGCTTGACCCCAATGAAAACATCATAATCGAAGGTACACCCAATGACCTCACCTACCTTGTCATGTTATTATGGTGCATGCAAAATGGAAGCATTGGGTTTGAAATTAATAGGGGGCGAAACGTTAGCATGATTTATCAATCAGAAAAATAGTGGTTACCGCGGAAGGTTGTTTATCAAAATTCAATAAACATGGTCATTTAATTTAAGATTAGGTTTAAGTAATTAATTATGGGAACGATACTCATTCGGCGTTTGACCCACGCGTTGCTTGAACAAGCGCGTGAAATGCTGTGGGTATTTAAAGCCCATCTGAAAGGCAATTTCATTGATAGTTTTATCGGAATCGAAAATGCGGTTTTTTGCCACGTCGATGGTCTTGTTTTGGATATAATCTTTGGCGGTTAATCCTGTTTCTTTTTTAATCAAATCGCCAAAATAATTCGCCGATAAATGTAACTCATTCGCGAAATAACCCACGGATGGAATGCCGTTCACTTGGGCTTGATCGGATTCAAAATACTGATTCATTAGAGTTTCAAAGCGCTCCAAAATACCCTTGTTGACATGCTCTCGAGTAATGAATTGACGGTCATAGAATCGTTGGCAATAACCTAAAAATAATTCGATATTAGAAACAATCAACTTCTTCGAATGCTTGTCGATAGGCTGCTTTAGTTCAAAGGTGATTTTAGCAAAAGAATCTAGGATCATTTGGCGTTCATCATCCGATAAATGCAGTCCTTCATGAGATGCGTAATGGAAGAATTTAAATTGAGCAATTAGTCGGCCTAGGTTGGTCCCAATTAATAAATCAGGATGGAAAGCCAAACCATGTCCCATCGGTTGGTAAGGAACTTTTGGATTATCTATTTCGACGATTTGTCCCGGGGCGAAGAAAACTAGCGTTCCTGCTTGGTAATCATATGCATGTCGACCGTATTTCAGGTCGCCGCATTTCACATCCTTTAGAATGATACTAAAAAGGCCATATTGAAAGCGAATCGTATCCGCATCGCCCCATTCGCGGATGTTCGCTTTGGAAAAATCGATTACTGTCACTAAAGGATTTAGTGTTTTGTGATTATTGTCTGCATTGTATTGATCAATGTTTTTAACAGGGTAATTCAGCTCCATAAAACGATTTTAAGCAAACAAATTTACCAATTATCTGATTCGGCCATACTTAAATGATTTTGAAACCGTAAAAATGGTAGAAAAAACCGGAATTTATCTATTTAGTTAGGCGCACTAAGTGTGAAATTTGTAGCTTAAACAAAAACCTATGAAATCAATCGTATTATTTTTAAGCTTTTTGCTCCTAACCATTTCCGGCGCATGGGCGCAGACTCATACAGAAGAAACCATCAAGCAATTATCGAAAGATAAGTGGCAATGGATGGCCAACAAAAACGCGGATAAATTAGCAGTGTTATTCGATGAAAAATGTGAGTTTGTCCATATGGGTGGAACCTGGGGGAAAGCGCGCGAAGTGGACATCATCAAAGCCGGATTTATTTGGTACAAACAAGCTGAAGTCTATTCTACCAAAATCAAATTCTACGGAAATACTGCCATCCTTTTAAGCGACATCGATTTAGTCGCACAAGTAGGAGGAAATGTCGTGACGAATCCCTTTATGGTTACCGAAGTGTATGTTTTGGAAAACAATACCTGGAAAATGGCCCAGTTAACGTTCTCACATTTGTCTCGTCAAGTTAAATTAAAACAATAGATCCCATGAAAAAAGCACTTTTAATTTTGAGCATCTCTTTCATGACGATTTCAGGCGTTTTTGCGCAAACAAACACAGAAAAGGAGTTGATTCAGTTGTCGATGGACAAATGGCAATGGATGTCCGACAAAGATGTGGACAAACTTGACAAATTGTTCGATTCTAAAGCCAAATTCGTTCACATGAGCGGGACGTGGAAGAAGGACGAAGAGTTAGACATCATCAAAACGGGACGCATTTGGTACAAGAAAGCGACGGTGAAAGATACGGCGGTAGAAATTTCGGGAAATACGTCTATCGTTTGGAATCGTATCACCTTGGATGCCGTTGTTCGGGAACAAATAGCGGTTACTGAATTCACGGTTACAGAGGTTTATCAAAAACAAGGCAAGGATTGGAAGTTGCTTGCATTGACCTTCAGCAGCGTGCGTGATACCCACCAAATCAAGCATTAATCTTGTTTCAAAATTATAACGATTGAATGTATTGATTCCCTATATTTGCTTTGATTCTTTTAAATTACCTATTCTATGATCAAGAAATATTCCGTTCGCATTAATAAGAAAGTCCACCAAGTAGAGGCGGACGAAAACATGCCCCTTTTGTGGGTGCTCCGAGATATTCTTGGCATGGAAGGTACTAAATACGGTTGTGGCGTGGGCTCTTGCGGAGCGTGCACGGTGCATTTAAATGGACAGGCGGTTCGGTCGTGCCAGTTGCCTATTTCGGCTTTGGCAGGATCAGAAATTACTACTATCGAGGGATTATCAGCGAAGGGTGATCATCCGGTACAGAAAGCGTGGGTGGATGTGGACGTCGCGCAATGCGGGTATTGCCAGTCTGGCCAAATCATGAGCGCCGCGGCTCTCTTGAAAAACACACCTAATCCAACGGAAGAAGATATTGAAAACTTTATGACCGGCAACATTTGCCGTTGTGGAACCTATGCGCGTATTAAAAAAGCCATTCAACTAGCCGCTTTGAAATCATGAAAAAGACATACTCAAATTACAGCAGACGTTCGTTCTTGAAGGTTTCATCGCTCTCAGGTGGAGGCATGATGCTGGGTATTTCTTGGTTCGCAAGCGCGAAGCCGGAAGACAGTCTAGCAGAATTAAATATCGAACCCGTATGGCAAGAGGTGACAAGTTTCATCAAAATCGCATCGGATAATTCGATCAAAATATTCTCTCCTAATCCAGAGTTTGGCCAAAACGTAATGACCTCTTTACCGATGTTAATCGCAGAGGAATTAGATGTGGATTGGAAGCAAGTGGAAGTGGAACAAGGTAATTACGACCCCAAAGCATTCCCGCGTCAGTTTACCGGAGGTAGCCAAGGTATTCGTATGGCTTGGAAGCAATTGCGGACGGTGGGTTCTGCAGCGCGTCAGATGATTTTGACGGCGGCCAGCCAAGCTTGGAATTTACCTGTTTCGGAATTGACCACGGCGAACGGAATGATCACGCACGCGTTCAGTGGGAAGTCAGAAACCTACGGGACTTTTGCCGCGGCAGCAGCGAAATTACCGGTGCCGAAAGACATTGTCTTGAAAGGAAATCAATCATTCCGCTTAATTGGTACCCCGCAAAAGAATGTAGTAGCACCTAAAATTGCACAAGGAAAACCCTTGTTCGGGATGGATTACCGCGAGGCGGGGATGTTAATTGCGATGACCGAACGTCCTCCGGCTTTTGGTATGCGATTAAAATCCTTCGATGCAACCGCAGCGAAGAAGATGCCGGGAATCGTGGATATTTTCCCGATCAAAGTCTTTAATGATGATCACAAATTTGCCGGTTTTGATACGCGTTCATTCAATGAGGTGATTGCAGTCGTGGGCAAGTCTACTTGGGATGTGATGAATGCGCGCAAGAAAATTAAAGCTGTGTGGGAAGTGGCGCCAGAAAGAAAAGAGATGGGAGTGAATAACCGTGAAACAACGGTTCCCTCTGGCTTAGAAAGTACGACGAAACATTACGCCCAAATGCTTGAAATGAGCAAAAAGCCGGGTGTCGTCGAGCGAAAAGACGGGGACCCTGAAAAGGCGTTTGCGGAGGCGAAACACGTGATTGAGCGGACTTATACCGCGCCTTTTTTAGCTCATAATATCATGGAACCTACGAACACGTTTGCACATTATGTGGGCGATAAAGTTCGGTTTGTTGCACCTATCCAAATCCCAGATTGGATTATGCCATCGATCGTGGCTCGTTTAGGCATTCCGAAGGAAAATATATCGATTGAATTAGTACGTATGGGCGGCGGTTTTGGTCGTCGTGCGTATGGCCACTATATGATCGAGGCGGCCTTGATTTCCAAGCAGGCGAATGCACCTGTTAAATTAATTTACTCGCGCGAGGATGATGTGAGTGCGGGTATTTACCGTCCATCTTACCAGTTGACGTACCGCGCAGCGTTTGATGAAAATAAGAAGCTGATTGCTTTTCATGCCAAAGGTGGAGGCGTTCCTGAATCCCCTTTACATGCCAATCGTTTTCCGGCAGGAGCGATTGACAATTACCTAGCAGAGAGTTTTGTGATTCCATCGAACATTACGATCGGCGCTTTCCGTGCCCCTCGTTCGAATTTTAACGCCGCGGCGGAACAGTCGTTCTTGGATGAGATTTCAGAGTACATGGGCAAGGATCCGATTGCGTTCCGTTTGGAATTATTGCAGCGGGCCAAAGATAACCCGGTAGGCAAAACCAACGATTACGATGCGAGCCGCTATATGGGCGTGTTGGAATTAGTGCGCGAAAAATCGGGCTGGGGAAAACAGGAAAACGCGGGTAAAAAACGCGGGGTTTCAGCGTATTTCTGCCACAATTCCTATGCGGCACAGGTCATCGATTTACAGGTGAAAGGC
>CANHGO010000006.1 GCA_947460975.1 Cytophagaceae bacterium
ATTTTATTCGTCTACCAGGCACGCAAAAAGACCTCGGAACCCATGTTGGGGCTAATCGTAAAATTCCTTTTCCTTGCTCTAGCGCTTTAGCTGCATTCTTGCTCATTATTCGTTAATTAAATTGATAAAATTAGTATAAGTTGTGTAAGGACCAACCTCTGGGCCCAACACGGATAAATTCACTTCAATTGATTTTTTTTCACCAGGGGCTAAGAAAGTCAATGTGTTTGATTCTCTTGCTGCCTTCTGACCAATAGGCGGATTCGTTCCAGGTTCAATACCTGTTACATATTCGTTTTTGGCAAAATGTTGCCAGTTGGTCAACCAAGGTAATTCCCTTTTGTCAAAAGAAATTTGAACCCCTAATTGCTTCTTTTCGTTCCACAAACCACAATACACTTGATGGTCAGCATTTGCCTCCGGCTCAATAAATACCACAGATTCTCCTCCACCATCATGAACGGATAAGGGATCAGGACATTTCTTGATGTCAGCGATTCCTAAAAGTTTAGGATCTGAAGCCACTCGGTGATTGCCTTTCCAAATAATATCAGTTCCTTCATCAACCAAAGGCCAACCGAAATTAAAATGATATAAAAGCATTAATGGAGCTGGCGTATTTCCTTCATTCAACACCTCATCTTTGATTGTCAAACCTGCTTGTCCCAAACGACCCGATATGGTTCGCTTCAGTGTCAAACACGGTCCAAAAATTTTATGTTGGCGTATAATCCCAGTGATCGACATATCTAATTGACCTGCTTGGACATCTGGTTGCTGAATGGAAATGATTTCAGCTGGTATGTTGCTGATTAAACCATGAACACCTCGACTACCATGAGCATCTTCATCAGGGCCACCTACATGATCTAAACCACAGGTAACCAAAAGGCCTCCACCAAACGTACGAAGCCAATCTATTCCTTGGTTCGACATCGGTTGAGGCCCTAAAACTCCTACGTGACTTATCCACGCAAGACTATGCTGGTTGAAAAATGCCTCCGCAATATCCATGGCACGGTCAAGCACCACTTTATAACGAAATCCTGAACCCGTATCAATCCAAGCAATTCGGACTCCTCTACCTGCGCCATTATCTAAAACGGACGTTTCAATTCCTCCTAATTGCTTGTGATTCGATATTTTATCGGTCCATTCCGGCATAATTCATTTTACTTTTTCTTAAACATTGCGTTGCTTTCGCTTCCGCCTGACATCAAATAAGCCATTAAATCTTTTAATTCTTCCCCATTAAGGCTATTAATTAAACCTGGCAACATGCTTGATACCGGTGAATATTTAACTGAACGAACGTTTTTCTTTAATATTTTTTCAATTTGATCTGGCGCATATGGATTTTGAGAAACATAGTAAGCCATTTTATCTTCGTTGGTCACACGCCCAATCACAGAAGTACCGTTTCTCAACATAATTTGAGTCGCTGCATACTGGTCAGAAACAGTTTTATTTGGATCAATGATAGATTCTAACATATCCTTCTTCGAGAAACGAGTTCCCAAATTAGTTAAATCAGGACCCACATTTCCACCGCCATCACTACCCATGGCATGACAACGAACGCAAGTAGTTGCGGCAAACATAGATTTACCATTTTGGAAATCACGATCCGCCAAAGGAGCATCTAATAAGGCAACTGCATCATTCAACTTCCATTGCTTACCTGGACCCTTTGGATAATTGATCGCTACGATATCATTTCCACTTGAAGAAAGCATATCTGCACCACCCAATTTATCGTAATAAGCGCGCTTAGATTCAGCTACATTCTTCAAAGCTAGTTTACGTGCACGGTCGATAAATCCAACATAACTACGTCCTCCTGAAAAGGCAAAAGCCTTTTTAAACCATGAGAAATAACGCTCATGTTGCTCTGGAGTCCAATTAGTTTTAGCTGCCGATAACATAGTAGCCATATAAGTTTGCTGAGCTGGTGGAATTTTTTCCAACATCTTCGCAATATCCGTTCCGTATTGAGGATTACGCATAATTAAATCCGCAGACGAAGTAGCCGTTTCTACGCGATAAGCAGTAGCACTAGCCGTATCCTTTGTTTCCATTAACTTCAAGGTACGCTCGATAACATTAGGAGCTTCCAAAGGAATTAATAAACGACTTAACGCGCGATCCATATTCATGCGATTCGATGGATAAGATGCATTGTATTTAGCAATGATCTTAGCTGATGTAGCAGCATCTGGCATTCCTAAACGTAACATAGCTAATTCATATGCACGTAAAATGTCTAATTTTTGTGATTCGGTAAATGCCTTATTATCTACGGCAAGAAGCGAAGCATAAATAGCTGATTTTAATTCAGGCTTACTTTGACGAATTAAGCCGATCAAAGCATGTGTAGCAGTAATTGGATCTTTTTCACTCAATGCCTTATCTTTCCACTCATTGATTGGTTGGTGTTCTAAAGCTAAACGCGCCGCATAACGAATAAAACGATCTGGATGCTTTAAATATGGCCAAGCATATGCCACGGCTGCAGGATTAGCTCCTTGGTGAAATTGCTCAATCTTACGACGCGTTTCGTTCAATGGATTAGGTGCGCCAACTAACGTTTTTGCACTTGCTTCTTCAGTACCTACATAAGAAACACGGTATACATCTGATTCCAAACGACGACCACCTGCCATAAAGTAAAGTGCTCCATCAGGACCAACAACACCATCTGTCAAAGGCAAAGGAATGCCTGAAATAAACTCTTCGCGATCTGCCAAGAAAGTAGATCCAGAAGCTTTTAATTTAATTAAGTGACCAATACCAAATGTCCAGTCAAAAGCCAACAATGATTTCTTGTATTTAGCTGGAAACTTGGCATCCTTCAAAGACAATAAACTGGTAGGTGATCCTTGTCCAATATTCAATACCGGAGGTAAATTGTCAGGATAAGTTGTTGACCATTTGCTATTACCTGTTCTCCAACCATACTCAGAAGCACTTGTTACATGACAAATACGCGTTGGACGGTACCAAGGTAAACCAAAATCCCACTCCATATCCGCATCATATGAAAATAAATCTCCTGTCTCATTAAAGGCGATATCAAAAGCATTACGGTAACCTGCTGAAATTAATTCCCATTTTTTTCCTTCTGGATCTATGTTGGCAATCCATCCTCCTGGAGCATAACGATCGTTCGCATGTCCACGCGGGTCTTTAATTAAAGGGAAAATATTATCTTCTTGCCAGTTTTTAGGCAAACGATAGGCATCCATTTCTGGTACATCCGTATGATTACCTGAAATCAAGAAAATAGATTTCTTATCTGGTGATAAAATAATACTGTGTGGACCATGTTCTCCCTCTCCTTTAAATTCTTTCATTAAAGTGATTTTGTCAAACTGATCATCTCCATCTAAATCCTGAACACGATACAAGCCACTACCTCTTGGCGTAAAGCCTTGTGCTGGTCCACGACCCGGATTAGCTGAAGCGCCTGGTCTTGTTGCTCTCGCATTCACCATCACATAAAGACTGTTGAATGCATATAACATACCGTGCGCATTTCCAATACCTAAGGTATCTACGCCCTTACCAAATTTCAATTTTTCAACCTTAGGCTTTACGCTGGCTGATCCTATTGCAGGAATAGTCAAACGATATAATCCACCATATTGATCCGAGCAAATCATACGACCTTTATCATCAAAAGTCATCGAAACCCAAGAACCCATGTTTTCATCGGATGGGCTAATCAAATGTTCAATCTTAAAACCAGGTTGTAATCTGATTTTATCCAACTTAGGATTGGCACCTTCTACGTGAGCAGGTTCAATCTTAAATAAACTGTTGTAGCCAGCACTTCCTAGGCCAACTACCGCAACGAGCGCTAATAAATACTTAAAAATTGGTTTCATGTTTTTATTTTAGGTTTTTGATACGAATATTCCTGTACTCTACTTTCATTGGGGGACCTACGTGTACTTGAACACCTAACCAACCCTCTGATTTGCCATTAACTTTATCCAAGTCAGTGACGTCACTCATTAAAACTCCATTGACATAATGCAAAAGACGATTTCCTTTCACAATTAAATGCACTTCATTCCAATCCTCTGATTTAATTTTAGTTTTTAAAGAATCTGAATTTCCTAATGAACCAGTTACCTTACGAGGCAACCATGCATTACGAGCTGAATAAGCACGAAGGTTGTTTTTAACCTCTGGATCCGTTTGTTCGTTCACGTTTACAATCTCACCACGGTACCCTAAGGTTGTGCGTCCACGTTCCTCATAGTTTTGACCTGTGTAACGAATGGCTCCGTCGATGTCAGCCTGATATCCTTTTAAAGCAAAAGGTAAATCTGGCAATAACTCCTCTGAACGATAATTGATCCCTGTATTGCCATCTTTGGTGATTTTAACCTCACATTTTAATTCGAAATCAGAAGGTTTTGCATCACGGTAAATAATGAAGGTATTGCGCTTCAAAAGAGTTGCCGGTGTAATTTCACCCACAATACTACCATTTTCAGCTTTCCAATAGACAGGATCTCCCTCCCAACCTTTCAATGTTTTACCATCAAAAATTTTCTTGAATCCCTTCTCGGACGCTTGAGCCTTTTGAGCAAAGCTTGGACTGTAAAAGCCAAGCAGCGTAACAAATAACCAAACTAGGTTACGGTAATTAATTTTCATATGTATAAGTTTAAAGGTTTAAATTAATTTAAAATAAATTGAAAAAAAAGAATTGGCTATTTTTTGTAAAAATTAAATTCTTTTAAACAAAAACACACCCTTTTTATTTGAAATAATAATATCATTTTTCTTATCCTTGTTCATATCCTCCACAAAAAAGTTAATCCCTGCACCTGAATCTGAATCAATCACATGAGAAACCCAATGCGGCGATGGTTTAGGCTGATATTCATACCATTGTAAATTAGCACTTTCAAATTCTCCCGGATCTTTTCCATTATGAGCCATAAATCGTTTGCCCACAATAAAATCAGGATTCTTATCTCCATTCAAATCAACGAATTGCATTGAATGAGTTTGAGAAAGTGATTTATCAATTAAATGATTTTCAATTTCACCCGTCGCTAATGACTTAGTCTCATTCCACCATATACCATAATCATGTGCAGAAGAGGATAAAATATCCATGTCTCCATCTTTGTCAAAATCGTAGACATACATTTGCGCACAATCAAACTTGGTTGATAATGCATGAAAAGTCCATTCAGTTTGAAGGTCTTTTGGCATTTCCCACCAACCTTCCTTAATGATCACATCCTTTCGGCCGTCTTGATTTAAATCAGCAAAGCCCAAACCATGTGTGTACTTGTGGGTACCTAATTTAGGATTAGCTGAAATAGTTCGCGCAACCCAAACACTATCTTTTGCCGAAGGTGCCTGGTACCAAACCACTTTTTGGTTTTTAGAATCATTCCCAATCAAATCCTTTTTGCCATCTCCATCCACATCTTCAAACAATGGTGATTCATTTCCTAAGGATGCACATAAAAAATGTCGCTTCCAGTAACCTGATTTATTTTGATTGTTTTCAAACCAATAAACCGCTTCTCCTGGTAAGCCTACTTTGATTACATCGACCCAACCATCTTGATTAATATCTGCTGAAAAATTAGCAAAAGAATCCGAATATCCCTCATCTACCTTAAATACATGAGTATCTGGAAATGACTTCAATGATTTGTCATACCTAATTTCAGTAGAAAACTGATGCTTAACCCAGGTAGGTGCTTCATACCAAAATGCACCCGCAATAATGTCCTTGTTCCCATCCTTATTGATGTCACCGACACAAACACCTTCAGAAACAAACTCAGTAGAAATGACAATTTTTTGAAATTCTACCGACTTTTTTACCTCTTTATTTTCAGGAGAAAAACCAGTGAAAAAAGCGTAAAAAAGGGCAATTAAGTTAAGTATGCTCATAATTTAGAGAAAAAAAATAGCCGCCAATTCCTTGGCGGCTATCCATTAATGATACTTATTTAATGTTTGGATTCAAAGCAGCTTCATCAGCAGGCAATGGATAGTACTTATCAATCACCGTAAATGAATTACTACGCAATGTATATCCTCTTTCATAGTAATGTGCAAATGGATCAGCCTTAATCGCATTTCCTTTAGCAGTTATCACTTCTTTAAACGTATCAGTACGAACTAAGTCATGCCATCTTTTATTTTCAAAAGCTAACTCCCAACGACGCTCATTCATTAAAGCTGTACGGAAAGCAGCTTGAGTAGATGCAGTTGTTTCAGCCAAACCAGCACGCTTACGTACTTGATTCATAAACGGAGCTGCCTCAGCTGTTTTTCCTTGCTCATTTAATGCTTCAGCTAAGAATAACAAAACCTCAGAGTAACGGAAAATAGGCCAGTTCATCCCATGGTTACCATTCAAGGAATGGGTTCTAGCAAACTTCTTAATGTAAGGATAGGTTTTAGCCTGCCATAAAGTAGTTGAACATGTTATATAACCAATGGAAGCATCCTTTCGCAAATCACCTGCTGAATATGAATTAATCAACTCTGGCATCGGTGCATTATTTCCTTCACCTGTTTGAGGTTGAGGATTTGATGTACCCGTCAAGGTAAATAACTCAGCTGCAGTCATAGGTCTAGGTAAGAAGTTATACATAAATGATCCTTGGAAACCATTAGCTCCTTCTTGGTATTGAACTTCGAAAACGCTTTCCGCATTGTTCTTATTCCCTGTGCTTGTCGTAAATGCATTATTATAATCAGGCATTAGAGAATAACTTCCTTCTGCAACGATTTCACGGCATAACTTTTCAGCACCCGCCCAGTTTTTCTGAATCAAATACAAATTAGCTAGTAACGCTCTCGCTGCTCCAGCCGTTGCACGACCAGGCTCTTGAGTAGCCTTTGGCCTTAATCCAGCAATCGCACCCGTCAAATCACCAATGATGATTTTTGAGATATCATCAGCAGTTCCAAGCTTTGCTGCGGCCTCTTGTCTATTAGCTACTGGAGTCAACTGCAAAGGCCCTTTATTGAAATACCTGTAGATTTCAAAATAAGCAAAGGCACGCATAAATTGCGCTTGTCCTTTAAGATTTGCTTTCACAGTGGCATCAAAATCGGCCTTATCGATCAACGCTAAAATTTGATTAGCACGCGCAATAATTAAATAATCTTGGCGATATTGATTCAATACGTGTGTATTAGTCGTTAAATTATTCGATACTGGAATCGAAAAATCCGCTAAATCTTCTTGTTGCTCCGTCGCACCAAATGCTGTATTACGATAGTAATACGTATTATCAGAGTGCATTTCAGAAAGAAGCCAAGAACGATCGTTATAAATCGTTCTCAAGGGAACGTAACAAGCATTCACTGCTTGCGTAAAATCGGCTTCTGTCTTAAAGAACGTCACCGAACTTAAACTTGTTTCTGGAGTTATCTCCAAAAATTCAGCTGTGCAACCTGATAATCCTAGGGCTAGCAAACAGCTTAATATGATTTTATTTTTCATTTTTTCTTAAAATAAACGTTTGATATCTAGCTAATTAAAAGTTAAAGTTTGCACCAAGAGTAAATGTTCTTGGAACTGGATAGTTGGATAAATCCACACCTGGACTCAAGTTACCACCGTCACCTTGACCGTTTGATTGAGCACTTGTTTCTGGATTGGGTCCACCCCAATAATTAGTAAACACATAAGCTTGTTGGCATGATGCGTAAACACGTACCGACTTGTAAACCTTCGTTGGCTTAGAAAATGTATAACCCAAGGTAACGTTACGAATCGTGAAATAAGATGCATCTGCAACAAAACGACTGTTAATCCAGTCACGCTCGATACCTGTTACGTTTCCACCACCTACGGTAGTTCCGTACATTCCCATTCCTGGATTAGCTTCTGAACGGAAGCGATATTTAGCTCCATCCACCATGTTAAACACACCGTCTAAGTTAGCCGTTGAGTAAATATGACGAACCAATAATTGATTACCATAAGAACCAGATCCAATGATATTGAAATCCCAATCCCCGTAAGTAACATTGTTCGTGATACCATATACAAAATCAGGGAATGGATTACCCATGATAACACGATCATCCGAGTTTCCACCGAAATCAATTACTCCGTTTCCATTTGCATCCTTAAGTTTGATACTTCCCACTGTGGAACGTCCTGGAACTTTAGGAGAAGCAGCTAAATCTGCCGCATTTTTGTAAACACCATCAGCCATCACACCATAAAATTGACCAAATGGCTGACCAACCTTAGTAATGTGGAAAGATCCATATACACGATCAATGCCTGGAGCTAAAGCAACTACTACGTTTCTGTTAAAAGAAATGTTTGCATTTGTAGTCCACTTAACCTTACCTGTCGTATTGGTTGTGTTTAACGAGAATTCATGTCCCCAGAATTTAATTTCTCCAATGTTATCGTTGAAGTTACCAAAACCAGATTCTTGTGCAATTTGTACAGCGAATAATAAGTTAGTTGTATTCTTCGTGTAATAATCATACGCAAAATTAACCCGATTATTAAACAAGTTTAAATCCAAACCTAAATCCAATTGTGTAGTCGTTTCCCAACCTAAATTCGGATTCGCCAGTGAACTAACTGAAGCACCTGTAGAAACTGTATTTCCAAACACACCATTCACGGTATTGTTAATCAATGCATATGAAGTATAGTTACCTAAGTTGTTGTTACCAATGACACCCCAGCTACCCCTTAATTTCATGAATGAAACTGCAGGTATATCTGACATAAATGCCTCATCAGAAACAACCCAACCCGCACCTACGGATGGGAAAGTACCCCAACGGTTATTAGCACCGAAACGAGATGAACCATCACTACGAATCGCTGCATTAAATAAATACTTGCCTTTATAATTATAATTTAAACGAGCTAAATAAGATGTTAAAGCCCACTCTTGTACACCAGAGTTCGTACCACCTCTAGCAATGTTGATGGCACCTTGAATCGTAGGAAGGCGATCATCTGCATAAGTATCAGCCTGAATACGCGTTGACTCTTGACGGAAGTATTGGTTTGTATAACCTCCTAATAATTCAAATTTATGATCATCCCATAAAGTCTTATTGTAGGTAACCGTATTTTCATTCAACCAAGATAAGTTCTCAAAATTCTCGCGAATAGACGCTGCTGTCGTTGGAATCGGTGTATTGATTGCTGAAGTAGCATTCGAAGGGTTAAAGAAGAAAAACTTCGTTCTCAAAATCTCTCCGTTCATCGATGACTTAAATTTCAAACCTTTAACCGGCTCAAATTCAACAAACGCATTTGATAACAAATTAGTTGTTGTAGTTTCATTAATCAACTCATCTGCCGAACGTACCCAGTTGGCATAAGCGAAAATATTACCCGTACTCGCTGGAAAACGATTGAATTTTGTTAAAGTCTTACCATCCGCCTCATAAATAGGCATAATAGGCCAAGTATGTAATGCGTTAAATAAAATACCGGTTCCACGATCACCATCCGTTCTAGGCGTATTATCATATACCATTTGTGGCGCTACATTAAATCCAATAGTCACCTTGTCCGAAATGTCGTATTCTGAATTCATACGCAATGAATACCGCTGATAATCCGTATTTCTCACTACACCTTTTTGCTGCAATACTCCAGCAACCAAAGAAGTTCTAGATTTCTCTTTATTTGAAGAGATCGATAAATTATAACTTGATATCGGCGCATCTTTATTAATCAAGGCTCCATACCAGTCGTTATCTTTATCCTTATATTGAGAAGGATTTTGGAATTCTACTGGAACGGGTTGCTTAGCATCTTCATAAGACTCTTTCTTAAATTGAGCAAATTCCTCTGCATTCATCATATCAAGACGTCCCTTCATAGGTACATTTTGAGTTCCTGTAAAGACATTAAAACTAACGTTAACTCCTGCACCCTTTCCTTTCTTTGTCGTAATCAATACAACACCATTCGCAGCACGAGAACCGTAAAGTGAAGTTGATGACGCATCTTTTAAGACCGAAATATCTTCAATCTCATCTGGGTTCATCGCACCAATTGCACCTGTGATAGGAAATCCATCCACTACATATAATGGATCAGAACCCGCAGAAACAGATAATTGACCACGAATACGAATATTCATACCCGTTCCTGGCTTACCTGTTGTTTGGTTGATTTGAACACCCGCTAATTGGCCTTGTAATTTTTGACCAATCTGTGTAACAGGTAAATCTTTCAAATCCTTATACGATATTGTTTGTACAGCTCCAGTAATCTCTTTTTTACTTTGACTACCGTAACCCATAACAACAATCTCATTTAAGGTCTTGTTATCTACTGTTAATGTTACATCAATAGACTTCTGTCCTGTGTAAACAACATCAGCAGAGTTGTAACCCACGGAAGAAATCCTTAAGGTTTCATTTCTGCTCACATTAATTTTAAAATTACCATCTCCGTCGGTAGAAGCACCACGGGAAGTACCAACAACTGAAACTGAGGCTCCTATAACAGGCTGGCCATCAGATCCCTTCACTTTCCCTGTAGCTGCTTGCTGCTGTGCCATCAAGGACGTGGACAGAATTAGAAATAGTCCGAGGAATACTCCCCCAATCTGACTTCCAATTCGATAAACAATAGAATTGTTTTTCATAAAAAATAGTTTAGGTTAAATAAAATAAATAAAATAAGTTTAGAGGTGTTAAATCAAGAATATACTCTTTTCAACACAACAAGTTTAACACCCTTTATCTATTTAACTATCCTTATAGGCATTAGGATAGTTAAATTATTTATGGTTTTATTTAAATAAAAATTTTGCGTGTCTTTTTATTTCCAAAGTGACAAATCGAATATACTTGGTATATTTATATTAAATAATTTTTAAAATATGCAGTCAACTCGAAGATCCTTTTTGCAAATTTCTAGTTTGGGGCTAATTAGTGTCCCCAAGATTAATTCTAGCAATATTTTTTCATCTAAAAATATAAAAGGTATTTCAGAGGCACCTTTCATTCAAAATGAAGAACGTATAGCCCGTATTAAAAAAGCACAAAAACTATTAAATCAAAATAAGATGATTGCGCTGGTGTTAGACGCAGGCACCAACATGGAATATTTTTCTGGAATTCGTTGGAATCCTTCCGAAAGGTCTATGTTGGCCGTCATTCCGGCTACCGGAGAAATCAATTATATATGCCCATCTTTTGAGGAAGATCGATTTCTTGAGGTTAAAAAAATAGGTTCAACAGTTCATACCTGGGAGGAACACGAAAATCCATTTGAGTTAGTTATTCAAGTGCTTAAAAAGGCAGGTTTCAAACAAGGGAATATTGCCATTGAAGAACAAACGCGATTCTTTATTTCAGATGGAATCAAAAAAGCGGGCAAAGGATTTAAATTAGTCAGCGGGGATCCGATTACAATTCCTTGCCGACTCATTAAATCGAAAAATGAAATAGCCCTGATGCAGAAAGCCAATGACATCACGGCTATTGCTATTCAATACGGCTTAACATTTTTATCTGAAGGGATCAATCCGGCCTCTATTTCACAGAAAATTGCCGCCAAACACGTTGAATTAGGAGGGCAACACCGTTTTGCTTCCGTGACTTTTGGGGTAGCTAGCTCTTTTCCTCACGGCAGTTCTCAAAAACAAATACTTAAAAAAGGAGATATAGTGATGCTCGATTGCGGTTGCAGTGTAGGAGGTTACGAATCCGATATTACAAGAACAATTGTTTTTGGTCCCGCATCCGAAAAGCAAATTAAAATTTGGGAACTCGAAAAAAGAGCACAAGCCGCGGGATTTGCCGCTGCAAAACTGGGTGATCCCTGTGAAAATGTAGATTTCGCCGCTCGTAAAGTCATCATCAATGCAGGCTTTGGCCCAGGATATAAATTGCCGGGACTACCGCATCGAACTGGGCACGGAATAGGAATGAACGGTCACGAATGGGGAAATATGGTTAAGGGCAACCAATTAAAACTCCAAGTGGGGATGTGTTTTAGTATTGAACCGACCATCGCCATCCCGAATGAATTTGGAGTGCGCCTTGAGGATTGTGTATATATGACTGAAAATGGACCTAAATGGTTTTCAAACCCAAGTCCTTCCATCGACCAACCATTTATTTAATTACCCTAATTTCAAATGTTGGTTGACACAGGACGGAATATCACTCGCATAATGAGACACATAAATAAGTGCGGTTTGACTATTAGAACAGATATAGTCTAAAATTTCTTTGACTCGCTGAATTTGTTCCTCATCCAATCCTTGGCATGGCTCATCCAAAATCAACAAAGGAGGATTCTTGACCAGCGCCCTAGCTAATAAAACCATTCGCTGCTCGCCCGTTGAAATTTGTTGAAACATTCGATCTGCCAAATGAGAGATTCCAAAAACACCTAAGCACAAATCAATCCGCTGATGTTGGTCTTCCGAAATTTTCTTGTATACCCCCAAAGTATCGAATAATCCCGATCCTACGACATTAAAAACATTTGCTGGCTCCCTAAAATAAACATGGAGCTCAGGGCTTACATACCCGATCCGTTTTTTTATATCCCAGATACTCTCCCCAGTCCCTCGCTTTCGGTCAAATAAAATAATGTCCTGTGAATAGGCTTGAGGATTATCTGCCGTTATCAAACTTAATAAAGTTGATTTACCCGCACCATTGGGACCCGAAAGGGCCCAACGATCACCCGATCTGACTTTCCAAGTTATGTCGGACAAAATTACTTTTTCCCCATATTGAATGGTCACATTCCGTAGGTGTACAGCCTGTTGGAATGATTCAAAAACCTGGGCCGATGTGATCAAATCATCCATCTTCGACCGATCAAAAGTTAACTGACCAACCTTGCGTGCCGATTCATACTTTGAAACTTCACCATCCCAGGTAGCACGACCATTATCTAAATAAATAACGCGATTGACACATGCAGGCAAAGCTGCAGGAGAGTTAATCAAAATAAATTGAATGGAATTTTCCCGAAGCTTCTCCAAACAATTAGCTAATATCTCCCTCCCCTCCACATCAAGACCTAAAAAAGGATTATCCAAAATAAGCCAATCAGGATCCCTTAGGACTGATTTAACTAATTGCAAACGCTTATTTTCACCGTTGGAAAGGGTGACTAAGGGCTTATCACGTAGGTGATCCAGCATAAAAAAGCCCAACCAATATGCTAATGGCACTTCATCTTCTTGGGACAATTCCTCCCGAATCGTATAAGCATCCCCAGCATCCGCTGAATTAAAGCGCTGCTGGAGATAAAAATCCTGCATATTGCTCCGATTTTTAAAATGATGCTGCTGCTCAACCAGTAAAATGCTAGGATGTACTCGGGTGGTTCTTGATTTGAAATAAACAGTTCCTGTTCTAAATAATCGACCGGATAAGGCTTTGGCTAAGGTCGTTTTTCCGGAACCGACAGGCCCTACAATAGCCAAACAATCATCCTCATTAAGTGTAAAACTTATATCAGACAAGACTTTAGCACCTCCATAGGAAGCACTTAAGCCCTCAATGACAGCTATAGGTTCCCCCATTAAATTCGTTCGTCTTTGATTTTTTCTACCACCGCAGGATCCAATAAAGTTGACGTATCCCCTAAATTTGACACATCCCCTTCGGCTATTTTCCGCAAAATTCGACGCATAATTTTGCCCGATCTCGTTTTGGGTAAGCCGCTCACAATCTGTATTTTATCTGGTCTAGCAATGGCACCAATCACTTTGGTCACCGTAGCTGAAATATCTTTTTTGATTTGTTCCGGATCATGGCTTGAATTTTCCATAATCACATAGGCATAAATTCCTTGCCCCTTGATATCATGTGGGTAACCAACTACAGCAGACTCGATGACACCGGAGTGCATATTAATGGCATTTTCAACCTCAGCGGTTCCAATGCGGTGACCTGAAATATTCATCACATCATCCACTCGGCCGGTAATCCGATAATACCCATCCTCATCTCGCAAACAACCATCGCCTGTGAAATATAAATTTTTATAAGTGGCAAAATAAGTAGTCCGACATCTATCATGATCGCCATACGTAGTTCGAATCATGCCTGGCCATGGGAATTTAATGCACAAATTACCTGAAACACCATTTCCAATGACCTCTTCCCCCTTTTCATCCACCAAAATAGGCTGAATACCAGGCAAAGGTAAGGTGGCAAAACAAGGTTTAGTTGGCGTTATATTAGCCAATGGAGAAATCATGATTCCACCCGTTTCCGTCTGCCACCAAGTATCGACGATGGGACAATTTCCCTTGCCAATATGCGCATGATACCAATTCCAAGCTTCCTCGTTGATCGGCTCACCCACAGATCCCAAGACCTGCAAAGAACTTAAATCCTTATTTTTGACAAAATCAAGCCCAAATGCCATCAATGACCGAATAGCCGTAGGTGCCGTATACAGTATATTTACTTTGAATTTCTCCACAATATCCCAAAAACGACCCGCATCTGGGAAGGTAGGAATGCCCTCAAACATTACGCTCGTCGCACCAGAAGCTAATGGCCCATAAACAATGTAGGTATGGCCTGTAATCCAACCGATATCTGCGGTGCAAAAATAGATTTGTCCTTTTTTGTATTGAAATATATTCTGAAAAGTATAGGTCGCAAAAACCATATAGCCCCCGCACGTATGAACAACTCCTTTAGGTTTGCCCGTAGATCCTGATGTATATAAAATGAATAGTGGGTCTTCGGAGTCCATGGGTTCAGCTGCAAAATCCGTTAATCCTAAAGATTCCATGCGCGACATCTCTTGATCATAAAAAACATCCCGCCCCTTTTCCATCGAAATGGCTGATTTAGAGCGCTCAACAACGATCACTCGTTCCACCGATGGACATGAGATTAAGGCCTCATCCATGATATTTTTTAAACAAATTTCTTTGTTACCACGGAAAGAACCATCCGCTGTGACGACAATATTGCATTGAGCATCTTGAATACGATCCGAAATAGATTGGGCAGAAAAACCCCCAAAAACAACTGAATGAATGGCACCAATTCGGGCACAAGCCAAAACGGCTATTTCCAATTCAGGAATCATAGGCATATAAAGGCATATTCGATCGCCTTTCTTTGCTCCATTTTGTTTTAGCACATTGGAAAACGTACACACTTGTTGGTGCAATTCGCGATATGATATATTTTTGGATGGCTCATTCGGGTCATTTGACTCCCAAATAATCGCAATGTCATCTCCGTTATTTTCTAAATGTCTATCTAAACAATTCTCCGTGATATTTAATTTTGCCCCTCCAAACCATTCCATTTTGGGCTCTGAAAAATTCCAATCCAACACACGATCCCACTTCTTTTTCCACGTAAAATGCTCGGCTATGTTCGCCCAAAAAACTTCAGGGTTATCGACGCTTAATTGGTACGCTTGTTGGTACTCTTCAAAAGATTTTACTTGTAAATTCATTGTCAAGGCTATTTAATCAACTCTTTTATACTCATTCTGTAGGGCATAAACCCCAAAAATACACATGCCTCCGGTCAACAAAGGCGCTAAAATAAACGTATAAATAATGGCAGGGACGATATTGTCCATCCCTCCTTTTTCAAACAATTTCAACGATTGTTCAAAGACCAAAAAGTATCCTGCGGCTAAGCCTAGCAAGATCCAAACTATTCCAAAAATCTGTCTTATTGCATTCATGATTAATCGTTAATTTCTTTATCTTTTCCATTGACATACAAGAGTCCTATCACAAAACAAACTCCGCCGATAATAATGGGATACCATAAACCCTCTAAATAAGGTTTATCATAAGGAATTGCCTGGCCAGCTGCAACCGCCACTTCATTGGCCGTGCTAGCCTTGGCAGCTAAATAGGTCGCCACCGCCGGAAGCAATCCTCCAAAAATTCCATTTCCAATGTGATAGGGCAAGGACATGGAGGTATACCGAATGGCTGTTGGGAACATCTCAACAAGGAAGGCGGCAATCGGCCCATACACCATGGTCACATACAAAACTTGGATAAAGACCAACAAAATTAAAAACCAAAAACTGGATGAACCCACATGAACGATCCTTTTTACTTCAGGCTTTTGGGGATTTTTACCTGGAAAAATCGTGGTCAAAGAAGATTCCTCTAAAGTCAATGTGGAACCATCGGTATATGAAAATTCCGTCTTCACTGTTTTCTTTAAATCTACGCTTTTGGGTATCATAAAATAGTCCGTCTTAATCACCTTTGAACCTGCTACCTCGGTTTTTAGTGACACATCAGCTGTCTCATACATAGCCTGATAAATAGGCCTGTAGGTACAAATGGCTAATAACATACCGGTCAGCATCACTACTTTACGACCAATCTTATCTGAAAGCCAGCCAAAAAAGATGAAAAATCCAGTGCCTCCCGCTAAAGAAGCTGCAATGATGTAATTGCTTTGCTCAAATTCTATATTGGCCACTTTTTGAAGAAAAGAAAGGGCATAAAACTGACCTGTGTACCAGACGACTCCTTGGCCCATCGTGGCACCAAATAAGGCCAATAACACAAATTTGAAATTCAATTTTTTACCGAAAGATTCCTTCAGCGGATTTGCGACAATTTCACCTGCAGCTTTCGCCTTCTCAAACATGGGCGATTCGTCCATATTTTTGCGAATAAAATACGATATGCCCACCATGACGATGGATATGAGGAATGGGATGCGCCAACCAAAATTTGCGAAGGCTTCTGCGCTCATCGATTTTTTGGTAGCCAGAATCACTAATAAAGAAATAAATAAGCCTAAAGAAGCGGTAGTTTGAATCCAAGCGGTTCGATACCCTCTTTTCCCCGGCTCCGAATGTTCAGCCACATACGTTGCCGCACCTCCATATTCACCCCCTAAGGCCAATCCTTGTAACAATCTCAAAATTAAAACAAGTAAAGGAGCAATAAAACCGATGGTCTCATAACCAGGAATTAAACCAATGGCAAAAGTCGAAAAGCCCATGATCAACAAAGTAACCATAAAGGTATATTTACGGCCAATCAAATCTCCTAAGCGTCCAAAAAACAAAGCACCAAAAGGTCGGACCACAAAACCTGCGGCAAAAGTAGCCAAGGTGGATAGAAATGCAGCGGTGGGATTATCGGAAGGAAAAAACTTAGTGGCTATCACGACGGATAAGCTACCAAAAATATAAAAATCGTACCATTCAATGAGGGTTCCGACGGAAGAGGCGGCGATAACTTTACGAAGTTTTTTCTTGTCGACCTGTTCGGAGGATAAATTTGAATTCATATGCTAGGTTTCTCGTGATTACATCACTTGTGAAGACAAATTAAGCATTATTTCATTATTTTTAGAAAAAATTAATCTTAATGATGAAAAAAATGCCCTTGAAACTGGTTGAATTCAAGGCGATTTAAAATCACCGATTGGTATAACAGGAAATTAAAATTTCGTCGCAAAAATTAACTTAAAGGGTAACTATTCTCAAAAATTATTATATCATTGTGGTACATTAAAATTTACATTAAAACCTATTTCAATATGTCAAATCAAAACAATCAATCTCGTCGTCAATTTTTGATCAACGGGTCATTAGCTTCTTTAGGCGTTATATGGGCTAGTCAGGCTGCCGTTTCAAGCACATTATTTGCAGGAAAACCTAATTCCAAATTTGGAGGTGTTCAAATTGGAGCCATCACGTATTCATTCCGCAGCATGCCAGGTAGTGTAGATGATTTAATTAAATACTGCGTAGCATGTAACATTAGTGCAATTGAATTAATGGGAGATGCCGTGGAAGAATATGCGGGCAAACCAAAAAGCACGATGGCAAGAGCGGCTTATGTTCCAGGCCAACCACGTCCACAGATGACAGATGAGCAAAGAGCTGCGATGGCAAAATTAAATAAAGATGTTGCGGATTGGCGCGCTAGTGTATCGATGGATAAGTTTGTTGAAGTAAGAAAAATGTTCAACAAAGCTGGTATATCAATATATGCGTTTAAGCCGAACGCTTTAGGTCCAAACAATACAGATGGAGAAGTTGAATACGCGTTAAAAGCAGCGAAGGCTTTAGGAGCAAATTCAGTTACCATTGAATTACCTACTGATCCAAAACAATCTCAGAGATTAGGCGATTTAGCATCCAAGCATAAAGTTTACATTGGATATCATGCACACACGCAAGCGACAGATACCGCATGGGATGTGGCATTAGCCCAATCACCTTATAATTCCTTGAACTTGGATTGCGGACACTACATTGCTGCAGGTGGTCCAAATACGACAGCTACTTTATTAGCTTTAATCGAAGCAAAGCATGACCGCATTACCAGCATGCACATTAAAGACCGCAAGAATAAAGAAAATGGAGGTCAAAATGTGGTTTGGGGTCAAGGAAATACGCCATTGAAAGATATCTTAGGATTATTAAAATCTAAAAAATATAAATTCCCTGCTTCGATCGAGTTGGAATATGATATTCCTGCTGGTTCGGATGCAGTCCAAGAGACCAAAAAATGTGTGGAATACGCGAAAGCGATCCTTTCATAAATTAATAATCTACCTATGAATCGCGTTGTTAATCTACCATCTTGATTAGCAACGCGATTTTATATAAGCCAAAAAACAAAAATTAAACCATGAAGTCAAAATCTACTTTTTTCATCGTTCTGATGAGCTTTTTAACTTTCGTCATGAATGCACAAGAAATCGCAAATCCGTATGGATTAACCACCCAAGTAAAAACAAAATATGGTACCTTAGAAGGAACCTTCGATACCCGAACAAAAATTGCCAGTTTTAAAGGTGTTCCCTTTGCTTTACCTCCTGTAGGAGCGTTAAGGTGGAGAGAGCCGATGGATCCAAAACCCTGGAGTGGTGTTTTACAAGCTAAAAAATTCGGCCCAAAAGCTATCCAAGCTCCCTTATTTGGCGACATGGGTTTTCGTAGCAATGGAATGAGTGAAGATTGCTTATATCTAAACATTTGGTCTCCTAACCCAAAATCTACGGCAAAATTACCTGTGTTAGTTTATTTTTATGGAGGTGGATTTATGGCCGGTGATGGTTCTGAGCCACGGTATGATGGGGAAGTGATCGCACAAAAAGGAATCGTTACAGTTACGGTAAATTACCGCTTAGGTTTATTAGGTTTCTTTTCACATCCTGAATTAACCAAAGAATCCCCACACAAGGCCAGTGGAAATCAAGGTTTATTAGATCAAAATGCCTCATTAAAATGGGTTAAAGAAAATATTGAAAATTTTGGTGGAGACCCCAACCGAGTGACCATCGCCGGGGAATCAGCAGGTTCTATGTCGGTAAGTGCCCAAATGGCTTCTCCCCTATCGAAAAACTTAATTCATGGCGCCGTGGGTGAAAGTGGGGCCTGGATTGGTTCAGGCTTAGGACCTGTAACTTTAAAAGATGCCGAAAAAGTAGGCCTTACCTTTGGCGAAAAAGCAGGCGCTAAATCATTGAAAGAATTAAGGGATATCCCAACTTTAGATTTATACCAAAAAATGTTAGAGCCAGGAATGCCCCGTTTTTCAGCGTGCATCGATGGATATTTCATTTCAAAAACGTTGCCTGAGATATTTGCCAACAAAGAACAGGCGATGGTTCCTTTGCTTTTAGGTTGGAATTCAGAGGAAATGAATTACAAGTCCATGACGAAAGGACAGCCCATTACTACAGAAAATTATGCGGCGGCAGTCAAAGATTTGTACAAAGAAAATGCGGACAAGATTCTAGCTCTTTATCCGGGTAAGTCGGCGGAGGAAGCAGAACAATCCGCCACTGATTTAGCAGGTGACCGTTTCATCGGTTTCTCTACTTGGAAATGGTTTGATATGCACCGTAAAAACAGTCAAAATCCAGTATATAGATATTATTTCGCAAAGCCAAGGCCTGAAATGATCGTAAAAGGTGTACAAGCAGCTCTTGCGGGTGGTGTAGTGAAAGTGGATCCCAATGCGCCTAAACAAGCAGCGCCAAAAGGTGCTGTTCACTCAGCAGATATCGAATATTTTATGGGAAATCTATCAACCAATTTGACCTATGGTTGGACCCCTGATGATCATAAAACCTCCAAAGACATGCAAGAGTATTTAGCTAATTTCATTAAAACAGGAAATCCCAACGGAGGTAAATTAACGAATTGGCCTACAGCTGGGCAAGAAGCTCAACCAGAATTAATCATTTTGGATGCCAATCCTAGAGTTGTCAAAGGAACCAAAGACGCTCGTTACGAATTATTAGATTCCATTATCCTAAAAAAATAATTTTCAAATCTCGAAAAAATTAAAGGCCGTTTTTCAAACGGCCTTTTTTCATGTCTATAATTGATTATTTTTACCTGATCATTTCAATACAATATGACAAACTCGATTATAAAATCAGCTTTACTTTCTTATGGAATGTCTGGACGTGTATTCCACGCCCCATTCATTGACCTACATCCAGGTTTTTCCCTAGCAGGCGCATGGGAAAGAACGAACAAAAATATTGAAAAGGATTATCCTGGAGTTAAATCCTATACAAGCATAGACGAAATTTTAACAGATCCCTCGATCGACTTAGTCGTGGTTAACACGCCCATTTACTCCCATTACGAATATGCATTAGCTGCTTTAAATGCGGGCAAACACATCATTGTAGAAAAAGCGTTCACGACTAATTTACAAGAAGCATTAGCCTTAGATACATTAGCGAAATTAAAATCAAAACACATTTTTGTTTACCAAAACAGACGTTTAGATTCCGATTTTCTAACTGTAAAAAAAATAGTGGACGCGGGCGTAGTAGGTGAGCTGGTGGAAGTAGAGATCAGATACGATCGTTTTAATGGAGCTCAATCACCCAAATTACATAAAGAAATTCCCGGACCCGGTGCAGGAATTGTGAAAGATTTAGGACCTCACTTGATCGACCAGGCCATTTATTTATTTGGTAGTCCGGAAAAAGTATTCGCAGATTTACGAATGACCCGTCCTGAAACCCAAGTAGATGATTATTTTGAAATATTATTCTATTACCCTAACCTGAGAGTGAGGCTTAGAGGGGGATATTATTTCAAAGAGCCTGTCCCATCGTTTCAATTGCATGGAAAAAAGGGAAGCTTTTTGAAAGTGAGAGCTGATAAACAAGAAACTGATTTATTGGCCGGTTTAAAGCCAAAGGGGGATGATTGGGGTACAGAAAATGAATCAGATTTTGGAATATTACATGTAGATGGTCAGGAAAAAATCAGAGTTCCATCTGAAAAAGGCAACTTCATGTATTTCTATGAAAATGTATTTGACACCCTTCAAGGTCGAGCTGAACCATTTGTTTCAGCCATGCAAGGAGCTCAATGCATGCAGGTGATCGATGCTGTTTTCGAAAGTCATGAAGCGCAAAAAGTGATTCATTTAAATTCATTATAACTCAAAATGGAAATTCCTTTGATGCTATTCACGCAATTTGAGCCTGAATTATCTAAAAAAATTCAGCAAGTTGGCGTAGTCAGAAAGTTTAAATCAGATGAATTCCTGATGAAGACTGGACAGTCGATTCGCTCCGCCGTTTTAGTGACCAAAGGAATTATCAAAGTATTTCGAGAGGATGATGAAGGAAATGAAATTTTCATGTACAACCTACATCCAGGAGAAGCCTGTGCCATTTCGATGACCTGCGCGGCCCGACAAATTGCTTCCCAAATCATGGCAAAAGCCTTAATTGACACAGAAGTGATTGCCATTCCCGCCGAGCTAATGGATGAATGGGGTTCTAAATATAAGTCATGGTATCAATTTGTATTAGAAACTTATCGGTCGAGGTTTGAGGAATTATTAGACACTTTAGATCAAATTGCCTTCAGAAATTTGGATGAACGATTACTTTGGTATTTGAAACAGCATCAAAAAAGCTTAAAAACGAATCTTTTAAAAGCCTCTTTCACAGAAATCGCCCATGAATTAAACTCATCCAGGGAGGTTATTTCAAGGCTAATTAAGAAACTAGCGGAGAAAGGCCATATCAAAATGCATAAAAACCAAATTGAAATTATCGATTTAAAAGGACTGTGATAAAAGTCACCATTTAGAAGGAGAATTAGATCTAAATTTGTCCCAACAAAAAAAGAAATATGGAGATTTTAGGCTACTTCGCCTCATTAATTATCGGATTATCCTTAGGCTTAATTGGCGGTGGTGGATCCATATTAACTGTCCCCGTTTTAGTCTATCTTTTCGGTGTAAATCCTATTTTAGCTACTGCCTATTCGTTATTTATCGTGGGCGCAAGTAGTTTGGTCGGCGCCTTCCCAAAATACAAACAAGGTTTAGTCAATTTAAAGACGGCCCTTATTTTTGGAATTCCATCCATCGTATCCGTATTTGCTACCAGGAAATTCATTGTTCCACTCATTCCTAATCAAGTTTTTGTCCTAGGTGATTTCTTGGTAACCAAGTCGATTTTAATGATGGTTTTATTTGCCATCCTAATGGTAGCAGCATCTATCTCGATGATACGTGGTAAATGCGAGCAATGTGAAAAAGAAAAGGATGAAAATTTCATAGTTGATGTACAAGTTTTTAATTATCCCATGATCCTTTTGGAAGGAGCAGTCGTTGGCATTTTAACTGGCTTAGTCGGCGCAGGAGGAGGTTTTCTCATCATTCCAGCCCTTGTGATGCTGTCAAAATTATCCATGAAGCAGGCCATTGGCACTTCTTTATTAATCATTGCCGCCAAATCATTAATTGGATTTACTGGTGATTTGGGTCATCAAATCATTGATTGGAAATTACTTTTAACGGTCACAGGATTAGCGATTGTAGGTATATTTATTGGGGATATCGTAAGTAAAAAAATAGACGGAAATAAGCTTAAAGTGGGATTTGGTTGGTTTGTTTTAATTATGGGAGTATTTATCCTAGTCCAACAATTAGCCTTTCCTATCCAATAATTTAAAAATAAAAAGCCATGAAAGTAGAGCAAATTTACACGGGATGTTTAGCGCAGGGAGCTTATTACATCGAGAATAACGGAGAAGCGGCCATTATAGATCCACTTCGTGAGGTACAACCCTATATTGAAAAAGCAAAAAGAAATAATGCTAAAATCAAGTACGTATTTGAAACTCATTTTCATGCAGATTTTGTTTCAGGTCATTTAGATTTGTCGGCAAAGACAGGGGCGCCAATCGTTTATGGTCCCAATGCCCAATGTGGATTTGATTGTATTTCTGCCACAGACGGTCAAGAATTTCCCTTAGGTGATGCCAAAATTCGTGTCATTCACACTCCGGGCCATACGATGGAATCGACTTGTTTTTTATTGATCGATCAAGCAGGAAAAGCTACCAGTTTGTTTTCGGGAGACACCTTGTTTATTGGCGATGTAGGCCGACCCGATTTAGCTCAAAAAGTATCCGCTGATTTAACTGAAGATATGTTGGCCGGTTTTTTATACGATTCTCTTCAAAACAAAATCATGCCTTTAGCGGATGATATCACCGTATATCCAGCGCATGGAGCGGGTTCTGCTTGTGGTAAAAATATGAGTAAAGAGACTACGGATACCTTAGGAAATCAGAAAAAGACCAACTATGCTTTAAATCCTGCTCTTAGCCGAGAACAATTTAAAAAAGAGGTGTTAACGGGTTTGGTGGCACCTCCTGCATATTTCCCATTAAATGTGTTGATGAATATTCAAGGATACGATTCGATTGACAAGGTTTTAGAGCGAGGCCAACATGCCCTTTCTCCAGCAGCATTTGAAGCGGCGGCCAATGAAACATCGGCTTTGATTTTAGATACCCGAAATGTACAAACGTTTGCAGCCGGTTTCGTACCTAATTCAATTAACATTGCCATTGACGGTTCTTTTGCACCCTGGGTAGGCGCCATGATTCCAGATATCAAGCAAGAAATATTATTAGTCACTGATGAAGGCCGTGAAGAAGAAGTCATAACCCGATTGGCCCGAGTAGGATATGATTTTACCATTGGTTATTTAAAAGGGGGCATATCAGCTTGGAAAGATTCAGGAAAGGAAATAGATCAAATCGAATCCATCTCTGTGGAGGAGACTTTGAATCGAGCCAAATTGGGTGAAGGTGAAATCATTGATGTAAGAAAAAATAGCGAATACCTTTCTGAGCATATTGTTGACGTGGAAAATGCCCCCTTAGATTTCATTAATGACAGTATGCTTAAAATCAAGAAGGATAAAACATATTTTGTGCATTGCGCCAGTGGCTATAGATCGATGATATTTATTTCGACTTTAAGAGCAAGGGGCTACGAGAATTTAATCGACGTGCAAGGCGGATTTAAGGCCATTAAAGAATCAGAGAAATTCAAATTGTCGGAATATGTTTGTCCAACGACATTGTTGTAGATCTTTAAACGTGTAAACTTTCAATAAAGGAACATTAATTTTTCAAATAAATAACAAGCTATGCTCGCTAACATCACACAAAATTGGGGATTTATGCGCGTGATTCGCCTGGCTTTAGGCGTTTATGCCATGATCGAAGCGGTAAAGGCGCATGAATTATTGATGGGCATGTTAGGCCTTTTAATAGCAGGCATGGCCCTATTTAATATGGGCTGTGGCACACAAGGCTGTGGCGTTCCAATCGTAAAAAACACAAAAACCAAAGACCAAAATCAGGATGAAGTGGAATATGAAGAAGTTCATTCAAAATAGTTTCTGGGAAATTCTTGGCGGATTTTTTGGGGGCTTAATAGGCTATTTTTACTGGCGAGACATTGGTTGCTCAACAGGCACCTGTCCCATTACGAGTAAACCTTTGAATAGTATACTGTATTTTGCCTTTTTAGGGTATCTATTTGTGAATATTGTTTCCCAATGGCGAACGCAAAAAAAATCATTTAAATAAATTAAATTTACTTTTTACCTGTTACTTGATACCTATTACCTAATACTTTTTACCTATTACCTAATTTTAACTTACCTAATAATGATCGAAACATTAACTCAGCCGTGGCCTTGGTATGTGGCAGGAGCAATCATCGGACTTATAGTCCCTACCCTATTAATTTTAGGCAATAAGCATTTTGGAATTTCGGCCAATTTGAGGCATATGTGTGCGGCATGTTTTCCAAGTAACATCCCATTTTTCAACTATGATTGGAAGAAAGAATCTTGGAATTTATTTTTCATCGGTGGTATTTTAGTTGGCGGTATCATTTCCACCCAGTACCTAAGCTCTCCTGATCCCGTCATTATTCATCCTGATTTAGCTAAGGATTTAACTCAATTCGGGATTACTGATTTTTCTGGTTTAGTACCTGTTCAATTATTTTCTTTTGACCAACTATTCACACTTCGCGGATTAATCATGATGGTTGGCGGGGGATTTCTAGTCGGATTTGGCACTCGATATGCTGGAGGATGTACCTCAGGACATGCCATTATGGGCCTCAGTGACTTACAGTGGCCATCATTAGTGGCGACGATCAGTTTTATGATCGGCGGTTTTTTGATGACTAATTTGATTTTACCTTATATTTTAGCCTTATAAAGATGAAAACGAAACAAGAAGAAACGGATTTTGAAGTACGTTCGCTAGACACCATGTGTGTCAATGAGTCTGAATTGGTTCATCCTTGGTGGTATAATTTCAAATACGCAGCAGTGGGAGTGATTTTTGGTATTGTGTTTATCAAAGCTGAGATTATTTCTTGGTTTAGAATTCAGGAAATGTTTAAACTCCAAAGTTTCCACATGTATGGCGTAATTGGAACGGCCGTGGTGGTAGGAGCGATTTCAGTATTTTTAATCAAAAAACTGAAGATTAAAACAGTTCACGGAGAAGAAATCACCTTTACAAATAAGAAATTCAATAAAGGCCAAATATACGGCGGATTGATATTCGGTCTAGGTTGGGCCATTACTGGCGCATGCCCAGGACCTTTATTTGCCCAATTAGGATCTGGTTCCCTTGCTGTAATCGTTGTCATAGCAAGCGCCATGTCCGGAACTTGGATCTATGGTAAATTCAGGGAGCAGTTACCCCATTAAGGAAAAGTAGCAGAAAAAATAAAATGCGCTAAATGCATGTCATTTTATCCATATGCAATTCGGATAAATGGAATAGGTACGTTATCTTTTAATTTTTAGAATACCAATCTTTGATCGGCTTATAGGGTCCAAATTTATGTTGCTCCTCTGAAAATGGGTCTACATAAGGTCCAAAAGGATGATCAAATGGTTTTTTGGCAATTTTAGGCCAATCCATAGACAAATCTTTGCTCGGCCTAGGCATCGAATTTACATAAGCCGCCACATCCCAAGCTTCCTCATCCGTCAATACTGGCTTTTCATACGTTGTGCCTTGCGGCATATTGTATTTAACATACCCAGCAAAATTCGAAATTCGAAATAAACCCGCCCCATGGTTATAGCTATTTTTACCCCATAGAGGTGGATAGGTATAGGATTTGCCATTTTCGGCCAATAAGCCTCCCCCATCTGCTTGATGACAAGACTGACATTTGGCCACATAAACCTCCAAACCCTTTGAGGGATCGCAGGCCCTTTTCATTCCTTTCATCTTAAATATGCCAGAGCCCCTTGGAATTTTATCTTTCTCCACGTCCTTTCCAAGCCAGTTGATGTAAGCCAAAATCGCACGCATCTCTCTGCCCGTAGAATCTAAGGCCTTCCCATTTAAACTCCGTTGAAAGCAGTCATTGACACGTTTAATTTGATTTTCCACGGTGCCCGAACGAGCACGGAATTTTGGATAGGTCGATTGCACAGCAAAATAATTATTTCCCCAAGGTTGGGTTCCCGCATTCAAATGGCAATTCTGACAATTCATCCCATTGGACATTTGCAAAACCGATCCCTTAGGACCTAAATATTCGGAAGTATGCGCAATTAATTCTCGGCCATACTGCACTAAATCTCTCTCACTTGAATCCAAATAGATCATGCGCCAATCAGAAGGTGCTGTCCAAACATGATTGAAATTTGTATCTGGGGCCACATAAACATGGCTAGAATCAGGTGATTTTGAGGATCCAATCGACGACTGGCGAAATACGATGATTCCTAATGCCATGAATAATAACAATAGCGCCCCATATAAAAATGTGGATAATCGTTGGAACCGTTTTTGATTAGGAAAACTCACAGCTAATTAATATTTCAAATAGGACCAACCTTCTTCTTGCTTAATGATTACTTCTGAAACACCTGAGGGAACAAATCCCGATTGTGGCAAAATGGTAGCCTTATCTATTTTCCGCTCCCGAATGGTATTTTCACAAGCCACAAACTTAACCCCCATAGCGGCTAATTCAGCAATTTTAGCTTGTTGGGTTGTCTTGGAAGCAATTAATAAACCAATACCAGAACCATGAGCCACCACTTCAATTTGAGTGTTATTACCTAAGGCGGTCTGCATATTCGCAATATTTCGCATGACACCATGCCAAACTGTGGTATCAGCCGTATTAATTTGCATTACTACTTTATGTGTTTTTTGTGCGAAGGCCGAAGCAGAAATAAATAGGCCAATGATTGAAGTTAAAATTAGTTTTTTCATCGAATGATTTTTTTTAAAACTAACATTTTTAAATAATGAAAGCAAATTGGCCTAAGCGAATGTGCACGAATGAATTTCAATGCGAAACTGCTCTCATTGATTTATTAAAATTAACCAAAGAGTGATTAAAACTTAGGCTAATATGCCTGCCAACTGCCTAGACGATTGAATAAATTATATGGCGATCACGTGCATGACGTTGCGGACAAATGTCACGAATTCCAATTTTCCAACTCTGTAGATTTGCATATAAATAAAACAAAAATGATCGCATTGATAAAAAGTTTATTGGGTTTGGGTGAAAAAGTAAATGTTAATGAACTTATAGCCAATGGCGCTATCGTTCTTGATGTTCGATCTCCAGCAGAATTTAAAGATGGACACATCAAAGGAGCACTTAATTTTCCATTGCAAAATTTAACCTCACAAATGAACAAATTAAAGAAAGAACAAGTTATTGTAACTTGTTGCCGTTCAGGAAGCCGAAGTGGAATGGCTAAGCGCATGTTAAAGTCCAATGGATTTCTTCAAGTGCATAATGGAGGCCCTTGGACAAATTTAAAGTAAAATATAAAGACACAGAAAATGAGCAAATTCAGCGAACTTTTAAAAACGCCAGAACCCGTTTTAGTTGATTTTTCAGCGGAATGGTGCGGCCCTTGTAAACAATTAAAGCCAATTTTAGAGCAATTGAAGTCTAAAATAGGTGATTCCGCTAAAATCATTAAAATCGACGTAGATAAAAACAAATCATTATCGGTACAATTTCAAATCAGATCCGTCCCGACGTTGATTTTATTCAAAGATGGGAAGTCTGTTTGGCGCCAGTCGGGGGTTGTTCCCGCCAATACCTTAGAAGGCATCATCAAACAATATGTGTAAACATTGACGCCAATAGTCAATTGGCTTTATCCTATTTCCTTGACTTAAAATAGGTTGATTCTTAGATTAATAATAATCCTTTAAAAAACTAAAGGACGGTGTAAACCCGTCCCCTTATTACCTAATACCTATTAATTTTTACCTAATACCTACTTTTACCTATTTTTTCACCGGCTCAAAGCCAATCGAAACCGAATTCACGCAATAACGTAAACCAGTCTCCGTGGGACCGTCATCAAAAACGTGACCCAAATGTCCCCCACATTTTCCACAGGTAATCTCCACTCGGCGCATGCCCAACGTATTATCTACGGTTTCTTTGATGACACCGGCTTTTAATTCTTTGTCGAAGGAAGGCCAACCGCAATGCGAGTCGAACTTAGAATTTGAACTAAAAAGTGGAGCACCACAGCCTTTACATGTGTACACCCCTTTTTCATTATGCATTAAAAACTTGCCCGTATAAGGTCGTTCTGTGCCTTTTTGACGTAAAATATAATACTCTTCTTCACTTAATTTAGCTTTCCACTCAGCTTCTGTTTTAGGCAAATTTTCCATTTTATTCGTTTCCATTTTTTTTTGTCCACAAGCCTGAAAGCTTATGAATACCAGCACAAATAATATATTTGACAAAATAGTTTTCATCTTTATTTTTGTTTGAGTCTTAAACGCAAATATAACCGAAATTGTTTCCACAATGAATACCATTAGACCTAATCTATCATTTTTTTCATTTGCTCCCAACCCACTAATCAGCTCTCCTCGGATCTACTCGCCAGCCTAATTTCCTCAAAGCCTGCACCCGTAAACTACGGTGCTCAAACTCTTCCATAACCACACCTTTCATCCAATAAACCCCGCCTCCACGGAAAGAATACTGTTTTAAGTCAGAAGGAAAATGTAAGGTGTCAAAAAACTCGCCCCGAACATCCACAAAATAACCAAAATACATACGCTCCCCCGCCTTCGTGCGAGTCGGCTTAAGCGTAACCAAATACCCCAATATATCGCCCCGCTCGTAACATAAATCAGCATTCAATAATGTTTCAGGGAGTTCGTCCACCAAGTCAAAGGGAGAACAGAGCGGAAATCCCAAAATCTCCCACTGATCAAATGCATCCTCGATCTCATCGTGCACCAACTCCGGCAATATCCCTAAATCAGAAGAATCATCCGCAAACATCTCCATCGAAACCACCTGAGACACCTTTCCCTGAAAACGAGCATGAGCTTCCCAGAGCAAAGGTTTCTTGCCGACACCCAAATTCCTAAAAGCCCCCACTCGGATCAATAAAATCGCCTGTTCCAAACCTAATGAAACTCGGTGAACAAAATCATCCCAAGAACGAAATGGCCCTAATTGGCCCCTAGAGGCAATTAAATCCTGAATGACACGCTTCTCAAGGCCTTTGACATGTACCCAACCTAAGCTAATCACAGAACCCCGAATACTGGTCAAATACCCACTCTCATTAATCTCGGGTGCCTCCACCTGCGCGCCACAGCGCCTAGCCTCATGTACATAAAATTCGGTCCGGTAAAATCCCCCAAAATTATTGATCACCGCCACCATAAATTCCAAGGGATAATAAGTCTTCAGATACAGACTTTGATAACTCTCCACCGCAAATGAAGCCGAATGTGCCTTGGAAAAACTATATCCCGAAAAACTTTCCATCTGCCTCCACACTTCGCTGGCGACGGCCAACTCATACCCTTTGTCCGCACAATTCACAAAAAAAGCCTCCCGAATCCGATCGAATTCTGCCCGAGAGCGGTACTTGCCCGACATCCCTCGCCTCAGTACATCCGCCTCCGCCAAACTTAAACCCGCAAAATAATGCGCCACCTTAATCACATCCTCTTGGTATACCATCACCCCATAGGTTTCTTTCATTAATTCACCCATCAAAGGGTGGACAGGTTCGTAAGAATCGGGCGCATGAAAACGCTCGATATAAGCCTTCATCATCCCTGAAGAAGCCACCCCCGGACGAATAATCGACGAGGCCGCCACCAGCGTCAAATAATCCTGACACCTTAATTTTTTCAGAAGTTGGCGCATCGCAGGCGACTCAATGTAAAAACAACCCATGGTTTCGTGGCGCATCAACTGCCTCCTGACTTGTTCATCGCGCATGAAATCTTGCACGCGGTGAATGTCCACATCTTGGCCTCGATTAGCCCGAATGATATCCACCGATTCTTTAATATGCCCTAAACCTCTTTGAGACAATATATCAAACTTTGCAAAACCAATCTCCTCCGCCACATGCATATCAAATTGGCAAATAGGAAAGCCTTTTGGCATAGGCTCCAAGGCAGTATAATGAGCCAAGGGATGCTCCGAAATCAAAATTCCGCCCGCATGAATGCTCAAATAATTAGGAAAATCAAGCAACAAACTGCCATACTTAACAATCAAACGCTGAACTTCCGAGCCCACCTCGCGCATCGCAGCCGCCGGATCAAGCCAAGCATCCACCTCCGCTTTGGGTAAACCGAAAACTTTCGCCAATTCCCGGTAAATCGATTTATCCCGAAAAGTCACATAGGTCGCCAACAAGCAAACATATTTAGTCCCATAGCGCTTAAAAATATAATCGATAATATCATCCCGCTCATCCCACGAAAAATCAATGTCAAAATCAGGCGGACTAGTCCGATGTGGATTAATAAATCGCTCAAAATATAAATCCAAATCCACCGGATCCACATCCGTAATCCCCAAACAATAAGCCACAATTGAATTAGCCCCAGAACCCCGGCCCACATGAAAATAGCCCCGAGAACGCGCATAACGAATAATATCCCAAGTAATTAAAAAATAAGCATTAAAACCAAGCTCATTAATGACCTTTAACTCCTTCTCAACCCTCGCCTTAGCCTCTCGGTCCGAACGCGGATACCGATACCGCAATCCCTCATAAGCAAGCTTGGTCAAAAGAGCCAAATCATCCTCCGAACTCGACCCAAATAGCACCCGATTTTTAGGCCGTTTAAAATCAAATTCAAAGGAGCAATCCGCTAAAATTCGTTCCGACTCCTCCAGCAAAAACGGATAATCTTGGCAGTAATCCGCCAACTCATCCTGCGAGTACATACGCTCATCTTCCTGAGCTTGTGCGTCCACAGAAAGTTTACTCAATAGCGTATTTTCATCGATTGCACGCAGCAAACGATGCATCGAAAAACCCCGTTTGTCCAAAAACGTAAAGGGCTGACACCAAACCGTCTTATCCCAATCTTTTTCCTTCCACAAACGATTGCGATCACTCGCGCGTACCCCCCAACGCTCATACTCACCTAAATTTTTGAGTTTTTTTTTACGAACCCAAGGGAAAATAGTCCACACTTCCGCCCACTCCGGAGGACGCTCAGGCCAAGACTCCTCAGCCAATAAGTAAGTAGAGGCAAAAGCATTAATCTGCGCCATACCATGGGCATTCCGAGCGAGACATATATACATCAACGTATGATTGTTTCTGAATTCCATCCCCAACACAGGTTTGATTCCTGCATCTTGGCACGCCTGAACAAAATCGAACACCCCAGAGGCTCGGTGAATATCCGTCAACGCCAGCGTTTTTATTCCATGCTTCACAGCCGCTTCCACCAATTGCTCCGGCGAAAGCGTTCCATAACGCAAGCTATAATAGGAATGGCAATTCAAATACATGTTTATTCGTCCGTTTTAGCAGGTAATCGATTTCTGCGTTCTCCGCTCCCCATGAATCCACTAGCCCTTAAAATAGAAAAATCTCCATAGCGATTTCTTAATTTGTCCATCGCCCCATACAAAGGCACCAGCCGAGCACCCTCATCAAAAATCTGCAACTGCTCTTGCCCCTGCCATAGTTTTGAAAAGCGAACGCCTATAAGTCGGATCAATAAACGTCGATCATACAGTTTTTCAAAAAGCTCCTGAACCGCAGGAATCAGTCGGTGATCACTGGCCGAAGCAGGAATACTGATTTGTCGGGTATGGGTATCGAAATTCGAGTACCTCAACTTCACCGTCACACAAGCCGTGCATTGCCCAAGCTTACGTAAATCATACGCTAATTGCTCCGTCAACGAACCCAAAATACGGCGCAGCAAAACCACATCCGTACTATCTTGTTCAAACGTGATTTCCTTCGACAAAGACTTCTGCTCAGAATAAGGAACCACAGGCCTCAAATCGATCCCATTAGCCCGCTCCCAAAGAACAGTCCCCGATTTCCCAAAAGTCTTTTCCAATATTTTCAAAGGCATCTGACTCAAAGTACCCACATGAACAATGCCCATATTACGCAAGGTTTGAGAAGTAACCGCACCGATCATCGGAATCTTCCCCACCGGCATAGGGGCTAAAAATGATTTTTCCTGGCCCGATACTACCTGAAATTCCCCCGCCGGTTTAACGTGATTGGTGGCCACTTTTGATACGGTCTTGTTGACCGATAACCCAAAAGACATCTGCAAACCAATCTCCTTTTTTATCCGATTTCGAAGGTCTTGAGCAAAAGCATAAGAACCAAAAAACCGTTCCATGCCGGTCATATCAAGGTAAAATTCGTCAATAGAAGCCTTTTCAACTAAAGGAGCTCTCCCCATAATTAGCGAGGTCACCGCCTCTGAATGTTGGGTATACGCATCAAAATCCCCCCGCAAGACAATCGCATCCGGACATAACTTCAAGGCCATCTTCATGGGCATAGCCGAACGTACCCCAAAAGCCCGCGTTTCATAACTGCATGCCGCCACCACCCCACGGTCTGACATTCCACCCACAATGACCGGTTTTCCCACAAGCCTAGTATCACGGAGACGCTCCACCGAAACAAAAAAACTGTCCAAATCCATGTGCACAATGGCGCGTTCTTGCATAAAATTGGTAGATATTTGGGTATTTTGAATACCTTTCGTAACTTCGAAAAGATTATCAATAGAATTCAGCTACGAATTTTATCCATTTTAGTTTAATAAGCAAATCTTATGAGTACTTTTTTTAGTCAGAATTTACGTTTTTTACGCAGCAAAATGTCGGAGAAAACTTCTCAAGAAAAACTAGCTGAATTACTGAATATTAAGAAGCCAACCTTAGGCTCATACGAATCCGGAAGAGCCGAGCCTAAATACATCGATTTGATCCTATTGGCTCAGTTTTTCAATGTTGAGGTGGACGAATTACTCAAAGAAGATTTAGCCCAGAGAATACCCGGATTAGCGAATAAGCCTAAGCTACGAATTTTAGCCACTACGGTAGATTCAAATAATGAAGAGAATATCGAGATGGTGCCCATCAAGGCTTTGGCTGGTTATACCGCCTCCTACGATGACCTCGAATTCATCCAAGAACTGCCTACATTCCAAGTCCCTTTTCTACCCCGTGATAAAAAATACCGCGTTTTCCCGATCAAAGGGGAATCTATGTTACCCTTAAAGCCTAACTCCCTCGTGTTTGCCGAATATGTGGAAGATTGGAAATCGATCAAGGATGATACGATTTGCATCGTAGTCACGAGAGAAGAAGGAGTGGTTTTGAAAAAAATCATCAATCACCTAGAAGCCAAGAGTATCCTGATTTTAAAATCGACCAATCCCATATACGATCCATATCCCATCTTAGGAGCTGAAATCCAAGAAATATGGAAGTTTGCGGGTTATTTTCATAGCGATTTTCCTACGAACGAATAGAAAGCCAAAGCCTTCAAAACATATCTCTTCGCTAAAATACGCGAGTAATCAGCAGCTTTGAACTCAAATGTCGCACCTATTACATTAGCCAAAAATCATGTCCAACCTATTTTCCAAAATATCCACTGCGCTTCAAATCAGCGAAAACCAAGTACGAAAAACCATCGCTTTACTGGACGAAGGGGCCACAATACCTTTTATCTCTCGCTATCGCAAAGAAATGACAGGAAGTTTGGATGAAGTTCAGGTAGCTGCTATTCGGGATCTAAGGGACCAATATGTGGAATTGGAAAAACGGCGTGACGCTATTTTAAAATCTTTGCTAGAGTTAGAAAAACTGACTCCGGAATTAGAGAAAGCGGTACGAGCGGCTGAAACATTAGCCAAACTAGAAGATATCTATTTGCCCTACAAACCTAAACGTAAAACTCGTGCGATGGCTGCCCGTGAAAAAGGTTTGCAGGAACTGGCTGATAAATTATACCAACAAGGCCTTATTGCCCCAGAAGCATTAGCGGTTAATTACCTGGATCAGGTGGCGAACGTCGACGAAGCCCTTGCCGGAGCTCGAGATATTTTGGCTGAAGAAATGATGGAAACAGCGGAAGCTAGAGAGGAAGCAAGGAATTTATTTACTCGTAAAACGACCGTAAAGTCTAGTATCGCCAGAGGAAAACAAGAGGCGGGAATCAAATACAAAGACTATTTCGATTGGTCTGAATCTCTCGCACAAGCCCCTTCACATCGGATTTTAGCTTTATTTAGAGGCGAAAATGAAGGTTTTTTAAACCTGAGTTTGCTGGGGCCCGATGAAGAAGTCCTTACCAAACTAGAGCGCAGATTCATCACAGGCAATAATTCCTGCGCCAAGCAAGTGGAAATGGCCATTCAAGATGGGTACAAGCGTTTATTGATGCCTGCCATGGAAACGGAAGTACGGGCTGAAGCTAAAAAACGAGCCGACGAGAACGCGATACGTGTATTTGCTGAAAATATCAGGCAATTACTTTTAGCGGCTCCCTTAGGCCAAAAGCGTGTTTTGGCATTAGACCCTGGATTTAGAACAGGATGCAAAGTCGTATGCCTGGACGAACAAGGGAGCTTATTGGCCAATACAGCGATTTACCCTCACACAGGTCCTGGACAAGCTTCCGAAGCGGCTGAAACCATTAAAGATTGGGTGAAAAAATACCAAATTCAGGCCATTGCCATTGGTAATGGAACAGCGGGAAGAGAAACGGAAACTTTTGTTCGCAACTTAAATTTGAACGGCATCCATATTATTATGGTGAACGAAAGCGGCGCTTCCATCTATTCGGCCTCCGAAGTCGCAAGAGATGAATTTCCAGATAAAGATGTGACCGTTCGAGGCGCTGTTTCTATCGGTCGTAGACTGATGGATCCACTCGCTGAGTTAGTCAAAATTGACGCAAAGTCGATTGGCGTAGGCCAATACCAACATGATGTAGATCAAAAAAAATTACAAGCTTCGTTGGACGACACAGTGGTGTCATGTGTCAATTTAGTTGGCGTAGAACTTAACACCGCCTCCAAACAGATTTTATCCTATGTATCAGGCCTAGGTCCCCAACTGGCTCAAAATATTATTGACTACCGGACAAAAAATGGTCCCTTTGTCAAGCGTTCTGACCTTAAAAAAGTGACAAGGTTAGGAGAAAAAGCCTTTGAGCAAGCCGCAGCTTTCTTGCGCATTCGACATGCGAAAAATCCGTTAGATGCGAGTGCCGTTCACCCTGAGCGCTATGAGATAGTCGAAAAAATGGCCAAAGATCTACATTGTAAAGTCGCCGATCTTTTGGCAGATGAATCACTGCGCAAGCAAATTCAATTAAGCCAATATGTAACGTCAGATGTGGGGATGCCCACATTAACCGATATCATTTCAGAACTGGCCAAACCAGGCCTCGACCCACGCGAAAAATTTGAGGCATTTGAGTTTGCCGATGGAGTAAATAATATCAAAGATTTACGGATTGGCATGACCTTGCCTGGGATTGTGACCAACATTACCAATTTTGGGGCTTTTGTGGATATTGGGGTACACCAAGATGGTTTGGTGCACGTAAGCCAACTAGCCGACAAGTTTGTCAAGGATCCCAATGAAGTGGTGAAAGTATCACAAAAGGTGATGGTGCGTGTCACCGAAGTGGATGAAGCCAGAAAGAGAATTGCCCTAAGCATGAAGAGCTAATTGGCAAGCTATATTGATTTTTGATACCGAAGAAATATCGCCTACCCCATTAAGGTGCAAACCATATTCTCCGGTACCTAACATCTTAAAAATTTACTTTTTAGCCAATTTTAATTCCATCGTGCACTGAGGACATTTGCCTTTTTTAGCATAGGTTTTAGTCCCCTCGCATTTCATCGGACACTGATAAGCTTCTTTTTTGTCCGCTGCAGTTTCCTTTTTTTCAACTTTCGTTGCTTCTTGCTGTTGAGCCATCGCTCCAAACATTCCTGCCATCAAAGTGGCCATTAACATCATTTTTTTCATGTTGAATTTATTTTATTTTAAATCGTATTCCTGAGTAAATCATTCGGCCGACAATCGGCCCCCAAACCATCGTTGCATCAAAATAACGACTAAACGGATCTGTCGCATACATTAAAGGATTTGTTTGCGTAAAATTACTAAGATTTTCTCCGCCAACATACCATTCCCATTGCTTAAATTGCCTAGTCACCTGTGCGTAGATGGTAGAAAAAGCTGGGGAAATGACCAAGGGAGAATTGGGTTCATGTGCGTGTCCGGCAGCTGCATTGGGAATACGCCTTTCTCCATTCCACTGCCAAGTTAAATCAAATTTCCATTTTGACATCGTAGTCTCATAACCCATATTCAACAAAACTCGTTCCTTATTCACAAAGGGTTTCGCCAAACGGCTCAAGCTACCATTGGAACTAATGTAGTCCGATTGCACATCTTGCCAGCGGTAAGCTGCTTTAAGCTCAAAACGCTTAAATGGACTATAATTAAATTCTAGTTGCACGCTATTTGCAAAAGACACCCCCGGACTTGAATACATACGAATCAGACCAGAGGTCTCCATATCGACCAACCATTGTTGCTCAAAATCAGTTCGATATGCGTCAAAAACAAAATTTGCTTTTCTTGTGCCTAGCATCAAATTTTTAGTCAATGACAAACCGTAGTTCCAGGATTTCTCGATTGGACTTAAATTACCCATCAATTGGATTCTTCGTCCATTCGCTAAAAAACCCATGTTTTCAGCGATTGGATTCACGCGGCGCCAACCTTTTCCTGCAGACAATCTAAAAATCCAATCGGATGAAATATCCCACTTAAGGTGCATCCTAGGTGTCCATTGGGTGCCTAATTGATTATGAAAATCGACTCGTTGGCCCACAACTAACAACAATACATTAGGAACCGTTAAGGCATATTCTCCAAAAAATCCAGGTACCATTTCAGTACGCGCAAAAGCCGAATCTATGTACGATTCTTGATAAGAATCATATAAAAAGCTTGCACCCGCTTTCCAGCCATGGTTTGTGTTTCCAATGATGGACTGATAAATTAAATTCCCATACATGCTTTGCTCGCGACCTCGATAATTTTTAAAGGCAAAGTAAGAATCGTTATCATGTTGGTTTGCATTCAAAATTAAACCAAGACCCTTCCAAGGCTTCAATTGGAATAGTCGGGCTATTTTAGAAAAAGCTTCCCAACGAGACGTCTTGCTTCCAAAACCATATACTAAATAGCGGTTGGATGATAAGTCCTCAAAATTCATTTGACCAGCCACCCTATTTTCATGTAAATAACTGGCCCCCCACTGAACAATCCATTGATCTGTCGCATACTTCCAGCGATTTAAAACATTGGCAAACGTAAAAAGTGGCTGATCCATAAAGCCATCTTTATTCCCATCGGTCCTTGCTGCTTGTTGAGAAAAATGGGTAAAAACACCCATAGAAAGTTTATCGTTAAATTTGTGTGCCGCTTGTTGGTTTATTTCATAGCGACCCTGAGAATTCACATAGGTATTTAAAAAATAGGCCTCAGAAGTATCAGGTTTGGCTAACTCAATATTTATTCCACCCGTCATGGATTCATAGCCATTGGCCACCGAACTAACCCCTTTACTTAAATCAATGGATTTTATCCAAGTTCCAGGCAAATAACTTAGGCCATAGGTAGATTTCAAACCCCGGATGGATGGCATATTTTCAAGGTTTGTCTGGACATAATTCCCTGATAAACCCAATAATTGGATTTGCTTAGCCCCAGTTACCCCATCTGTAAAGTTGACCGATACACTCGCATTCGTTTCAAAACTTTCAGATAAATTGCAACATGCGGCTTTTGCCAAAGTCTTCATCGTCAAAACCTCTCTTTGAAGTAACGACATGTTGTCTTGTTGGCCCGGATTAGCCAATACCCGAACCTCATATAATTCATTGGTTTTTGCCCACAAATGAATGTGCTGAAAGGCAGATTTTTCAACCCAAACAGAATCGGTTTGAAATCCAACGTAAGTAGTAACAAGCCAACCGGGAAATTTACCTGCCGACAATTTAAACATGCCCCCAGCAGTGGTGAGCACAGCGACGCGAGTAGGTTTATAAACGACAGAGGCGCCAATAAGGTCTTCCATGTTTCCAGCGGAATCCAAACTCATCACACGTCCAGTGATTTCTTGGCCCCATAATCCAAAGGGCGCTAGTAATAAAAGATAAATAATTATTTTTTTGTACATCGTTTTTGATTTAAATGAGTGAATAAAAACTCAAAAAAATCAAATTAGATATGCTTGCAGGCTCGCTAGACGCGTGCTTAAAGGAGGAGGTGAATGATTTGAATAATAAAAACTTAACTTTTCAGAGGCTCTTGACCCACTCAAATTCAAAAAAGTCAAAGATGGGGACGTCAAAACAGCATCAGCTACTTGATGCTTTTGAATTTTATTACCAGTCTGATCAAAATTGAATTTTAACGCGTATCGATCATAAGAGCAACATTTAGCCCGGCTGAATGTAGATGTATTTGCGTGATTAAAATTGGGTTTAGTATTCTTTGAACAACACGAAACCGCCTTATCAAATGAATATTTTTTATTTCCAGTGAAAAGGCATGTGGACTGAGTATATGAAATACCTAAATTTCCTACTAAAAAGTAGGTAGCTAAATAAACCAAAAAGAAGCGCTTGATAGCTAATTTCATCTCAAAAAATAATGGCACAAATTTACAAATTTTATAGATATTCTATTGAATTGATGAAATTTATGTGCTTTTGGTTTAAATTATTTAATTTGCACCAACTATTCAATATGCGTCCTCAATTTAGGTTAATCCTACTGTTTTTTATTTCCTTTATTGGGAGCCTTTCAGCTTTCGCTCAGAATACTACCTATCGATATTTGGTGCTGTTTAAGGATAAAAACAATAGCCCTTTTTCAATTACGAAACCAGAAACATTTCTAAGTTCCAAGTCTATAGAACGTAGAAAAAAAATGAATATTGCCGTACAAGCGCAAGATTTACCGGTTAACCCCAGTTATTTAGACCAATTGAAATCCACAGGGGCAACCATCATTTTTCCATTAAAATGGATTAATGGAGCATTGATTTCGCAAAAACCGAGCGACCTTTCCAAAGTATTAAAACTTGAAAATGTGAAAGGTCTTTATTGGAATTTCCCTGCGGATTCGAGTGCCAACAATCAAATTAAAAGCAATGGAATCACAGGAACTAAATTATCAAATGCAGATCCAGATTTTGGGAGTTCGCTGACACAAGTTTCCCAACTAGGAATCGACATTATGCATGCAAAAGGTTTTCGTGGAGAAAATACCCTGATTACTTTGCTGGATAATGGCTTTTTAAATGCGAATCAAGTCCCTTACTTGCAGGCCATTTTTACCGAAAAAAGAGTGATTGGCACGCTCACTACAACCCCCAGTTTAAAATCGGTCTATGTAGGAGGTTCCCATGGAACGAATGTCCTTAGCACCATTGCCGGTCAATCCCCCGGAAAATTGTTTGGAACAGCCTATTTAGCCAATTTTGCAATGGCGCAAACCGAGGAAGATGGTTCTGAATTAATCGTCGAAGAAGCAAATTGGCTCAGAGGCGCTGAATGGGCCGATAGCTTAGGAACCGATGTATTAAGTTCATCTTTGGGCTATTCTGAATTTGACAACTTAAAACATAACCATACCTATGCAGATATGAATGGACGAACAACTTTGGTTTCAAAAGCCGCTGTCTGGGCATCACAAAAAGGGATTATTTGCACCATAAGCGCTGGAAACGAAGGAACAAATACATGGAAATACATTTCAGCACCAGCGGATGCCGATTCAATTTTAGCCGTGGGAGCCGTAGACAGATCCGGTTTAAAAGCGAGTTTTAGCTCATTTGGACCTAGTTTTGATAAAAGAATAAAACCTGATGTTTCTTCTATGGGACTGGGGACTGTGGTTGGCACAACAAGTGGGACGATTGCCACATCCAATGGAACCTCATTTTCAGCACCCCTCATGGCTGGATTTGCTGCTGGAATGGTCCAAGCTAATCCACGTAATAGTTCTTGGCAAATCATGGATGCCATCCGAAAATCAGGCAATCAAGCATCTAAACCAGATAATTTATTGGGATACGGAATTCCGAATTTTTTAAAGGCCACCACCATATTAAATCCGATATTAGGCGTTGAGCCCATCAATGAAATTGCGGTTCGAATTTATCCTAATCCAGTTAAAATAGGGGAAAAAATCAACATTGATCTACCTAAAGAAATGGAAATGAAACTTGAGATTTTTAATGCACAAGGGATCATTTTGAATACATTAATCCTAAAACAAATACACGAAGAAATATTCCTTCCGCCACTCAGCTCGGGCAAGTATTATTTTAGGTTCACGGAAACAAATACCTCCCAAACGATTCCTGTGCTTTATAATTTTTAGGCTGCAAATTTCTTGTGCGACTATTACAACATCGCTGCTCCAAAAACACCAGCACTATCCCCTAATTTCGGTTTAACGATGGGGGTCAATACTTCACCAGAGTTGAAAATATATTTTTTGATTCGCTCATAGCCTTCGCTATACAACAAATCGATGTTTCCAACTCCCCCACCGATCACAATCACATCGGGATCAATGACGTTAATGATCGTAGAAATAGCTTTCCCATAATATTCAAATAATCGCTCCATGGTGACTGTCGCATTTGAATCGGAACCCGCTATATAGGCTTGAACAATATCTTTTAATTTCTTTTTATCCCCAGTTTGTCTTTCATAAAACAATTCTAAGGATGGACCGGCAATGACTTTCTCAACACATCCAGCCTTGCCACAATAACAAGGCTCACCCCCTTCTTCCAAAATATTATGTCCCCATTCGCCACCAATTCCATGAAGCCCATTAATCACCTTACCATTCACCACTAAACCACCGCCAACACCCGTGCCTAAAATAACTCCAAATACTACTTGGGCCTCTTTATTTATTTCCTGAACCGCACCTAAAAGTGCTTCTGCTAACGCAAAGCAATTGGCATCATTGGCCAACACAACTTCACAACCAACCACTTTGGCTAAATCGGCGGCCATAGGTTTGCCGTTCATGCTTGTCGTATTGCAATTTTTCATGGTCTGTGAAGCAGGATCCAAAACCCCTGGAGTAGCAAAACCTAAGCGCGTTGGCCTAAATCCCACTTTTTGACTGACTGAATCAATCAATCTACCCACCTGAGAAATGATATGATCATATCCCTTAATCGATTCTGTATCAATACGTTCACGTAAAATGACTTGAGTCGGATCATATTGATCTAAAATAGCACATTCAATTTTCGTTCCTCCTAAATCTATCCCCCAATTATATTTTTTTTCCATAGGTTTATCGACGATTATCGTCATTTTCAAAAATACTAAAATAACTTAAATATCTACTTGACGCAATTTCACCGTCCTTAACTGCTTGTTGGACCACACAATGTGGTTCATGCAAATGTAAACAATTATTAAATTTGCACTGTCCCAAAAGTGCCCGCATCTCAGGGAAATAATGGGCTAATTCTTCTTTTTCTATTTCCATGACCCCAAATTCATTAATCCCTGGGCTATCGATCAAATAAGTATCGGGCCCTAGTTCCCACATCGTTGAATACGTAGTGGTATGAACCCCTTTTTGGGCAAAATCAGAAATTTCTTTCGTTTTAATATGTAAGGTAGGTGCGACGATATTTAAAAGACTTGATTTACCAACGCCTGAATGACCGGCCATCAAAGATACCTTGCCTTCAAACATTTCTTTAAATTCCGAAATGCCCTGATTTAATGGGATTGAAGTAAATAAAACCCCATACCCCAATTCCTGGTATAAACCTGCCCACTCAAAAACTTGATCTTTTTCTTCCTCATGTAATAAGTCCATTTTATTGAAAACGATCGTCACCGGAATTCGAAATGCTTCAGCAGTGACTAAAAACCGATCTAAAAATCCTAAAGATGTTTTGGGGAATTTATAGGTAAATATAAAAATGGCTTGATCTACATTCGCCGCTAATAATTGGCCATGGCTAGTCTTATGGACAGATTTTCGAATAATATAATTTTGCCTCGGCGAAATTTCTTCAATAACCACCGTTTGATTAGCCTCATCCTCCATGGAGAAAAGCACCTTATCTCCCACGGTAATTGGGTTAGAGGTTTTAGGGCCATTCAACTTAAACTTCCCTTTTAATCTAGCTCGATATACCTTTCCCGATTCGGCACGAACTTCATACCAAGAGCCTGTTGAACGCATGATGAGACCTTTATTCAGCATATTTTTGGCCTAAATTTTTTCGTACATAGTTCATGATACATACTGTGGCACCTGCATGGGTGGCCACATATTGGCGAGATTGTACTTGTTTTTGGACTAATAAATCTTCAGAAAGATAAATTTCAAGCATTTTTTCTTCTAATTCATGGCTATTTGCCACAGGAAAAGCTAATCCTACATTCACCAATTCAAGTGCCTCATGGAATTTTTCAAAATTCTTATTTCCAAAAAAGACGGTTGGCCCAAAAACGGCAGCCTCCAACGTATTATGTAATCCAGCGCCAAAAGCACCGCCAATATAAGCAAATAAGGCCCCTCGGTACAAATAAGATAAGCGACCAACTTCATTCACAAATAATACCTGTGCATTTGTATCTAAAGGCACGCCTTTGGAATAGCCTACTTGAATTTCAATCTTTGACTCCCATGATTTTAACGTTGATTCATTAATTTCATGTGGCACCACCACCCATTTAAATGGAAATTTACCTGAGTTGATCAGTGGAATTAAACAATCCATATCAGCGTCCCACACGGAACCAAGGACTACAAATTCGTTCTGGCCAACAAACTCCGAGCATAAAGACCATGTTTGAGCTGAACGAAGATTGGATAATACTCGATCAAATCGCGTATCACCACCCAATGTAACGTGCTGAATACCAATCTGATTCAACATATCTTTTGACGATTCATCCTGAACAAAAAGCTGGTCAAAAGAAGTTAATATATTCCTAAAGAATCCACCGTACCCTTTAAAAAACAATTGATCTTTTCTAAAAATGGCTGAAACTAAAATCGTTTTAATACTTCTCTTTTTAAGTTCATGTAAATAGAAATACCAAAATTCATATTTCACAAAAAATACCATGGACGGATTGACAAGATCCAAAAATCTTTGGCTAGTGGACGACCCATCAAAAGGCAAATAACTTACATAATCAATACCTGGCGCATTTTTCCGCACCTCATACCCTGAAGGAGAAAAAAAGGTAACTAAAATAAAATAGTCTGGAAATTCTTCAGAAAATGCGTCGATGATCGGTTTTCCCTGTTCAAATTCACCCATGGATGCTGTATGAAACCAGGCAACGGGCTTGCTATTATTTTTGAAAGCAGATTCCAGCCCTTCCCAAACATGTTTTTGGCCATAATTCCATTTCTTAGCCTTGCCATGGAACACAGAAATGAATCCTAAAATCTGCTTATATAAAAACAAGGCAAAAATATACAGCCAAACCCTCAATTTTTCTTAAATTTGATGTTGAAACAATAAATTTACAAAATTAGACGAATACCTACATCATCCTTATGCATTGGAACCCATTAACAGACCTTCATCAATTGGATGAAATAGTTGAAATTTCACAAAATCAACCTGTGGTGATTTTCAAACATAGCACGCGTTGCTCCATTTCGTCGACTGCATTAAGTCGATTTGAGCGAGCTTGGGGAGATACTGAAAACGCAGCTTTTTATTTGGATTTGATTGCATATCGACCTATTTCCTTAGAAATTGCCGAAAAATTTGGGATACAACATCAGTCGCCTCAGGCTTTGGTCATCAGCAAGGGGGCCTGTACCTATTCCGCAACCCATTGGGACATTTCGGTAGACGAATTAAAACCCTATTTGAGCGAATGAAAAAATTAATTGGATTTCTTTTTATTTTTTATTGGTCCTCAACCGTAGTTTGGGCTCAAAGAAAATCAGCACCTAAAGAAACCATAATTCAGGCGCCCAGCTCAACCAATCGGTCAAAAGTTATTTCCAAAAATAATGTTAGTAATGTTAAAAATACCAATCCTACCGGAATCTTAGCGCTTGGCATTAGCACATCGACGAGTTCAGGAATATTTGGAGGAATCACGGCTAGAAAAGTGTGGATTAATAACCCTAAAAGTCAATCCCTTTTTGGACTTGATTTTTCTAACATAAAGGATTACAGAGAGTTTGATTCGCCCTATTCTTACAATGGAAGAGGTTATACAGAAGGTAAATTAAATCAGTTGATCGTGATTAGACCAGAATATGGCCGCCAATGGACCTTGTTTAAAAAACCATCTGAAGGGGGTGCCGCTTTAAAGGGCTTAATCGCTACTGGACCCAATATAGGTATGCAAATGCCTTATCATGTCGACATTTCCTTATCCAATCCAGGCACAGGAAAATCATCGATACTATCGATCCCCATGTCACAAACCTACGATAACACCTATCAGCGAACCGTTATTTTAGGTGAAAGTAGTTTTTTCAAGGGTGCCAGCGAATCTATTTATGTTCCGGGCTGGCATCTAAAAACAGCTTTCAACGTAGAATTAGATACATTTAAACAGAATTATTTAGCTTTGGAAATGGGATTTATTGTGGATTATTTTTCCAAGCCTATTGAAATGTTAAACCAAACGCCACAGCGATCGGTTTATACCACTGGATATCTAACCTTTTTCTTTGGAAAGAGTAAATAAAAATACAATATGATCGAGTTACCCCAAGTGAATTCAGCCCCTTCCTCAAGAAAGCCAGATTGGCTGCGGGTTAAATTGCCTATTGGTGAAAAATATACAAATGTTCGGAAAATAGTTGATGAGTATAAATTACATACTATTTGTCAATCAGGGAATTGCCCAAACATGGGCGAGTGTTGGGGAGAAGGAACGGCCACATTCATGATTTTGGGAAATGTTTGTACTCGGTCATGTACATTTTGTGCTGTGGCGACCGGCAGACCTAACGAATATGATGAAGATGAGCCCCGCAGAGTTGCTGAAGCAATTCAATTAATGAAGGTAAAGCATGCGGTCATCACGTCGGTCAATCGAGATGAGTTGAAAGATCGTGGTGCTGAAATTTGGTATCAAACTGTCCGAGCGGTAAAAGAAACGACTCCGCTAACGACCATTGAAACACTTATTCCGGACACAAAGGGCAATTGGGATGCGTTAATTCGAATGATCGAGGGGGGCCAAGAAGTAGTGTCGCATAATATGGAAACCGTAGCGAGATTATACAAATTCGTTCGGCCACAAGCCAAGTATGAGCGAAGTTTAGAACAAACGAAGCGTACGAAAGAGTTTGGAAAAAGAACCAAATCTGGACTTATGCTCGGATTAGGAGAAACAAAAGAAGAGGTTTTTCAAGCAATGGATGATTTAGTTGCCCATGGTTTGGATGTGTTAACGTTGGGTCAATATTTGCAACCAACCAAAATGCACCATGAAGTGATCGAATGGATTCATCCCGAGACATTTTTGATGTACAAAGAAGAAGGATTGAAAAGGGGATTAAACTATGTGGAATCAGGAGCTTTAGTACGTTCGTCCTATCACGCTGAAAAACATATCTAATTCATGAATAAGCCAGTACAATCCCAGTTTGCGTTTATAATTGCAGGCGGTGGAATGGCCGGTTTATCCTTAGCTTATTACCTTTCAAAAAGTTCTTTAGGTGATTTACCTATTTTAATCATTGACCAATTCCCCAAAAATAAAAACGATAAGACCTGGTGTTATTGGTCTGATTGTGAAGAGGAATTCGACAAAATTGCGGAAAAAAGCTGGGATTCCTTATGGTTTCATAGCCAAAGAAACCAGTCTAAACTACTGAATATCAACCCATTTCAATACAGAAAAATTAATAGTGGCGATTGGTATGCTCAGGTCAATAAACAATTAGCGACAAAGCCAAACATCCAGTTTTTGAATGCGAAGATTCACTCATTTTTTTACAAAGGAGTAGATGTGTGCGTGAGCACGGACCAAGGAGATTTTCATGCATCACAAAAAGTTTTTGATAGCATCAGTCCCTTTGTATGTGATTTTGAAAATTCCGAACATATCAAACAGCACTTTTTAGGTTGGACCATCGAAAGTCATTTTCCTGTATTCAAACAAGATTCGGCTGATCTATTTGATTTTAGGGTAGCGTTCGACTTAGAATGTGAATTCATGTATGTGTTGCCCACAAGTCCCAAGAAAGCCTTATTTGAGTATACTTTCTTCTCAGGTAAATTACGAGACAAAAACTACTACCGAGATAAATTGAAAGCCTATTTGTTAGCCTATTATGGTTTCGGCGAAGATGATTATGACCTTTTAGAGGAAGAATATGGAGTTATCCCGATGCGTCCCTTGGAAGAAAACGCACAAAACTTACATGCTAAATTAATTAAGATTGGAACCTCAGGAGGATTTGTCAAATCGACGACTGGATATAGCTTTTTGAGAACTCAGCGCACATTAAAAGTATTAGCCGCCAACCTGGAGACAAAAAATCACAAAGCTTTTGTCTTAAAAGAACTCAGGTTTAAAAAATGGATGGACAAAGTTTTTTTACAAGTATTTATTGATCAAAAAATTGCTGGATCAAAAGTATTTGAATCACTTTTCTTTAAAAATTCCCCTCAGAAAATATTGCGGTTTTTGGAAGAAAAAACAAGTTTACGTGAAGATTTATCATTAATGTTCACGGTTCCAACCTTACCGTTTGTATGGGCAGCTGTCAAATTATTTTTCAAAGGAAATAAATTGCCATGACCATATCCTAAATTCAATTTGTGGCTCTCTAATATTAATATTAAATTTGCGTATTCTTAAAACTTAATTTATAAACTAATTCACGAATGGCTTATTTATTTACCTCAGAGTCAGTATCCGAAGGACATCCTGATAAAGTTGCAGACCAAATTTCCGATGCGTTAATTGACCATTTTATGGCTTTTGACCCTACTTCCAAAGTTGCATGTGAAACACTTGTGACTACAGGTCAGGTAGTTTTAGCGGGTGAGGTAAATACCACAACCTACTTAGATGTACAAGCCATTACTCGAGAAGTTATTCGTAAAATAGGCTATACCAAGTCGGAATATATGTTTGAAGCTAATTCTTGCGGTATTCTTTCGGCCATTCACGAGCAATCAGCTGATATCAATCAGGGTGTTGATCGAGCTAATCCAGAGGACCAAGGAGCGGGAGATCAAGGAATGATGTTTGGCTTTGCAACGAAAGAAACGGACAACTACATGCCATTGGCATTAGATTTGGCTCATAAGATTTTACAAGAGTTGTCATCGATTCGCAATAATGAGTCATCTTTAATAGGTTACCTTCGTCCAGATGCGAAATCGCAGGTAACCATTGAATATAGTGATAACCACGAGCCACAAAGAATTGACACGATTGTTGTTTCGACACAGCATGACGACTTTGCTGCGGAAGCTGATATGTTGGCGAAAATCAAAAAAGATATCGTTGAGATTGTGATTCCACGTGTGAAGGCAAAATTAAAGCCTGAGTTACAGGCCTTATTTAATGATGCGATTACCTACCATATTAATCCTACAGGTAAGTTTGTGATTGGTGGCCCGCATGGCGATACAGGTTTAACGGGACGTAAAATTATCGTAGACACCTACGGTGGAAAAGGAGCCCACGGAGGAGGTGCATTTTCAGGAAAAGATCCTTCCAAAGTGGATCGTTCTGCTGCCTATGCAACTAGACATATTGCAAAAAATTTAGTGGCTGCTGGATTGTGTGACCAAGTATTAGTTCAAGTATCTTATGCGATAGGTGTGGCAAAACCATGTGGTTTATTTATTGACACCTACGGATCAGCTAAAGTTGGTTTAACCGATGGAGAAATCGCTAAAAAAGTAGAAGCTATTTTTGATATGCGCCCTTACTTTATTGAGCAAAGATTAAAGCTTAGAAATCCTATTTATTCTGAAACTGCAGCTTATGGCCACATGGGCCGTAAAAACGAAGTGGTGACGAAACATTTTGTTGGGCCTAATGGTCAAAAGGTGACTAAGGAAGTGGAATTATTTACTTGGGAAAAATTAGATTATGTAGATGCGGTTAAAAGCGCTTTCAACTTATAAGTGTTTTAAAAATTGCAAATAAAAAAGGGGCTTTCGCCCCTTTTTTATGTTTAAAATTCAGTCGATATATCAGGCAAGCGCCCTATTTTTTTTTGATTCGTTTTCGATTTAAATCTTTTAATTTGTTCAGCTAAGGCATTTAATGCCAAATCTAAAGCTTCTTCAAACGACTTGGCTTTTTCCTTGACAAACAAAATGGCGCCGGGAACGGCCAACTTAATTTCCAGAAATTTTTCTTTGACTTTTCCAACGCCAGTAGAGACTTTTAAAAAAACCTCACCACTGGTTATTCGGTCATAAAATGTTTCCAATTTATCTAATTTAGCTTGAATGCTGTCAATTAATTTTTGATCAGCATTGAAGTGAATGGCGTGAACTTGCACTTTCATAAGCATACAATTTAAATGGTGGAAAATGCCCCAGGAATCAAATAGGGACTAAAGAAGAAAGAACGTTTGTGATTCGTCTGAAATGTAAACGATTTTTAAAAGCTTGTCAAGTTTTACGAACTTTTTATTTTAAGATTCAGTTAATCCGCCCAAGCAACACGGTACAATTCAAATTTAATACCCGTCTTTATTAAAAAATCATGCCAAAAATATTGGATTGCCGACAAGTGATCCGTGGGCGATTTTACTTCTATAAATTGATACTCAGAATCTTTGAAAACAAACAAATCAGGAAATCCTTTTGCGTGAGTTGATAAATGTGTCCATAAATACCGCAATACAAATGCTAAACTTTCCTGGGGAACCCGAAGAACCAACTCCCTAATTAATTCAATATCAAGTGTATACCAATCGATCAAAGGGTTCAATTTGCCCTCATGGTTTTCTTTGATATGTAGCGCATGAGCAAAAAATAAATCTAATGAGGCCAATAAACCCATTTTTTCTTCAAAATCTTTTTCTTTTCCCAAGGTAAACCCCTCAGAAGAATAATGACTTGGCGCCCACTGAAATGGATGATGAATGCCGGTTTGATTTTCATCAAAAACTAGATCCCAACAAAGAATCCCAAGAACATTTTTCCAAAGGTGATTTTCAGTAAAATGGGCTGAATACCCCATGTTCTCAAAATAATCTATGACACCCAGCTCAACATTCCCCTTCCATTTGATGTCAATCAATATTGTAGTCGACAATTTTAACGATTGAGTGACCGCTTTTATATGCTTCTTTGAGTTTTGCTTTAAGATAAAATCTTCAAAAAAATGGGTCTCTTTTGGAGAAAAACCAATTTCTAGGCCCAATTTGGCCAATAGCAAAGCTTCTTCCGTCCGCTTTAATTTGGCTAAAATCCTAACCCTACGTTCCAATGACAAACCTGATAAACTCGGTTCATAAATATCCAAAGCAAGCTCCATACAGCCTAGTCGTTCAAGCCAACGGCCCAAAGAAAATAAGGCACGCTCAAAGGAACCCATTGCCAAATCCGAAATATCGACATATATGGGTAAAATATCTTGATTCCATGATTGAACTAATTCTTGGGTTAATGCTGGATCTTTAGACATTTCATAAAAATTTTCTCGCCAAAGACTAATTTTCCACTTTTCGATAGCCTCCTTTCTCGTCTGAAAATAGGGGACAAATTCTTCCTCATTGACAGCAACGTATTGCCTATGGCCTAAATCCCGAATAACAAATTCGGACATATCACGAAATTTTGTACCAAAAAACAAGAATTGAATAAATGTGAAATTTTCTAATTGGACCGGGCAAATGAGTCGACTAGCCATTCCATTCAACACCTGCATTATTTCATAGCTAAAAGGCTTACATAAATCCACTAAATGTTCTTTGGAAATCGTAGATGCATATGTAGGAAAATGCGCTATTTTAGATGTCAAAGCGATGCACTCCTTCTTTGAAAATACAGACAATATGGAGACTAGATTATTTGAATCTGGAGTTGAAGCAAAACGAATAAATCCTTTTTCACCCAACTCATCTAAGCTTAATGAAATATTAGAAATTTCGACATAAGTCAGTTTTTCCTCTCTAAACCAAAGCGCACGCCTACTAGCTAATCGAAGGTAAAGGCATTGCGATTCTTTAGGTAAATTTTCAAAATCATGAATGAATATTATTTCGGAGTCTGATAATAAATTTTTATACTGCTTTTTTACATATCCTAAAACATAATTGAAATTTTCCCAATAGTAAAAAGGTGACAAGTCAGGAATAGGCTGTTTGATCATTTTCAAATATAAATAAAAACACAAATTGTACTATTTGTAGATAAATTTCAAGTTTTTGAACATAAAATTAGATTATTTCAACAAATTGCAAAACAATAGTATATTTGCACCGCCTAAAAATAGGTCAATTTTACAAAACAATTTCGAAACAAAATAAATATGCAAACAGTTTCAACCTTTAATTTTGCCGGTAAAAAAGCATTAGTTCGCGTAGACTTTAATGTACCCTTAAATGAGCGTTTTGAAATTACAGATGATACAAGAATTAAGGCTACGATCCCAACCATTCAAAAGATTATTCATGATGGTGGCTCTGTCATATTGATGTCACATTTGGGTAGACCTAAAGATGGTCCTATTGAAAAATATTCGTTAAGGCATTTGGTTACCCCTTTATCCATTGTTTTTGGGGTAAAAGTTAAATTTGCGCCTGATTGCATCGGAAAAGAAGCTGTTACATTAGCATCTGAATTAAAAGCTGGTGAAATTTTACTTTTAGAAAATTTGCGTTTTTATAAGGAAGAAGAAAAAGGAGACGAAGCATTTGCGGAAAAACTTTCCAAATTAGGAGATGTGTGGGTTAATGATGCATTTGGAACTGCCCATAGGGCACATGCTTCCACTGCGGTCATTGGCCAATTTTTCAGCGAAAAAGTAGCAGGATTTGTGATGCAAGCTGAAATTGAAAATGCCCAAAAAATATTGGAATACGCAGAAAGACCTTTTACTGCGATCATGGGTGGTTCAAAAATTTCAGATAAAATATTAATCATTGAACAATTATTAGACAAAGTAGACAATCTAATTATAGGTGGAGGGATGACCTACACATTTTCATTAGCTGAAGGGGGTAAAATTGGTAAATCTATTTCAGAACCTGATAAAGTAGATTTGGCTAAGTCTCTCCTCGAAAAAGCAAAAGCGAAGGGAGTTAATATTTATATGCCATTAGATAATATGTGTGCAGATGATTTTAACAATAATGCCAATAGACAAATTGTCAATAGGGGTGAAATTCCGGATGGCTGGGAAGGTTTAGATATTGGTCCTAAATCGATTGAATTATTCCAAGAGGTAGTCGCGCAATCAAAAACCATTTTATGGAATGGACCCATGGGTGTTTTTGAATTTTCAAATTTCGCTAAAGGGACTAATGCCATAGCGGATGCGGTTGTTAAAGCAACGGAGGAGAATGGCGCATTCTCATTAATTGGCGGTGGAGATTCCGCATCAGCGGTGAATAATGCAGGATATGGTGATCGAGTAAGTTATGTGTCGACAGGTGGGGGTGCATTGCTTGAATACATGGAAGGCAAAGTATTACCAGGTGTCGCTGCATTAGAAGCATAAAAAATAAGATTTTATTTTAAAAGGCAAGGGAATGTTTCCTTGCCTTTTTGTATTTTAGCTTATTGCGAAATGAATAAACGTATATGATTTACACTTTACCACCCCAATCATTAAAATCATTATTGATTAGCTTAGATAGTAGGCAGATTTATGACGCTCCTAATACGGCTTTCTTTGCAGTCAGGGGTATTCATCATGACGGACACCAATACATTGAAAACTTATATAAAAGCGGCATCAAAGAATTTATCGTAGAAAAGGTAGCATGGACCGGTATTTTATCTGAGAAAGCAAAAAAATGGAACGATGCGGATTTTCATGTAGTAGAAAATAGTATTCAAACTTTACAAAATTTAGCGGCCCTACATCGTAGTAAATTCGACTACGATCTTGTGGCAATTACAGGTTCAAACGGTAAAACTATTTGCAAAGAGTGGCTTGCTACTTTACTGAATGGAACTTATAATTTGGTCAAAAGTCCCAAAAGTTTTAATTCACAAATAGGAGTTCCATTATCTGTATGGGCCATGAAACCTAATCACAATTTGGGGATATTTGAAGCAGGTATTTCGCAACCTGGTGAAATGGCAAATTTAGAAACCATTTTAAAACCAAGCCATGGAATTTTAACCCATTTTGGAGAAGCTCATGGAGCTAATTTTGGAAATGAAGATTTAAAATTGCAAGAAAAATTAAAGCTCTTCAAAACGAGTAAAACTCTGATTTATCGATCAGGAAAATGGGATAAACTAATCCATACCTACATAAAAAGTATAAATCCGGGAATTGAACTGATCGAATGGAGCACAGAGGATCCAACTAAAAATATTTTTGTTCATTTTAATAGATCTGCCCATGAAACTCAAATTAAATTAAAGAAAGCGTCGCAAAGCGAACCTTTTATAGACATAAAAACGGAATTAACGGATGATGCTTCCTTAGAAAACATATGCCACTGTTTAATCATGGCCCATGTGTTAGCCATGGATAATTTAGCATTAAACCAAGCTATACGAAGAGTAAAGCCAATATCCATGAGGCTAGAAATAAAAGAAGGACTCAGGGATATAAAAATAATTGATGACTCTTATAACAACGACATCGATGGGTTAAGGCTGGCTTTACCCCTATTAATGAAATATGAGACAAAGAAAAAAATATTAATTCTAAGCGATTTTCTAGAAACTGGTTTACCCGAAGAAAACTTATACAATGAAATAAATACCATGATATTAAATCAAAAAATTGATTTAATCATAGGTATAGGTAGCCAAATTTCAAGAAATAAAGATAAAATTACCGGAATTGAGGTTTATCAATCGACGGAAGAATTTTTGAAATCAGGAAAGTTAAATTCATTTTACAATGCAGCCATCCTATTGAAAGGGGCTAGAAAATACAATTTTGAAAAGCTAGTGTATGCATTAGAAAATAAATCACATTGCACCCAATTAGAAATAAATTTAGATGCACTTCAACATAACTTAAGTTACTATAAAAATAAAATAGGCCTAGAAACCAAATTAATGGTCATGATAAAGGCTTTTGCCTATGGAGCGGGCGCTGTGGAAATTGGTCAAATACTCCAGCAACAAGGAGTGGATTATCTGACAGTTGCTTATACTGATGAAGGAGTTGAATTACGCAAAAACGGAATTTATACACCCATTATGGTGATGAACCCCCAAATTGAAGAATTTACAAAACTAATTGAATATTCATTAGAGCCAGAAATCTATAGTTTTGAATTACTAAAAGCATTAGATGAATATTGCCTTTTAAATGAACAAAACATTAAAATACATATCAAATTAGATACTGGTATGAAAAGATTAGGTTTTGAAAGCCACGAAATAGAATCATTAGCTAACTGTTTAGCAGAAATGCCACAATTATGGGTAGTCAGTATGATGAGCCATCTAGTAGCCTCAGAAAGTATAGAGCATGATTTGTTTACGAAAAACCAAATCGCCGAATTTAAAAAAATGTCTACCATATTAGCTCAAAAATTAAGCTATAAGCCCCTTTTACATATAGCAAATTCAGCTGCAATAGAGAATTATCCAGAAGCAAAATTGGATATGGTCAGATTAGGAATCAGTTTATATGGCATTACACAAAACCAAAAAGAAATTAAAAAAATCGAAAACGTTCTAACGTTAAAAACTTTTATATCTCAAATAAAACAGATTGACAAAAACGAAACAGTTGGATATGGTAGAAAAGGAAAAGTAAATAAAAAAAGCACCATTGCCACATTAGCTATTGGCTATGCGGATGGCTACCCAAGATCACTCGGAATGGGAAAAGGACACTTCGAAATTAATGGAGAATTATGCCACACCATTGGAGCCATTTGTATGGACATGACGATGGTCGACATAAGTCATTTAAAGCATGTAGCGACCGGAGATACGGCTTTAGCCTTTGGCGGAAAAATACAATTATCAGAAATAGCTAATAATGCCAACACAATCCCTTACGAAATAATGACTAACATCAGCAGTCGGGTTAAAAGAGTCTACATAAAAAATTAGAATCGGTTTTAAAGAACAATTGAACAACCTGAAAAAATAAACAGTAAATCAATTCATATCATCAAAATCCTTAGGACTATATCTAAGGATTTTTTTTGCATTATAACTAAATGCCCAAATTCACAAAATAGCATTTCAAACGAATCTAATGAAATGATTCTCGATTAAGATTTAATTAAATATATTATTTAGCTTAAAAGCTAATAACTATTTAGTCGTATAGCTATATATTTAGCTTTATTGACAATAATATTTGTTTTAAAAGCTAATTAATAAAAAGGTGGGTATATAATTAGCCCTATTAAAGCTAAATGATACTATTTGGAAATTAATAAAGAAATACCTAAATTAGCTAAATAAGTAATAATAATGCGTATAGAGGATATAGCAAAAGCTTTAGGAGACGAATCAAGAAGAAAAATTGTAGAATTATTGCAGTCAGGGGAATTACCTGCCACGGCCATTTTTGAACAATTTTCTTTTGCCGCACCCACTATATCCAGACATCTTTCTGTCTTAAAGGAAGCTGGTATTGTAAGCACTCGCAGAAATGGAGTTTTTATTTACTACTCGATTGAAAAAGAAACCTTGCAAATTCTGTCCAATTGGCTCTCCCCTTTTTTACCCGAGTCAACGGAAAAAATAAAATCAATACCGAAAGAAAGATCGAGTCCTGTAAAGAAAAAAGATTTTGAAAATCCATTTGATAAATTTCAAAGTGAATTTTAAATATTAAAATAATTATATTTTGATGAAACGATTTGTAATCATTATTCGAGGCCCAATACAAGGAATTTCTGGCGAAAATAGTATAGCGAACGAGGAGGAATTAGAGGTGATTAAGACTTGGCTAAGAGACCTTAAATCGAAATATTCCGACATGCTTTATCAGAAATTTACGGGTCCACAAAGTTACTTTTCAAAGAGTGGAAAAATTGAAAATAAAATAATCCAACAAATTGACGGAGGTGAAATTTCGCAAATTGTCACCTTGATTTTGCCATCGATCGACTTGGCCACTGAAATAGCCATGAGCTTTCCGTTCCCAAATACTTTTTACACCATTGAGCTGAGAGAAATGAGTTAATTGCATAAAAAATGCCCTAAATCGATATCTAGGGCATTTTTCGGGATTCTTTATGAGAATCAAATATTTTCGAAAAAAAATTATTTTATTTCTCCTACCATATTCTCAGGCTTGACCCAAGCATCGAACTCCTCGGCAGTTACATATCCTAAGGAAATCGCTGTTTCTTTTAGTGTAGAGCCATTTTTATGTGCCGTTTGGGCTATTTCTGCTGCCTTGTAATATCCGATTTTAGTATTTAACGCCGTAACTAGCATTAAAGAGTTATTGACATGCTTTAAAATGTTTTCATGCAAAGGCTCAATACCTACAGCACATTTATCATTAAACGCCACACATACGTCACCAATCAATCTAGCTGAATGTAGAAAGTTATAGATCATCACCGGCTTAAATACATTTAACTCGAAGTGACCGTTTGATCCACCGATACCAATCGTCACATCATTGCCCATAACCTGAGCCGCGACCATTGTCATCGCCTCACATTGTGTAGGATTAACCTTCCCAGGCATGATGGAAGATCCTGGCTCGTTATCAGGTATATAAATCTCACCAATACCCGAACGAGGCCCAGAGGACAACATACGAATATCATTTCCAATCTTCATTAAACTCACCGCCACTGTTTTCAACGCTCCATGAGCCTCTACAATTGCATCATGAGCAGCTAAAGCTTCAAACTTATTCTCCGCCGTAATGAAGGGTAAACCAGTCAAATTTGCAATATGCCTAGCTACATTTTCAGAATAACCTTTGGGTGTATTAATTCCAGTTCCCACCGCTGTTCCCCCTAAGGCCAACTCAGATAAATGGGCTAATGTGTTGCTGATGGCCTTTAATCCGTGGGTCAACTGTGACACGTATCCTGAAAATTCTTGACCCAAAGTCAAAGGAGTGGCATCCATAAAATGAGTACGGCCTATTTTAACCACATTTTTAAACGATTTGGCCTTAGCATCTAATGTATCCCTCAGTTTTGTTATACCTGGAATAGTTACTTCCATTAACGTTTGATATGCGGCAATGTGCATGGCCGTTGGAAACGTATCATTCGAAGATTGCGATTTATTTACATCATCATTCGGGTGAACGAATTTTTGTTCATCCAATAAATTACCGCCTTGTAAAACGTGAGCGCGATAGGCAATAACCTCATTACAATTCATATTGGATTGAGTACCAGATCCCGTTTGCCACACAACTAAAGGAAATTGATCTGCCCACTGACCCGCTAAAATCTCATCACAAACTGCTGAAATTAAATTTTTCTTAGCCTCGTCAAGAACACCAGCCTCAAAATTAGTTATCGCTGCAGCCTTTTTAAGATAGGCAAAGGCACGTATAATCTCCTTTGGCATTTTATTGATATCCTGAGCGATAGGGAAATTCTCAATCGAACGCTGAGTTTGTGCCCCCCAATATACATGAGCAGGTACTTGAACCTTTCCCATCGTATCCTTTTCAATTCTATATTCCATATGGCTATTTGTATTAATTTTGTAATAAGTTTACAAAAATACCACCAAAATTGACACACAAAACAAGAAAACTAAATTATTAATACAATGTTGAAAATTTACGGAATTCCAGCCTGCAATACAATGAAAAAAACATTTGAATACCTTCAATCAAAAGGCATTCCATTCGAATTCATAAATTATAAAAAAAATGGAATAAGCTCTACCGAACTGCAGGCTTTCATAGACCAATTAAGCCTTGACAAAGTATTTAATAAACAAGGATCCACATATAGACAATTACCAGAGGAGATAAAGTTGGCTTTAAATGATCCCAAAAAAGCATTTGAGTTTCTTTTGGAGAAAAACTCTGCCATCAAACGACCTATTCTTGTTGACAAAAACAAAATGATTGCAGGATTCAATGAATTAGAATTAGACAAATGGCTAAATATCTAATTACCCTTTGTAAAACAACCATTTACCCAATTCTTTCCAGGTAACTTTCTTGCCATACATCAGAATCCCAACTCGATAAATTCGTGCTGAAACCCAACTACAGCCCAAGAATCCCAGGACTAATAACGTCATAGACAAGATTAATTCCCAAGCAGGAACTCCATAGGGTAAGCGGACCATCATGTTGATAGGCGAAGTAAATGGGATCATCGACGCCCAAAATGCAATAGTGCTATCCGGATCTTGCATCGTGTACTGAGCCATCAAGAAGGACAGTATAATCGGAATCATCACGATAAAAGTGAATTGCTGGGCTTCTGTTGCACTTTCCACTGCTGAACCAATCGCCGCAAATAAAGAGCTATACAGCATATATCCCACAAAAAAATAAAATAAGAAAGCGGCTATAATCATCGGTATATTCGTGCTTTCCAACACCTTCGTCACTTCAGACATAGGTGATTCTTCCTCACTTTTTGAGCTTATATTGCTTTGTTTTCCTGAGTCTATTTTTTTGATTTGGGTAATGTTATTTTTTACTTTTTCCCCATAAAATTTACTTGTAATCTGCGTTAGGCCAATAGTCAACACAATCCATAGCAAAAACTGCGTTAGGCCAACTAAGCCCACTCCAATGATCTTTCCTAATAGCAATTGATAAGGTTTAACCGAAGAAATAATCACCTCAATAATCCGACTGCTTTTTTCCTCAATAACCCCATTCATCACTTGAGATCCATATAACAACAAAGTAACATACAAAACCATACCCATAATTCCCGCTAAAATCATCGCTCCTCCGGAACTAGACCTTGTCTCTTGCCCGTCGGTTGACACCGTAATGGTCTTGCTATCTATGTCAACCTGAGTACTTTCATAAATTTGAGTAGAAATACCCGCTTTCAACAATAATTCATGACGCACCTTTTGTTGAATAATCTTCTCTACAGACTCTTTTAAAGACATCCCTATATTCTTAGCAGAATAAATATGTACCCCTTTGGGATTTGTTAATACGTCCTCTGGGATACTCACAAACGCATCATAACCTTTAGACGCAAATGACATTTTCAATTCTTGCTCTTTGCCAGTAATAAAAACAAATTCAACCTCTTTATCTTCTAGGTCACTCTGTTTCCACAAACCGCTTAAATCCAATATTTCCACTCGCTTCACTTCCTTGTCTTTCATGGCTAACCAAATAGGTATCGCGTAAATAGCCGTGATTAAAACAGGGGCTAATAAGGATGAAATCCAAAAAGATTTCTTCAAAACTCTCGTAATATATTCGCGCTGTATAATTAATAAGATCTTATTCATATGCATTAGTTTCGTTTACAACTTGAATAAATATATCATTGAATGAAGGAATAATTTCTTGGAATTCTAACAGGTCTACATGCGAGATAATTTGAGATATGGCCTGATTAGAACTAATGCCAACCGCTAGTTTTAAGGTGGCCGACTGGTTATTCACCGACAAAATCTCCATACCTTTTAACTCTAAAGGCAGATTTCCTAAATACCTGATTTTAAATGTATTCTGCTTATATCGATTTTGAACTTCCGCTTTTTCCCCAGCTAACACAACTCTTGAATGATTAATTAACGCAATGTCATCACATAATTCCTCTACCGTTTCCATCCGATGCGTTGAAAATAAAATAGTGGTCCCACGCTCTTTAATGGCTAATATTTCATCTTTTAACATATTCGCATTAATTGGATCAAACCCAGAAAATGGCTCATCTAGAATCAAAAGTTTAGGCTCATGTACCACAGTAGCAATGAATTGAGTCTTTTGCTGCATACCCTTAGATAAATCATCCACAGGTTTATTCCACCAATCTTTAATATCCAGTCGAATAAACCAATCTTTTAATTTCGAAATAGCCTCAGATTTTGACATCCCTTTCAACTGCGCCAAATACAATAACTGATCGCCTACTTTCATTTTCTTATACAGCCCTCTTTCTTCTGGCAAGTAGCCAATTTGATCTACGTGCTTGGCAGAGAGTGGTTCTCCATCAAAAATTATTTGTCCAGAATCAGGGGCAGTAATCTGATTAATGATCCGAATTAACGAAGTTTTGCCAGCTCCATTCGGGCCTAACAACCCAAATATCTTAGCTCGAGGAATTTCCAAATCAATGTGATCTAAAGCCAAATGATCTGAGTACTTTTTAACTACTTGACGAACGGATAAAATCATATCTAAAACAATTTTAGCTAAAATAAAAAATTGCGCTTACACCCATTTAGGAAATGGTATAAGCGCAATTTTTAAAGGATAAGCGTTTTATTTTTTTGTAGCAGAAGTTCGAGCTGGAGCTTTTGCTGGCGCCTTCGGTTTTGTAGTACTTGCTACTGCAGGCTTAGTTGCTACCGGCTTTGGCACATCCAACAATAACGAAACTTGCTTTTGCTTAGATGCTTTTTTTGCTACTTTTTGTTTTTTTTTAGCTTCCTTAATGGCTAATTTTTTAGCTGCTTTGGCCGCTTTTTCTTTTTTCTTAGCTAAATCCTTAGCTTGTTCGTCCATCAACTTGTGGTATTTCTTAGAAATTTCTCCCAAAGCCTTATGACTTAATTGAACCATTTTCTTAGCATTTTTCTCGCTTAACCCCTTCAATTTAGGCAATACGACTGTTGCTAAAACATCAACTAGTACTTTATCAGATTCACTCATAATATTATATTTTAATTATATGTTAAATCTATGTAAAGAAATTATTAATAAAAATTTTAGTGTGTTAAATTTTTAGAAGTGCGTGAAAATTTAACATTGAAAAATTAAACATTAAGTTTAGAAACAAAATCATAGCTGACAATTCCCATGCAAACAGAGACATTTAAAGAATGTTTAGTCCCAAATTGAGGTATTTCAAGCGAATAATCAGCTGATTCAATAAACAAATCGTTTACCCCAAATACTTCATTGCCAAACACAAAAGCATAATTATGATTTTGATCAGGTTTAAATTCAAATAATGAGATTGAATCTTTTACCTGTTCTACGCATATTATTTTAAAACCAAGATCTTTTAAGGCTTGTATACAAATCGACGGACTTTCAAAATAAGTCCAATCCACAGATTCGTCGGCCCCTAAAGCTGTTTTAGATATTTCTCTGTGGGGAGGTTTTGCCGTTATTCCACACAAATAAATATGTGAACACCGGAAAGAATCAGCCGTCCGAAACGCTGACCCAACATTGTTCATGCTCCGGATATCATCCAAAACAAGAACAAAAGGAAACTTTTCTGAATTTTTAAATTGTGTCACATCGAGCCTGTTTAGCTCATCCATCGACAACTTTTCATTCATCTATTGTACAATCCAAGTAAACGGATAAGCTAATTCAGGAATTTTAACGCGATCGGCCAACTTTTCTAACCTCGTTGGCAAATTAGCTACATAATCTCTTGCCTTCTCAGCTACATCATTCAATCCAGACATTTTTTCAATATCCCAATCTTTAATTAAGCCTTGCATGATACTGATGTAATCCATGGTTGTGTAAACTCCAATTCTTTGTGCAGCATCTGAAAAGTGCTCATAAACAGAACTTTTGGCCCCATTGATTTCGCGTAAAAAATGCGCTGGCATGACGATTTTCTTTTTCATCATATCAGCAAATGCAATCATCATTTCAGATGGATCTAATTTGAAAATTTCTGTCACAAATGCCTTATATGCTTTCGCATGCCTTAATTCATCCGCCGCAATTTGGGCGCACATTCTTGACAATAATGAGTTACCATGTTGCTTCGCTAATGAGGCTGTTCTACGATGAGAAACGTTCGTTGCCATCTCTTGAAACGAAGTATAAATAAAGTTGCGATATGGATCACCTGAAGTACCAATATCAAAACCATCAGCAATCAAATACTGTGTTGAAACAGCTACAGAATGCATGTCAACCTTACCTGATAAGTATAAGTATGTGCCTAATAAATTACCATGTCTACCTTCTTCAGCAGTCCAATTGCGTATCCAACGAACCCAGCTATTTTCTTGATCTTGTTGGTTTACAGTATCCATTCCCATCAACCATGATTCGTAGGTTGGCAATGCCTCCTCAGTAATTGTATCCCCAATTAACACGGCCCAATAATCATAAGGCAACTCTTTCGCAGCTTCTTGCAATAACTTAACTTCATCAAAAAAATTATCTTTTGTTGAATCTGGAAGCATATCTGAAGGCTGCCAATTGCTATCGATCGGGTTTAAATATTGAGCAACAAAGTTGTCCATATTCCGGCCCAACTCAGTCATCACCTCTAATCTTGTAGTTGAAAGGGACATAAATAATCTATTTGAGAAAATAATAAAATTTAAATTAGTAAAATAATTGAGGATTCCCTAAATCAAGGACCCCAAATCGTTATTTGTTTGATAATAGTTTCTTTGTCATCAAAAAAACTAAAACTCTTCTTCACTTGCTTTAAAAAAAACATACACTTTAAAATAGCAGCAAAAAGTACCCTACTAAAAAATAGAACTATGCTTGAATGTAAATTCTTCATCAGCTAAAACTAAGAAAAAAGCATTTTTGAAATTTGGACTAAACCAATCACCCAAATTAAAGTAGGTCGACCCCTCTCCTAACGGAAAAGCGATTGGATGGTGCCTATGCCCAAAAATATACGCTTTTTTATGGTTATTTGATTTTATATCTACCTGCATTTGATCCCTAACGTAATTTAAAATAAAATCTGTATCTGATTCAAATGGAACATCACCAGCTGAAATCGTATCCGATTTACGCGTATTTGACCACAAATGTGCTAGACGTACTCCCAAATCAGGATGCAAAATTTTAAACAAAAAGATCGATATTGGATTAATGAAAATTTGTTTTAAAAACTTATAGCCATAATCTCCAGGACCCAAACCATCCCCATGACCTAACAAAGCCTTCACTGATTTTCCTTGGATATCAAAACTAAATTCAGTCGGCTGATCATAAATAATGGCACCAATTTCCTCTTTAAGATAGGTTCGCATCCATAAATCGTGATTGCCTACAAAAATATGAATTCGAATACCCGCATCATTCATTTCGGCCAACTTCCCTAGAAACCGAACAAATCCTTTAGGTACCACTTGACTATACTCAAACCAGAAATCAAATAAATCACCTAATAAAAATACATCAGATGCATCTTTTTGAACTTGACTGAGCCAGGTAATGATGTATTTCTCCCTGGCCAGAGATTCAGCATTATTAGGGAATCCTAGATGAAAATCAGATGCAAAATAGGCCTTTTTGCCTGCTGGAATTTGAACTTCAATCATATACTATCCAAAAAAAAAGTGGGGAAAAACCCCACCCAATTAATCTATTTACTTTGATTTAGGCACCCTTTTCGCCACAGGTTTTTTCTCCTCTTTAGGCTCCTCTACCGGCTTCTTCCTAAGCTTGGGTTTAGCAGCTACTTTCTTAGTCGCATTTTTCTCAATTTCAGCTAAATCCCGAACATCCTTAGCATCCTTTCTTTTCTTTTCCGTTTCACCCTTAATAAACTCTTGATAGGACGTTAATTGCTCAAAAGGACGAGGGCCGACCAACTCTTCTAAATCACTTTGAAAAAGAACTTCTTTTTTCAATAATTGCTCTGCTAGAATCGTTAATTTATCCTTTTTGTCACTTAATAGTTTTTTAGTACGCACATAAGCCTCCGCGATAATCTTACGAACCTCTTCATCGATTTCTCTAGCCGTTTGCTCTGAATATGGCTTATTGAATTGATATTCAGATCCTTTCGAATCATAATATGAGATATTTCCCAACTTATCATTCATTCCATAAACCGTAACCATTGAATAGGCCAATTTTGTAATTCGCTCCAAGTCGTTTTGTGCACCCGTTGATATTTTACCAAAAATAATTTCCTCCGCAGCTCTTCCGCCTAAAGTCACACACATCTCATCCATCAATTGCTCCGTACGATACAAAAACTGCTCTTTGGGTAAGTATTGAGCATAACCTAAAGCAGCGACCCCTCTAGGTACAATCGAAACCTTAACTAATGGATTCGCATGCTCCAAAAACCAACCTGCAATCGCATGGCCAGCCTCATGGAAAGCAACTATTTTCTTCTCTAATGGAGAAATTAATTTGTTTTTTTTCTCCAATCCCCCAATCACCCGATCCATTGCCTCTTGGAAATCATCCATGTCAACAGCCGATTTATTTCGACGTGCGGCAATTAGAGCCGCCTCATTACAAACATTGGCAATTTCAGCCCCAGCAAATCCGGGTGTTTGTGCGGAAAGTTCTTTAGGATCAACTCCTTCAGCCAACTTCACCGGTTTCAAGTGTACTTTAAAAATAGCTTCTCGGCCAATAATATCCGGCTTGTCAATCGAAATAGTACGATCAAATCGACCAGGTCTTAAAAGCGCTGGATCTAAAACATCAGGACGGTTTGTCGCCGCCAAAATAATAATTCCAGAATCAGTAGCAAAACCATCCATTTCAACCAATAATGAATTCAGGGTATTCTCTCTTTCATCATTAGACCCTGGCATTTGACCTCTTCCTCTTGATCTACCTACCGCATCAATCTCATCAATGAAGATAATACACGGCGCCTTTTCCTTCGCCTGTTTAAATAAATCCCGAACTCGAGCTGCCCCTACACCTACAAACATCTCAACAAAATCAGAACCCGAAAGTGAGAAGAATGGAACACCCGCTTCCCCGGCAACTGCCTTCGCTAAGAGTGTTTTACCTGTACCCGGAGGGCCTACTAGCAAGGCGCCTTTCGGTATTTTACCTCCTAAATCAGTGAACTTTTTAGGGAATTTCAAGAACTCAACGATCTCTTGAATTTCCTCTTTTGCTTCATCTAAACCCGCCACATCATTGAACGTAATCTTCACCTTTGCTTCTCCTTCTATTAGCGTAGCGCGGCTTCGTCCAATATTAAATATCTGACCTCCAGCTCCTCCACTGCCTCCCATTCGGAAGAACAAAAAGTAAAAACTTAAGCCCATTAATATAAAGAAACCCCATGTGCCCAACCAATCCAAAGGACCCGTTCTCGTTTCAGGAGTAGCAAAAATTCGCTCATTGCGAGGGAAATTCTTTTGACGGTCTTCAAGAAAATGCTCGAAGCCCTCTTTTGAAATTATTGGAAACTCAAAATGTGGTCCCTTTTTAATAGAAATCATCCCCTGTGGAGAATCCTTGAAATATTTACTTACAAAAGCAGACTTCAAACTCACTTCGACCAAACGATCATTCACAATCGTAACGCCCTCCACTTCCTTTTGAATAATCATGGATTCAAATTGATTTTGATTGATCTCCTGCAAAGTCCTTTGCTTAGTAAAGAAGAACATGCTCACCATGGTAATGGCTAGACCAATCATCAGCCAACTCTGCATACCTCCAACTGGCTTTTTAGGTAATCTAGGTTGAATTCCCGAACGCTTACTGTTTTTAAAATTACTTCCTTGTTTAGCCATTTTGTTTTTAGGTATTTGGGCATTTAAACTTTAAAACAACCAAATTAGTTCGAAAAATTTAAAAATTATTTCAAATTAACTCCAATTGGTTTTAATCAGGGATATTAGTGAATTTAGCATCTCCCCATAGCTCCTCTAATTTAAAAAATGCACGCTTGTCTTTCAAAAATACATGCACAATAACTTCATAATAATCCATCAAAATCCATTCTCGATTAGCTCTACCCTCCATGGCATGCACATGAACACGCGCTTGTTCCCAAACTTCTTTGTCTACCGAATCCGCAATGGCTTCAATCTGAGTGTCGGATGAACCCGAACAAATAACAAAAAAATCAGTAAAAGCATTGTGAACACCTCTTAAGTCCATCACGACAATTTCTTGAGCTTTCTTCTCTTGCATTCCCTTCACCACACATTCAACTAAAACTTCAGATGAATCAATGTTAATAGCGGCTTTCTTAGGACTTTTAGGCATAAATGATATTTAAACGAATAAAAAATTAAATTTGTTGTTGTAAACATAAAATTACAAATAAAATTTGAACAAATATCAAGCTCCCACTCGGTTCATAGGCAAAAACAGCAAATATCATGAAACGTGTGCCTCTACGAATTCATTAGGATTCCAAGAGGCACTTGAATATCAGTTACCTGATGGTTTTGCATGGATTGCTGGACACCAAACAGAAGGCAAAGGGCAGAGGGGAAATAAATGGGTAGCCCAACCGAATGAAAATCTATTGGTCTCCTACTTATTGAAGCCCAAAAATCAACAAGCCATTCATCAATTTTATTTAAGCAAGGCTATCTCGATTGGTATCCTAGAAGGACTTCAAAAATGGGCCAAAAATACATTATTAGAAGAATTGCCTATTAAAATTAAGTGGCCCAATGATATCTACTTAGAGGAACAAAAGATTGCCGGCATTCTAATCGAAAACAATTTCCAAGCAGGTAAATGGAACTTTTCCATTGTTGGAATCGGAATTAATATCAACCAAACCGAATTCGAAAATTTAAGAGCTAGTTCATTAAAAAAATGGACTAAATCACCTGCAAAAATCGACATAAGAGATATTTTCAATGCTATTTCCATCGAAATCGAAAACTATTATCAACTTTTTCTTTCAAACAATTTCGAAGAAATAGACAAGATTTACCATCAAAATTTATTCAGGTTGCAAACTAAGGCACTATTCGAAGATGAAATAGGAGTATTTTCGGGAAAAATAATTCGGGTAAATCCAAATGGTCACCTTGTGCTTGAAAAATCGAATGAAATCAAAGTATATGATTTAAAAGAATTAAGTTTTATTTTTAGCGAATAAAACCTATAAAACGATGTTATCTAGCTACCAAAGTAATTTGGAAAATTTCTATTATTGGACTCATAAAAAACCCAGTGAAATTTTCCTGAAACAACCGCTTGGAGATAATTTCGTCGATTTCACCTACCAAGAGGCTGAAAATCACGTTAATAAATTAGCCGCATTCCTACAAGAGAAAGTACAATCAGGGCCCAAGCATGTGGGTATATTGGCAAAAAATTCAGCCTATTGGATTTTAGCTGATTTAGCCATTTCCTCAGCCGCTTGTGTCTCAGTTCCTTTTTATGCGACTTTAACTTCAGAACAATTAAATGAGGTATTGGTACATTCCGATTGCCAAGTGCTCATTGTGGGCAAATTGGATCATTGGGATTCCATAAAAAGTGGCATACCCTCAAATGTTCTCATCATTCACACACCCGAATCCGAAGGAAAAGATTCAATCCAATGGAATGACATCCTCAAGCAAGAGTTTCCAGCTTTTCAGCCCCATAAACCACAGCAAAACGAATTATCTACGATCGTGTATACTTCAGGCACTACAGGTTCGCCCAAAGGGGTCATGATTTCCAATAGTTCGGTGACTCAAGCCATCAATTTAGCTAGGAAAATTGCCCATTTAGATACGCCAAACGCAAGATTTATCTCCTACTTGCCCTTATGTCACATTGCCGAAAGAAATATTGTTGAATTTGCTAGTATCGCTTCAGGCGGCACCATCTATTTCGTAGAAAATCTATTGACATTTAAAGAGAATTTACATCGGGCAAATCCTACTCACTTCCTCGCCGTGCCCAGAATTTGGAGTAAATTTCAAGAAGGAATTTTAGAAAAAATAGGAGGGCAAAAAAAACTAGACTTACTTTTAAGAGTCCCCATTTTAAATCAAATCATTAAGAATAAAATCAAAAAAGGACTAGGTTTAAACAAAGCCATTCTGATGCTCACTGGAGCTGCGCCCATGCCTCCTGAATTATTAAAATGGTATCAAAAAATTGATTTTTTCATTCAAGAAGCCTATGGAATGACCGAAAACATGGGCTTAAACTCGCTCATGCCGAGAGATGAAATAAGAATTGGTACAGTAGGCAAAATTCACGAGAATTGCCAAACTAGAATTGATCCTGAAACAAAAGAAATTCAAATGAAAGCAGACTATAATTCATGGGGATATTACAAGGAAGATCAATTGACCCAAGAACTTTTTGTGGATGGTTGGTTAAGAACAGGCGACATGGGTGAAATAGATTCAAATGGTTTTCTATCCATTATAGGACGAGTAAAAGACAATTTCAAAACCGCCAAAGGACAATATGTGTCACCAGCCCCCATCGAGAACAACCTGTCTATAGATCCACATATAGAACAATGCTGCGTCGTTGGAATCAATTTACCACAACCCATTGCGTTAATCGTTTTAAGTTTGGAAGGGAAAAAATTAGAACAGGGTAGTTTGATAAAAAACCTAGAAGACTTACGGAAAAACACCAACCCTCATTTCAAGAAATACGAACATATCTCAAAAATGATTGTACTGAAGGAGGACTGGACGATTGAAAACAATTGCCTTACCCCCACGTTGAAAATCAAAAGGCCCATCATTGAACAGAGATATTTGGCTTTATTTGAAACCTGGAATAACCAAACAGAATCGATCATTTTCGAATAAATTAACATCGTGTTAAATTTTGTTTCAGCCATATTCCTTAAATTTAAGGAATGCGAATGCCCCTAATCATTTTATTGATCTCTTTAGCCTATTCAACAAGCGGGCAATTTATTCACATCGATAGCATACTTTTCAAAGGAAATGAACAAACAAAAAATCAAATTCTTATTAGGGAATTAGATTTTAATCCAGGTGATTCAATAGCCATTAATACCTTAGATACAAGATTAGAATACAATCGTCGCAAATTAATGAATACCAATTTATTCATTTGGGTCAAAGCCGATTTAAACCAATTGCCCAATGGGCACCTGAAAATTTCATTTGAATTTCTTGAACAATGGTATATCTTGGGGTACCCCATTTTCCAATTGGCCGATCGAAATCTAAATGACTGGTGGTCAAGAGGTCGTGATTTAAATAGATCTATTTATGGAATCCGTTTTATTCACAACAACTTCCAAGGTCGAAACGAAAAATTAATAATAAAAGCAGAAACTGGATTTACTCAAAGACTTGATTTCACGTATAGTAATCCATATCTAGACAAGAAAAAAACATTGGGATTGTCCATTAATGCAAGCTATTCCACATCCAAAACAATTCCCTATAAAACCCGAAATGATACATTACAATATTTGACGGCAGAAAAAATTTTACGCGAAAGATGGGCTGGAGGAATTAGCCTACGAAAAAGATTTAAATTTTACGACCTTCAATCCTTAGAATTAAAATATACCCATACCGTTGTTTCAGACACCATTGTAAAATTGAACCCCACTTATTTTGCCCTAAATACGAAAGAACAAAACTTCACCCAATTGCTCTACAGATATTCCTATGATTTTAGGGATTTAATTGCATACCCTTTGAGAGGTCGAAAATTTGACATCGCGTTTAGTAAAGTAGGAATTCTGCCCGCTGACCAGGTGGATTTCTGGGATATAACCGGAGCCATTGCCTATTTTTTTGATCTAGGTTCCCATTTTTTTCTCACCACACAGGTCAAAGGTAAAATTTCAAGTAATACCAATATTCCCTACGCGAATATTATAGGTTTAGGGTATGGAAATGAAATCGTACGTGGGTATGAACTTAATGTATTAGATGGAAAATCCTATTTTTTAAATAGAAATACGATTAAATTCCAATTGTTAAATAAGGTTTTTAATCTACCCTTTTTGCCGATCAAACAATTTAATCAAATCCCCATTGCTATTTACCCCACCGCATTTTATGACTTTGCTTATGTGAACAACAACTTTTCAGCCAATGAAAACAAGCTAGTTAACCAATGGATTTCTGGTGGTGGTTTAGGTTTTGATGTGGTTACCTATTATAATTTAGTCTGCAAATTTGGTTTTCCTGTTACTAATGGGAGTAAAATAGGCATGACGATCGGAATTGGAAGAGAATTTTAAAAACTACTAAAAAATCAATTAGATGGATTAGGCACAAAAAAATAGGCCAGTTAATAACCGACCTATTTTGATAATACCTAACCACTAATAATCTTATATATTTTAAATATCTTGAAGCCACCGCTAAATCATTACAAAAATAACATTTATTTTGTTAGTTAGCACTTTTTCTGAATCATTTCAATAATTTTGATTTTCAAAATCCCTTTCTAGAAAACATGAGAAAAGATTTCATTCGCCTGACCCACATAACCGCAAAATCAATCATATTAATTTTAACTTATACTCTAGTGTTTTTTTCCTGCAACTCATCGCAGGAAAAAGGAAAGGAAGGAGCATCAAATACTTCCGAAATAGAGCAAAGGGTTTTAAATGCTTGGGAACAAAGCGGTGATATGGTTCAAAAAATTACGATAAGTCCTAAAGGTGTTATAAGAGATAAGGAGTGGGGAGTTTCGATAGACTCATTACAAGAAAAACTTGAATTAGCGGAAAACCAACCTGCCAATGGCAAATCTTATACACTCTATTTTGATAACAGCGATTTGAATTTTACGGATATCTCCTACCTCAGTGATAACCAACAAAAATTAACTGAAATTGATTTTGATATTTTTGTAGAAACAAAATCTCAAGTAGAAGAACTGAAGGGGAAATTCACTGACTATTTACAAGTGAAATTTGGAGCCTCCAAAATCGAGGGCAATAAAATTATTTGGGAAAAAGATGTGAACACCCAGGTGACCTTACAAGATGTAAGTACGCTTAAAGACCCGGGGATTAAACTCGTTTTTTTAAGGAAAAATTAAACTTTCCAAACCCAACCGCGCGAATCTTCAATCTCGCCAAGTCTAATTTGATTGATTTCAGTGAAAACTTTACTAGAAAAATCTGATTCTTTTTTATCAGGTAATTGATAATCTTTTCCCTCAAAACCAATGGTTTGAATCGGGGCAATGACGGCTGCCGTACCCGCTCCAAACGCTTCAGTCACAGATCCATCTAAAATACCACTAACCAACTCTTTCACCGACAACTGACGTTCTTGCACGTCGATACCCCAATCTTTCGCAATTTGAATAACTGATTTTCGAGTTACCCCATCTAAAATAGTATCGCCAGTTGGCGCAGTCACTAACGAACCTCCTACCATAAACATCAAATTCATTGTTCCAGCTTCTTCCACATATTGATGTGTGGCAGCGTCCGTCCAAATAATTTGATCATAACCCGCTTGCATCGCTTTTTGAGTGGCAAATAAAGAACCTCCGTAATTACCAGCATTTTTCGCAAAACCTACTCCCCCTTTGGCAGCACGTATGTATTCGGTTTCCACGCGCACTTTCAGGGGCTTAGAATAATACGAACCCACCGGGCAATTGAATATAATAAATTTGTATGTGGTAGAAGGACTTACACCGACATACTCGTCAGTGGCAAACATAAATGGACGTATATATAAAGAACAACCTTCTTTATTAGGAACCCAGGCATTGTCTATTTCCAACAACTTTTTCAAACCGCCTAAGAAAATCTCCTCAGGGATCTCAGGCATGCACATGCGAACAGCCGATTTATTAAAACGTTTGAAATTCTCTTCCGGGCGAAAGACCAAAACATCCCCTTTCGCAGAACGATATCCCTTCATCCCTTCAAAAATCGATTGGCCATAATGAATGGACATCATGGCTGGTTGATAGCTCAATGGGCCATAAGGCTGAATGGTCATAGATTGCCATGCGCCATTAGCATATTCAGCAACCAACATATGATCCGCGAAACTACGTCCAAAAGCTAAATTGTTAAAATCGACTTCATCGATTCTTGACTTTCCAATAAGTTGTAATTGAATTTCCATTTTTTATTCTTCTTATTTGCCAGAATTCCAAGGTGTTTCTGGAACGCCTAACGTTTTATGTAATAATCGACACATCATAAATAAATAATCTGACAATCTATTTAAATATACAATTGATATCGCGTAATCTTCATTTTTAATGGGCTTAGCCCATTGAATTAAACTTCGCTCAGCGCGCCTACAAACCGTTCGCGTAATTTGTGCTGTGGCAATCGTCTCATGTCCACCAGGTAAAATAAAAAACCTCATGAGATCTAATTGAGCATCCATTTCGTCAATCATTTCCTCCAAGGAAACAATATCCTGCATGGATATCAATTTCATGTTGCCCAAATATTCCTTTGAATCTGTGGCAATGTGTGCCCCTAAAACAAATAAACTTTGTTGGATTTTTATCAATTTCTGAGTCAATTCTTCAGGAACTTTACAAATAAGTAATCCGATAAATGAATTTAACTCATCTACATCCCCAATCGCAGCTAAACGAACATCCGACTTTAATAAGTCTTGGCCATCGGCTAACCTGGTAAAACCTTGATCACCATTTTTTGTATATATAGGCATTGTTCATTTTTTGTGGAGAACAAAAATACTTTTTTCGGCCTTTATTTCAAATATTTGACAAAAATATACCTTTACATGAGAGAATAAAGATAAAGATTAGGTCATCCAAGATTTCAAAAGTAATTTTGTGGACAATCTCAAAAATATGTCGATCGATTATTTCCTTTCTCGTGTGCTAAGAATCTTTACTTTATTAAGTCTTGGTATCACACTATTATTTGTTTACCGAGGATTACCTGATCCGGTAGCAGTACATTTTGGCGAGACGGGCAGAGGAGATGGTTTTTTACCTAAAGCCGAGGTCTTTTACTTATTGGCGGGCGTTATTACCATTTTAAATATTTTAATTTTATTATTGATCAAAACGGTTGAAAAAATTCCTGCCTTAAATTTGCACGCTCTAAACCGCCTTTTTCCAGATAAAGCACCAGAAAATATCAAAAAAATATGCATTGATTGGCTTCATTTTTTACCCGTTGCCATTCATACTTATTTAATTTTAATCCTAAGGACCCTTTTGTTGTTGAATGACGAAAGAACTAGAAACCAAGACTTTACGTACGTACCAATGGTTGGAATTTGTATTTTATTGCTCTGGTTTATTTATTTACCTGCTAGGTTATTAAGTTTGCCAAAATCAGATTCATTGGGATGAAATCCAATATGCCAAATATCTTTATTCAGGATTACGATTATTCATTATCTCAAGAAAAAATCGCTATTTCTCCATTGAAAAATCGGGATGAATCTAAGCTTTTGATCTATAATGCTGGAAATATTAAGCACCAAATTTTCAAAGACTTACCTGAATTTTTACCCCCGGATGGCTTATTGATATTCAATAATACAAAGGTTATTCCGGCGAGAATAAATTTAACAAAAGATTCAGGAACTAAAATTGAAGTTTTTTTACTAAAGCCTATCCAAGGTGATTTGGCGACACAATCAATCCTAAATCAGGATTCAGAAACCATTTGGGAATGTTTAGTAGGCAATAAAAAAAGATGGAAAGTCGATGAGCAAATCAATCAATCCATCTACATCGATTCCAAGGAGATCATTCTAACATTTCAATGGCATAAAAGAACTGAAAATTTAATCAGAATCACCTGGAATGAGCCCATTCTATTCGCTCAGATTTTAGATGCAGTGGGCCAAATACCTTTACCACCGTATTTGGAGAGAGAGGTGGATCCGGAGGATAAAAATCGCTATCAAACTATATTTGCGAAAGAATCGGGGGCGGTTGCGGCACCTACGGCCTCCCTTCATTTTTCAAAGGAAGTTTTCCAGAGTTTAAAAAAACAAGGAATTAAGGAGCTTTATTTAACGCTTCATGTGGGCGCAGGCACTTTTTTACCTGTTAAAGAAGAGAATGTCCAAAATCACCCAATGCACCGGGAACAACTCATTTTCTCCAAAGAATTTATTCAAAATTTACAGGATCATGAGGGTCCTTACATTCCAGTCGGAACCACTTCAATGCGTGCATTGGAAAGTCTTTATTGGGCAGGAGTTTGGTTAATAGAAGGACTAGAAATCCCGCAAACAGGCTTTAATATACCAAAAGAGTTTCCCTATTTACCCCGTAATCCTTTAATCCAAACAAAAGATTCGCTGGAAAAAGTGTTGGCTTTCATGCAAGACAATGGGATTCAAGAATGGGTTATTTCCACGGAGCTTTTGATCATGCCTGGATATCAGTTGCGATTTTGCGATGCCATTATAACTAATTTTCATCAACCAAAATCCACTTTATTGGTCCTAGTATCAGCGATTATTGGCGATGCTTGGAAGCAAGTTTATCAAGAAGCTATCTTACAAGATTATCGGTTTTTAAGTTATGGCGATGCTTGCTTATTTTTCAAGTAGCAATAAATTAACTGGATATTGTTATTTTTGCAGCCCGATTGGGTTAAGAAGATATAGAAATACATGGAAATTGATTTCTTAAGCAGTCGATTGCATTTTAAATAAAGGGTTTGAATATATGAAGATCAATTTCATCGAAGAATTACGTTGGCGCGGCATGTTACACGACATGATTCCAGGCTTAGAAGAACACCTTAAGAAGGAGATGACGGTGGCATATATCGGTTTTGACCCAACTGCACCCAGTCTTCATATTGGAAATTTAGCTGCCATTATGCTTTTAAAGCACTTCCAGTTGGCTGGCCACAAACCCATTGCCTTAGTGGGAGGAGCTACTGGCATGATTGGTGACCCATCAGGCAAGTCGGCAGAGCGAGAGTTTCTATCAGAACAAACCTTAAGGGATAATCAAATAGGGATTCAAAAACAATTAGAAAACTTTTTAGAGTTTGGAGCGGGTGTTAATTCGGCTGAGCTGGTCAATAATTACGATTGGTTTAAAGAATTTAGTTTTTTAGGATTTTTACGAGAAGCGGGGAAATTTTTAACGGTGAATTACATGATGTCAAAAGACTCTGTAAAAACACGATTAGAAACAGGGATTTCCTTTACTGAATTTTCGTATCAATTGTTGCAAGGATACGACTTTTATCATTTGTATAAGACTAAAAATGTCCGTTTACAGATGGGCGGTTCGGATCAGTGGGGAAATATAACGACGGGAACGGAGTTGATTCGAAGAAAAGAGGGGCATGATGAGGAAGCGAAGGAAAGGGCCGCTTATGCCCTAACGACTCCATTAGTCACGAAGTCGGATGGAACTAAGTTTGGTAAATCTGAATCAGGGAATATTTGGTTAGATGCTGAAAAGACGAGTCCATATCAATTTTACCAATTTTGGTTGAATGCTGCGGATGCGGATGTTTCGAGGTTAATCAGAGTTTTTACCTTATATGATCAAACTAAAATAGAGGCATTAGAAAAAGAGCATGCGGAAGCGCCGCACCTAAGAATTCTACAAAAGGCCATTGCCGCTGAGGTTACAACGCGCGTTCACGGGGAGTCCATAACAGCATTAGTGATGGAGGCGTCGGAACTATTATTTTCAAAAGATGCGGTCGGAAAACTCGAAAATGCCTCTGAAAAATTGTTGGCTCAATTACCAATTCATCAAATTTCAAGTGAATTATTAGCTGAATGTTCCAATATAACCGATTTAATTAGTGTGGGATGCGCATATTTGATTTGTCCATCAAAAGGTGAGGCTAGAAAAGCCATTCAAGGCAATGCCATCAGCATTAATAAGATTAAAATAACTGATTATCAAGCACCTATAGATTTCAATAAGATCAAAGGGCAATATCTATTGGTCGGAAATGGAAAGCAGAAAAATTATATTTTATCTTTCTAGAATTTTAGTATTCAAGACCTCGAAAAAATAATTGATTTTATTTTAGAAATAATTTGGACTAAAAAAATAAATCGTGCATCTTTGCACTCCCAATTACTAGCAAAACGCTGCTAGATCAAAAACGAGAGGATATAAAGGCTAGAAATAGTGAATTATAGAATTGAGTTTAGAGAGTTCTTTGACGTGTTGATA
>CANHGO010000007.1 GCA_947460975.1 Cytophagaceae bacterium
GCACCTGTATTGGCTTTAAGCGATGTGGGCATTGCAATGGGTGCAATGGGCAGCGATGCAGCCATAGAAACAGCCAATGTAGTGATACAAACAGACCAGCCTTTAAAGATTGTAACCGCCATTAAAATAGGCAAAGCCACCCGTAGCATTGTTATTCAGAATATCATTTTAGCATTTGCAGTAAAAGCCATTGTATTGGTATTGGGTGCTGGCGGTTTAGCCACCATGTGGGAAGCTGTTTTTGCGGATGTTGGTGTGGCTCTGTTGGCAATTTTGAATGCGGTGAGAATACAAAGGATGAAGTTTTAAATTTGTAATATTCAAACAAAACAAAGTGAGGAACCAACCATCAATATAATTTATAAATAAACAACACAACAAGTAAGTTATGCAGCAGACACTTCAATTAAATATCATCCCATTTTCAGCCCCAGTGCAAGAGGCTGAATTTGCTTTTTATACTTCAAAGCAAGATGGGTATTGCCCAATACACAAAGACGATTTAAACGGAGCAATTGAAGGCATCATTGACGAAAGCGAACTGCATTATGGTAATTGGCTTTACACGGATTTTGCACCTGCCAAAGAAAATGCAATTCTCATTTCAATAAATCTTACCGAATGTAAATACTTTGCCCAACATTATTACAGGCATCTTAACTTTATTTATACCCGCTCAAGTAGGTCAACGGATTTTCAATCATTTTGGGTTACTTCACCTTCTGAGCATTTTAACTATATATACTGTCCCAAAGGCTTGGTTTGCAATTAAACGAGGGGATATTAAAACACACAAAAATTCAATGATTAGGTTATATATCGGAGGTATTATCATTGCAGGAAGTTTTGCCATTCTTGCACCAGGTAGATATTTACATACTCTTTTCTTTAACTAAAATATCAAAACCGCTAAAGAATTTATATATAGCATTCAGCCCTTTAATTTCCTGATAGTCACATACTCAATCATCGCATTATAGCTGCATCTTTCGTCTGTAAGGGGAGCAATTAGAAAAGTCATCAGAAATGGTGACTTTTTTCGTTTAAACTCTATCTCTATTTCCTTTATTCATCGATTTTCTTGGTTTAAGCCCAGTAGAGGGCTTAGTGTTTTTTGACTATTTTAGTTGAGAGTTATACCTGTGGTTTTCAAATTGTGCCAAGAATGTGCCAAGAGTTGGTTTTAGTCAATCCGGTTTCAACTTTTTAAAGAGAGAAATCATCCTGTAAATTGGAGGAAGTAAATGTCGCTTTCCAATGATAAAAATTAATGATTTATCCCGCAAATCTCCTAATAGATGAATTTTGGATTAGTTAATCAGCCATAGCCCTTGGGTGCTTTCTGACCAAGACTATTCATAGCAATACGGGTTAAATTAGTTGATTTCGCTCATTTCTTCCCCCAAAATCATTTACTTATTTTTAAACGGAAACTCAACGCTCAAATACTCCCAGCTCAATTTTATTTTGCCTTCGTTAGCATTGGTCGGCATTACTTCATACGTAAGGGCTTCAACTAATTTATCGCTTTTGAAGGGTTTTACCTTAATTCGGATGATGTCATTTTCTTCTTTATAATCGTCCGATAAGTGCATATCCCACGTTTTACTCAAAATCAAAGTCCACGTTTCTCTATCAGGAATAGTAAAAAATCCATATTTACCTTTTGTAATAACTTTACCTTCAACCATTATATCATGACCAAAATCTATCCAAGTAGCTTTGTGAGCTCCCGATGACCATACTTGATTGAAGGCAACTAAACCATTCCAAATATTCCGCCCTCTCACACTCGGTGAACCGTATTCTATATGTACATGATTTGTGCCTACCATTGCCATTGCCGTCATTTTTGGACTTTTGGGCTTGACTGCTGTTTGACTGGTATCGACTTTGGGTTGATGGTTTTGGTGTTGGGCAAAAACGCCAATAGGTAATGTCAACAAGAGGTTTAAAACAATGTTTTTTTTCATGATTTTGTTTTTTATTGAAGTTAAATTATCTCAATAGACAATTAAAAAGTTTTTAGTAAGAAAAAGTTATTCCAGCACCCAATCCCATATCACTATCATAATGTGATGTAATGCCCATGTTTTTGTTTACGATGTAACGAAAACCTGCCATGTATTCCTTATCGGTGTTAAGCATAAAACTCACTCTAAGTCGTTTGGTAATAGGCATATCTTCTCTCATAAGTTGAAAACGAATATTTCCATCCTGATAGATTTCAGCTTGTCCAACAATGAGTAATGGCAACGTGTAATTTACGCCGACTGTAACAAGACTTCTTAGGTCCTTACTATTTGATTGCCCAAATAGATTTGTTTCCTGTTCATCTATTCCAAACTTTCTATAACGCCAATCAAAGCCAATAAATGGCATTAACCACTGCATTTTCCCAACATATCTACCAATATGTGTTTCTACCTCATATCCGTGAAAATCATGATAGCCCAATCGCCATTCTGAACCAATGCTCCACCTCGTATTTTGTAACATGGCCATTCCATCATTACCGTTGGTTGCAAAATCATTCTCAGCCATAAAATGAAACTTGCGGTCGTCTGCAAACAGTTTCCGTTGCGCTAGTTTTGGATTAGGAATCAATGGATTGGGCATCTGATTTTCATAACTTAATACCCTACCCATTCCGCTCATCATATGGTACAAAATATGACAATGGAAAAACCAATCACCTTCAACATTGGCGTTAAATTCTAATGTATCCGTCTCCATCGGCATAACATCCACAATGTTTTTTAAAGGAGCATTTTGTCCTTGACCGTTAAGTAACCTAAAATCATGCCCATGTAGGTGCATCGGATGGCGCATCATGGAACCATTGTAGAGAATAATTCTAACATTTTCTCCTTTTTTGATAAGGATTTTATCGGCTTCTGAAACGACCCTATTGTCTAAACTCCAAACATATCGATTCATATTACCGGAGAGTTTAAAGTACAATTCTTTTACTGGAGCATCCTTGGGCAATGCTGTTATGCTAGGGGACTTCAGCATGGCATAATTCAGGGTAACAATGTCTCCCAGTGCATTGGCATTATAACGATTGGGGTCATTGTCATCTTGTTTTGGCTTAGCATCGCCAGTTATTTCAGGATACATCACCACATTCATATCCATTTGATTTAAACTCATGGCCATACCCATATCATTCAATTCGCCATTCATCTTCATCATGTCATTCATCATCTTCATCCCTTCAAAATACTTTAATCGGGGTAAAGGTGATTTCAACTGTTTAATTCCATTTCCAATATAAATGGATGCTGAATTAGTCCGGTCTTCAGTCGTTGCTAAGAATTCATAGGCAGTCTTATCTGCTGGAATAGTAACAATAATATCATAGGTTTCTGAAACCGCAATAATTAATCTATCAACTTCAACCGGTTCCACATCGTTCCCATCATTTGCTACTACTGTAATTTTACCCCCGGCATAAGTCAGCCAAAAATAGGATGATGCACCCCCATTTGAAATTCTTAGTCTGACCTTGTCTCCACCTTTCAACTCATTTCCTGAGATACTTTTAAGCTCAGAACTTGGTTTACCATTCATGAATATTTTTTCATAATAGACATCGCTAACATCCATCGCTAACATCCGCTTCCATTCACTTAGCAACTTAGTTTTAAAATGACCTGCTGATATTGCTTCCCCATAACTTTGAACGGAGTTTTTTCTCAATGCGGGATAATCATTGGCATTATGAAGCATCCTGTGAATATTCTCGGGTTTGAGATTGGTCCACTCACTCAGTACAATAGGAAGCGTTGGTAAGTCATCGATTCCTTTCCTAAAAGAGTCGTCGTTCGGTCTTTTTAACATGACAAAATTCCCATACATTCCTATTTGTTCCTGCAACCCTGAGTGTGAGTGATACCAGTGGGTACCATTTTGAATGATTGGGAAACGATAGATATGGGTTGTATTTGGCCGAATGGGCATTTGTGTAAGGTTGGGAACCCCATCTTCTTTATTGGGTAAAAATAGCCCGTGCCAATGTAAAGAGGTTTCCTCCTTAAGTAGGTTATGAACGTGTATTTCAGCCGTATCACCTTCGGTAAATGTTAAGGTTGGCATTGGTATTTGACCATTAACTGCAATCGCTCTTTTTTCTTTGCCAGCAAAATGCACTAAAGTGTCTTTTACGTAAAGGTCATAGCGAACAACTTTTTGGGCGAAAACAGTTGTTGAAAACAGCACAAAAACGGCAATTATTGGTATCAATCTCATGTTTAAAATAAATTTAAAATCATATATCCGCTCATTACAATCATCAATGCATCTTCGATAATTGTCACAGTACTCATTGGCAAATTAAAAACTGCCCCCAAACAAGCACATTGTATTTTCTTATTATCAAATACTGACTGCAAAACACCTATTATACTTATACTCATGACCACAAACGTGCAGGCATTTGTTACTAAAGGATTGTAATTTAAAAGATAAGAAATACCCAAGCCAACCTCTACAAAAGCGTATGAATATGCCCAAAAGGAGAATTTTTTTGCTACCACATCATACATGACATAACTTTCGGCAAAACCTTTTAAATTTAACAATTTGAAAAATGAGAACACTAAGAAGAACCCAGCCATAAAATGCTGCATCGCCTCCATTAAAATAATATGTCCGCTTTTCAGTTGTATCAATAAAGTAATAGTAGAGACATAGAGAAAAATCAGCAAAATTGGAGCATAAGTTTGAAACCACGATTTTGCTTGTTCCTCTAATTCAATGTTTTGTTTTGCAGAAATGGTATATTTTGCATCTAATACTTTCTGGAAATTTGACAAGTTGATGTGCCTATCCATTGAAATGGTAACCGAATCGTATTCCTTAGAAACCTCAACATTAGTTACATTTTCAACGCTCTCTAACAATGATTTTACTTTTGCTTCACAACTTGTGCAAGTCATTCCAGTTAATTGATATGTATGTGTCATATTTGTGTTTTTAAATAGAGTTATATAAAACGCAAATTTTCCAAATTAAAACCATCGTGACGTTACGTTATTTTTTAGAAATTATATAAGATTTCCTTTCTTATACACTGTCAATACCGGTTCTTTTACTTGATTTAAGTTGTTTAAAATAGGACGTTGTAAAACCTGTTTCCCTTTTAAATTGATTACTTAGATACGCAACACTACTGTAATTCAATTGGTATGCAATTTGGCTCAATGTTAATTCATCATACATGAGCAATTCTTTTACTTTTTCAATTTTTTGCTTGATAAAGAATTGTTCAATGGTTTGCTGTTCTACTACCGAAAAAAGGTTACTCAGAGATTTGTATTCGTGATTTAAGTGTTGAGATAAATAATTAGAAAGATTAACTCTTAAGTCATTGTTTTTGTGATGAACCAATTCAATAATTAGATTTTTTACCTGTTCAATTGTTCTACCTTTTTTGTCATCAATTAATTCAAACCCAACAGACTTGAAGACACTGATTACATCCAATTTTATGGAATCTATATTTTCTTCTTTTATTTCTACCTCACCTAACTCAATGTGAATTGGGTGAAGTCCAAGTTTTTCTAGCTCAGACTTCACGACCATTTTACATCGATTACAAACCATGTTTTTAATGTATAGTTTCATTAATTTAAGGTTTCAACAACTTTACCACATCCCAACATTTTAGTACCATAATAGGGGTTTTTAACGATGTTCTCTTTACTCAACCAATTTGCCCCTTTTCCTTTGTTAGCCATTGGACAAAATTGATAATATGTTGGGGTATCTTGTTTTGAGACTTTCATCACCGAATACATGTTTTTAGATAAAGATGTAAAGTGGTCTCTTTGATGTCCGGCATCTTTGGTTTCCGAAATATGTTCAGCATCAAAGACCAAATCTTTCATCACTTTCATCCATTCTACATGTTCTTCTTTTGTTAATGATTCCATTTTAACCGAATTAATAGAATTCAACAGGGATGCTGCTTTTGTTGCTGCCAGATTACCATCCGTTTTCACCAAAGCATCTTTCACAGCAAAATAGGAATCGAAGACTTCTTTGAGTTGCTCTTCTTGTATATTTGTTGCTAAAATGGGTGCGACAACTTTTTCTTCTACAGCAAGAATTACCGTTTTTGCATCTTCAACTTTTACAACAACTTTTCCTGTCCGTTCATATTGGCAACAAATTTCAAGTTTAGCATAAACATTGTCAGGAGCGAGAAATTTGTCGCTATCATAACCTGCCAAACCAATTCGTTTTAGAATTTCATCCTGATTTGTTTTCTTTTCATCATAGGTTAGGAAGGCCATTTTTGTATCCTTATTCCATTCCACCTGAACAATATCCTTTACATTGGCCGCCGATTCGATGGTCTTTTTACAGATAGAACAATTTCCATAAATGTGAACAGTTTCTACCTTGGCATTTTTAATTTCTGCAAAACATGTCGAGATGGATAGCAATAATGTTATTGCCATCAATAATTTTATTGATTTCATTTTTTAATAATTTTACGTAAAAAACAATTGATTTTTAAAGCAATACTTTGCTTCCGATAAGACAGACCAATGGCTGTCAAGGTAATAAATTAACCTATATTGGGGGGTGTCCAAATGTAACCAAAACCTGATGAATGGTAAGTTTGGTTATAAAACGATTTTACTGAATTGCGAGCTGTGAATGTATTGATATTAAATTTTACTAAAAAATCAGGTATTACCAATGTGGAGAAAGGTGATGGGCAACTGCACGTAGAATTATCACAATTCCCTCCACAACTGTTCCCTTCGTTTTGTCCGGTCATTTTGTGTTTTCCGCAACAATTATCTTTATTAGATTTCTCAGACGAGTCCTTTAAACAGCAGGATTTCTCCGCTTTCTTAGATTTTGCTCCACACGCATAGGATTTCACGGGCACGGTTAGGCAGCCAAGAAATGTAATTATGAGCAGTATGTGAAATTTTTGCAACATATTTCTTATAACGATAAAAGTACGAATTTGTTTCAATTTTTAATGAATTAGCTCTAAATTTAAATACTTCCTTCAAATAAAGTGCTGTTATACTAATTTCACAATTAATGATAAAGCGCGCAATTTCTTACAATGAATGAAAAAGTGATGAATGTCAAATACTACCTCCAATTTAGACAAAGTTAAAAGAAAAACACTTGTCGGATTTCCAATATCCAAACCAACTCTTGGCATATTCTTGGCACAAACAGAAAATCGCATGTAAAACACTTGATGAAATATGTCCAAAAAACACATAACCCTCTCATGGGACTCGAACCACAAAAATCGTTGAATATGGGTTGATTTTAAACGAAAAAAGTCACTATTTCTAGTGACTTTCTTGTTTGCTCCCTCTCCTGGGCTCGAACCAGGGACCCCATGATTAACAGTCATGTGCTCTAACCAACTGAGCTAAGAAGGAGTTTGTCCTTAACGGGAATGCAAAAATAGGGGGCTAATTCCTTAAATGCAAGATAGCCCCCCGTTTTTTTCAATTTATTTCTTGTCTGCGCTACGATCCGCCGACTTTATTTCCTTTTTCTTCACCTTGTCCCCTTCCTTCAACTTCTTCGCAACCGTTGCATACGGGCCAGAAATGATTTCTTGGCCTTCATTTAAGCCCGAGATAATCTCAATGTTATCAAAATCCGAAATGCCTGTCTTCACTTGTATTTGCTTCACTTGGCCCTTCTCCATGATAAAAACAACCTCTTTCGTGTTTTCCTTCCTGCGCTTAGCCGTATTGGCGTCCTCCTGTGTAACAGCTGTCGCACCATTTTTGGCCATAGCATCCTCTTTTACCTCTTCTGTTTTAGCCCCAATCTCTCGGGTAGTAACCGCTGACAACGGAACCGTTAATATTTGATCTTTTCTATTCGTCAAAATCTCAACCGATGCCGTCATCCCAGGTTTTAACGGATATGATAATTTGCCCTTAATTAAATCGCTATACGAGCTACGTAAAATACGAATCTTCACCTCAAACTCCGTCACCGCATCCGTAGACATAGATGCCGCACCTGATGAATTTGCCGAACTCGCTATCTCATACACCAAACCCTTAAACTTGCGCTCCGAGGAAGAAAATGCATCCACGTCAATCATCACCGTATCACCCAAACTTACCCTCGTAATATCATTCTCATTCACATTAACCCGAACCTCCATGTTATTCAAATTCGCAATCCGCAACATCTCCGTTCCCGCCATCTGCGACGTTCCCACCACACGTTCGCCCAATTCCACGTTCAACTTCGAAATGATGCCGCTCTGTGGCGCATAAATCGTCGTCTTTGTTAAATTAGTCCGCGCCTCCTTTAGCGCCGCCTCCGAACTCTTTACATTAAAATTTGCCGCTTTCACATTCGCCTTTGCCGCCTCTAAATCCTGCTTGGCCACTAAGTATGCCGACTGGAACTGATCAAAGTCCGCATCCGAAATCACCTTATCATTATGCAATTTTACATTTCGGTCAAAATCAATTTTTGACTTACTTAATCTTGCTTCACTTTGTGCCAATACCGCCTTGCTTTGCTCCGTACTTGCCTTCATCGCATTGACCTGCGCCTCCGCACGAGCCAATAAACTCACATAGTTATCCGGACGTATCTTCAAAATTTCTTGGCCCACCACCACAGAATCGCCCTCTGCCACATTCAAAGACACAATCTCCCCCGACACATCCGGTGAAACTTTCACCTCCACCTCAGGCTGTATCTTTCCCGAAGCCGAAACTTTTTCAATAATTGTTGCTTTAGCCGCCTTTGTTAATTCCACCTCCGTAGGCTCCACCTTTCCGATCCATTCCATCTTCTTGGCCAACCCTAAGCCTCCCAAAATTACTACGACCGCCACTGCGATGATAATCCACGTTTTTTTACTATTCTTTGTTGCCATAATTTTTTGATTCATAGAAAGCCACTTTACGCGCCAGCCTACCATTTTATATTTTAAACCTATTATTTATTACCTATTACTTTTTACCTATTACCTAAACCCTATTTACCTATTGCCTAAAATGTCAAACTCTTTCCTTGGTAAAAATCCAAAATCTTCGTCCTAAACACAAAATCATATTTGGCCTGAATCAAACTCAATTTCGCCTTGTCCAAATTTGTTTTCTGCAAATTATAACTTACAAAGTCAATCGTGCCTGCATTAAAGCGACTTTCCGAAGCCCTAAAAGATTCTTCTAACGCAAATACTTGTACGTTCCCCGCCTCATATCTCTTCGCCGCATTTAACATATTTACATATGCCTGCTCTATATTTTGACGCAATGTTAATCGTGCGCGTTCCGCCTCTATCTCCAAATTCATGCGCTGTAAATTAGCCTGCGAAACCCGTGTCTTATTTAAATTTTTGGCAAAAATAGGAATGTTTAAATTCAACGAGATGACCTTGTTTTGCGTATTATTCAATTGATCAAAATAACCAACCGTCGTGCCCTCCCCAAACTTCATCTGAGTCGTTGTGATTGGGTAATTTTGTCCCCCTATAGCTACATTACCTAAATTAACCGTCTGAGGGCCTAAAACTTCTATTGTTTTTAATGCGTTGGACTGATTCGCAGACCAGCTACCATTCAAGGAAATACTCGGCAAACGGAATGCTTTTGCTACTTCAATGCTTTTCGCCGCACCCTGAACACGGAAATCTGCTGCCCGAATTAATGGTTGGGACGATAACGCTTTCGTATATATATCGGCAATACTGACATCATAAGCCTTAGAACTTGGCACCGGAACCTGAATACGCTCCAGCTCAAATTGCTGAATACTAGAATCATTTAACAACTGTAACAGCGTTAATTTATTAATATCCAAATTACTTTGAAACGTCACCAAGTTCGACTCCTCGTTGGCCAACTGCGCCTTCAAATCCAATAAGCTCGAATTTGCTAATGACCCTGCACGCACTAACTTCTCTGTTCTTTCAATCTGTAATTTCGTAATATCCGTTTGAGTTTTAGCAATGCTCAATTGGTCTTCCGCATTTAAAATAGACAAATACGACAGTGCCACCTGCAACGAAATATTTTCGCGAATAGACACCAAATCCTCCCTTGTCGCCTTTAAATTAAAATCACTCTGAGATACACTGTTTTTTAATTGGCCCCCATTAAACAACAATACGTTGGCATTCAAGCCGACATTGTAATAATTGATGTTTCGCGAATCATACCCATTCGTGTAGGGATTAATCGAACGACCAAAACTCGCCGCCTGATTCATATTTCCATTCAAAGAAGGCAACTGATTATATTTCGCTTGTTGGTACGACAACTCCGCATTTTGCAAATTAACCTCATAGGACCTTACATTTAGATTATGCTGCAAGGCCGTCTCCACCGCCTGAGTTAATGTAAGTTTGGTTATTTTAGCATTTCCTTGAATGGCCGTTTGGCTATTGCCAACAAATGGAACAGTTCCCATTAGGAAAAACAATATGGCTAATTTTTTTGTATTCATCTCTTTCAATATATTTCTGCAATGTTACGAATTTTGACGTGCTCAAAAACTGATTTTTGGATAAACGGCAAGCAATCAGGATAAAAAGCCCTATTTATTGAACTACTTGGTATCGCCTTTTGGCCTCTGCGCGTGAAAACGCATTAAAGTGCCACCATTCATATTCGATTGGCATAAATCCTGCAGCCTTCATTGCATTTCTTAGTATAAGCCGATTTTCGTACGCCTTTTTTGACAATTTGTTGTTTGCCAAAAGCTCCTGCTCTTTGGAAGGATAAGCTAATTCACCAAAAAAATCAAACGTAGTTCCCATATCTAAAGCCTTTCCCTTTTCATCCGCCACGGTTAAATCAATCGCGCTACCATAATTATGAATGGAATGTTCCCGTGGATCAGCCACATAGTTTTTCCGGATATTAGGCGGATATTGAGTCAAAGTATTCCATAAAATCCATTGGATCGATAAAGGTCTAGCCGCATCATAAATCAATAAATGATAGCCGGGCTTGTTGGCCTCCAATGATTTTTGTGCCTTTTTCAGCATATCCACCACTTCTTTCTGTAAATATCCATGCTGCAAACAGCCATACACATCGCGTTTCATAAAATTATCTTGCGTCGCATATTTTAATTCGACCTTTACGCCAGGAGCTGCTTGGCTAACTTCCACTAATCCTTGCTTTCGCATCGCCGCTTCATACGAACAGTTTTGGGCCCGCGCTATATACGTCGCAGTCAAAGCAAAAAGAATAAATACAGGTAAGTTTGTCAATCGAATCATCAGAAAATGTAGAATTTCCCTAAATTTAGCCAAAATTTATTATTCCCTTTTTCACATGGCTTTAAATTGGATTTGGTTTTTGTTTTTTGGCGTCGCTTTTTTCGTAGCTATCATCCAATTTATATTTTTTGGTAACGCCGATATTTTCAAAATTCTGGTCGACGGCATGTTTGATTCTGCCGAAATGGCTGTGATGAAAATCGCCCTACCTCTCGCCGGAGTCATGACTTTCTTTATGGGCATTTTACAAATAGGGGAAAAAGCGGGAGCCATCCATTTTTTAGCCCGCCGAATTAAGCCCTTCTTTACCCGACTATTTCCTGAAATACCACAAGATCATCCCGTTCATGGCCAAATGATCATGAATTTTTCGGCTAATTTATTGGGCCTCGATAATGCCGCGACACCCTTTGGACTTAAGGCCATGCAAGGGCTGCAAGAAATAAATCCCGTGAAAGATACGGCATCCAATGCCCAAATTATGTTTTTAGTTTTGCATAGCGCGGGACCCGTTTTAATCCCCTTGAGCATCATGGCGCAACGTGCCATTTATGGTGCTCAGGATGCTTCTGATGTGTTTATTCCCTGTTTGATGGCGACCTATGCCACCACCATGACGGGTTTGATTGTTGTTTCCATCAAGCAAAAAATTAAGCTTTTTGAACCCGTGCTTTTTGCTTGGATCTCCGGCCTAACTTTATTTTTGGGAGGGATATTGTGGTACTTTAGCCAGTTGCCAAAAGAGTCCATCGAGATTCAATCCAAAGTCTTTAGCAATGGGATTTTATTTCTATTAATCTTTTCTTTTATCGCGGCCGCCTTTCGGAAAAAGATAGACATTTTTGGAACCTTTGTCGAGGGCGCCAAAGGCGGATTCGAAACCTCCGTTAAAATCATTCCTTACCTAGTGGGGATGTTGGTCGCCATCTCCTGCCTCCGCAACTCGGGCGCACTCGGATTTGTCGTGGATGGAATGAAGTGGCTTGTCGCACAAACGAGCTTAGATAATCGATTTACCGACGCGATGCCCACGGCTCTTTTGCATCCCATTAGTGGAAGTGGATCCCGCGCCATGATGATCGACACGATGAAAACCTTCGGGCCCGATTCGTTTGTGGGAAGGCTTGCCTGTGTATTTCAAGGATCCGCTGAGACTATTTTGTATGTGGTGGCACTTTATTTCGGCTCAGTACAAGTAAAAAATATTCGCTACACGTTGTGGGCAGGTTTGTTTGCAGACCTCGTGGGAATCATTACAGCTGTAGGTGTGAGTTACCTGTTTTTTGGGTAATGATTATTGAATCGGAAGTGATAGAGTGAAATTTCCCCCCACTAAATCTTTTTTCCAAGAACCCATATCGGCGCCAATATTAGCAGATAAAAATGCGTCTTGTCCAAAGACAAAAATTTGGCGTTGCCACTGAAGCCCAACGGCCAATTGCTTTTTAACAGGTACATATTCAGAATAAAAATTTCCATGCGAATTGGTCAAACTTCCCCTAAATACGAGGCGATTTTCTCCAATCATGGCTTCGGCTCCTACATAAAAAGTTTCAACCCGATTATTATCAAAAAATACATCTTTAGATGCGTTTAAATCCGTTTCAGAATCTAAGGTCATTAATGGCGTTCCCATGCCCTTGCCTAAATAAGTCCAGCCCTCTCGGTAAACACCATTATTCTGATAATTATCAAATCCGCGAATATTATTTGTATAGCCAAAGGTCGTTCCTCCTTGCGAAGTAGAGTTAAAATATTCTAGGACTATTTTTAATAAGCCCCTTTTGCGCTTCGTATTATACGAAATACCATGTAAACCATCCGTTATATTGTTTCCATAATATAAAGATCCGTCCTCATAATAACTTTGTCGATATAAAAAGAATTTGCCCAATCTTCCATCAATCTCCATGCCTACATCCAAAGTTCCTAGATGATTCCCCAATCGATTCCAGCCATCATTAACACCATATTTCGCAGTGTCACCTTCCGTTGCCATGGACCTAGCCAAAACAACATAGGCATAATCCCTTAAGCTCGAGGCAATCTTGCCATTGCGGGCCAACTGGTTCGTTGGGTCGGGGAATTTTAATGTTCCACCCCACTGAACTTGGTGTGTAAAGCCCCCATAAAATTTTATACTGGCATTTGGCTTACCGATACGGCCATAAAAAGACTTTTGATGCAAGTAAAAATTATCTACATCGGTACGTTTATTATCAAAAATACCATGAACATAGTTTCCCTTAAAGCCTAAATAACCTCCTAAAAAATCAGGATGCCAATATTCATTCACCACGATTTCAAGCTTTGGCATAGGCAACGCATTTCCAGAATAGACGAAAGAACCCGAACTTAAAGTCGAGTCCATCAAACCTTGAATGTACTTTTTTCTTCCTGCCGACAACTCAAATATGCCCCATTTTCCTTTCAAATACGCCTCTTGGACTAATAAATCCGCTTTCGTTTCCCCCAGGTTTAACCTCCCTGAAGCCCCAAAACCCCAATCCAACTTTTTCCCTTTTCGGTATTCTATGTACGTTGACCCACCCACGTTAACATAATTCTCTTCCGTAGGAACAGCGCCAAATTGATTCGCCCTAAGCCAAAAAGGGGTGTAATTGCTAGATGAAAAACCTCCGCCAAATGAGAAAATAGGCGCAGTGGCCCTTTGGCCAAAAACAGAAAAACTGAAAATACACAGGATCGCAAAAACACCCACAACCATCACCACATTACCTTTTGCTTTTTGAAACATCCTTTTTATTAAAAATCAAATATATAAAATTTATCAATGACTTAAATTAGCCACCAATTCAAATCCCAAACTATCAATACGTAAACGAACCTCGTTCTTGTTTTTTAATCCCATCACTTCCGCAGTCTGTCCTTTCAGTGGCCCTGTGTCAATCGTGATGAAATCACCTACTTTCACCGCGGTGTCGCCTATGACCGAGACCTCCATATGATCCGATAAAAATTGTTGGATCGCTAAAATTTCCGCATCCTGCACCACCGCAGGTTTGTGCAACCAATACACAAAATTAACCACGCCAAAAGTTTTTCTCACCGTGGCCCCCTGTGTAACTAAATCGATGTTCACGAAGACATAGGAACGAAATAAAACCTCTTCCACAATCTTTTTCCGATCCGACCACTGTTTTTTGCGTTTGGTTACGGGGCAATAACTCTCTATTCCAGCTTCTTGCAATCTCAAAGAAACCTTTTTCTCCATCCGAGATTTTGTATATACCGCGTACCAAGCCATTCATTCTTAATTTATAACCTTGCGTCAACCAAAGTTCTGTCCAATACTGATTTAATGTCAAAAATAATTCCATTTTCGGCCTTCAGGCTCGTATACGGCAAATTTAAAAACTCCTGGTGCGCCACCGTCAACACAATCGCATCATATTGGGCCCCCAAATCAGCAACCAAATCAATGCCATGCTCTTTTTTCACTTCGGCTTTATTAGCCCACGGATCATATACGTCCACTTCCATTCCAAAATCGCTCAACTCGCGATATATATCAACTACCCGCGAATTCCGAATATCGGGACAGTTTTCTTTAAAGGTAATGCCCAGCATCAAGGTCTTTGCACCCCCAATTTTTTTTCCTTTTTGAATTAATAATTTGACCAATTTATTCGCCACAAAAAGTCCCATATTGTCATTTACCCTTCGGCCCGACAATATAACCTGCGGATAATAACCCAAACTTTCCGATTTATGAAGCAAATAATATGGATCCACCCCTATGCAGTGTCCACCCACTAACCCGGGTTTAAAATTTAGAAAATTCCACTTGGTCCCCGCCGCCTCTAATACCTCTGAGGTGTCTATTCCCATGCGATCAAATATTAAGGCCAACTCATTCACAAAGGAAATATTGACATCGCGCTGTGCATTTTCAATCGCCTTGCTCGCTTCAGCCACTTTGATGGACGAAGCCTTATGAGTTCCTGCGACAATAATCGATCGATATAACTGATCCACCCAATCCGCAATTTCAGGCGTAGATCCCGAGGTTACTTTTTTGATTTTCGTTAATGTATTTATTTTGTCGCCCGGATTAATCCGCTCCGGCGAATAGCCACAAAAGAAATCTTCGTTAAATTTTAATCCCGAACGCTTCTCTAGCACCGGAACACAGTCTTCCTCGGTACAACCCGGATAGACCGTTGATTCATAAATGATCACATCGCCCTTTTTCAACACACTTCCTATCATCTCAGAAGCCTTTAATAATGGCCCCAAATCTGGTTTTTTGAAGTGGTCAATGGGCGTGGGGACGGTTACAATGAACGTATTGCAGGCCGATAAATCGTTTAATTCGGATGAAAATTTTAACTGAGAAGAGGCTTTTAATTGGGCATCACTCACCTCCTGTGTACGATCGTATCCCCGATTTAACTCGGAAATACGCGTAGCGTCGATATCAAAACCTAGTGTAGGATATTTTTTTCCAAACTCCACTGCTAACGGAAAGCCCACATAGCCCAAACCTATAATCGCAATGGATGGATTCATCTCTATTTTGTAAATAATTTTACGTCCGAAGCCATCATGTCTTTCACTAATGCCGGTAGGTCATATTTTAGGGTCCAACCTAATTGCGTTTTCGCTTTTTTTGGATCTCCGATCAATAATTCCACTTCAGTAGGGCGGAAATAGCGTGGGTCAACAGCTACGACTTCTTTGCCAATGGCCACTTGGTACAGCGGGTTGTTGCACCTTGAAACCTTCGCAATTTCATTCACACCTTCTCCACTAAATTCAACCTCTATGCCCACTTCCGCAAAAGCCATTTTGATAAAATCGCGAACCGTAGTCGTAATGCCTGTGGCAATGACAAAATCCTCTGGTTTCTCTTGCTGCAATATTAACCACATCGCCTCCACGTAATCTTTAGCATGGCCCCAATCCCGCTTAGCATCCAAATTACCTAAGTAAATTTTATCTTGTTGGCCCAGCGCAATCTGAGAAACCCCTCGCGTAATTTTACGCGTCACAAAAGTCTCTCCGCGCAACGGCGACTCATGATTAAATAATATTCCATTCACCGCAAACATATCATAGGCCTCTCGGTAATTGACCGTGATCCAATACCCATACATCTTCGCAACAGCATAGGGAGAACGCGGATAAAACGGCGTTTTTTCCGACTGGGGAACCTCCTGTACCAAACCATATAATTCAGACGTAGACGCCTGATAAATTTTCGTCTTTTTCGTTAGGCCCAACAAACGAACGGCCTCTAAAATACGTAGCGTTCCTATGCCATCTACCTGAGCCGTATATTCTGGCTCGTCAAAAGAAACCTTAACATGAGACATCGCACCCAAATTATAAATCTCATCGGGTTGCACATCTTGAATAATGCGGATGATATTGGTAGAATCACTCAAATCGCCATAATGCAAGTGAAAATTAGACGAATCTACATGAGGGTCTTCATAAATATGATCAATTCGACCTGTATTGATCAAAGAGCTTCTCCGCTTTATCCCGTGAACCACATACCCTTTAGACAATAATAATTCAGCTAAATAAGCGCCGTCTTGACCTGTAATACCAGTAACAAGCGCTATTTTTTGTTTTTGAGACATATAATAAACTTTAAATGGAGGCCAAAAAATTAGTATGCCTCCCGATATAAAGGGCAAAATTACAAAAAATAGCAGAGCGACACAATCAAATTTATTTAATGGGTCGCTCCAAAGTATGCTATTTATATAATTCTAAAATGGCCGCCTCATGCTTCGCATAAATTTGCTTCCGCTTTAATTTCAACGTAGGCGTAATCTCCCCATCTGAAATCGTAAACAAACGAGGCAATAAAACGAATTTCTTTACTTGCTCATATTTGGCCACCGAAGCCATCGTCATCAATACCTCTTCTTCCAATTTAGCAATGACTTTTTTATTAGCAATCATTTCTTCCGGCGAATTTGCATTGATTTCTTGTTGCTTACACCAAACGCCCAAAGCGGTAAATTCTGGAATAATCAACGCCGATGGAAATTTTTGTCCTTCGCCTGTCACCATGCATTGTTCAATAAAGGATGATTCCTTTAATTTATTTTCAACCAATTGCGGTGCCACGTATTTTCCACCCGATGTTTTGAAAATTTCTTTCTTACGATCCGTTATTTTTAAATATTTTCCATCCACAAAAATACCTATGTCTCCCGTATGGAACCAGCCGTCCTTGTCAATCGCCTCGGCTGTTGCCTCCGGATTTTTATAATACCCAGGCATGATCGAATCTCCTTTGGCTAAAATCTCGCCATCTTCGGCAATTTTCACTTCCACACAATCCAAAACAGAACCTACGCAACCCACCTGAAAATCTGGCGGATTTACCTTAGAGATCGATATAATGGGCGATGTTTCCGTTAAACCATATCCCTCCGAAATGGGGATTCCGGCTGCCCAAAACACCCGAGATAAGCGCGGTTGTAAAGCGGCAGATCCTGAAGCGATTAATCTCACTCGGCCACCCAAGGCTTCTTTCCATTTGCTAAAAATCAATTTGCGGTAAAGTCCAAGCTTGAGCGAATCGATTAATCCCAATTTTTTCATCGGGTCATAGCTTAAGCCAAACTCAATCGCTCCAAAAAATAAGGTTCTTTTGATGCCCGTAAGCTCATTTCCCTTCGCCATGATTTTATCATAAATCTTTTCTAATAATCTTGGCACCGAAGTAAACATGGTTGGCTTAACTTCCCTGATATTATCTGCGATGGTTTCCATGCTCTCGGCATAGTAGGTTGACGCGCAATAAAACAAATAAACATATATCGTTGTGCGCTCGTAAATATGGCATAAAGGCAAGAAACTCAAGGTCCTGTCGCCATCCATTAATCCAAAATAATTTCCGCGATCCGTTGATTTTACGTTGCTAACAATATTGTGATGCGTCAACATAACGCCCTTTGGGCGCCCGGTTGTCCCAGAGGTATAAATTAAGGTCAACAAATCCTCCGGCTTCACCGCATCCATCAGTTTTTGTAAAACGGCTGCATCTTTTCCTTCGCCCTTTTCTTTCACGATGGACCAAGATTTCGCATCTTCTACAGGATCAAACGTAAAAATTTCTTTGACGCCTTTGATTTTCTTTGAGGCCTCTTTTGCTTTAAGGTACAAATCTTCACCCTCAACAAACACAAATTTTACATCTGCATTTTCAAAGATAAATTCGTAATCTTCGGTCGTGATTGTCGGATAAATGGGCACCGTTACTCCCCCTATAATTTGCGTGGCAAAATCTACAAAGTTCCAATGTGGCCTATTTCCCGAAATAATCGCGACTTTTTCTCCAGGTTTTAAACCTAGTTCCAACAAGCCCAAGGCAATCGATTGAATATTTTCAAGCGTCTCTGAGCTGGAGTACTTTCTCCATTCTCCATCTCGCTTTTGACAAAATAAATCAGGAATTTGATGAGTTTCAAGGGGTTTTAACAAATCGAAAACCCGAGTAATGTTATGGCTTGTTGACATATTTAAATAGATTATGAATCAAAGTTAATGGTTTGCGCCGAACCAAAATAGTACTATTAAATTATTTTTTTGCATCGTTCAACAACGCCCTTACATCGCTTAGATGGAAACTACTTGGATATTGTTTGATAAATAAAAGAAATGGCTCGCTATCGGCCGGGTCGGCCAACGTTAAATAATAAAACAACGCGTCGTCGCCATAAATATCCTCTGGAAACTTTTTAAAAATTTCCCAATACATTTCTTTGGCAATTGCATTCTCCCCCTTTTGTCGCGCTCGGGTTGCCCTTAGATATAAAATATCGTCTTGTAAGCTTTCTTGTTTGTTCTGATTTGTCAAGAGAACCAACAAAGAATCCCCTTCCTCCCACCTTTTTTGATCATACATAAATCGGATATTGGCAAATTTTTTCAAGCCAACCTCCAGAGAATCTATTCCCGTATTATCCTCAATCAATAAGCTTAGTTCTAGCGCATCGTTGGCAATCTCTCTTTGGGTTCCCTGCTTTAAAATATCGGCAAGCTCTTTGGCTAATTCAAAATCACCCGTATAAAAATACAATTTGACCGTTTTGATTTTTGCTTCGTAGGCCAACGGGGAATCTTTGACTTGCTTTTCAACTTGAGCATATTCAATTAAGGCATCATACTTTTTACCTTTATACGTTAAAATGTCTCCCAACTCCAATTTCATTTGGGCCTGCAAATCGAGATCATTTTGCGCCAAAAAAATTCCTTTATTTAATACTAAAACCGCTGAATCTAATTGCTTTAGTTGGTATGCATATAACTTCGCCTCTTGCCAGTATGAACTCATCGAGATGGCATTATCCCCTCGGTCACTTCTTAATTTCTGATAAGCGCTAATTAAATTCCTCACTTCGGCTATTTCCGGATTTTCTTTTCTCAAAACAACTTTTTCACGGGCGGCGATAGACATTTGTTGCCAACGGGATTTTTGATTAGATCCAGGATAACTTTTAATCAAGTAATCAAATATCTTACTGGCCAAAGACCATTGCTGACTTTGAAAAATATAGGAAGCAAATTCCAACAAGCGCTTTCCTTGCTCATTTTTAAATCGCATATCCAAAGCTCTTCGCTGATTCCAAGCCTTTTCCCAATCCCCATTAAAAATATACGTACTCACTAACAACTCGATTAAATTAGCGTCATCCGGAAATTGTTGGATTTTCTGAATGAATAATCGCTCAATTTCTGAAAATGGTATTTGTTGTTCATATAATCCATAAGCAAATTGCTGCACCAAAGATAAATCTCCCGTTTTCAATAAGTTATCCACATTCTTTCCACATTGATCAAGCCATAATGATGCTAAATTATCTTCATTAAATAAATTATAGGCATAATTTGTAAATAAATCATCACTAATTACATGATTACTTACAAATTCATCTAGTAACTTATTTCGCTTTTTTTCATTTTTAATTAATTGAATGGATCTGAATTCAGATTTGAACTTTTGATTGGAAGTAGAATCTTGAACAATCAAATGATTATTTGAACCAAAGACTTGGTTTAAAATCAGACAGAAAAAGAAACACTTTATCCACATAGTATCATTAAAAGAAATAAAATTTTAAATACATTTTTTTTGTTCTTCATTATTGATGTCTGTGGATAAGTGGATAAGTCTAAAATAGCTTTTCAACTAGCAGATAATAAAACACTTATATTTTGCAATGCCATTATTGCTAAGTGGATAAGTTTTCATTTGGTTGTGGATAAGTAATTAGTTATCCACACGTACTTGGCTAAATTTTATTTATACACAATTGGCCTTCAGCTTTGTGGATAACATGTGTACAATTTTGGCACTTATCCACATTAGTTTTGGGTACTTATCAACAAATCAGTTATTTGAAAATTAGCCTTTAATTTCACTTTCCCCTCTAAATAAAAGACGCTTTCCGGCTTTGTTTTTAATATAAAATTGCCAATATCTTTATATCCATTTTTATTTTTGTCTTCGATGGCCCTAATCATGTAGACGCCCGGTTCAACATGTAGAAAATTGAATTTTTGGCTGGTATTCTGTTCATACAAGACTTGCATGTTAGTGGCATTTAGAAGCTGTACTAAGTAGTTACTAGGCAGCTCACCGACCCTACCTTCTATGCTTCCGTACTCCTCTAAATCTTGGAATTGATATGCTTGTTTTTGGACGTCAGTAGAATCATTTTCGACACTAACGAAAGCCCCCTTTTCTAGGTTGAGCTGGAATTTCTCTCTATACGGCAAAAACGATCGCTTAATGGTCAGCTGGTTGGAATATTTGTTCCACATGTACGCTTCGTCGGGAAGCGTAATGGTTTCGTTTTCTTCAGTTTTAAATTGTACACGTTTGCTATCCCATGAAACAACGGGCTTAGGAAAGGTAAGAACCAACGAATCCTCTGGCGAAACATATTTTCCCTGAGCCGGCAAATAACTTAATGTCAAGGGTGTTTGCGCAACTTTTTCTTTTTTATTTAGCTCCCTAAATTTTACTTTTAACGGGATCTTGATTTTTCTATCTAGCGAGTCTGTCACGTTAGCACTCAGGAACAGCGTGTCTTTTGCCTCCTGGTTTTTCACATAAATTCGGATGTTTTTATTTCCTTCTATTTGGTAAACGAGGTCTTTCTTGTTTTCTAATTCTAGGTCCTTAATTCCTCGGCTCATTTCATATAAAACCGTTTTGGCTGTGCTTGTTGTTTTGGTAATTTTTAAAGGATCTAGATTTTGAAGCGCGATAGAAAAATTCTTGGTTTCATTTTTGTTTAGGGTGAAAAATGGCTCTGTCAAAAAATCAACCGGTTCTTTATTCGAGTTGTATAAAAGGTTGTTGTTGCCATCGATAAATGCAGCCATATAATATTTGCCTTGTGCCAAATTTTCTAAGGTATAAATACCCGAGGTATCGGTTTTCGTGAAATAATAAGGCTTGGCTTTATCGATTCGAAGGGTGTCACTATATGGATATAGGCCCACCAAAACATTTTCAAAAGCCTTGTTGAGGTCGACCAACTTTATTTTCCCTGTAATGCTTAATGAATCGATGGTGTTCGATGTGCTAAAAACAAGTTTGATATTTTTGCCAACATTTCTTTCTGAGATATCCTCGATTGCATTTCTAAAATTGAACGTATATGTTGTTTGATCTTTTAGGGTGCTATCTAACAATATGCTCAAGCCATTGGGCCGAATGCGAGTTTGGTACGTACCTATATTGGGGGTAATCAGTAATTCTTGATTTAGATTTCTAACGTTGACATATTCATTAAACGTTAGTTCTAATTTTTTTCCTTTGTAGTTTTTACTTTTATTGAGCGGAACGGAGGTGACCAATTTCGGAGCAAGTGTATCTTTTTTTCCACCCGGAGGGCTTGCCATTTGAGCACAGCTTTGAATCATTAAAAAAGCCGTGATGAATAAAAAGAAAAGGAGAAGAACCTGTTTGCTTCGAAGATCAGACATGCTCAAAAATATATAAATTACTTGAATAATTTCCCTTGCCAAAATAGGCGCTTAGGTTGGACCATAAGCCGACCATCAACGAGCGGATCAATTTCTTCTTGCCCGTTTTATATTCGTGACTGAGTAATGAGATATAAAAACTGTCAAAAATCTGCCCTCTTCTTGATTTTAATTTGAAGCCATGTTTTTTAGCCAAAGACTCTATCGTGCTTGGGTCGAAATGGTAGATATGTCTTGGGACATCATAGGCCGCCCAATGCTCTTTAAAATGTTGCGCATCAAAACTTTTTGAATTAGGCAAGGCCAAAAGCAAGACCCCCTCTTTTGCGATTCTAGATTTGAAAAAGGCGAAATATTCCTCAAGTTCATACACGTGTTCCAATACATGCCAAAGGGATATCAATCTAAATTTTTCTTCTTCCGGAATCTCTTTGATCGAAGGATAAATATCGATGCCCAGCATAGTCTCGGCCCTCGCAGCGGTTACGGGGTCCAACTCCATTCCGCTAATTTTCCATCCGGCTTTTTGACATGCATGAAGAAAGTGTCCATTTCCACAACCAACATCTAGCAGTTCAAGATTGCCTGTTTTCTCTTTTTCGATCCACTGCGTTTTTTGTTTTAAAGTAAAATTTCGAACTAAGTGGTAGAGCTTATTGATGATCCCTTCTTGGGTGTCGCTATGTGAAATGTAATTTTCCGACTTATAATAAGGACCCGCCTCTGAGGCGGTTGGCCTAGGATTTGTAAACAGTAATTCGCAGGCTTGGCAACGAGTGATCTCGAAATTTTCTTTGGAGACGGTATAGTCTTTTGCCGTTAAAAAGGGCAATATTTTAGTTTCATTGCAGGCAGGACATGAGCTTAGTTTTTCCATCATTATCGACCCATAAACAAAAGTAAAATAGAAACATCGGAAGCCGAAACCCCGGAAATCCGACTCGCCTGACCTATGGTTTCAGGCCTAATGGCTTTTAGTTTTATTCTTGATTCTGTAGACAAAGTTTTGATTTTATCATAATCAAAGTTTGCGGGAATACTTAAGTCTTCCATGGTTTTCATTTTGTCAACCATCAGCCGTTCCTTCTCTATATAGCTCTCGTATTTAACAATGATTTCCACTTGCTCTAATTCCTCATTCGTATAGCCGTTTTTAATTTCCTTGAAATGCTCGTTGGTCAGCAATGCCTCAAAACTTAAATCAGAACGCCTTAATAAATTGACCAATGGTGTGCCTTCTCGGATGGGAGAACTTTGATTATTTTCAAGCCAATCGTTTATGTTTTCTGGGCGAATTTTAATCGTTTTTATTTCATTCATGAGAGCAGCCACATTCGATTTTTTCTGAACGAAGCGATCCATTCTTTTTTGTGTGGCTAGGCCGAGTTTAAACCCTTTGTCGGTCAATCGCTCATCCGCATTGTCTTGTCTGAGCAAGGTTCTAAACTCCGCTCTCGACGTAAACATGCGATAGGGCTCATCTGTTCCTTTGTTGATCAGGTCGTCAATCAAAACGCCTATATAGGCATCTGACCTCGACAAAGTAAAGGGATCCAAATGATGTGTTTTTTGATGCGCATTAATTCCCGCCATTAATCCTTGGCAAGCCGCCTCTTCATATCCCGTCGTTCCATTAATTTGACCCGCAAAAAACAGACCACTTATTCTTTTTGTTTCGAGCGTCGACTTTAATTGGGTCGGCGGAAAATAGTCATACTCAATCGCATAACCTGGCCTAAACATTTTGGCTTTTTCAAATCCTGGAATTAATCGAATGGCCTCAAATTGTATTTCTTCTGGTAAAGATGTCGAAAAGCCATTGACATATATTTCTACGGTTCGCCAGCCTTCTGGTTCTACAAAGATTTGATGGCTATCTTTATCAGCAAAGCGATTTATTTTATCTTCTACGGATGGGCAATAACGAGGCCCCAATCCTTTTATTCTTCCCGCAAACATCGGCGATTTATCAAAGCCTTTTCTTAGTGCTTCGTGGACTTTTAAGTTGGTATGCGTGATCCAGCAAGAGCGCTGTTCCTTAATATGGGTCTCGCTTAAATATGAAAATGAGCTTGGGTTTTCATCTCCTTTCTGCTCTTCCATGGCAGCATAATCTAAGCTCCTTCCGTCTACTCTAGGCGGCGTGCCAGTCTTCATTCTCCCCGATTCAAAACCCAACTCAAGCAATTGTTCTGTAAGCCCCATCGCCATCGGCTCTGCCATTCTCCCTCCCCCAAAATTCTTCTCGCCTATGTGAATCAAACCATTTAAAAAAGTCCCATTCGTTAACACGACACTTGGCGCAAAATAGCTCATGCCCATGCGCGTTTTTACTCCTTTTACTTCGCCATTTTCTAGGATGATTTGTTGGACCGAGTCTTGCCAAAAATCAACATTCTTATTTTCTTCCAACGCCCAACGCCACTCCTCCGCAAATCTCATTCGGTCCGACTGACACCTGGGCGACCACATTGCCGGACCCTTTGATCGATTCAGCATTCGAAATTGTATCATGGTTTTGTCGGAAATGATTCCAGACATCCCTCCTAGCGCATCGATTTCTCGCACAATCTGCCCTTTGGCCACCCCGCCCATCGCCGGATTGCAGGACATTTGTGCAATGGTTTGCATGTTCATGGTAATCAGCAAAACGCGCGAACCCATTTGTGCCGCGGCATGTGCTGCTTCACAACCTGCGTGTCCCGCTCCTACTACTATGACGTCGTATGTATATTGCATGCAAATTTAATTGGGTGTTTCACGTGAAACACTTGGGGTATTAATATGTTTTAAGGTGTTCGTTTTCCTTAATGGTCATCAATTCTTTTTGGGCTTTGTCCTTGTCTTTATAGCCAGCAAGGTGCAATAATCCATGTACCATCACTCTCTTTAATTCTGATTCGGCCGTGTCAAATTTTAACGCATTTTCACGAACCCTTTCAATGGAAATAAATATATCTCCCTCAATCATTTTGGGGTCCTCTGAATTGTCGAATGTGACAATATCCGTTAATGTGTCGTGGCCCAAATATTTTTGATTGATGTCCAATAAATAGGCATCGGAACAAAAAATATAATTCAATTCTCCTATTTTAAAGCCTTCAGCTTTTGCCGCATCTTTTAGCCAAGCTTTATGTTTCAGCTTTTCTTTTAACTCAAATGTTATGTCTTCGCTTAAGAATGCAATCATATTTATTTTTCAAACTACGAATTTACGAAAAAGCATCTTCGAAATGCTCAATTTTGATGGCCTGTGGGTAAAAATTAACTGAAATCGCATCAAAACGGATCTCTTGGTGCCAATTATTATCCATTTGATAGTCGTCTGCCGCTTGAAATAACATGTGTTTTTTATGTTTACCTATGCGATCCTCCGGATTTCCGTGAAACCTTTTTTGTAAAGACTTTACTTCAACAAAAACGAGGAAGGTTCCGGTCTGTGCAATAATGTCGACTTCTGCTCTGCCCGATCTATAATTTTTATCAAGGATTAGATATCCTATATTAGCTAAATATCGAGCCGCAAGCATTTCTGCTTTTTGGCCCTGCTTTAAATGTTTCGCCATTCTCGTATATTTGTTTTGGCCAAATTACGAGCTTTGTTTTTATGATTAGACGAATTGAGCCCAATATGTACCATCAGAATAAAAAAGTCCAAGTTGTTGATGTAAATCTTGTGCCGTACCAAGAAGCTTGGGATATGCAAGAAAAACTCATGGCGGAGATATCTGAAATTAAATTGGCTAATCGGGATCGCGCCCAAAGCGAAATAAACATAACGCCCAATTATCTTTTGTTCTGTCAACACCCCCATGTGTATACCTTAGGAAAGAGCGGCGATGCTTCACACCTTTTAATGCGCGAAGAGTTTTTGCATACCATCAATGCGACGTTTTTCAAAACAAATCGAGGGGGCGACATCACCTACCACGGGCCTGGCCAACTCGTTGGCTATCCCATTTTTGACCTAGAGAATTTTTATACCGATATACACCTGTATTTAAGAATGCTCGAAGAGGCCATCATTCTTACCTGTCAAGATTACGGTTTGATTGCGGGCAGAATTAATGGACTAACCGGCGTTTGGGTCAATCACGAATCTGACCAAGCAAGAAAAATTTGTGCTTTTGGCGTAAAAGCATCCCGGTGGATTAGCATGCACGGCTTTGCGTTTAATATCAATTCTGACCTATCTTACTTCTCCCACATTGTGCCCTGCGGAATTTCCGAAAAAGGAGTAACCTCTTTAAGCCATGAATTAGGCGTTGGCGTCAATGAAATAGAAGTAAAAGAAGCAGTTTTAGGACACCTAAGTAACCTATTTGGATTTGAAATCATTCGCGTTCCACGTGAAACGATATCCGCATAAATTAATAAACTAGTTCCAAGTGAAAGAAAAATGGAGACCATAAAAAACTTTAAGAATACATTATTCATCGATATCGAAACAGTAAGCGGATCCGAGAATTTTTCCTCGATTTCTGATAAAATGAAAGAATTCTGGGTAAAAAAAGCGAAGAATTTGGTTAATCCGGCCAATATTTCTTTGGAGGAAATGTATTTTGAGCGGGCTGCTTTGTATGCTGAGTTTGGCAAAATCATTGTGGTTGGGATGGGTTTTTTGTTTGTCAATAAGCAGGGCGAGCTTTCGCTGAAGGTTAAGACTATTGCCAATGCAGATGAAAAAGGGCTGCTGCAAGAGTTCATTGCTTTCATCAATAAAACATATAAGTCTAGGGAGCTTACGCTGGTGGCTCACAATGGAAAGGAATTTGACTTTCCGTATTTGTGCAGGAGAATGCTAACGAATGGGCTGGAAATTCCTAAATCATTGCAATTACAAGGCAAAAAGCCATGGGAGATTATACACCAAGACACAATGGAAATGTGGAAGTTTGGCGATCGGAGATCGTATAGTTCATTAGAGTTGTTGGCTGAATTAATGGGGATAGAAGGCGCAAAAATGGATCTTTCCGGCGATCGGGTAAATCACGTTTTTTATAAAGAAAATGGCTTAGAGCGAATAGCGGCTTATTGCGGAGACGATGTAATCATAGTGGCCCAACTATACCTAAGGTTTCATTTCCTAAGTATTGTTGAGCCACATAATATAGAAAAACTGTAATTCTTATAGTATTTTAGCTGGATTTCCGAATACTCTTTTGCCAGCAGGTATATTTTCTATCACTACGCTCCCCGCTCCTACGGTTGACCCTTTGCCAATAGTCAAACTTCCAACGACAGTAGAACCGATGCCAATAAATACATTTTTGTCAATTTTAGCACCTTTTCCTACCGTTGATCCTGCACCAATTTGAGAAAATTCTTCAACGATTACTCCTGTCTCTAGCGTTACTCCAGGGCCAATGATTACATTATCTGCTATCTTAGTTTCTGGTGAAATGATGGAACCTGCGCCAATATAAATTCCATAAGACAAACTCTTCACATTGGCGATTAACGCATTTGGGTGAATAGCGTTTACCGGTTTTGTTTTTCGGTCTTCCTCGATAGTTTCAATCATTTTCTTTCTTTCTATGGGGTTTTCTAGCGCTACAAATACGCCACAGGTTTTGCCAATTAAATCCCAATAGGTGTTCTCTTCTGTGTTTCCCAATACAGGAATTTCGCCTATTTCGGTTCCTTGCTTTTTGGGATCATCGTCTAAGAATCCGTAAATGACTACGTTATTGATTTGTAATATGTGAGCCACTTCTATGGCAAATGGATTTACGCCTATAATAATTACGGGTAATGATGTCATCGTTATTTATTTATTTTATTTGTGTAATGTGTTAAATCGAAAGCCGTTTGATGGTTAATGGTCATTTGTAAGGAAGTATAATTTTTTCCTTTTTCAAGGTATTGAAGGTCGACTAATTGATAATCGCTTGCGTCAATTTCAGTTAATCCTGTGTAAATGCTAAGGTCTCCAATTTCCTCTAATGTCCAGGTAAATATAATTTCACCATTGATATATTCTTCGCAGATGTTGAGTCCTATATCAGCCCTTACTGATTTTTCTTTATTATCAATAGGAGCATTTAAAAGCTTTATGTCAAAGATATTTCTTTCATTGGTTAGCAAAGATTGATAGGTTGAAATCTCCTCCGTTTTCCATTCTTCGTTGGCTATGGCATAAAACGCATCTAGCAATAAACAGGCATTCGTTTTTCGTAAGGATTGTTTTTCTAAATCCCAGCCAGCGCCTCCAGATTCTAATAAAATTAAGCCAAAGTTTTGGCCTTGAAAATAATCACCAAAAGCCCTGGGGTTATATTCATCAGTCCATTTGGCAACTTTATTAGGATAAATTTCTTGGACAATTTGGGTTAGCCTGTTGGCCAATTTTCCCGCTCGCAAGCGCGATTCAGTCCACGTTCCCGCCTCATCCCCTGTCGTCGCAAGCAATGCGATGTGAGTTTGGTGTGGAGTATTTCCAACCGAATACAATCTATGCTGATCATGTAAATTGAAGGAGAATAATGGATTTATTTGGTGTGCCCAATCGTGTAAAATTTTCGCCTCAGGAGAGTTTAATTTACTTGCATCTCGGTTCATGTCTATGCCTAATGCCGTTTCTCTTGTCCACCTTTCGGCCCCGTCAGCGTTTAATCTTGGAATAACAAATAATGTAATTTTTTGATGCAATTTTTCCCTTAAATCATGGAACGTATCCTCTTTCTGGGATAAAAAAAGAAAAATATCAGCTAATGCCATCGTAGCCGTTGCCTCATCTCCATGCATTTGCGACCATGCACAAATATGGATGGGTCCTACGCCAAATTTTACTTGATGAATTGGTTTTCCTTCATACGTTTGGCCAATTTCTGAAACGTCTAATAAAGGGCTTTGCTTCCATTCATCTATTAAATTTAGCCACAGCTCATAGGAGAAAGCTCGTTCTTTAATTCGAGCATCCTTGAAGGAATCGTAAGAGTTTTCAATATTCTTATACATTATTGATAGGGTGTTTTGGGTATCCAGTTGGCGACCTTTTGAGATTTAAATAAACCCGTATTTCCAGATACGTACATAACCAAACAAGTTCCGATTAGGTAACAAGCCCACGCAGATGGACCAAAAAGTTCAATGCCTAAGCACAATCCAGTGATTGGCGTTTTGGTTAAACCGCAGTACAAAGATACAAATCCGATGGCAGCTAAAAATGCATGGGGCAATTGGATCCATTCGGAAAGCGATGAAGTTGCATGAGAGCCAATTAAAAATAAAGGAGTTGCCTCGCCTCCCTTAAAACCTAAGGCAAGACTTAGGGTCGTGGCTATTAATTTGGATCCAGCAAATTCTATATAGGAATACGTTTCTTGAAATGGTTGTAATAAGTATTCCGATCCTAAACCAATACTAGGTTTGAAAAAAGGAATTTGAAATAAGAAGAAGAGAATTAATCCCGAAATGAGTCCTTTGAGAATCGTTTGTCCGGGCAATTGGGCGAGCAGCTTTGAAATATTCGATTCTAATCGCTTATAAATTAGGCCTATTATACCTAAAAATAGGCCAATACTGATCAATTTAGCCCAAAATAGCATTGAAATTGTTGGTAAAAAAACAAGGGGATAAAATACATGTTTTGTGCTCCACACGTGTAAACTGATGAAATTCGCTAAAAAGGAAGTGGATATGCAGGCAATTAGAGAAGGCCAATGAATTTTTCCAACGGTTCCGATTTCGAGTCCAAAAAAACAACCGGCCATGGGAGTTCCAAATATGGATGAAAATCCAGCGGCCATTCCGGCTCGAATCCAAATGGATTTTTCTTGTGAAGAGCAGTTCAATTTTTGTAAAGCCATTTGGGCTACATTTCCTCCGAACAAAACCGCGGTTCCTTCTCGGCCTACAGATGCGCCGACCAAATGACTTAACCAAGTACTGACAATGGCATAGATTCCCGAAATTCCTGCTTGAGGATTAATGCTTGATTTGTCTTCATTTATTTGAGTAACTAAATCATTGGCAGTCCCATTGGAAAAAGGAAAGTCGTATGTTTTAATGACATGGAAAAAGATTCCTACTAATGGAAGCCCATACAAAAGCCACGGTGTTTCGTTTCGAATCCAAGCGATTTGTTCCAATCCCCAAAGAAAGAGAGATGACATGGATCCTATTAGAATGGAAATGCTTACTAAAATCCCCAACCTTGTAATCAGATAGATAGGTTTTAATTCCACAGGGTAAAATTTGTTTCAAAGGTAAGAATATTATTTTCCCTACCTTTGCAAAATTAAACAAAGCCAATTCTTATGAGTGAATTTTTACGTTTGGGATTGAATCCACAATTGCAACGCGCTTGCGATGTTGTTGGGTATTCTTTACCAACTCCCATTCAGGAGAAGGCAATTCCTTTATTATTGCAGGGCCATGATGTGTTAGGAATAGCTCAAACGGGAACAGGCAAGACGGCGGCATATGCTTTGCCGATTTTAATGCGATGCAAATACATGCAGGGGAGCTTACCAAGGGCCCTTATTTTAGCCCCTACCCGCGAACTTGTCATGCAAATCCACGAAGTAATGGTGGGTTTGGCGCAGTTTACCGACTTAAGAATATTAGCTCTTTATGGAGGCTTAGGTCCCAAAACCCAGATTCAAACCTTGGAAGCTGGTGTCGATATATTAGTTTCAACTCCCGGTCGCTTTTTAGAATTATACCGCAAAGAAGCCATTGGTACCAAAGATTTGAAGTACCTGATTTTAGATGAGGCGGACAAAATGATGGACATGGGTTTTATGCCTCAAATCCGTCAAATTTTAGAGAAAATACCGTATAAAAAACGTCAAAATGGATTGTTTTCGGCAACTTTTCCGGAGAAAGTTGAGAACCTTTCCCATGAGTTTTTAGAGTTTCCGCATAAAATTGAAGTTACTCCGCAGGCTACTCCAGCAAGCCAAGTCACACAATATGTTTTTGAGGCGCAAAACGTTCAAACCAAATTAAATGCACTTGCACATTTCTTGCAAAACCCTGTATTTGAGAGAGTTATGATATTTTGCAGGAGCAAGGATATTGTGAATCAAGTCGAGAAATATTTAAGTTTTAGAGTAGTTCCTGTGGATCAAATTCGAGTGATACATTCGAACAAAGGTCAAAACACGCGTATAAATGCGATGCAGCAATTTCGAGAAGGCAGCATTCGGGTTTTGGTTACGACAGATGTCGCTTCACGCGGGATTGATATTCCTAAGGTTTCCCATGTGATCAATTTTGATGTACCATTAATTTATGAAGATTATGTCCATCGGATTGGTAGAACGGGTCGTGCGGAACAAGTGGGCGAGTCTATTACTTTTATTACTTTGGCTGAGACGTATCATTGGCATAAAATAGAAGAAATCATCCAGCAAAAAATAGAAATTACGGCATTGCCGGATGAAATAAAGGTGGAAGAGACGCCATTTTTAGAGCACCAAGATATGCTGAGGTCCGTGGACGAGCAGCGAAAAAGAGAGGATCCTGATTTTAAAGGAGCCTTTCATGATAAAAAATGGGTGATTAAGGCTAGGGCTAATGGAAATAAAGCTGCGCTTAAAGGATTAGGTAAAAAAGGATTAACACGTAGCGGAGCGGTGGCTCAGGGCGTTAAAACTGGGCCTAAGGCAAATGGAAAGACTGCGGGTAAGCCTGGACCGAAAGGACCAGATCGAAATAATCGACCAGGAAGAAATTCAAAATATAAGACAGCTGCACCAGGAAATAAAAAGAAACGATAGATTTGTGATATGAAAATAGTAAAAGTTATTACGTTGTTGATGTTTGTGTCAACCCTAACTTGGGCTCAAAAACCAGTTAAATACCAAGTATTGTTTGGAAATAAAGCGCTTCCGCAAAAAGATAAGTTGGAGTTAGACCAATTTATAACTAGTTGCGATGCAAGTTTTGCTTCCAGAAAAGAAGCCGCCAATTTCTTCGCTGAGCGTGCTTGGGAGTTTGTTGCCTCGGGCAAATTGGACACAGCGACTTATCGATTTAACTTGGTAAATGCGTTGGATACGTCAAGCATAGATGCTTTTTGGGGTTTAGGGGTTATTTCATTTCAGCGAAAGGATTATCCTTTGGCGAAACAATTATTGGCCAAAGGCTTAATTTCAGATCCAACCCAGGCACTCATGCGCGTGGACTATGCCATTGTACTTTTGAGTTGTTATTTAGAAGGTAAGGATTGTGGAACATTGGCGGAAGTGGACGCAGAGTTAGCCCAGTCTTTAAAAGACGAACCCAAGAATGCAAATGCCTGGATGAAGAGGAGCCAAGTGGCTTTTTATCAAGAAAAGTATGAGTTGGCATGGACCTATTTTCACGAATGTAGGACCTTAGATATATTGCAAATGGACTTGAATTTTGGTAGCCAATTGGCCGAAAAAATGCCAGATCCTAAAGGAGTTTTTAAATAAGGATCGATGGGATTCCGTTCTTTTTTTGCTAAACCATTTGCCAAACGTGTTGTAAAAAAACATCGTTTAAGTCATCAAAATGCCCTAGAGAGACAGGATTTTTGGCTTTCGCACCATTTAAAAAAAGCTGAAAATACGATATTTGGGCAGGCTTTTACCTTCGCCAAAATCAGAAATTATTTAGAGTTTAAATCCATTGTCCCAATCGCCGAATATGAGGATTTAAAATCGTATATCGACGAGATGGTCAAAGGGGCTGAAAATATTTTATGGCCAGGAAAGCCCGCATACTTTGGTAAAACATCGGGCACCACTTCTGGGGTAAAATACATTCCCATTTCAAAAGAGTCCATGCCCTTTCATATTCAAGGTGCGCGAGACGCGTTATTGCACTATGTTTTTTACAGTGGGAATGCGGCTTTTTTAGATCGAAAATTAATTTTTTTATCAGGCTCTCCCGCTTTGGATATTAAAAATGGGATACCTACGGGCCGATTATCGGGCATTGTAAATCACCATGTTCCTAGTTATTTAAGGGCAAACCAATTGCCCACTTATCAGACGAATTGCATCGAAGATTGGGAGGAAAAATTGGCGGCGATAGTTCAGGAAACCTATACTCAACGGATGGGATTAATTTCAGGCATACCTCCTTGGGTTCAGATGTATTTTGATCGATTGGAAGAGTTGACGGGTCAAAAAGTCGGCGATTTATTTCCCGATTTTCAGTTGTTTGTCACTGGAGGGGTCAACTTCGAACCTTATAGGCAAAAGTTAATGTCGTCGATAGGCCGAGAAGTGGATGTGCTTGAAACTTATCCGGCTTCTGAGGGTTTTATTGCTTTTCAGGATTCAAGCGGCGAGGAGGGTTTATTGCTTAATGTAGACGGAGGAATTTTTTATGAATTTGTGCCTACGGACACCTATTTTTCCGCACAGCCGAAGAGATTGTGTTTGGCGGAAGTAGAGCTAGGCGTAAATTATGCCCTTTTATTAACTACGAATGCTGGTCTTTGGGCCTATTCCATCGGCGATACGGTTAAATTTGTATCCCTAAACCCGTATCGAATTATTGTCACCGGTAGGATTAAACATTTTATTTCTGCTTTTGGCGAACATGTTATTTCGGAGGAAGTAGAGAGGGCGATGAAAGCAGCTTTGACGGCATGTCCGGAGGCTAATATTGTCGAGTTTACGCTAGCCCCCCAAATTAATCCTGCCCTAGGCGAGCTTCCTTATCATGAGTGGCTTGTTGAGTTTTCGAAGAAACCGAAAAACATTTCTATGTTTAAAGATGCCTTGGAAAAATCCATGCAGCAACAAAATATTTACTATAAAGACTTGATTGTTGGCGGCATTCTTCAGCCCCTCGTTTTAACCCCATTAAAGAAAAATGCCTTTATTAATTACATGAAATCGGAGGGGAAATTAGGAGGACAAAACAAGGTTCCTCGCTTATCCAATGATCGCCTTATCGCAGATAAATTAAGCTAATTTTATGCTTTTTTGGCCCAATATTGGCATCAAAAATACAAGTATGCTGGCGATGAACATCGGGATTCCCATCGTACCCAATAGGCTAATCCATAGAGCCAAGTAGATCGGGTAGGTAAATAATAATGCGGCAAAAAGTACGGAATCAAAAAACACGGTTTGCTTGAATTTCAGGTCAACGCAATATTCGATTATTCGATAATAGGGAAGATGGAAATAATAGGAAAATCCATGCGAAACGACTGTTTTTTCTAAAGGCAGATGTATGTTTTTCGTCATTTCTTCCATGGCACGCGCATTGAAAATTAGGCGGTCGCTAGATTCGATGATCGGTTTTATAGACCCTATTTCAGTGATGTCGATATTCACACTTTTGCCGATTCCTCTAAATGAATTATAGGCCATTCCGATGACATGAACTTTGGGAAAAACCTCAATCGCGTGGAGCGTTTCTAAAATTCTAGAGGCGCCTTTTTTAAAGGGTTGAATTTCATGTGTGTTTAAACAGATGCCTTCAATGAAGATTAAAACGGCACCGCCGTCTTTCATGATATCAACGGACTCTTGAAATGTGTGGCTATTTCTGTGCAAATGTTCCTTTCCTTCTCTTGCTCTAAATACAGGAATCATACCAATGGATCGAAGTAAATATCCAAATATGGGATTTTGGAAAACATCTCCTCGGGCTAAAAAATGTATTTTTCTTTGATAAAATGCACCTATAATGACGGCATCTAAAAATGAATTAGGGTGGTTGGCCACGATTAAAAGGGGACCCTCGGAATTTAAATAATGAGGATTTGCGATGTTCACCTGGGGGCAAAATATCCTTAGTGCTAGCTTAACCCAAAATTTTAAAAAATATACCACCCGATAAAATTTAAGTAAAATCTAATTATTAGTTACGCTTTGTGCAACATTCTTAATTAGCTTAAATTTATGGGAATATTTATAAATAATGGAAAAAATTGTAAAACAGTTGGCTGAATTGTCAACATATATCCCTCAATCCGATAGGCAAAATGTAAGCGTTTCAAATGCCAACATTGGTTGGCAAATAGACCATTCTTTACGAGTAATGAATCAAGTTATTAAGGCTTTACTGAGTTCGAATCCAGCGGAATATAAGCCTAAATTTAATTGGCGCAAATCCTTCATATTTTTCACCAAGAAAATACCTAGGGGTAAAGTGCGCGCCCCTAAAGGCATTTTACCTACGGAAGAAATCACGGAATCGAGTTTAATTTCCAGCGTTGAACTAGCCCACAAAAACATTGGGTTATTAGAGAATTGTGCTCCCCATCACTTTTTTGTCCATCCCTTTTTTGGGCAGGTAAATGTTCGTGAAACATTTGTTTTTATAGAGGTGCACACGGAACATCATTTGAAAATAATAAGAGATATGTGCAAGTAGTGCAACATAATATAATCGCTAAAACGTGACTGAACAGACAAATGCTGTAGTCGCAATTGCCGTAGCTAATGGCCATACTTAGGGGCTAAGATTTAGAGAAAACCAAATTGATTTTTCAATAGCGTCACGCCGTAGAATGATTTTCTGATTTTGATCATGTTCATTTTATCTAGGAAGCCAAGGGAATAGAATTTTGTACCTTGTGAAATATTAACGCAATATTAATGGCATCAATCACCTCAAAAATCCTGCGGTATTGGAAAATAATAGGACCTGGTTTAGTCACTGGTGCTAGCGACGATGACCCTTCAGGCATTGCGACTTATTCACAGGCCGGTGCTGCTTTTGGATTATCGACCCTTTGGACTTCCATTGTCGCATTTCCATTAATGGCCGCGATTCAAAAAATGTGTGCCCGAATAGGTTTGGTTACAAACCAAGGATTGACAGGCGCGCTTAAATCGCATTATCCGAGGCCAATTCTGTACATCATGTTAATTTTCAGCTTCCCCGCTATTGTCATGAATATAGGGGCCGACATCGCCGGGATGGGGGCCGTTGGGAATTTGTTATTTCCTTCTATTGACGCTACTTTTTTCAGCGTATTTTTCACCATTTTACTTTTGGGATTAATCATTTATTTGCCCTATACCCAAATAGCGTCCATTTTAAAATACCTGTGCATTGTTATTTTGGTCTATTTTATTGTCCCTTTTTTGTATAAACAAGATCTTGTCGAGATTGCGAAATCTACCTTCATTCCAACCATAAAATGGGACAAAGATTTTATTGCCATTATTGTTGGGATTTTAGGCACAACCATTTCTCCTTATCTGTTTTTTTGGCAGGCGTCAGTTGAGGTGGAAGAAATGAAACACAAAAAGCGTCACGTGATGGTCAATAAAAAAATCATTGACGAAATGAATCAAGACGTTGATTTTGGGATGACCGTTTCGGGATTTGTGATGTACTTTATTATTTTAACGACTGGAACCGTTTTATATCAAGGCGGTATTCATCAAATAGATACTGTTGAGCAAGCGGCCATGGCCTTAAAACCCTTGGCCGGCAATCTGGCCTATCTGCTTTTTGCCGTCGGGGTTATAGGAACAGGCCTAATTGCCATTCCTGTTTTAAGCGGTTCGCTTTCTTATATTTTTACGGAGACATTTGGTTGGGAGCAAGGCCTAGACAAAAAATTCCATCAGGCAAAAGGCTTTTATTCCATCATTGCCATCTCGCTGCTTTTAGGGCTCTCGTTGAATTATGTGGGAATTTCACCTATGAAAGCCTTAATTTATACGGCTATTTTATATGGTTTAACCGCCCCGGTTTTGATAGGCATCATTTTGCATATCTCAAATAATAAGGAAATTATGGGCGAAAATGTGAATGGATTGACAGCCAATATTTTAGGATTTACGGCCTTAATCATCATGACATTGGCAGCAGGAACCTTAATTTACATGCAAATTTTTGATTAGGACTAAGTCTAATGTTTAGCCTTAAATGTCCAATGCATATTGAATTCAGCAACGACGATTCCCTCCGAATTTTTACCTACAGAAAGACAAGTGATTTTAGTGCTTTCCCCTGTTTTGATCGCTTCTTCTACCGCCAATTCAATTTCTTTTCCTTGATCACAAGTAAATAATATGACCCCAGTTGCCTTTTTTAAAAACTTGGCTTCCATCCCTTCCACCAGCATGCTGACTTTGGGGGACCTTTGATATATTTGGGATAAGGCCAGCATCCCGCTACACATTTCGGCCGCCATAGCTTCTACCGCAAAGTACATGGAGCGGAAAGGATTTTGATTAAACCATGAAAGCTTGATGCGAACGACACAAGTATCAGCATCAAAATGATGGATGCTCAAACCGGAAAAAAAGGCTGATGAAAGTTTTTGAAATAAAAAAAACTTCAATAGGATGGGACGCGTAATGATGGACTTGAATTTATGAAAAGAAGGGTTCATATAGATAAATACAAATTAATTTATAAGGGTTAAAAATTGGATTTTTATTCAGCGAATATAGCCAATTAATTTTCCTTCCACTCGATAATTTCGTAACCTTGCACTAGATTTAAGCAAATCTAAAATTACATCAATAAACGTATATGGCAGATAATAACACATTAAAAGAAGAAGCCCTTCATTACCATGCGAAAGGTAGGCCAGGCAAAATTGAGGTAATTCCATCGAAAGAAACGGCGTCTCAAAAGGATTTGACTTTAGCATATTCCCCCGGTGTCGCAGACCCTTGTTTAGAAATTGCGGCTAATCCAGAAGATATTTATAAGTACACGGCGAAAGGAAATTTGGTCGCCGTAATTTCCAACGGGACCGCGGTGTTAGGCCTTGGGGATATTGGACCCGGAGCGAGTAAACCTGTGATGGAAGGGAAGGGTTTGCTTTTTAAAATTTATGCGGATATCGACGTGTTTGACCTTGAGTTGAACACCAAAAATGTGGACGAGTTTGTTCGAACGGTCAAAATTTTAGAGCCTACTTTTGGCGGGATTAATTTAGAGGACATTTCGGCTCCGGAATGTTTTGAGATTGAGGAGCGATTAAAGGCCGAATTGGATATTCCGGTCATGCATGATGACCAACATGGTACCGCGATTATTAGTGCGGCGGCGCTTTTAAATGCATTAGAGATTGTTAAAAAAGATATTTCAAAAGTAAAAATTATTATCAATGGCGCCGGCGCTTCAGCGACTTCATGTACCCGGCTTTATTGTTCTTTAGGAGCGCAAAAACAAAACATTTTAATGTTTGATTCGAAGGGTTTGATACATCCCATTCGGACGAATTTAGACGGCCGGAAGGCTGAATTTGCCAATGATCATTTTTCGCCTGAAACAACCTTGACAGAGGCTTTAGTTGGCGCAGATGTATTCGTCGGCCTCTCAAAAGGAGACATTCTTTCAGAAGAAATGATTAAGCCGATGGCCAAAGATTGCATCGTTTTTGCGATGGCAAATCCAACGCCCGAGATTGCTTATGACAAGGCATTGAATGCGCGCAAGGATATTATTTTTGCAACAGGTCGGAGCGATTATCCAAACCAAGTGAATAACGTACTTGGTTTTCCATATATTTTTAGAGGGGCACTCGATGTGCGATCCAAAGTAATTAACGAAGAAATGAAATTAGCCGCCGTGTATGCGTTGGCTGATTTGGCGAAAAAGCCGGTTCCAGATATTGTTAATTTGGCGTATGGACAGGAAAATATTGTTTTTGGCCGGGAGTACATAATTCCTAAACCCGTAGATCCGAGGCTATTAATTACCGTTGCCCCAGCGGTGGCTTTGGCGGCAATGAAATCGGGTGTGGCCAAGCATCCCATTGAAAACTGGGAAGCCTATGAACTTCAATTGTCAAAGAGGTTAGGCCTGGATAATACGTTGATGAAAGTGATTATCAACAAGGCCAAAACCAAGCCAAAAAGAGTTGTTTTAGCAGACGCCGAAAACCTATCTGTTTTAAAAGCGGCCCAAGAAGTATTTCAGGAGAAAATTGCAACGCCCATTTTATTGGGGAATCGGGAGGTAATCCAACAAATTCTAGATGAAAATTCGATTAAGTTGCCAGGAGTTGAAATCATTGATCCCTATTTACCCGTAGCGGATGAGGATAAAGAACGTGCAAATCGCTACAGTGAATTATTATTTATTCGCCGACAAAGGCAAGGTTTAAACAAAGCGGAGGCACAAAAAATCATTCGAAGACGAAATTATTTTGGAAGTATGATGGTTAGTACTGGTGATGCGGATGCGATGATTGGCGGAATGAGCCGTAATTATCCAGATACTGTTCGGCCAGCTTTGCAGGCAATAGGTAGAAAAGAGGGTGTTCAAAAAGTGTCAGGAATGTATATTTTGATGACTCGTTTTGGCCCTTTATTTTTAGCGGACACTACGGTGAATTTTAATCCAAGTGCGGAGGAAATCGTGGAGATCGCGGAGTTGTCGGCCAAGCAAGTGGAAAAGTTTAATATCAAACCTCGTATCGCTCTAATCACCTATTCAAATTTTGGCAGCGCCGAAGGCGAGGATGCCAAAAAGATGAAAAGCGCAGTCCAGTTATTAAAACAAAGAAATCCCAGTATGATTGTTGACGGTGAAATTCAAGCCCACCTGCCCTTCAACATGGAGTTGTTAAAAGAGAATCACCCATTCAGCGAATTGGCTGAAAAAGGAGCTAATGTCTTGATTTTCCCCAATCTTTCCTCTTCTAACATCGCTTATAATTTGGTCAAAGAGATAGCCGGGATTGAAAAAATAGGACCTATTTTATTAGGACTTAAAAAGCCAGTGCACGTGTTGCAGCTTGGATCGTCCACACGTGAAATTGTCAATATGATAGCCATAGCGGTCGTAGATGCCCAAATGAGTAAATAATGATACAAGTAGAAACACAAATTCAGGATTTATGAGGCTTTTAATCTATTTCGTTTTTCTTGTTTCATTCGCATCTTTTTCACAAGGAAGCGAATACGAAAAGGAAATAATGGCATTCCGTAAAATACGTATTGATAGCTTACAACATGAAAATGGTTACCTTAATTTATCTGGCTTATTTTGGTTAAAAGAAGGTGAAAATACGATTGGCGCCGACCCCAAAAATGATTTTGTTTTTCCTGCTGAGCATTCCGATTCTTTTTTAGGTAAAATTATTTTGAATAATGGAGTTGTAAGATTTAAATCAAGCCAAGCGAACCAAGTGTTTTCATCGGGCCAAGCGGTAAGCGAAATGATCATTTTTCAAGATAAAAAAGTTGTTGTCTTGGAACACAAATCGCTTCGTTGGTTTATCATTAAACGTGGGGAAAAATATGCGCTCAGGCTTCGTGATTTAGAAGGAGAATATGTTCGGAATTTTAAAGGAATTGACTATTTCTCTATTGATTCTTCTTGGCGAATTAAAGCAAAATTTGTGCCTACATACGGCAAAAAACTAAATATTACAGACATTACTGGGCGCAATTATTTGGAGGATTCACCCGGGGAGCTGCATTTCTCCATAAAAGGGAAGAAATACACATTAGAAGCGGGCGGAACTACAGATGAATTTTTCATTGTGTTTGGCGATTTGACGAACAAAAAAACGACTTATGGTGGAGGCAGATTTTTATATGCTAGTGCTCCGGATAAGAAGGGAAATGTTATTTTAGATTTCAATAAATCGCTTAATCCACCTTGTGAGTTTACTCCATTTGCGACCTGTCCATTGCCCACTAAAAAGAATCGAATGAATTTGGAAATTACGGCAGGCGAAAAATCAAAAGGTATTTTGAGTCATTGAAAAACAGGAAATTTTTTCATTAGTTTATTTAATTTAGTATTTTAATTCAATGCATATTTCAACTAAAGTAGACATAGCGATTAATGTTTATGGAAAGCCTTATCAAACGGCATTAGCTATTCGTTCCTTATTGAAATATTCTGGGGATCATGTGGGCAGAGTTTTTATCAATTTAGAAAAAAAGCAACCTTTTGGTTTTGATGAAAATCAATTGAAAGATTTATTGCAAGATCTGGATATCGTTTATTTTAAACCATCTCTGTTTTTGGGATGGTGGCAAATTCAAAAAAGAAATTGGGTAAATAAATTACTTTTTAAAATTCCAATGTTCAGATACTCCATTCGGTATCAATATCCTTGGGAGAAAACGGAAGCAAATTATCTTTTATTAGCTCATAATGACATGGTTTTTCATGGGGATATTTTAGCTAACTACTTAAGTAAAATCGGAGATAATATCGCCATAGGACATATAGGGCAATGTTGGAATTGTCCTGCCCATAAAATTCATTGCGATGGAAGTCGATATTGGGATTATAGGCCTACCATGGATGAACTTTCCACGTTGTATGAAAATTGGCCTGTTGACCGAGCCGTCACTTGGGGACTTATTCAGCCCGAGAAAGCGAGTTGGCCGCTTCCGGAGTGTCGTTTGAACGAACATGCGGCATTGATTAATATGCAATTTGCTCGTAAGCTAACTGCCCCGAAGGGCTCATTTGCGCCCATCGGTTTAATGACGATGGATATAGGCATTAAATGGTTTCAAGACGCTGCAAATGCCGGATATAAAGTCGTTCATGACTCATTTTTTCAATATGCCAAACACGGGATGTTTAATGAAGCGGGTTCAGGTCATGGAGCTTTATTTGACGAGAACCTTTATAACAAGGAAGAATTATTAGCCAAAGAAATGCTGGAGTCTAAATCTTTTTAGTTCTACTCAAACCAAGCAGCATAATCGATATAATTCATCGCGGTTCGCATGAATATTTCCGCCGCTTCCGGGCTTACAGGCTTGAGTAATTTGGCCGGATTCCCCGCATAAATACTACCAGATGGCACTCGCGTATTTTGAGTGACAATGGCCCCGGCGGCAATGATACTTCCCGTTTCAATATAGGCTCCATCCATGATGATGGCCCCCATACCCACTAGAACAGAATCTTCAATCGTACATCCATGGACAATGGCATTATGTGCGATAGAAACATAGTTGCCAATCGTTGTTTCTGTTTTTTGATACGTACAATGAATGACGGCTCCGTCCTGTATATTGGAATGATGGCCAATCCGGATCTTATTTACATCACCTCTTATCACAGCATTAAACCATATAGTGCAATAATCTCCTAATTGGACATCGCCTACGATCGTCGCATTGGGCGCTTGCCAATTATGATTTCCAAACTGTGGTGAGACTCCTTTTACCGGTAAGATTAGTGCCATGTGTTGGTATTTATTCAGGCCATTTGCCTTGTAATTTCATCACTTTTTCGATCACATCTCGAACCGCGCCCTGTCCCCCTTTACATGGTGACACGTATTTTACCGCCGATTTAATTTCTGGAATCGCATCTGCTGGACAAGTACTGAGCAATTTGGGCCTTTTTAATATGTTTAAATCAGGCGTGTCATCGCCCATATATAAAACTTGATCCTCCGAAATGCCTATTTTTTCAAGCCAAGAAAGGTAGGTGCTCAATTTATCCTGCCCACCTAAACTCATGTAAATATCTTGAAACTTTAAATTTTCTAGTCTTTTTTTAACGCCAAGATGTCCTCCGCCAGAAATGACACACAGCGAATATTCGGCCTCCCTTGCCTTTTCGATGGCATAGCCGTCTCGAATAAAAAAACTCCTGTAATGTTCCCCAGTCTCCAGCACATGTACTTGCCCATCCGTCATGACGCCATCTACATCAAAAACGAAGGCTTTTATACTAGAAAATAAAGAGAGTACGTTATTCATATACAGGATTATAAGCCTCAAATATCCTAAATTTTTATGTATTTTTACCTTCTTTTGAGTTTGATTATGCCAAATTTGTTGCGCCATATAAAGATTCTGTCTTATTTAATTTTTGCCTTTATTTATTCGTATAAAGGTCAAGCGCAATCCATTTCGGGTAACCCAGATCGGCTTCCTCAAGAAGTCAAGTCCTGGATATCAACCAGCAAATACAAGGATGCCCCCAAAATAGCGGATCAATTTATTAGCTTATGGTCTTCAAATACAGTAAGCGAAACGCATAAAAAGGAACTTCAGGCCATTTTGATTCAAATGCCTAAAGTGGGATTTCGAAGTCCTGTCTTGGCATATTTCTTTATACGAAACCTAGTCCAATTCCCAAATGAACCCGTATTGTTTTCGGATTTTGTGGAAGTCTGGAAAAAATTAGTAGCGCAAAAAGATTCAAAAACGGCCATGGTTTTGGCCGAACAATTGGACTCCTGGTTTTATAATAAGCAATTGACACAAACAGGAAATCTGACCATCAGCGTTCAAGGAAACTTACGAATTCTGTGGCCTACGATCCAAATAAAATTAATGGATACCTTACAATCCGCGGCTCAGAATGATGGTTGGGATACCGAATCGCCTCTATCAGATGTGCCTACCGCCGATTTTTATGACGAGCAGGCATCTTGGTTATTGCCTAGCAAAATTTCGGATGGTCCTAGGTTTACTTGGGAAAAATCTGAAGTTCGATTCAAAATAGGCAAGGATAGTCTTCGATTAGAAAGTAAGGAATTCTCATGGCTATTGAAGGATAAGTTTGGGATAGGTGCTGATGCGGATTTGGCGGGGGCCATTTGGGGAATCCCAAATTCTAAAATGACATTACATGAATGGGAAATATTACCTCGGTCAGCAAGTCTTTTGGGAATTAAATCTACGTTAAGCATGGAGGGGAAGGCCAACGAGGGAATGGCCAAAATTTCGTTAAAACGAAAAACGGGGGCGCCTAATTTTAATCTGGAATTTCGGTCAAATGACCCATTGAAAGAACCTATTGTAGGAGAATTTGGAAACGCAAAAGGCCGATTTTGGATTCAAGGAAATAAATTAGGCCTATTGGCTTCGCGTGAAGCAGCTCAACTCGAAATAGTCAAAAACAAAAAGATGATTGCCCGTGTTTTGGCACCCTCTTTTTGGATTTCGCCAGAAGGCTCCATTGATATACCTAAAGGTTCTTTTACTACTTATATAGGCGTGAAGGACTCTTTGTATCATCCTTCCATTCGAGGCAATTGGTATGCAAAGGACCAGACTTTACATATTAAAAAGTTAGAAGGAATCGCCGAGGAAAGACTTTTGTTTGAAGATTCATATCATCAAATTAGAATTTCGGCCGACTTGGCCATTTTAAAAAGAAATGCAGATAAAATTGATTTTTACCGCATCTCTGGAAAGTCCCAAGTACCCGCTTGGATAGAATCTTTTGATTATTATAGTCCCGATCGAATCGAAATGTTGCAAGGGACTTTGACGTTCAATCCAATGCGCGTTTTGTATAATTTCCTCATCGAGTCTAAACGTAATTGGGCCTATTTTGGAGATATTTTAGCGAAAAATAATAAGGAGTATAAAGCGCTGATGCCGGGTTTTAATACCTTTATTAAGGCAGGATACATTCATTATGATCCTAAAACGGATATCATTTCCTTCACTAAAATGGGAAGGCATTATGCCCAAGTACAATTTGCCAAAAAAGATTTTGATAAATTTTTTGTGGCCTCCAATGCCAATCAAATTTCCCGCGATTCTGCCAATATATCCATTGACTTGGCCGCTCAAAAACTTATCGTCAGAGGGGTAAAAGAGGTTACGGTTTCAGACTCCTTAAAAGCAAATTTTATCCCTTCAGACCGGCAAATCGTCTTTAGCAAAGGCAGAGATTTTGATTTTAAAGGAGAAATTAAAATTGGAAATTATCGGTTTAGAGGCCCCTTGTTTGATTTTAATTTTTCCAATTTCTCGGTCAATTTTAAAGAGATAGATTCCATCACATTTTTGCCCAAATTGAAAGACGGCTCCTTGGGAAATAGAGAGTTGGGGGGCCAATTTAAATATGGGGCGGGGACCATTTTATTAAGCCCACCCAATAACAAATCGGGCCGATTGGGCGTAGCCGAATATCCAAAACTCATTATTCCTACCGGGGTAATCTCTTATTTTAATGAGCCTTGGCGAGCCAAAGGCGTCTATGGCAAAGAGTTTTATTTTAAAGTTCCCCGTATTGAATTGGATAGTTTGACCCAAAAGGAAATTACGTTTGAAGGGAGTTTTTATACCGACGGCCTCATTCCTACTTTGAAGGTTTCGCTAGTATTAATGCCCGACCAGTCTTTTGGGTTTAAATATATCAGCAAAGCCCCTTTGGATTTGTATAAAAAACAAGCCAAATACATCATGTCTGAGCCATTGCTGATGGATAAATTAGGTTTACATGCTTCCGGGACTTTGCAGATTTTAAGCCTTTCGTCTATTCAAAAGTCGACCTACTTTTACCCTGATTCTTTGATATCTTCTGCACTAGAAGGAAAAATGGCATCAAATTATCAAGGAAAAAACATATTTCCTGAGACCAAATGGGCTACTCATGAATTAAGTTGGCGCCCGAGTCAAGACAGTCTTTGGGTCAAACCCATAAAAAATCAGCTTGCATTTTATCAAAGCCAAGTTCGTTTAGACGGACAAATGGGCGTTCATAATAAAAAGGTTTTTGCCCGCGGAAAACTTGTCTTTGGGGATGGAGTTTTCATCTCCAATCATTTTAATTTAGGTTTTTCTTTGTGGCAAACCAATCAAAGTGAAATGCGCATTGGAAGACAGATGTCTTCATTTAAGCCTGCTATTTTCACCAAAGCAATTACAGCGGAGGCCAATTTATTGACCCAAAAAGTTTCGATCAAACCGAGTGTAGAAACGCTTTCGAGCCAAGAAGAGAGCCCGATTATTTTTCCATACATTGCTTATCAAAGTATTTTGACGGAAGCACTTTGGGATCTGAAAGCAGAACGGTTTAAGATGTTTGGGAAATCTGGTTTCGAGCTATCTCGTTGGCTTGAAGACAGCACCAGCAATCCTTCGGATAGCACTTTGATGACTTTGAAAAATCGAAATGTAGCCAGTGCAGACCAAGAAACACAGGGGTCAATTAAGGCTTTTTCGGCTGAATACGATTTAAAAGCGCAGTTTTTACAATTAGGAGGCGTTCAGCACGTGGCCATAGGTGCCGCTTTTGTATTTCCGGCGAAAGGCTTATTTGCGATTCAAAAGGATGGCCAATTTAAACCATTTTCCGGGGCAAGAGCCTTGTTGGATCCTTTGAATAATCTCCATAAATTATCGGATTTACGTGTCATTGAAGCTAATTCAGATGCCTGGAAAGGAGAGGCTAATTATCTGTTGCCCCGAAGCGATGGGGATACGGTGGCCATACCCATTAAAAACTTTGAATTCTTAAAAATTGAGAAACCCGCTCCTGCTTCAATTAAAACTAAATCAACGAACTCTGAACCTTTGCAATGGGTTCAGGCGGAGGGTTTAATTCCTGAAAAAACACCTATTTTGTTGAGTGAACATCAGCAATATAAAGGAGAGGTTAATGTGGTTTCGAAAATGCCATTCTTAAAATTAAAGGGATTTATTCGGCCTTTGATTGGCTTAAAAAATTTCCGTTCGGCATGGATTCCTTTTGAAAATGCGAAAGGCGAATCGGCCAATTTACGTTTAGATGCTAATCTGCGAGATGAGGCGGGCAGACCTGTTACGGCGGGAATTTTTATCAATGCGGATAATAAATTGTACCCTACTTTTTTAGGGCCCTTTTCAGATGAATTAGATCCGGTTCTTTTTTCAGCGGAAGGAGAAGTGAATGAGGGAAAAGAATCCTATGAAGTCAAAGGCAAATCAAGCGAATTGAGGCTATTTATTGACCAGAAAAGGATGGAAGCCAATGGTCCTGTTCAGCTATTTACGGGAAATGAAGGGATTAAGTCTTTTGGTAAAATCAATTTATCTACCGATACGTTAAGCCCACGAATAGAGGCTTGGCTGAGCATCCAATACCCGATTCCCGCCACCGTTTTAAAAGTCATGGGAGACCGAATTGTCAAATATAATTTGGACGAAGGCTACATTTCTACGTCGGCCGATGAGCCGGAGGATCGGGATGAATATTTAAAAAGAGTCGAGTTTTTATTGAAAAAACCGTTGGTCGACCCGACGCGAACAAAAATGGATCAGGCTCATTTGGCCTTAGATAAAGTCTCTCTTGAATTTGCCAAAAACATCAATTTCTCGAAGGTCCATTGGTCCTGGTCGGCAAATACAAGTTCATTTTATACCTTAGGTGGATTGCCTTTAGTGAATGTGGGGCCGGTGGACATTAACAGTACGATAAAAGGATATATGGAGGTTATAAAGAAGCCAAACAAGGAAGAGTTTTATGGGTATTGGGAATTATCGGAAGATCTTTGGTATTATTTTGCGTACTTTAATGGTGAATTAGGGGTGTTTTCTTCTGACAATCAATTTTTGGCAGCCATTCGTGAAGCCGTTAAAAATGAAAAAGGAGATAAAAAAGACAAAGATGTGGTGCGGGTTGTAGAAGCGGCGGCAGACGAAAAAGAGACTTTTTTGAAACGGTTTTTGTTGTATTACCGACAAGCAAGCGTAACGAAAAAAGCAGTGAATACCAAAAAGCAAGCCCCTGTTAAAGAAGCACCTAAGTCGACAAAACCGAAAACAAAACAAGGCGGATTTTAATCCATTATTATGGCATCCAAACTGACAAGATTATTTCAATTTATGGATACGCTGGGCATAGGTGAAAGGGACCCTTTCGGCAATCCAATCGTATTTAAGCGCCTAACTATGATTGTTATGGGGTTTTTGACCTATAGCCGTTTGCGTTTTTATAATAAGACCATTATTAAGGGCACCGAATATTTAGACGAACTTCCCGAAAACGGAATTCTCTTTTTGCCCAACCACCAGACTTATTTCATGGATGTGATTTGTTTATACCACATCTTTTTTTCGGTCAAATGGGGCATTAAAAATTCCATCAATTACCCCATTTATTTATTGGCCCCCCGGTCTAATTTATTTTATGTCGCAGCAGCCGAGACGATGAAAGAAGATGGCTTGTTGCCGAGAATTTTTGCACAAGCCGGTGCCATTTTAGTCAATCGTTCTTGGAGGGCAAAAGGCGAAGATGTTAAGCGGGAAGTGGATTTAGAGGCTGTTGCCAAAATAGGAAAAGGCTTAAAATGTGGTTGGGTTGTTAGTTTTCCACAAGGAACCACACGTGCTTTTGCTCCCCTTAGAAAAGGGACGGCTCATTTGATTAAGGGCGAAAATCCGTTGGTCGTACCTGTTCGAATTAATGGATTTAGAAGGGCCTTTGATAAAAAAGGCTTGCTGATGAAAAAGCGAAATACGAATTTAACGGTAGAATTTAGGGAGCCTATTCGGTTTAATCCGGAAGATTCTGTTGAAGATATCATGCAAAAATTAACCATGGAGTTGGGATTAGATTTGGACGATGATAACCAAGACTAAGGGACTTGTTCTACATAATTTAAAGTACCGAGAAACATCTTTGTTGGTGACAATTTACACCGCTGAGTTCGGCATTGCATCCTACATAGAAAATGGAGTACGATCGGCCAAGGCGAAGCATAAAATGGCACTGTTCCAACCCTTGACCTTGTTGGACCTGGAAGTTTTTCACAAACCAGGCCGCGGACTTCACCGAATTTCAGAAGCAAAATGCTATTTTCCGTATCGCCAAATTCCTTTTGACGTAGGCAAATCCAGCATCGCTTTATTTTTAAGTGAGATATTAGGTAAAGTTTTAAAAGAAGAAGAAGCGAATTTTCCATTGTATGATTTTCTAGAAGAATCGTTCCAATTTTTGGATGGCGCTCAAGGAAATTATGAAAATTTTCATATCCAATTTCTTTGGAATTTGGCCTCATTTTTAGGCTTTGCACCTGGGAATACGGAGGAGTTGATAGACCAATTAAAACAGTCTCAATTTTCGGGGGCAAATGTCATCGATGCTAAATTATTGAGCGAGCTTGTCATGGCAAATTATGGCGAGTCATTTATAATTTCTCGATCTCAGCGCAAGGAATGTTTGTCCGGACTTTTGTATTTTTACCGCTTGCATATCGAGTCATTTGGAGAACTAAGGTCTTGGGAAATTTTGCAAGAAGTTATGGCATGAAATATACGATATCCGCCGACAAGGAAAATTGGCTCCAAATAAGCTGTGAGTTTCAACCTAAGAAATTAGGGAGGTTGAAAATAGGATTGCCTATTTGGCGCCCGGGCCGGTACCAAGTACAAAACTTTGCTAAAAATATACCGGAGATAAAATCCTTCCAAGGAGATCAACAGATTTCCATAGACAAGATTGAATCTTCCGTTTGGGTTTTAAATTGTACGGAAATCGCTCCTATTACGTTGGTGTACACTTATTTTGCCGTTCAGCGAGATGCGGGAGGTTCGGTGGCTACTGCGGACATGTTGTACATTAATTTTGTCAATTGCCTCATTTGTCCCAGAGGGTTTGAAAATCAGGCATGCGAGGTGAGGATAAATTTTCCGGGCCAATGGCAATTTGCTACCTCTTTGACATTTAAAAATGATGCGTTTCAAGCGCGCACTTATCGGGAATTAGTAGATTCGCCTTTTCTTGCCGCCGCAGAAATATTTTCATATTCTTGGAAGGAAGCGGGGGCCCAATTTTTTATTCAGGGCATAGGTCCATCCACTGTTTTTTCAGACCCATTGATCGACGCGTATCAGAAAATTGTTGCTTATCAATGCGCCTGGATGGGAGAATTACCGGTCAAGAAATATCATTTTTTACATTGGATTTGTCCTGAACCTTTTTATCACGGAGTGGAGCATACAAAATCCACAATGATGGTCATGGGGCCAGAAGATCGCGCATGTTACGATGATTTAATTGGCCTAGCATCGCATGAATTTTTTCATGTTTGGAATATTGCCACCATTAGGCCAAAGCCATTGTTGCCTTATCGCTATGGCGAAATTACATATTTCGAAACGGCCTGGATTGTGGAAGGCGTGACGACCTATTTGGGGGATTGGTTTTTAAAAGCGTCTGGCGTCATTCATGAAGAGGAATATTTGAATTTGCTTTTGGGGAATTTGAAATTACATTTTGACCGAGACCGTTATTCGGTTCAGTCGCTCACCCAGAGTTCGATGGATTTATGGTTGGACGGTTACGGCTCCTCCACCCCCGGAAAGCGAGTTTCCATTTATTTTAAAGGGGCGATTGTCGCCTTGGGATTAGACTTATTAATCCAACAAAAATTTGGCGGCGCCAAGTCCATTCGAGAGGTAATGCAACAGATGAATGCACGTTTTGGAAATCTCAAAAAAGGATATGAACAAAGCGATTTTTTTAGGATCGCCGAAGAGGTGTATGAAGCGCCGCTAACCGAATTTTGGAATGTTTGGGTGCTAGGATCGGAGGACTTATTGGATCCATTGGCCACCATTTTACGAAATTCAGGACTAAATTTATCAGAAGATCTTACGGTGGGGCTTCAGCTCAACAAAATTTCCTAGTATTCAGACTCAATTTTCAGGAAAGAATATTTCATTTTAGGCTTGTCATTAGAGCCTATGTGCAAGAATTGAAATATAAGTTTACTTATTTTCTTTTCAGTATATATTATGTCGGATAAGGGCGCTATCAATTTTCTAATTGTTTTGGAATTTTGTAGCTATGAAAGACTTCGCCGCTCGAATTCGAAAAATTAGAAATGCCAAGGAATATAGCCAAGAGTATGTGTCTATGCAATTAGGCATAACCATGTCGGCCTATTCTAAAATTGAACGAGGAATCACTGACCCTTCCTTGTCAAGGATGATCCAAATTGCTGCTATTTTGGAATTTGAATTAGCTGATTTTTCCCCATTTAGGGCTAGTAACGAAATGCCCAATTGGGAGGAAGAGTCAAAATTTCAAGAATATGGCTTTGTGACTCGGAAAGAGTTTGCCGAATATGTAAAGGTGGTCAGTGAATTACAGGCCAAATTGAACGAGATCCAGAACAAATTATCGCAATAAAATTATAATTTGTACCTTTGTTTTCTAATTAAATTTCGATGTTACAAAGGCCCCGTAGAAATCGTTCCAGTGCTGTAATTCGTTCCATGGTCGAGGAAACTAGACTTTCCGTGAAGGACATGTTATTTCCTTTATTTGTGATGGAGGGGAAAAATGTGAGCACCGAAATCAAATCCATGCCGGGCATTTATCGCTACTCAACGGATTTATTACTCAAAGAAATTGAATCATGTGTTAATTTAGGCATTCAATCGTTTGCCTTATTTCCCCAAATAGCAGAATCAAAAAAGGATTCTACCGCTTCAGAAAGTCATAAAAAAGGCTCCCTTTATTTGGAGAGTATTTATGAAGTAAGCAAAAGATTTCCTGAAATCAGTCTTTTGACGGATGTTGCGATGGACCCATACAGTTCAGATGGGCATGACGGAATCGTTCAAGGAGGACAAATTTTAAATGATGAAACATTACCTGTTTTGGCTAAAATGGCGATTGCCCAAGCACAAGCAGGTTCTAAATTGATCGGCCCTTCAGACATGATGGATGGCCGCATCGGATATTTGCGCGAGTCATTGGACGACGCGGGCTTCTCACATGTGGGCATTATGGCCTATACAGCTAAATATGCCTCCGCATTTTATGGACCTTTTCGGGATGCACTTGAATCAGCGCCTAAATTTGGCGATAAAAAAACATATCAAATGAATCCGGCTAATCGCCGAGAAGCCTTAATAGAACTAGAATTAGATGAATCCGAGGGGGCCGATTTTTTAATGGTCAAACCAGCTTTGGCTTATTTGGATATCATCGCTTTGTTAAGAGAAAATTCGCATTTACCCATTGCCGCCTATAATGTTTCAGGGGAATATGCGATGATTAAAGCGGCGGGCCAACAAGGTTGGATCGATGGTGAAAAGGCGATGCTGGAATGTTTGCTGTCCATCAAACGAGCAGGAGCCCAAGTGATTTTAACCTATTTTGCCAAAGAGTTTGCTCAATTAAAAATTTCATAAAATATGTCGTCTGATCGCTATATGCAACGAGGGGTTTCTGCCTCAAAAGAAGATGTTCATCGGGCGATTGCCAATTTAGACAAGGGAGTTTTTCCAGGCGCTTTTTGTAAAATTTCACCCGATATTTTGGGAGGAGACCCAGCGTATTGCAACATCATGCATGCGGATGGTGCGGGAACAAAGTCTTCTTTGGCTTATTTATATTGGAAAGAAACAGGAGATATTTCGGTTTGGCGCGGCATTGCCCAGGACGCGGTGGTGATGAATACAGACGATTTAATCTGTGTGGGAGCTACTGACCAAATGCTTCTATCGTCTACGATAGGGCGAAATAAAAATTTAATTCCAGGGGAAGTAATTGCCGAGATTATCAATGGAACCGAGGAGGTATTGCAAATGCTACGCGATCACGGCGTGGGAATTTATAGCACAGGTGGAGAAACAGCAGATGTAGGGGATTTAGTGCGAACGATTATTGTGGATAGTACGGTGATAGGCCGTATGAAACGTAGTGATGTGGTGTCAAATGCTAATATTCAGGCTGGAGATGTGATTGTTGGTTTGGCTTCTGATGGCCAAGCAACCTATGAAAATAAATACAATGGGGGGATGGGAAGCAATGGCTTGACTTCTGCCCGGCATGATGTTTTGGCCAAGTATTTGGCCACAAAATATCCTGAAAGTTTTGATCCATCGGTTCCCGATTCATTGGTTTATTCAGGATCTAAGCAATTAACGGATGTCGTGGAAGGTACGGATTTGGATGTGGGCCAACTGATATTATCTCCCACCAGGACCTATGCGCCAGTGATTATGGCCATATTGAAGTCGATGAGATCGCAAATCCACGGCATGGTGCATTGCTCCGGCGGCGCACAAACCAAAATTTTGCATTTTGTCAACGATGTACATGTGGTGAAAGATCATTTATTTCCAATTCCGCCACTTTTTGAATTAATCCAAAAAGAAAGCGGAACTGATTTTAAGGAAATGTATCAGGTATTTAACATGGGGCATCGCATGGAATTATATGTGTCCCCTGAACGCGTAGAAGAAATTATTCAAATCGCGGAATCATTCGGAATTCCAGCTCAAATAGTCGGTCATGTGGAGGCTTTTTCAGGTAAAAAGCTGACCATCAGAAGTTCTTTTGGGGAATTTATTTACGAATAATTTATTCCTCACTTGTAAATTTGAAAATATCTTTTTAGATTTGCACCCCCATTTAAAGGGCTTTTAAAGGTAAAGACCTGGCCTCGTGGGATTCACTTAAATACATAATATAATGTACGCAATCGTAGAAATTGCCGGGCAGCAGTTTAAAGTAGAAAAAGACCGGACCGTATATACCCACCGTTTGGCGGGCGAGGAAGGCGCTGCACTGGTTTTCGACAAGGTATTACTTGTTGACAAAGGCGGAGATGTGACCGTAGGAGCACCCATAGTAGCGGGAGCCAAAATCACAGGAAAAATTGTTGCACACGTTCGTGGAGAAAAAGTTTTGGTCTTCAAAAAGAAACGTAGAAAGAGTTATCAAAAAATGAATGGTCACCGTCAAAACTTGACCAAAGTTTTAATTGAGTCAATTACTTTAAAATAAGTCTACAATTAGCGTTTTAAACGCATAAATTTATAAAAAAATGGCACATAAGAAAGGCGCCGGATCATCCAAAAACGGGCGCGAATCACATAGTAAACGATTAGGCGTTAAGTTGTTTGGAGGCCAAGCAGTTATTGCAGGAAATATTATTGTACGTCAAAGAGGTACAGC
>CANHGO010000008.1 GCA_947460975.1 Cytophagaceae bacterium
AAGATTCCAAAAAAAGATATCGTGCCGATACGCTATTGGAAGAAAGATCGGCGCTTTTAGAAGATCAAGGAAAGGCGGATGAGGCAAAGGCGTTGATGCAAAGTATGGCAAAATGTTTAGATGCGGGAGATTTGGAGGGGGTGCGCCAACTCATTATCGACCAGAAAATAACATGCCCAGTATCCAATACGTCCAACTGGACAGAAGTGCGTCAGTTCAACTTAATGTTTTCAACACAAGTCGGTGCGGTTTCTGAAGATGCCAGCTTAATTTATTTGAGGCCTGAAACGGCTCAAGGTATATTTGTCAATTTTCTAAATGTACAAAAAACGGGCCGCATGAAGATCCCTTTTGGGATTGCTCAAATTGGAAAAGCCTTTCGAAATGAGATCGTTGCGCGTAATTTCATCTTTAGAATGCGCGAGTTTGAACAAATGGAAATGCAGTTTTTTGTTCGTCCTGGCACTGAAATGGATTGGTATGCTACTTGGAAAGAAACACGAATGAAATTCCACCAGGCTATCGGCCTACCCGCTGACTCGCTAAAATTCCACGACCATGATAAGTTGGCCCATTACGCAAACGCAGCCGTCGATATTGAATACAAATTCCCATTTGGATTCAAGGAAATGGAGGGAATCCATTCCAGAACTGATTTTGATTTAAAGAGCCATCAGGAACTTTCGAAAAAGAAACAGCAATATTTTGATCCTGAAATCAATGAAAATTACATCCCTTATGTGGTAGAGACATCTGTTGGAGCCGATCGCTTATTTTTAGCGATCCTTTGCAATGCCTACACGGAAGAAACGGTGGGTGAAGGAGAACAAGAAAAACAACGAGTATATTTAAATTTCCATCCGGCCATAGCCCCTGTCAAAGTTGCGGTGTTGCCATTGGTTAAAAAAGATGGAGTGGCTGAAAAAGCGCAAGAAATAGTTAATCAAATTAAATTTGCCTTTAATACAACTTATGATGAGGGCGGCGCCATAGGCAAGCGTTATACTCGTCAAGATTTAATTGGTACCCCTTATTGTGTGGTCGTTGATTATCAAACGATGGAAGATCAAACGGTAACGATCCGTGATCGAAACACAATGAGTCAGGAGCGCATTTCTATAGCAGACCTAAAAGAGAAAATTGGCCATGCTGTATCGATGGAGCGTATTTTTGAAAAATTAGTTTAGTAAAAACGCAAACAACGACGATTATGATGACGGAAGAAAATGATGAAACACAAAAGGCTTCAGAGGCGGAAAACCCGGAAGTTTTAAAAGAATCCATGGCTACAGAGCCGGAAACAGACACGCCGACGGCTGATATAGAATCAGCACCGGAGGGCATTGAAACTGAATCCGAAACTGCGGTAGAAGAAGCCATGGAACAAGAAGATGTTCCTTCATTGGAATCCGAAGAAATAATGGTTGACGCAATCGTTGCAGAGGAACCCTCACAAGAAATTGTTGAAGAGATCGTTGCTGAAGAAGAAACCGAAACTATTGCTTTGGAAACCCCGACAGCATTGGTTTCAGAAGAAATTGAAAACCAAAAACTTGTAGCCGAAGTAACAGAACCAGAAGCAAATTCTACTTCTGAAATGTTAGATATCCAATTGCCTAAGCAGGAGCATGCAACTGAAGATAAAACGATCGTATATCCAGTATTAGATTACAGCAATCTTTCAAAAGAAAGTTTATTGGCATTTTTTGAGTCGGCTAAAGCTATTATCCAAGCGCAAGCCACATCGAGTACCTTCAAGAAAATTGACGAAATTACGAAAGAAGCCAAAATCGCTTTTGAAAAAATAAAATTTGCAGAGAAGAATGAGGCGCTGGCTAGTTTCAAAGAATCTAATGAGCAATCTGAGGAAGGGTTTTCTTTCAAAGGAGATGAAATAAATCAAAAAATCGATTCTTGTATTCAGTTTATCCGTGGAGAGCGTCAGACATTTTTCCAACAAATGGAAAAAATGAGGGAGAAGGCGTTAGAAGGAAAGACCAGATTAATTAATGAGCTTAGGGTATTGGCAGATGCGGATGATAATTCAGATCCTGCGCATGTAAATGCAAGTTTTAAGGCATTTAAAAAGTTACAGGATGAGTGGAAGAGCTTAGGTAGTGTTCAGGGAAATATGAATCAAACGCTGTGGCAAAGTTATCATGCCTTAGTGGACCGTTTTTATAGCAATCGGAGTATCTTTTTTGAACTATTGGAATTAGATCGCAAAAAGAATTTACAGGCGAAAGAAGTCATTGCAGCCAAACTTGAAAAATTGGCCGAAGCCATTCAGGCGGGTGGAGCTTTACAAAAATTATTAAAAGAGGCGGAGGAATTATTTGAAGAATATAAACACATTGGGCCAGCGCATCGCGATGCGAATGAGGCCATGTGGTTGCGAGTTAAGAAGTCTCTTGATGTTTTGTTTGAGCAAAAAAGACAGGTAAATGAGGCTCAAAAGGGCATATACCAAGAAAACTTAGCCGTCAAAAAAGAATTATCCGATTTGATGCATACCTATGCATCCTTTACATCGATCAGTATATCGGAGTGGAATCAAACATCCAAAGCTGTTTTAGCCTTGCAAGAGCAGTGGGGGAAATTGAAAGGTGGGCTGCCGCGTGAAGGCGGGAAAGAAGTGAGTCATCTTTTTTGGTCTGACTTAAAAACATTCTTTAAACATAAGAGTGAATTTTTCAGTAAGATTGATGCGGAAAGAAAAGCTAATTTGGCGGCTAAGCAAATGCTAGTAGACCAAGTTAATGGAATCGTAGAAACGGGCACAGAAACCCCTGAAATTACCAACATGGTGATTGGGCTTCAAAAACGTTGGAAGGAGATCGGTCATGTCCCTGAAAAGCAAAAAGATCAAATTTATGCTAAATTCAAGGCTGCTTGTGATGCTTACTTTAATTTAAAGAGAGAGAAAAACAAAGGACCTCAGGATGAGGAATTTGAAGCTAATCTAACGGCTAAAAATGGTATTTTATCCACCATGCAAGATATGTTAAAAGACGCTGAGTCGTTGGCCAATTTAGGAAACATCAAATCAGAATGGGATGCCATCGGTTATGTACCAAGAAAAGATGTTAAGACGATTCAAGAGAAATTCAGAAATTCTTGGAACTCCTTAATTGATTTTGCGAGGACCCAACCGGCTGAAAAATTGGCGGCATGGGGATTTGAATTGAAATCATTGTCGGCAGAAACACATCACAACACAGAAGAAAGAAAATCGGCTGCTCCTGATTCTCGTAAAAAAATCCAGGCTTTAGAAAATGATATCGCCGTGTTAACCAATAACTTAGAGTTTTTTGCTAAGTCGAAAAACTCGGATAAGTTTAGAGCTGAAGTGGAGAAAAAGATTTTGGAAGCAGAAGCGGAATTAGAAAAATTGAAAAAAGAGTAATTTTTTTCAAGGTAGGTTTGGCATTTTAACCTAATTCGGTTACTTTTGCAAACCAATTTAAGCCTCCTTAGCTCAGCTGGTAGAGCAACTGACTTGTAATCAGTAGGTCATTGGTTCGATCCCGATAGGAGGCTCATGAAAGCTCGACAGAAATGTCGGGCTTTTTTGTTTAAAACAGTAGGTCATTGGAATTGCATTCCGCGACTGGGGTCCCCGTTTATCCCGATAGGAGGCTCATGAAAGCTCGACAGAAATGTCGGGCTTTTTTGTTTAAATGACTTTTGCTTATTTTCTAACAAGTTTCGTCTGTTGAACTATTATTTTATTTACCTATTACTATTTTGGGGGCTTCCTGAAAATCAGGCAATGTTGCCAAGGAAGGTTGCCAATATTCTTTTCAAAAGAAAAGCCTAAAGCCTTAAACTCCTTCACCGCTTGTCGCTGACTCATTTTGTGGATGGTTTTAATGGGTACATTTGGATCTTCAGCCCTAAACTCGACCAAAACCAGTTTACCACCAGGTTTGAGTGCTTCCAACATGGACAGTGTCATCTCGTAAGGAAAAGAAAATTCATGGTATACATCCACGAGTAACATCACATCAATGCTATTGGCCGGCAAGGAAACTTTTTGTTCTGTGCTCAATACCGGAATGATATTCTTATAACCTTCAAGCTTAATTCTGTTTTTCAAGTAAGCAATCATTTCTTTCTCCACATCCACGGCATACACTTTACCGTCCCCCACCATTTTTGATAACAAAGTGCTATGGTAGCCACTTCCAGCACCAATATCCGCAATGACCGTGCCTGGTTGTATGGCAAGGTTTTTCAATAACTGTGACGTATTTTCTTCCATCTCCCTTTCCTTTCTTTCAAGCCATTCGATACCAAAATGGCTCATCACATGTGCGATTTGTCGCCCCATATACCATATATTGATGCCGTTGGGATCTCCAGGCTTCACTGTGTAGCGCTCTTGTGCGACAAGGGTAGTGGCATTAAGTAACGCAATAAACAACAGAATAAAATACAGTGATTTTCTCATGATTGATTGATTGTTTTTTAATACAGTTCAAAAGTTGATTTTATTGATAAGTAAGTTCGTAAAAGTATGAATTCTTTGGAGGCTCTAAAAAGCTTGACGTTAATTTATGAATACGATTGTAAATTCCAGGAATAATAGACGCGAAGTATCGCGTCTCTACTTTTACCTAAACCCCTAAACTATTCCACCACTAATTTCCGAACAGCATTGCCCATTTGTATAAAATAGATACCGGTTTTCAATAAGTCTGTTTTTGAAAATTCAAACTCATTCAACCGATTTGGAATTTGAGGAATCTTCTTAAACAAAACCTCCCGACCCAGGTTATCCATTATCTTAAAATTAATCTCCTGTTGGATTCCCGCATTCCAAGAAACATGAATGACATCCTGACTAGGATTTGGATACACATGTAAAGACAAGGCACTTTCTTTATCCGTTCCCAAGACTTGAAAGTTGGGCACAGACCAGGGAACCAAATTCAAATTTTTACTATTCCATGCTTCATTAACAAACAAATGAAACTCGCCACTCACTAGATTAATCGGCAAGGTTTTATTCAACACGTCAAAAGATTGACCACTAAAATAATCATACCATTTCCCAGTTACAGGAAAGGTCAGTGTGGATGATTTTGTCTCAGGACCAGAATTAGCAATCAATAAAACCTGAGAATTCCCGTCAATTAAGTTTACTTGCTTGACTTCATTGGCCACATCCATTCTGTAGTCAGTCGTTTGAAAAATAGTTTTGCTTAACCTCAAATTGGCCATTTGTTGGTATACCCCCAACAACTTAACCCGTTCTTTATCTTGCAAATAATTCCATAACAGTGGTTTTGTACCTGTCCGACCATTCGAATTAATGGACACATCGTAGCCTAACTCTCCAAATTGCCAAATCATTTTAGGTCCAGGGATCGTATAAAATAAAGCTGCAGCCATTTTCATTCGGTCTAACTTCTCACTCGCACTAAATACTTTTCTGGCAGCTGAACTAGCTATTTCCACCATCAAGCGCTCTTCATCATGACTTTCGATATAATTAACTAAATGCGGTTTCGTAAAACCTCTCATTTTATATGAGATCCAATCATAGGTATTGGGATATGCCTGAATGATTTTTGTCATGTCAAATTTGGCATTTGCCCATAACATCATCCCATATTCTGCTAATTCTTTCTCCTCTAAATTATCTGCAAAATGCTCTAAAATCACGTAGGCATTAGCATCATAGGTTCGAATCTTATTAAAAATCCTTTTCCAGATCTTGATTCGACTTGCATCATATTTTCCCCACAAATCCACGTTGGTCCTAGAATTTATCTGCGTAAATCCTTTGGATAAATCAAACCTAAATCCATCCATTTTATACTCCGTGAGCCAATATTGGCATACCGCGTCGACCAACCATTGCGTGTGTGGACTTTCGTGATTAAAATCAAAGAAAACACTGTAAGGATGAGTCGCCGTTACATTAAAAAAGGGACTAGTGGCCGTGGGCTTTGTTCCATCCCAATACATCTTAACATAGGGATTTTCAAGGTCAGCTTGATTCAAAACCATATCTAAAATAACCGCTATGCCATTTTCATGGCATTTATCGATCAAATATTTTAAATCATTTTTAGTGCCATAGGCTTTGTCGGGCGCAAAATAAAAGATAGGATTATATCCCCAGGAATCATTTCCCGTAAACTCCATCACCGGCATTAATTCCAAGGCATTAATCCCTAATTTCTTTAAATAGGGCAAGGAATCAGCCACCGTCACATAACGTTTATCAGAAACAAAATCACGGACCAACAACTCATAAATATTTAAATTACTCTGGCTTGGTCGAATAAAATTCTTAATGGTCCAAGGATAATCCTTTTGGCCTGTTGCAAATACAGACACAATCCCAGAAGTGGCCGCCGGATATTTTTTTAAATTAGGATAGGTCTTGCCTGTGATATATACATCATTATTGGGATCCAATACCTGATCGGCTAACGGATCCGCAACAGTCAAACTACCATCCACATAATATTGATAAGCCACTTCCTGACCTGGTGGAAAACTTCCTAAATCAATCCAATACCGATTTTCATCGGACGTCCGATTCATTAAATATTTCGGGTTAACCTTCCAATCCGAAAACTCACCTACCGCATAAACAAAACTTTTTTGAGGCGCATATAGGGATAGGAAAACATGATCCCCCACATAAGTAATCCCATCTTTTATCCCCACAGGACGATCTTTAATTGCGACCAGTGGTTTAGTTAATATTTGTACCGAATCCTTATATTTATTGCTTCCAGACTCTAGGCTAAGTACAAATTGATAAGATTTACCTTGTTCGGCCCCTAAGGTATAGGAAATATTCACCGAGTCTGTGGCAGACTGACTCCAAATAAGGGTTGTTCCCATCCTCAATTCTGCATTTGATTTAGCTGAGAAAGTAGCCCGGATTTTTACCGTTTTACCGGCCTCACTTAAAGTGAATTTTTCTGTGGGTGCTAGCCATTTAATGCCTAAAGCACCCGTATAAAGATTTAATAAAAAATCCTCCGTTTGGCTTTTTCCATCTCCACTTTTTAACAATAGCCCAAGTTTGACAATAGGCGTTCCTGTTGGTACAGAAAAATAGCTTCTAGGGATTAATTTAATCGACCATACATCATTACCCAAGAAAGTCATTTTACCCTTTTCAAAGGGAGCAGTGAAATTGGTCTGCCCACTAGGTTGATATTGAAAAGCATTACCCGTTTCGGTAGCACCCGCACCAGACCACAAGTACACGTCGGACGATTTACCTAATAAACCTGAAGCTCTAGAGTCCTTTGCCTTTTTCAGGTCAACAATAATGGTTATTTCGTTTTCGGCATTAGGAAAAAGCTCTTGCGTCGTTACCTGACCAAGAGCTTTAAAATTTACTAAAAGAAATAAAAAGAAAATTTGCTTTTTGAATTGCATTGTTAGTTAACTTCCACGATCAGCGCAGATTTAGGGCCAACCTTAATGTATTCCCCTAAATTAGAAATTTGTCCACTAATTACATTCTTTAATGTCGCATTTGACGGTAAAATTTCTTTGTATAATCGAGGATTTACTTGACTTTCCTTGGCATTCTTGTTTACAATTACCATCACTTTCGATTTATCCGTGTAGCGGAAATAGGTATATATTCCATCTGCAGGAGCAAAATGCATCAATTTGCCTTGGGTAACCGCTTCATTTCCCTTTCTCCAATTCAACAGTTTAGCTAAATAATCTTGCGTGTTTTTTTCATCCAAACTTAACTGCTTCCCTGTGACAGCATCCTTCACATCTGTAGGCCAACCACCTAAAAAATCTCCACGAATTTCACCGTGCTCATTACTCTTAGGGTTCGATAAATTAACTTCAGTGCCATAGTAAATTTGAGGAATTCCTCGCATCGTACAGATCAACGAAAGTCCAATTTTTAATAAATCTTGATTTTCCTTTACCTGAGTGAAAAAACGATTCATGTCATGATTATCTAAGAAAATAACGAGATTATTGGGATTGGGGTAAATCAAATCATTCGCTAAAACCGAGTAGATTTTTACTAGCCCTTGGTTCCATGATTCTGGCTCAGTTAATCCCTCATAAATCGCATTCTGAAGTGGAAAATCCATTAAACTAGGCAAGCCTGACTGAAAACCATCTGGATTAACTTTACCTTTTTGCCAATATGAAGGTATGATCGGATTTAATGACCATTCTTCACCCACCATATTAAAATTCGGATACTCGTTCGAAATAGCTAAAGTCCACGCATTAGAAAAACTCTTCTCAGAGTAAGGATACGTATCAATTCGCAAACCCCCAAGGCCAGCATATTCAATCCACCAAATAGTATTTTGAATAATGTATTTTGCCAAATAAGGATTATTTTGATTTATATCAGGCATGGATGGAACAAACCAACCGTCTACCAAGCCTTTTTGATCCGCTAAAGATCGATGTGGGTCTTGATGCGTTTCTCGGCGATGGTTCGTTGACACAAATTCAGTCCCATAATTAATCCAATCCTTAAAAGGCATATCTTTCATCCAATAATGACCACTCCCTATATGGTTTAAAACGATATCAGAAATAATTTTAATCCCTTTTTTATTGGCCTCAGTACACAATTCTTTAAATTTTTCATTGGTTCCAAAACGGGGATCCATTTTATAATGATTGGTGATGGAATAGCCATGGTAACTTTGAACTTTTTGATCATTCTCCAACAAAGGCATACTCCAAATAGCCGTATAACCCATTTTTTTTATGTAATCTAAACGGTCAATGATTCCTTGAATATCTCCCCCATGGCGCGTAAATAATTGGGAGCGGTCTGCTTCCTTTTCCAACATAGCAGGAAATGCATCATTGTTTTTATCGCCATTTGCAAAACGATCTGGAGTAATTAAATAAATAACATCCTTCGAGGTAAAACTTTCTCGATTTTGGCTACCTGAAACTCGGGCACTCAATGAATAATTGATCGTTGCCAGAGATTTACCATCTTTCATAATTTGAAGTGGGTAATTACCAGATTTGGCTGATTTGTCAATATAAACATCTACAAAAAGGTAATTGGGGCTATCAGCACGATGTATCTTCAATACCTTCAAGCCAGCTTTTGCCGATTTAACTTGAGCACCATTAATATTTTCACCTCTTAAAACCAATTGAAGATTAGGATTTTTCATTCCTACCCACCAATTCATAGGTTCTATTTGAATGGATTTTTGTTGAGAAAAAGCCGTAAAGCTTAGTAACAAGAATAATAAATAAATGATATTTTTCATTTGACAATTCGTTTTCAAATTGGAAGAGGATACCTTATGATCCATTATTTTAATCAATAAAATAACTGTCAATTAAAATTTAATTGAATCAAAATCAAGAAAAGACCCTCTTAAATTTGGTGCGTGCAACCAACCTATAGGCCTGTGAAAATCACAGACCTATAGGTTCATTGGCACATACCTTTAGGATAAGAACTTTAAAATTAGTTTTTAATTAAGGTGTAGGTTGGCGCATTAGGATTTCTGAAGTCCAATTTCACATTATAAACCCCCGCGGAAACTGCAATATTTGCACCGCCAGCTTCTAATGATCCATTTGCTCCATCGTCACCATAATTAACACCCCAGTCGTCATTCAGCCTGAACTTAACTTCACCTGCAGTTAATGAAATGTTATTGATAAACCAAACACCTTCATTACCGAAATCAGGTCTAAATTTGGTGTCAGGTCCACCCCAACCGTTGGCCGTGGCACTTCCAACGATACCATAAACTTTAAACGTTTCGATTTTAACCTTAAGTTCTTTTTGGTTGAAGGTGACTAAATAAAATCCATCCGTAGCTATAGCAATATTGGCACCACCTGCTTCAAGGGATCCATTAGCCCCATCATCTCCATAGTTAACTCCCCAATCATTGTTGAAACGAATCTTAATTTCACCCTTAACTAATTTGGCAATGGCTCTCCACTGATCTGTGGCTGGATCATACCAGAAAGGCACGTCCGGACCACCCCAACCATTTGGAGCCCCTGAACCTACAACACCCCAGGTGTAAGGCACTACAGTAAAGGTGTTTTTAGTTAAATCAATCGTTACTCTATAAGTACCTGCAGCATTTACTTTGATGTTATCTCCATTCACTTTTAAAGCACCTGCACCCCCATCTCCTATGTTGTAATCCCATTTATTATCTGTTCTGAATTTGATTTCGCCAACAGCCAAATCAACATAAGCAACCAATACATTAGCCGCATCCGTTTTGTAGAAAGGTAAATCTGGTCCATTCCAGCCACCTGGCGTTGCACTACCTACCACACCCCAGTTGGTCGACAAGTCTAACTTATCTAAGAATGGAGTAGCAGTAATACTTGCCACAGGAGACATAAAAGAAGTAGTGGGTCCAATAACCGATTGAAGTTTAAAATCAACCCCAGCTGCTACCCCGGCTTTTAAGCCTAGTTGCAACAAAATTGGATTTAACTCGCCTACTTTAAACGTTTTCTTTAAGTCGCCCCCGACAGTAAATGCGGCTGCCTTAGAAAAATCACCCCCTTTTTTGTCAATTAAAAGGGTATAGGTTGCCGCAGCATTGAAGCCATAATCAGGCTTAGGCCAAGTAACCGTAACCGCTTCTGTAGCGATTTGATCTTTGACTAAAACGATAGCAGCTTTAGACAAAGTGATATTTGGACCGGTCGTCGCGGTCAAAATAGGTTTCAGAAATTCTTTTTCACATGATATTAAGCCTAAGCTGAATACAAAAAGTGAAAATATTTTAAACATTGATTTTTTCATAATCGTATATTTTATCTTTTTAAGACCTAATTAATATCCTGGGTTTTGAACTAAATTAGGATTAGCTACAATATCAGAAGAAGGGATCGGGAACAATTTCATATTGTCCGAAACTCCCGCTCCTGCCTTAGTTCCACCTTTCCAAGCCCAAACATAACTAGTTCCAGTAAACATTTTGAATCGGATTAAATCCGTTCTTCTATGGCATTCCCAATACAGCTCTCTCCCTCTTTCCTTGATGATCAAATCTAAGTTCAATAGGGTAACATTTCCTTGAGCTCCATTATAAGCTCTGGCACGTAAAGCATTTACATATTGCAATGCTGTCGTCAAATCACCCCCAGAACCACCACGTAATACCGCTTCCGCATACATTAAATATACATCTGCCAAACGGAACATTGGGAAATCTGTATCAGGAAAATTACCTTCTGAATCTGAACCTTTCACGCCTGTTGACGTTACGTTTTTATATTTCGTAATCGCATATCCATCGGTGAAAGCAGAAATATCTGCCACTTCTTTGTTCTGTCCATCCGTAAAAAACATCGCTCTAGAATCTGTCTTACCTGATTTATCATCAAAGTGATCCACAAATTGTTGAGTTGTTCTTAAACCACCCCAACCGCCATTAATTCCAAATTCGGCTGGATTCATTTTACCTCCTACAGGTGCATGAACCATAAAGGTCATCCCACCCCAAGTTTTGGTTTTAGTCCCATCAAATGCAATTGGGAAAATGATTTCTGCTGATTTGTTGTTATCAGCTAAAAACAAATTTTGGTATTTCGCCTCTAACACATAACCAGCTCCGATCACCTTTTTAGCAGAAGTAATCGCCTCTGTATATTTACCTGCACCTATATAAACTTCAGCATTTAAATAAAGCTTAGTCAATAAAGTCCAAGCTGCACCTTTATCCGCTCTAGCATATTCATTCTTTCTTGGCTCAGCCATATCTACTTCGATCGCTTTCAATTCTGATTCGATGTAAGTAAATAGATCTGCTTTAGAAATTTGTTTTGGTAAGAACGAACCTACCGCATCTTTTTCAGTTACAAACGGAACTGAACCAAACATATCTAACGCGTGGTAATAACTTAAAGCTCTTAAAAAACGAGCTTCCGCACGATACATTTTAATCTCAGGAGACGTGATACCTCTTGAAGCTAATTTTTCATCCGATGTTTCACGAATATATTCATTACAAATTCCAATTTGATAATAAATACGGTTATACATCGCCGTGATAAATTCATTACCTGAAGTCCATGTCATGGTGTGGTAACTTGGTAAACTACCGTCATTCCAACCAATCACCGCCTCATCTGTAGGTAATTCTTGCGCTTTGAAATACTGACGTAAATAGGTTGAAAAACCCTCGTCAATTCCTGAAATATCTGGCTTCCCAGCGGGGCCTTGTTGGCCCGAAACGGCTAATCCTGCGTATAATTTAGCCAACAAAGGCTTATAATTAGCTGGATCTTTAAAAACCGTGGCCGACGTAACTTCAATGAACGGGACTCTATCCAGATCTCCCATACATGAGGACAATATACTTAAGGCGATGCTCAAGCTTATTCCCTTTACAATTGTTATATATTTTGCTTTCATTTCTGTACGATTTAACGATTAAAAATTCACATTTAAGCCCAATGAAACTATGCGTGGTCTTGGATACATGTTGTTGTCAATTCCACCACCAACTTCCGGATCTAAGCCTTGATATTTAGTTACAATAAATGCATTTTGAACATTCAATGATAATTGAGCATTGAATTTCTTCGCATTTAATAGTCTATTTAAATTATATCCAAAGCTGATATTATCTACACGTAAAAATGAAGCATTTTGAATGTAGTAATCAGAGAAGTATTGCGTGTTATTGAAGTTTGTTTCATTCACATTAGGAACCAAATTAGATAAGAAATTATTTCCTCCTGTCGCCGCACGATAAACCGCATTATTAGAATTGGTATTATTGTACATGTAATTTCCAACATTAGCTCTCAAGACAAATCCGAATGAGAAATCCTTAATTTGTAGATTAGAAGAAGCTCCAAAGAAATACTTTGAATTAGGTGACTCAAAACGGTAACGGTCGTCAGAAGAAATCTTACCATCGCCATTTCGGTCTACATAAAGTCCTTCAACTGGCTTACCATTCGTGTCATATACCTGCTGATACACATAGAAAGTATAAGGAGAATATTGCAAAGAGTGAATCTGAATAGTATTACCCACACCACCTGAAATACCACCCACTAAAATTCCTTGGTAGGTCGGGTCCTTAACTTTAGTCAAATTCGTAATGTTGCTTTGATTGAATGTAGCATTTACACCAAAATCCCAGTTAACATTAGCCGTGTGAATTGGATTGAAATTCAACGTAACCTCAACTCCTTTGTTTTCCAAATTACCCACATTCGTTAAAATCTGGTTAGTTAAATTAGAACCTGCTGGAACTGGAATAACAGAAAGTAAGTCTTTCGTTTCCTTTTGATATACATCAATGGAACCTGTAATCCCTACTTTTTTAAATCCAAAATCCAAACCAATGTTCTTAGTTGTTGTTTGCTCCCATTTGATGTTGGCATCATATCCTTCTGGTCTCAAGGTATTTAAAAATGTATTTCCAAACTGATACTGAGCATTAGGTTCAGAATTTGTATAGCGTGCCAAATATGGATAATCACTAAATACATCTTGCTGACCTGTCACACCCCAACCTAACCTCAATTTCAAGTCTGAGATAACTTCGGAATCCTTAAATTCTTCAGAAATCTTCCAAGCAGCCGCAGCACTTGGGAACACACCCCAGCGATTTTCAGGAGAGAATCTAGAAGAGCCATCATTACGTAAAGTAAATGTTAATAAATACTTATCGTTTAATGAATAGTTGGCTCGACCATAAAATGAGACTAATGTATTTTGCGTTTTGTAAAAGGTATTATTGAATACCGTTCCTGCAATATTCTTGTCTAAATCAGTATTTTCTCGTAAGAAATCTTGGTATGAATAACCACCCATGACATCAATTCTATGCATGCCAATACTTTTCACATAATTCAAATAAAACTCAAAAGTCTTATTATCCTTTGATTGAGAATAAGTACCTGCTTTACCCCCACGGTCATATGAATTAGCTATTCCTGCTGGAATGTTGATCGTTCCTTCAGAAGAAGACTTGTCAATAGCCACATTTGCATTGGCTCTTAATTCAGGTAAAAAAGGCATTGTGTAATCAAATACTGCATTTGCGATCGTTCTGTTTACCTTAGATTGATCCTTTTGTAGATTCAATAAAGCCACAGGATTTTTCGGTCCCAAAGAATTTGGTTTCTTCGTCGCTGGATCTAACCATTCAAAATACCCACCAAATTCACTTCCGGTTACTGCTTGCGTTGGATCAAATCCCACAGCAGTTCCTATAGCGCCTTGATTAGCAAAATCATTGTTGATGATGGATGACTTCAAATTCAAATCTACTTTCAATGAATTATTTAAAAAACTAGGACTTAAACCTAGTGATGTAGAAATACGATCCATGTTGGACGTTTTCAAAATACCATTTTGATTTAAATAACCCACCGATGCACGAACCGGTATATTTTTAATGGATCCTGTAATACTAACGTTATTATCGATTGAAATGGCATCACGATATATTTCTTTTTGCCAATCTGTAGTAGATTTACCTAACAATGCTTTCTGAGCAGCTGTACCTTTGGAATTAATGATGGAAGTGAAGTCAGCGGCTGACAATACATCTACATAAGCGCGAGCTTGAGCTGATGAAGCCACTGAGCTAACGGATACTTTAATATCATCGCCTTTCTTACCTTTCTTCGTAGTAATTAAAATAACACCGTTAGAAGCTCTTGAACCATAAATAGCTGTTGCCGAAGCGTCTTTTAACACATTAAATGATTCGATATCATTTGGGTTAATAAAAGAAAGTGCATTGGCTGCACCAGAAATACCATTATTATCTAATGGCACACCGTCAATCACGATTAATGGATCATTGTTCGCATTTAACGAAGAGCCCCCACGAATACGTATCGTAGAACCCGCACCTGGTGCACCTCCATTAGAGGTAATTTGAACCCCTGCTACTTTACCAGCAACTAATTGATCTGGAGTTACAATGTTACCCTTTTGAAAATCAACTGAAGAAATAGAAACCACAGAACCTGTTAAGTCCTTCTTTCTCTGAGAACCGTAACCGATTACTACCACTTCGTTCAACGATTGAGAATCAGTTTCTAAGGTAATTGTAAGTTGGTTTTGATTACCAACGCTAACCTCCTTACTTATAAAACCAATAGAAGAAACCACCAAAACACTGTTTGGCGACACATTAGAAATGGTAAACTGACCCTTTGAATCAGCAGAGGTTCCTTTGTTTGATCCTTTAACGGCAACAGAGGCTCCTGCGATGGGTCCTTCCTTTGAAATAACAGTACCAGTAACGGACTGCTGAGCAATGACCGAAAAAACTGAAAACGTGATCAAAGCAAATGTTAAGAATAAATTCTTTCCTTTACTTTGACTTAGTCCTTCGATCCAGCTAGTAATTTTAGCTTTCATAAATATGATTTAAAAATGATTGAAAAAATATTTTTTTAAAAACTCTAAATTAAAGGAGTAATCCATTAGATTCGCCCCACTTTAATTCATGACAAATAATAATGAATTAGTACAATTGTCTGTAAATGAGTAAATTACAATAAATTATCCGATTCATTTTATAAAGTGGAACAATAAAAAATATGGTACCAGAATATATAATAGCAATTAAGAGCTTAAAATTTGAATGCAAAATGATCAGGGTCAACTTCTTATACATTTTATTATTAATAAGTTACATCGGTCTAGGCCAACAAAAATTAGAGTTAATTGCCCCTACCCAAAAGTTGTTGCCTAGAGGTGATTTTTTTCTAGCAGCCGATTTCAACAATTGGGATCCAGGTGATCCACGGTTTCAATTCAAGAAAAAATCGAATGGAAATTATGAAGTAACTATTCCCGATAGTGTTCATGTATTTGAATATAAAATAACCCAAGGAACTTGGCATTTAGTTGAGGGCACAAGAGACGGGGGCGTAAATGCCAATCGAAGGTATGATGACAAAAGCCAAGACTCAACAAAAAACCAGATCATCCAACTATTAGGATGGGAGAAAAAAGCAACCTATCGAATTGTAGTCAATAAAATACCTTCAGCCACCCCTTTCGATGCTAAATTGTACATCGCCGGAAATTTCAACAACTGGAATCCGCGCGATGACAACTATTTACTGATCAAACATTCTGATGGCTCTTACAGAACAACAATTCAATCTGAATTATCAGAAATCCAATACAAAATCACTCGTGGCAATTGGGCCTCAGTAGAATGCTATGGAAATGGGAAAGCCAGGCCAAACCGTAAAATCGGAAGATCGGATAAGTTGGTCTGGAATCCACGAGACATCGAACATAAAACCAATATAGATGTTGAAAACTGGGAAGACCTAACCGGAATATTTAACTTTTTCGACTTATATAGCCTCTTCTTGCTGTTTGCCAGCTTTAGTGGAATTTTATTAATGATTGCAATCCCCACCATTCAGAATTCCAACTGGCTCGCGAATCGGTGGCTAATTCTTTTAATAGGGGTCATTTCGGCTACCCTATTAATGAAAATAATTTCTGGCGATCGAAATATTGCGCAGGACTTTCCTAAAATATTATTGATCCCCGATTTTATCATTTTTGCCTTTGCTCCTTTGTATAATTTATACATCGAAAAGCTATTATTTAGATCGAGCGACTTTAAAATTAAGTGGCGCTGGATCTATCTACCCAGTATTCTCCAATTACTTATCTATTTGCCTTTCTTTAATTTAGATTATGATACGTTTCGTTATTCTCAATTAAATCATGAGCCATCGTTTCAAATTTTATTCATTCTTATAGGGTCAACAGGAATTATTTGGAATCTACTTCAATGGAATAGATTCAGAAAGATTTTGAATATTTACTTCGAAAAAAGTAAAATAAGCTCTTCGTTTGAGGAGAATTTAAGTTACTTAAGCATCACACAAATCATCTATTTAGCATGTATTATTTTAGGCCTTATGGCCATGCTGATCTACCTAATAGGTTTTTTCATGGACGAAGACCTAACTTTATTAAGCAGCCAAATCGTTGATTTAATTTGGTTCGTCTTCGCTACTTCTCCTTTCTTTTTAGGTTATTATGCGATACACCAACCTGAGATTTTTAAAATTTCACAGAAGCACAATATTCTGGGTACCGAAAATGAAATCGACTTAAATACCCCTATTCAAAGAGAGAAAAATTACATCCAAGAGAATAAGGAAGTAATCAAAGATGAATTGGCCGAAAAAATAATCGAAATTATGGTGCAATCTAAACCTTATTTAAATCCAAAATTGACTTTAAATGAGCTTGCCCAACAACTGAATGTCTCACCCCATGTTATGTCCAAAACGCTCAATGATTCCTTTCAGAAAAACTTTTTTGATTTCATAAACACGTATAGAACAGAGGCATTTAAAGAGAAATTAGACGATCCTAAATTCCAAAACTACACCTTTTTAGCTGTGGCTTTTGAAGCAGGTTTTAATTCAAAAACAGCCTTTAATAGATCATTTAAACGTGTAACCGGTCAATCACCCAGCGAATATTTACATAGCATCAATCAAATAGAAAATATTCTTTAGTAAAAGCACAGATGAAAAGATATCTAGTATTATTATTTAGTCTGTTGATATTTTTACAATCATGTGCACAAGTAGAAACCCCAATTTCCAGCAAAACTATCGTTTTAGATACCATTCTGTATCCATATACCCCACCTACCGAATTAATCAAAGGCGCGGATATTAGTTGGGTTACCGAAATGGAAAAATCTGGCATATCGTTCTTTAACGCTCAAGGGGTTAAAAAAGATTGCTTTATATTAATGAAAGAATTAGGATTTAATACCATTAGGCTTCGTGTCTGGGTAAACCCCAAAGATGGTTATTGCAATCTATCCGATTTACTAGTCAAAGCAAAAAGAGCAAAAGCCATCGGGTTAAAATTATTAATCGACTTTCATTATAGTGACTCATGGGCTGATCCAGGCAAACAATTTATGCCAGAAGAATGGAAAGGCAAGACCATCACAGAACTAGAAGCTAAAATTTACGACCATACATTTGAAGTTTTAAATACATTAAAATCAAATAATATTGTACCTGAATTTGTACAGATTGGGAATGAAACCAATGATGGGATGATGTGGGAAGTGGGTCGAGCGTCAACCAACATGGACACATTCGCAAAATTCATTGAAGCTGGTTATCGTGCCACAAAAAAGATTGATGTATCCATTGGTGTTATCGTTCATATTTCAAATGGGTATGACAAGAAACTTTTCAATTGGATTTTTGACGGATTAAAAAAGTATAAAACAAGGTATGATATCATCGGAATGTCTTTGTATCCTGAGGCGAAAAATTGGCCAAGCTTAAACCAGCTTTGCATAGAAAATATCATAGAATTGAATGCGAAATTCAATAAACCTACCCTGCTTTGTGAAATAGGTTTTAATTATAATGATCCTGAAAATGGAAAAATGTTTGTTGAAGATTTGAAGAACAGAATCATAAAACTATCTAAAAAACAGGCATTTGGATTGATGTACTGGGAACCTCAGGCTTACAATTGGAAAAATTACTCTTTAGGTGCTTTTGACAACACCGGTAAACCGACTAAGATTTTAGATCCGTTTTTAAATTAAACGGGTAACCACCAAGACGGAACAGTCGGCACAGCTTCCTCTATTTTTTTAACACAATCATCTGAAAGCGAAGGTATTCCAAGCGCATTTAAATGTGTATTTAATTGACTCAGATCCTTTACTCCCGGTATAACCACATCCACACAATCACTTTGTAAACAAAAGGCTAATGCATTGCTTGTCAAACCACCAGGCAAATCGCCTAAGAAAGCTAGTTTATTGGCCGATTCCATAAACCACTGAATATCTCGATCAGGAATCCCAGATCGATAACCGCCGCCAAACAAAGAAGGATCATTTAAAAATACCTTATCGGTTAAAAATCCTGAGGCCAGTGGTACTCGACCAATGACATGATATTGATTGCGATTTATGTGATTCCCTAAAACTACAGCCACTCTCCTATCCAATGCATTAAATATCACCTCACACACCGTCCCAAATGCAGCATCCATCACCGATTGTGCGCCATACACACTTTTTGAACTGACCCCATATTCCTTGATCTTCCCTACACGAACCAATTCATCCAATGGCCCTCGGTCATAATTGGCCCAATCAAAATTTTCTGGAGGACTATGAAACAATAAAATGTCTAGGTAATCGCAGGATAATCGGGCTAAACTTGCGTTAACGGCCCTAACTAAATGTTCAGGGGAAAAATCTTGAACCATCGATCCATTGTCAAGCACCCGATTTCCAAACTTGGTGCAAATCATAATCTGACTTCGATCCCAAGGAGAATTCTTTTTTAATTCCTGAATGGCCCGACCGATGTAAAACTCGGATTGCCCCTGACCATAGGAGTCAGCGGTGTCAATAAACTGAATTCCTGAAAGAATCGCTTGTTGAAGAATTTCAACAGCTACATGTTCATCCATGGCATCCCAACCCATGGGCACCCCATTGATCAGATTAACTCCCCCTAATTGCCAGGTACCTAAACCTAGTTTATGAGATAAATTAGACCAATTCAAATTCGGGATCCAAAATGATTTTACCTTTTATCAAGCAACGCTCCCCTTTTTGAGTAGCAAAATAGGCATTGCGCCCATGTAAAATCCGATCATCGTGAAAAAATACCGCATCGCCTTTCTCTAATTGAACCGGCATCACTAATCCTGCTTGTATAATTCTAGATTCTAAAAAAGCATGAAAATCTTCACATAAAGCCAAAGCCGCAGGTGTATTATTTTCTTTGTCGATGCAATAATAATTCCAATTAGCTAAATATCCCTTCTCATCTTGATCCAAGATTTTGCGTATTTTTTTATTGCCAGCTTTGTCAAAATGTACAATCGTCGTCAACAAACGATTTAATAATTCATCTTCACCGTCTGACTTCATACATGCCACTAAATCAGGTAAATCAAAGAAAGTGGTAGCACCACCAAAAGCCGCTCTAGACTCACAAAAAAAGAATTGCAATGATTTCTCGTCTCCTAATTCTACATAAGAATCATCCGTATGTAAAGGCTGACGCGTATTACTACTGCGGTAACGATCTTGTAAATCGGGATCATATGAAATATCGATCCAACGATTGTCTTTGCGTTCTCCAGTTAAAATATCCTCGTCTTCGTTGAAAATTTCCCCAATCGAATCAGATAAATTCGTATAAAATTCCTGTATAGAGATCGATAAATTATAACCTGAAAGATGAATGACTTTATATTTTGTGATGGCATTTTTGAGATTTGAAATGGTCTCATTGGCCGTTGTGAACTCGATTCTTTTGAAATATTCCATATAAATATTTTAGTGTACGCTCAAATATGAATTACAACCCAAAAGTAATAAATTAAAATGTAAAACAATTTGTAAAAAAATTAAGAATTGATAAAAATCATCTATTCAAAATACTTAAATTGGCCCTCCTATTAAAACCTATGAAAAATATCATCTACCTAGCCACCGCGCTAATCTCTTTGCAAACCATGGCACAGAAACCTTTTGTAGCTAATTACGACGAAAGTAAAATTAGTCCCTTTACCCTACCCGATGCCCTAAAAACTCCTAATGGTCAAGTCATTAAAGATAAAAATGGGTGGGTAAAACAAAAACAATATTGGCTTGATCAATACTCCCAATTGATGTTTGGGAAAATGCCAAAGAAAAAAATAAGCCAAAGCTTCCAATTGATTTCAAAAAAAGAAATCATGGATGGGAAAGCCATTCAATACAATTGGAAGGTTACTTTAGCCGGTAAATATAATTTCGATGTGTTAGGAGTTCTTCCTAATGCAAACAAAAAAGTTCCTGTTTTCCTAGGGCTCAACTTTTGCGGAAATCAAACCTGCAGTCCTGATGTCGACATAACAGTATTCACAAAATATACGGTTTGTGATGAAAAGGGAGTCATCAAATATCAAGCAGGTGCACCCGTTAAAAGAGGCGCGTGGGCATCCAGGTGGCAATTTGAAAAAGTCATCGAAGCGGGTTATGGAAGTATCACAGTAGCCTGCGGTGATTTTGAAGAAGATTTACCTGAAGGATATAAAAATGGAGTAAGAACTTTATTGGCGGCCGAACTAGGACTTAGCCCAGAAGAATGGACGGCTAATGGGGCTTGGGCTTGGGGACTGCACAGAACAGTCGATTTCTTAGAAAAACTTCCTCAGATCGATAGCAAACAAATCATTTTACATGGACATTCGCGCTTAGGGAAAGCGGCTCTTTGGGCGGGTGCAACCGACACACGTTTTGCGGCCATTATATCCAACGAATCTGGAGAAGGTGGAGCAGCTATCACACGTAGAAATTATGGTGAAACGCTTTGGCGCATCACCAATAGCTTCCCGCATTGGTTTTTGGATTCCTATAAAAACTATGCTTCTAAAGAAAATGAGCTACCTTTTGATTCACACATTTTACTTTCATTGTTAGCTCCAAGGCCTCTTTATGTGGCTAGTGCCGTGGGAGATCAATGGTCAGATCCAAAAGGAGAGTTTCTCGGAGCTCAATTAGCCGACCCCGTTTATGCATTATTTGGTAAAAAGGGTCTTGCCGGCCTGGAATTTCCAGCTCTAAATAGTCCAGTCGGAGGACATATCAGATACCATATTAGAGAAGGAAATCACGATATTAATGCCTATGATTGGGATCAATATTTAAATTTTGCCAAAAAAGAAGTTCGCTAATTATTTTACAAAAATCTCAAAAGGAATCAGTTTATTTGATTCCTTTAAAGGTTTCTTTTGAACTAGCTCAAGGGCCAATCGCAAAGCCTCGGAACCTTGTTGGCCCGCATTCTGAATAATAGTTGCGTCCAAGTTTCCTTGGGTTACCGACTTTTTTGCATCCTTAATGCCGTCAACGCTGACCACATAAACTTGTTGTTTCTTTTTAGCATCCATTAAAGCCTGAACGGCACCTAATCCCATTTCATCATTTTGAGCAAATACGGCTTGAATTTGATCGCCATAGGATTGAATCCAGTTTTCCATTAAAGCCATAGATTTGGCTCGATCCCACTCCCCTGTTTGAGTAGCTAATAACTTCAAACCTGGATATTTAGCTAAGACTGTTTTAGCTCCGCGTTCGCGATCTAATTGGGCTGCTTGGCCCATATACCCCTGAATCATGACTATATTTCCCTTAGCACCTAATTTTTTGGCAATTAGCTCCATCGCCATATTAGCCGATTCGGCGTCATCAGAGCCAACAAAAGCATCTGGCTTAGATTTGGTCGAAGAATTGACATTCACGATCGGAATACCTGCTTTTTTTGCTTTGTCGACCGCCGGTGAACTGGCTTCAAACTCGCAAGGATTTAAAATGATCGCGTCCACTTGTTGGCTTATGAAACTCTCCACCTGCTCCACCTGCTTTAAAGAAGACCTCTCCGCATCTACAATGATTAATTCTACTTGGCTCGTTGCTGCCGATTTTTCTAAGGCATCAGCCACTTGTTGGATAAACTCATTTTGCATGCTCAACATCGAAACGCCAATAATGATTTTATCAGATTTCTTTTCATTGCAAGAAAAGCCAAGCATTAACATACTTACAAATAATACATACTTAAATTTCATATATTCATTTTTAATTTTTGATACAAACCATCTAAAACGACTGCTAAGATAATAATTCCTCCCATAATGACTTGTTGCCAATACGCAGAAACATTAATTAAATCCAATCCATTATTAATGACGCCAATAAACAAAACGCCTAATAAAGTACCCGTAATGGTTCCTTTCCCTCCTCGAGTACTCGTTCCTCCTATAATCACTGCAGCAATAGCATCCAATTCAAAACCCAAACCAGCATTGGGTTGGCCTGTATTGATTCGCGCCGTCAACAAAATACCCGCCAAAGCCGCAAATAAACCACTGATCATATACACATATAATTTGATGCGATTCACTCGAACCCCCGCCACATAAGACGCCATTTCATTTCCGCCAATGGCTTTTACGTAACGGCCAAAAATAGTCTTAGTTAATAAAATATGGCAAGTGGCATAGGATAAAACTAAAAAAAGGATTGGAATAGGAATACCCAAAAGATCGCCATTCCCCAGAAAATTTAAAGATTCATTTAAATCAGAAATAGGCCGACCCTTACTTAAAATCAACGCGACCCCTCTGCCGATCGTCATTGTTCCTAAGGTGACAATAAAAGGAGGCACTTTGGTCAAGACCACAATGATTCCATTAAGTGCCCCTAAAGCAATTCCAGCGATTAAAGTTCCAATAATGGCTAGCCATAAACTATACTCATTATTCTGGGACAATAACGCAACGACCACTCCACAAACGGCCACCAAAGACCCTAAAGACAAATCAATCCCCCCAGCGATGATGACAAATGTGACACCAAAAGCCAAAATGGCATTCACAGACACTTGATTTAAGATAACAGAAATATTGGTCGGCGTTAAAAACCGAGAAGTCATCGAACTAAATAAGGCACAAACTAAAATGAGCGCTAAAAAAATTCCGCCTGTGGGGGTCTTAGTGAAAAATGCTTTTAATTCTTTCATATTTTAATGCAATGAATATTCTAATACTTTCTCAGGACTCGCTTCTTCACGAGACAATTCCGCCATCTGCTTTCCTTTGGATATAACAATAACTCGATCGCTCATAGCTAGTAACTCAGGTAAATCTGATGAAATCAACAAAATGGCTTTCCCTTGTTTCTTCAAAGCTAATATAAGCGTATAAATTTCAAATTTTGACATCACATCAATTCCCCGAGTAGGTTCATCTAAAATTAAAACCTCTGGATTATTCAATAAAATTCGTCCAAACAAAACTTTTTGCTGATTTCCACCGCTTAAATTTTGAATTCGTTGGCCTTCCTTCGCTGAATGAACAGACAGTCGACTTTGCATTTCAGCAGCATCCAAAGACTCTTTTTCTTGATCGATAAACAGAAATTTCCGATACGCATCCAGCAATCCCAAACTCATATTTTCAGTCATATTCATTTCAGGAATGATCCCCATCTCCTTTCTATCTTCCCCTAAATACCCCAATCCAGCTTGCAAAGCCTCACTCGGATTTCCTGGATTATATTCCTGTCCTTTCAAATACATCGTACCTGACGTTTTCTTTTTAACCCCAAAAAGCACTTGGCCTATGTCGCTACGACCCGCACCCACCAAACCAGACAAACCAAGTACTTCCCCTGCATGAAGCGTAAAGTTCACATGTTCAAAATGCGGTACACAGGATAAATCATTTACACGAATAATCGCCTGACCGACCTCTGATAAAGCATTCGGGTAAAAATCTTTCATCTCTCGGCCGACCATTTTTTTAACTAAAGACATGGGGTCAACCTCTGCTTTTGAAAAAGTTCCGACCATTTCACCATCACGTAAAACCGAAATTTTATCAGAGAAATCGAAAACTTCATCCATTTTATGAGAAGTAAAAACGATCGAAATACCCTCAGACTTTAACCTAAAAATAAGCTGGCGAAAAAATACAACTTCCTTTTCTGTCAAAGAAGACGTGGGCTCATCCATTAAAATCAAACGTGCCTTTTGAGACACCGATCGCATAATCTCGATGATTTGTTGGTGCGCAATGCTCAAATCCTTCACAAAAGCCCCGAACGGAATATCCAAATCATATTCACGAAACAAATCCGTTGTAGCCTGATTGATTTCACTCAATCCCATTCGTTTCCCTTGCGTTGTTTCTCGGCCTAAAAAGATGTTTTCAGCCACAGTCAATTCCGGAATCAGCATGAGTTCTTGGTGAATCATGGCAATTCCCTTTCTTAAAATATCTCGAATAGAATAGCCCGACAGGGATTCATTTAAAAAAATAATCTCTCCCTGTGAAGGAGAGATTATCCCTAATATACATTTAAAAAGCGATGATTTGCCTGCTCCATTTTCACCTACCAGCGCATGAATTTCCCCTTGATACAAGCTTAAATCCACTGACTTTAAAATAGGTGTTCCTGAAAATGCTAAGGAAATACCCTTAATTTTTAACAGGCAATCTTGCTCAGCCATTATTTTAAATTAACATGGCCATTGGACATTCGTGTCTTTCCAAGCTTTTTGGTTCGCTGAATCAATCACTGACTCACACACTTTTTGTGTTTGTAATGCCTCTCTAAACGTAGGTGAACAAGGTGTTCCATCGCCTAACGCCTTAAAGAAATCAGCTGCTTGATGCACAAAACTATGCTCATAACCAATAATCAATCCGGGTACCCACCATTTGTCCATGTATGGCTGATCGCCATCTGTGACTAAAATCGACTTCCAACCTCTTGTAATGGATGCATCAGCGTGATCATACATTTCCAAACGGTTCAAATCATGTAGATCCCAACGCAAAGAAGCGTGTTCCCCATTGATTTCAAAAGTATAAAGTGCCTTGTGGCCACGCGCATAACGCGTAGACTCAAATAGACCCAAAGAACCGTTGTCAAAATGGCAATGGAATATACAAGCATCATCGATGCCTACTTTTTGAACTTGGCCCGTTCCTGAATGTACCCTTTGCTTAATAAACGTTTCAGTCATGGCGCTTACATCGGTAATCCCACCATTTAACCACATGGCCGTATCGATACAGTGTGCCAATAAATCACCTGTTACACCTGAACCAGCCGCTTCCACGTCTAAACGCCATGTACCAGCTCCCCCTTGTGGCAAATCTGGTGATATGGTCCAATCCTGAAGGAAGTTGGCCCGATAATGAAAAATCTTGCCCAACTTACCCGAGTCGATAATTTGTTTCGCCAACGTAACCGCTGGTAAACGTCTGTAGTTATACCAAACCGTGTTAGCTACTCCTGCTTTTTCAATCGCAGTAACCATTTGCTCTCCCTCGGCCAAGGTACGTGACAATGGCTTTTCGCATAAAATCATTTTTCCTGCTGCCGCTGCGGCAATCGCAATTTCAGCATGTGTATCGTTCGGAGTACAAATATCGACCGCATCGATGTCATCACGGGCAATCATTTTGCGCCAATCAGTCTCATAAGAAGCATATCCCCATTGTGCCGCAAAAGCTTTTACACTTGCCTCATTACGAGAACAAACCGCCTGCAACACAGGTGTACATACTAAATCAGGGAAAAAATTCTGTAAACGGTTATATCCATTTGAGTGGGTTCTTCCCATGAAACCCGTTCCTATCAATCCTATTCTTATCTTTTTCATTTTTAATTAAATTAAGACCAACCATGCGCATTACGCACTTGAATCATTGCAGCTAAAATATCATTCCAAGTTTTTTGTTGCTCCATCACTGAATTTGAGAACATGCAACCATCCCAACAAATATGCTTAAACGCCTTTGTTAATTCGCCATTCGCATCTCTCAACCAAAATCCAGCATCTTCAGCGATGTTCAATTTTCCATTAGGATCAGTCGCTTGGCAGTGACGACCTGTCTTATCATGACTTCCTGTTCCATGAACAGTTCCGTCATTTTGAGCTACGTGAAAATCAATCGTCCATGGACGAAGCGCCGCAGTCAATTCTTTTAACGAAGCCTTCAATACCTCACGATCATCCCACTGATAATCGACAGGTAATATGCGATCCTCAGGACAGTTATATCCCATCGTATACAATAACGTGTGCGACATATCCGCTTGAAAACCAATGTTTGGACGGTCAACCGCCTCTAACGTTTGAATCATGTTTCTCCAAGAATGCATACCACCCCAACAAATCTCTCCCTCAGCAGCCAGTCTTTCACCGAAATCTGCGGCAACGTCGCAGGCTCTTTGGAATGTGTCAACAATCAATTTTGAATTTCCTTTTGGATCTTTAGCCCAATCCGCTACACCAGCAGCTGAATCGATGCGAATGATTCCATTCGGACGAATACCTATTTTGCGTAATTCAGCACCAATCTCACATGAGCGACGCACCATATCCACAAAAGTATCTCGTGCATCTTGATCACCCATTGCATTACCTGCCCAAATAGGAGCTACTAAACTTCCTATTTCTAAGCCGTGCGCTGCCACTTTATCAGCTAAAGCTTTCGCTCCTTCTTTACCACTCTCAATGTCAAAATGTGGAGGTAATAAACCAATATCTACTCCATCAAATTTTACACCATTCACCTCAGCAGCTGCGGTCATGGCTAACATGTTGTCCAACGATATAACCGGCTCGGAATCTGGACCTTTTCCTACAATACCAGGCCATGTGGCATTGTGTAATTTTGGATAATTATTCATTTTGAAAAAATTATGAGTTTAAAATTTTAAATCTGGGTTTAAAGGACCAAAGTGCTTCAACATCACAATAGGATCCGTCGTCGAATGATTGGTGATTTGAACACCTTCTTTTGCTGCTTTTTCAGTCACAAAAAATTCATCGTTGGTCAATTGTCCATAACGAATCAACGAAGGTGTTTCTATATTCCAAACGCCCATTTTACCATGACCTTGCATCATGATTAAACCGTAGGCAGCTGCATCTGTAATGGTCACCGTTTGTCCTGGGAAAACCGTTAATTCTTTGGCAGAAAATGCATCAGAACGATAGCAAATCCACTTTTCAGAATAACCCTTTGCTTCCATTTGAGCCTCATCAGCTACCGGTATTGGTTGCATAAAACGAGTTTCCAATAAATTAGGGTTGGTATTTAAATCCCAGTCAATCACCTCCATCAATTGGTCATAATTACCAATTTCTTCTTTAGGAGTACCATTCCACAATAATTCTTCAGGAATGACCGCTTCGTTTACTAAGGATTGATACATCGCAAAAACATCAGATGCCTTTTGAGGCTCATAGGTACACATACTTCCTGGAGCGTGCAACATGCCTGGAGGCACATCCCAACCCGTTCCAGGTATCAATGGAAATGCTTGAGAATACATGGTGATTTTATTATCGCCTTTTGTGAAGTTCTTCAAACACTCTTTTATTTGCTCTTTAGTCGTTCCTGGCGCAATACCAAAAAACGTATACGGAAAATCACCCCCATGGTTATTTAATTGAGGTGGGAAATAATAGGCCTCTGGTTTTCCCAACTGCCCGATCTTAGCTGCATGCTCATCATTGTGATGAATGTGATGCGGCAAAGGACCCATGTTATCAAAAAACTTGGAATACATAGGCCAAGACTTGTATTCATTCCACAAGCGATCGCCAATGATTTCACCCTTTAATTCTTCGATTACATCAATCAAAAGAATTTGCTCTTCCTTTCCACCCTCAGAATAAACAACAGCACTTAAGCCTTCGTTCTCTCCGGTCAATGGACCATTTTTAGCGGGAGTCGTTGACGATAACCAACGCTCATCGATTCCACCACGTACACCACCCAAAACATAATAATCATCTGGATGTAACTTTATTCTTCTACCAGGCACGCAAAAAGACCTCGGAACCCATGTTGGGGCTAATCGTAAAATACCTTTTCCTTGCTCTAGCGCTTTAGCTGCTTTATTGCTCATTATTCGTTAATTAAATTGATAAAATTAGTATAAGTTGTGTAAGGGCCAACTTCGGGTCCCAACACGGATAAATTCACTTCAATCGATTTTTTTTCTCCAGGGGCTAAGAAAGTCAATGTGTTTGATTCTCTTGCTGCCTTCTGACCAATAGGCGGATTCGTTCCAGGTTCAATACCTGTTACATATTCATTTTTGGCAAAATGTTGCCAGTTGGTCAACCAAGGTAATTCCCTTTTATCAAAAGAAATTTGAACCCCTAATTGTTTCTTTTCGTTCCATAAACCACAGTAAACTTGATGATCTGAGTTTGCCTCTGGCTCTATAAATACGACAGATTCTCCCGGTCCATCATGAACGGATAAAGGATCAGGACATTTCTTGATGTCAGCGATCCCTAAAAGTTTAGGATCAGAAGCCACTCGATAATTTCCTTTCCAAATGATATCTGTTCCTTCGTCGACTAAAGGCCAACCGAAATTAAAATGGTATAACAGCATTAAAGGAGCTGGCGTATTACCCTCATTCATCACCTCATCTTTGATCGTTAAACCTGCTTGTCCCAAACGACCCGATATAGTTCGCTTCAGTGTCAAACACGGTCCAAAAATTTTATGTTGGCGTATAATTCCGGTAATCGACATATCTAAAATGCCTGCAGATACATCAGGTTGCTGAATGGAAATAATTTCAGCCGGTATGTTACTGATTAAACCATGCACTCCGCGAGTACCATGCGCATCTTCATCAGGTCCACCTACATGATCTAAACCACAAGTAACCAAAAGGCCTCCACCAAATGTACGAAGCCAATCAATTCCTTGGTTCGACATTGGCTGAGGCCCTAAAACTCCTACGTGACTTATCCACGCAAGACTATGCTGGTTGAAAAATGCCTCCGCAATATCCATGGCACGATCAAGCACCACTTTATAACGAAATCCTGAACCCGTATCAATCCAAGCAATTCGGACTCCTTTACCTGCACCGTTATCTAAAACGGACGTTTCAATTCCTCCTAATTGCTTGTGATTCGATATTTTATCGGTCCATTCCGGCATA
>CANHGO010000009.1 GCA_947460975.1 Cytophagaceae bacterium
AACATTACCCAAACGTTCAAAAGATTTTTTCTTTAACTCGAGTCTTGAGTATACCGATTGAAGAAATGATTGGCGGTTGACCTTTAAAATCCTTGGACTTAATCACCAAGGATTTTTTATTCGTGGACTTAATATGATTACCTTTGAATAATGATCAATTATCTGAAGAATTTAACCAGTTTTATTTTTATTGTTGGATTGCTCCTGGGTTGTGGCAGTGCTGAGAAATCGGTACAAAAAAATACGTATTTTGCATGGTCGACTTTCTTAAAGCAGCAAATTAATGGGTTTGCCCAATCAAATCAAAGGGTTCACAAGACGGTGGTCATGGACGGGAAAAAGGAGGTTAAAATTGTCTCAAATGTAGATTGGGAAAAGGAATTTGCCTTATACCTTGAAGCAGATCTTAATAAGCCAGCGTATGAAAAGAGTTATGATAATCTTTCTGAGCCTGGATTTTATTGGTACTCCTTGAAAAAAGACGAAAATTTACCAGTCAAAAAGATGATCATTCATTTAGATGCTGATGATCGCCCCACCAAATTGGAAATTGAGATTTCTCAAAAAAACTTTTTATTTGAAACGCGGAAAAAGCTGTTTATGAATTTTTCAGAGGGACGCATTCAAACGTATTATATTGAAGGAATGCAGCAGTTTTTTTTAGCAGAGCCCACCAACTATAAAATACTAGGCGTGCTAATCGCCAAATAATCCACTCGATAAATAGCGATCTCCTCGGTCACAGATTATACATACAATTAGGCCTTCTTCTAATTCATTCGCCAGTCGGATGCTAGCTGATACGCCCCCGCCACTACTCATTCCTCCAAAAACCCCTTCTACTTTTGCAAGTTTTCGAGTCATTTCGGTGGCATCCACCTCGGAAACGTCCATTATTCGGTCTACGCGTGAAGGCTCATAGATTTTAGGTCGGTATTCAATGGGCCAACGCCTAATTCCGGGTATTTTAGACCCTTCGGTCGGTTGGCAACCCACGATTTGTATTGCAGCATTTTGCTCCTTTAAATACATAGAAGTCCCCATAATCGTCCCTGTAGTTCCCATGGAGCTAACAAAATGGGTAATTTTTCCCTGAGTATCTCGGTAAATTTCAGGGCCAGTAGTTCTATAATGAGCTAAATAATTATCCGGGTTTTCAAATTGATTCAATAAAATGTATTCGCCAGATTTCGATTTTTCTACGGCATAATCGCGCGCTGCTTCGATGGTTTCAGTAAGCGTAACCCGCGCCCCAAAGGCCTGCATCGTCAGAATGCGTTCTTTGGTCGAATTGGACGGCATAGCTAATTCAATTTCGATTCCATATAGTCGCGCGATCATGGCCAATGCAATGCCTGTATTCCCTGAAGTTGCCTCAATTAATTTAGTCCCCGCCTTGATTTCTCCTCGCTCTAAGGCTCCCTGAATCATGCTTTTTGCCGCACGATCTTTGACAGATCCTCCTGGATTATCCCCCTCTAGTTTCCCAAAAATTTTAACTTTAGGATTATCATGCAAACGAGTAAGTTCCACTAATGGGGTATTGCCAACCAAATCTAACAAGTTGCTCATTTTAACCTTTGATTAATTTTGAATTAGCCTGGTGGTAAATTTTTGTTTGTTCGGGAACACTATGCGTTAGCCAAACATTTCCACCTATTATTGATTCTTTTCCCACGACGGTTTCACCACCCAAAATGGTGGCACCTGAATAGATAACTACTCCATCCTCGATGGTCGGGTGTCTTTTTGTCGAGGCCATTTTCTTATCGACGGAAAGCGCACCTAATGTTACCCCTTGATAAATTTTCACTCGCTCGCCGATTGTACATGTCTCGCCTATTACGATCCCAGTCCCATGATCCATGAAAAAATACCGACCGATTTTTGCCCCTGGATGAATATCGATACCCGTTTTTGAATGGGCATATTCGGTTAAAATTCGAGGGATCAACGGAATAGATAGTTGGTGTAATCCATGGGCCAACCGGTAAAAAGCCATGGCATAAAATCCTGGATAGGTTCTAATTACTTCATAATCAGTGCTGGCAGCGGGGTCGCCTTGTACCATAGCCTCCACGTCGGTCAATAACAATTCGTGGATTTCTGGAATTCGATTAAAATATGCTTGGGCCAATTTTTCCGGTGATTCCTTCAACTCATTTTTCATCGCATGTAAAATGCTTTCTAATCCAGTCTCTAAACTTTCAAATACGGCCTTTAATTCGGCTTTTGTTTTGAAATGTATTTTGGACTGCTCAGGAAATAGCGTTAGGACAATTTTGGTAAATAGCTTTTTGATTTCAGATGTAGCCGGAAATGCACGCGTATGAACGTGCTTCTCTAAGATGTTTGTGATAAAAGATTCAGGCAGCATAGAATTAAATATTAAAATTAAATTTAGCTAGATCATGGGCTAAAACCGAATTTACTTGCAAATTTGTGTCTAAGGTGTGAATTTCTAATCGGTCAATCTGCGCTTCATCCCGCTGCGTTAAACCATGTAGATACGCCTTATCGTAGTAGTTTAGCGTTATAGCCGCCACTTCACTAAAATCATTTATTTCTAAGCATTCCACGGCCCTTTGAAAATGCTGCCCGCCCAAACGCTTCTTGATCTTTTCCAAAGCAATTAATAAATCAGCTTTGGGATATTCTGCGTAAACTTTGACCAAATGTGGTAGTCGATATTTGGCGTCTATATCTAAAAATAAACAAGGGGATTTGCGCAAACGTATATAAAACGATTCCGTCATAAACACTTTACCTATATGCCTACTTTCATCTTCCACCCAAATCGGCTTTTTAAAATCCATTTGACTTAATTCATGAAACAATAGGTTTTCAAAGTGCTCACTACTGGGTTGCTCCTCTAAACCTAAATGCCCAAAGGCCGAACCCCGATGATGTGCAAGGCCTTCCAAATCAATGACTTGAATGCCCCTTTTCTTCATCTCAATCAAGATTTCTGTTTTGCCGCTTCCTGTTTTTCCACCTAAAACGAGCAATGGGATCTTCTTTGCTAATTCACTTAATACCGTATTTCGGTAGGCTTTATATCCGCCAACTAACACCTTTACTTCTAATCCAGCCGTTTCAAAAAGCCAGGCCATGCTGCCGGAACGCATGCCACCACGCCAACAGTGAACCAAAAGAACCCCGTCTTTGGCTATTTTTTTTACCTGTTTTACCCATTTGGCCAATTGCGGTCCTACGATTTCTAGACCTAATTCGATGGCTTGTTCTTTCCCTTGTTGTTTATAGGTGGTTCCCACTTGCGCGCGTTCCTCGTTGGTAAATATGGGAAATGAAATCGCCCCTGGAATATGTGCCCGTTCAAATTCAGCCGGTGACCGAACATCGATGAGCGGATATTGCTTGGCCTCTGCCAAAAACGATAAAACATCTAATTTTTCTGGCATGTTTAATCCAAATTGATCGCATACATCTCAAAAAGAAGTGGATCAAATGTATCTAGTAACTGTTGAATGAAAGCAGGATGCTCCAAGTAATAATTTAAAAAATTCTCATGCCTTTCCTGCCATTGACCTTCCGGAAATAAGGAACTTTTTAATTGGTTTAATTGACGAATCGCTGTTTCATGATTTCTTTCTTCCGCTCTTCTTAACTTTTTGCCCATTCGTTCAAGGCCATTTTCTAGCCGCTTAAACTCAGCTTTTACACTAGCCTCTAAGGTTGAATCTATCGATTTCACTCGGTTCGCTAACTCGTTAAAAATCGGACTTATTAGGTTTAATTCAGAGTCGCAGTCTAGCACATGCTCACTTTGGCCCGCCACAAATTTCCGTCTTAATTCGAAATCTTCTAAAAATAAATCCGTTAGACCAATGCCTAATTTGTTTATTTTTTGTTGGTGTTTTTCACCTAAGATTATGGCAAAATTCCGAGGCAATACAATCGGGTATGGCACTTGGTGTAAGTCAAAAATTCCTTTTAATTGGAGCCAATACCCAACTTCTGCCGGACCACCAATATAGGCTAAATTTGGCAGAATCATTTCTTGGTATAAGGGCCTTAAAACAACGTTAGGGCTAAATCTTTCTGGAAATTCCGCCACTTCGGCATGTAATTCTTTTGCAGAAAAAGTAGTGGCTGTGTTCAATACGTGATAAATATCTCCCCTTTTTTCAATGCGCTCACGTACCCCGTCCATTAAATAAAACAAATTAATTTCTCTGGCATTAACCTGAGTTTTATACCCCATTTCGTTTAATGATTTGGTTGCATTTTCAACGGGTGCGAGATGCGAATGGTCAAATAAATCAGCCAAGATAATCGGTGCAAAAATGGATTTTAACCTTGCATCATCCGCATCAAGGCAGATTAAGCCTTGGTCTCCGAACAGTTCATTCATGTACATCCGCACCGCTTGGCTTAGATTCTTTGCCTGAGAATAGGCGTCGTGAAAAGCAGGTATTGTATTAGGAACCTCTTTTAAAAATGGCTCAAATTCCGATAAAGAAAATCTGCCGACAGCCCCCTTTTGTGAGGTAGTAATTTCGAATTTTTTACCTAACCAATAAAAGTGATTTATTTCATCCCAATCATGATCTTCTGTAGCCATCCAATAGACCGGAATGAAATTAGCCTTCGGGTATGTTGCTTTTAATTTTTTGGCAAGATTGATCGTTGACACGATTTTATAAATCACATAAAGCGGCCCCGTAAAAATATTTAATTGGTGCCCAGTGGTAACCGTATAGGTATTTTCGTTCAATATAGAATCAATCTCAACCTCATGACCTATTTCATGATATTGCCCCTGAATCACCTCGTGTAAAATGGCCCTATTTGATTGACTAAATGATTTTTTTTCAAGTATTTGTTGTTCAAAACTTTCCAATTGAGGAGCATTTCCATAAAACGTAGCTAATGCAGGAGACCCCGCTAAGTAATCAATTAGCAGTTTTGAGAATGAATGTAGACTTTCTATTGGGTAACTTTTAACTTGCATGGATCAATGGATATCTTGGGTAGAATTTTTAATGCCAATTTTTTTTCCAAAAATATCTTACGAAATTAAATATATTTAACCGATTTTTGTGGTTCGAACCCTTAGTAATGAGATTTTTAATTCTTCTTTTTGTCTTATGTATGTCATTTGTTGGCCTAGCCCAGCAAACACCCCAATTTGGCTTATATATGATGAACAGATATTTATATAATCCTGCCTTCACGGGATACGAGGATTATTGGGATATAAAAACGGGGTATCGCCAACAATGGACCGGTTTCAACACCAATATGTCTAGTTTTTATGCCACAGCTAATATGGCATTTGATAAAACGGATCGGACCTCTTCAGGCAAAACGCCATTTATGTCAAAAACGATTAGGAGGACATTTACGCCAACAAGAATTCGAAAAAAAACATACAGGGCTAATTTTCATCAAGGATTAGGCTTACAAGCGATGACCGATAATTTTGGCCCCTTGTCAAGTATTTCATTAGGAGCTTCGTATGGGTACCACTTATCATTAGGTGGGGAGGAAAAATTGGCGGTCGGCGCTACGGTCGGGGTATACCAACGAAGCCTTAGCATCGGTGGTTTTACGGTAAAAGATGAAGGAGACCCCTACATGACTCAGTCAAAACTGAATGGAATCCAACCCCTAGTCAATGTAGGAATCCTATATTACAATCGTAAATTTCATATAGGCTTATCGGCCAATCAATTGGTGATGGATAATTATAGTCTAACCAGGACTAACATAGCTGAAAATGATACGGTTCGAATACTATGGCTAGGCCAAACAAATCCTAATATCTTTTTCCAATTTGGAAGAGAGATAAAAGTAGGGCGCTATTGGACTTTTTCTCCGTCAATCTTGGCTAAATACATGAAAAATGCCGCGTTTGGTGTGGAAGGAAATTTCAAAGTAAATTTTGACGATTTGGTTTGGATGGGGGCTTCATATAGGCACAATGAAGCCATAGGAGCTATGTTTGGGGTGCATCTAAATCAAAGTCTGAATATGACTTATTTGTATGAAAATCATAGTTTAGGCTTGGCTCGGACTTCATTAGGCTCTCATGAAATAATGATTGCCTTTAAAGTCAAGAATAAAGTATACTCCACAAATCCAAGGTGGTAACTATTTCGAATTAGGTAAATATTTTTTATACGCGTCAATCGGGATAGGGCTATTCATTTCTTCAGTATTCGTCGACGGTTTCTCCCATGTTAAATATCCTTTAACCCAAGCAAAAGCTAATCCTAGTGCCAGTATTCCAACAAAAATAAACATTTCTATCAAGGCATAAATGGGCCAATTTGAATCAACTAACGCTAATTGCTTATTGCCAAAAACCACAGCCCAAGGAAATAGAAATATTAATTCCACTTCAAATAAAACAAACAAGAGCGCAATTACATAAAACCTTGGATTAAAGCGGATATTGGCATTTCCCATTGGCTCTTCCCCAGATTCATAAGTGCTTAACTTTTCCTCATTTGGCCTAAATGGTCTTAATGAACGCGATATAAATAATATCAAGGCAATAAATAAAATGCCTGCTACTAAAAAAGCGATTACATATGCAAATTGTTCAATCATTTTTTGAATTTCAAATAGCCTTTGATGATCGTATAGGTGGTTATTCCTAAAAAAAACAAGATGATGTATTGTACGTAATTAATAATCCATGGAAAATGCTGTCCCATGTAATAACCTCCGGCAACTAATATGCCGACCCACATCGCCGCGCCAAAAACGTTTAAAAATAAAAAGCTATACCAAGACATTTTGCTTATTCCAGCGAGTATAGGCGTAAATGTTCGTACAACGGGTAAAAATCGGCTAATGACCAAAGCACCAAAACCGTATTTTTCAAAAAAATCTCTTGTGGATTCTAAATGTTTTTTCTTGAAAAAGAAGCTATCAGGCCTCCCTTGTAGCGAGTTTCCAAAAAATCGACCCAGTAAATACCCACATAAAGACCCGATGACTGATGCGAGGAATATACTGAGCAAGATAGTCGACAAAGGCTCTTTTAAAACGCCTGTCCCTCCAAAAACACCCGTTAGGAAGAGTAAATAATCGCCAGGTAAAAAAAAGGCGAAGAATAAACCATTTTCTGCAAACACAATTAAGGTAATGACTAATAAGCCCGAACGGATAATAGTTTCCGAATCGGTCAACTGATGCCACAAAAGATTTATTTCATCCATAAATAGGCGGGAGATTCCTTAAATTAATCGTGTGGTAATACGCTTTTGTCTCAATCTATTAATTTTTCAAAGCATAAATATCCATTTAATTTTCGAAATTTCTGTACATTTATAGAATGAAAAATGTAGTGGTCACTTTTCTTTTTGTTTTATTTATTTTAGGCAGTCTTCTGCCTAAAGTAGGATTAGAGCAATCATTTAAAGCAAACGAGCTGTTAAAACATTTTCAAGAGCATAAGAAGATAGAAAAATCAAATTTCAATTTTGCTGATTTTCTTTGGTTGCATTATGCAGCAGATTCGAAACATGGTAAAACAAGTAAGCATCCAAGTCTCCCTTCCATCGATTTTAACGGGATTATAGGCTATGTTATTCCCGGTTTATACTTTTTGTGTATTTGGCCTATTTTGATTTTGATGTCACGTAGGAAAGATCTCCAACAAATAAATCTTTATCACTTTTCTTTATCCCGCGTTTTGATCGCGCCCCCTAGGGCTTAAAAAATAGCAGAAGCATTTTTTAAGTTAATATAAAGACCTATGATCAATTCAATAATCTCATTTAGTATCCGCAATAAATTAGTTGTGGGAATTTTCGTGATCGGTTTAATTGCTTGGGGAAGTTATTCTTTAAGCCAATTGCCCATCGACGCTTTGCCCGATATTACATCGAATCAAGTACAAGTAATCACTCAGTCGCCAGCTTTAGCGGCGGCGGAAGTCGAGAAATTTGTAACCTATCCCCTAGAAATTTCATTACGAACGATTCCCAACGTACGCGATATCCGTTCCGTTTCTAGGATGGGACTTTCCATTATTACCGTCGTCTTTGAAGACGAGGTGGCGATGGAAGTGGCGCGCCAACAAGTTTCTGAGAAGTTGAAGGGCGCCGAGCCCTACCTATTAAAGGGTGCTGGAGTGCCTGAGATGGCACCTATTACCACTGGCCTCGGAGAATTTTATCAATATACCTTGGAAGTTGACCCCGCTTTTGAAAACCAATATTCACTTGCTGATTTAAGAACATACCAAGACTGGATTGTTAAACGTCAGTTGTTAGGTATTAAGGGCGTAGTAGAGGTCAGCTCTTTTGGGGGGAATTTAAAGCAATATGAAGTAGCCATTAATCCTGAACGAATTAGTGCAGCTCATGTTTCGATCAATCAGATTTTTACTGCCTTAGAAAACAATAATTCAAATTCTGGAGGTAGTTATTTAGAAAAAGGTACCGATGTATATTTCATTAGATCAGAGGGAATGCTAAACTCTCTGGAGGACATTGAAAATACAGTGGTGGTTCAAAGGGGCCCCGGTGGTTTGCCTATTTTGATTAAAGATGTGGCTACAGTTCAGTTTGGGAAGGCAGTTCGCTATGGTGCTATGACCAGAAATGGAAAGGGAGAAGTGGTCGGAGCCGTGATGCTTTTGTTGAAAGGGGCGAATGCCAACAATGTAGTCAAAGATGTGAAGTTGAGATTGGAGACGATCCAAAAAACCATGCCTCAAGGGATCAAAATTGTACCCTTTTTGGATCGAAGTGTCTTAATTGGGAAATCCATTTCGACGGTCGAAAAGAATTTAATGGAAGGAGGATTAATCGTCGTTTTTATCTTGGTATTACTTCTTGGAAATTTTAGAGCAGGCTTAATTGTCGCATCCGTGATTCCATTATGCCTTCTTTTTGCATTTGCGATGATGCATATTTTTGGCGTTTCCGCGAACTTGATGAGTCTTGGAGCGATCGACTTTGGCTTAATTGTAGACGGCGCCGTCATCATTGTCGAATCCATTATACATCGATTGCATCTTCATCGAAAGGGGGAAGTATTGAGCCAACATGCCATGGATGAAGAGGTTACCGTTTCTTCTCAAGCCATTTTCCAGTCGGCGGCTTTTGGAGTCATCATCATTTTAATCGTTTATTTACCTATTATGGCCCTAGGGGGTATTGAAGGTAAAATGTTTAGGCCTATGGCTCAAACTGTTAGTTTTGCCATTTTTGGTGCTTTGCTGCTTTCTTTGACGTATGTCCCCATGATGTCAGCTTTGTTTTTGAATAAAAAAATCAGTCACCAATTGACCATCGCGGATCGCATCATGAATTTTATGTACGGGGGCTATAAACCTATTGTTGACTGGGCCTTGAAGTCGAGAAGATGGGTGATCATAAGTTCAGGGATTTTATTTATAGGCAGTATTTGGCTCTTCACAACCTTGGGAGGGGAGTTTATTCCAGAATTAAATGAAGGTGATTTTGCGGTGGAAGCTATTTTGCCAACAAACGCCAGTTTGTCTCAAAGCATTCACGTGAATACCGAGGCACAAAAATTGCTAATGAAAAAGTTTCCTAACGAAATTAAGCAAGTTGTTTCTCGCATTGGAGCTTCTGAAATTCCGACGGATCCTATGGGGATTAACTCATGTGACATTCTCATCATTTTAAAAGATCCATCCGAATGGAAGGCAGCTAAAACCCCTCAGGAATTAGAGGAAAAAATGGACCGAGCTTTAGATGTTTTTCCAGAAGTTAATTTTGAATTTACACAGCCTATTCAAATGCGATTTAATGAATTGATCGCTGGGGTTAAGTCTGATATTGCCATTAAAATATTTGGAGAAGATTTGGATGAACTATTTTCTCATGCAACAGATGCAGCCAGATATATTCGGAAAATTGATGGGGTCGGGGATATTAAAGTCCAACAAATTGACGGAATTCCTCAGCTCGTGGTGAAATACAATCGCAACAAAATGGCACAATATGGCCTTCAAATTCAGGACGTTAATCGAATGATCAAAATGACCTTTGCCGGTGAGACCGCGGGGATTGTCATGGAAGGTGAAAAACGTTTTGACCTTGTAGTCAGAATGGATTCAGCTCACCGGACGGATATTCAAAATTTGCGAGAGCTTTATTTAGATTTACCTAATGGATCCCACATTCCTTTGCAAGAAGTTGCCGAAGTCGATTATGAAAATGCGCCTGTTGAAATTGCGCGGGATAATACACACCGACGAATTACCATAGGGATCAATGTACGAAATCGAGATGTGGAAAGCGTAGTCGCCGATATTCAGTCGGTGATGAAAAACAAAGTGGTTTTACCAGCCGGTTATTATGTGACCTATGGAGGTACTTTTGAAAATTTAGTGGCTGCAAAATCCCGACTTTCCCTAGTGGTTCCCATCGCCCTGGCCCTTATTTTTATCTTACTCTTTTTTACATTTCAATCCTTTGTGGAAGCATCCATCATTTATTTGGCCATTCCACTTTCTGCCATTGGAGGAATTTGGGCTCTTTGGATACGCGATATGCCCTTTTCAGTTTCTGCCGGCATTGGATTTATCGCACTCTTTGGAGTGGCCGTCCTGAATGGAATCGTACTGCTTTCCTACTTTAAAACGCTCGCAAATGAAGGTTTAAGTGTTAAAGAACGATTAGCCAAAGGCCTAGAATTACGTTTTCGACCCGTGATTATGACGGCCTCCGTTGCCTCTTTAGGTTTTCTGCCGATGGCCCTGAGTCAGTCTCCAGGTGCTGAAGTTCAAAGGCCTCTAGCTACTGTGGTCATTGGTGGTTTAATTACGGCTACCTTCTTGACGTTGGTGGTCATTCCAGTAGTTTATTCAATCGTTATGACTAGAAAAGAAAGAAAATTAAAGGAAAAATCAATAGGGCTCATTGCATTATTGCTATGCTTTAGTTTTAGTATGGTGGCTCAAAATCCAACAAAATTGAGCCTCCAAAACTGCCTTGATCATGCCCTAAAAAACAATAAATTAATTACTACTGGAAACTTGGAAGTACAAGCTGCGGAGGCTTTTATCGGTACAGGCCGAGAACTTCCGAAGGGATCGCTAGACTTTCAATATGGGAAAACACAGACTTATTTTAGCCAAGATTATACCATTATAGCCAACCAAAATATTCCTTGGCCTAGTTTATTGAAAGCGCAAGTTAAATCGCTCAGCTCTCAAAAAATGGTGGCTGAAAAAAGGCTCAAAATCACCCAAAACTTAGTCGCATCATCCGTTAAATGGTATTATTATTTGTTGATGGTCCAGCAAAAAAACCACGAGTTTCTTCAAAAGCAGGATAGTATTTATGCGCAAATGAAAAAAGCAGCGGCCTTAAAATTTAAAGAGGGGGAAACGAACCGACTGGAATTAGTCGCTGCAGAATCACGTTTGCGCGAGTTTCAGCAGAAACGAATGGCATTGGAATCGGACATGAAAATTAGTCTTCAAAATTTGGCGTATTGGATTAATTATCCACAGGCATTTGAAATCAGTTCGGTTGAGAAGCTGAATCGAGAAGCTAAATTTTTGGTTAAGGAGGTTGCCAACAACCCTCAAATGCAATTGATCGACCAGCAAATTGACGCAAGTAAATTACAAGTGCAAGTGGAGCGCGAAAAATTAAAACCCGATTTACGTTTTGGTGTAGTCTCTCAAAGCATTGAAAATTTTGGAGGACAAAATTATGTACAAGCAGGTATCGGAATACCCATTTTTTCCAAAGGCCAAAAGGCTAGAGTTGCGGCTTCTGAGAAACAAGTTCAGGTATTTGAAAGTCAGAAAGATCAAAATTTAGATCAATTATCTAGGGAGTACACTTCCTATTTGGCCCAGTTAAATAAGTATGTAAATTCCCTTACTTATTTCCAAGAAACCGCTTTGCCTCAGGCAATTTGGTTGGAATCTACCGCACTTAAAAGCTATAAAGCGGGTGAAATTGAGTATATAGAAATGTTGCAAAATGCCCAACAAGCATGGCAAATCAGAGAACAATATTTACAAGAGGTTTTGGCATACAACCAAACAGTCATTCAAATCGAAACAATTTTAGGCAATGAATAAGCATATAAAAATAATAGTATTGGGGCTCATCATATTAGCCTCATGTGATTCAAAGAAAGATGAATCCACAAATCAACCTGCTTCGACAGCCGCACAGGAGATTAAATTGACCGCTGAGCAAAAGCAAAACGCGGGAATTAATCTAGGAGAAATTATCCAACACGAGATGGGAGAGGAAGTTAAATGTACCGGATTAGTAGACGTACCACCTGTTTCTATCGCCTCGGTTTCTCTTCCCATTGCCGGATATGTGAAGTCTACTTTTGAACTTTTACCGGGTAAAAAGGTGAGCAAGGGCCAAGTATTAGCGACCATTAATAGCTTAGATTACATTCAAATGCAGCAAGAATACCTGCAGGCTGTAAGTGCTTTGGGTTTGTCTAATGTGGAAAAATCACGCCAGCAAGTATTAAGTAATGAAGAAGTGGGATCTAAGAAAAAGCTCCAACAAGCAGAGGTGGATCAGATTAATTTGCAGACTCAGGTCAAGGCTTTAGGTTTGAAACTTGAGATGATAGGATGTGATATGAAAGCATTAGCGAAGGGCAATATAAATGCGGTATTAGCCGTCAAATCACCCATCGAGGGCTATATTGAGGAACAATATTTGGCGATTGGCAAATATGTAACTCCTGCGGATATTCTAGTGCAAATTGTAGGAACACTAGATAAACATGTTGAATTAAAAGTATTTGAAAGAGACTTATCTAAGTTGAAATTAGGCCAAACGATTCTAGTTGAATCTGAAGGGATAAGTGTAAAAGCTAAAATATTTTTGATTGGCCAGCAAGTTAATTTGGAGACTAGAACCACTTCTGTTCATGGTCATTTCGAGAAAATATCAGATGAAAAATTATTTACTGTGGGCCAGTTTATTAGCGCAAAAATCACAGTAGGTTCTAAATCCGTATCGGCTGTTCCGCAGGCTGCATTAGCTCGTGTGGGTAAGGCGGGATTTATTTACTTCGAAAGCTCAAATGGAACTATAAAGCAAATCCCAGTAGAAATTCTAAGTTCGACAAAGGATTTAGTAGGTGTTAAGCCACTCGCTAGTTTGCCTGAAGGTAAATTAGTCATCAGCGGCGCATCTGCATTAGAAGCCATTTTTGCGAAAGATTAAGGGATAAATCCTTCCCACTTAGCGAGGTTGGCCCATGAGTCTTTTGGGCTAACTTCGTTTTTAAATAAGCCAAAAATAGTCGATCCCGATCCACTCATCGCGGCATAAACTGCGCCTAAATCATACATGTCTTGCTTCATTTCGGCGAGCAATGGATATTCGACAAATAACGTTTTCTCAAAATCATTTTTTACCGTGTTTTTCCAAGTGGGCATAGGCGATTTCAATAAATCAGGCAGAAATCCTGGAGCAGGATTTGGCTGAATTCCAGCGTAAGCTTTTTGCGTTGATATGCCAAAATTTGGGTATAAAATGATTGTATACAAACCACTAAGGCTAGTTGGTATGGGCGTCAGCTCATCTCCTTTTCCCGTTCCAAATTGTGCTTGTTTGAAAAGAAAAAAAGCACAGTCACTGCCTAATTTTTGCGCATAAGGAATCAGTTCCTGATTTGTTAATGGCAACTCAAACAAATCTCTTAGGCCCATTAATGTAAACGCAGCATCTGAAGAACCGCCACCTAATCCAGCGCCCATCGGGATGATTTTATGTAGGTGTATATGAACATTTGGAATTTTAAAGTCCTCAGATAACGCCATGAAGGCTTTATAGCACAGATTATCTTGTATCTCGCCAGAAATAGGCAAGCCGCTGGAGCTAAATTTGAAATCTAATGCAGGGTTTATTTCTAAAATATCAGACCATGGAATATGAAAAAAACACGTTTCTAATTCATGAAAACCATCCACTCTTTTTTTCGTAATGAATAAACCCAAATTTATTTTAGCGTTTGGAAATAGAACCATATTAGTCTTCTAAAATATTTGAAATAGGTGTTAATTTGAGCAGAATGCCGACGCAAAAAAACAAGAAGGCGAGTTTTATGAAAATCGGTTTTACATCCTCATGTATTTCAGTGCTCACTTGCAAGCTGCGTGATTTTTCTAGAAAGTCGATCTCTGTAAAGATGTCGCTTAGCGTTTTTGTATCAGTGGCTCTGTAAAATTGGCCATTCGATTTTTCGGCTATTAAACGTAAAGTAGATTCGTCGACAGGATCCAGCGATGGTTTATTGCTACCCACGGCGATGGTATATACTTTGATTCCAAAGGACTTAGCTAAACTAGCCGCCGTAATAGGGTCTAAATTACCTGCTGTATTATTCCCATCGCTGATGACGATAGCGACTTTTTTGGGATTTTTTTCTTCTCTAATTTGGTTAATGGACATGCCTAATGCATCCCCTAATGCCGTGCCCTCCTCTCTTATTTGCCTTGATTCTAATAAGGAAATAGCCTTAGTTATGTAGGTCAGGTCACTCGTTAACGGACTAGCCAAATAAGGGGATCCAGCGAATGCGACTAGCGATATTTGATCTTGAGTTCTGTTTTTGGCGAATGAAATGGCCAGTTTTTTGGCGACTTCAAGGCGCGATGGAGCAACATCTTGGGTCAGCATGGAACTAGACAAATCAAGTGCCATGACCATATCGACTCCTCCGTACTTGATTTCTGTTTTGATAATTTTTTTATATGGGCTCGCAATGGCTAAAATAACGCATAACAGGCAAAGGGATTCGATGGTTTTTGGAATGAAACTAATGAGTCGGACCCATCTGTTTTGTTCCATAGGAGTAGAAAAAGACAATGCAATGGTTGATTTTTTTCTCCTATTAACCAAGGATGAAATTAGGATAATGACTAAAGGCAAAGGAATCAAATAAAGAAAATAGGGATTTTCCCAATCATAGGTGAAGATTGTTTTTAGTTTCAGCCAAGAATAATAAAGGTCAAATTTCATTTTTTCTTTCGCTCAAGTTTGATTTTTCTTCGCTCCGTTTGGTAGGCGGCATTAGCAATTTCAACCATGATGTTCACAGATTCCATGGTCTTTTCTGAAAAGTTGCCGCCATAAATAGCAGAATCAATAGCTTTTAATGCTTTTGCAAGTCGCTTATCCTTTAAATTATCGACCATCTCGGTCGTCGTGAAAGTTGAAAAAGGCGTTTTCGTTAATTTTTCAATATATATTTTCCACACTAAAGTTGCATTTTCAAGCCTTTGAATACCTTTGGGATCTTGACTGATCGATCTTGATTGCCTCTGGAAAGCCCGCCTAAATTCAATATTTTTTCGCCATAGTTTATAATAGCGGTACGTTCTGCTGATATTGGCTCCAAACACCCAATAGATAATTCCAGAAATTAGTAGAATTTCAATCCCGCCAATAAACACATTTTTAATATTTGTTTTCGGTTTTATTAGGGGAATTTCTACGTTGTTGATCATCGTATCTACATTGATCAATTCTGGGTGGGGCAGTAATCTCTTCAGAAATATGGTATCGGCTTTTGGATAAATTTGTGTACAATCCGATGCATTGATTAGGTAAATGGGCAAACTTAGCGTTTGGAAATCTGCGATATCAAAAAATTTGAATGTATAAATGGCCGAATCTAAACTACCTTTTTCGGATGTTTGAGTGGAGAAATATTCTTTTTTTATGGGTTCAAAATGGCCAAATTTTTTGTTGTTTCCTGGGAAAAAAAGTTCTTGATTTTTTGAATGAAGTACTTTTAGGACATAGTGAACTGGTTGGCCAATTTTGGCTGAATCCTCAATAAATGAACCATAAATTTTAATGGGTTTCTCTTGCATTATTTTCTAATTCTGAAAAGTTTAATTAGACTAGGTACAAAATCACCCCCTGCTTTTATTTGAATATAATTCGCTTGCCATTGCTTACATAGGTCATTTAGGTCTTGCGCATTCGTATGAATTTCATGGGCCAATAAAGATTTGAAGGATTTAGTTGACGTATTCACCCACGTGGTTTTTCTTTTCTCTGGATCATAAATGGGGATAATTCCCATGGCGGGCAACTTTAATTCTACATCAGAATTTATTTGAATGATAACTAAATCGTGCTTTTTTGACATCGCGCGTAATAAGTCGTGGTAGTCAGCGTCGATAAAATCAGATAATACAAAGATGAGGCTTTTTCTTTTTAAGACTTGAAGTGTAAATTTTAACGCTTGTTTTAAATCTGTTCCGGTGTTTTCAGGAATTAATTTGAACAATTCATTGATGACTTGATAGCCGTGTTTTTTACCTGCGCCAGGGGCTATAAATTTTTCATTTTTATCTGAATAGCAACAAAGGCCTATATTTCCAGCTTCTTGCATCGCAGAAAATGTCAGGACTCCAGCTACTTCTTTCAGTGTTTTTAGTTTTGAATCCTCCCCATTTCTAATGTTTTGAGATGCGCTGAAGTCCAATAAGAAAAAAACGGTTTGCTCTTTTTCTTCTTTAAATAGTTTGATAAAAGTCCCGTGTCCCTTGGCCGTTGAATTCCAATCGATGTGTCGAACATCGTCACCATATTGATACTGCCTTAAATCACTAAATTCCAAGCCAGAGCCCTTAAATACAGAGGAGAAATTTCCATGCATTTGTGTATTAATCGCTTTTCTGATGCGAATGTCCAGCTGTACAATATGGGAAAGAAATGCACGGATATCCATTTCTAAATGAGTAATTTATTAGGTATATGCTTGCTAAATTACCTATTTTTTGAGCAATCTATGCGAAATCCCATAAAAGCTTTCTAATTTGTACGTAAATTTGGCTCATGAAATACCTTTTTGTTGTCCTTGTATTCCTTGTACTTTCTTGTCAAAATGATCGGAACCGAAATCGCTTGGATCAAGAAAAAATGGCTCAAATTTTGGTTGATATTCACTTAGATGAAGTTAATATTAGTAGAATGGAGATCATTAGCGCAGATACTAATTTGTTACTTTACAATCAATTGGAAAAGGCGACATTTAAAAAACATGCTGTTGATTCCGCCTCCTTTGTGAAAAGTTTTAATTCGTATGTGAGAGAGCCAAAAGATTTTATCGAATTATATGAGCGGGTCAATGAAATTATGAAGGATCGGAAAAAATTAAATGAAAGTTCTCATCGATGAAGTTAATTGTCAGTATTTTAGTTTTACTAAGTCAAATTACGCTAATGGCACAAAAGCCAATCATTCAAGGACATAGAGGATGTCGGGGCGAGTTTCCCGAAAATACATTGCCTGCATTTCAGCATGCGTTGGAAGCGGGAGTTACGGTTCTCGAAATGGACGTCTGTATTTCTGCGGATGGCCAAGTGCTTGTGTCGCATGAGCCCTACATGAATTCATTATATGCCATAAAACCAGATGGAACGCCCGTTTTAAAATCGGAAGAAAAGGGGCTTAATGTTTATAAAATGAGTTATAGTGAGGTTAGGAAATTTGATGTAGGCTCACGCGGAAATCCACTATTTCCAGAACAGAAAAAAGTATTTGCCTTTAAACCCTTGCTGGAGGAAGTATTCCAATGGGTCGAAGATTTTAGAAAAAAAACGGGCAAAAAAATATATTACAACATCGAAATCAAATCAGATCCGAAGGAATATGGGGTGTCCCAACCGCCTACCGTGGACGAGTTTTCGGAAAAAGTATGGGCCGTTATGGCCAAACACGTCCGTCCAGAATATATCATTTTACAGAGTTTTGATTTCAATGTGTTAAAATACTGGTACAAATCGATCCAGTCGGGCCATTTCTCTCGGGTGGATTTATCGGCTTTAGTGACAAGAAAAGGGCCTGAAAGTACATGTTCGGATTTAGGTTTTACGCCTGCAATTTATAGCCCCAACTTCACTTCGTTGACGAAGGATATCGTAAAAGATTGTCATTCAAAAGGGATGAAAGTAATTCCTTGGACGGTTAATGAACCAATGGATGTGAAGGCAATGATCCAATTGGGCGTAGATGAGATCATTACAGATTACCCTAGCCGCACGCTAAAAAATCTTTGAAATGTCCTTATTTAATGAGACTTTATTGTGGTTAATGAAAAGGCGAATGCCTCGAATAGAGGAGCATTTCAAAAATCCGCTGGAGCTTCAACATACTAGTTTGAATGAACTGATATTTTCGGGTCGAAATACGGAGTGGGGGAAGAAATATGGGTATTCTGAAATAGGAAATTATGAACAATTTAAGGCAAAAGTTCCTATATCAACCTACGAGGAGATCTTTCCCTACATTGATCGAATGATGCATGGAGAGCAAAATGTACTTTGGGCAAGTCCGATTTCATGGTTTTCGAAGTCTTCAGGAACGACAAATGCACGAAGCAAATTTATCCCAGTGTCAAAGGAATCATTAGAAAACTGCCACATGATGGGCGGAAAAGATATGATCACTTTGTTGATCAACTACAAGCCTGAGACTAGAATTTTTGAGGGAAAAGGCTTGTCCATTGGCGGAAGTTTGTCAAACAATCCATTGAATTCAAGCCTTCTTTTGGGCGACGTTTCAGCAGTAGTGATGAAAAATTTGCCTATTTGGGCCCAAATTATTCGTACCCCATCGCTTGACGTGGCATTAATGGATGATTGGGATCAAAAAATTGAAAAAATGGCGATTGAAACGTCTAAGGAAAATGTGACCAGTATTTTGGGCGTTCCTACTTGGACTTTAGTGCTCATTGAAAAAATATTGGAGATTACCGGCAAAAAATCAATTTTAGAGGTGTGGCCAAATTTTGAATTTTTGGTACATGGTGCGGTGGCTTTTGGCCCATACCGAGAGATGTTTCAAAATCTAGTGTTTCCAAGTTCAGAGGTTCGATTTTTAGAAATTTATAATGCTTCAGAAGGTTTTTTTGCTATTCAAGACGATTTGAGTTTGCCTGATGAGATGCTACTGATGCTTGACTATGGCATTTTTTATGAATTTATTCCCATCGGGCCGCATGGAGAAGAAGTAGATCAAATAGTTTCACTGGACCAAGTAATGCTAGGGGTCAATTATGCCATGTTGATTACAACGAATTCCGGGCTTTGGAGATATAAAATTGGCGATACCGTTAAATTCACTTCTATTTTACCTTATCGGATTAAAATTTCGGGGCGAACCAAGCATTTTATAAATGCATTTGGCGAAGAGTTGATTATTGAAAATGCAGAAAAAGCAATCTCCGTTGCCTGCATTCAGACAAATTCAGAAATAAAAGATTATACGGCAGCACCTGCCTATATGGAAGGTGGTAAAAAAGGTAGTCATGAATGGGTCGTAGAGTTCTCAAAAGCCCCAAAAGATTTACGTATCTTTGTGGAAATTTTGGACCGAACACTTCGTGAAGTAAACTCAGATTATGACGCAAAACGTTCATATGATTTAGTTTTAGAACTCCCACAGGTACTCGTTGCCCCTAAAGGAACATTTTATGCTTGGATGAGAGCTAGGGGAAAATTAGGTGGCCAACACAAGGTTCCAAGATTAAGTAATAATAGAGAGTTTATAGACGGGGTGAAGGCCCATTTTCAAAATTAAAATCTTATGGCATTAAAATTAACCATTGAAAACGGCATAAAAGATGCCATGCGCGCTAAAGATGCGGATCGTTTGCGTGCTTTGAGGGCAATAAAATCGATGATTTTATTGGAGGAGACTTCAGGCTCAAATACGGGTGAGATTTCTGTTGATGCAGAAATGAAAATTTTAATGAAAGCTGCCAAACAGCGCAAAGACTCATTAGAAGTGTATGTCGCACAAAATCGCCCTGATTTAGCGGAAAAAGAGCAAGTAGAACTCACCATTATCGAGGAGTTTTTACCCAAACAATTATCGGATTCTGAGTTAACGGAACGTATTTCTGCCATCATCTCTCAATTGGGTGCTACTAGCCCAGCAGACATGGGCAAGGTTATGGGTGTGGCTTCTAAGGAATTAGCTGGATTAGCAGAAGGAAGGGCCATTTCTAGTAAAGTGGGTGAATTGTTGAAAAAATAATGGTAGAAAAGGAATTATTGCCTTCGTTGAAAGCGATTAGAAATTTAACTTTAGAGGAGTTGCGGCAGGAAATGCTGCTACGCAAAGAGCCGGGTTTTCGGGCCAAACAAGTCTATGAATGGATTTGGAAAAAATCGGTTCGTTCATTTGACCAAATGGTTAATATCCCGAAAGAAACGAGGGGCTGGTTGGCCGACAACTATTCCCTACAATGTGTGGAAACGGCTGAATTCCAAATCAGTACCGACCGAACTATAAAATCTAGCTTTGCCTTGCATGACGGCAACCTCATCGAAGGAGTTTTAATTCCTACCCGTGAAAGAATGACCGCTTGTGTGTCATCGCAGGTGGGCTGTTCCCTTACTTGTAGTTTCTGTGCAACGGGTTACATGGACCGAAAAAGGAATTTAGAGGCTTTTGAAATATATGATCAAGTCGTTTTGATTCGAGATCAAGCTCAAGAAAAATACGGCATTCCATTGACAAATATTGTTTATATGGGCATGGGAGAGCCCCTTTTGAACTATTCCAATGTGTTGAAGTCTGTCGAAATGATTACTTCTCCCGATGGATTGGGGATGGCTTCTCGGCGTATCACGGTGTCAACCGCCGGAATAGCTAAAATGATTAAGAAATTGGGCGATGACCAGGTGAAGTTCAACCTTGCTTTATCGCTTCATGCGGCTAATGACACAAAAAGAAATCAGATTATGCCCATTAATGAGTCCAATACCTTGGAGGCATTGTCAGAGGCTTTGCGTTATTTTTATGACAAAACAGAAAATGAAATAACGTTAGAATACATCATGTTTAATAAATTTAATGACACGGTGGATGATGCACGCGAACTCTATGAGTTTGCTCGAAAATTGCCTTGTAAGATTAATATTATCGAATACAATCCTATTGCCCAGGCAGATTTTGTGAATGCGGAGGCGGATGCACTGGCTAAATTTGTGGCCTATTTGGAAAGTAAAAAAATGATTGTTAATGTGCGTCGTTCACGTGGCAAAGATATTGACGCCGCCTGTGGGCAGTTGGCCGGCAAAAAATAAACCATGGCAAATACCTTATTTCCTATTTTTTTGAAATTAGACCAATTGAACACGCTGGTCGTTGGCGGGGGAAATGTAGCCTTAGAAAAAGTTTCTGCCATTTTACGAAATTCTCCGGAAGCTCGTGTTTTTATGGTGGCCACATTTTTTCGGGAAGATACGTTGGAGTATATTGAAAAATTTCCATTGGTTAGTTATGAAATTCGTGAATTCTTGGAGGGTGATTTGGATGGCCGGGACTTAGTTGTTTGTGCGACAGACAATGTTCCACTGCATCAAAAAATTAAAGCTATAGCCGCAGAACGGCATCTCCTTTGCAATGTAGCTGATACGCCACATCTTTGTGATTTTTACCTTGGATCGATTGTTCAAAAAGGGGATTTAAAAATTGCGATATCGACTAATGGCAAATCGCCTACATTGGCCAAGCGCATCAGGGCGTTTTTGGAAGATGTCATCCCTACAGACATTCAGGAAACGATGGATGGGTTAGAAGCCTATCGAAATTCGCTTAAAGGAGATTTTGAAGCTAAAATCAAAGCGCTAAATGATCTCACTAAGGGCTTGACTTTCAAGAAATAAGTCATATGCTTTTACCCCTTTCGCTAAGCTTTACTAACTTTTCAAAAGTTAGTAAAGCTAAAGCGAAAGAAATTAAAACAACCATCTAGATAAATTAAATCAATTTATTGATAATCAGTCCCTTGTATTATTTTAAATCTATTAAACAGTGTATATTTTGAAAAAATCAAAATGGCTCATCTGGAACATTATCATACAAAATTTGAACAAGGCAAATTTTACCACATATATAATCGGTCAATAGACAAAAAATTACTTTTTAAGTCAAGTGAAAATTACGAGTTCTTTTTAAGGAGGTGGATGAAGTATATGGGAGAATGCTTTGATGTTTATGCTTATTGCTTAATGGGAAATCATTATCATTTTTTGGTAAATGTTAGATGTACTAAAACTGCTGGATCTACCCATGATTACATAGCTCATAATTTACAAAGGTTGTTTCAGTCTTATGCGTTAGCATTTAATCATCAACATGCAAGGACTGGCACATTATTCCAAAAGCCTTATAAACGGGTGCACGTGGATAGCGATGAATATGTCAGCAAGCTTATTCATTACATACATAATAATCCACAAAAACACGAAGTTGTTTATGACTTTCGTAATTGGAAGTGGAGTTCGTATAATGCTATATTAAAAAATAACAGGCAAATTGTTTCTCCTATTAAAGTTATAAATTGGTTTGGGGGCATAGATGAATTCAAATTATTTCATTTGAATAATACCAATGAGTTGGATATTTCTAATTTTATAGAATTAGAGTGATATAGCTTTACTAACTTTGTAAAAGTTAGTAAAGCTGGTAGGAGCAGCTCTGTTTTCCTAAAATCGAATTTTTACCAAACCATGGGTATTTCAATTAAAAGCGCTTTGGTATTCGCGGAGGCAGCTTTAATTTCAATCTTGTCAGTTTCAGAAATTCCTATTGCATCGCGGCGGCCCAATGTATGATTGTCGACTTCAAGGGCACCTTCAATGACGATCAGAAAGGCTCCTTGGCGAGGCCCATGCAGGGAATATTCAATAGTTTCATCTAATTCCATCGCAGTCAAATTGAAATAGGTATCTTGATTGACCTGAAGTGAATCTATATTGGAACCTAAAGGCGATACAACCGTTTTCCATTGGCCAACAAAATCTGTGGGATCAAAAGTTCTTTGGTCGTATCGAGGTGTGATATTTTTCAGTTTAGGCATGACCCAGATTTGAAACAACTCAACGGGCTCGGTTGGGTTTGCATTAAATTCAGAATGATGAATCCCAGTTCCGGCAGACATTATTTGCACATCGCCCGCTTGTATGATCCCTTTATTTCCCGCTGAATCTTCGTGGGCCAGCGCACCTTTTAGGGGAATGGTGACAATTTCCATATTGTCATGGGGGTGCTTTCCAAAGCCCATTCCTCCAGCCACGTAGTCGTCATTCAACACACGCAATGCACCAAAATGAATTCGCGCTGGGTTATAATAGGAGGAAAAGCTGAAACTGTAGGCGGTTTTGAGCCAACCATGATCTGCGGTACCTCGGGTATTTGCTGGGTGAAGTTCGGTTTTCATCTTAATTAAAACTTTGTCAGGAAATTTGATCAATAAACAATCAATGTACGTTATATCTAAAAGAGTCGAGGCAATATGCTCCGACTCCATTAAAAGATAAAAATCTTTAACCCCAATTCACATGGGGAAATCATGCATCCAAATTATAGGTATTGGTTTGCGTTGCTTGCGTTTAAATCTTCGAAAGCAGATTTTAATCGGGCAACAAAAGTTTCTTCTCCTTTTCTTAACCAAACACGTGGGTCATAATATTTTTTATTAGGAGAATCTTCACCGGTCGGGTTACCAATTTGTCCTTGTAAGAATGCTTCGTTGGCTTTGTAGAAACCTAAAATCCCTTCCCAGAAAGCCCATTGTAAATCAGTGTCAATATTCATTTTAATCGCACCATAAGAAATCGCTTCGCGAATTTCCTCACGAGAGGATCCTGATCCACCGTGGAAAACGAAATTGATAGGCCTTTCGTCCTTTAAGTTATATTTTTCACGAATAAAATCTTGGGAGTTTTTCAAAATGACTGGCTGTAATTTTACGTTACCTGGTTTGTAAACCCCGTGCACATTTCCAAAAGCTGCAGCGATCGTAAATCTGTGAGAAATTTTGCTTAATTCTTCATAAGCATAAGCTACTTCGGATGGTTGGGTATACAATTTAGAAGAATCTACATCTGAATTATCAACGCCGTCCTCTTCGCCACCGGTTACTCCTAATTCAATTTCCAGTGTCATGCCTATTTTGGACATGCGACTTAAGTAATGTGCACAAATTTCGATATTCTCTTCGATAGGCTCTTCTGATAAGTCGATCATGTGGGACGAGAAAAGCGGTTGGCCTGTCTCGGCATAAAACTTTTCACCTGCATCCAATAAACCGTCTAACCAAGGCAATAACTTTTTAGCGCAGTGATCGGTATGTAAAATAACTTGAACTCCGTAGGCTTTTGCCAATTGGTGAACGTGATAAGCTCCCGAGATTGAACCTGCGATAGCCGCTTCTTGATTGGTATTTGCCAAAGTCTTTCCTGCGTAAAATACGCCACCGCCATTGGAGAATTGGATGATCACCGGAGAGTTAACAGCTTTAGCAGCTTCTAAAACTCCGTTGACTGTATTTGTGCCGGTCACATTGACGGCTGGAAGAGCAAATTGATTCTTTTTTGCAATTTCAAATAACTCTTGCACGGCATCTCCGTGTAGTACTCCTTTTTGATTGGCTAAACTTGACATATATATATTTATCTTTTGAAATAACTTATTTATTAGGAATAAACGGCCTGATTTAAAGCGTTTAAGGTGCAAACTTACTAAGATTTGTGTTAAAAATGAAGTGGATTTATAAGAAAAGTACAATTTTTATTTAGGTGCAAAAAATATTTTTAGACACACCCTTGTTTGTATTATTATTTTTTCTACCTTTGCACTCCCGTTCCACAAACGCAGTTTTTCATTCAGAAAGAGGTTGGCAGAACTTCTCGAATTTATTTAAAACATAAAAATGCGGGTTGAACAGGGATTAAAATGGAGGTAAGTCTCTATTTTTTGTGTCAGAACTGGTATTGATTAATGAATGTTGAATGCCCAACCCATTAATTAAGTATTAAGCTGCACAAGGTTATAACCGCTGTAAATACAGTGGGATTACCTTGTCGCCTATCACCAATTCTGTCCTTATTGTGTTTCCGATCTCGTTGAAAAACGAATTTGAATAAAGACTTACAACAAGCCTAGTTAGCCTTGTAAGCGTATTTTTTAATAAATAAAATATAATATGTCAGGAATTATCGGTAAAAAAGTCGGAATGACCAGCCTATACATGGAAGATGGAAGATCCATTGCATGTACGCTGATTGAGGCTGGACCTTGTGTGGTAACACAGGTTAAAACTGTAGAGAAAGAGGGCTATAATGCTGTTCAAATCGGATACGGTGAGAAAAAAGAGAAGCATACAACAAAATCTTTGTTGGGTCATTTCAAGAAAGCAAAAACAACTCCAAAGAAAAAATTGGTAGAATTTCGCACGTTTGAGCAGCCTTTATCATTAGGGGATGTTTTGACGGTTGAGATGCTTGAGTTAGAAACTTATGTGGATGTTGTTGGTACATCTAAGGGTAAGGGATTTCAGGGTGTTGTTAAGCGTCATGGTTTTCATGGAGTGGGTGGTCAAACACACGGTCAGCATAATCGTGGTCGTCACCCGGGTTCTATTGGAGCATGTTCATTCCCAGGTAGAGTATTTAAAGGCTTGCGTATGGCGGGTCGTACGGGTGGAGATCGGGTTAAGGTTCAAAACTTACAGGTTTTGAGAATATATCCGGAGAAAAACCTTTTGGTTGTTTCGGGATCTGTTCCGGGAGCAAAGAACTCATACGTAATCATTGAAAATTAGATTTGAAGGGCATAGCCTAAAAAAATAGACATTCTGAATCATGGAATTAGCAGTATATAACATAGCAGGAAAAGATACAGGAAAGAAAATTACTCTTTCTGATGAGATCTTTGGAATTGTTCCTAATGAGCATGTGGTTTACTTGGACGTGAAGCAATATTTAGCGAATCAGCGTCAGGGAACACACAAAGCTAAGGAGCGTGCGGAAGTATCGCGTTCAACGCGTAAGATTAAGAAGCAAAAGGGAACGGGTGGAGCTCGTGCGGGTTCTATGAAGTCTCCTTTGATGAAAGGTGGGGGTCGTATTTTCGGACCACGTCCACGTGATTATCATTTCAAGTTAAATAAAAAAGTTAAGTCGTTGGCACGCCAGTCGGCATTAGCAGCTAAGGCTCAATCGGGAGATATCGCGATTTTGGATTCGGTTGCATTTGATGCGCCTAAGACCAAAGCATACATTGCTATGTTAAAGGCATTGTCATTGGATACCACAAAGACTTTGTTGATCACTCAAGAAGCTGATAAGAATGTCGTTTTATCTGGACGTAATGTTCCTAAAACGAAAGTTTCGAATGCGGCTGATGTGAATACGTATGATTTAGTTAATGCAACTAAATTGTTAATAACCACGGGAGCGATTGCGAAGATTGAGTTAACATATTCTAGTAAATAATTTTCAGAACGCGGTTCTGTTATAAACGAAATAAAAAATGGGCATTATTAAACGTCCGGCCTTGACTGAAAAGTCTCAAGCCATGCAAGAAAAAGGCAAGTATGTGTTTGTTGTTGAGTTGACGGCAAACAAGATTGAAATTGCCAAAGAGGTTAAAAAAATGTACGGAGTAGAAGTTAAAGATGTACAAACGATGCGTCAAATTGGAAAGAAAAAATCCAAGAGTACACGTACTAAGGTTACTTCAGGACGTACGTCAACCATCAAGAAAGCGATTGTTACAGTAGCGATGGGAGAGGTGATTGATTTTTACCAAGGAATTTAAGCAAATAATTAAGGGGGTTCATCCCGATAAATTGAACTTTTAAATGGCATCAATTAGAAAATTAAAACCAACAACTCCAGGACAGCGTCAGCG